>NC_016109.1:0-1463125 GCF_000269985.1 Kitasatospora setae KM-6054 | reverse complement strand
GCCGAGGGTCAGCGGCCCGTTGATGCCGGACTTCTGCGTGTGGTAGCCGGTGGAGGCGAGGGCGCCGTTGACGTAGAGGGACATGATGCCGCTGCTCGCGTTGTAGCTGGCGGTGATCTTGTCCCAGCGTCCGATTCGGTAGAACCCCGCGGACGTCACGCCGAGGTTGGTGAGGTCGTAGCTCCAGCCGGAGTCGGTGGTGCTCAAGCCGAAGTACCAGCGGCCGTCGGAATCGGGCCACACGATGAACCCACTGGTGTTGGCGCCGTCGGAGCTCAGGGACACGCCCTGGGCGGCGTCGGGCTTGATCCAGGCACTGACGGTGAAGGAGTTGCCGGTGTCGATGTTCGCGCCCGGCGCGGTGATCGATCCGTTGCCGGTGAACGTCGCGACGTTGCCGGTGGTGGTGCCGACGGTGGCCTGGCCGAAGGTGACGGTGCCGGTGATCTGGCCGGGGTGCTGGTTGGTGGTGTCGGCCGCGGTGGTGCTGCCGGCGGGGTCGTTGAGCGGCCAGTGGCCGGTCGGGGTGCGCAGGTCGGCCAGCGGGATCACGGAGTTGAAGCCGGTGACGTTGCCCGGGGTGCCGGTGCCGGTCCACACGACGAGCTTGCCGGTGGTGTCGAGCGCCCACAGGTCGGGGATGCCGTCGCCGGTGAGGTCGCCGTCGGAGGAGACGGTGGGGTAGGCGCCGGTGGTGGCGGACGGTGCGCCGGTGATGGTTCCGGCGGCGGGATCGGCGAGGGCGGAGTAGTCGGGGGTGCCGTCCGCCTTGCGGGTGACGCTGTAGGAGTGGAGGCTTCCGTCGGCCTTGCTCCTCGCCCACAGGGTGGGGATCGTGCGGGTGTAGGTGGTGCCGCCGGCGGTGGCGGTGGTGCTCTGTCCGCTGGCCTGGCCTGGGGCGATCAGGTCGTAGCTGTTCCAGTTGGTGCTGGTGGAGAGCTGCTGTGCGTAGGCGAGGTCTCCGCCGAAGTTCGGGGTGTAGAGCCAGAGGCTGCCGTTCTCGACGGCCAGCAGCGTGGTCTGGGTGGCCATCACGGTGGCGGAGGGGTTGCCCGGCTTGGGGCCGGGGCCCTCGCCGGTCGGGGTGCCGAAGGCGAGAACCTGGCTGGTGTTCGACCAGTCTCCGGCGGTGTAGCCGGCGGGGCAGGCGATGGTGGTCTTCGCCGCGTTCTTGCAGGTGCTGGGTTTGGTCAGGGCCGACTGCGTGCCGTCGAAGTGGCCGGCGCCGTCGTTGGTGGCCTTGAAGAGCGAGGCGGCCAGGTCGGAGCCGGGTTTGACGCTGTGGACGATCACGTCGTCGACGGTGCCACTGGTTCCCAGGCTGCCGCGGTGGGTGATCTGGTAGTCCTTCCAGGTGGTTCCCGGGTAGCCGGGGTCCTGTCCGAAGGGAGCGCTGATCCCGGCCGCGGCGGGCGAGCCTGCCGGGTCGTTCTTGGCGTTGACCATGCGCAGATTGCCGGCGGCGTCCGGCGTCAGGAGGTCGGGGCGGGCGTCGCCGGTGGTGTCGCCGAACAGGGGCTTGCTGTCCTTGTTCCAGGGGGCGTAGAAGCTGTACGCGACCGGCTGGGTGTAGTTCCCGGCGTTGTCCTGGGCCTGGACGTAGACGATGTTGGTGCCCCAGCGGCTCAGTCCGGGGACGTAGGAGAAGGAGCCGGTGTAGTTGTTGGTGCCGGCGACCTGGGTGGCGGGGACGATGCCCGCACCCTGGCCGTCGGTGCAGTGCCAGCCGGTCACGGCGGCCTGGGCGGGGTCAGCGGTCCACCGGAAGCAGCCGATGCCGGAGGCGCTTCCGGTGGCCGGGGCGGGGTCGGTGCCGGTGACGGTGAAGGCGCCGCCGGTGGTGTCACCGGCGAAGTGGGCCGGGTTGTTGTTCGGGGTCCCGGAGGGCGGCCAGTCGGCGGAGGCCACGCTGATGCCGGGCGGGGTCTTGTCGACCCGGAAGTAGCACCACGGGGTCTCGCTGGAGCCCAGGCCGGTGTCGGGTGAGGCGTAGTCGAAGGCGTTGGCGGTCCAGCCGTACTGGTGGCCGTCGGTCAGTGAGCCGATTCCCACGCTGACGCCGTTCGGGTTCCAGCTTCCGGTCCACCCCGAGTCCAGTACTTGGCCCCAACTGCTGTTGTTGTCGTCCCAGATGCGGAAGACGGTGTGCAGGTTGAGGTTGGCGGGTGACCAGCTGGACGTGACCAGGGAGACGTTCTGGTTGGCGCCGACCCACGCGGGGTTGTCCCACGGGTGCGCTCCGCCGGTGGTGCAGCTGTAGGGGGTGTTGGTGTTCGCGAAGCCGGGGGTGGGCGCCGTGTGAGCGCCCCAGATGCTCGGTGTGATGTCGTACGTGGTCGTGATGTGCGGGTTGTTGGACAGGCGGTGCCGGTAGGCGGGGTTGGTCTCGCTGTCCGGGATGATGGCGACGGTCCAGTTGCCCCAGTTGCCGGAGACGGCTTGGCGCATCGTGCTGGTCACGTCGTAGCTGATCGGTCCGGTGCCGGTGATCGAGAACGAGTCGCCGACCTTGGAGCAGCCCGACAGGCTGCCGTTGCAGGGCTGGTTCCCCCACGTGGTATCGGTCGAGATGGTGCCGGACACCGAGTAGAGGCCGAGCGGGGACGAGGCGCCGGGATTGGAGGCGGCGGTCGCCTGGCCGTAGAACGTCGAGCCGTAGATGGTCGGGGGCTGCGGCGCGCCCGTGGGCTTGGTGCCGAGGATCGGGTTGATGCCGATCTGGTAGTAGACCCGGTAGCGGCCGTAGCCGGTGCAGTTGTCGTAGCCGCAGTAGCCGGTGGCCGGGTCGGGGTTGCTCATGTTGATGCCGGTGGTGTCCGGGTGGTTCTCCTGAGCCTGTGCGGACAGGGTCGTGCCGCTGTCCGCGTTGACGCTCGGGTCGATGTACCAGGGGCCGGTGCCCTTGCCGATGATGTCCTCACCCACCGTCAGGTCGAGTGAGGTGGCGGTGAGTTGGGTGGCGATCGGAGCGACCTTGGCCCCTCCCCGGGAGCGATGGGGGTGGATCCGCCGGCCGGTGTGCCGCTGTCCTGGGGCGCCGCGAGCATGGACCTGGTGTTCACTGCGGTGCCGCCACGGGTGGGGGAGGCGGGCAGGGAGGAGTCCCACTGGAAGGGAGTGGGGCCGTGCAGACGGACCTTGCCGGCGGAGTCCTTGAAGGAGAGGTTGCCGGCCGCGTCGGTGGAGGCGGTCAGGCCGTTGCCCGAGAGCGGGAAGTGCAGCGTCCGCAGCGCCGGATCGGCCGCGGCCGCCGCGGTCTTGACGATGATGACGTCGCGCCAGCCGCCCTGGGGCAGCGCGGTGACCTGGAGGTCCACGTCGGCGAGGACGTTCGCGTAGGTCGCGGTCGCGCCGGAGACCGTGGGCTTGGGCAGGGCGAAGGGCGCGCCGACGGACAGGTGCTTGCTGTCGTCCGTGGTCAGGACGGCCATCGCCCCGCTGCCGCCGCCGGACAGCTTCAGGCCCAGCCGGGAGACCGCGGGGCTGAGCGAGCCGTCGGCGTTGACGTGCAGGGTCGGGTCCAGGTCGGCCCAGCCGGAGCCCTGCTTCAGCCGCGTGGGCAGCGCGTTGTCGGTGGTCGACAGGGTGCCGTCGGGGTTGGCGAGCGTCCTGGAGGTCTCGGTGGTCATCGCCTCGACGACCACCGGCTGGTTGGTCGACTTCGCCTTGGCGCGCGCGTCGACGATGGCCTGGGCCTCGGTGGACAGCGCCGGGGGAGTGCCCTGGACGGGCAGGTCGGTGCGCAGTGGCACGGGGGCGGTGCTGTCGGCGGCCTGTGCGGCGGGGGCGATCAGCATGCCGACGGTCAGGGCGGTTGCTGCGGAGAGTGAGACGGCGCGAGCCGCGAGCGTCCCGGAACCGGGCCTCCGGGTCCGAGAATGCGGTGTGCGCGGTATGTGGGACATGTGGTGGTTCGGGTTCCCTCCCTGTCGGCCCGCCCTACCGGGCGGGCGTTCGAGTGGGAACGATGCGTGGCCGACCTACGGAGGGTCAAGCCGGTTGGCGGGGCTGTGCGGGCATGTCCGAATTGGTCTCGTCCACTTGGTCAAGGAAGTACAAAGCCTCGTGGATTTGAGCCGGTTGGGGCTGTCGGAGTCGATCATCGTTCGTCTAGGGTCCGTTGCGTTTCGGATCGCGAGGGAGGCGGTCCGAACTTGACGACGCGTTGAACCGCGCTTGGGGAGTGGGCTGTGGGGGCTTGGCGTACGCGCACGCCGTTGGGACGATGGCTGTGGGGCCGGCACCGCGTGCTGGGGACAGCGGCCGCGCTCGCGGTCATGATGTCCATGGCGGCGGTGCCGTCCGCCGAGGCACTGGCCGCGAAGCGGGCACGCGACACCATCTGGACGCCGCCCAACACCCCGCTGGGCAGCCAGACCAAGTCCGTCGACGGCGAGAACCTCGTCCCGGGCCGCCTGCCCGGCCCCCTGGAGCCGGAACCGGCCGACTGGACACCCGGCGGACCGGCATCCGTGCCCGCTCCGGGCAGCGCGGACGTCACCCTCGGCTTCGACTCCGCGGAGGCCGCCGCCGCCCGCAAGGCCACCGGCGGCGCCGCCCCCGCCTCCGACGGCGCGGCCCTCCGCGCGGGCTCCCTCCCCGTCGTCATCGGCGCGGCGAAGGACGCCAAGAGCGGCGCCCACCGGATCCGCGTCGAGCTCGTGGACCAGGCCAAGAGCCGTGCCGCACACCTCGACAGCCCGCTGATCGCACTCACCGACACCGAGCCGGACACCCCGCCCTCCGGTCGGACCACGAAGGTGTCCCTCGACCTGAAGGGCATCGGCGCCCAGACCTGGGCGGACCGCGCGCGACTCGTCGCCCTGCCCGCCTGCGCCCTGGAGACGCCCGACAGGCCCGAGTGCCAGCAGCAGACCCCCGTGCAGAGCTCCGTCGACCTGCGCTCCGGACTGCTGACGGCCGAGGTCATTCTGCCCGCCGCCACCGAGGGCACCGCCCCGCCCACCAAGAGCTCCCTCGGCTCGGGCACCGCCTCCGGCGTCGTCCAGGCCGGCCTCACCACGGCGGCGCCCGCCAAGGCCGCGCCCACGGTGCTCGCCGCGACCGCCGGCGCGTCCGGCTCGGGCGGCAGCTTCTCGGCGACCTCGCTGTCGCCCTCCGCGGCCTGGGGCGCCGGCTCCAACGTCGGCAACTTCACCTACTCGTACCCGATCCAGACGCCTCCCTCGCTCGGCGGGACCGCCCCCTCCGTGGGCCTCGGGTACGACTCGTCCGCCGTCGACGGGAAGACCTCCGCGCAGAACTCCCAGTCCTCCTGGCTCGGCGAGGGCTGGGGCTACGAGGCCGGGTTCATCGAGCGCGGCTACAAGTCCTGCAACACGGCCGGCATCGCGAACTCCTCGGACATGTGCTGGGGCGGGCAGAACGCCACCCTCTCGCTGGCCGGCCACTCCGGCACCCTGGTGCGCGACGACACCACCGGCGTCTGGCACCTGCAGAGCGACGACGGCACGAAGATCGAACAGCTCACCGGCGCGCCCAACGGCCTGCAGAACGGCGAGCACTGGCGGATCACCACGACCGACGGCACGCAGTTCTACTTCGGCCGCAACCACCTGCCCGGCGGCGACGGCACCGACCCGGCGAGCAACTCCGCCTTCAAGGAACCGGTGTACTCGCCCAAGAGCGGCGACCCCTGCTACAACTCCTCCACCGCCACCGGCTCCTGGTGCACGATGGGCTGGCGCTGGAACCTCGACTACGCCGTCGACGTCCACGGCAACCTGATCACCTACACCTACGCCCAGGAGACCAACTACTACAGCCGAGGCGCCGGCCAGAACAGCGGCAGCGGCACCCTGACCGACTACACCCGCGCCGGCTACCTCACCCAGATCGCCTACGGCCAGCGCCTGAGCGAGCAGGTCACCGCCAAGGGCGCGGCCAAGGCCGCTGCCCTCATCACCTTCACCGCCGCGGAACGCTGCGTCCCGTCCGGCTCGATCACCTGCACCGAGGCACAGCGCACGACCGCGAACGCCTCGTACTGGCCGGACACCCCGCTCGACCAGGTCTGCGCCTCCACCGGCACCTGCACCCGGGCCGGCCCGACGTTCTTCACCACCAAGCGCCTCGCCTCCCTCACCACCCAGGTCCTGGTCTCCGGCGCCTACCGCACCGTCGACACCTGGACGCTCACCCATTCCTTCAAGGACCCGGGCGACGGCAACGCCAAGTCGCTGTGGCTCGACTCGATCCAGCGCACCGGCACCAACGGGCAGACCGCGGTCACCATGCCGCCCGTCACCTTCACGGCGGTGATGAAGCCGAACCGGGTGGACGGGGACCTCACCCTCAAGGACGGCACCAAGGTCACCGTCACCCCGTTCAACCGGCCCCGCCTCCAGCAGGTCACCACGGAGACCGGCGGCCAGATCAACGTCGTCTACACCACCTCCTCCGACGCCGCGCACCCCGCCTGCTCGCGCCTGGCCGGCACCATGCCCGCCGCGGCGGACGGCAACACCCTCGCCTGCGCCCCCGTCAAGTGGTACCTGCCCGGATCCAGCTCCCCGGACCCGGTCGACGACTGGTTCAACAAGTACCTGATCAGCGCCGTCACCGAACAGGACGCGATCAGCGGCACCACCCTGATCAAGGCCACCAACTACACCTACAACGGCGACGCCGCCTGGCACCGCAACGACGCCGAGTTCACCGACGCCAAGACCCGCACCTGGGACGGCTTCCGCGGCTACCAGTCCGTCACCAGCACCACCGGCAGCGCCTACCCGGGCGAGGCCCCCAGGACCCAGCAGACCGCGACCTACCTGCGCGGCATGGACGGCGACGTCAAGGCCGACGGCTCCACCCGCAGCGTCCAGGTCGCCAACCCGCTCGGCGGCCCGGCCCTCACCGACAGCCCGTGGCTGGCCGGCTCCAGCTTCGCCACCCAGACCTACGACCAGGCCGGCGGCACCGTCATCTCCGCCAACGGCTCCGTCGCCGGCGGCCAGCAGGTCACCGCCACCCACGCCCAGAGCGGCGGCATGCCGGCCCTGGTCGCCCGCTACCCCGCCTCCCAGGTCACCACCACCTCCAAGTCCAAGCTCTCCGACGGGACCTGGCGCACCAACACCACCGTCAGCACCAGCGACCCCGCGCACGCCAACCGCCCCCTCAGCAGCGACGACAAGGGCGACGGCACCCCCGGCGCCGAACTGTGCAGCACCAACGGCTACGCCACCGGCACCAACCCGATGATGCTGAACATCCTCGCCGAGCGGACGGTCACCAAGGGCGCCTGCGGCACCCCCGTGACCTCGGCCAACACCGTCTCCTCCGCCCGCACCCTCTACGACGGCAAGCCCTACGGCCAGGCCGGCGACCTCGCCGAGTCCACCAGCGCCCTGACCCTGGACCACTACGACACCGGCGGCAACCCCGTCTACGTCCACACCGCCGCCTCCACCTTCGACGCCTACGGCCGGCTTACCAGCGTCAGCGAGGCCAACGGCGCCACCTACGACGCCGCGGGCAACCAGCTCACCGCGCCCAACCTCACCCCCGCCACCACCCGCACCGCCTACACCCCGGCCACCGGCGCCATCGCCACCACCGTCACCCAGACCACGCCCACCGGCTGGACCACCACCCTCACCCAGGACCCGGGCCGCGCCGAAGCTCTGGTCTCCACCGACGCCAACGGCCGCGCCACCACCCAGCAGTACGACGGCCTCGGCCGCCTGACCGCCGCCTGGTCACCGGAGCGCGCGACCAACCTCACCCCCAGCCAGAAGTTCTCCTACGCGGTCAACGGCACCACCGGCCCCTCCGTCGTCACCTCCCAGTGGCTCAAGGAAGCCGGCGGCTACGCGTACAAGAACGAGCTGTACGACGGCCTCGGCCGCCTGCGCCAGGTCCAGCGCACCAGCGACACCTACTCCGGGCGGCTGATCACCGACACCGTCTACGACTCGCACGGCTGGCCCGTCAAGACCGCCAGCCCGTACTACGAGAAGACCACCGCGCCCAACAGCACCGTCTACCTGCCGCAGGACTCCCAGGTGCCCGCCCAGACCTGGGTCACCTTCGACGGCATCGGCCGGACCACCCGCTCCGCGTTCGTCTCCTACGGACAGCAGCAGTGGGCCACCACCACCGCCTACCCCGGCGCCGACCGCACCGACGTCACCCCGCCCAACGGCAAATACCCGACCAGCACCTTCACCGACGGCCGCAACCAGGTCAGCGCCCTGTGGCAGTACCGCACCGCCACCCCCACCGGCAACCCGGCCGACGCGACCGTCACCACCTACACCTACGACGCCGCCAACCGGCCCGCCACCCGCAAGGACGCCGCCGGGAACACCTGGAGCTACGGCTACGACCTGCGCGGCCGCCAGACCACCGTCACCGACCCCGACACCGGCACCACCACCACCGCCTACGACGTCAACTCGCGCGCCGTCTCCACCACCGACGGCAAGGGCAACACCCTCGTCGTCAGCTACGACCTGATCGGCCGCAAGACCGGCCTCTACCAGGGCAGCATCGCCCCGGCCAACCAGCTCGCCGGCTGGACGTACGACACCCTGCCGGGCGGAAAGGGCAAGCCCACCTCCTCCACCCGCTACGTCGGGGGCGCCGGCGGCTCGGCCTACACCCAGGCCGTCACCGGCTACGACGCCGGCTACCGGCCCACCGGCACCTCGGTGACGATCCCCGCCAGCGAAGGCAAGCTCGCCGGTACCTACACCACCGGCCTGACGTACAACCCGGTCCTCGGCACGCTCAAGCAGACCGACCTGCCGGCCATCGGCGCGGCGCCCGCCGAGAGCGTCATGTACACCTACAACATCTCCGGCGTCCTGCAGAAGTCCTACAGCGACACCTACTACGTCTACGACGTGCAGTACGACGCCTTCGGCCGCCCGGTCCGCACGACCACCGGCGACGCCGGAACCCAGGTCGTCTCCACCCAGCTCGACAAGACCGACTACACCTACAACCAGGCCGGCGACGTCACCTCGGTCACCGACGTCCAGAACGGCACCGCCACCGACGCCCAGTGCTTCACCTACGACCACCTCGGGCGCCTCACCCAGGCCTGGACCGACACCGCGGGCTCCACCAGCACCACCAGCGGCACCTGGACCGACACCTCCGGCACCGTCCACAACAGCGGCTCCTCCCAGTCCGTCCCCGCACTCGGCGCCTGCGCCAACGCCAACGGCCCCGCCAGCACCGGCAGCCCCGCCAAGCTCTCCGTCGGCGGCCCCTCCCCGTACTGGCAGAGCTACGGCTACGACAGCACCGGCAACCGCACCACCCTCGTCCAGCACGACACCACCGGCAACACCACCAAGGACACCACCACCACCCAGACCTTCGGCCCCGCCGGATCGGTCAACACCGCCACCGGCGCCCCCAACACCGGCGGCGGCACCGGCGGCCCGCACGCCCTGCTCACCAGCAGCACCACCGGACCCACCGGGACCCAGGTCACCAGCTACCAGTACGACCAGCTCGGCAACACCACCGCGGTCACCGAGACGTCCGGAACCACCACCCTCGCCTGGAACGGCGAGGACAAGCTCGCCTCCGTCACCAAGACCGGCCAGGCCCAGGCCACCAGCTACCTCTACGACGCCGACGGCAACCAGCTCATCCGCCGCAACCCCGGCAAGACCACCCTCAACCTCGGCAGCGACGAGGTCACCCTCGACACCGCCGCCAACTCCCTCACCGACACCCGCTACTACAGCGCCCCCGGCGGCATCAGCATCGCCCGCACCACCGGACCCACCGGCGCAAGCGCCCTCGCCTACCAGGCCTCCGACCCCCACGGCACCGCCAACGTCCAGATCAACGTCGACGCCGCCCAGACCACCACCCGCCGCCCCACCGACCCCTTCGGCAACCCCCGCGGCACCCAGCCCGCCCCCAACACCTGGGCCGGCGACAAGGGCTTCGTCGGCGGCACCAAGGACGACACCACCGGACTCACCAACCTCGGCGCCCGCGAATACCAACCCACCACCGGCCGCTTCCTCAACCCCGACCCACTCCTCGACGCCGGCAACCCCCAGCAGTGGAACGGCTACGCCTACAGCGACAACGACCCCGTCAACAGCTCCGACCCCAGCGGACTCATCACCAACGCCCTGGCCGACGGCGACACCTACGTCGCCCGCCCCGCCGCCTTCTGCGTCACCATGTCGTGCGTCGAGCAGACCAGCGGCCCCGGTTTCTGGGAGGACAAGCGCGTCGGTGACGCCGTCTTCGCCGCCGTCGTCCAGGCCACCACGCAGAGCAACGGCAACGGGTCATCCCAGACCAAGAAAGAGAAGGGCATCTGGGGCCAGGCCTGGGACTGGACCAAGAAGAACGGCGGCGCCATCCTCGGAGCGCTGGTAGAGGGAGCGGTCTTCAGCACATGCTTCATCGGAGCTGGATTCGCCGCACCTGCAACGGGAGGAATCACCGTCATCGCCGGTGCTGCGGCCTGCGGGGCTGTGGCCGGCGAGGCAGGGGCACTGACCACCAATATCCTCACCCCAGATGCCGACCACTCCGTCGACGGCATCACCAACGACATGGTCGTTGGTGAAATCACCGGGGCGGCTGTCAGCGCAGCGAGCGAGGGCGCAAGCTCCCTCGCCAAGCCGGCGGTCCGCAAACTCCTGGGCATGGAAGCCGAGGAAGGACTCGAGGCAGCAGGCCGCGCCGCCACCGGACCTTGCAACAGTTTCCCGGCCGGCGTCACCGTCCTCCTCGCCGACGGCACCACCAAGCCCATCGAACAGATCGCCCAGGGCGACCAGGTAACCGCCACCGACCCGCAGACAGGCACCACCCAGGCAGAACCCGTCACCGACACGATCATCGGCCACGACGACACGGAATTCACCGACCTCACCCTCACCAACGACGCAGACCCCCGCGCCCCGCCCAGCGAGATCACCTCCACCACCCACCACCCCTACTGGAACGCCACCACCAGCCGCTGGACCGATGCCGGCGACCTCAAGCCCGGCGACCACGTCCGCACCCCCGACGGCACCGAACTGACCGTCAACACCGTCTACAGCTACACCACACAACCCCGGACCGCGCGCAACCTCACCGTCGCAGACCTCCACACGTACTATGTGCTCGCTGGAAATACGCCGGTCCTAGTGCATAACACCGGCCCGGGATGTGGTGAGCCGGGATTCGTTAGTGACGCTGCTAATTCTCTCTCGGGCAGGCGCATCACCACGGGACAAATATTTGATGCGAGCGGGAATCCGATCGGGCCTGAGATCACGAGCGGCGGCGGCAGTCTGGCAGATAGGGCGCAGAGTTATCTTGCCGACTCCCCTAATATTCGAAATCTGCCCGCTAAGGCGAGATATGCGTCGGCTGACCACGTTGAGGCGCAATATGCAGTGTGGATGCGAGAAAATGGAGTGACCGACGCCAGTGTGGTCATCAATCAAAACTATGTATGTGGGCTGCCCCTAGGCTGCCAGGCGGCGGTGCCCGCTATCCTCCCTCGCGGCTCGACCATGACGGTATGGTATCCAGGGTCAGGAAGTCCCATCGTATTGCGGGGAGTGGGTTAACCGTGATCCTTAACGCCGTGATTCACGGTAGGTATTACTATGCCGAAACATGGTCGGAGATGTCGGAGCTGATCACTGAGGTCATCGAAAACCTCAAGCCTGAAGATGCTGGATCGCCATGGATCAGCCCTGGCGAGCAGGCATGCTTCATGTTTGCTGATGGGCGCCACACTGCAGACACTCGCACTTGGTGGCCAGATAACTATCTGTACGTCTCGGTGAACTCCTCGACGGGTTACGGCGGACTTACTTGGTTTGTCGGGGAAGAGCGCGCCGTTGAAGCGAATGGGATTTCAGACTATGTCTGGGTGTCCGACAACCCGGCGCCGCCAGCTTTTGATCCGCGCGTCGTGTCTGATCCTGGATTTCCGCTCTTCTATGCCCCTGGGAGTACTCTGCCTGTTTCGCAAGTGCGCGGGGCTTTGGAGGAATTCTGTCGAACTGGTACAGGCGATCGCCCCGAGAGTATTCAATGGGTTTGTGGGGAAACGAATGGGCAGCGAGTCGATTACGACTCGTAGTCACCCTTTTGTGCTCGATATAGAATACCTCCACCGGGTGAAAGTGAAAGTCTCGGCAGCGCCTGAAATTTGCTAGAGTTGTCTGCATCGAATTAGCGCGCACGAGACGTTAATGGCTTCCCCTGAAGGCGCCAAGAGGCCCCGCCGGTTGTGTTTCCGGTGGGGCCTCTGGTGTGTCTGACGGCAGTAGTTGACGGCAACGTCAGCGGACGGGTGCTGCACAAAGCGGTGGGTCGCCGTCGCCGTCGGTCTGACTGGTGGCCTCCGAGGGCTTGTGGAGGGTGCGGCCGAGGAGGTCGATGGCGTCGCGCTGGAGGCGGAGGTGGACGTGGGCGTACACCGTCGCTGTGACGCCGATGTGGGCGTGACCCAACAGCTCCATGGTGACGACGAGTTCGACGCCCTGTTCCAGGAGGAGGGTTGCGGTCGAGTGCCTCAGGTTGTGCAACCGGATCGCCTGGAGGTGGGCGCGGCGGGGGTGTGCGTTGAAGTTGCAGGTGAGGGTGGCGGGTTCGATGGGGTAGCCGTCCGGGCGGGTGAAGACGAGGCCGTTGTCCGCCCACTCTGCGCCGGCTTGTTGCTTCTCGCGGGCTTGCCGGTCACGGTGCGCGTGGAGTGAGGCGAGGCAGGCGGACTGGAGGGTGAGGCGGCGTTCCGAGTGGATGGTCTTGGTCGGCCGGGTGGTGAAGCCGCCGCTGTGGGGGCGCTGGAGCGTGCGGCGGATGTTGGCGGCCCCGGCGTCAAGGTCGAGGTCGTTCTCCCCGCGTGTGCGGGGGCTGCCTTGGTGGATGAGGGTGCGTGGTGCGGTGCCCAGGTTTTCCCAAGGCGGCGAGTTACTCTCGGGCTTCGGTCTCATCATGCTTCTGCCGGGGCCACGAACGTCGCCCCGAACATCGCCACCACGTGCTGCGCCCCGAGCCCGACCGTCCGCCCCCACGACAGCCGCTCGTCCGGCCGCACCACCGCCCCGGGCCGGCCTGCGGACGCCTGCGGAGCGGCCCGAACCGCCGGCCCGGGCCGGCGCGGAATTTCTGCTGCTCCTCCCGTGCGGCGGGTGACGGTCAGTGGCCGGGCTGCCGGGCGGGTTCGACGGTGACCTTGAGGTGCTTCATGATCGGCTGGTCGCTCTGGGTGGAGTAGTCGCCGATCGCGCACAGCACGTTCATCTCCGGCATGTAGCCGGCCGCGCAGCCGCGCGGGATGTCGTAGGGGACGGCGAGGTAGCCGTTGAGGGAGCGGGTGGAGCCGTCGCGGGCGGTGGCGGTGATGTCGACCGGGTCGAACCGGGCGACGCCGCGTTCGCGCATGTCGTCGGGGTTCATGAAGACCAGGGTGCGCAGGTTCTTGACGCCCCGGTAGCGGTCGTCGTCGGAGTAGATGGTGGTGTTCCACTGGTCGTGGGAGCGCATCGTGCCCAGGGCCAGGGTGCCGGGGGCGGGGACGACGTCGGGCAGCGGGGCGGCGGAGAACTCGGCCTTGCCGGAGGGGGTGAGGAAGACGAGTTCGCGGGCGGGCTGCTTGATCCGGAAGCCCAGCGGCAGGCGCACCCGGCGGTTGAAGTCCTCGAAGCCGTCCAGGACCTTCGCCATGGTGTCGCGGATGCGGTCGTAGTCCTCGACGTACCACTGCCAGGGGGTGGCGCTGTCCGGCAGCGCGGCGGCGGCCAGGCCGGCGATGATCGCCGGTTCGGAGAGCAGGTGCGGGGAGGCGGGGCGCTTCATGCCCTTGGAGAGGTGGACCATGCTCATCGAGTCCTCGACCGAGGTCTGCTGCTCGCCGCCGCGCTGCGCGTCCTTCTCGGTGCGGCCCAGGCAGGGCAGGATCAGGGCGCGGCGGCCGTGCACCAGGTGGCTGCGGTTCAGCTTGGTGGAGACGTGCACGGTCAGTTCGCAGGTGCGCAGGCCCGCGTAGGTGTAGGCGGTGTCGGGGGCGGCGAGGGCGAAGTTGCCGCCCATGCCGACGAACACCTTGACCTCGCCGCGGTTCATCGCCTCGATGGTGGCGACGGTGTCCTTGCCGTGCGCGCGCGGCGGGTCGATCCCGCAGACCTCGGCGAGCCGGTCGAGGAACTCGGGGGCGGGGCGGTGGTCGATGCCGCAGGTGCGGTTGCCCTGGACGTTGGAGTGCCCGCGCACCGGCGACGGCCCCGCGCCCTCGCGGCCCAGGTTGCCGCGCAGCAGCAGGAGGTTGACGATCTCGCGGACGGTGTCCACGCCGTGCTCGTGCTGGGTGACGCCCAGGCACCAGCTGATGATGCTGCGGTCGGCGTCCCGGTACACCCGGGCGGCGCGCAGGATCTGCTCGCGGTCGACCCCGCTCTGCCGCTCGATCTCCTCCCACGGGGTCTTCTCCACCAGGTCCCGGTACTCGGCGAATCCGGTGGTGTGCCGCTCGATGAACAGTTCGTCCAGCGCCTTCGGGTCGTGCGCCGACTGCTCCAGGACCGCCTTGGCCATGCCGCGCAGCAGGGCCATGTCGCCGCCGATCCGCGGCTGGACGTTCAGGGTGCTGGTCGCGGTCGCCTTGTTGAGCGCCATGTCGACGAAGTCGTGCGGGATGATCGTGCGGCGGGCGGCGGCCTCGACCAGCGGGTTGACGTGGACGATCTGCGCGCCGCGCTTGTGCGCCTCGGCGAGGGCGGTGAGCATCCGCGGGGCGTTGGAGGCGGCGTTGACGCCGAGGATGAACAGGGCGTCGGCGCTCTCCCAGTCCTTGAGGTCGACGGTGCCCTTGCCGGTGCCCAGGGCGGCCTGCATGGCGCGGCCGCTGGCCTCGTGGCACATGTTCGAGCAGTCGGGCAGGTTGTTGGTGCCCAGCTCACGGGCCATCAACTGGTAGAGGAACGTGGCCTCGTTGCCGAGCCGGCCGGAGGTGTAGAACGCGCCCTGGTTCGGGTCGTCCAGTTCCCGCAGGGCCTGTCCGACCAGTTCGAAGGCGTCCTTCCAGGAGATCGGGACGTAGTGGTCGGTGCCGGGGTCGTAGGCCATCGGCTCGGTGAGTCGGCCCTGGTCCTCCAGCGCGAAGTCGCTCCACCGCTCCAGTTCGGTGACGGTGTGGGCCGCGAAGAAGGCGCGGTCGACGCGCTTGCGGGTCATCTCCCAGGTGACGTGCTTGATGCCGTTCTCGCACAGGTCGAGCTTGAGGCCCTTGATGTCGTCCGGCCAGGCGCACCCGGGGCAGTCGAAGCCCCCGTTCTCGTGGTTCATCTTCAGGATCGCGCGCGGCCCGTCCACCCATTCGCCCTCCCGGGCCAGGAACTTCGTGACGCTCTTCGCCGCGCCCCAGCCGGCCGCCGGGTGGTGGTAGGGGGCGAACGACGGCGGCCCCGAGGGCGGCGCGCCGACGCCCGGCTCCACTCCGTCGGGCCCGGTCCCCGGGTTGTCGGCAGCGTTCACGGCACTCACCTTCCGCAGTCGGACAGCAGTCGAACAGGGTGGACGCCACGGTACGGCGTCCGCTCGTGGGTTCCCCCGGTTTCCGGTCCCCCTCCAGGAAACCGCCTGTCCGGGCGGCGCGCCTTCCGGAGGGCCGCAGGACGTACCGGGCGGTCAGCGTTCCCGGGCGGAGCACGGGCACGGCCGGGCGGTGGGCCCGTCCAGGACCAGGCACGCCCCCGCCAGGACGGTGGCGTGCAGGCCGCACGGCCCGCCCGCGGCGGCCTCGGGCGGGCAGCAGCCGCGCACCACGTCGCCCGGTTCGATCCCGGCTCCGGCGGTGGCGTCGGCGTAGGCCCGGGCGCGCAGCGTGCCGTGGTCGTGCGCCACTGGCGCGCCCGGTCCGGTGGCGTGGTGCAGGACGGCGGGGTCGTCGTCGGCGCGGTAGACGACCTCCGCGCGCAGCGGCCAGAACGCCAGCTGGTCCAGGAAGTCCGGGCCGACGGCGATCCGCACCGCCACGTCCCCGTCCTCCTCCTGACCTTCCCCGCGGCCCGTGGCGAAGAGCACCTCGGCCCCGTGCGCCCCGGTGCCGGCCCGCCCGCCGGGCAGCAGGACCGCCACCGCGCCCAGCCGCAGCACCCCGTAGAGCAGGACGGGCAGCGCGGTGCCCGGCGCGAGCGCCAGCGCCACCCGGTCGCCCGCCCGGACGCCGTGGGCGCGCAGCCCGCCGGCCACCCGGCCGGAGAACTCGTCCAGGTCGGCGTAGGACAGCAGTTCGCCGTCCGACCGCAGCGCCGGGCGCAGCGGGTACTGCCCGGCGGTGTCCTGGAGGTTGGTGGCGAGGTTCCCCATGGCTCCCGTGTCCTTGTCCTTCGCGGCGGTGTCCTCCGCAGGTGTCGATCCTCGCCCGGTCCGGGGCCGCGGGCCCATGGCGGCGCGGACAGTGTTCGCTGTCCCCGCGGACAACGGCCCGCCGCCGGACCGGCGGCCCTCCCCGTTCCACCCGGCCGGCCGGCCCCGGTGGCCTAGGCTCGGGCCGTGCACGGCGCAACGACGACAACACAGTCCCCGCTCACCGGGGTGGTACAGGCCCTCGAAGCACGGCTGGAGGACATCGTCGCGGCGATGGCCGACCTGACCGTCCGGGAGATCCCCTTCTACCGGGGCCCCACGGTCAGCCGGGAGGCGCTCTGCACCGGACTGCGCGGAAGCGCCGTCTTCCTCCTCACCCACCTCGCGGACCGCGGCGCGGCCCCCTACGACGTGTCGGCCCCCACCGCGACGGGCCGCACCCGCGCCCTGCAGGGCGCGCCGCTCGCGGACGTGCTGCGGGTCTACCGGCTCGGCTTCGCGTTCTTCTGGGAGCAACTCCTCGCCGAGTCCCGCACCTTCGGCGAGGACGCCACCCAGGCCCTGCTGGCCGCCGCCTCCCGGATCTGGGTCCTGGCCGACGCCTACTCGACCGCGCTCACCGACTCCTACCGGGAAGCCGCCGCCGAACGGATGGTGGAGGCCGACCGGCGGCGCTCCGCCCTCGTCGCCGCCCTGCTCGACGGGCCAGGCACCGACGGCGAGGAGGTGTGGGAGACCGCCCGCCTGCTGGGCTTCCCCCCGCAGGGCCGGTTCCTCGTCGCCGTCGCCGAGACCACCAGCCCCGGCGAGCCGCCACTGCCCGGACTCCAGCACCGCCTGCACGCCCTCGACACCGGCACCGCCTGGCGCGCCCGGTCGGGCTGCGAGATCGGCATCCTGTCCCTGCCCGCCCACGCGCAGGAGGCCCCCGTCCTCGACGCCCTGCGGGCCACCGCGACCGGCCGGGTCGGACTCAGCCCGCTCTACCGCTCCCTCGACCACACCCGCCGCTGCCTGCGCTACGCCCAGGTCGCCCTGGACTCCCTGCCGCCCGGCCGGGCCGGCCTGCGCCAACTCGACGACACCCCGCTCACCGACCTGGTCCTGGCCAACCTCGACAGCACCCGGCGCGCCGTCAACCGCGTCCTGGGCGGCCTGCTGTGCCTGCCCGACAACGACCGCACCACCCTGCTCGCCACCGCCCGGGCCTGGCTGGGCGCCCACGGCTCCGCCACCGACGCCGCCGCCGCGCTGTACTGCCACCCCAACACCGTCCGCTACCGCCTGCGCCGCCTGGAGGAACACCTGCGCGGCTCCCTCGAGGACCCCCTCGTCGTCGGCGAACTCGCCGTCGCCCTCGACGCCCTCGGCGCCTTCCCCACCCTCCTGCACGACCACCAGGCCCTCCCCGGGAGCTCCTGGGCCGACGGTCAGTAGGTGAAGCCGACCTGTCGGCCGGTGGTGCTGTTCCTGATCTTCGGGGCCGGGCTTCCGGCGGGAAAGTCCTGGAAACAGACGAAGTACTGGGCGCCCTTGGTCAGACGCACGGCGATCCGGGTCTCCTCGCGTACCTGGGTCGAGCGCACCGCCAGGCCGGTCCAGGCCACGGCCTTGTCCGCCGGGTACAGGACGGTGCTGCCGGTTCCGTCCTTGAGCCACAGGTAGAGATCGACGGACGCGGGCCGGTCCGCCTGGATGTAGGCGATCATGTAGACGTCGTCGCCCGCCCGCCGGTAGCAGACGTCGACCATGGTGTGGGGCGTGTAGCCCTGTACCGGCCCCCGGCACTGTTCACCGGTGGGACCCGGCGCGACGGCAGGCTCCGGGCCGGGACCGCGGGAGGGCCCTCCCGCGGTGGGGGAACCGGCCGGAGCGGGAGGAGGGGCGCCGCCGTGCGACAGCCCGTCCGCGGACTCCTGGCCGGGGCGGGTGTTTCCGGGGCCGTTCCTGTCCGTTCCGAGTAGCAGCACGGCGGCAACGGTGACGGCCACGACGACGACGGTGGCGAGGATCATCCAGGCAGGGCCTTTGACGACCGCCCTGACTCCCCACCAAGGGGCGTGGAAATCCGCGACGGCCTCCCGGCCGCGGTTCCTCCCGCTGCCGGGAGGGGGCTGTTGAGCCGTCCCGGGCCCTTCCGGAGCCGGTGCCTCGGGCGCCGGCCGCGAGGACTCGGCGCGACTCGCGCGCGACAGGCAGTCAGAAGCCTTCCGCCAGGCGGCTTTCAGGTGTTCGCGCTTCTCGGGAGGGTGCTGGGAGGCGAGCCGGGGGACGGAGCCCAGGTAGCTGACGAGAACGTCGAGCTGGTCCTTCGACGGCAGCGTCGTCCCGTTGAGGATGCGGCCCCAGGTGCTGGAAGCCCCCGGAACGTCCGGGCGGGTCCTGTCCCTGTGCGCGGCGATGGAGCGGGGATTGAGGTCCTTCAGTCCCCGCAGTGCTTCGGTCCAGTCCCGGACGTCGTCCGGAACCGGTGACGGGATTTTGCGACCTTCGCCCCTGCGGCCGGCCATCTTCCTCCTTCTCGGCAAGCCCTGAACTGCCCCACACGCTCCACACGCGGCACGGGCGCCGTGTGGAGCGTGTGGAGCGGAGACGGACGGCGGAAGCCTACCGATGCCCCTCGCCGCGGTGAGAACCTTGCGGCATCGGCGCTCGCCGACAGTTCCTCACCCGATGCCCGCCCCGGGCTCCTTCGCCCTGCCCGAGGCGGCACCACCGGCCACCGACGACGCCCACAACGGATGTGACGGCCGGTCACACCGTCGGTGCGTCAGGCAGGTCACCGACCCCTACGCCTTCACCCGGTCCGACCGCCGCCAACCTTTCCGGCCGTCCTTTTCCCCGTCCCGAACCACCTTTCCAAGACAAGGAACCCGAATCCCATGACCACGAACTCACCCGGCACCGGCGCGGGCTGCTTCGCCCGAAGGGTCCTCGCGCTGTTGGCCGTCGTGCTGACGCTCACCGGCCTCGCGGTCTTCGGCCCCGCGCCGGCCGCGTCCGCCGCCACCCGGCCCGGCATCGTCGCCGTCGCACAGGCGGAGGTCGGCGTGTCCGAACCGTCCGGCTGCGACAAGTACGGCATCGACTGCAGCAACCTCGGCTGGTGCGCTGCGTTCGCCAGGTGGGTGTGGGGCCAGGCAGGCGTCTCGCCCGTCCCCGACACCAACGTCGCCCGGGGAGTGGGCAAGTGGGGCGTGGACCACGGCCTGTTCAAGTACCGCTCCAACGGCGGCGGCAACCCGCAGCCCGGGGACATCGTCGTCTACGGCACGCCCGCCGACGTCTCCGGCGGCCACGTGGGCATCGTCGAATCGGTGAACTCCGACGGCACGATCACCACCATCGAGGGCAACTACAGCCAGAAGGTGACCCGCCGCTCCCACATCGACCCCGCCACCGCCATCGGCGGCCAGGACGCCTTGCACATCTCCGGCTACGTCGCGCCCCCCAACGCCGGCAGCGGCACCGTGAGCGGCACCGCGTCCGTCTACGGCGTCCTCGCCGACGGCCGCCTGACCTACACCGCCATCGACGCCGCCACCGGCGACCGCATCAGGACCGTCGTGTCCGGCGCCGCGCTCGGCTTCACCCCGAAGGCCATGGCCACCCTCGACTTCAACACCCTGCTCGTCACCTCCGACACCGGCCGGCTCTACCGCGTCGACATCATCACCAACAACACCTCCCTCGGCTTCCAGGCCCCCGTCGACCTCGGCGGCGGCTGGACCCACGACCTCCTCGCCTACGACGGCTCCGCCTACCTGTACGGCATCGCCGACGGCGTCCTGCACCGCTACACCCTCACCGCCACCAAGCCCACCGCTGCCGCCATCACCGCCAACACGACCATCGGCACCGGCTTCACCCTCAACACGTTGACCTCCACCGCGCCCGGCTGGATCGCCGGCACCACCACCGACGGCGAACTCCTCAGCTACCGCATCCGCGGCGCCGGTGACTGGAGTCGCTACCAACTGCGCGCCACCACCTGGGGCGCGATGACCCACCTGCTGTCCCCCGGCGGCGGCGTCCTGTACGGCCACACCGGCGGCGCCCTCTACCACTACCTCGACGCGAACCCCACCGACGGCACAGGTGCCGACCTCGACGGCTACGCCGACGACCCCGTCGATGCCACCGGCTGGACCCAGATCCTGCTCTCCGCCCAACCCGACAGCGTCAGCTGACGGACCGTCCCGAACCGTGGTGCTGCCGCCCGTCGGACGACGGGCGGCAGCACCACGACAGTTTCGGTGTGCCCACGAGCGCACCTACGAGACTGTGCGCACGGCTTCAGCAACCGGTCCGGGACAGGTCGCAGGTCTCTGGTGGCGTCCGGGCGCGGACGGATCGACAGCCCGTCTTCCCCGGACATCCTCCGATCGTCGTGCCTCCGTGGGACCACCGCACCATCCCGCAGCCGACCGCCGAGGCTCCCGGCGTAGGCGGGCCCGGTGGCCGTCAGCCGGGGGAGAGGCGTTGCAGCAGCAGGTAGGCGTGCTGTTCCGCGGCGGCGAGCCGGACCGGGTCGATGCCCGACTCCCACAGTTCGCCCGCCGCGGCGTCCGCGGCCTCGTGCAGTTCGACGACCGCGGCCGCCAGACGCGCCTGCGCCTGCGCCCCGGGCAGCGCGCCGCCAGTGGCCGGGGCCGCCGCCCGTTCGGCGTCCGCCGCCGCGGCCGCGCAGGCCGCCAGGGCCCGTTCGACCCGGACCGCGGCCCGGTCGTGGACCACCAGGAGCGCGCACAGCAGGCCGACGCCGATGCCCAGCACGCTGCCCAGGGCCCGGTCGCGCAGCAGGCCCAGCGTGCCGGTGGGCGCGACCAGGTCGCTCATCAGCAGCGCCAGGGGGGTCACGAAGACCACGCCGAGCGCGTAGTTGCGGACCACCAGGTACTCGAGCGCGAACTCCAGCACCACGATCACCAGGGCGAGCGCCATCGGGCCGGGCCCGGCGCCCAGCACGGCCAGGGCGATCAGCAGGCCCGCCAGGGTGCCCACGGTCCGCTGCACCGCCCGCTGCACCGTGGTGCGGACGCTGACCGAGTGCAGGACCGCCGCCGCCGAGATCGCCGCCCAGTAGCCGTGGCCGAGCCCGAGGAGCACCGCCAGCGTGCCGGCCGTACCCGTGCCGAGGGTCATCCGCAGCGCCGGCACCGCGAAGACCGCGGCCCGCCGGGAGGCCCGGTCGGCGCCGGAGCGCAACTCGGCGATCCGGCGCAGCGCCGCGTCGAAGCCGGAGGCCGGGACGCCGCCGGGGCGCGGCGCCCGGGAACCTCCGGTACCCGGCCGGCCGGGTACCGGGAGGGCGCCCACCAGCACGGGCGAGCGGTGGCGGCCGTCGGCCAGCAGCCCGGCCTGCGAACGCAGCCGCCGGGCCTGCCCCGGAGCGCCGGCGGGCGCGCGGTACGCGGAGCGCACCAGCAGCGACCAGCACACGTCGGCCAGCCGCAGGCACGCCCCGCCGCGGGCCCCGTCGGACGGCCCGGTCGGCGGCCCGGCCCCGAGCGAGGCGTACGCCTGCAGCACCGCGGCCGTCGCCCGGTACCGCGCCCGGGAGCGGGCCGCGCCGTCCGCGCTCTCCAGCAGGTCCGCCACCGCCCGCAGCGCCGCCGCCGTCACCAGCCGCTGCGGCCGGTCCGGGTGCCACAGCCGGCCCGACAGCGCCCACAGCCAGGCCGAGGCCGCGCCCACCGCCGCGGCCGCCGCCTGCGGCCCGACCTGCGCCGCCGTGGTGGCGCCGTTCGCCGCCACGGCGAACGCGAACAGCAGCAGCACCGCGCCCAGCCCGCCCAACCGGGCGGTGTCGCAGCAGAACTTCGCCGCCCCGGCGACCAGCGCGGTCGCCGCCACCACCGCCACCGCGCCGAGCCCGCCCTCCGAGGGCCGGGCCGCGACCGCGAGGGCCGAACCGCAGGCCACCGCGCACGTCATCGCCAGCGCGACCACGGCCAGCACCCGGGCCCGCCGCCGGTAGGGCAGGTTGCGCCCGAACGTCGTGGTGAACGCCCCGAGCATCGCGTACACCGCGAGCCGCGGCTCGCCCGCCGCGACCAGCGGCAGCGCCGGCAGCGCCATCGCCAGCGCCGCCCGGACCGCGAACCACAGCGCCCCGTCCACCCGGCCCAGCACCAGCGCCCCCCTCGGCGACAGCACCCGCAGCGCCTCCCGCACCCGGCCCGACCGGCCTACCCGGCCCGACCGGTCGGGGACGGGAGGCTGCGGCAAGGAGCGGGAACGGGACACCCCCGCTGTATACCAGCCGGAGCCGTCCCGCCCCCAACCGCCCTGCGCCCCCACGGGCCGAAACGCACAGGCCGGCGGGGTCCGCGGCGGCTCCCGCGGCGGAGCCGTCCGTGGGCGGGCGACTTTCGGGTGCACCCGGTTCCGGGGCCGTGTCCCCCGCTGGGCGGGATCGTTGATCGTCCTCGGGGGTGGGCCGGGTAGTCCGGCCGGGCCCGCTGCCGAGCGGCGGCCCCCTTCCCGTTCGCACCCGAGGAACTGGCCGACGCCGCACGGAAGATGATGTCCCGCGAGGCGTCCGCCCACGTCGCCGGCTGGGCTGGCCGGGAGCGGACCGTCGCGGCCGACGAGGCGGTGTCCGCACGCTGGGGGCTGACCCACCGGACCCTGCGCGACGGCCGGGCAGCCGACCCCTCGGCCACGGTCCTCGGCCGTACTCCGCCGCCTCCACCCCGCTCGAGGACGTCGCGCGGGCGGCCCCCGCCGGGCGGCGCTGGTTCCAGTCCGCCTGGCCCGGCGACGAGAAACCGGCCCGCTCCCTGCTGGGAGGTGCTCGGCGGGCCGACCGCACCGCCGTCGTGCCGCGGGGCGACTGCCACGTCGCCGGTCGGCGCCCCGCGAACTCGGCCACGGCTTCTCCCCCTTCACCCGCGCCCACGGCCAGGGTCTGGGCGGCTACCTCGCCGACCGCGCTCTCGCGAACTCGCCGGCCTGGCCGCCACCCCCGTCGGCGACCCGGCCGAGGCGGGCCCGGCCGCACCGGACTGCCCGCCCGGCGTCGTCGAGGCCGCCCGCGTCCGAGCCTGATCCCGCCGCCGTACGAGGGCTCGGAATGCGAACGGCTTCGAGCGCCTGGCCGACCCGAATCCCGTTCGGGTGAAAGGCGTATCGTTCCTGCTGCTCCTTCGGATTCCGGTTGTAGGTTTCCTGCGTTCCGGGACCGTGCGGCAATCGAACGCGGCCCGGAAATTTTTCTGCCCGGGGAGAGGGGGCGGAATTCCTTCCGTCGACCGACCGACCGACCAGTCGGGCCCGGGCGAGGGGCGGACGGGAACCACCCCGCCCACGACACGGGACACCGCTCCCGAAGGAGAGAACCGCCATCACCACGACATTCGAAACCGAGCGCTACGGGGACAGGCTCTTCGCCGCCTCCCACCGCGACGAGAACGAACGGCTGGAGTGCCTGGCCGGCACGTTCGACCCGGTCAGCGCCGAGAACCTGCTCGCCCTGGGGCTCGACGCCCGGTGGACCGCCCTGGACGTGGGCGCGGGCTCCGGCTCGCTGAGCGCCTGGCTCGCCTCCGTCGCCGCGTCGCCGGATCAGGTCACGGCCGTCGACCGCGACACCCGCTTCCTCACCCCTCTCGCGGCCGAGGGCGTGCGGGTCGTCGAGGCGGACATCACCGACCCCGCCTTCCACCCGGGCCGGTACGACCTCGTGCACGCCCGGTTCGTCCTGATGCACCTGCGGGACCGCGACGAGGTGCTGCGCCGCCTGGCCTCCTGGGTGAAACCCGGCGGGCTGCTGGTGCTCTCCGACGCGCTCGCGGCCGGCGGCGAGACCTCCCCCCACGAGGCGTACCGGCGGACGATCACCGCCTACTGGCGGATGCTCGCCGAGACGATCGGCAGCGACCGGCACTGCGTCGCCCAGTACCCCCGAGCGCTGACCGAACTCGGGCTGCGGGACATCGGCCTGCACACCCACCTGCCGGTCGTGGGCCTGCACGACGCCTTCAGCCGCTTCCTCGCGCTGACCCTGGACCAGAGCAGGGGCCGCCTCCTCGGGGCGGGGCTGCCCGAGGCCGCCTACGACGAGGCGGTCAAGCACCTGAACGACCCCTCGGCCCGGGAGGTGTTCTTCGCCATGGCGACCTGCTGGGGCCGGACGCCGGTCCTGCCCTGACCGCGCCGCCCCATGGGCCCGGCCCATCCTGTTCTTCCATCACATTATTTCACCCCGCCGGGTGAAGAATCGTTCATGCGCAAAATTCCGGTTCCGACTGCCGGAGAATTTTCCGTGCGACCGGCGGGAACCACTCCGCCGGTCTTTCCTGGGAAAAGGTGAAAAAATGCAGGACGAGGCAATCAAGCGCGCCGCGCTGATTTTCCGGCTGTTCGACGCCAACGGGAACGGAGTGCTCGACGCCGAGGACTTCACGCTGAAGGCCGACCGGGTGCTGGGTGCCGCCGAGGGTTCGCGGCCGGAGGCCCGGGAGGCGTTCGCCGACAGCCTGCGCAACTGGTGGGAGGTCCTGCTGAAGGGGCTCGACGAGAACGGCGACGGCGTGATCAGCCCGAAGGAGTTCGAGGCGTTCGTCCTCGACCCCGCACTCTTCGGCCGGGCCGCCGACCGCTTCGCCGACGCGCTCGCCGCACTCGGCGACCCGGACGGCGACGGCCTGATCGAGCGGGACCGCTTCCTCGCCCTGATGACCGGCTGGGGATTCGAGGTGCCCAACATCCACTCGCTGTTCGACGCCTTCGGGCCGGACGCCGCCGACCGGATCACCGTCACCTCCTGGGCCGACGGCATCCGCGACTACTACACCCCCGGCCTGGCCGGCATCCCCGGCGACCACCTGGTCGCGATCCCGGCCTGAACCGCCGACTGCCGGGCGGGCGGTCCAGCCACCACACCGCCACACCACCCGCCCGGCAGCCCCGGGCCCAGCGGCGCACGGCGTCGGCCGCGGGCCGGACCGCCAGGACGCGAAGAACCAGGCAGAACGGTCCGACCAGGGCCGGCCGGTGATCGGCCGGCGCACGTACTCCTCCTACGAGGCACCGCAAGTGACGAACCCACAGCCTACCGACACGACCACCCCGCCGCCCGGGCCCGGCAGCCGTTTCGCTGCGCCCCGGTCGCTGCCCGGGCCGAGCGGCCTGGGCACCTCGGCCGCCCGACTGCTGCACCGGCCCGCGCCGCAGCCGGAGCGTCCCACCGGACCCGGACCCGGGCGGCCCGCCGGCGGGCCGGATCTGGTGATCCCCCGCTTCGACTTCCCGTGGCCGTCGGCCTGCCACCCGCACGCGCGGCAGGCGGAGCAGGGCGCGCTGGCGTTCGCGGAGCGCCACGGCCTGGTGCCGACGGCCGCGTACCGGTCCCGGTTGGAGCGGACCAGGTACGGGTGGCTGGCGGCGCGCTGCTACCCGGACGCCGACGACGTGCTGCTGCAACTGTGCGCCGACTACTTCATCTGGTTCTTCATCGTGGACGACCTGTTCGTGGACCGGGTCGACACCCTCTCCGAGCGCACCATCCCCAACCTGACCGCGATGATCGACGTCCTGGACCACCACCGCCCGGGCGCCGAGCCGGTGTTCGGCGAGCACGCCTGGCTGGACGTCTGCACCAGGCTGCGCGCGTACCTGTCCGACGAGCACTTCCAGCGCTTCGCGCACGGCATGCGGATGTGGGCCGCCACCGCCGGCCTGCAGATCGCCAACCACCTGGGGGCCGACACCGTCGACGTCGCCCCGTACGAGACGATCCGCCGGCACACCAGCGGCACCAACCCGTGCCTGGCCCTCGCCGACGCCGCCAAGCACGGCCCCGTCACGCCCGCCGAGTACCACAGCCCGCCGGTCCAGCGGCTCGTCCTGCACGCCAACAACGTGGTCTGCTGGAGCAACGACGTGCAGAGCCTGAAAATGGAACTCAACCAGCCCGGCCAGTACTGGAACATGGCCGCCATCTACGCCCACCGCGGCCTGAGCCTCCAGCAGGCCGTCGACCTGGTCGCGCTGCGCGTCCGCGGCGAGATCGCCTCCTTCCAGAGCCTCGCCCTCACCCTGGAGCCGCACGCCTCCCGCCCGCTGCGCGGCTTCGTCGACGGCCTGCGGCACTGGATGCGCGGCTACCAGGACTGGGTCGAGAACGACACCCTGCGGTACGCGGACGCCTTCATCGCCGAGGACGCCGACGACACCGCCGTCCGGACCTGACCGCGGTCATCGGGTGTGGTGTCTCCGACGGCCCGGTAGCCTGGCGTCGCTGTACGTCGGGGGGAGCTGACCGTGGAGAACGTACTGTCCGTGGCCGTCGGGGCCGCTGTCGGTCTCGTACGGGTCGTGTCCTGGGCGTGGTTCACCGCGCGCCGACAGGACCGCATGTGGCTCCGCGAACAGAAGCTCAATGTCGGGACCGGCTTCAACCCCACCAGCTCCGGCAAGAGATCGCTAGCTCGTAGTCCCCACTGGCTCGCCGGGCGGACCGGAGGACGAAGCCTGCGATGTGGCGGGCTGCCGTGATGGGGGCGCCCAAGGACCCAGCGGGGGCAAGCATCGGAGATCGTTGACAGGGCCGGCTACGAAGTGCTGCGGTCCGTTTCGGTGCTCTCCTCGGCGGGCAGTCCGACCTCCTCGCGGTCCTCCTCGGTGCGCTCTCGTGTCGCCGCGATGGCCCTGGAGGACCCTGAGCGTCGCCGCTTCGGTGCCTCGCGCCACGGCTACCGGCTTCAACCGCCCTTGCCGGAGGAGGCGATCCGCTCCTTCGAGCACCTGCACGGCGTCACCCTTCCCGCCTCCTACCGGGACTTCCTGGGCACGGTCGCCGACGGCGGAGCGGGACCTCATTACGGACTGCTGAGCCTGACAGGGGAAGTGGATGACGACGAGGCCCTGCACGACCTTCGGGCCGAGTGCCTGCGAGCCGGCTTCCTCGCCACACTGTTCCCCCACACCACGGACTGGCCGGGGCCGGGCAGGGGGGAGACGCCGACTACTCGATCGCGGGCACCCTGGTCATCGGCGAGATCGGCTGCGGCACCTTCTCCCGCCTCGTCGTCACAGGCCCAAACGCCGGACAGGTCTGGCTCGACGACCAGTCCTGGGGTGGCCTGGCCCCAGGACCGGACTTCTACGACTGGTACACCGCCTGGCTGACATCCCAGTAGATCTCAAACGCGGTCCGAGATACATACGACGTTCCCTCAGCGGCCATTCATGATCCCTAAGCTCACGCCTCGTGAAGAACGTGAAGAGGGCGATCGTGTTGCTCGCCTTGATAATGAGCTGCTTCCCGCTGACCCCGACGGCGTTCGCGGCGGCCAAGTCGCCCGCGCAGGTGGCCGAGGACTGCGCCGACCCGAGGCCCACGCAGGCCGGGGACATCATCTACTGGGACCCCGAGTGCTACCTCACCCTCAAAAGCAGCAAGCAAGTGTGGGGCGAGGCCACCATGCCCGACACTCTCGGCAGTGGGAAGAGCCCCATCGCCTACGGCTGCACCAGTAGCGGCAGCGTGAGCGTCGCCGGAACCAAGAGCTCCTCCACCAGCTTCTCCTTCGGCCTCGACATAGGCGGGAAGAAGAAGTTCGGTGACTGGGAGGCCTCCGTCGGGCCCAAGCTCGGTTGGAGCTGGACCTGGAGCACCAGCGACACCCACACGCACACCGCCACGGTCCCCCAGGGCAGCGTTGGCTGGATCGAGGTCAGGGAGCCGCTGATCGAGGCGGTCGTCGACATCGATGCCCGCTACGACGGCAACAAGAACGAGCTCGTCAAGAACGCGGTCGTCCGGGTGCCGGACACCAGCCGGTCCTTCGCCTGGTTGTATCAGAGCCGTAAGATGACCGACGCGGAGCTGAGGGACATCTGCGGGCAGGACCCGCCGGCCACCAAGACCTACGACATGTGGTCGGCCGGCGGCAAGGCTCCCTACAAGAACCTGCTGAGCGGCAAGTGCCTGGCCATCGGCCCCACCGTCCCCAACGGCGGGCTCGTGGTGCAGCGTACCTGCGACGGCGGGGCCGCGCAGAAATGGAACGCCGTCAAGGCGAGCAACGGCTATTTCACCATCCGCAACAACAACGGCTACTGCCTCACAGTCCCCTACAACAACGGCACCCCGCCCGGCCAGAACACCCAGCTCATGTGGTGGGGCTGCGAGACCCGCTGGGACTCGGGCAACCAGCTCTGGTCGGTCAACCCGACCAGGATCAGCGGTACCTACACCTTCACCAACCAGTGGACGGGGCTCTGTCTCGCGCCGCACTCCAGTGAGATGACCAAGAACGGCGGCCGGGTGACCATCCGCAAGTGCGCGTAGCGGGATCGGTTGACCCCTCCTATCGGAGTCCTCTGCGACAGGAAGCGCCGCAGGTCAGCGGCATCCTGTCGGGTGACAGCGCGATTCTGGAGGGGCAGGTGTCCCAGCCCGGCGGGCATGGGCGATGATGTTCGGGCAGGCACGGTCTCGCTCGGTTCTCATGGGTCTCGACAACCACATGATCACCGGCACCGTGCCTGCACTGCGTTCCGGGGAACAACCATCCCCAGAACGAGACATGACATCACATCACAAGACCGCGAACCGGACCGATCTCGAACATGCAATGCCCCTGCCCACCGGAGCGGGAGCTCAATTCGCTCCGGGACCGACGTCGTTCTTGTGCCATTGGTAGTGCGCTTCGTTCGCCCTGGCGTGCTCTTCCAGCATTCTGGCGAGCTTGCTCTTCTCGTTGCCCGTGCGGTACGACGGCTGCGCCGCGAACGACTCGATGCGCTGGCGGCGGATCTCGCGCTCCTGCTCCCAGACGGCGGTCGACCACCACAGGTCGGGATTGCCGACCGGCGCGCGCACGTGCACGCCGCTGCCGTACCACTGCTCGGCGGTCAACCGGGTGACCCGTCCCGCCAGGGACCGCAGCCTCCTGCGGACGCTGCGCACCGAGGTGGGGCCGCTGCGGTCCACCGCCTCGGGCCCCCGGGCCGAGTCGATCGCCGTCGCGATCGACTCGACGGCGGCCGGCAGTTCCAGCGACTCCAGCACGGCCATGACTTCCTCCTGCGTGGCGGAGTGCCGAGACCGCAGCCACTGCGGAAATGCCATGTCTTCCCCCCGTTCCGGACCGCTGCCCGACCGGGGCGGTCGGTGGGGCCGGGACTCGGGTGGACAGTGTGCGGCCGTAGAGGCGCCGCCGTCCACCGAGCCGCCCTTGCCGGAACAGCCGACCGGCTGCCCGGTGCGTGCGTTGCGCGGAGGCGTCCGCGCTCCGGCCGGGGCGGAGGGCGGGTGGCCGTCCCGGCCGGGGGTCAGCCGGGCAGGCGGAAGGCGAGCAGGCGGGAGGCGGTGAGGGCGGTACAGGCCGCGGGAGTCCTGGACGCCGGTCCAGTAGCCGGTGGCCCCGGTGACCGGGTAGTGCCAGACCGGGCGGCCGCTCGCCGGGTCGAAGCCGTGGAGTCCGGCGGACGACTGGGAGACCGATCCGACCAGGAACATGCCGCCGGCCGCGCCGAGGAAGCTGAGGGCGCCCAGGTCGGTGCCGGCCTGCCAGCGGAGGCGGCCGGTGCGCGCATCGAGCCCGTGCAGGCCGCCGCTGTCCAGGTAGCAGGTGACTGCGTCGGCGACGGCGAAGGAGTTCAGCAGGCCGGTCGAGGGCCGGGCGCTCCACAGGGTGCCCCCGTCGGCCGGGTCGACGGCGATCAGCGGTCCGCCGCGGGTGCCGCCGAGATCGATCTGGTGGTAGCAGTACAGTCGGCCGCCGATCAGGGCCAGCGCCTGCTGGTCCAGGGGGGTCGACTTGTCGGTGGTGGACAGCGGGGTGTCCCGGCGCCAGATCCGTTCGCCGTCCGCGGCCCGCAGCGCGAGCAGTGACCGGTCCTGGTCGAAGGCGTACACCCGGTCGCCGGCCGCGCAGGGGATGTACAGGTTCTGCTTCCACAGCTGCCGTCCCGCCGGGTCGAGCCCGCGGAGGGTTCCGTTCGCGGAGCCGAGGACGACCTGGGCGGCGTCCGCGGACATGATCGTCGAGGGGCCGGTGCCCTCCGGGGCGGTGCTCCAGAGCTGCCGTCCGGTGGCCGCGTCGAGGGCGTGCAGCAGGCCGTCGGCGCGCACCGCGTACACCCGGCCGGGCGCGGTGGCGTACTGCGTGCCGTCGGCGTCGTGCCACAACCGCCGCCCGCTGTTCCGGTCGTACACCGAGACGGAGGACCGGCCGGTGCACAGGACGGTCCCGGGGTCGAGCCGGGAGACTTCGGCCTGGGCGTCCGGCACCTCGGCCGTCCAGACCGCTTCGGGCGCAGCTGCCGGGTGGCCTCCTGTTCGTACCGTGCGACCTGCTCCGCCAGCGGGGCGGGCCAGCCGGCGGCGGTGACGTCATCGCGGCGCAGGCGGTGCGGTACGTGGCCCCGGAGATCTGGAACGCCCTCGTCGAGCGGCACCGCGGCAAGGGCTGCGACGCGCGGCAGACCCCCCTCGCACGGGGACGACCCCTTCTTGACCTGGGGAATTTTAATGACTTTGCTATTTCTTGGCTGTACTGGGGTGTCAAGGAGCGGTGTGCCGATGCATCGTGCCACGGCCTACGACGCGGGAGGAGTTCGCTGAGTCCCCGCGCCGGATGGGCGAGGCTGGACCCTTCGATATGGCCCCCTGCAGATAGGTGGTCCCCTCTCCTACGGGAGCGATGAGGTGGTCCCCGCCGTCCAGCGGGTCGAAGCACGCGGATCCGGCGTCAACTCACCGATCCCTTGTGCGTTCTGACGCGTACTACCGCCCGGCGGGTGGCGGCGGGAGGATGGGACGCCGGGTGGCCAGGCCGTCCGACCGCTATGAAGGAGGAGGGGGAGCACGCCTTGGGCGAGCACGAGAAGCCCGCGCCGGATCCGGCCCAGGGGACGCCGCCGCCGGGAAACTCCGATGGTCAGGTCCCCCCGCCGCCGCCCGGTGACGGCAAGCACAAGAAGTAGGAGAGGGGCCCGGGTGGTCGCGGTGGACGATGCCGCTGTCCGAGCCGCCGCCGAGGCCAGACGGCGGCTGGATGAGGAGATGGCGGCCGGCGGGCTGTGGCCTCGGCGTTCGCCGTGGATCCGCGACGCCGTCGCCCGCCTCCCGCGCGACGAATTCGCGCCGGAGCGGCTGTGGGACTGGGACGGCCGCGCCTGGCAACCGGTCGACCGCGACTCGGACCCGGACCGCTGGCTTGAACTGCTGTACGGCGATCCGCACCGCGCCGCGGCCACCCAGGTGACCGAAGGACGGCCCACCTCCAGCGTCTCCGCCCAGGCCCTGGTCGTCGACATGCTCGACTCCCTCCGCCTCGAACCCGGCCGGCGCGTCCTCGAACTCGGCACCAGCCCCTCCGCCTGGAACGCCGCCCTGCTCGCCCACCGGGCCGGGCCCGGCCGGGTGACCACCGTCGAAGTCGACCCCGGCCTCGCGGCCGCCGGCGCCGCCCGCCTCAAGGCGGCGGGCCTGGACGTCGAGGCGATCGCCGGGGACGGCGGTCTCGGCCACCCGGCCGGCGCCCCGTACGACCGGGTCGTCGCCACCTACGCCGTCGAGCGGGTGCCGTGGGCCTGGATCGAGCAGACCCGCCCCGGCGGACACCTCGTCGTCCCCTGGGGCCGCCTCGGCCACGCCGCCCTCACCGTCGCCCCCGACCACACCCACGCCACCGGCTGGATGCAGGGCCTCGCCCAGTTCATGCCCGACCGCACCACCACCCCGACAGGCCCCCGCGACTTCACCGCCGTCCGCGCCCACACCCCGCCCTCCGGCCCCGAACAGCACACCACCCGCGACCCCGAACACCTGCGCACCGACTGGGGCCTGCTCTTCCACCTGCGCGTCGCCCTCCCCGAGCTGACGATCACCACCGCCGTCGACCAGGACGGCACCAGCGCCTGGATCCACGACAGCGCCGAATCCTGGACCACCCTGTCCACCACCCCCGACGGCACCTACCGCACCCAGGGCGGCCCCCGGCACCTCGCCGACCTACTGGACGACGCCTGGACACGGTGGGAACAACTCGGCCGACCGACGGGCTACGACTACGGCATGACCGTCACCCCCGACCGGCAGTGGATCTGGCACGCCGACCCCGACAACGGCCCACGCTGGCCCGACCCCACCTGAGCGTCCATCACCAGCCGATGCTCCCGAGCCGGTAGAAGGACACGGTGTCGTCCGCGGACAACACGGCTCAACTCGATTCCCCTCCACCGTCCGAAAGGACCCGACCCCGAGTTCGCAACCACTGCCCCGGGCTGCGGCGCCCGCCCGTACCCGACCGCCCCGGAGCCGGGCTTCGGGACCACGCGCTGACCGGGCCATGATTCCCTGGCGGTGCGGCAGACGGCCCGAGGAAGGCCGGGTGTCGGAAATCGCGCCTGGGGAAGCGCCCACCACTCCGACCGGTCCGCGAGGCGCCGGCCGCCTGCGCTGGCCGTGTCGGTCTCTGCTCGTGATCAATCGTGTCCGCCCCGGCGTCGACCCCTACCAGGTTCTCGTCGGCGGCGGTGTCGAAGACGAGGACAGCGGACTGGAAGCCGCCCTGCTGCGCGAGGTCCGGGAGGAGATCGCCGGTGAGGCCACGGACCTGCGCCCCTTCCACCGGTTCGAGAGCGACAAGGGCGAGACCGAGCACTTCTACACCGCCCGCGTCACCGCCTGGAACTTCGACGACCGCAGCGGCCCCGAGTTCTCCCGCGACGACCGGGGCGAGTACCTGTTCGAAGAAGTCCCGCTCACGGCCGAAGCCGTCGGTGCGCTGAACCTGATGCCCCCGCAGATCAAGGCCGCACTGCTGGCCGCCGTGGACGGGGGCGCCCTGCCCGCCGCGGCGTAGGCGGGAAGGCGCGGCGGCGGGCCCGGCAGTGGTTGCGACGGATTCGGTGGTCCGTGCGGGAACCGTGGTGCCGGGCCGGTGCCCCCACCCTGCGGCAGGGGCGCGGGCCGTGGGCAGCGGGTTCTCCCCGGCGCGGCAAACCCCGCCGTCGGTCAGATCTCCTTGCGGTCGAGGACCCGGGCGAGGAAGCGGCGGGTGGATTCGTGCCGGGGGTCGGTCAGGACCTGTTCGGCCGGGCCCTGTTCGCGGATGACGCCGTCCTCCAGGTAGCAGACCCGGTCCGCGGCGTGGCGGGCGAATCCCATTTCGTGGGTGGCCATCAGGATGGTCAGGCCGCGCTGCTTCAGGTCGGTGACCACGTCCAGCACTTCGCCGACGAGTTCCGGGTCGAGGGCCGAGGTGATCTCGTCGAAGAGGAGCAGTTCGGGTTCGGTGGCGAGGGCGCGGGCGATGGCCGCCCGCTGCTGCTGGCCGCCGGAGAGCCGGTCGGGGTAGTCGCCGGCCTTGTCGGAGAGCCCGAGCCGGGCCAGGAGTTCGCGGGCGTGCGTCTCCGCCTCGCGGCGTTTGACGCCGTGGACCTTGCGCGGGGCCAGGGTGATGTTGTCCAGCACGGTCAGGTGCGGGAAGAGGTTGTAGGCCTGGAAGACGATGCCGATCCGGCGGCGGGCCCGGTCCGGGTCCAGGCGCGGGTCGGTGAGTTCGGTGTCGCCGAGGTGGACGGTGCCGTCGTCGACCTCGTCCAGCAGGTCGACGCAGCGCAGCAGGGTGGACTTGCCGGAGCCGGAGCCGCCGATCAGGCAGACGACCTGGTGCTCGGAGACGTCCAGGTCGATGGAGCGCAGCACCGGGCGGCCGCCGTACTCCTTGCGCAGGCCGCGGATCCGCAGCAGGGGTGCGGTGGTGGTGGTCATCGGGCGGCCTCCGCGCGGGTGCGCTCGACCCGGCGGCGTTCCAGCCAGTCGGCGTACCGGGTCATCGGGATGGTGACGGCGATGAACATCACGGCCGCGCACAGGTAGGGGGTGTAGTTGAACTCGGAGTCGGCCGCGATCTGCGCCACCCGCAGGGCCTCCAGCGGGCCGAGGACCGCGACCAGCGCGGTGTCCTTCTGCAGCGCGATGAAGTCGTTGAGCAGCGCCGGCAGCACGTTGCGGACGGCCTGCGGGAGCACCACGCTGCGCATGGTCTGCTGCCTGCTCAGCCCGAGCGCGCGGGCGGCGTTGTGCTGGGCCGGGTGGACGCTGGTGAGGCCGGCCCGGAAGACCTCCGCCACGTACGCGGTGTAGGAGACCACCAGCGCGATCGCGCCGAGCACCACCGGCGACTTCGGGGTCCCCTGGAGCTGCATGGCGGGCACGCCGAAGCCGATCAGGAAGATCAGCAGCATGGTCGGCACGCCGCGGAACACGTCGACGTACAGGGCGGCGGTCGCGCGCAGCGGCAGCAGCCAGGGGGCGGTGGTGACCCGGAGCAGGGCGAGGCCCAGGCCGAGGACGAGGACGGCCGCCTCGGCCGCCAGGAACATCCGGACGTTCAGCCAGAAGCCGTTCAGCACCGAGCCGAAGTTGCCGGTGAACTGGTGGCCGTCCAGGAAGGTGGCCCGGAAGCTCTCCCAGCCGGGCGAGGCGAGGGCGCCGCCCACCACGACCGCGGCGAAGGCGACGGTGCAGGTGACGGATATCCAGGTGTTGCGCCGGTCGCGGGCCCGCCGGTAGGCGGTCCGCTCCTGCTGGCGGGCGCTGGGGCGGTGGGTCTCGTCGCCGGGGGCGACGAGCGTCGTGTCGGTCATGGTCGCTGCCGTTCGTCCGTTCGTCCGTTCGTCGCTGCCGGTTACCGGTCGAGCTTGGCGACGTCGGTGGAGGCGGACAGCCACTGGTCGGTGATCTTGGCCAGCGTGCCGTCGGCCTTCAGCGCGGCCAGCGCCTGGTTGACGCAGCCGGTCAGCCGGGAGCCCTTGCCCAGCAGCAGGCCGAACTGCTCCGAGGTGTCCGCGGCGTAGTCGAACTGGCCGAGGATCTTCCCGTTCTCCAGCTCGGCGTTGGCCAGGTAGAAGACCGTCGGCATGTCGGTCACCAGCGCGTCGATCTGGCCGTTCTGCAGCGCGTGGATCTCGTCGTTGGTGGTGTTGTAGACGGAGACCTGCGGGTTGGGTTTGATGACGTCCTTGACCGCCTGGTAGCTGGTGGTGGACACCTGGACGCCGATCCGGGCGTCCTTCAGCGCGCCGAGCGAGCCGGCGTTCGCGAACTTCGAGTCCTTCAGCACCAGCACGCCCTGGTTGGCCGTGTAGTAGCCGGTGGAGAAGTCCACCGCCTTCTGCCGGGCCGGGGTCACGGAGATCTGGTTGACGTCGAAGTCGAAGTCCTTGGCGCCCGGGGCGTACGAGCTGTCGAAGGGCTCCACCACCCACTTCACCTGGTCCTTGGTGAAGCCCAGCCGGTCGGCGACGGCGTAGGCCAGGGCGCTCTCGAAACCCTTGCCGTTGGACGGGGCGTTGTCCTCGAACCAGGGCGAGTACGCGGGGGAGTCGGTGGCGACCGTCAACTGGCCCGCCTTGTACAGGCCGGGGCTGCTCGGCGAGCAGTCCGCCGCGCCGCTCGCGCCGGCGCCGCCGGCGGCGGCCGGGGCGTTGCTGTTCGGCTGCGGCGCGCAGGCGCTCGCCGCGAGGCCGAGGGAGAGGAGGGCGGCGCCGGTGGCGGTCAGACGGGCAAGGGACACGGGAGTTCCTTCGGGGAGGGTGCGGGGAGCGAACGGGGGCGGGGCGGGGACGGTGCGGGGAGCGCGGACGTGCGGCGGTGCGCGGACGTGCGGGCCGTGGGTCAGCCCCGGGACAGTACCCGGTCGCCCTGGCGGAGCGCGAACAACTCGGCGGCCGAACCGCCGCGCACCACCAGCTCGGCGAAGCCGACGCCGGAGCTGCCGGTGGTGAACCCCGGTTCGCCGTAAGGGACATCGGGAAGCCGGTCGTAACACCGTACCGGGACCGTCCGGTCGTCGCGGCGGCTGCGCACCGCGATCGTGCCGCCCTCCGCGTAGCCGGGCAGCTCGGCCGCGGGGACGTCCAGCTTGCAGTTGCCGAAGTTGTCGATCACCGCGATGCGCGGGGACTCCTGCTCCGCGCGGGGCGGGGCCGCCAACGCCTGCGGGTGCCCGGGCACCGGGTGGCCGGCCACCAGCCAGTGCGCCAGCAGCGGCACGTACCACAGGCTGCGGAACTGGGTGCGGACGATCTCCTCGACCTGCTCCGCCGTGAACTCCGCCCACTGCCCGGCGGCCGCCTCGACCACCTCGCGGACGTCCGTGAGCCGCACCTCGGTGACGCCGAGGTGGGCGGCGAGCGGGGCCAGCACCCGCTGGTTCCAGCTGGAGACCACCAGGTGGCCGCGGTACTCGAACCAGCAGAACGGCGCGCCGTTCGGCCAGTGGCCGTCGCGCGGGGCGATGTTGACCAGCACCACCAGCGGGTGGGTGGGACCGCCGGTCAGGTCGACGGACCGGAGCAGGTCCAGCAGGGTCAGCGCGGCGACGCCCTCGGGGTCCGGTCCGGAGAGCGGGAGGATGTCGGGAGTGCTGCCGAAGAGCGCGGCGATCCGGGCGGCCTGGCGGGCCTGGGCGTTGGCGTCGGCGCAGTCGGTGAGGGCGACGACTGGTCGGTGGGTCATGGGAGCGTCCGTCCGTGGCGTTCGGGAAGTGCGGGGCGTTCGGGGCGTTCGGGAAGTTGCGGGGTGCTGGGGTGCCGGGGTGCTGCCGGGGGCGGGCGCCTGGCGGTGCCGGCGTTCGCGGGCAACAAAAAAGGGCCCTCCGTCTCCGGAGGACCCGCGGCAGTTGGGTGCGCGCACACGCTTCGCTAGCGAAGCGCCTCCGGTGGCGGGGGCATCATTCGCATCATGGCGAGGCAGGTGTGGCGCGGCATGCCGGGACACTAACACGCCCTCCCGGCCGCCCCGACCGATCCGTCCGGCATGTGGACACCTGCACCGCTGCCGTCCCCGCCGGGCTGCGCGGGGGCGATGGGGCGACGGCCGGGTCATTGTCGGACCAGAGGATCGAATGGTGATCTGAATGTATCGTTTTCGCTTCCGAATCACCCGATCGGGGAGTGGCGCTGTTCGATTTTTGGGCGCAATGATTCACTCTGCCCCCTCCGGGCAATTGCACGGGGGATTGCCCGGGTCGCTGACCTGTGGCGATCGTAAAAAGTATGACTGGCGGGGGCGACCGGTGTTTTTCGTACAAGAGGAGACGAGTCATGGGCCGTACGGACGAGCACTACAACGGAATGCCGGCAGCCGCGATCCAGTCGCCCCACCCCGCGCAGAAGGCGGTGAAGAGCCAGGGGCTCGGTGAGTGCGTGATGATGCAGCGCCTGCCCGACGGCCGGGTGGCGGTGTTCCACCAGAAGGACGCCACGGGGCCGGCGCTGGTCTTCACCCGGGCCGAGGTCGACGCCTGGCTGGACGGCGCGAAGAAGGAGGAGTTCGACCACTTGCTGGGCTGACCGGCCGGGGGTTTCCCGTCGCCACGGGAAACCCCCGGCGTGACGCCGCAGCCCCCTTTGTGTCAGGCTGGCCGGGAAGACTCAGCTTTTCACAAGGGGGGCCGCCTCGTGTCCGCTGATCCGTTCGACAGCGCGAATTCGAACGAAAACCTGGCGCCGATTTCCCGCGCGGCGGACCAGGGCGCGCCGGAATGGTCGGTGCCCGCCGCGCGGCTCGGCCGCAAGCTCCGGCTGCTGCGCGGCGGGCTGACGCTGAAGTGGCTGAGCACCCGGACCCACTTCTCGGTGTCGAAGCTCAGCCGGATGGAGAACGGCCAGCGCCGCCTGAACGACCCCCGGGACGTCGCCGTGATCCTGGACGCTCTCGGGACGAAGCGCGGCCCGGAGCGGGCGGCGCTGATGGAACTCGCCGCCGCCGCGTCGGAGAAGAACCCGCCCGGGTTCCACCGGGACGCGGGGGCCGGCGCGCAGCAGCGGCTGTCCGGGATGGTGTGGCAGGCGTCGCTGTTGATCGCCGTCGACGTGCACGTCGTCTCGGGCGCGCTGCAGACCGACGCGTACATGGCGGCGGTCACCGAGGCGACCGTGCTGCGCAGCCGGCGGCACGAGGCGCCCGCCGCCGTCGAGGCGCGTAAGGTGCGTCGGCGGGTGGTGCGGGAGTCCGGGGTCAGGTCGGTGTTCTGCATCCACCAGTCCGCGCTGTACCGGGTGATGGGCAGCCCCGCGACCACGATCGGGCAGTTGGAGAAACTGCTGGAGTACACCGAGACCCCGAACATCGGCGTGCGGATCATCCCGGTGGACCTGCCGCTGGCGCTCCAGGTCACCAACCTGACCCTGCTGCAGTTCGACGCGCCGGACGGCATCCCGGAACTGATCTACGTGGAGAACGGGGAACGGGAGGGGCACTACTACTACCCGGGCGCGGAGGACGCGGCGACCTTCGAGGACTACAAGGAGGTCCTGAACACCGTGGTGGCCAGGGCCGCCCTGCGCGAGCCGAGCCGGCAGCTGATCCGGGATGCCATCGCCTGGCACCGGGACCGGCAGCAGGACGGGCAGCAGGACCGGCGGCAGGACGGGCCGACCGGCTGAGCGTACGCCCGGGCCCGGCCGGCCCGTCGGGGTGCTACCGGACGAGGGCCAGGCCGCCGAACTCGATCCACTCGTCGGTGCGTTGCCGGGGGAAGACGTCCCGGTCGGGGCGCCAGTAGGTCACGTCGACCAGGCCCGGGTCCTGGATCACCAGCCGGTCGATGTCGAAGAAGGCCCGCACCTCGGCCTCGGTGCGCACGCGCCCCCAGTGCCCCCCGGTGCCCTCGTGCATGAGGCGGGTGACCCCGTCGCGGACCTCCGCGTCCTCGCTGACGAGCTGGCAGACCACGACGACGCTCCCCGAGGGCAGCGCGTCGACGGTGCGCCGGATCATGCCGAAAGGATCCTGCTGGTCGGTGAGGCAGTGGGCCACCGACACGAACAGGGCCGCGACGGGCTCCCGGAGGTCGATCCGGGAGCGGAAGTCCTCGTGCGAGAAGATGGCCGCGGTGTCGGTCATGTCGGCGTCTATCAGCGCGACCCGCGGGTTCTCGTCCAACAGCAGCCCGCTGTACGCCCGCACGTGCGGGTCGTTGTCGATGTAGACGACCCGGCAGTTCGGGTCGACGCGCTGGGCGACCTGGTGGACGTTGTCCTGGGTGGGCAGCCCGGAGCCGTGGTCGACGAACTGCCGGATCCCGTAGTCCCGGGCGATGATCCCGACCACCCGGCGCAGGAAGGCGCGGTTGTTCAGCGCCAACTCCTTGGTGCTGGGCGCGATCCGCAGCAGTTCCGCGACGGCGGCCCGGTCGGAGGGATGGTTGAAGCGCCCGCCCAGCAGGTGGTCGTACATCCTCGCGGCGGTCGGCTTGCTGATGTCGATCTCGTCCGGCAGTGATCCGCTCACGCGTTCCCCCTCGCGTCGCCAACTCGCTCTCGCGCCACCTACTGTGACGGCTCGTCATGCTATAGCGCAGGCATGGCGAAGAGGCATCACCCGTCCGGGTGGTGCCTGGCGCAGACGTGGCGAGCCCTGGCGCGGCTCCTGGCGGGGACCGCGCCGGCGCACCCCCCCCGAGGGGAGTGGAGGGGGCCGGCGGGCGGGCTCCGGTTGCTTGTTCCTAGGGGGTGGCGTACCTCCTCCGTTCGGCCAACAGGCGGCGGGCGAGCCGCAGTTGGACATGCAGTTCGGGCTCGGTGAGCCCCATCAGCTCCGCCGCCCGACCGGCCGGCATGCCGAGGCGCTCGTGCAGGATCACCGCGTCGGCGGCCCGGACGGGCAGCGTGCGGTGGAGCGAATCGGCGCCCGGGTACCGGGGGAGGGGCGCCAGGGCCACGGTCTCGCCCAGCACCCGCCAGGCGAACGCGGCGGGATCGGCGGCGAGCACCGCCGGCCAGCTCAACTCGGTGCGCCGCAGCGCGTGTCGGACCACCTGCCGGCTCACCTCGCCACCGCCCAGCCGGGCGCTGACGTACTGCTCGTACGGGTGGTGGCGCAACTGGACGAAGGCCGCGTAGCCGAGTGCTATCGCGGGCCGTTGACCGGACACCGGGACTCCTAGGGTGTCGACCCGGCGGAACGGCGGCTCCCGTTCCGGGCCGGGGAGGATCCCCGGCGCGCACGGAGCGCGCCGGGGCGTACGGCGGGCCGGGCGCAACATCCCGGCCGGTCGCGGGGGCGGGCGGCGCGGCCGGTCGCGGAACCGCCGGCCGCGGCGGCGCCGTCACCGGCGCCACGGGCCCTCAGCCGGTCGGGCCCCCGGTCGCGGGGGTCCGGGCCGGCACCTGCGGCGCCGGCGGTCCGCCGAGTCGCGCCGGGGAGCCGGCCGCGCGGGGTCGGGGCGTTTCGTCACCCGGCCCCCACGCCCTGCTAGCGTGGATGACCATCGAGGGCATGATCGCTCGGTCCTGAGCGGGTCGTTCAAGCATGTCACTGTCCTTGCTTCGAGCGGCCCTTCGCCGTGGCCGGTGTTGCCGCACCGGTCACGGCCTCCCCGCCTCTACGGTGGGTCGCGGCCTCGACACGCAACGCTACCCCGGGCCTCCGCGCGGGCCGTGCCAGAACGGGCCTCGTGCAAATGCGGGCAAAAGCCGGTCGGGAATGTCGTATTTGTCGGCTGGTTGCCCGCTGCGGAACGCCATCGGCCTTCCGGGGAACGGATGTTGGCGCCGTGCCGTCACCCCCCGCCGCCCCCGCTGTTTCGCCCCCGCCGCGCTACTCGGGGCGGGCGGGCGGGGGTGTGACGGCGCGGCGGAGGGGTTCCAGCCGGCGGGGGAGGGGGTGCCAGCCGGGCTGTCCGGCCATCTCGGTGTTGAGGTCGTCGACGGCGCGGGCGTAGGCGCGGGCGAGGCCGCGGAAGTGCAGGGGGAGGCCGGGGCGGGGGTGGCCGCTGGGGGCGACGCTGACCCAGAGGGCGTCGGTGGTCTGGTTGCCGGGGCCGGGGGGCGCGGCGGGGTCGCGGGTGGTGAGGCGGGCGCGGGCGGTGAGCCAGTGGCGGAGGGCGGCGCGGGTGGCGGCGGAGAGGGGGAGGGTCTCGGTGGCGGGCGGGGTGCGCGGGTCGCGGTGCTGGGGGAGGCGGGTGAGGCGGACCGTGCCGCGCCGCAGGTCGAGGTCGGTGGTGCGCAGCGCGCAGAGTTCGCCGGCCCGGCAGCCGGTGTCCAGGACGGTGCCGATGATCGCGAGGATCCGGGTGCGGGCGTCGCTGTGGCCGGGGCGGGTGGTCTGTTCGAGGTGGGCGAGCAGGAGGCCGCGCGGGCGGGCGGCGACCACCGGCCGCAGTTCGACCCGGGCCGGTTCGCGGGCGGGGAGCGTCACGGTGAGGCCCGCCGTGGCGGCGAGGATGCGCAGGCAGTCCTCCCGGACGCGGAGGGAGGCGGGCGGGGCGTGGTCGGGCCGGGCGGCGGGCTTGCGCCGCAGCAGGCCCTGCCCGGCGGCCGCGAGGTAGGCGGCGAGGGCGTCGGGTGCCAGCAGCGCGCCGAGCGAGCGGCCGGCGGCCGGCGGGAGCGCGCCGCGTTCCAGGGCGGTGCGCAACTCGCCTGCCACCCAGCGCAGTTGCTTGGCGCGGGAGGTGCCGGTGGGTGGTCGGCAGGCGTGGTCGACGAGGGTGTCCAGGGCCGCGATGGAAGGGGCCGCTGCCGCCGGGGTGTCCGCCATGGGCGCCACACTAACCGCTGGTCCGGGGTGCGGGCGTCGGCGCGTCTCCCCGTATGACAAGTATTAATAACTGGCTTGGGGCGGGATGGTCCCGCCGGACCGGGCGCGGTGGTGACCGCCCGCCCGGATCCGTCCCGCCCGGGTGGTTGCCGTCCTCCGGCCACCGGCGCGGACCGGGCCGGCGGCCGGGCCGGTCAGCCGGGGGCGTTCTCGGGGGAGCGGGCGGGGCGGGCGCGGCGGGCGCGGCGGGCGGTGGCGGTCGCGGTGAGGGTGAGGAGGGCGGCGGCGGTGCCGGGGAGGGCGATGGCGGCGTAGGCCCAGCCGGGGTGGCCGGTGTGGTCGGTGGCGAGGCCGGCGAGGGCGGTGCCGGTGGCGAGGGCGGTGTTCTGGAGGGTGATGGCCCGGCCGCGGCTGCGCGGGTCGGGGGTGCGGCCGGCCGCCTCGGCGGCGGCGGTGAGGGCGGGGGCGCAGCACAGGCCGGCCGGGAGGAGGGTGAGGGTGAGGGTCCACCAGTGGGTGGCGAGCGGGGTGAGGGCGCCGGCGAGCAGGGTGGTGAGAGCGAGGAGCAGGACGAGGGCGGGGAGTCGGGGCGGGCGGCGGGCGGCGCCGTGGAGGAAGCCGCCGAGCAGGGAGGCGGCGCACCAGAGGGTGATGACGGGGCCGGCCCAGCCGGGGTGGCCGAGGGCGCGGGTGGTGGCGACGATGCCGACGTCGGTGCCGGAGAGCATCAGGCCGGTGGCGGCGGCGCAGAGCAGGACGGCGGGGAAGTGCCGGCCGTACCGGGGGCGGTCGGGCGCGGCGGGGCCGGGTTCGGGGGCGGGGGCCCGGAGGTCGGGGGCGGTCAGGTACCAGCCGGTGGCGGAGAGGGCGAGGGCGGCGGCGAGGGTGGTGAAGACGGTGGTGCCGCTGGTGCGGGTGACGGCGAGGACGGCGAGGGCGGGGCCGGCCATCATGGCGACCTCCACGCCGATCGAGTCCAGGGCGAGGGCGGTCCGCAGCCGTTCGGCGGGGACGAGTGCGGTGAGCGACTGGCGGGCGAGCCGGTGGGTGGGCACGGGGGCGAAGGCCCGGACGAAGCCGGCGGCCAGCAGGGACCGGTAGTCGAGGTGGGGGACGGCGAGGAAGAACGCGCACTGGACGGTCCCGCCGAGCAGTACGGTCGGGCGCGCGCCCCGGCGGTCGACCCGGCGGCCGACCAGCGGCGCGGCCAGCAGGTCGCCGGCCGTGACCACGGCGAGCAGGGCGCCGGCCGCGCCGTAGCCGCGGTGCAGGTTCTGCACGCAGTGCAGGGTGAGGGCGAGGACGGCGGCGTACTTCGGCAGGCGGTCGCCGAGGGCGACCAGCAGGACCGGGCCGACCTTGGGCACGGCCAGGACGCGCCGGTAGGCGGTCGGATTCACCACGGGGATCCCAGCCCTCTCACGGATTCTGAACGAATGTTCAACACGCGGAGCGGCCAGGCGGGCGGTGCCGGTGTTGTTCGTTCCGGCATCATGGGTCAGAAAAAGAGTGGTTGGCAAACGGTATCGGCGGGGGTTTGGGTGCCGCCGACACCGTTTGACGGGAAATGAGAGGGAGAAGTTTCTGAACACCTGTTCAGAAACGGAGAGAGGTCAGGCCGGGGTGACGGCGTAGTCGCGGAACTCCAGCGCGGTGTTGTCGGCGCGCAGGCCCACCCCGCCGGGGCCGGTGATCCGGCGGGGGTCGTCGTCGACGGCGTCCAGCACGGTGCCGCCGTCGATGGCGAGGGTCAGGCGCACCTTGCCCTCGGCGGTGTCGCGGACGGTCGCGGTGACGGTGTGCCACTCGTCGTACGGGAAGGCGTGCCGGCCCTCGGCGAGGGTCTGGTAGTCGCCCTGCTCGGTGCCGTCACCGCCGCCGCCGGGGGTCTTGCGCTTGATCTCCAGGTGGCCGTCGCGCCGCCGGAAGCTGAGCGCGTACAGCTCCTGCGGGCTGCGGTAGCGCAGCCACAGGTGGGCGCCGTCCCAGTCCTGGGCGGGGGTGCGGGCGGTGGTCAGCGGGGCCTGGAGGCGGACGCGCGCGCTGACCGCGCAGCCGGTGAAGTCCCGGCGGCGGGTGACCAGGCGGAAGACCGCGGAGCCGGTGTGCCGGGCCGAGTCGGGGCCGGGGGAGTCGCCGTCGGGCGTCCCGGTGGAGCCGGTGCCGTCGTGGGCGAACAGCGAGCCGCTGGTGGCGACCCAGTCGGGGCTGGTGCGGGCGTCCGGTGCCTGCGCGTTGCGGAAGGCGTACTCGTTGGTGAGCAGCCCGTCGCCGTCCAGCGCGGGGCGGAAGGCGCCGTCGGGCCCGGCGCCGTCGGGCCACAGGTACCAGCCGGCGGCGGTGAGGGCGGTGAGGGCGGTGAGGCCGGAGCCGCCGAGCAGGAGCGCTCGGCGGCTCGGCCGCGGTCGGGGGTCGCTCACTTGACCTGCGCCTCGGTGACCTTGAACTGGCGGATGCTCGGCCAGGAGGCCTTGGTGACGTCCCGGTAGGCGGAGAAGGCGACGCCGCCGGTGCCGCCGCCGGTGGCGGGGACGGTGAAGTTGACGTTGCCGTCGACGGTGATCCAGGTGGTGTCGGTGCCGACGGTGATCACCACGTCGTGGTGGTCGGCGTCGGCCAGCGCCCGGCTGGCGACCAGCCTGCGGTTGTCGGCGTCGCCGGAGAGCACCTTCACGCCGCGCCGGCTGACCTGGACGCTGACCGCGGACGGGCTGCCGACCCGGGCCCAGACGGCGGCGGAGACGCCCGGGGTGTTGAGCCGCCGGACGGTGCCGCGGACGGTGTACCTGGTCCAGCCCGTGGTGCGGTCCTGCTCGAAGGCGGCGTAGTCGGACAGCGCCAGGCCGGTCGGGGCGAGCCCGTCGCCGCCGACCTTCATGCCGGAGGGGACGCCGGGCGCCGAGGTCCAGCTGGCCCCGGGGTCGAGCAGCACGGCCTTGGCCACGGTCAGCGTGGTCGGTCCGGACACGGCGGCGCCGGCCGGGACGGGCTCGACCTTGAGCGCGGTGAACTTGGGCCACGGCGCCTTGTCGGCGCCGTTGCGCACCGACAGGCCGATGCCGCCGGTGGCGTTGCCGCCGCTCTGCGAGGTCTCGGCGCTGATCTCGGTCCGGCCGTCGACCAGCACCTTGACGGTCTTCCCGGTCACGGTGATCTGCAACTGGTGGCTGGCCGCGGCGACCAGCGGCTTGGCGGTGATCTGCTCGCGCCTGTCGCCGCTGCCGCGCAGCAGGGTGACGGTCGAGCGGCTGAGGCCGACGGTGATCGGCTCCAGGCTGTCGCTGCGGGTGGTGACGTTGACGTTGTTGCCGCTGTCGGCGAGGTCGGCCACGGCCGTGCCGACGGTGTAGTCGGTCCAGTCGGCGGAGGCCAGCGGCAGCAGGTCGGCCGAGACGTACCCGGTCCGGCCCGGGTAGGGGCCCGCGCCGGTGAGGGCGCCGATGTCCTTGGCGCCGCTGGCGTCGGTGCGGGTCCAGGCGTCCGCGTCCCCGAGCGGGGCGTCGAGCGACGGCGGGACGAGCGTCCACTGCTTGACCTGGGTGAGCAACTGGTCGGCGGTGGTGGTCTGGAAGACCTCCAGGCGCTGGATCTGCCGGGCCGCCGCGGCCCGCCGGCCCGCCGGGAGCGGGCGGTGCGCCAGGTCGGTCAGGGTCGCGGTGAAGGTCTTCTCCAGGACGCCCTGCAGCGAGGGGCCGGGGATCGGCACGTTGATCCGCTCGCTCATCTCGGAGAACGGGTAGGCGAACAGCTGCGGGCGCGGCAGCCCGTGCTCCGCGAAGTCGGCCAGGCTCTGCGCGATGTCCGCGTCGAGGCGCTGCTGGTACTCCTCGACGCTCTCGATCCGCTGCTGCGCGGGCAGCCAGAGCCGGTTGGAGAGCGCGGAGGCCATGGTGCCGGCGGCGTCGACCTGGCCGCGCTGGTGCAGGTCGTGGGTGTGGTCCTGGAAGTCCCAGCGGCCGGAGGCCGACATCCGGGAGATCTCGGCCCAGGACAGGTAGTACGGCCGGTTGTGGTCGACCTTCCCGGTGATCAGGTAGGACGCGGCGTGCATGTGGTGCTTGGCGAGGATCCGGTCCCCGTACACCCACAGGCCGTTGGTGCCGTCGTCGAAGGTGATGTACACCGAGCGCGGCGGGGCCGGGCCGCCCTTCAGGTAGTCGACGAACTCGTCGGTGGTGAGGGTGCGGTAGCCGGCCGCCTCCAGGGCGGTGAGCTGCTGGTCGAACCGCTCGGGGGTGACGACGTACTCGCTGCGGTTGGTCGGGCTGATGTCGTGGTAGGTCAGCACGACCGGCGGCGCGGCCTCCGGCAGCTTCGCCGACTCGCCCTGCCAGGACGCCTGGACGGCGTGGTCCAGGTGGGTCGGGCCGACGGCGCTCTGCGGGGTGACGTCGCGCCGGAAGACGTAGTACTTCCAGCTGGCGTAGAACGGCAGGGCGAGCACCGAGAGCGCCAGCGCGACCAGCGCGAGCCGGGCCAGCCAGTGGGTGGCGCCGCGCCGGCCGGAACGGCCGTGCCGGCGGCGGCGGTCGGAGCGGGCGGTCACAGCAGACTCCCTCGGGAGAGCACGAGAGCGTAGACGCCCACGACGGCGGCGGTGGACAGCACGGCGGCGGTGAAGCGCGCGACGGCGCGCAGCGCCCTCACGTCGCGCTCCTCGACCAGACGCCGCGGCGGATGGTGGCGATCGAGTACGGCAGCAGCCAGGCCAGCAGCACCGAGGAGAGCAGGCTCATCACCGGCCGGTAGCGCCACCGGGTGTCGCCCGGGTTGTCGATCTTGAAGGCGAGTCCCCAGACCAGCCCCTTCAGGACCACGCCGCCCAGGTACAGCAGGGTCAGGAAGCCGGCGCCGTGCAGCGGCGCCCACAGCAGGTGCCGGAACGCCATCACCGGCGCGGCCACCACCCACAGCGCGTGGCCGTAGTAGAGCGCGGCCGGGCCGAGGCCCCGGCGCCACATGAAGGTGCCGGTGAAGCACATGTTCCGGATGAAGCTCTTCTTCCAGCGGATCTGCTGCTTCATGAACGGCCGGAACCGGGCCGGCACGTTGGTCCACACCCGGGCGGACTGCACGTAGCCGATCCGCCACTTGCGCTCCGGGTAGTTCGCGGCGGTGACGAACGGCGAGTCGGCGTACTGCCGCTTCAGCGCCCGGCCCTTCCACTTCTGGCCGAGCACGTAGCCGGTCAGCTGCCGGTCGGTGGCGAACCGGAACGGCGCGCCCATGAAGCGGTCGCCGGCCCAGGCCGGCAGGTAGTTGTAGATCGCGTCGCGGCGGAAGACGGCGAGCGGCCCGGAGACGCAGGCCACCGAGCCGAAGACCGCCTCGGCGGCCTTGGCGACCCGGAACTGCCCCTCGTACCAGACGTCCTGGGCCCGGGTGAAGACGCTGACCGGCGCGTTCAGCGCGCGGCAGTGCCCGCTGACGGCGCCCAGCTCCGGGTGCCGGACCAGGGCGTCGACGCAGCGGCGCAGCGCGTCCGGGGCGAGGATGCAGTCGGAGTCGGTGAACGCGATGACGTCGCCGTCGGCGATCTCGCAGGCCCGCACCAGGGCGTGCTTCTTGCCCAGGTTCTTCTCCAGGTACAGGACGGTGATGCCGAGTTCGGCCTCCAGGCGGCGCAGCACGGCGCGGGTGCCGTCCTCGGAGAGGTCGTCGACGACGACGATCTGCAGGTCGGGGTAGGCCGAGGCGGCCATCGAGCGGACGCAGTCCTCGATGCACTCCTCCTCGTCCTTGACCGCGAGCAGGAAGCTGACCCGCGGCACGGCGGGCAGCGGCGGGAAGTCGCCGAGCCGGCGCGGGCGCCTGCGCAGCTCGCGCACCGCCGGGTCGTCGTACTTGCTGTAGGAGATGTAGAGCATCGCGATGGTGCCGGCCAGCACCACGAAGCCGTAGCCGAGGATCAGCGGGCTCTGCGGCAGCCGGGGCGCCTCGCGGGCCAGGATCAGCAGCAGCGGCAGGATGCACAGCAGGGTCAGCACCCGGCGCACCCCGGCCCGGACGGCCGGGTCGACCCGGTCCATCGCCCGGCCGAGCGGCCCCGGGCGGCGGGCCGGGGCCCGGACCCCGGCGGGCAGCGGCGGGAGTATTCGCTCCGGGCCGTGCGGCCAGGTGGCCGGCACCGTCTCGGTGCGCGGCGGCTGGTCGAGGATCACAGGACCGCCTTCGCGGGGACGCCGGACAGCCGGTAGGTGGCGTCCAGCACCGGCTCCCGGCCGGCCAGCCAGGCCAGGTCGCTGCCGGGCTGGACGGTGTGCACGACGATCAGGTCCCACTCCTCGGCGGCCGGGTCGGCGACGCTGTGCAGCACCGCCCCGTGCAGCCGGGCGGACGGCACCAGCGGGTCGTGGAAGGCCGCTGAGGCGCCCAACTCGCCCAGCTCCTCCAGGATTTCCAGCGCCGGGGACTCGCGCAGGTCGGCGACGCCCGGCTTGTAGCTGACCCCGACCAGCAGCACCCGGGCGCCGGTCAGCGGGCGGCCGCGGTCGCCGAGCAGCTCCCGCACCCGCTGGACGACCTGGCGCGGCCGGCCGGCGATCGCGGTCATCGCGGTGTCGATCAGCGGCGAGGCGATCCGCAGCCCGCGCAGCTGCCACAGCAGGTAGTGCGGGTCGCACGGGATGCAGTGCCCGCCGACGCCCGGCCCCGGGTAGAACGGCATGAAGCCGTACGGCTTGGTGGCGGCGGCCTCGATCACCTCCAGCGGGTCGAGCCCGAGGCCGCGGCAGTTGTCCGCGAACTCGTTGGCCAGCGCGATGTTCACCGCCCGGAAGGTGTTCTCGTACAGCTTGCTCATCTCGGCGGCCTCCGGCGAGCTGACCCGGTGCACCGAGGGCGCCGTCAACAGCAGTGCCTCGGCGGCGAGTTCGGTGCAGCGAGGGGTCGCGCCGCCGACCACCCGGGGGGTGCGGTCCTGGGCGTGGTGCGCGTTGCCGGGGTCGATCCGCTCCGGCGAGAACGCCACGTGGACGTCCTCCCCGGGCGTGAGGCCGCGGGCCAGCAGCGGGCGGAGCACCAGGTCGCGGGTGCAGCCCACGTACGTGGTCGAGGTCAGCATCAGCAGTTGGCCGGGCACGGCGTGCGCGACCGCGGTGGCGCACGCGGCGGCCAGCGCGTCGAGGTCGGGGACCAGGTGCGCGTCGACGGGGGTCGGCACGCAGACGATCACGACCGAGGCGTCCGCGAGCAGCGCGGGGTCGTCGGTGAGGGCGAAGCGGGGGTCGTCGACCGCGGCCGCGAGCCGGTCCAGGTCGCTCGGCAGCAGGTCGACGTCCTGCCGGCGGATGGCCTCCAGTCGGGCCGGACTGACGTCGAGTCCGATGACGGTCCGTCCGGCGCCGAGCAGGGCGAGGGCGGTGGGCAGGCCGACGTAGCCGAGGCCGACGACGGCGACGGTTCCGGTGGAGGTGGGGCGGGAGGGCAGGGAAGGGCGTGACAGCGCAACTGTGGACAAGGTTCTTCCAAGATTCGTGGGCCAGGAGGGAGAGCAGGGCTGGCACCGGGGAATCCCTGAAGGATGGAGGTCCTGTGATCACGTCAGCAAATCAGTCATCAGCTGACAAACAGTACACAAAGATTAGGATATGCCCGTCTTGGTGACGCTTTCTTCCCGCCGCTTCGGTGTGGTTTCAAGCCTCGTGGGTGGGAGGCGTGATGGAAAAGTGATCACGGGCTAGTCATTTGTGCGTAGCTGGTGCGCGGGCCGTCGTTCCGGATCGGGGTCCGCAGGGGGGAGCGGTCGGGCGGCGGCGGGCGGGGGACGGGCCGGAGGCGGCCGTCTCGGCGGCGAGACGGGCCCGGATCTCGTCACAGGCTTTTCATGCGGCGTAGTCCGGCGTTCATCCGAGCGGAGACGCGTCCGGGCCCGGAGGAATCCCTCCGGGCCCGGAACGGTCGGTGACGATCCGTCAGGCGGTGGCGGCGACGGCCTCGGCGTCCGTCGCGTCCGCCGCGCCCTCGGCGCCCTCGATGGCCTTCGCGGCCAGCTGGTCGAGCACCTGGCGCAGGCCGGCCACCGCCTCGGCGTCGTCGGCGGGGTGGGTGGCGGCGAAGCGGGTGCCGGAGGAGGGGATGGAGAGGCGGGCCTCGTCCAGCACGGCGCCGCCGGCGATGCCGGCGGACTTGCGGGCCTCGTCCTGGGCCCAGACGCCGCCGTAGCCGCCGAGCGCGGTGCCGACCACGGCGACCGGCTTTCCGCTGATCGCGCCCGCACCGTACGGGCGGGACAGCCAGTCGATGGCGTTCTTCAGCACGGCGGGGATCGTCCCGTTGTACTCCGGCGAGACCAGCAGCAGCGCGTCCGCCTCCTGGGCCGCCGCGCGCAGCGCCGCCGCCGCGGCGGGCGCGGCGTCCGGCACGTCGAGGTCCTCGTTGTAGAACGGGACGTCGGCGAGGCCCCGGTGGATCTCGACGGTGACGCCCTCGGGTGCGTGCCGGACGGCGGCCTCCGCCAGCTGCAGGTTGTGCGAGCCGGCCCGGAGGCTGCCGACGAGGGCGAGGACGCGAACGGTCATGGTGCAACTCCTTGGTGAGAACCCGGCCGGCCCGACGGTGGTGGAACCGGCCAACTGTCCACGACTGTAGGGCCGGAAGCACATCGTCCGGATCGGCGCCCGCCCGGCGGCCGGGCCGGTGGGCCGCTGGTTCGGCGGTGGTTCGGCGGCGGTGGTGGCGGGTTGGCGGCGGGCGGAGATGGTTGGTGGGCAAACTGTTCTCGCGACCGCCGTGCGGGTCCGGCTCGTGCGGGGCGCGACTCGTGAGGAGAGGGACTTCCCCTGCGACGAACCGCGCGGCGACTGCGCGGCACGGCGGCACTGCTGGCCGCCCTGCTCGTGCCGGCTCCGGCCCCGGCCGCGGCCGGAGCGGCCGGGGCCCACCCGTTCTCGGCGACCATCACGCACGTCGAGTGCGTGGCACCGTGCGACGCCGAGGGCCTGGAGGCGGCCTTCGAGGGCCACCCCGACTTCTACGCCAAAGGTGTTCGTCAACGGCGTCGAACGCACCGACGCCCGCCACGAGACGCGGCGCGACGGCGACCTCGACCTGCTGCTGCTCTTCGACTCCGCCCCTCCGGCCTCCGGGCCGACGACACCGAAGCCTGCGTGAAGGGCTCCTACACCGACCGGGCGAGCGGCCGGGCCTTCCGCTTCCTCGGCTGCGACCGGGTCTTCATCGTGCCGTGACGGCCTTGCCCGACAAGGCACTCCGGCCTCCCGCGACGGATCGCGGGAGGCCGGAGCGCCGGTCAGGAGGCGGTGCCGTCCAGGTGGTAGAGGTAGTGGAAGGCCGGGCGGGGGTGCATCAGGAACTCGTGGTGCGAGATGTTCCAGGCGTACGCGCCGGCCATCGCGAACAGCAGCCGGTCGCCGGCGCGCAGTTCGGGGACGACCACGCCGGAGGCCAACACGTCCTTCGGGGTGCAGAGTTGGCCGCAGACGGTGACCGGGGCGGCGGTGACGGCCGGGCGCGGCCAGGGGTGCGGCCAGTGCGGGACGGGGAGGACGGTGAAGGGCTGCGTGTGGCCCCGGGTGGCGGGGGTGCGCAGGTGGTGGGTGCCGCCGCGGACCACGGCGAAGTCCTCGCCGTGGCTGTGCTTGACGTCCAGCACCTCGGTCGCGTACCAGCCGCAGTAGGCGGTGAGGGCCCGGCCGGGCTCCAGCCGGATCGTCAACCCCGGGCGCCGGTCGAGCAGTTCGGCCAGGCCGCGGCCGAAGGCGGGCCAGTCGAAGCGGGCCTCCGGGTCGGCGTAGTCGACGGCCATCCCGCCGCCGACGTTCACCTCGTCGAAGGCCAGGCCGTGCCGGGCGGCGAGCTCGGCTGACCAGTCCACGATCCGTGCGGCGAGCCGGAGTTGCTCGGCCGCCGCCAGACCGCTCGCCAGGTGGGCGTGGATGCCGCGCAGCCGCAGGTGGCCGAAGCCGGGGGAGGCCAGCAGCGCCAGGCAGCGCTCGACCCGCTCGGGGTCCAGGCCGAACGGGGTGGGCCGGCCGCCCATCGCCAGCGCGACGCCGTCCAGAGCGCCGTCACCGACCGGGAGGTTGACCCGCAGCAGCACGTCGACCGGCCGGTCGGCGGCCGCGGCGAGCGCGTGCAACTCCCGTTCGCTCTCCACGTGCCAGCGCCGGACGGCGGGCAGCCGGAGCGCGGCGGCGATCTCCTCGGCGGACTTGCCGGGCCCGCCGAACGCCAGCGGCGCGTCCGGCACGACGGCGTGCACGTGCGCCAACTCGCCCCCGGAGGACACCTCGTAGCCGTCGACCAGGCCGTGCAGCGCGGTCAGCAGCGGGCCGTCCGGATTGGCCTTCGCCGCGTAGTAGAGCTCGACCCGCTCCGGCAGCGCGGCCCGCACCCGCCGGACGTGCGCCCGCAGCGCCGCCAAGTCGTACAGGTAGGCCGGGAGTTCGGTCAGCGAGGCGGCGGTGGAGCGGATGTTCACGGGCACTCCTTCGGTCCGGCGGCGGCCCGCGCCGGGAGTTCGGTCAGCGAGGCGGCGGTGGAGCGGATGTTCACGGGCACTCCTTCGGTCCGGCGGCGGCCCGCGCCGGGAGTTCGGTCAGCGAGGCGGCGGTGGGGCGGACGCTCACGCGCACTCCTTCGGCCCGGCGGCCCGCGCCGGGATCGACAGCGGGGAGGCCAGCGGCACGTAGCCGGCCTCGCGGTCCGGGCGGCGGCTCCACCGGGTCAGCAGGTTGGCCTTCGCCGGCAGCGGGACGCCGGCCAGCAGCGCGGCCAGCCGGGGCGGGCAGCCGTGCGCGGCGGCGTACTCGGCCAGCACCGTCCGGACGTCCGCCCACAGCGCGGCCTCCAGCTCCGGGTGCCGGTCGGCGAGCGCGGCCAGCAGCTCGGCCAGGTGGTTGACGACCAGGCAGTACACCACCCGGTCCCAGCCGCGCCGCGCGTCGTACGTCATCGGCCCGGCGGTGCCGGCCGGGAGCGCGGCCAGCCGGGCCGCGTGCTGCTCGGGCAGCAGCTTGGTGCCCTCCAGGTCGCGGAACAGCACCTGCGCGGGCATGCCCCGCCCGTCCACGCAGACCAGCACGTTCTGCAGGTGCGGTTCGAGCACCACGCCGTGGTCGAAGTACGCGGCGAGCACCGGCGGGACGACCAGCCGCAGGTAGGCGCCCCACCACGCGCGGGCCCCGGCGGCGCCCGAACCGGCCGTCAGCGCGCCGACCTGGGCGCCGCTGGTCGGGTACTCGTCGGCGACGGCCCCCGCCAGCAGCGGGGTCAGCCCGGGCCGGACCACCCCGGCCAGGCCCTCGCGGACGATCAGCCCGAAGCCCTCGTACAGGCCCAGGTCGGGCTCCCCGTCCGGGCCGGGCAGCGCCAGGGTGCGGAACGCGGGCTCGCGCAGCACCGCCGCGTCCGGGAAGCGCTCGGCCAGGTCGGCCAGCGGCTCGGCGAGCAGCCGGGTCAGCGTGACGGCGCCGGCCAGCTCGTACGCGGAGTTCTTGCGCAGGCAGTTGGTGATCCGCACGTTCAGGCTGAACTTCAGGAACACGTCTTCGCCGTACAGCGTCCGCACCGAGGCGGTGGCCGCGAACGGGGTGCCGCCCTCGCCCAGGTCGAGCACGTCGCCGCGCGCCAGGGCGGCCGCCAGCAGCGGCTGGTCGGACAGCAGCCGGTACTGCCACGGGTGGACCGGCAGCAGGGTGTAGCCGTCCGGCACCGGGCGCAGCGCGTCCAGCCGGGCCGGCGCGGCCGGGTCGGCGGAGTCCTGCGCGATCAGCCCGGTGCGTACCGCGAGGTGCCGCAGCCGGAACGCGGCCCGCGCCTCGGGCGCGTAGTCGGACCACGAACCGCGCGGCGCGGAACGGGACTTGGGCGCCGGGTGGAAGCGGTGCCCGAACAGCAGCGCCTGCTCGGAGTCCAGGTACCGGTCCGCCCCGGCGGGCGGCCGGCCGGCCAGCGCGGCGGCCACGCCCCGGTGGCTGGAGGCGACCTGGTCGAGGAACTCCTCGTTGGCCACCCCGGTCCGCAGGGTCAGCTCGGCCCGGACGTGCTCGGCCAGCTCGCGCCAGCCCAACTCGCGCCAGCCGTCGCCCACCTGCTCGCTGACCGGGCCGGTGAAGCGGTGCCCGCCGAGCAGCGAGGTGCGGCGCAGCGCGACCCGCAGCAGCGCGCCCCGGCGGGGCAGCCGCAGCAGCAGGGTGCCGTCGGCGGCGGCGGTCTGGTGCTCGGGCCCGGAGACCTCGCGCAGCAGGCAGTTGAGCAGGGTGTGGGCCACGGCGTCGTCGGCGGCGGGCAGCGCGTCCGGGGCCGTCATCGGGGCGGCGGCGGGGCGGGGATCGGTCTGCGTGGTCATCGGGGGCTCCAGCGGGTCAGGAGGACGAGGGCGGCGGCGGACGCGGCTGCGGCGGTGCCGGCCAGTACGGGCGCGGTCGGGCCGAAGGCGCCGTTGACCGCGGCGGCCACCGCGCCCGCGGCGACCGCGCCGCCCTTGGAGACGAGTTCCAGGGTGCCGAACATCCGCCCCGGCGGCCGCCCTTCGGCGGCGGCCGCCGCCAGCACGGACAGGCAGACCAGGCCGAGCGTCATGCCGGCCCCCAGCACCGCCCTGGCCAGCACCAGGCCGGGCAGCACCAGTCCGGGCAGCCCCTGGGCGGCGCCGTGCCCGGCCAGGCCGAGGCCGACCAGCACGAAGGCGGTGAACAGGCCGGTGCGCGGCCGGTGGTGGAACAGCCGGTGCACCCGGCCCGCGGTCAGCAGGTACACCAGGTGCGGCAGCGCGAACAGCACGCCCGAAACCGTCCCGGAGACGCCGGGCAGGCGCCGCTCGACCAGCGCGATCAGGTAGGGGAACGAGACGATGGTGGCGAAGACGAACGCGAACTCGAACAGGTAGAGCAGGCGCAGCAGTCCGGCCGGCTGCCCGGCCGCCGCCACCCGCCCGCCGTCCGCCCCGGCCCCGGCCGGCCGCGCCGGCTCGGGCAGGAACGCCAGCAGCACCGCGGCCGCCAGCGGCAGCACCGCCATCAGCAGGTACTGCCGGTGCGGCCCGACCCACGGCGAGAGCGCGCCGACCAGCACCGGCGCGGCCACCAGCGCGGCCCGCGCGCTGCCCTGCATCAGGGTGAGCGCCCGGGACAGCTCGGTGCCGCGCAGCGCCGCCCCCAGGTACCCGTTGGTGGCGGCGAACGTCCCGCCGAGGAAGCCCTGCAGCACCAGCGCGGCGGTGAACGCGGGCAGCGAGTTCGCCGCGCCCGCCAGCAGGAACGAGACGGTCAGGCCGAGTTGGGCCCGCAGCAGCAGCCGCTTGCGGCCGAACCGGTCCGCGAGCCGCCCCCACAGCGGCGCGCCGAGCGCGCTGAACACCGTCGGCACGATGTACAGCAGCCCGGCCCACCGCCCCTCCGGGTCGCCCAGCGCGGGCAGGATCTCGGTCAGGTACGGCGGCAGCCCGAGCGCCGCGAACGAGGCGACGAAGTAGCAGGCCGCCACCGCGTGCACCTGCCGCCGCCCCAGCCCCCCGTCGTCGGCCCGTCCGCCGACCCGGCCCGGGCGCTCCAGTGCCCCGGTGCTCACGGCCGCTCCGCGGTGGACTGCGGGGCGAGTGAACTGTTTCGGACGAGAAGGTAGTTGGGCCCGTCCGTGTAGTGCTTGTTGATGTCCGCCGCGCCGGAGCGGTCCTTGCTGAGCAGGGTGCCGGCGGTGACCATCGCCTTGACCGGCAGCCGGTCGGCCTCCAGCAGGGCGGCGCGCAGCGGGGCGCCGGCGGGGCCGAGGCGGTCGACGGCGGTGGCGAGGGCGGCGCGGAGCAGGCCGAGGGTGGTGCGGAGCGGGGCGCGGCCGTGCTCGGCGAGGCCGAAGGCGAGCGAGGCGGTGCAGAGGTGGCCGGTGATGGTGGTGAACAGGTCGGTCAGCGGGCGGTCGTCGTCGCCGAGGATCCGGGCGTCGTCGAACCGCCTTCGGTGGTCGGCGAGTTCGCCGAGCCGGGTGCGGTTGACCCGGGGGCCGTCGTTGTCCTTGAGGAGCAGCCGCAGCCTGGTCCGGCCGGCGTGCTCGTCGAGGACCAGCGAGGTGTTCTGCTGGTGCGATTCGAGGGCGATGCCGTACCCGAACAGGGTGGTCTGCCAGTCGATCAGCAGCTCCAGCAGGTCGCGGTAGAACTCCAGCGGGGAGCCGCCGTGGAAGCGGTCGGCGAGGTGGTCGACCACCAGGCGGCCGCCGGGGGCCTCGGCCAGCAGCGCGGCCAGCGGGACGGTCAGCGCGTCGTCCGGGAGGGCCGGCTGGCGGCGGATCAGGACGGCGAGCAGCTCCTCGCCGGCGGCCTGCGCGTAGCTCTGCTCGTCGGCGTGCAGGATCCGTTCGGCGAACCGGGGTTCGCGCTCCAGGACGGCCCGCAGCAGGCTCTCCCCGGCGGCGCCGTCGGTGAGCGTGCCGGGCTTGATGGTGCGCCGGTTGCGCTGCCCCAGCGTCGAGGTGGCGAGCGGGAGTTTGAGGTGGACCGACGGGTCGCGGAGGACCGCGACGGTGCGCATCGACAGGGTCGGGACGACCTCCAGGTACGGCGTCTCGCTGAGGACCGCGCCGGGCAGGTCGGGCAGCTGGTCGACGGTCAGCGGGTGCACCGGAATGGCCAGGTACGGGCCGTCGACGCCGAGCTGTGCGGCGCTCGGCCACCACTCGGGCAGCGGGTCGAACCGCTGCGTGTCGGTCTCGCCGGCCGGCACCGCCAGCCAGCGCAGGGCGAAGACCGGGTGGAACTCGGGCGCGTACCGCCGGAGTTGCTCCTCGGTCAGGCCGGAGCGGCCGCGCGCGGTCGGGTAGACCGGGTGGTCCAGGTAGGCGGCCAGGGTGTCGAAGGCGAGGGAGGCGGTGGGACCGGTCCAGTACGCCGGGTCCGGGCCGTACGTCTCGGCCAGCAGCTCGTGCACCCCGGCGCGGACGGCGGCGTGCAGCTCCATGGTGGCCAGCGTCTGTCGGCACTCCTCGGCGAAGGCCAGGTGGCCGAGCCGGTCCGGCGGGTCGGCGGCGGCGGCCAGTTCGGTGAGGATCGGGCCGAGCCCGCGCAGTTCGGCGCCGCGGACGGCGAGCAGCGGCAGCCGGGCGGCGTACTCGCACTGGAAGCCCTCGGGCCGTACCGGCAGGGCGAGTTCGCCGCTGCGCAGCCAGGGCCCGTCGGGGCGCTGTTCGAGCACCGCGCCGCTGCGCAGTCCGAGGACGTCCTCGCGCAGCAGGGCGCTCAGCACGCGGAGGGTCAGCTGGTCGGCGGGGTGCCGGGCGCTCATGAGGTGATCTCCCAGCGCCCGGACGCGATGAACCCGGCGACCGCGTCGTCGACCCGCCGCTGGTCCGGGCCGACCGCCCAGACCACGCCGAGGTAGTCGCGGTTGGTGCGGTGCAGCTCGTGCCGCTCGCCGACCGCGCGCGTCGGCCGGTAGGAGAGGGTGACGCCGTCGGCCTCGGCGTCGTACGGGCCGGGGGCGGCGGTCAGCGTGCCGGGCCGGTCGGCGAGGACGGCCTCGTTGCGGGCGCGCCGGTCGGTGCGCGGGCCGAGGTCGGCGGGCAGCCGCTCGCCGAGGTGGGCGCGGAGCACGAGTTCGAACAGCGGGAGGTCGAGCAGCCGGGCCAGCATCAGGTCGCACTGGTCGCCGATGGCACGGTAGTTGACCTCGATGATCCGGGCCCGGCCGTCCGGCTGGACGACGAACTCGGTGTGGCAGGCGCCGAGTCCGACGCCGAGCGCGTCCAGCTGGGCGAGCACCTGCGCGGTGACCTCCGCCGGGTGGGCGGGGACGAAGACCAGGGCCTCCTCGATGAAGTCCGGCGGCGGGGAGAGCCGGGTGCGGAACCCGCCGAGGACGTGCCGGGTCCGGGTGTCGCCGAGGGTCTCCAGGGTGTGCAGCTCGCCGGCCAGGAACTCCTCGGCGACCAGCACGGCGTCGCCGCGCCGGGCGCCGATCTCCGCGCGCCGCAGGGCGAGTTCGGCCGGGTCGGCGACCAGCGAGACGTCCTCGCTGGCCACCCCCTCGCGCGGCTTCAGCACGCACGGGAAGGGCACGTCCAGCCCGGCGGGGTCGGCGCCGGGCGGCAGTTCGACGGAGCGGACGGTGTCCAGGCCGGCCAGCGCCAGGTGGCGGCGCAGCAGGCCCTTGTCCTTGGCGCGCAGCGCGGCCTTCCAGTCCTTGGCGGGCAGCCCGAAGTACTCGGCGGCCAGCGCGGTCTGGGTCTGCAGGTGGTCACTGTTGCTGAACACCGCGTCGGGGGCGTCGAGTTGCGAGATGGTGCTGATCACCGCGCGGAAGTCCCGGACGTCGCACTCGACCAGTCGCGGTCTGAACTCGCGTTCCGCGTAGGCCCGGTGGTGGGGCTCGGCGTGGTCCGTCAGGACGGTGACGTCGAGTCCGAGCGCGGCCGCGGCGGGCAGGAAGCCGTCGGTCACCGAGTCGGTGGGGTTCAGGGCGAGCAGGTAGAGCCGCAAGGTGATCGGTCTCCGTTCGAGGGGGGAGAGGGGAGGGGGAGGCGTCGGGCGACCCGGGCGCCCGGGTGGTGCGCGGGCGCCCGGAGTGGTCGACGGGAAGGGCTACTTGGGCGCGTCGACGCCGGCCGCCTTGGCGATGTCGCCGAGCATCCGGTCGGCGGCCTGGACGCCGATGCCGGACATCCAGGTCTCGTCCGGGACGGTGAAGACCTTGCCGTTCTTGACCGCGTTCAGGCCCTGCCAGACGGCGGTCTGCTGGACCTCGGCCTGCTTGGTCTTGGACGGGTCGTCGGAGGTGGTGACGAACACCAGGTCGGCGTCGGCCTGGTTGATCTGCTCGGGGCTGACGTCGAGCATCGACTTGTCGACGTCCGGGGCCTTGACCGCGCGGGCCAGGCCGACGTCCTTGAGCACCACGCCGCTGAACGAGGCGTTCTGGTAGAGGCGGGTCGGGCCGGCCACGAAGCGGACCACCGAGACGGTCGGTGCGGTGCCGTTGTACTTGGCCTTGATCTCCGCGCCGAGCTTGGCGGCGCGCGCCTCGTAGTCGGCCAGCGCCTTCGCGGCCTCGGTCTCCTTGCCGAGGGCCTGCGCGTACAGCTTGAGGTTGGCCTTCCACGGCTCGCCGGTGGTCTCGGCCATCACGGTCGGGGCGATCGCGTTGAGCTTGTCGTACACCTTCTCGTGGCGGACCTTCGAGGTGAGGATCAGGTCCGGCTTGAGCGAGGCGATCAGTTCGAGGTTCGGCTCGTTCATCGGGCCGACGTCCTTGGTGCCGTCGACCTTGCCCGCGAGGTACGCGGGGAAGCCGCCCTCGGTCTTCAGGTGCGGGGCGACCGCGCCGACCGGGGTGATGCCGAGCAGGGTGACGTCGTCCAGCTCGCCGGAGTCCAGCACCACGACCCGCTTGGGCTGGGACTTGATCTCGGCGGTGCCCAGCGCGTGCTTGACGCCGCGCGGGAACGCGGCGGCGCTGTCCCCGCCGGCGGCCTGGCCGGCGGCGGGCTGGGAGCCGGCGCCCTTGGCGTCGGCGGCGGAGCCCCCGCTGCCGCAGGCGGTCAGCAGGGCGGTGGAGAGCAGCGTGGCGAGCACGGCGGCGGAGAGCTTGCGATTGGTCATCTTCGGTTCCTCGCGGGGGAGTTGCGGGTTCGGGGCAGGGTGCTCCGGGCGCCGGGGAGTCGGCGTCCGGGCAGGGGTGGTCGCCGGTGGAGCGCGCGGGCGCCACCGGAGGTCAGGGGGAGGGGTCAGCGGCGGGCCAGCGGGACGACCAGCGGGGTGCCGGTCTCCGGGTCGGGGACGATCCGGCAGGGCACCTCGAAGACCCGCTCGACCAGTTCGGCGGTCAGCACCTCGCCGGGCGGGCCGGCCGCGGCCAGCTCGCCGTCGCGCAGGACGACCAGGTGGTCGGCGTAGCGGGCGGCCTGGCCGAGGTCGTGCAGCACCATGACGACGGTCCGTCCGGCGTCCCGGTGCAGGTCGGTCACCAGGTCGAGGACGTCCAGCTGGTGGCGCAGGTCGAGGAAGGTGGTGGGTTCGTCGAGCAGCAGCAGGTCGGTGTCCTGGGCGAGCGCGAGCGCGATCCAGGCGCGCTGCCGCTGGCCGCCGGAGAGCTGGTCGACCGGGCGGTCACGCAGCGCGTCGGTGCCGGTGCGGCGCAGCGCCTCCTCGACGGCGGCCTGGTCGGCGGCCGACCAGGGGGTGAGCATCCGCTGGTGCGGGTAGCGGCCGAGCCGGACCAGCGCCTCGACGGTGACCGCCTCCGGGGTGACCGGCTGCTGCGGCAGCAGGCCCATCCGGCGGGCCAGCGCCCGGGCGGGCATCCGGTGGATGTCGGCGCCGTCCAGGGTGACGGTGCCGGCCGCCGGGGCGAGCAGCCGGACCAGGCCGCGCAGCAGCGTCGACTTGCCGCAGGCGTTCGGCCCGACGATCGCGGTCACCGCCCCGCCGGGCAGTTCGAGGTCCAGGCCGCGCACCACCGTGCGGTCGCCGTAGCGCAGGTGCAGGTCCCGCGCGGCCAGCCGGTCGGGCGAAGGGGAGGGAGCGGGGGAGGGGACGGGGGCGGTGGTGGTCATCGGGAGCTCCTCTGCGGCAGGCGGCCCTGGCGGATCATCAGCGCCAGCAGCCAGGGGGCGCCGAGCGTCGCGGTGACGGCGCCGACGGGCAGGCCGTGCACCGGCAGCACGTGCAGGACGAGGTGGTCGGCGGCGGTCAGCAGCAGCGCGCCGGTCAGCGCGGTCAGCGCCAGTGAGAGCGGCGTCGGCGGGCCGGCCAGCAGCCGCACCAGGTGCGGTACGGCGAGCGCGACGAACCCGACCGGCCCGGCCAGCGCGGCGGCCAGCGAGGCCAGCACCACGGCGAGCAGCAGCAGGCCGAGCCGGGTCCGGTGCGGGTCGACGCCCAGGCCGCCGGCCGAGTCGTCGCCCAGGTCGAGCACCGCGACCCGGCGGTCCGCCAGGAAGACCACGGCGGTCACGGCGGCGATCGCCCCGCCGGCGCCCCACAGTTCGGGCCAGGTCCGCCCGTACAGCGAGCCGGTGGTCCACTGCAGCGCCTGCCCGGCCAGCTCGGCCGGGAAGCGGACGATCATCAGGTTGACGGCCGCCGCCAGGCCCGCCTGCACGGCCAGGCCGACCAGCACCAGCCGGGTCACCGCCATCCGCGAGCGCCAGGCGAACGCGCCGAGCAGCGCGGCCGCCAGCAGGCCGCCGCCGAGCGCCGCCAGCGGGGTCAGCGCCTGGGAGGCGCCGGTGGCCAGCAGCAGCACCGCGCCGAACGAGGCACCGCCGGTCACGCCGATCACGTCCGGCGAGGCCAGCGGGTTGCGGAACAGCCGCTGCAGCAGCGAACCCGCCACCGCCAGGCCGGCGCCCGCGACCAGCCCGGACAGCACCCGGGGCGCCCGGAACTCCCGCACCACCAGCACGTCGCCGGCCCCGCCGGAGCCGAACAGCGCGCGCAGCGCGTCCGGCAGCGGGATCGACACCTGGCCGCTGGACAGCGCCACCCCGGTCATCAGCACCAGCAGCACGGCCGCCGCCGCGATCAGCAGCAGGGTCCGCCGCCGGGCCCGGACCAGCGCGCCGGGCGCGGTACTGGTGGACGCTGCGGTACTGGTGGACGGGGGGGACGGCGTGGACGGCGCGGGGGTCAGGGTCTCCGGGTTCATCGGGCCGCCGCCGCCTTCCGGGCCAGCACCGCGAGCAGTGGCGCGCCGAGGAACGCGGTGACGATCCCGACCTCGATCTCGGACGGGCGCAGCACCAGCCGGCCCAGGACGTCGGCCAGCAGGAGCAGCACCGGGCCGGCGATCAGGCAGCCCGGCACCAGCACCCGGTGGTCGTTGCCCAGCAGCGGACGCACCAGGTGCGGCGCCGCCAGTCCGATGAACGCCACCGGCCCGGCGACCGCGACCGAGCCGGCCGCCAGCAGCACCACGGCCAGGCCGCCCGCCACCCTGATCCGGGCCACCGGCACGCCCAGCGCCTGCGCGGTCTCGTCGCCGAGCGCCAGCGCGTTCAGCGCCGGGGCGATCAGCAGCGCCAGCACCACCCCGACCGCGAGCAGCGGCAGCACCTGGTACAGCCCGTCCAGGCTCCGGCCGCCGATCGAACCGGCCAGCCAGAACCGGGCCTCGTCCAGGGTGCGCCGGCTCGCCAGCATCAGCGCCGACGTCCAGGACGCCAGCACCGCCGACAGCACCGTCCCGCCGAGCGCCAGGCGCACCGGGTCCAGGTCGCCCGAGCGGCGCGCCATCCCGTAGACCAGCAGCGCGGCGCCGGTCGCGCCCGCCACCGCGAACCAGACGTACTGCAGCGGGTGCGACAGGCCCAGCGCGAAGACCGCGGTCACCACGGCGAACCCGGCGCCCGCGTTGATGCCGAGCGTGGTCGGCGACGCCAGCGGGTTGCGGGTCACCCCCTGGGCGACCGCCCCGGCCGCGCCGAGCGCCGCGCCCACCGCGATCCCGATGACGGTGCGCGGCACCCGCAGGCCGAGCACCACGTCAGCGTCCGGGCCGTGCGCCCGACCTGACAGGGCGTCGAGCACGGCCGGGAGCGGGATCGACCGCGAGCCGAGGACGAGGCTGAGGGCCGCGCACAGCGCGAGCGCCCCGAGACCGGCGGCGAGCAGCAGGGACTGCCGCAGGAGCACGGGCCGGAGCGCCGGAGCGGTGGACACGGATGGTTCTGTTCTGAGCACAGAACGGAATTTTGGTTAGGCTAACCTAAATAAGTCAAGTGCCCGGTGGGGGCACGGGACGTGACCCGCGCCTCACTGCCGAAGGAAACCGCCATGCTCGACCTGCCCGCCCGGCCCGCCCCGACCACCGGGCCGCTCGCCCGAACCTACCGCCAACTCGCCGCCGCCTGCCCGGCATTGACGCTCACCCTGGTCGACCGGACGCCGGACGCCGAGGCCCCCCGGGGAGCCGGCGGCCCGCAGCGGCCTGACCACCCGTCAGCACCCGCCCGGGAGTGGATCCCCGTCGACCGGCTCGCCGCCGCCGCCGAACGCCTCGTCGAGGCCGAGACCGCCCGGATCCGCGACCGCCACGGCACCACCCCGCGCCCGCACGTCGCCGCCTCCCGGTTGCTCCACCACCACCTGTGGACGCACGCCCTGCTGATCACCGGCGTCTGGTACCTCGAACGGCGGATCCCGCTGCTCCCCGCCGACCGGATCTGGACCGACACCGCCACCGGCGACTTCGCGCTCCGCTCCGGCGACTCGGCCCCCGGCGACGAGGCCGCCCTGCGCGACACCGTCGCCGCCCACCTCGGCCCCGTCCTCGCCGCCTTCCAGCCGCACGTCCGCCGCGGCCCCCGCGCGCTGTGGGGCATGGCCACCGACGACCTGGTCTCCGGCATCTGGTACCTCGGCCGGATGCTCGGCCAGGAGGACCGCGCCGTCGCCACCGCCACCGCCCTGCTCCCGGCCGGCCCGGGCGCCGCCGCCGACACCGCCCCCTGGGCCGGGCCCGCCGACTTCCGCCGGGAGAACGGGAGTTGGACCCGCACCCGGCAGGGCTGCTGTCTCTACTACGCCATCGACCCGGCCAACCCCTGCGCCACCTGCCCGCGCCGCGCCTGACCCGCCGCCGCGCCTGACCTGCTGCCGCGCCTGACCTGCTGCCGCCCGGACCCGGACGCCCCCGGACGGCGGGTCAGCCGCCGGTCAGGTGGGCGTAGACCACGGTGTTGTCCTGGTAGCCGCCCCGGGAGCGGTCGAACGAGCCGCCGCAGGTGATCAGCCGCAACTCGGGCCGGGACGCGGGCGCGTACACCTCGTCCGGGACGCCGCTCTTCGGGTAGTTCACCACCCGGTCGACGGTGAACACGGCGCTGCCGCCGCCCGCCCGGTCGACCGTCACGCTCGCGCCCGGCGCGAGCCGGGACAGCAGGAAGAACACCGCCGGACCGGCCGGGGTGTCGACGTGCCCGGCGACCACCGCGGTGCCCCGCTCGCCCGGACTCGTCCCCGCCGCGTACCAGCCCGCGCTGTCGCCGCGCTCCGGCGGCGGGGGCCGCAGCGACCCGTCCGGCCCGAGCGCCAGCGGCAGCAGCCCGGCGTCGACCCCCAGCGCGGGGATCCGCAGCCGGGTCGGCACCGCCCGCGCCAGCGCCGGGGCGCCGGCCCCCGCCGGGAGGGCCGGCGCACCCGCGGACGCGGGCGGGGGCGGGGGCGGGGCGGGCGCGCCGGCGGTGGCGAACGCGGTGGCGGCCCCGGCGAGCGCGATCGCCACCGCGACCAGCCCCGCGACCAGCCCGTTCCCGCCCGCGCGGTGGCGGTCGGACGTGCCGACCGCCGTGCTGCCCACGCCGCCCCTCCCCGGAACCCGGCTCAGCGCCCGCTGTCGCGGGTACGGCGCCGGACGACCAGCGCCGCTCCGCCCGCCGCCAGCGCCAGCGCGCCCAGCACCACGACGGCCTGGGTGTGGTCGGCGGGCCCGTAGCCGGCCGCGACCGCACCGCGCGGCACCGCGGCCGTCGACGCGGACGCGGACGTGGCGGCCGAGGCCGGAGCGGACGCCGACGCGGAGGTCTGAGCGGACGCCGACGCTGCCGCCGAGGCCGACGTCGAGGCCGATGCCGAGGCGCTGGTCGAGGCGACGGCGCCCGCGGGCAGGTTCTCGCAGGCGATGCCGTCGTGGTCGGCGTCGAGGTTGTTCGGGTCGGAGCGGTCCGCGTCCAGTACCGCCTGTGCCTCCGGCTGGGTCTTGAAGTCGGAGCAGTTCTTCACGTCCGCGGCGGGTGCCAGCGCCTGTGCGGAGGTGGCCGAGGCGACCGGCACGAGTACGGCCGCGCCCAGGGTGGCGGCGGTGAGAACGGCGGAAACACGCATGGCCATCACGTTCCTTCACGGTGAGTGCTTGGACTGTCACCCATCGTGTCCGCCGTCGCCGCGCGCGCCACCGGAGCCGCCCCGCCCCCGCCCGCCGGACGCGGCCCGCCGCCCCGGTGGCGGCGGCCCGCCGGGCCCCGGCGAGGCCCCGGCCGTCGCTAGCCCGATCGGGGGCCGGGCCGTGCGGACGCCCCGCATTCACCCGTCCGAGGGCGCGGCGGCCCGACCGTCCGCCGGGGTGGCGCCGCAGACCGGGTCCGGCGGGTCGGGGTGGTGGGCATCGTCGCAGGTCAGAGTGGTCTTATCGCCTTTGAAAACCGTCATCGGTGCAGCCTTTGCCAAGGTGCGGGGCGGTGCGCTTCACTTCCCCGCGTCGAACGGCGGAACGGACGAGCGGGAACAGGGCGGGGGCACGGATGGGCGCGGGACACGACCACGGGCACGAGCGCGGGCACGACCAGGACGGACACGGGCACGACGGGCACGGGCACGGCGGGCACGGCGGCGGGGGCCACGACGGGCACGCGCACGGCGTGTCGGCCGACGCGGACCGGCGCTGGCTGGCCAGCGCGCTCGCGCTGATCTGCGGCTTCATGGCGGTCGAGGTCGCCATCGGCCTGGCCGCCGGCTCGCTCGCGCTGCTCTCGGACGCGGCGCACATGCTGACCGACGCCGCGTCCATCGTGCTGGCGCTGGTGGCGATGCGGCTGGCGGCCCGGCCGGCCCGGGGCGGGTTCACCTTCGGGCTGAAGCGCGCCGAGATCCTCTCCGCCCAGGCGAACGGCCTGTCGCTGATCCTGCTGGCCGCCTGGCTGACGTACGAGGCGGTGGAGCGGCTGGTCAGCCCGCCGGAGGTGACCGGTTCGCTGGTGCTGTGGACGGCGCTGGCGGGCATCGCGGTGAACGTGGCCGCGGCCTGGTGCCTGTCGCGGGCGAACCGCACCTCGCTGAACGTGGAGGGCGCCTACCAGCACATCCTGAACGACCTGTTCGGGTTCGTCGCGACCGCGGTGGCCGGGCTGGTGGTGATGACCACCGGGTTCGCCCGGGCCGACGCGATCGTCTCGCTGGTCGTGGTGGTGCTGATGGTGAAGTCCGGGTACGGGCTGCTGAAGGAGTCCGGCCGGGTCTTCCTGGAGGCCGCGCCGGCCGGCGTCGACCCGGACGCGATCGGCGACGCGATGGTGACCAGGCCCGGCGTCGTCGAGGTGCACGACCTGCACGTCTGGCAGATCACCTCGGGCCAGACCGCGCTGTCCGCGCACGTCCTGGTCGACCCCGACCGGGACTGCCACGCGGTGCGCGAGGACCTGGAGCGCGAACTCGCCCGCCGCGACGGCATCACCCACACCACCCTCCAGGTCGACCACGCGGCCGCCGAACTCCTCACCGTCGGCGCCCCGCGCCGCCCGGACGGCCACTGCGCCGAGCCGCACGGCGCCGTCCACCGCGAGGAGCCGCACCCGCACTGACGCCGACGCCCCGCCCGCGTCCCCGTCCTGCCCGTCCTGCCCGTCCCAGCGTTTAACCCAGCGGTAACAAGCATGATCGTTTCTCCGGCGGCCCGGCCTCGTTGAAAAGGCCGTGTCGATCACTCCTCTTTCCACCTCCCCGCTGGACCCCGCCGCCCTGGCCGAGGCGCTCTTCCGGGACGGCCCCGACGGCGACTACCCGCACCAGCACTGGCGCAAGGTCGTCGCGGACGAGCTGTTCCGCCACGACCCCGCGGCCCGCACCGCCGACCGCCACCGGCACGCCTACGACCGCCTGCGCGCCGTGAACGGCCAACTGCCCTCCCCCGCCGACTGGTTCGCGGCGGACCCGCGCGCCCTCGCGGCCCTGCACGAGTGGCTGGCGCTGGTCGACGGGGCCGCCGCCACCGTCGCCGGCATCCACTACAACCTGTTCCTCGGCAGCCTCCTGGACGACCGGGTCTCCCCGCCCCGCGACCTCGCCCCGTACACCGCCCTGGAGCGGATCGGCACCTTCCTGTGCACCGAGCGCGCGCACGGCAACGACGCCGCCGCGCTGGAGACCACCGCCCGCTACGACCGCGAGCGCGACGGTTTCGTCCTGCACACCCCGCACCCCGGCGCGGCCAAGTACATGCCCAACACCAGCCCCGCCGGCGGCCCGAAGAGCGCGGTCGTGGCGGCCCGGCTGCTCGTCGACGACACCGACCACGGCGTCTTCCTGTTCCTCGTCCCGCTCAGCGACGAGCGCGGCACCCGGCCCGGAATCACCGTCACCGCCCTGCCGGAACGTATCGGCAGCCCCGTCGACCACTGCGTCACCGCCTTCGACCGGGTCCGCCTGCCGCGCACCGCGCTGCTCCAGGGCCCGCACGGCCGACTGCGGCCCGACGGCACCCTCGACAGCGCGGTGGGCAGCCCGCGCAAGCGCTTCCTGCACGCCATCCGCCGGGTCACCGCCGGAAAGCTCTGCATGAGCGCCAGCACCCTGGGCGGCTGCCGGGCGGCGCTGGCGACCGCGGTGCGCTACGCCCACCTCCGGCACGTCTCCGGCCCGGTCGCCGGGCAGCGCGTCCCGCTGGCCGCCCACCGCAGCCACCACGCCCGGCTGCTCGCCTGCGTGGCCGCCGCCTACGCGATGACCTTCCTGCACCGGGCGGCCACCGAGCGGTGGATCACCCACCACCCGGCCGAACGCCCCGCCGCCGAACGGCTGGTGGCCGTCGCCAAGGGCTGGATCACCTGGCGGGCCCGGGACATCGTCACCGAGAGCCGCGAACGCTGCGGCGCCCGGGGCCTGTTCCCGGTCAACGGCCTGGCCGAGTACGCCGCCAACGTCGACGGCGCGATCACCGCCGAGGGCGACAACCTGGCGATCTGGTGCAAGGCCGGCGCCGAGATGATCTTCGGTCACGACCTCGCCGCGCAGCCCCCGCTCGCCACCGGGCGGGAGTCGACGACCGACCCCGCCTTCCTGCGCCGCGCCCTCACCGCCGCCGAACTCCACTGGCACCTGGCCGCCCGCCAGGACCTGCGGGCGACCGGCGACGGCGACGGCTCCGGCTCCGGCTCCGGGGCCGGTGACGGGCTCGGCCGCTGGAACCACGCCTCCGACGCCGCCCTCGCCCTGGTCGAGGCCCACACCGTCGGCCTGGCCGCCGACGCCTTCGCCGCCGCCCGCGCGGGCACCGCCGACCCCGCCGCCCGGGACGCCCTGGCGGCCCTGGAGGCGCTGTTCCTGCTCGGCGAGGTCGAGGCGCGCGGCGGACTCCTGCTGGCCCGCGGCGCCCTGACCGCCGCCCAGGTCACCGCCCTGCCACGGGCCCGCCGCGAACTGACCGCCCGCCTCGCCCCGCACCTGCCCGCCCTCACCGACGCCTTCGGGATCCCCGAGGAGCACCTCGCCGCGCTGCCGATGCTCGCCGGAGCCTGACCCCACATAGCGGGCGATTTCCCCCTAAAGTGGGCGCCATGTGCACCCGAGTGCTGTGGCGAGTCGACGGCGGCCCCGTCCTGGTGGGCCGGAACATGGACTGGAAGCAGAGCTTCCACACCAACCTGTGGGCGCTGGCCCGCGGCATCGACCGGGTCGGCGGGCCCGGCGGTGCCCCCAATCCGCTCCGCTGGCAGGCGCGTTACGGCTCACTGGTGGCGGGCGCGTACGACGCGGCGACCACCGACGGGGTGAACGAGGCGGGGCTGGCGGCGCACGTGCTGTGGCTGTCGGAGTCCGAGTTCGGCGCGCGCGACGCCGCCCTGCCCGGCCTGGCCGCCTCGATGTGGGCGCAGTACGCGCTGGACACCTGCGGCAGCGTCGCCGAGGCCGTCGAGGCGGTCGGGCGCTACCAGGTGATCGGGCAGCAGGACCCGTACGCACACGTCCGCTCCACCGTGCACCTGGTGCTGGACGACGCGGGCGGCGACTCCGCGGTGATCGAGGTGCTCGACGGCAAGCCCGTCGTCCACCACGGCCCGCAGTACGCGGTGGTCACCAACTCCCCGCCGTACGACCAGCAGTTGAGCGGCCTGAAGCAGTACGCCGGATTCGGCGGCACCCTCCCGCTGCCCGGCACCACGCTGCCCGCGGACCGCTTCGTCCGGGCCTCCTACTACCTGGAGCGGCTGCCCGCCCCCGCCGACCGGGCCGAGGCGTACGCCTCGCTGCTCAGCGTCATGCGCAACGCCGCGCAGCCCGCCGGGACACCCGACCCGGAGCGGCCGAACATCTCGATGACCCGCTGGCGCACCCTGGCCGACCTGAGCAACGGCGTCTACGCCTTCGAGTCCTCGTTCCGGCCCGACATCGTCTGGACCACCCTCGCCGACCTCGACTTCACCCGCACCGCCACACTCGACCTCACCCAACCCGACCTGGTCGGCGACGTCACCGCCCGCTACCGCGCCACCGAGCCGTTCACCTTCCTCACCGACTGAGGGGGCATCAGTCGGCGGCGGTCAGGAACGCGTCGCCGAACAGCCAGTTGCCGAGCGAGCCGGCGTCGTCGCTGGTCCAGAACTCCCATAGGGCGGAAGCGAGTTCGTCGACCGAGAGGGTGCCGTCGCCGTCCAGGTCGAGCCGCTCGAAGGTCTGTCCCGCGGTGCCCGGGGGCAGGCCCAGGGCGGCGTGGAAGCGGGCGAACTCCTCGGCGGTGACCCGCCCGTCGTCGTCGCGGTCGCAGAGCGCCCAGAGCGCCTCGGCGGCGGCCAGCGCGCCCGGGCCGGGCGGGCCGGCCTGGACGGCGGAGAGGCGGAGCAGGCCCGCCCGGTACTCGTCCGGGTCGATCCGGCCGTCGCCGTCGACGTCCAGCTCGGTGCGCAGCGCCTCCCACCAGGCGGAGCCGACCCGGAGCATCGCGACCGGCTTCGGCGAGTCGAACGGCACCCCGGCGGCGGCGATCAGCCGGGCCGTCAGGGTCAGCACGTCGGCGGCGTCGACCACCCCGTCGCGGTTCTGGTCGGCGAAGCCGAAGCACACGTCGATCTTGCGCTCCAGCACCCGGTTCTCCCCGGTCGCCCCGCTCGTCCCGCTCGCCCCGGTCATCGCCACCTCCGCCCTCCGGCCCGCCGCGCGGCCGCCGCGCCCGGGCCGAGCTAGGGCCCCGGTCCGGGCGCGGGCGCGGCGGCCGGCGGAACACGCCGGGCCGCTGCTCCGTCCGGATGACGGCGGGCGCGGGGACTCCGCGAGCAGGTCGACGGCGTCCATCAGCTGCCGCAGCCCTTCCGGGGCGTCCTTGAGGAACCGGGCGGCGGCGTTGACGGCCGGCTCGTCCCAGCCGATCGGGTAGCTCAAGCGGCGGGCGTCAGCCCTCGTCCGGGCCGTCCGGGCCGTCCGGGCCGTCCGGGCCGTCCGGGTCGTCCGGGTCGGTGATGCCGAGGTCGGCGCGCATGGTGCGGCGCAGTTCGGCGAGGCCGTCCCACGCGGTGTCGACGGCGGCGAAGCAGGACGACAGGTCCTCGCCGGGGCGGGCGGTGCCGTGCGCGATCCGGTTCAGGGCGCCGTACAGCGCGCCGAGGCGCCGGTTGGCGCGGGAGGTCCGGTCGAGCACCGCGTCCGGGACGGTCATCTGCGCCTCGGCGTACCGCTGCCGGAACTCGGCGCGGGCCGTCTCCACGGCGGTGGCGGCGGCCTCGGCGGCGGCGGGGTCCGGCGGTTCCCGGCGCAGCGCGTGCGCCTGGTCCTTGAGCGCGGTGAGGTACTGGCGGGCGGTGGTGTTGAGCGCGACGTAGCTGGCCCGCAGTTCGGTCCGGGCCGCGGCCCGCCGGGCCTCCGCGCGGTCCTCGCGCCGGGTGCGCTCGGTGAGTTCGCGCTCCTCGCGGCGGGCGGCGTCGCCGCGGCGCTGGGTGAGCACGGCGGAGGCGAGGGTGCCGAGCACGCCGACCACGGCGGCGATGACGGCGGCGAGGCCGGCGGCGTCCATCTGGGGTCCTTTCGGGGAACGGGGGAGGCGGTCAGCTGCCCTGGTAGCCGAAGGCGGCCCAGGCTTCCAGGGCGTCCAATCCCGTTGCGGCGTCGGCGAGTTCGTCGGGGACGCCGGGCGGGAGGCGGCGGTCGGGGTCGAGGGCCCAGAGCTGGGTGGCGCGGAGCGCCTCCGCCGGGGGCTCGCCGAGGCGGAGCCGACCGTGCAGAACGTACATCAGCAGGCCGACCTGGTCGTCCTGGACCTCCCAGCGGGAGCCGATCACGCCGGTCGCGCCGGCGGCCAGGAACGCCGTGGAGAGGGTGAGCGCCTCGTCGAGGTCGTCGTCGCTGTGGTCGCTGACGCAGGCGTCCAGCACGACCAGCCCGCCGGGCGCGGACGGCGGACGGCCCTGGGCCTGGCGCAGGATGTCCGCGACCGGCAGCCGCCCGCTGTCCGGCGGCCCGCCGGGGACGGGGGCCAGCTCCAGGTGCGCCTCCAGCGGGGAGCGGCCGAGCGGACGGGCGTGGCAGGCCAGGTGCAGCACCGAGGCGCCGGCCCGGCCCGGCGCGGGCAGCGCCGCCAGCACCTCGGCCGGCGTGCCCGGACCCCGCGCGCCCAGCACGTAGCCCAGCAGGGTGCCGTCCGGGTAGTGGTCGGCGTGCAGGTACTCGGCCTCGATCTCGGCCCCCGGCAGGTTGCGCGCCGGATCGCCGACGATCACCGGGTGCCGGTCCAGCGGCAGCCGCTCGCGCGCGACCGTCTGGCAGAACTGCCGCGCCGACGCGGCGTACGAGAGCACCACCCGCTCCGCCACCCGCACCGGACGGCTGCCGTCGCGCAGCCCGCTGCGCAACAGCCCGGCGTGCCACGGCACCCGCCCGAACTCGCCGAACGGCACCAGCACCAGCCGGGGCGGCGCCCCGCCGCCGGGGCGCAGCGCCGGGTGCCGCAGCAGCGGCCGCACGACGGCGATCCCCGCCCAGTCGCACAGCTCGGCCAGCGCCGCCCGCCAGCGGTGCCGGGCCGCCCGGCGCTCCGGATGGCGCCCCGGCAGCGCGAGGGTGGCCTGCCGGGCCCGGTGGGCGTCGCGGTACGCGGTGACCGTGCCCAGCGATCCGGCCCGGACCAGTGTCAGCGGCTGCAGCTCGACCCGCCCGTCCGCGGTCACCAGCACCGCCTCGCCGTTGCGCCCGCCGCCGGGCGGCAGCAGGTAGGCGAGCGCGTCCGCCCCCGCCGCCCGCAGCGCGGCACCGACCTCCGCCACGGACGGCGGCGTCGCGGGCCCCGACCCGCCCGGCCCGCCCGGCGCGGCCGCCAGCGCGGTCAGCGCGCGGCGCCGCAGGTCGTCCGGCATCGGGACCAGCGCACCGTCCGGCACCCCCGCCAGCAGGCTGCCGGGCTCCCAGCCGGCCGACCCCGCCAGCCCCGACAGCCCTGCCGCGGCCGCCGCACCACCATCCGCCGGGGACAGCGGGGACAGCGGAGGCAGTGGTGGCAGTGGTGGCAGTGGCGGCCCGGCCTGCCAGGCGGCGGCCAGCTCGGGGTGCCCGGCCGCCCGCAGCTGGTCGGGGACGTCGGTGGTGGCGGTCGAGGCGTGCAGCACCAGCCCGCGCCCGAGCTCCAACGCCTCCACCGCCCCGTGCAGCGCGGCCTGCCGCTCCGCCGCTCCGGCCGCTGGTACGCCGGTCGGTCCGGCCGCCGGCCCGTTCGCCGGTTCGGCTTCCCCGGCGCCGAGTTGGTGGTCGTCCAGGCACCAGCGGGCGATCTGCAGGGCCCGGGTGGCGGTGTCGCGGGCGACGGTGAGGGCGTGGCCGGCGGTGGCCTGGAGGAGGGCGGCGGCGGCCGTCTCGCGGAGGCCGGCCAGGCCGAGGGCGCGGCCGGTGGCCCGGTCGCCGGGGTCGAGGCGTTCGCGGTGCAGGTCGGCGAGCAGGCCGCTGACGGTGGCGAGGACCTCGGTGGGCGCGCCGTGGCGGAGGCGGTCGCGGACGGCGGTCGCGGCGGCGATCGCCGCCGCGCCGTCGGCCGGGCGGCGGGCGTGCCGGTAGCGGGCGCGCAGCAGGGTGGCCCGCATCAGGGCGCCGCGGATGCCCTCCAGGCTGTCCGGGTCGGTGTCGGCGAGGAAGCGGTCGAGGTAGTCGAGGGCGCCCCGGGCGCGGTGCTCGGAGAAGTCCGGCTGCACGGCGAGCACGGCGAGCGCGCCGGCGGCGCGCATGGTGAGCAGCGGCTTGTAGAGGTTGCCGGCCGGGGCGTCCTCGGCGGCCCGCACCATGATGCCGATCGCCCGGGTGGCGCGGTCGCCGTGGCCGGTGGTCATGGCGTGGACCAGCATGGCCGCGCCGAGGTCGCCGCGGGCGAGGTCGCCCAGCGGGTCGTCCGCGGCCAACCCGTCGGTGAGGACTTCGAGTTCCTCCACCGTCCGGCCCATCGTCGCGGTGTCCCGGACGGTCAGCGCGAGCTGGAAGGCGAGCATCAGCCGGTAGCGGCGCAGCACGGGCAGGTCGGCCCGCAGCAGTTCGGCGGCGGCGGCCTCGGTGCTGCCCTCGGGGGGCCGCGCGGTGGCGGCGTGGGCGAGCACCTCGTCGTAGTAGCGCAGCGCCGCGTCCAGGTCCTGCCGGTCGCCGCCGGCCTGGTAGCGCTGGTGCAGGCTGGTGGCGAGGTTCTGCAGGTAGACGACCCGGTTGAGGTCGTCCGGGCCGGCCGCGCGGAACGCCTCGGTCTGGTGGTGGATGGCCGCGTCCAGGTCCTGCGGCGAGTTGCTCAGGGTGAAGCGCCGGCCGAACGCGGAGCCGAGCGAGGCGTGCACGTGCTGGCTGAAGCCGGCGGTCCCGGTCGGGGTGCGCCGCAGTTCCCGCAGCAGCTCGATGGTGTCGTCGACCTGGCCCTGGTCGGTGCCGTACTGCCCGGCGACCAGCCGGGCGTGGGCGAGCTGGCTGGCGATGTCGGCGCGGCGGACGCCGTGGTCGGACTCCGCCATGGTCCGCACCGCCGTCTCCAGGTGGTGCACGCCCTCCGCGATCGGGTGGGCGAGCGGATCGCGCTGGTTGAGGGCGGTGAGCAGCGAACCGAGCACGGCGTGGCAGGGCGGCCGCAGCGGGTCGTCGGCGGTCAGCGCGGCGAGGTTCTCCCGCAGGGCGTCCGCGGCCTCGCGGGCCGGCGGGTCGGTGCCGGCGCCCCGCAGCCCGATCAGGGCCAGCTGGTTGGCGAGCAGCCAGCGCGCGGTGGCGCCGTACGGGTCGTCGGCGGGCAGCAGCCGGCGCAGGTCGCGCAGCCGGTCGATCCGGCGCTCCGCGTCCTCGGGCCGGGCCAGGCCGTCGGCGGCGCGCTCGGGGTACAGGTCGGCCAGCCGGAGCGCGGCGCGCAGCCGCAGCGGGTCGTCCGGCCCGCTGTCGGCGGCGACGTGTTCGAGCTGCTCGATCGCGCGGTCGCGCTGCTCCGGGGTGTCCGGGTGGGTGGTCAGCAGGACGGCGAGGCGCTCGCGGACTTCCCGCGCGAGCTGCGTCCGGCGGTCCGCCACCAGCTCCAGCGTGTACTCCAACCGGGCCGCGGCGGCGCGCAGTTCGGCCGTTCCGGGGGAGCGGTCGCAGCGGTCGGCGAGGGCGCAGCCGAGGGTGCCGGACAGCAGGGCGTGGGCGTCTGGGGCGAGCGGGCCGTGGTCCTCGTCCCGGCCGGCGGCGGGGGCGTCGACGGTGTGGTGGGCGGCCCGGTCGGCCGGGCGGTGGCCGAGCGCGGTGTGCAGCGCGCTGATCGACCGCTCCAGGTCGTCCGGCCGGGCCGCCGGGTCGGGGCGGTCGGCCTTGGTGTCCTCGGCGCGGGCGTGCAGGAGCAGGCCCAGCTGGGCGGCGGCGGTCGTCCGGTCCGGGGCGGCCGGGTCGAGCAGGCCCACGGCCAGGCCCAACAGGTCGGCGGCCTCGGCCCGTTCGCCGAGTGCGGCGGCCCGCAGGGCGGGATCCCCCGGAAACCCGGGCCGCTCGCGCAGCCACCAGTGCCGCAGCGCGTGGGCGAACCCGAGCAGCGCCCGCGCCTCGGCGAACTCGGCCTGCGCGGCCTGCTCGGCGGTGACTGCGGCGGACGTGGCGGGTGCGGACGCGGCGGTGGGCCCGCCGTCCCGGGCCAGCCGGGCGTAGCCGGCCGTCAGCACCTCCAGCGCGGCGTCGAGCCGGTCGGGGTCCGAGTCGGCCTCGTACGCCGCGAGGTGCGCGCGGCCCCGGTCGAGCAGCTCTCGGACGGCGGCCGTCACGGCCGCGCCCCGGTGCGCCGGTGGCCGTTCTCCGGCGCGCTCATCCGCAGGTCCGCCGCAGCGCGAAGCGTCCCGCGTAGCACGCGGACGGGAGGGCCAGCAGCAGTGCGGCCCAGAAGGTCTGCTGGCCCCAGAGCTCGGCGAGGGCGCGGAACCAGGAGCCGAGGACCGGGAGCCGGACGGCCTCCAGCGGGCCCAGGGGCGGGGGCCAGGCGCCCAGCAGCAGCGTGCCGGCGACCAGCCAGGAGAAGGCGCGGCGGGCGGCCGGGGCGCCGGCCAGCGCGGCCAGCGCGGAGCAGGCGGCGAGCAGCGGCAGGAAGTCGGCCTGGTAGGCGGCGCCGTCCGGGCGGGGTCCGGGCGGCGGGAGGTGGACGGCGAGGCGGACCTCGACGGCCGCCCACAGCAGCGCGGTCAGGGCGAGCGTGCCGGCGACCGCGAACGCGGCCTGCTCGCGGCGGCCGTGCCGCCAGCGGGCGACGGTGCCGGGAGCGGGCGCGGCGGGGACCTCGCGGCCGCCGTGCGAGGTGCGGTGGGCGGCGGCGAGCTGCGGGACGACGATCCGCCGGCCGAGCGAGACGGTCAGCGGGACCGCGGCGACGATCACCCAGCCCGACCAGTGGCCGGCGCCGCTGCCGAACAGCTGGATGCGTTCGGCCAGCCACGGCGGGGTGCGCAGCACGGTCATCGGCGGTCCCCAGCCGCCCAGGCCGACCGCCAGCGCGCCGGCGTGCGCGAGCAGCAGGATCCGCCGCCCGACCCGGCCCGGGAACAGCGCCACGGCGAGCGCGGCGGCGAGCGCCGCGCCCAGCACCAGCGGGAGTTGGCGGGACGCGGCCTCCGCCGCCGTGGCGAAGTGCGCGCCGAGCAGGTCGCTGTCGGAGTTGCCGGCCGCCAGGTCGTTGGCGATCCGCAGCGTCAGGCCGCTCCACAGCCACAGCGCCAGGGTCAGGGTCAGCACGGCCCCGGCCGCCACCCGCCGGGGCAGCGCCCGCAGCACGGCGCCCGCGGCGGCCCCGGCCCCGTTCGGCCGGGCGTCGCGCAGGATGTCCCGCCAGGCGCCGCGGGCCCGGCCGCGCCCGGCGCCGCGCTGCCGGGCGGCGTGCACGCTCAGCAGGTCGGCGGCGACCAGGGCGGCCCGGCCCCCGGCGGTGGCCGGGTCGGCGGCGAGCGCCGCCCGGCGCAGCGCGGGCCAGCGGCGGCGGAAGGCGGCCCGGTCGGCGGTGCGGTCGGCGGCCCGGTCGGCGCGCCGGAGCAGGTCGACGGCCGGGCGGACGGCGTCCGTGCCGACGGCCGCGGCCAGGTGGACGGCGCCTGGCAGCGGGGCGAGCGCGGCGGGCAGCGGGGTGATCTTGCGGACGGTGGCGGTGCGGGCCTCCGGGCGGGCGGTGAGCAGCACGGCCAGCCGCAGCGCGCGGTCCCGGTCGGCGGCGCCGAACGGCCGTCCGGTTTCGGCGGCCAGCCGGGCCGCCTCGTCGACCACGCCCGGCAGGCCGTCGAAGGCCAGCAGCCGGGCGCAGCGGTCCCGGGGGCAGCGGCGGTGGGCGCAGTGGAAGCGGGCGGCGTGGTTGGGGACGGCGTGCTGGACGAGTTCGCGGACCAGCGCCGAGGCGTTCTCCTCGGCGGCCAGCGCCGCGAGCCCCTCGGCGTCGACCGGCCGGCCCCGGTAGTGCGGGCGGACGTGCGGGGCGTAGGCGACGCCGAGGGCGAGCAGGGCGAGCGAGGCGGTGCGGTCCCGGTCGAGCGGGGCGGCGGTGGCCACGGCCCGCAGCAGGTGCAGGTCGACGGCGTTGTCGCCGATCTCCTCCAGCCAGTCGGCGAGCCGGGCGGCGCCCGCGAAGCCCAGCCAGCCGGTGGCCTCGGCCGAGCGGGCCATCATCGCCTCGACCAGCTCGGCGGGGCTCCGGTAGTCCTCGCCGCGGAAGTTGACCGGCCGGTGCGCGGGGCCCGCCGGGCCGGCCGCGGCGGGCCGGACCACCCGGGGGCTGCCGCCGGCCAGCCACTCCCGGACCTCGGCGGCCCGCCAGCGGTCGGCGGGCTCCCTGGTCAGCAGGCCGGAGAGCAGCAGCAGTTGCCGGGGGTCGGTGACGCCGGGCAGCTCCACCACGGCGTCCAGCACCAGGCGTTCGCGCTGCGCGTTCTCGCTGACCCGGCCGCCGTCGGTGCGCTCGTACAGGCTCCGGCCGGCGTACATCTCGTACACCATCACGCCGAGTGCCCACCAGGGGCCGGCCGCGTCGTTGCGGCCGGCCAGCTGCTCGGGCGCCATGTAGGCCGGGGTGACCTGGAGTTCGGCGGGGAAGGTCTGGCTGGCGGTCTGCTTGCGCACCCCGCCGAAGTCGGCGACCACGAACTCGGGCCGGCCGCCCCGGTCCCGGACCAGCACGTTGGCGGGCTTGAAGTCGACGGGGGTGCGCTCGATCACCCGCTGCCAGAAGTCCAGCAGGTCGGTGAGGCCCTCGACCACCCGGCGGGCCTCCGCCGCGCGGACCCGGCCGCCACCGCTGCCGCTGCCGTTCGTGCCACCGCCACCGCTGTTGCCGCCGGGGCGCAGCGCGGCCAGGTGGTCGGCGAGGGTGACCGGCAGGTACTCCATCACCAGGAAGGCGCGCACGTCGCCCGCGTGCACCAGCTCGCCGTGCTCGACGATCTCCGGGACGTGCCGGCGGAACTCCTCGGCACCCAGGTGCTCCAGCAGCTCCTGGTCGGCGGGCACCCCGGCCCAGCCGACCTTCACCGCGACCTCGCCGCCGCCGTCGGTGCGCTCGGCCCGCCACACGGTGCCCTCGCTGCCGGCCCCGGCGTGCGCCAACGGCCGGTAGCGGTCCGCCAGTTGCTCGGGGAAGTCACCCGTGCGCGGACCGGGGACGCCCCCGGCCCGCTGCACCCGGGTGGGGTCGCCGTCGCTGCCGCCGCCCGCACCCTGCCGGCGGGTCGGCGGGCTGCCGGGCCGGCCGGCGCCCTGCTTGCGGGTGGGTGGGCCGGCCGGCGCGCCGCCCTGCTTGCGGGTGGGCGGGCCGGACGGCTCGGGAGTGGCGGCCATCGCGCGGTGGGTCCTTGTCGCCGGCCCGCTCAGCGCGGGGATCCGAATTCGTCGATCTCGATCAGCTGCACGTCGATGTCCAGGGCGAACCGTAGCCGGTCGCCCGGCCCGACCGGGGTCGGGCCCTCGACGGGACAGCCGTCCAGGAAGGTGCCGTTGGTGGAGGCGAGGTCCTCGACGTGCGGCACGCCGTCGATCCAGCGCAGCCGGGCGTGGTGCCGGGACAGCTGGTCCAGCCCGGCCAGGCCCGGGACGGCCGCGCAGTCCGGGTCGTCGCGGCCGATCGCCAGCGTGCGGCCGGGGTGCAGCGGCAGCATCGTCCCGGCGAACACCAGGGCCAGCCGCGGCGCGGCGGGCCGCACCACCACCTTGCGGGTCGGCGCGCTCGCGGTCGGCGCCGCCCCGGACGTCTCGGCGGGCGGTTCGGCGGACGTCTCGGCGGGCGGCTCGGGACGGCGCTCGGCGGGGTGTGGCTCGGGACGGGCCTGCGGCGGCTGGTACGCCTCCAGGGCCTCGAACACGTGGACCGGGCAGTAGCCTGGCTCGGCGCTCTCCGGGCAGTCGTCCTCGCCGACCGGGCAGCGGTAGCTCAGGGCCGCCATGTGGTCTCCCGTACCGTCACGCCGCGCTCGCGCAGCTCCCGTTCGATCCGCCCGAGGTCGCCGGGGCGGGGCACGCCGATGATCCGCAACTCGCCGTCGCTGACCCGGACCTGGAGGTCGGGCCGCTCGGTGCGGCGCTCCAGGTACGGGGCGTAGCGGCGTTCGCCGAGCGCGCTGAGCGGGACGATCCGCTGGTTGGCGGAGCCGCGCCAGACCAGGTCGGTCGGCCGCCCGGCCAGGTAGCGGCCGGTGACCACGGCGTCGGCGCGGGCCAGCGCGGCGGCCGCCGCCGGGTCGGCCAGCGCGTCGGCGAGCTCCCAGCCGGTGTACACCAGCAGGTCGGCCTCGACCCCGGCGCTCCGCCGCACCCGGTCGGCGGCGGCGAGCAGCCCGGCGAGCGCGGCGGGCTGCTCCAGCGGCTCACCGCCGCTGACGGTCAGCCCGTCGACGCCGCCGGCCAGCGCGTCCCGCCACAGCCCGGCGAACCGTCCGGTGGTCAACTCCCGTCCCCCGGTGGGCTCCCAGGTGTGCCGCGACATGCAGCCGGGGCACGCCAGCGTGCAGCCCTGGAACCAGACGCCGAGCCGCCGGCCGGGGCCGAGCGCGGTCACCGGGGCGGCGACCTGGCTCACCCGGGCGGCGACCCCGTCCGTCTCGTCGTTCAGCTCGGCCAACGGGTCACCTCGACGGTGTAGCCGTCCGCCTCGCCGTCGCCCTCGACGGCGGTCACCTCGATCCGCTCGCCGCGCCGCGGCGGGTTCCGGAACACCTCCCGGGACAGCGGGTTGACCAGCGCCGACTCGACGGCGGTGAGGATGCCGCGGCCGCCGTGGTCGAGCCGCGCACCGGCCTCCATCCGCAGCACCTCCCAGGCGTCCTCGCCGATCTCCAGCGTGGCGCCGTGCACCTCCAGGACCCGGCCGGCCACCGCGGCGATCGCCTTGTCGAGGATCAGCGGCACCCACTTCTCCTGCATGAAGTCCATCGGGATGAAGTTGTCGCCGAAGCGGTTGCGCAGTTCGGGCCGCTTGATCTGGTCGTTGAAGAACAGGTCGAAGGCGTCCCGCAGGGCGAGGCGCACCGTGGTCGGGTCGTCGTGCCGGGTGAGCCGACGCACGGTGCCGGGCCGGTGCTCGGCCGGGGCCCCGCCGTCCGGGCCGTCGCCCGTGCCGTTGCCCGTGCCGTTGCCCGTGCCGTCGCCGCCTCCGGTCCGCGCGTCCTCGGCGCGCTGCGCGGAGGCGGCGACGCCCAGGTTGGAGGTGAAGATCAGCACGCACTCGGTGAAGTAGACGGTGGCGCCGCGGCCGTCGGTGAGCCGGCCGTCCTCCAGGATCTGCAGGAACAGGTCGAACAGCCGCGGGTTGGCCTTGTCGATCTCGTCGAACAGCAGCACGCTCATCGGGCTGGCCCGGACGGCGTTGGTGAGCTCGCCGCCCGCGTCGTGGCCGACGTAGCCGGGCGGGGCGCCGATCAGCCGGTCGCGGGCGTGCTCCTCGGCGAACTCGCTCATGTCGAAGCGGATCGGCCGGGCGTCCTTGCCGAGGATCATCTCGGCGATGCCCTTGGCCAGTTCGGTCTTGCCGACACCGGTCGGACCGGACAGGAACAGCGTGCCGCGCGGCCGGTTCGGCGAACTGGAGGACTGCGCGCCGCTCAGGCCGGCCGCGGAGCGCATGAAGATCTCCAGGGTGCGGCGCACCGCGTGCGGCTGGCCGATCACCCGGGCGTTCAGGAACTCCTCGCCGTCCCGGATCCGGTCGCGCAGCGCCTCGGTGGCCCACGGGTTGTCGGTCACGCCGACCCGGTACAGCCGGGCGGCCTCCTCCAGCCGGTGGGTCGGCAGGCCGCGGTCCACGGCCATCCGGCCGATCGCCATCACCTCGGAACTGCCCATGCCGTGCGAGGAGTCGGCGAGCGCCCGGGCCGCGGTCTCCCGGCCGGCCGGGTCCGGCCGGTCCGCCGCGTCCTGCCGGGCGGCCACCGCCTCCACCACGTGCCGGGCCGCCGCCAGCCGCTGGTCGTGCGGCGGCGCCGGAACGCTGATCACCCGGACGGCGCGGCTGCCGACCGGGAACTCCAACGGCAACTCCTCCTGCCGCTCGACCACCCAGAACACCGTGTTGTAGACGCCCACCGCCGCGCCCCGGCGCACCGGCCGGGCGGTGTGGCCCAACTCCTCCACCGCGGCGAACAGCCGGGCCACCTCCCCGGCCGCCGGGGCGCGGGCCGAACCGAGCCGGGCGGCGTACGGCACCAGCAGGCCGATCGGCGGGCCCGGGTGGCGGACGGCGGCCACCATGACGTCCCGCAGCCGGTCGGTCAGCGCGGGCTCCTCGTCCTCCTCGCCGGCCTCCTTGGCGCGCGCGGAACGGGCGTCGGCGGCCACCAACTCCCGGATCACCGGCGGCATCTCGTCCGGGGTACCGGCCAGCAGCCGGACCGCGATGTGGTCGGTCACCTGGTCGACGGCCGCCAGCGCGCCGTACCCGCGGGCCCGGCACACCGCGTCGACCACCCCGGCCAGGTCGAACGGCGCCAGCCGGGGGCTGCGGCAGTGCGGCAGGTCGCTGGGCAGCAGGTACTGGTCGCGGACGTTGCCGGTGAACAGGACCTGCGGGTGCACGGCGAGGGAGAGTTCGAGCTCGCGCACCCAGCTCGGCAGCGCCGCGCGGCGCCGCGCCACCTCGTCCGCGTCGTCCGTGCCACCCGCACCGGTGCCGTCCGTCTTGCCGCTCTTGCTCACGTCGACGGGGTCAGCGCTCACGGTAGCGCTCCTGCTGGTAGGGGGTCACGGTCCCGGAGCCGGTCCCGGAGCCGTTCCCGCTCCGGCGCTTGGCGGGCTTGGGCCGCTGCTCCGCCGGCTGCTCGGACGACTGCTCCGACGACTGGTCGGCAGAAACGGGCGCGGTGCGCGGCCAGGCCGACTCGGGCAGCAGGGGGGCGGCCATCAGGCCGGGCAGCATCGCGTGCCGGCGCTCCAGGTCCACGCCGTGCGCCCGGGCGCTCGACTCGATGGCCGGCAACTGGGCGTCGCAGAACCAGCGTTGGACCTCCTCGTCGCGCCGCCCGTCCGCGCCCGCGTCCGTGCCCGCGTCCGCGTTCGTGCCGGCGTCCGCGTGCGGCCCGCGCACCACGGCGGTGCTCACCGCGGAGGTCTCCCGGGAGAGCACCACCCGCAGGCCGTAGCCCTCGGCCGGACCGCCGCCGCCGGGCGCGTCGAACGGCACCACGGCCGCGCCGTCCTCGGCGAGCAGGTCCGCGAAGTCCTCGCCGACCAGGTAGTCCCGCTCGCGCAGCGCCGCCGCCAGCGCCTCGGCGACCCGGGCCCGGTTCCGGGCGGCGTCGGCCGCGGCGACCGCCCGGGCGACCCGGGGGCGCAGCGTCTCCGGGGCGGCGGCCGCGGCGAGCTCGGCGGTCAGCCGGTCCCGCTCGGCGGGTTCCGCGTCCTGCGCCAACTGGATCAGCCCGGAACGCAGTTCGTCCCGCTGGTCGGCGAGCCGGCGGCGCTCCACCGACCGCTGCACGCCGTCCGCCAGGTCGGTCTGCGCGGCGCGCACCGACTGGGCGCTCGGCGCGGTGTCCAACGCGCTTCGCAGCAGGGCGAGTTCGGGCAGGTCGGCGGGGTCGCAGCGGACCACCTCGCGGGCCAGCAGTGCCTCCGCCCCGGCCACCGCCCGCTCCCGGACGTCCGCCAGGTGCTCCTCGGCGGCCGCCCGGGCCGCGACGGCCCGCTCGGCGGGCGTCTCACCGCGACGGCGCGGCGCGGCCGGACGGGCGGGCGCGGTGGCGGCCTCGGCCACCAGCGCCGTCCACGCCCGGTCGACGGCCCGCGCCAACTCGCCCTCCGCGCGGGCGTTCTGCCGCTCGGCCAGGCGCACCGCCTCGGCCAGCTCGGCGGAGCTCGCGCCGTCCGCCACCGCGACCGTGCCGACCTCCACCCGCACGACCCGGTGGGTGCGTCGCAGATGACCGGCCTCGCCGCGCAACTCGGAGGCCCGTTCGGACAGTTCGTCCAGCTGGGCCCGCAGCCGCGCCCGCCGCAGGTTCTCCGCGCGCTGCGCCTGCTCGGCCAACCGCACGCGCAACAACCGCTGCCGCTCGGCCTCCCGGTCCTGGTACGTCCACCCGTACGCCGCGGAACTGCTCACCGTCCCCCTCCCGGAACCCTGGCACCGGCGGAGCGGAATGACCTCCTGTCACCCCCGGTGCGCAGGCGGCTGGTTCGCGTCCCCCTATGTCAGGGAGAACGCTACACCGGAGCGGCCCGGGCGCTACATTGTCGCGGGACGGTCCGAGCGGGGAACGGGAGGCGGGGAGATGCTGGTCCGGATGCTCCGCGCCCTGCGCGAGGACTGGTACGCGGTCTGGGTCCTGCTGGACGACGACGCCCGCCGCAAGCTCGCCGCGCTGCTGGCCGGCCCGGGCGACGACCCGGTGCGCACCGCCCGCACCGTCCAACGCCTGCTGAAGCGCGCCCTGCCCGCCGGACACCCGCTCTGGGACCCCGCCGACGCCACCGACTCGGCCCGCTACGCGGACGGCGGCGAGGACAGCCCGGAGGCGCTGCGCGCGGCGCTGGCCGCCCTGGGCGGATCGCTCGCCGATCTGGCCCCGGTGCTTCCGCCCTCCGACCAGGGCAAGGTCTTCGCCGTGCAGCACGGGGAGCAGCTGTTCTACGCTCCGTCCGCCGCGGGCCTCGCCCCGCCACAGGGCTTCGACGACCGCTTGCTGCGGGCGAGTTGGACCGAGATCGAGTGCCGTATCGCGGGCGCCGATCCCTTCGGGCCCGACCTGATCCGGCTGATCGACCACCAGGGCCGCCTCCTCCTCCCGTCGTTCCAGTTCGACCGGGCCACCGGCGAGCCGCTGGCGACCGTGCTGGACGTCAACCGCCTGCTGGACGCCGACGACGACCCGTGGGGCGTCGCCGACTGGTGGCTGGGCCGGAACGCCTGGCTGGCCGGCGTCCCGGCCGAACTGCTCGGCACCGGGCGGGAGTCCGAGCTGCTGCGCGCCGCCCGTGCCGAACTCGCGGACTGGTGACCGGATGCCCGACGTGATGGTCCCCGGCCCGGCGGTGCGTGCCACGCCGCACCGCGAACTGCTGCCCGCCGGAACGCCGTTGTGGCGGATGCACTCGGCCGGCCGCCCGCCCGCCGCCTTCAACCCCAACCCCGCGGACATGCACTGGGGCGGCGGCCGGTTCTGCTCCTTCACCGGCGACGGTGCCGAACTGCCTTACCTGTACGTCGGGTTCAACGAGCGCACCGCGCTGCTGGAGACCCTGGTGCGGGGCATCGAGTTCGACGAGTCGGGCTGGCGGCGGATCGTCCGCAGGGCGGTGGCCGGCAAGGTGCTGTCCCGGCTGGAGACCACCTGCGACATCCCGCTGGTCGGCCTGCGCACGCCCGAGCAGTTGGCGGCCGTCCACCAGGACGAGTGGCTGGTGCACGCCTCGGCCGCCGAGTACGGCCACACCCGGCGCTGGGCGGCCTGGATCCGCGGCCAGGCCCCCTGGGCACAGGGCCTGATCTGGACCTCCAAGCGGGACACCACCGCCGCCGCCTGCGTGCTCTACGAACGCCCCGGCTCGGCGGCCCTCCTCAAGCCGGCCGACCCGGAACCCGTCGCACTCGACACCCGGGCCGGCGCCGACCTGCTCAACCACCTGCTGGAGCCCTGCCGCGTCCGCATCGAGCGGCCGCGCCGCGACCCCTGAACGACGGCCTCGGCTGCCGGGAGCTGCCGGGAGCTTCCGGGAGCGCCCGCCCGGCCCCCGGCGCGGGCCCGTCGGCTTCCGGGGCGCGCTGCGGGAGCCGGGCCGGGCTGCGACGAGGACGGGGCGGGCGCTGTCCTCGTCGCGGCGGGTGCCCGTCCGGTGGTCTCGCGGGGGTTCTACGCGAAGATCATGCCGGCGCCGGTGGTGACGTTCGGGCCGGCCGTGGTCCAGGGGTCGGGGGAGGGGCCGCGGACCGGGCCGAAGTGGACGGGGACGGGGCCGTTGGTGCCGCAGGCCGGGTAGCCGTCGACGTCGGAGACCGCGACGGAGCCGCCCGGGGTGGAGAAGCCGGTGGCGCTGATCGCCTCGGTGCCCTGCCACAGGCCGGCGGTGGAGAGGTGGGCGAGCGTGATGGTGCCGTCGACGGCGACGTAGCCCACGGCGGTGCCGGCGCCGTTCTTCGCGGCCGAGACGATCGCGCCGTCCGGTACGGTGCCGGCGGGGGCGGTGGTGTTGGCCTGGAGGGCGCCGACGCGGCCTCCGCCGGCGCTGACCGTCGCCTGGTTGAGGCGTCCGTCGCGGCCGGCGAAGAAGACCGAGAAGCTGCCGGCGGAGGTGCCCGGGGCCGCCGCGATGCCGGCGCCCGGGCGGGCGCTGCCGGCCGGGGCGATCGTGTACGTGGTCAGTCCGCTGGTGGCTTGGGACGTCCAGCCGACCGTCACCGCGCCGGAGTCGCCGACGGTCAGGATCCCGGCGCGGCCGGCGATCGGGAGGACGGCGGCTGACGAGGAGGGCGGGTAGGCGGCGGGGGCCGGGAGTTCGCGCCAGTCGACGGTCAGCGGGAGGCAGGCGTCGCTGAACAGGGAAGCCGCCTTCGTCGGAGCCGCTGCCGCGCCCGTCCAGGCGGTGGTGACCAGGGTCAGCTGGGTGCCCGACCAGCCGGCGGCGATCCGGCCGCCGGGCTGGGCGCTGGTCGGGCCGCTGATCGCGAACGGCGCGGAGGCCGGGTAGTCCGCGCAGTACTCGTACAGCGAGCCGTCCGTCGCGGTGAAGTAGACGGCCGGCCGGTGGCCCGGCAGACGCACCGCCGCGATCCTGGCCCCGGGCGGGGCGAGTGCCGCCGGACCGAGGCGCGCGGCCGTGCTCCACGCGCCGGCCTGGTCCGAGTAGCGGTAGTTCCACAGGCCGCCGTCGGCCCCGATGTAGAACGCGTCCGCCTCGCCGCCGGCCGCCGCGGCGGTGGGCGCGGGGCCGGCCAGCAGTGCGGTGGCGGTCAGGACCAGCAGAGTGAGCAGGGCCCGGAGCCGACGGCCGGCGACCGGTCCGCGTGGGGTGCGTGGGGCGCTTGCTGTGCGTGTCGACATGGTGCTGTTCCTCTCCGGCCAGGGTGTGGGGCACGTAGTTTGACAGGACGCCGACATGATCTCCAGGGGTGGGGAGGTACGGGATTCGCCGATCCGCGGCGGCGCCGGGCGTGGGGGTGTACCTGGCACCACCATCAAGTCGGATGCGGGCACTACTGCCCCTGGCCTGCGCGAACGCCATGCTGAGGGGGCGCCCGAGGAGCGGGCGCGGTCCGCGCGAGCGCACCACGTGACGATGGTCCATCAAAGACGCCTCGACGGCCCGGATGGACGGTGGGGGGAAATGATGAGGCATGCGCGGGCACTGATCGGCGCGGGCGCCGCCGCCGCCGTCGCCACCTGGTGGTTCACCGACTCCGCACCCTACCCGTACTCCCAGCGCTGGCTGCTCGACCTGCCGCTGCCGTTCCTGACGCTACGGCGCCTGGACCGCGTGCTGCGGGCCCGGGAGGGCGAGCGGATCCTGGAGATAGGCCCCGGCACCGGCCTCCAATCGCTGCACGTCGCACCCCAGTTGGGCCCCGACGGCCGGCTGGACATCGTGGACGTCCAGCCGGAGATGCTCGACCACGTCGGCCGCCGCGCCAAGGAGCGGGGCATCGACAACATCGTGCCGAGCTGCACCGACGCGCACGAACTCCCGTACGCGGACGACTCGTTCGACGCCGCCTACCTGGTGACGGCCCTCGGCGAGATCCCGGACCCGACACGCACGCTGGCCGAACTGCGCCGAGTGCTCAAGCCGTTCGGACGGCTGGTGGTCGGCGAGTTCTTCGATCGGCACCAGATCCGCCCGTCCACCCTGATCGCCCTGGCCGAGGAAGCCGGACTCCGGGTCGCCCGACTGTACGGCCCGCCGTTCGCGTACTACGCGGTGCTGCGCCCGATCGGCGCCTGACGCGGCCCGGGGCCGTCCGGCGTTCCGCGAGGTCAGGACGTGCCGAACTCCCCGGCGACGGTGGCGGTGACGAAGGCCGTCCACGCGGTGGGAGCGAACTTCAGCACGGGCCCGGCGGGGTCCTTGGAGTCTCGGACGTGACCCGGGTGCGCGTCGTCCACTTCGATGCACCCGCCGCCACCGTTTGAGTACGAGGACTTGCGCCAGGCGGAGCCTGCCGGGCCAAGGGTGTCATTCATCGCGTTCGAGTTCCTTTCGTGCCTCCCGGATGAAGGCCGAACTGTCCAGCTGGCTGAGCGAGTTGACTTGCAGTCGATCGTATCGCCCCACCCACGTGGACACAGTATCGGCATCCTGCACCATATACCCGCGCTGCAAGGTTTCCGTGTACCCGACCAGTGCCCGGTTGGGCAGGGTCAGGATCGTCACCGGGTGCGAAAGCGATCGGTCCTGGGCGAGTCGGTACGGGGCGACTTGAAGGACCAGGTTCGGTCGCGCGCTCAGCGCTTCGAGGTGCAGGAGTTGTCGTGCCATCACCGCTCTCCCGCCGATCGGCCGGCGGAGTGCCGCTTCGTCCAGGACGACGTGCAGGGTCGCTCCGGAGTCCAGCTTGAGTTGGCGCTGCGCCAGGAGGGCGAGCCGTTCGTCCGCTTGCTCGCGAGTGACCTCACCTCGTCGCACGATCGCGGCTTCGTAGGCCGCGCTGTACTCCGGGTGTTGCAGCAGGCCCGAGACCATGTCGTTGTCGAAGAGCCGGACGCCGATCGCCTCCCGCTCCCGCCGCAGGTACTCCGGGAAGCCCGGGATCAACGAGCCGGTGCGCCAGCTCCAGTAGAGCAGCAGGAGGGTCCCCTCGGCCTGCAGCGCGGTGTCGACCCGCTCTGCGAACTTCAAGCTCGGAGCCTGTTTCGCGCCCTCGACGTTCGAGATGTAGACGTTGGAGTAGCTGACCTCCCGCCCCAGTCCCACCTGCGTCAGGCCCTGGGCCTCCCGTGACCTGGTGAGTTGTACCGCGAAGGCGTGGAGAGGGGATGACGTCGGGTCAACTACGCGACGGGCCAAGGCGTTTCCCTCTTTAAAGCCGGCCGAAGTGGAGATTTGAAACGCTTCCGATCGTAGCGGCGGGCGCCGATGCTGGTTGCACATTGTCGAAGGATCGGAGCGGAAGGTGACGAAGTGGGATGGTCGGGCCGGGCCCGAGGAGTGCTCGCTCGCCGAAGTGCCGCCGGCGGTCGGCGAACTGGTGCTGGAGCGGAAGTCGGGGAAGGTCGTGCGCTACATGGGCGAGTGGTGCGGGCTGCTGTGGGTCCGGCCGGTCGGCGGGGGGAGGGAGGTGTCCGTCCGGCCGGGTGGGCTCGGTCCCGCCGCCGGGTCGGAGGGCCGCGCCGGATCGGTCGGGAGGTGAGCCGCGGGGGTGGCGTCGCCGAGCGGGTGCGGTGGATCGGCGAGGCGCTGTACGAGTTGACGGGGCGTCGGCCGCTGGTCGAGCGCCGGGGCGGCGACAGGTTCCGGATCACCGTCCGGGTGGCGGCGCAGCCGGACCGGGTCGTGACGCGGGAGGTGCTGCGGGTGCTCGGCGCGGGGGACAGGTACGGGCACGGCAGTACGGCGCGGTGGGAGCGGCTGTGGACCGAAGTCGGCCCGCCGCCAGGGGAGGAAGGGGAGCGATGAACCGGGTGGAGTACTACCCGCAGGGCTATCCGGGGCTGGACTGGATGGCGGTCGGTGACGACCTCGACGGGGTCGTGCTGGCGACCTCGGACGCCGGGGTGGCGATCGCGCGGGCGACGGACCCCCGCACGGTACTGGTCGTCAATCCGGACGAATGGGCGGACCTGCGGTACGCCATCAAGCGGGGCCTGTTCGACCACCTGCTCGGGGACCGCCTGCTGTGTGCCGACCCCACGCCCAGGCCGCCGGTCGTGCCGGGGGAGCGGGTCTACGTCGTGGTCGTCGACCGTGAGGGCACCAGGCTCGCCGACGCGACGCTGTACGGCGAGCAGCGGGAGGACGCGGCGGGGCTCGGCGCCCGGGTCGCCGAACTCCTCCGCCGGGGCGCGTACGAAGCCGTCCCCGGCGCCCCGCGCTGATCCCGCCGCGCGGCACCCGGCCCCATCCGCTGGTCGAACCCGGCGGGTGGGGTCCGCGCCATCCGCGGTCGTCCTCGCCGGGCCGACGGAACCGCTATTCGCGCTTGCTAAGTACCGGTAGTCGGCGTTACTGTGTACTGGTACTCAATACCGCTGACTAGTGCAGGGAGGAGGTGTGACATGGCCAAACTGCTGACCGAGATGCTCAAGGGCACGCTGGAGGGCATCGTGCTGGCGCACCTGGCCGGCCGGCCCGCCTACGGCTACGAGATCACCGCGCGCCTGCGGGAGCAGGGCTTCGCCGACATCGCGGAGGGCACCGTCTACGCGCTGCTCACCCGGTTGGAGAAGCGCGGGCTCGTCGACACCGAGAAGGTCCCGTCCGAGTCCGGCCCGCCGCGCAAGGTGCACGCCCTGAACACGGAGGGCCTGCGGTACCTGGACGAGTTCTGGGACACCTGGGGCTTCCTGGCGGAGCGGCTGGAGGAACTCCGCGGCGCGGGAGCGGGCGGGGGAGTACGAGCAGGAGAGGGAACGGGAGGAGCGTAGCCATGTCCGACGACGAGAAGAGCGGCCTGATCGCCAGGGTGATCGGCCCGAAGAAGCGCTGGCGGGCCTACAGGGCCCGGATCAAGGAACTCCCCGCCGACTACCGCACCGCCGCCGAGGCGGTGGAGAAGTCGCTGATGTACTTCGTGCCGAACGACCACGACAGCAGCGCCTCGCTGTTCGAGGACCTGGCCGACCTGTTCGAGCAGGCGGTGGCGAACGGCACGTCGATCCGCGAACTGCTCGGCGACGAACCGGTGGAGTTCGTCAAGGAGTTCGCCGCGGCCTACACCGACGGCGGCTACTTCCCCACCCGGGCCCGCAAGCACCTGACCGACACCATCGACCGTCTCGCCGCCGACGCGGCCTGACCTTCCGGCCGTCCGGCCGATCCCGGTCGACGCCCCGGCCGGTGGGACTGGCGCCCGTCCCACCGGCCGGCCGTCGCACCGGCCCGCCGCTCGCCGCGCTGCCGACTCGCGCGCCCCGAGCCCCCGAACGTCCCGAACACCCTGACTCCTGCTCGCCGGGCCGCGCCTGACGCGCGCCCCTCCGACGTCCTTCCGTCGCGTCACGGGGAGAATCCCATGCGCTCCACTGCCATGCCCACGTCGCATCCGCTCGCCATCGCGGCGAACGGGCTGCGCAAGTCCTACGGCGACAAGACCGTGCTGGACGGCGTCGACCTCGCCGTCCCGACCGGCACCGTCTTCGCCCTGCTCGGCCCCAACGGCGCCGGCAAGACCACCGCCGTCAAGATCCTCTCCACCCTGGTCCGCCCCGACGCCGGACAGGTCACCGTCGGCGGCCACGACCTCGCCACCCACCCCCAGCGCGTCCGCGCCGCGATCGGCGTCACCGGCCAGTTCTCCGCCGTCGACGGCCTCATCACCGGCACCGAGAACATGCTCCTGATGGCCGACCTGCACCACCTCCCCAAGGCCGAGGGCCGCCGCACCGCCGCCCACCTCCTCGCCCGCCTCGACCTCACCGAGGCCGCCGACCGCCCCGCCTCCACCTACTCCGGCGGCATGAAACGACGCCTCGACATCGCCATGACCCTGGTCGGCGACCCCCGCATCATCTTCCTCGACGAACCCACCACCGGCCTCGACCCCCGCAGCCGCCACGACATGTGGCAGATCATCCGCCGCCTCGTCGCCGACGGCACCACCGTCCTGCTCACCACCCAGTACCTCGAGGAAGCCGACGAACTCGCCGACACCATCGCCGTCCTCCACCACGGCACCATCGCCGCCCAGGGCACCGCCGAGGAACTCAAACGCCTCGTCCCCGGCGGACACGTCCGCCTGCGCTTCACCGACCCCGCCGCCTACCGCGCCGCCGCCCACGCCCTCACCGAAGCCGCCCGCGACGACACCGCCCTCACCCTCGCCGTCCCCAGCGACGGCAGCCAACGCGCCCTGCGCTCCGTCCTCGACCGCCTCGACACCGCCGGCACCGAAGCCGACGAACTCACCGTCCACACTCCCGACCTCGACGACGTCTTCTTCGCCCTCACCGGCAACCCCGGCACCGTCGACCCGCTTGAGGAGAACGCCCGATGAGCAAGCCCGCCCTCGCCGTCCGCGACTCGTCCACCATGCTGCGGCGCAACCTGCTGCACGCCCGCCGCTACCCGTCGGCGACGCTGAACCTGCTGCTGGCGCCGATCGTCATGCTGCTGCTGTTCGTCTACGTCTTCGGCGACGTGATGAGCGCGGGCATCGGCGGCGGGCCGGACCGGGCCGCGTACGTCGCGTACGTCATGCCGGGCATCCTGCTGATGACCGTCGGTTCGACGGTGATCGGCGCGGCGGTGCACATCTCGATGGACATGAGCGAGGGGCTGATCGCCCGGTTCCGGACGCTGGCGATCCACCGCGGGTCGGTGATCATCGGGCACGTGCTGGGCAGCGTGCTGCAGTGCGTCGCCTCGGTGGTGCTGGTCGGCGCGGTCGCGCTGGCGATCGGGTTCCGCTCGCACGGCGCCACCGCGGGGGAGTGGCTGGCCGCGTTCGGCCTGCTGGTGCTCTTCTCGCTCGCCCTGACCTGGATCGCCGTCGGGATCGGCCTGGCCAGCCCCAACGCGGAGGCGGCGGCCAACGGCGCGCAGCCGCTGATCCTGCTCCCGCTGGTCTCCAGCGCGTTCATCCCGGCCGACACGATGCCCGGCTGGTTCCAGCCGATCGCCGAGTACCAGCCCTTCACCCCCGCCATCGAGACCCTGCGCGGCCTGCTGCTCGGCACCCCGATCGGCGACAACTGGTGGATCGCCCTGCTCTGGTGCGCCGCCCTCACCGTCCTCGGCTACCGCTGGACCCTGGCCCGGTTCGACCGCGACCCCGGCTAGTGTCCTGAGTCGGAGATTCGCTTACGGTCACTTGTTCGAGTGTCGGGGTGATGGCGTGGGCGAGTTGGACGCGGGAGTGGACGTCGAGTTTGCGGTAGACGCGGGTGAGGGTGGCTTCGACGGTTTTCACGCTGACGGTGAGGGCGGCGGCGATGTCGCGGTTGCTCGCGCCGGCCGCGGCGAGGCGGGCGCAGCGTTCCTCGGCGGAGGTCAGGCGGGGGCGGTCGTCGCGGTTCGGGGCGGGTTCCAGGCGGTGGAGGGCGTGGGCGGCGGCATCGGCCCAGGGGCGGGCTCCGTGGGCGGTGAAGAGGTCGGCGGCCCGCTGCGCGGCGGTGCGGGCGGCGGCGCGGCGGCGGGCGCGGCGTTCGGTGTGGCTGAGGGCGAGGAGGGTGCGGCCGCGTTCGAGGGGGAGGTGGCGCAGCTGCTCGGCGGCGTCGGTGAGGCGGCGGGCGGCGCCGTCGTGGTCGCCGCGGGCGGCGTCCAGCAGGGCCCGGGCGCGTTCCAGGGCGGGCAGGACGGATGTTCGGCCGAGGTCGCTGGCGGTGCGGTGGGTGTCGGTGAGCAGGTCGTCGGCCTCGTCGTGGCGGCCGACGGCGAGGAGGGCCTGGGCCAGGTCGGGGTGCCAGCGCAGGACGGACGGGTCGCGGACCTGTTGCCGCGTCTCCAGGGCGCGGACCTCCTCCAGTGGTTCCAGGGCCTCCTGCGGGCGGTCGGCGATCAGCAGCAGGTGTCCGAGGGCGTAGAGGTTGCGGGAGAGGAAGACCTTGTTGTCCTCGTACCGGGAGGCTTCGATGCCGCGGCGGGCGTGGGCCAGGGCGGCGCCGGTGTCGAGGGCGGTGCCCTCGAAGAGGGCGGAGGTGTAGCAGGCCGGGGCGGGTGACAGGGCGGTGCGGTCGGACAGTGCCTGGGCGCGGTGGGCGTAGTCGAGGGCCTTGGCGCAGCGTCCGGCGCGCAGTTCGGCCTCGGCGAGGCTGCGCAGCAGGTCGACGGTGGATTCGGTGTCCCCGGTCCGTCGGGCTTGGACGAGCAGGGGCAGCAGGGTGGTGCGGGCCTGTTCGGGGCGGTCGTCGAAGAGGGCGTGGCGGGCGGCGAGGTGTTCGGGGGTGGTGTTGACGGTGACGGGTGCGGTGCGGGGCAGGGACAGGGCGCGTTCCAGGCTGGTGCCGGCTCCGGGGTGGCCGAGGATGCGCTGCATGCGGGCCCGCATGGTCAGGGCCAGGGCGGCGGTGGTGGTGTCGTCGGCCGTGCGGGCGAGGCCGGCGGAGCGTTCGGCCAGGGCGGCGGCCCGGTGGGGGTCGCCCTCGTTGACGTTGGCCCAGATGGCTTGGCGGAGCAGGACCTGTGCGGTCAGGCCCGGTCGGCCGGCGGTTTCGTGGTGGGCGGCGGCGAACAGTTCGTCCGCGCTGTGCAGGCGTTGCCCGCTGGCGTCGAGCAGGGTCAGGAGGGCGCCCACGCGTTGGGCGGGGCTGGTGTCGTGTTCCAGGATCAGGCGGGCGGCGGCCCTGGCGCGGGGGAGGTCGCCGCAGTGCGAGGCGTCGCGCACCGCGGTCAGGGCCCGTTCGGTGAGCAGGCCGGTGTCCTCGTGCGGCGTGCGCTGGGCGGCGAGGAGGGAGAGTTCGGCGGCCAGCGGGTGTTCGCCGCGCAGCCGGGCGTGGCCGGCGGCGCGGGCGGCCTCGCGCGCGGTGTGCCGGGCGGTGCGCGGGTCGGCGGTGTCTGCGGCCAGGGTGGCGTGGCGGTCGCGGCGGGCGGGGTCGTGGCTGGCTTCGGCCAGGCGGGCGTGCAGGAGGCGGAGTGCGGTTTCGGGGAGCCGGGTGGTGAGTTCGGTGCCGATCGCGCTCGCGGTGAAGCGCACCGGCCCGGCGCCGTGCAGGGGGTCGATGAGCGCGGCCGTCTCGGCCTGGGCCAGCAGGTGGTCGGCGGCCGGGCCGACGAGGCGGGCCAGTAGTGCGCGCTCGGGGCGGTCGTCGAGCGCGGCCAGGGTCAGGAGCTCCTGAGCCTCCTCGGACACGGTTTCGAGCCATTCCCCGAGCAGTCGGCGGGCCGCCGGGGGCAGGGGAGGATCGTCCTGGGCGGCTCGGTCGACGGCCTCGGCGAGGGCCAGGGCCAGGGCGGGGTTGCCGCCGCTGCGGGTGTGCACCCGGGCGACCTCGCCGGGGGCGGGCCGGTACGGGGCCAGCAGCGCCGCGAGCTGGGGCTCCGTCAGGTGCGGGACGTGCACCGCGTACGCGTCCTCGCCGCTCCAGTGGCCTCCGCTGCCCGGCCGCCAGGTGCGTTCGGCGGTGATGACGGGCAGCTCCGGGGTCAGGCGCAGGGCCCAGCGCAGGACGGCCCGGCTGGCCGGGTCCAGCCACTGGGCGTTGTCCGCGACCAGGGTCACGGGCGGCGCGTCCCGCAGCGCGGCGGCGGTCAGCCGGCGCAGTCGCAGGGCCGGCCCGGTGCCGTCGGGGGCGGCCGCCGGGTCGGCGGCCTCGTCCAGGGCCGCCGCCAGGTCCCGCGCGGTGGGCGACGGCGGGAGCGCGAGGGCGAGTTCGAGCAGCCCGGTGTACGGGACGCCGGCGTCCTGCGGGCCCGGGGCCAGGCGCAGGACGGGCCGGCCCAGGCGTCGGGCCAGCAGGCCGGCCGCGGTGCTCTTGCCGATGCCGGGCGGCCCGAACAGCACCACCCGGCGGGTGCCGGGCAGATCGTCCGGCACCACCGGCAGCACGGCCACGGCCGGTTCCCGAAGCTCACTCACCCACGTCGCGGAGTCTGGCATCGGGCCATGGTGCGCCCCCGACGCCCCGCTGCGCCAGGACAAGGGATCGCCCTGATGTCGGCCGCCCCCGGCCTTCCCTAGCCTCATCGCCACAGCCGAGCTGTCCACGGCCGCCGGACGCCCCCCACCCCACGACGACGCCCGGCGTCCTCCTCCCCCTCAACCCCAGCTCGGCGGGAGGAATGTGATGTCCCGCAAGAACGCCCTCGCCGCCGCCGTCGCCGCGGCGCTCGCCCTGGGCACCCTGACCGTGGTGGCCACCCAGTCCACCGCGGCCGCCGGCACCACCGCCCGGCCCGGCGCCGGTTTCCGGGCGGTGAGCGCCGACGCCCGCGCCGAGGCGCTGCGCACCGCCGACCGGGAGGCCGCCGCCGTCGCGAAGTCGCTCGGCTTCGGCCCCGACGAGCGCCTGGTGGCCAAGGACGTGCTCCTGGACACCGACGGCGCCCGGCACGTGCGCTACGACCGCACCTACCGCAACCTGCCCGTCATCGGCGGCGACCTGGTCGTCCACTACGACAGCAACGGCAAGGCCACCGGCTCCGACCAGGCCCACCAGGGCGCGATCAAGGTGGCGGGGGTGACGCCGAAGCTCAGCGCCTCCGACGCCTCGGCCGCGGCCGCCAAGCACGCCAAGCACGTCAGGAACGCCAAGTCCGACAGCGCGGACGGCAGCACCCTGGTGGTGTACGCGGTCGGCAAGATCCCCGTCCTGGCCTACCGCTCCACCGTCACCGGCGACGGCGAGAGCGGCCCCGCCTCCCGCGAAGCGGTGATCGTCGACGCGGCCAGCGGCGCGCCGCTCGACCAGTACGAACTGCACCAGGGCGTCACCGGCACCGGCAACGGCGTCACCGCCGGCCAGGTCACCATCGAGACCACCCAGACCTCCGGCGGCTACACCCTCACCGACGCCTCCCACGGCGGCACCATCGTCTACGACTCGTACAACAGCCCGCAGTCCAACCCGAAGCAGAACGCCCGGACGTTCTCCAAGACCACCAACACCTGGGGAAACGGCTCGACTTCGAGCCGGGAGAGCGCCGCGGTGGACGCCTCCTACGGCCTGGCGAAGACCTGGGACTACTACCAGAGCACCTTCAACCGCAGCGGCATCCGCAACGACGGCCGCGGCGCCCCCGCGTACGTCCACGTCGACAGCGGCCTGCTGAACGCCTTCTACGACGACTCCTGCTTCTGCATGTCGTTCGGCGACGGCTCCTCGCAGAACGGCAACACCCCGGTCACCGCGCTGGACGTGGCCGGCCACGAGATGAGCCACGGCGTCACCGCCGCCACCGCCAACCTCACCTACTCCGGCGAGAGCGGCGGCCTCAACGAGGCCACCTCCGACATCTTCGGCACCATGGTCGAGTTCTACGCCAACAACCCGTCGGACCCCGGCGACTACTACATCGGCGAGAAGCTCAACATGTCGGCCGGCTCGCTGCGCCGGATGGACAACCCCGCCTCCGACGGCAACAGCCTCGGCTGCTGGACCTCCGGCGCCGGCCAGGTCGACGTCCACTACTCCTCCGGCATCGCCAACCACTTCTTCTACCTGGCCGCCGAGGGCACCGGCGCCAAGACCATCGGCGGCCTCGCCCACAACGGCACCACCTGCAACAACGACACCTTCACCGGCATCGGCCGCGACAAGGCCGCCGCCGTCTGGTACCGCGCCCTGACCACCTACATGACCTCCACCACCACCTACGCCTCCGCGCGCACCGCCACCCTCCAGGCCGCCGCCGACCTGTACGGCGCCAACTCGCGGGAGCGGTACCTGATCTCCAAGGCGTGGGCCGCCGTCAGCGTCGGCACCGCCCTGCCCGACCCCGGCACCGGCACCCCCACGCCGACCCCCACCCCCACGCCGACCCCCACCTCCTCGCCGACCGGCAGCCCGAGCCCGAGCGGCAACGCCCTGACCAACGGCGGCTTCGAGCAGGGCACCGCCGGCTGGACCCAGAGCGCCGACGACATCACCAGCTCCACCCTGCAGCCCGCCCACGGCGGCTCCTGGTACGCCGCGATGATGGGCTACGGCACCAACGCCACCGAGTCCCTCTCCCAGTCCGACATCGCCGTCCCCGCCACCGGGAGCCCCAAGCTCACCTTCTGGCTCAAGGTCAGCACCCAGGAGAGCGGCTACACCGCCTACGACACCCTCAAGGTCAACGTCAACGGCACCACCCTGGCCACCTACTCCAACGCCAACGCCTCCGCCGGGTACGTCCAGAAGACCGTCGACCTGTCCGTCTACAAGGGCCGGAGCGTGAAGCTGGAGTTCGCCGGCACCGAGGACACCTACCTGACGACGATCTTCCTCGTCGACGACGTCGCCATCGGCTGACCGACCCTCACTCTCCCGTGGCCGGCTCCGCGTGGGGCGTCGCCGGCCACGGGACTGCCGGGTTCCCGCGGGGTCGCAACGAACGCGGCAGCCTGCGGCCGACCTGATGTAGGGATGGTCGGCCGCAGGGACCACCACAGCCCGGACCCACCCCCCCCCGAACCCGCCGCCGAAACCCGGCTGCGCACCAGCGTCGGGCTCCACCACGTACCAGCAGCCGACACCCGGCCGCTGCGTGCTCCGGCAGGTCCCCACCGGGTCCTGCACCGGCTGGAGCCCGGCGCCCTCGCGGGGCCGCCCACACGGAACGAACGGACGGGCAGGCAGACGCCATGAGTGCGACCGGCGCTCCACGGCACGACGAACCCGACAACGCCCTCGTCTCCCGCCTCCTCGCCCGGCGCCGCGTACTGATCCTCAGCGGCGCCGCCGGCGCGGTGATCCTGGGCGGAGCGGGCACCGCCGCCGGCAGCACCCTCGACTCGGTGAAGCCGTCGCCGGTCTGGCAGGTGCCCTTGAAGGTGCTGCCGTCCGCCTTGTGGATCACGGTGGTCGCGCCCACCCGGTAGGGGCGGTGGCGGTCCGTCGTGCCGGGCTTGCGGGAGTTCAGGGCCGGGGCCTCGAAGGAGGGGTTCTCGGGCCAGATGCCCGTGTCGATGTCGCCGATGACGACGCCCTTGCCCGGCGGTCGTGGCGAGGGGGAGGCTGAGCGCGGCGAGGGCGGTGCTGTCCGGACAGCAGTGCACGGTGGCCGAGCTCGCGGAGAGCACCGGTGCCGGCGTGCCGCGTACCGGCCAGACGTTGAAGCGCCTGGCCGGTCTCGGCCTCGTACGGCGGGTGGGCCGGGGCCGGTGGGAAGCGGTGAGCCCCCGGTCGGCGCTCTCGGCCCTGCTGCACCGGCGTCGGTCCGAGGCGGAGGCGATGTACGGCGAAGTGGAGGCGGAGCTGTCGGGCCTCCACCGCCTCTACCGGGTCAACCAGTTGAGGTCGGACCCGGAAGCCCTGGTGGGGGTGCTCTCGGACCCGGAGGCGATCGCCCGGCGGATCGACGAGGTGAACCGGTCCGTCACCACCCATCTGTGGACGCTGGACAAGCCCCCGTACCTGGATGTGGTCGGTCAGCCGCACTTCCACGAGCGGGAGAAGACGACCACCCGCGAATGGGCGGAGCGCGGCTGGATCTGAGCCCGTCCGGGGCGGTCCGGCCCGCACGATGACCGCGGCCGGCGGACCTGGTCCGGTGCCCGGCCGGCCCCAGGGTGTGGGGCCGGCCGCAGGGTGCCGGGGATGCCCGCGCACCTGTCACCTGGTCGGAGTCCGCGCCGTAGGGGTTGGCCGGCGCGGGCCTCCTGCCGGGGGATCACCCGGACGCCACGACGATGACAGCAGGACGGTCCGCAGGCGACAGGCCGGGCATCATCACGCACATGTCGAGCGTGGTTCACTCGATCTGCAAGGGGCAGTGGAGCTTTCGGGGCGTGACCTGTGCGTGGCGCGCATGATTCGGGGAGTTGGCCGTGGACGCGATCGACCGTCATATCCTGACCATCCTCCGCAAGGACGGGCGAGCGCCCGTGTCGGAGATCGCGCGCGCCGTGGGCCTCTCGGCGGCTCCGTGCGCGCGCCGCATCGAGCGCATGGAGGGGACGGGTGTGATCCGCGGTTACACCGCGGTCATCGAGGACAGCCGGGCGGGCACGCTTCAGGCGTTCATCGAGATCCGACTGCTCGGCGCGACCGACAGCGACGAGATCCAGGGCATCGCCGAGAGCATCCCGGAGATCGAGGAGAGCCACAGCATCGCCGGCACCTCCGACGCCCTGCTCAGGCTCCGGGTCCGGGACGTGAAGCACCTTCAGCAGGTGATCAACGCCGTGCGCCGGACCGGCAAGGTGGAGGGCACCAAGACCTTCATCATCATGAACACCTGGACGCGGGTGACCGAGCACGCGGCCACCCCGTAGCCGCGAAACGGCATCACGCCCGAGGCCCGGAGGCCGTCCGCCTGTCGGCGGCCCAGGGCCGGACGGGGTGCGCGCGGAGCCAGGCCAGCACGCGGCCGGCGTGCTCGTCCGGCGGGAAGACCGGGTGGAAGACGTGCTCGACCGCGCCGTCCCGGACGATCAGCGTCAGCCGCCGGTAGAGCGTCAGCCCGTCGGCGGTGAAGGTCGGCAGGTCCAGCGCCCGGGCCAGGCGCCGGGCGGGGTCGGAGAGCATCCGGAACGGCAGGCGGAGCCGCGCGGTGACCTCGCGCTGGTAGTCGCCGTTCTGGCTGGAGAGGCCGTACACCCGGGCCGCGCCCGCCGCCAGCAGGTCCTGGTGGTGGTCGCGGAAGCCGCACGACTCGGCGGTGCAGCCGCGGGCGCCGGGGATCGCGTGCCAGCCCTCGGGCAGGTCGGTGTCGGGGCGGCCGGTCAGCGGGTAGACGTAGAGCACCGTGCGACCGGCGCCCAGCGCGCCGAGGTCGACGGTGGAGCCGTCGGTGGCCGGGAGTTCCAGCCGTGGCATCCGCGCCCCGGGCAGGTGGTCGGCGGCGCCGTCGTCCTCGGGGACGGGCAGCCCGGCGGGCAGGACCGCGTGGTCGGTGACCCGGGGATTCGACGGGACGTCCGTCGGGTCGTTCGTCGGGTCGTTCATCGGTTCCCCTCCGTGGGCCGGTGCGAAGCGGCTGTTGCGGTGGGCGGCCTCGCGCAGGTGCGCCATCAGGACCGCCCGGCGGGCGGTGAGGCCCTCGATCCGCTGCGTCAGCTCGTCGATGGCGTCCCGGTAGCCGGCCAGCGCGGCCGGGCAGTCGTCCGCGTGCCGGTGCCCCAGGGCCAGGCACTCCAGGAACGGCCGGGTCGCCTCGGCCGGGATGCCGAGCCGGCCCAGCGTCCGGATCTCCCGGGTGACCCGGACGTCGTGCTCGCCGTAGTCCCGGTAGCCGTTGGCCAGCCGGGCCGGCGCGAGCAGCCCGAGTGACTCGTAGTACCGCACCGCCTTGGTCGTCACGCCCGCCAGCCTGGCCAACTCACCGATCCGCATACCGCTCACCTCGAAGAACGCTAAACCTTGCCCCTGAGGGTAAGGTCAACCCCCGCTCCCGCCCCCGCTGCCCGTTGCCCGCCGCCCTTCGCCGTCAACATCGCGTCAGGGCGGGCCCGGTCCGCGTAGCCCCCGCGTCAAGGACCGGGACGGCCGACGGTCGGCGGGCGTGCACTGGAGACACGGGCGGGTCCCAGCCGAGGGCTCCCGCCGTCCCGGACGGAAGCGACCAGCGCCATGACCGACCTGCGGCTCCTGCCCACCCTCCCCGCCCCCGTCCCCGTCTCCCTCCCCCTCCCCGCGTCGACGCGGCCCGCGCCGCCCGCCGCCGCCCCGGACCGGCGCCCGTCCGCCCCGGTGGCGCCGGCGGGTCCGGCTGGTTCGGCGGCCGCCGGTGGGCACTGCCGCTTCGCCGCGTACTACGAGGAGTGACCCCCGCCCGCGTCCCCGTCCGAGCCCGAGCCCGTCCGACCAGGCCATGAGGAGAGTCCCCGCGATGACCACCCTGACCGCCCCGCCCGCCCCCTTCCGGCCGGCGGCCGGGCCGCTCGGCAGCCCGTGGCCCGCGTCCGCCGTGCCGGGACCGGGCGGTGACCTGCTGGTCGGCGGTGTCAGCCTGCGGGAGGCCGCCGAGCGCTTCGGCACCCCGCTGTACGTGTTCGACGAGGGCGAGGCGCGGGCCCGCGCCCGGGCCTACCGTCGGGCCCTGCCGGAGGCCGAAGTGCTGTACGCGGCAAAGGCGTTCCTGTGCACGGCGATGGCCGACCTGGTCGCCGAGGAGGGCCTGGGCCTGGACGTCTGCTCGGCCGGCGAGCTGCGGCTGGCCGCCGCGGCGGGCTTCCCGGCCGGGCGGATCCTGCTGCACGGCAACGCCAAGAGCCCGGACGAGCTGCGGCTGGCTCGCCGGCTCGGGGTCGGCCGGATCGTCCTCGACAACCTCGCCGAGATCCCCCGGCTGGCCGCCCTCGCCACGCCCGACCGCCCGCAGCGCGTCCTGGTGCGGGTCCTGCCCGGGGTCGCCGCCGGGCACCACGCCGCCGTCCGGACCGGCGTGGACGGGCAGAAGTTCGGCTTCTCGATCGCGAGCGGCGAGGCGGCCGAGGCCGTCCGCCGCACCCTCGCCCAGCCCGCGCTCCGGCTGGTCGGCCTGCACTGCCACCTCGGCTCGCAGATCACCGACCCCGCGCCCTACCGCACCGCCGTGGACCGGCTGGTCGAGCTGCTCGCCCGGATCCGCGACGAGCACGCGGTCGAACTGCCCGAACTCGACCTCGGCGGCGGCCACGGCGTCCGCTACCTCCCCGGCGATCCCGAGCTCACCCCCGCCGCCTTCGCCGCCGCGACCACCGCCCGGCTGGCCGCCCGCTGCGCCGAACACGCGCTCGCGGTACCGAAGTTGCTGATCGAGCCGGGCCGGGCGGTGGCCGCCCCGGCGGCGGTCGCCCTCTACCGGGTGCTGGCGGTCAAGCACACCGCCGAGGGCCGCGCCTTCGCCGCCGTCGACGGCGGGATGAGCGACAACCCGCGCCCCGCGCTCTACGGTTCGGCCTACACCGTCCGCGTGCTCGGCCGCGCCCCGAGGCTCGGGGGTGGAGGCGTGGTCGGGAGCGGCGCCGGGCCGACCCGGCCGTTCGACGTGGTCGGCTGCCACTGCGAGGCCGGCGACGTGCTGGCCCGGGACGCCCCACTGCCCGCCGACCTCCGCCCGGGCGACCTGCTGGCCGTGCCCGCCGCGGGCGCCTACCAGCTCGCGATGGCCTCCGGCTACAACCTGGTCGGCCGCCCGGCCCTGGTCGCCGCCCGCGACGGCCGGGCCCGGCTGCTGGTCCGCCGCGAGACGGTCGACGACTTCCTGGCCCGCGAGACCGGCCGCTGACCGCCGCATGGTTGTATGACCGCCGTGACCGCCGTGACCGCCGTGACCGCCGTGACCGCCGTGACCGCCCGCCGCCCGCTGTCGCCGCGGGCCGCGCGATGATCGAGGAGCACCTGGCCCGGGCGGTGCTCTCCGCGATCATGCTGCTCGACCACGCCTCGGCCGAGGAGATCGCCCCCGACACCGCCTCCCAGGGCCTGGAGAACATCGCGGCCGACCTGAACGCGATGGACGCCGCCGGGCGCCGCCACTTCCGCCGGGTGCTCGCCCGGCTCGCCGAGCAGGAGCCCGAATACGCCCCGTACAGCGAGGAGTTGCCCCGCCTGCTGGGCTGGTGAGCCGGGCCGGGCCGCGACGTCCGGCCGCAGCGTCCGGTGCTCCGGCGTGCTTTCAACTCGACCGCCGGTTTCAACCGTTGGCGGCGCCGACACGGTCCGGATGCGCGGTCGACCGGCCTGCTGGGCGACAGCATGAGGGCATCCCCGGTGCGACGTGATCCGCCGTGCGGAGGCGGTGTCCCGCGGCCTCCCGGCGGGCTGCTCCGTCGTGCCCTTCCCGTTCCCCGGAAGGAGACGTCCCCATGGGCCTGTTCGCCCGTTCCCGTACGGCCGCCGTCGCCGTCGTCCTCAGCACCGCCGCCAGCTGCGTGCTGGCCGCCGCCCCGGCCCGGGCCGCCGACGGCCCGGGGGCGGGGGAGCCGTGGGTGGTGTCGGTCGGCGACTCGTACATCTCCGGCGAGGCCGGGCGCTGGGCGGGGAACTCCGACTCGCTGCTGACCAACCCGACCGACACCGGGGCGGACGCCTACTTCGACAACGCCGACCACACCGCGGAGCGGATCCCCGGCTGCCACCGCTCGAAGTCCGCCGAGATCCACCTCGGCGGCGGCGTGCGCAGCGAGAACCTCGCCTGCTCCGGCGCCACCACCGCCACCGACGCCACCGGCGCGGCGTTCAAGCCCGGCATCGACTTCTACCAGGACGCGACCGGCCGCAAGGGGCAGGCGCGGATGCTCCAGGAGTTCGCGGCCGGGCACCGGGTGAAGATGGTCGCGCTGTCCATCGGCGGCAACGACTTCGGCTTCGCCGAGGTCGTGCAGAAGTGCCTGACCACCTTCGTCCTCGGCGTCACCCCGTACTGCAAGAACGACGCCACGGTCACCGGCAAGGTCGCCCCCGCCGAGGTCGCCCGGCTGACCGGCGCGATCGCCGGCGCCATCGACAACATCCACACCGCGATGGCCGGTGCCGGGTACGCCGACGGCGACTACACCATCGTGGTGCAGAACTACCCCGGCCCGATGCGCTCCCCGGCCGCCTCGAACAACCGCTACGGCGAGACCTACGGCCGGCAGACCACCGGCGGCTGCGGCGTCTACAACACCGACATCGACTGGCTCCTCGGCACCTTCCTCACCACCGTCAACAGCACCGTCGCCGCCTCGATCACCAAGGCCGCCACCGACCACCAGGTCACCAACACGAAGGCCCTGAACCTGCGCACCGCCTTCGACGGCCGCACCCTGTGCGAGAAGCCGGTGAACGTCATCGAGAACACCGACCTGGCCACCGGCACCTCGCCCGGCGCCCAGGACAAGCTCGAATGGGTCTCGCAGATCTACACCGCGACCGGCGTCCTCGGCAGCCACCAGCTCCAGGAGGGCCTGCACCCCGACTACTGGGGCCAGCTCGCCCTGCGCAACTGCCTCCGCCGGGCCTACGCCGACGGCACCCCGCAGAGCGGCACCTGCACCCGCGACACCGCCGGCGGCACCGACGCGCAGGGCGAGCCGGCGATGCTGCTCGGCTGATCGGCCGTCAGTCGGCGGGCCGTCCGACCCGATGCCGCCGCTCGGCCGGGCGCTCCCGACCGACGGTTCGAATTCGACCACTATTTGAAATGTCACACCTTGTCGGCCTGGTTACCCGTCAGGAACCATGGAGCCGAACGGGGGAGACGGGGGCGGAACGGGGGACGTGACGGGGCTCGCGGAGCCGGCGCGCAGGCGTCGGCCCCGCGCCGACCCCGTCCCGCCGCCGACCGCTCCCGCAGCCCCACGGAACGACGTCCCCCCACGGCAGGGCGGGCGGCACGAGAGGGACAGGCACACATGCGCAACACCGTCCGGACCCGTACGGCGATGCACCTGCTGGTGCCCGGCGGCCCGGCGCTCCGCACACCGGCGGACCTGGACTACGACACCGCCGACCCGCTCGCCGTCCGCCTCACCTTCCACCCGCCCGGTGACGGCCCCGTCGAGTGGGTCGTCGCCCGCACCCTGCTGCTCGCCGGCCTGAGCGGCCCGGCCGGCGAGGGCGACCTCCGGATCAGCCCCCTCGTCGACGCCGGCCTCGCCGAGGTCGCCCTCACCCTCCGCTCCCCCGAGGGCGAGGCGACCCTCCGTTCACCCGCCCCGCCCCTGCTCGCCTTCCTCGCCCGCACCGGCCGCCTGGTCCCGCTCGGCCGCGAACAGGTCACCGCCGACCTCGACCGCAAACTCGCGGGCATCCTCGCGGCGGGCTGACGGCGGGCGACGGTACAGCCGGTCCGGTCAGTCCGCCGTCGGACCGGTGCCCAGGTGCCAGGCCAGCGCGAGCACCGCCGCGTCGTCGGCGGTGCCGCCCGCGAAGGCGTGGGCCTCCCGCTGGAGGCGGTCCACCACCTCCCGGGGCGGCAGGCCCGCGCAGGCGGCCAGCCGGGCCGGCAGCGGGTAGAAGGCGCCGGAGCCGTCCCGGGCCTCGGACAGGCCGTCGGTGTACAGCAGCAGCGTGTCGCCCGGCTCCAGCCGGGCCACCGGCGGCGGGACGGTTTCGCCCCCGTCCCCGTCCGGCGCGCGCAGCCCCAGCGGGAGCCCCGGCCCGACCGGCAGCTCGGAGACCGCCGCCCCGCGCAGCAGCAGCGGCGCCGGATGCCCGCACGACAGGGCGCGGACACCCCCGTCCGCGCCCGCCTCCAGCAGCAGCGCCGTGACGAAGCACTCCGGATCGGTGAGGTACCGGCGCAGGCTGGTGTCCAGCCGCCCGGCCAGCGCCCCCAGCGACGGCGCGTCCAACACCGCCTCGTGGAACGCCCCCAGCACCACCGCCGCGGTCGCCACCGCGTCCAGCCCCTTGCCGCGCACGTCACCGATCAGCGCCCGCAACCCCGACGGGGTGTCCGCCACCGCGTACAGGTCGCCGCCGATCCGGGCGTGCCGCGCCGCCGCCCGGTACCCCGCCGCGATCGTGTACGGCCCCACCACCGCCGGCACCGGCCGCAGCACCGCCCGCTGCGCCGCCTCCGCCACCGTCGCCACGCTCACCAGCCGGGCCGCCGTCCGTTCCCGCCGCCGCACCACGAAACACGCCAGCGCCGCGATCCCGAAGATCACCAGCGTCGTCCCCACCGCCGCCCCCGTCCGCCCCGGATCCGACAGCGTGAACACCCAGCGGGTCACCGCAGCGACCAGCGCCGACGCGACGATCACCGCCGGACCGAACGCCAGCGCCACCACCGCCGGCACCGCCACCAGCACCGACGGCAGGTGCCAGCGCTCCGTCCCGTACTGCAGCCCCACCACCAGCCCGTACAGCACGACGGCACCCAGCAGCGCCACCGCCCGGGTCACCGGGGCGGAATCCTCCTCACCGTCCTCCGGGCGACCGTCGACGGGCGTACTCCCTGGTTCTCCTGCGGCCTTGCCGCCACGACCCAACACGCCAGACAGTTCACCAGCCGCCCCGCCCGCCCGACCGCTCCGACACGGGCACGGCCGACCGGCCCCCGGCGGCGGTTGCTCCCCCCGGGGGAAACCTTCCGGCAACCGGACCCGCCTGGAGGCGGCCGCCACCGGCAGCGCGCAGGGTAACCGTCAGCACGTCTGTGCCCGTTCCCGCATTCCGTTCCCGCGTTTCGTTCCCACACCTCGTTCCCGCACCCCGATGGAGGAGAACCATGTCCGAAGGACGCCAACTCGCCCAGACCGGCCTCGGCGGCGCCACCCTGTTCGGCGTCGCGCTCACCGAACGCTGGCTCCTGCTGCTGGCCCTCGGCGCCGTGCTCGCCGGCGTGCTGCTGCTGCGGACGGCCTGGCAGCGCGGCCGCGACCTGCGGGGCTGACCCGGGCCGCCCGGCCCGTCCGTTCGCCCCGTTCGCCCCGCTCGCCCCGCCCCGACTGCCCCGAGAGGTCCCGCTTGGCCCGCGTCACACCGGCGAGCGCGCTGCGCCGCCGTACCCTCCTGCTGCTCGGTACGGCGGCCCTGGCGCTCGCCTACCTGGCCGCGCACCACGTCCTGGCGGCCGGCCGGCTGCCCGACGGCGACGCCCCGCCCCTCGCCACCGTGTACGCGCTCGCCTTCGGCTGGTTCCTGCTGCGGACCGTCCTCGCCTACCTGGAACGCCCGTACCGCGCCACCCCCGCCCAGCAGGCCGCGCTCGACCGCGCCCACCTCGCCGCACTCGTCCCCGTCTACAACGAGGACCCCGGCTGGCTGCGCCGCTGCCTCGACTCGCTGCTGCGGCAGACCCGCCCACCGGACTCGATCCACGTCGTCGACGACGGCAGCACCGTCGACTACACCGCCGAACGCGACCGCTTCCGCGCCGCCTGCGCGGCGGCCGGCATCCGCGCCACCTGGCAGCGCACCCCCAATCGCGGCAAACGCGCCGCCCAGAGCGCCGCGAGTGAACAGGCCCCCGAAGCCGACTACTTCCTCACCCTCGACTCCGACGCCGACCTCGACCCCGCCGCCCTGCACGAACTGCTCCAGCCGTTCGCCGACGCCCGGACCCAGTCGGTCGCCGGAGTCGTCCTCGCCGCCAACGCCCGGACCAACACGCTCACCCGCTGCACCGACCTCTACCTGACGACCTGCCAGCTCAACGAACGCTCCTGCCAGTCCGTCCTCGGCTCGGTCCTGGTCAACTCCGGCGCCCTCGCCGCCTACCGGGCACCCGTCCTGCGCGAACACCGCGAGCTCTACCTCACCGAGACCTTCCTCGGCCGCCAAGTCGTCTTCTCCGACGACTCGATGCTCACCCTGTTCGCCAAACTCCGCGGCCGCACCGTCCAACAGCCCACCGCGTTCGCGCTCTCCGCGATGCCCGAGACCCTCGGCCACCACCTGCGCCAACAACTGCGCTGGATGCGCGGCTCCGCCATCCGCACCTGCTGGCGGCTGCGCCACCTCCCGCTGAACGGCTACGCCTTCTGGCTCCAGGCCGCCCACCTCTTCCTCGCCCTCGCCGGCGCCGCCGCCTTCCTCTGGCTCTGCCTGGCCCGCCCCCTCACCCTCGGCCCGGCATCACCCTGGCACCTGCTCGCCGTACCCGTCGCACTCTCCTACGTCGAATGCCTGCGCTACCTCACCGTCCGCCGCCACGACCACACCCCGCGCCAACAACTCGCCACCTTCGCCCTCGCCCCGCTCACCATGCTCTGGGTCCTGGTCGTCCTCCGCGCCCTCCGCTGGTACGGCGCCGCCACCTGCGCCCGCACCGGCTGGGGCACCCGCGGCCGGGTCGAACTGCACACCGCCCCCAGCCCGCCCGCCGGAGAACGGCACAGCCCGGAACACCCGCTCCCGGGCTGACCGCCCCGCCGGACACGCGCTCAGGAACGCCGGACCTTCCGGACGATCAGCCAGATCACCAGGCCGACCACCACGACCACCAGCACCAGCACGATCAGGAAACCGATCAGGCCGCCCTTCGACTTCTTCTTTTTCTTCGCCTTGCTCTTCGCCAACTGCGCGTGCTGCTCCGCCCGCTGCCCGACCGACGCCCGCACCGGCCCGTTTGCCGCAGGCGCCTGCTGCCCGCCCGCGGCCGCCGCCGCGACAGCCGTACGCGGCGCGGCCGCAGCCGCCGTCCCGCTCGCCATCGCGGTCCCGCCACCCACCAGCGCCAGCGCCAGCAGTACCCCCGCCAGACGTGTCCTCATCAGCCCCTGCCCCGTTCCCGCCCGGCCCCGTGGCCCGGCGTCCGGCCCACTGTCGCAGGGCCGGACCGGGCGGCGACAGGGGAACGGGGCGGGCCGTTCCCGGACTGTGACGGTGTAACGGGCGGGGCGGGGGTGGGGCGGTCACTCGAAGTCGAACCAGCTTTCGGCGGCGGCGACTTCGGCGAGGTGCGGGAGGGCGGCGCTTGGCATCTCCTGAGTGGTCAGGAGCCAGTCGCGGGAGTACTCGCCGGGATGGTCGAGGATGTCCCGGCGGAGTTCCGCCAGGGCGACGTGCCGTTCGGGGAAGGTTTCCGGATACCAGCGCTCCGTCTCCCGGACGAGGGGGCGGATCACCGCCCGTACCCGGTCCGGTGCCAGGCCGTCCAGCCGCTCCACCAGCACAGTGGAAATCGACGGGGCCGCGACATCGAATCGGCTCAGCGCGGCCAACTGCTCGGTCGACAGGCGGCGCAGCATTCCGACGCGCTCATCCGGGCGGGAGAGGGCGAGCAGGAGCGTGGTGACGGGGCTCGTCCGGCCGACCGTCTTCGGGGCGTTCTGCGGCCGCGGCCGCTTCCCGAGTAGACGACGGACGATGGTGGAGACCGTTCTGAGCAGGATTCCCGTCTCAACGGAGGGGAGCGCCGTGACGGCCTGGTCGAGCAGGTCCAGCAGCCCGATCGACACGAGCGGATCCCCGGCGATGACCAGGGCGAGCGCCCAGGTGGCGCGCGAGAGTGGATCGCGGTGCCGGTCGAACTGCTCGGCCCACCATTCCGGTGCGTTCCGGTGCCGGTCCAGGTGGTGGATCAGGGCGCGGTAGTCGGTTCGCGGGCCGAAGGGCTCCGTACGCGGGGCGCCGGGTGCGGGGGAGGGGCCCAGAACGGCGGCGATCACCGCTGCTTCGGCGGCGAGCCAGCACGGCCCGAAGACACTGCCGAGAGCCTGAGCCAGATCGCCCCAGTTCGGCTGTCCCTTCGGCGGGATCGCCGACCGCACGGCCGCAAGGCGTTCGTCCCGATCGACCAGCCGCTGCCAGGGCCGCTCCGGCTTGCTGCGGGAGATCGGCAATGCCCCGAACGAGAAGTGAGGCAGCAGCACTCGCAGCAGGTCTGTGGCCGTATTGGCTCCCTCCGGGATCGAAGCGGTTTGATGGCCGGCGAGCACGGCGCGGACCATCAGTGCTTCGATCGCCGAACCCTCGGCCGCGTACAGGCCCGCACTCATGGCCTCACTGGCTGCCGCCAGATCGCCGGAGGACAGCAGGGGGAGATCCCCGATCGGACGGGGGTTATCCACTCCGGAATAGGCGCCCAAGTACAGCCATCGCTTCTCGTCGTCACCTCCCGCGGCAGCCCGCAACCGGTCGGACCACCAGTCCTCGAAATCACTGCTCGCGGTCAGATGCCAGGAGGCGAAGAGGGCGCGGCTGCCCGCCAGGAGCGCGTACGGGTCCTGTTCCACGGCCTCCAGAAGAGCCCGGGACAGCTCCCGGCCACCCCGGTCCGGGGGGATCATCGGCAGGTCAGGGCCCAAGTGAAGCTGGGCGTCGAGGAGGCAGAAGCCCAGATCGTCGAGGAACAGGTCGACGACACGCCGCTGGACCCGGGGGCGGGCGCTGAACACGCCGTCGGCGAGCAGGGAGCAGGCGAGCATGAGCGCCTGGAGCGGGGTCTCGGAGGTCTCCTTCTCCTCCGCCAACACGTCGGCCAGGCCGGCGAGTTCGTTGGGCCGCGCGAATCCCGCGTAGAAGCGCGCGACCTCGGACCAGTACGGCCGCCGGACCAGCTCGCGCAGGACCTGACCGGAGTCGAAGTCGCGCCGGTCCGCGCCGGCGAACGCGGACAGGAAGCGGGCGGCGAAGTACTCGCGCATCGGCTGGATGTCGAACTCGAAGGTGCCCTGCACCTTGCTGGTGAGGGCCCAGACCCGCTCGGTGACGGCGGTGAACAGGGTGTCGATGTCGACGTGCGGCTTTTCGGTGTCGACCAGGTAGTGCTGGATGGTGCGTTGCAGCTTCTTCCAGGCCATCCGCCCGTCGGCGCCCTGCCGTTCGGCGTCCGCCTGGAGCCGCCAGCCGAGGAAGGCGGTGATCTCCTCCAAGTCCGCCCGGTGGTCGGCGACTTGGGGGCTCTTCTCGGCCTCGCGGTCGAGGAAGGTCTCCAGGTAGGAGGTGTAGAGCTCGGTCCGGGTGGTGGGCACCGAGACGCCGCGCCGGTGCAGCAGGTGCAGCAGGATGGTCAACTGCATCGGGTTGTCGGCGAGTTGGCTGATGTGCGGCTCGGCCGAGCGCTGCTGGAAGACGGCCTCCAGTTCGCGGCGGTCGCGCTCGCTGACGGCGCGGGCGGTGGCCCACTTCTGCAGGTAGGCTGCGCGTAGCTCCGGGCGCAGCCGGCTCAGTTCGATGGTCTCGAACAGCTCGCCGGAGGGCTCGGCCAGGCCGGCCGCGTTGGGGCGGGTGGTCAGCAGGATCTGCGGCGCCGGGACGTCGCGCGGCAGGCGGGAGCAGAAGTCCTCGATCTGCTTGACGGCCGTGCTGCGCACCTCCGGTCGTGCCACCTCGTCCAGACCGTCGAGGACCAGCAGGAACGGGGAGCGGGCGAGGAGGCGGCCGACGGTGGGGACGTCGACCGGATGGCCGCCGCTGAGGGCGCGCAGCAGGTAGGCCAGGAAGCCCTCCAGGGAGCGGGTGGGCTCAAATTGCGGCTGGGCGCGCAGCGGGTCCTCGCCCTCCAGCCAGGCCGCGTAGTCCCGGAGGTCGACCCGCAGCGGGACCCGCCTGGCCGCGCCGGGCGGCAGGGTGGCCAGCCCGGGGGCCGACCGGTCGAGCAGGGCGGCCCGGTGGACCTGGCAGAGGTACTGGCCGAGCGTCGACTTGCCCTGCCCGGGGGCGCCGCGGACCAGCGCGAAGGGCTGCGCCGGATTCATCAAGTAGGCGGCCGCACCGCCGAGTTTGTCGTTCTCTTCGAGAGGGCGGTACGACCCCAGGCGGACCGCCTCGACGTCGACGAACAGGTCGACCAGGTCGTGCGAGGTCAGTTCGGCCTGCTTGAACTTGACCTTGGAGTCCTCCTCCCACTGTGTGGCGACCGCCTTCCGGATCAACTCCCGCAGTGCGGAGTCCGGTTGGTCGTCCACGCGCAGGGAGCGGAGCAGGTCGTGGCCGGACAGCATGGCGGAGTACGACCACTTGAGCTCGTCGGGCGCGGCGTCCAGTCGGGCGTCCAGGTCGGAGCGCCACCACACCGTCATGGGGATGCCGAACTCCGCCGAGTAGCGGGCGAGTTCGGTGTCGAGGCGGTCGATCGTGCCGCGGCCGGGGACGGCGGTGCCGGAGACCGAGGTGAGCAGGTGGTAGGCGGTCGCGCCCTCCGCGACCAGGCGGCTGATGTTGGCCCGCTCCTCGCGGACGGCTGCGGTCAGCCAGCGGACCGGGTCCTGGAGCGGCTTGCCGGTCCACTTCACCTGGTAGACGGCCGACTTGCCGTCCGGGAGGGGGAGGAGGGCGTCGCGGCCGCCGTCGCTGTGGCCGACGGGGAAGCAGCGGATGCCGGGGAGGGCGTGGGCGAGCAGGGCGCAGCAGAGTTCCTGGAAGGGCTTCTCGCCGAGCTGCTCGTACCGGTACTTGCCTGTCAGCTCGGCCATTCGTCCCTCCGCGCCCACCCCTTGGAGCCATCGACCCTAGCCGAAGCGTCGGACAGTCGGGTCGATGGCTCCGCGGCGGGGCTGGGGGATCAGCCCTCGGGGGTGACGGGGGTGACGGGGGTGAGGGCCGGGGGCCAGTCGGGGAGGAGGTCCGCCGTCTGCGGGGCGTAGAGGCGGAGGGTGACGGTGAAGGTGCCGGAGGTGGGGATGGGGAGCCAGTTGGCGGCCTGCATCGCCGGGTCGGCGGGGGCCTCGGCCTGGACGTGGAGGGTGGTGGCGCCGTCGGTGCCGGTGAGGGGGGTGGCGAAGTGGCCGATGGCGTAGATGTCTTCGGGGTTGTCGACCAGGAAGCTGGCGGAGTTGTAGGCGGTGAGCGACCAGAAGGCGTTCACCGGCGGGAGTTGGCCGGCCGGGAAGGTGAGGGTGTACGCGAGGGGGGTGCCGTCGCCGTCGGTGGCGGCGTTGCCGGTCATCGGGTAGAGGGCGTCCTGCGGGAGGTTGGCGCCGAGGCCGATGCTGGCGACGTACGCGCGCTGCGGGTAGTCGGTGCCGTAGGTGCCGATGCCGGTGGTCATGAAGGTCCAGCCGTTGACCGGGGTGGGCCCCTGGTGGTGCTCGATGGCGTCGAGGCCGGCGGCCTTGGCGAGGTCGAGGGTCTCGGCGTCGGGGAGGCGGTCGGCGTCGTACGGGTGGAGGCCGAGTTCGGCGAGCAGGGCGGAGGTGCGGTCGTCCGGCGGGTCGAGGGGGGTGTGGGTCAGCAGGGCGGCGAGTTCGTCGAAGAACTCGGGGCCGGTGAGCCGGGTGATCGCCTCGGAGGGCGGGGTGGTGGGCAGGGTCGGGTCGTAGCTGCCGGCGGGGGGTGTGTAGTCGCCGCCGTCGGCCCAGACGTCCAGCGGGAGCAGGCGCATCTGGTCCTGGTAGCCGGTGACGGTCTGCACCTCGGCGTCGCTGGTGTCGTGCAGTTCGATCCGGCCGATCAGCCAGACGGTGTCCGTCGGGAACGCCACCTGCTGGAGGCCGTCCGGGAGTTCGCCCTGCCAGCCGGGGCCGGTCAGTGCGTACGAGTAGACCTGGACGTCCTGGGTCGGGTCGAGGTTCGGGGCGGTGAGCGGGGTGATGCTGCTGGGGGACTGCTCGCTGGTGTTGGACCAGGCGTCCATCAGCTGCATCAGCCAGTAGCGGCCCTCGTCCATGACCGGGACCTCCAGCACCAGCGGCCCGGCGGACAGGTCGATCCAGGCCTGGGTGTAGAGCGTGTCCAGGTTGGGCCGGACCACGTCCTTCATCTCGGGCGTCGGCAGCGTGGTGTGCTGACAGAACTGGTTGACCGGGGCCTGGGTCGCGTTGGGCTGCTCGGTGTTGGTCTGCAGCCGGCGGGTCAGCTCCATCATGATCAGCGCGTAGCCGAAGACGTAGGCGTCGGTGGCCTCGGCGAGCTGCGAACGCTGGGTCGGGTCGTTGGTCAAGTCCTCGCCCTTTCAGATGGGTTGGTGTTCCGACGCTAACGAGCGGGGACGGGCGGCCACAGCGGTGGATCAAGCCGTTGTGAAGGACGTGCACAAATGGACGATCTGATTCCGTTCTTCCCCGCCAGTCACAGTGATCACGGCCGCGGGGCCGCGCGGCGGACGTATCCGCTGGTCGGGGGAGGAGGGCGGGTGGGGGAGCGGCGCGCCCCGGGGGCGGGCGGTGGCGTGATCAAGACCATCGCCACCCGGGCGGGGGATGGGAGATGACGCATCGCCGGTCGAAGGGTGCGGCCGGATCGGCGGGCGCAGGGCTGTCGGGTCCTTGGCGGGAAGGTATGAATGGTGGTTCACTTCTTTCATGGCCTACCGCAAGACCCCAGCCGAAATCCGCCGGCTCGACACCGCCAGGGAGCGCCTGGTCGCCCGGGCCACCGAGGTGGTCGCCGAAGTGGGCTGGGCCCAGACCTCCGTCACGGCCGTCGCCGACGCCGCCGGCATCGCCGCCGGCTCCGTCTACCAGCACTTCCCCTCCAAGGCCGCGCTCGCCGTCGAGGTCTTCCGGCGCGCCGCCGGACGCGAGGTCGAGGTGCTCGGCGAGGTGCTGCACGGCCCCGGCGACCCGCTCGAACGGCTCGCCCGCGGCGTCCGGGTGTTCGCCCGCCGCGCCCTGGACAACCGCGGCCTCGCCTACGCCCTGCTCGCCGCCCCCGCCGAACCCGCCGTCGGCGCCGAACGCCTCGCCTTCCGCCGCCGCTACCGCGCGCTGTTCGCCGAAGTCGTCCGCGAAGGCGTCGCCACCGGCCGACTCCCCGCGCAGAACGACGAGATCACCGCCGCCGCGCTCACCGGCGCGATCGGCGAAGTCCTGGTCGACCCGCTCGGCACCCCCGCCGACGACGGCACCGACGACCTGCTCGCCGACCTCACCGCCCTCGCCCTGCGCTGCGCCGGCGCCCCGACGCCCTGAGCGCCGCATCGCCGTCCTGAGCACCCCGCCCCGACACCCTCCGGAGCCCCCGTGACCGCCAGCCACCCCACCGCCACCACCCACCACGTCACCAACCAGGCGCCGCCGCTGACCGGGCACGACGTTGCCGCCGACCCCGTCCTGCTGGAGGGGCTCGACCGTGAGGGCGCCGGCTGGCACCGCGCGGAACTCCACCGCCTCGGCCGCCTCGCGGGCAGCGAACAGGCCCAGCAGTGGGCCGACCAGGCCAACCGGCACGAACCCGAACTGCGCACCCACGACCGCTACGGCAACCGCGTCGACGAGGTCGAGTTCCACCCCGCCTACCACCACCTGATGGACCTCTCGGTCGGCGCCGGCCTGGCCGGCGCCGCCTGGGCCGACCCCCGCCCCGGCGCCCACGTCGCCCGGGCGGCCGGCTTCATGGTCGCCACCACCCTCGAACCCGGCCACCTCTGCCCGGTCTCCATGACGTACGCGGTCGTCCCCGCCCTCCGCCACGCGCCCGAACTCGCCGCCGCCTACGAGCCGTTGCTCACCAGTCGGACGTACGACCCCGGGCTGCGCGCGCCCGCCGGCAAGCGCGGGCTGCTGGCCGGGATGGGGATGACCGAGAAGCAGGGCGGCAGCGACGTCCGCGCCAACACCACCGCCGCCGTCCGACAGGCCGACGGCAGTTGGCGGTTGCGCGGCCACAAGTGGTTCACCAGCGCGCCGATGAACGACCTGTTCCTGGTCCTCGCGCAGGCGCCCGGCGGCCTGTCCTGCTTCCTGGTCCCCCGGGTGCTGCCCGACGGCAGCCGCAACACCTTCCGGATCCAGCGCCTCAAGGACAAGCTCGGCAACCGCTCCAACGCCAGCAGCGAACCGGAGTTCGACGACACCGCGGCCTGGCTGGTCGGCGCCGAGGGCAAGGGCGTGCGCACCATCATCGAGATGGTCACCATGACCAGGCTCGACTGCGTCCTGGGCTCCGCCGCCGGCACCCGCGCCGCCCTCGCCCAGGCCGCCCACCACGCCCGCCACCGGGCCGCGTTCGGCGCGCTGCTGATCGACCAGCCGCTGATGCGCAACGTCCTCGCCGACCTCGCGCTCGAATCCGAGGCCGCCACCACCCTCGCCCTCCGGCTGGCCGGCGCCGCCGACCGCGCCCAGCACGGCGACACCGGCGAGAAGGCCCTGCTGCGGATCGCCACCGCCGTCGCCAAGTACTGGGTCTGCAAGCGCCAACCCGCCGCCGTCGCCGAGGCGTTGGAGTGCCTCGGCGGCAACGGCTACGACGAGGCGTCCGGCCTGCCCCGGCTCTACCGGGAAGCCCCCCTCAACAGCATCTGGGAAGGCTCCGGCAACGTCACCGCCCTCGACCTGCAACGCGCCCTCGTCCGCGAACCCGAGACCCTCGACGCCCTCGCCGCCGAGATCGACCTCGCGGCCGGCGCCGACCCCCGCCTCGACGCCGCCTGGCACGCCCTGCGCGCCGAACTCCGCCCCACCCCGGACGCCCCGCTCCGCGCCCGTCGGGTCATCGAGCGCACCGCCCTCGTCCTCCAGGCCGCCCTGCTGGTCCGGCACGCCCCCGCCCCCGTCGCCGACGCCTTCTGCGCCTCCCGCCTCGCCGGCGACCACGGCCTCGCCTTCGGCACCCTCGCCCCCGGCACCGACTTCACCGCCCTGCTCGACCGGCTGCCGCAGTCCTGAACTCCCTTGCCGGGAAGGGGTGTTCAGCGCTTCACCCGGGAGCGGACGGCGAGCGCGGCCAGGCCGAGGAGGACCGGCTCGCCGAGGCGGGAGGCCATTTCGATCACGGTGCCGGGGAGGGTGAGGTTCTGGCCGCTGGAGCGGAAGACCACCGAGCCGACCACTACCGCCAGGGCGCCCTTCTCGGGCCGGTCAGGACTCCGGCTGGACGACGGCCAGGCCCCAGTGCGCGTCCTGGTCGGTGGTGCGGACGCTGACCCCGTAGTTGCCGGCCTGCTCGGGCGGGACGGTGGCGGTGCCGGTCGCGGTGCCGCCGGCCGGGCAGGCGACGGTGAAGCTGGTGGGGGCGGCCGTGCCGGAGGTCTGGGGGGTGAAGACGACGCGGGCCTCGGCGGGGGCGGCCGCGCCCCGGCAGGCGACGGTGACGGTGGCGGGCCGCCCGCCCGGGTTGCCGCCGCCGCTGACGGCGCCGCCGTTGCCGATCCAGTCGGGGATCCAGAGCAGCGCGTCGGCCCGGCCGGTGTTGGGGAGGATCTCGCCGTCGCCGGCCCGGCCGATCACGTCGGACACCGGGTCGTGCGCCCCGGCGCTCACCGAGCTGCCGCAGCCGGTGGCGGCGAAGGCCGCGACGGCGAGGCCGACGGCGAAGGTGCCGGCGCCGGGCCGGGCCAGGTTGGCGCGCTGCATGGTGGGTCCCCTCCCCGGTGGCCGGACCCGGTCGGACCGACGCGTACGAACTGTGCCGTTCGGGGCAGAGGCTACCGCCCGCGCCCGGCCGGACGGAAGGCGGGCCCGGCCGGAGGGTGCTCCCCCGGCCGGACCCGCGCCGGACCCGCGCCGGACCCGTGCCGGCGTCAGCCGAGCGTGCGGCAGACCGTCCCGTTCAGGCGGAAGACCGTCGGGTTCGGGTTGGCGCCGTCGTTGCCGCCGACGAAGCCGAAGTCCGCGGTGGTGCCGCCGCGCGGGGCGAGGTGCGCGTTGGAGGTGCCGTTGGTGACCCGGACGTGCTGACCGGTGGCGGAGACGTCCGCGTTCCACCAGGAGTTGACGGACTGTCCGGCGGAGGGCCAGTCGAAGTCCAGCGTCCAGCCGTCGAGGTCGGCGGGGCCGGTGTTGGTGACGGTGACGGCGGCGACGAAGCCGTTGCCCCAGCCGGTGGTGACCCGGTACGAGACGGTGCAGGTGCTGTCGTTCGGGGTGCCGGTGGTGAAGGTCAGCGGGACGGACGGGCGGGAGAGGTGCCCGGCCTGGTCGCGGGCCAGCACGTTGACGGTGTGCCGGGAGCCGGGCGGCAGGTTGTGGAGGGTCGCGGAGGTGCCGGTGGACGAGCCGAGCAGCTGCACGGTGGTGCCGAGCTGCTCGTACACCTCGTAGCGGTCCACCGCGCCGCTCGCGGCCGGCCAGCTCAGGGTGGCGGTGTCGGCGCCCACGGCGGTGGTGCGCGGGGTGCCGGGGGTGCCGGTGGTGGCGGCGGACGAGCCGGTGCCGGGCTTGGGGCGCACGGTCAGCACGGTGATCGAGTACGGGGGCAGGGTCGCGGAGGCGGCGCTCGCGGTGCCGGTCGCGTCGACCAGGCCGTCGTCGCCGGGCGCCCAGCGCCGCACGGCCGGGGCGGCGCCGTCCGGGGTGAAGTCCCGGTAGGCCAGGCCGACGGTGCGGGCGGCGGTGGAGCTCCGGTTCAGCAGCAGCACGCCGAGGCTGCCGTCGGCGCGCAGCACCGCGTGCGAGGAGACGTCGGGGGAGGAGGAGGCGGAGGCCAGCAGGGTGTCGCCGGGGCGGCCGAGCGCGCCGACCGCCTGGAGGCCGTGGTAGGGGGCGAACGGGGTGTTCACGGCCGGTTCGCAGACGCCGCCGGTGCAGGAGCCGTTCGACAGCAGGCCCAGGTCGCCGTAGTCGGTCTCGCCGTTGACGGTGGTGATCGGGCCGGCGCCGTTGTGGGTGTCCCACCAGTCGACGGTGAAGACGCCGTTCTCCAGCGCGGTGCTCACCGCCTCCGCCGCGAACAGGCCGTTCGGGCGGCTGGTCAGCGCGCCGTCGCCGGACTCGGCGTTGACCTCGGTCATCGCGATCCCGATCCGGGCCGAGTCGGCGCCCGCGTACCGGTCCAGCAGGTCGCGCACCTCGCGCAGCTCGCCGGGCAGTCGGCGCACCGCGGCCAGCGACCGGTCGCCGCCGCCCGCGTTCGGGTACCAGTGCACGCTGACGAAGTCGACGTCGTGCGCGACGGCCGCCAGCACGGTGTGGTTCCAGTCGCCGCCGTCACCGGCCCCGACGATGCCGTCCGGCCAGTTGCCCGGCATGGTCAGCACCGCGCCGATCTTCACCGTCGGGTCGACGGCCTTCATCGCCGCCGCGTACGCCTTGACCTCCCGGGCGTACTGGCCGGGCGACTTGTCGGCGTGGGTGTCGTTCTCCCAGCCGCTGCCGTACCCGCCGTTGCCGTAGATCTCGTTTCCGACCTCCCAGTACTTCGCCCCGTAACCCTTGGTCACGTTGGCGTACCGCACCCAGTCGGCGGCCTCCTGGGCCGTTCCCGACCCGTAGTTGGCGATCAGGATCGGCGTCGCGCCGGACGCCTTCACCGTCCCCATGAAGGCGTCGAACCCGGTGCCGGGCGCGACGTAGCCGCCCGGCGCGGTGTTGTCGACCCAGTGGTAGAGGTCCGCGTACGAGCCGCCCGGGTAGCGCAGCGCGCCGATCCCGGCCGCCCGGTACAGCGACACCACCTGCGGGTCGTTCATGTACGAGTCCCAGATCGCGGTGTTGACGCCGAGCGCGGCCGGGTCGAGGGTGCCCAGGCCCGCGTCGGCGTTGACCGTGACGGCGGCGTCGGGCGTAGCGGGCGCGGTGTCGGCGACGGCGGCGGGCGCGGCGGTCAGCGGCAGCGCGGCGGCGGCCAGGGCCAGCAGGGCCGCGGCGGCCGCGGCCGTCCTGCCGCGCGGGCGGGCGCGGAAGCGGAACAGCATCGGGGTCGTTCCTCCCGGGTGGGGGCGGCCGACCCGGGCCGGAGGGCGCGCCACGGGCCGGACGGTGGACGGGGAACTGTGCGGGTGGGGCGGCCCCCGGCATGAATGGGAGCGCTCCCATCGTGGGAGGGTCTCCCGGAGGTGTCAATCGCCCGGCCCCGCACCCGCCCGCGAACCCCGAGGTCGGACCGGCTCCGCGGGCCGCCCGCCCGCTGAAACGTTCGCGCCCGCCGGGGCGGCTATGATCGGTCAGCGCACGAACGGGTGAACGGGCGATCCACGGACTGGCGATCGACGGAAGGCGGTGGCGGCATGGTACTCGGAGTGGCCGTCCTGGCCGGCGCCGCCCTGCTCGCCTGCCTGCTGCTCTCCACCGCCCTCGCCTTCCTCGCCTCCGGCTCCCCCCTCAAACGGGCGGCCAAGGGCGGCGCGGCCGGCTGCGGGCTCCTGCTGTTCCCGCTCGCCGTCCTCGCCGCCCCGCTGTTCGTCCCGCTCGTCGCGTACGTGCTGGACCTGGGGGGCTGAACGCCCGCGGGCACTCAGCAGCCGCCGCCGGGCGAGCAGGATCCGCCCGCCGAGGGGGCGCCGAGGGTGATGAGCCGCGGGGTCGCGGGGATGGCGCAGCAGCCGTCGCCCCGGTCGGCGGCGGGCTCGTCGTAGCGTCCGGCGCCGCCGCAGACGCCCGTTTCGGGGAGGGTGAGTTCGACCCGGGCGGCGGCCTCGTGGTCGCCGGCCAGGGCGGCGGCCACCGAGCGGACCTGCTCGTAGCCGGTCAGGGCGAGGAAGGTCGGGGCGCGGCCGTAGGACTTCATGCCGACCAGGTGGACGTCCTGTTCGGGGTGGGCCAACTCCCGTGCGCCGTGCGGGTAGACGGTGCCGCAGGAGTGCTGGTTCGGGTCGATCAGCGGGGCGAGCGCGACCGGCGCCTGGAGGCGGTCGTCCAGGGCGAGGCGCAGTTCGGTGAGGAAGGACAGGTCGGGGCGCAGGCCGGTCAGCGCGATGACCTCGTCCAACTCCTCGGCCCGGGTGCCGTCTTCGGCGACGAGGGCGAGGCGGCCGTCGGCGGCCCGTTCGACGGCGGCGGTGCGGAAGCCGGTCAGCGCTTCGGCGTGGCCGCCGTCGACGGCGGCCTTGGCAGCCAGGCCCAGCGCGCCGCGGGCGGGCAGCTGGTCGGCGGCGCCGCCGCCGTAGGTGGAGCCGGTCAGGCCCCGGCGCAGCACCCACACCGCGTGCGTGCCGGGCTCCTCCTCGGCCAGGTCGGCGAGGGCGGCGAGCGCGGTGAACGCGGAGGCACCGGTGCCGGCCACGGCGGTGCGCTTCCCGGCGTACCGGGCCCGGACGGCGGGGTCGCGCAGGTCGGGGACCCGGTACGAGATCCGGTCGGCGGCGGCGCGTTCGCCGAGCGCGGGCAGGCCGTTCGCGCCCAGCGGGTTCGGGGTGGACCAGGTGCCGGAGGCGTCGACCACGGCACGCGCCGGCAGGCGCTCCTCGCGGCCGTCCGGGTGCTCGACGTGGACGGTGAAGGGCTGCCGCTCGCGGTCGGCGTCGACGATCCGGTCCCGTCCGGCGCGGGCGACCCCGGTGACCCGGGCGCCGTAGCGGACGCGCCCGCCGAGGGCGTCGGCGAGCGGCCGCAGGTACCGCTCGACCCAGTCGCCGCCGGTCGGGTAGCCGGCGCCGTCCGGGCGGGTCCAGCCGGTGGGGGTGAGCAGCCGCTCGGCGGCGGCGTCGACCAGCTCGGCCCACGGGGAGAACAGTCGCACGTGCGACCAGTCGCGCACGGCGGTGGCGGCCGACGGCCCGGCCTCCAGGACGAGCGGTTCGAGGCCGCGCTCCAGCAGGTGGGCGGCGGCGGCCAGGCCGATCGGGCCGGCGCCGATGACGAGGACGGGCAGGTCGGTTCGGTCGGAGGTCATGGCGGTGCTCTCCCTCGCGCGCTGCGGTGCGGTGGCGGCCGCGGCTCGATTGATTCGATGAACGTCGATGTGCTGTCGGGGTCGACCTTGCCTCCTGTATCGATGGATGTCAACATAGACGCATGTCGAATTCGAGGGTGGAACTGCCGGTGCTCGCGCCGGAGGTCGTCCCGTGCTGCCCGCCGCTGACCTCGGCGGAACTCTCCGAGGCGGACGCGGTGCGGATGGCCGCGATGTTCAAGGCGCTCGGCGACCCGGTGCGGCTGCGCCTCTTCTCGAAGGTCGCCGCGCACCCGGGCGGCGAGGCGTGCGTCTGCGACATCCAGGACGTCGGCGTCTCCCAGCCGACCGTCTCGCACCACCTGAAGAAGCTCCGCGAAGCCGGCCTGCTCGCCTCCGAACGGCGCGGCACCTGGGTCTACTACCGCGTCGACCCGTCCGTCCTCGCGGGCCTGTCCCACCTGCTCGACCTCGACCGCTGACCCGTCCCGTCGGCCCCAGCGCGAGGTGGCGTCCGCGTCGCCCGCGTCGACCGGACCGAACGACGGCTCCGGCCCGACCCCCGGTCGGGCGGGGCCCTCGTCGTTTGCGGGAGCTCGCGGCGCGGGGACGGCGAAGCCCCACCCCTTGACGTGCAAGCGGCGGGGCCCGTGGGGTGTTCGGTGAGGCTCAGACCTCGCCGAACTCGCCTGCGGCGGCGGTGACGAAGGCCGACCAGGCGGCGGTCGGGAACAGCAGGACGGCGCCCATCGGGTCCTTGGAGTCCCGAACGGGCATGACGGCGGCGTGGGCGCCGAGCGCCGCCTCGACGCAGTTGCCCCCGTTGCCGCTGCGACTGCTCTTCACCCACTGGACGCCGTGCAGGTCAATCGTGGAGGGCAATCAGGCAATGGGGAAACGCTCATGACGACCAACCGGCAAAAGACGGCGGGAACGCCTGCTGATGGGGCGGGCGTCGGGGGGCGCCGGCCCGGTGGGAGGTGCGGGATGACGCTCCGGGTCTACCGGGTCGGTGCCGACGGCTCTCGCGAGGAGTACCCGAGCTTCCTGTCGAAGGACCGGAGGCTCCCCACCCCTTCCTCCTCCTTGTCCGGCCTGTGGCCGGCCTGCCGGTGCCCCGCGCGCGAGACAACGGGGTGACGGGCGGCGTGCGGTGGCCCCTCCGTGGCGGCGGGAAGCGTTCGGTTGGGCGCATGGGTGATCAATTCTCAGGCAAGGGGCGGAAGTTGGAGAAGCATGGTCTGTGCGGTCAGGTGTTGCCACCGCAGAGCGGGGGCCCGGCCCGGTACGTGATCGGCGACCACTCGTACCGGAGTGTCGGCGTTTCAGTGCTGGTGGTCTGCGAGGACCCTGCGGGAGTTGGCCGGGTCGGACAGTGTGCCGACGCATTCGCTGGGGCCGGGCTGGGTGGAGGAGGGTGCCGGGGACGCGCACGACGTGTGCGACGGCGGGGCGGTGGCCTCCGAGGTGGTCTTCACGCATCCGGGCACCTCTCGGGCGGGGTGCTTCTGCTGCTCAGGGGCGGATCCGCAGATCAGCGCGCAGGGGGTAGGGTCCGTCGCTGTCTCTTTCCCCGTTCCCGTTCTTCTCCCCGTCCCCGGTCGAAGTCGAAGGAGCCCTTCGTGTCCGTCCCGGTTTTCCGGCCCGCCCCGATGCTGCCCGAGCATGCCGAGCAGGTGCTCGCGATCTACCGGGCGGGCATCGAGGAGGGGAACGCCACCTTCGAGACCGAGGCCCCGGAGTGGGCGGCCTTCGACGCGGCCCGGCTGCCCGGGCACCGGTACGTCGTTCTCGGCCCGGACGCGACGGTGTCGGGCTGGATCGCGGCGAGCGCGGTCTCCGCCCGGCCCGCCTACGCCGGGGTGGTCGAGCACTCCGTCTACGTCCACCCCGACCACCGCGGCCGGGGCATCGCGGGCGTCCTGCTGGCGCACCTGATCGACTCGACCGAGGAGGCGGGGATCTGGACGATCCAGTCCTCGGTCTTCCCGGAGAACACGGCCAGCCTCGCCCTGCACGCCGCCGCCGGGTTCCGTGTCGTCGGCACCCGCGAACGCGTCGCCCGCCACCGCGGTGTCTGGCGCGACACCGTCCTGATCGAACGCCGCAGCCCGCTGGTCTCCTGAGCCGGGTTCAGGCGGTGCGGCGGAGGGTGGCTGCGAGCTGGTCGACGGCGGTGCGGGCGGTGCGGCCGACGCCGGTCAGGGTGGCCGAGGCGGGGCCGGTCCAGTCGCCGTAGCCGAGCAGGTGGATCCGCGGGTCGGCGAGGACCCGTGTGCCGTCGGTGGGGACGCGGCCGGTGCGGTCGCGCAGGCCGAGGCCGCGCAGTGGGCCGAGGTCGGGGCGGAAGCCGGTGCACCAGACGATGGCGTCGCAGGGCCACCGCTCGTCGTCCTCCCACACCGCGCCTCCGGCGTCGAGGCGGTGGAACATCGGGTGCGCGGTGAGCCGTCCGGCGTCGCGGGCGGCCCGGACCGGCGGGACGGCGACCAGGTCGCCGAGGTCGCCGAGGCGCGGCCCGTCGCCCCGGACGTGGCGGGAGGCGAGGTCGAACAGGGCGCGGCCGTCGACCTCGTCCGGCAGGAAGCGCGGCGGTCGCCGGGTCACCCAGCGGACGGCCGCCGTTCCGGTCAGGTCGGCGGCGATCTGCGCGCCGGAGTTGCCGCCGCCGACCACCAGCACCCGCTGCCCGGCGAAGTCGGCGGCGCTCCGGTAGTCGCGGGAGTGCAGCTGGCGGCCGGTGAAGTCGCGCAGGCCGGGGACGGCGGGGACGAACGGCCGCCGCCGGCTGCCGGTGGCCATGATCAGCGCCCGGGCGTGCCAGTCGCCGGAGTCGGTACGGGCCGACAACAGGCCGCCGCCGTCCGGGCGTTCGACGTGCTCGACGCGTTCGACGCGTTCCACCCGGACGGGGCGCAGGACGGGCAGCTCGTAGCGCTGCTCGTACTCGGCGAGGTAGGCCGCCGTGTGGGCGGCGTCCGGCTGGTCGTGTCCGGGCTGCCGGGGCATCGGGCGCCCGGGGAGGGAGGAGTGGGCGGCGGGGGAGAACAGCCGCAGGGTGTCCCAGTGGTGCCGCCAGGCCCCGCCGGGCGCGGGCGCGGCGTCCAGGATCCGGAAGTCCAGTCCGGCGCGCCGCAGGTAGTAGCCGGCGGCGAGTCCGGCCTGTCCGCCGCCGACCACCAGCACCTCCGTGCGCCGGCCGGTCACGGGCGCACCCCGGCGGTGCGGAAGCGCTCGCGCCAGGCGAGCGAGACGTACACCAGGGCGATCAGCACCGGGACTTCGATCAGCGGGCCGACGACGCCCGCCAGGGCCTGGCCGGAGGTGACGCCGAAGGTGCCGATGGCCACGGCGATGGCGAGTTCGAAGTTGTTGCCGGCGGCGGTGAAGGCGAGGGTGGCGGTGCGGTCGTAGGTCAGGCCCAGGCCCTTGCCGAGGGCGAAGGTGCCGAACCACATGAGGGCGAAGTAGGCGAGCAGCGGCAGGGCGATCCGGGCGACGTCCAGCGGCTGGGAGGTGATCGTCTTCCCCTGGAGGGCGAAGAGGACCACGATGGTGAACAGCAGGCCGTACAGCGCCCAGGGGCCGATCTTCGGGAGCAGGTTGTTCTCGTAGCGTTCCCGGCCGAGCTTCTTCTCGCCGAGGCGGCGGGTGAGGAATCCGGCGACCAGCGGGATGCCGAGGAAGACGACGACGTTGAGGGCGATCCTCCCCATGGAGACGTTCAGGTGCTCGCCCTCGCCCAGGCCCAGCCAGCCCGGCAGCAGGTCGAGGTAGAACCAGCCCAGCACGCCGAACATGACGACCTGGAACACGGAGTTGAGCGCGACCAGGACGGCGGCGGCCTCGCGGTCGCCGCACGCCAGGTCGTTCCAGATGATCACCATGGCGATGCAGCGGGCCAGGCCGACGATGATCAGGCCGGTGCGGTACGCGGGCAGGTCGGCCAGGAAGATCCAGGCGAGGGCGAACATCACCGCGGGCCCGACGACCCAGTTGACCACCAGCGAGGAGGCCATCAGCCTGCGGTCGCCGGTGACGGTGTCGAGCCGGTCGTAGCGGACCTTCGCCAGCACCGGGTACATCATCACCAGCAGGCCGAGCGCGATCGGCAGCGAGATCCCGCCGACCTCCACCTTCACCAGCGCGTCGTTCAGCCCGGGGACCAGGCGGCCCAGCCCGAGGCCGAGGGCCATCGCGACGAGGATCCACACCGCGAGGTAGCGGTCGACGAAGGACAGCTTCCCGGCGACCGACGCCGCGGCCTCGGCGGGTCTGGTCTCGGGGGCGGGGGCGGTGCCGGGCATCAGCAGGACCTCTTGGTGTCGGCGTTCGCGCGGGCGGTGGCGGCGAGGTCGGCGAACCGCGCGGACAGCGACTCCAGCACCTCCGGGCGCAGCCGGTAGTAGGTGAAGCGCCCGCACGGCTCGGTGTCCACCACCCCGGCGTCCCGCAGCACCTTGAGGTGGTTGGAGAGGTTGGTCTGCCGGGCACCGGTCTCCTCCACCAGGTGCGTGGTGCACAGGGTCTCGCGGGCCAGCAGCGTCACGATCTGCAGCCGGAGGGGGTCGGACAGCACGCGCATCAACTCAGTGTCGACTGACATCACCATGGGCTGATACTTTCACATCAGCCGGGGCTGACACCAGCGGCAGCTGACACGTCCTGCGGTCGCTGCCGCCTGCCCGCCTCCGCCCGCCGCGGACAGCGCCGTCCGCGGGCACGGGGCCCCGGCCAGGATGCCCGAGACCGAACGAAGGACCACCTGCTGATGACCGCCACGCCGCTCGCCTCCGTGCTGTTCGTCTGCGTGCACAACGCCGGCCGCTCCCAGATGGCCGCCGGCTTCCTGGCCCACCTCGCCGGTGACCGCGTCGAGGTCCGCTCCGCCGGGTCCGCGCCCGGCCGCGAGGTCAACCCGGCGGCCGTCGCCGCGATGGCCGAAGTCGGCGTCGACCTCTCCGCGCAGCGGCCGAAGCTCCTCACCGCCGAGGCCGTGCAAGCCTCCGACTACGTCATCACCATGGGCTGCGGCGACGCCTGCCCGTTCTTCCCCGGCAGGCACTACCGCGACTGGCCGCTCGACGACCCGGCCGGCCAGGGCGTCGAGGCCGTCCGCCCGATCCGCGACGCGATCCGCGCCCGCGTCGAAGCGCTGATCGCGGAGATCGACGCCGCCGCGCCGTCGGCGGGCTGAGGGCACGCGCCGTCACCCGGAACGCGGCGGGACGGCCAGCGGCCAGGAGACCAGGTCGCGGTAGCGCCGCGGGGCCGGATCACCGACGGGGTTGCTGCCCACCAGGTGCAGGCGCGGCGTCCACCAGGGGCGGCCGGTGAAACCGGCCAGGACGGCGGCGCCCGCCGGGACGCCCTCGGGGTCGTCGCGGCGGGCCCGGGCCAGCGTGAGGTGCGGGTGCAGGGGGCGGTCGCGGTGGTCCAGGCCCTGCGCGCGGACCAGGGCGCGCACCTCGGCGGCCAGCCGGTGCAGGCCGTCCAGGTCGCCGGTGACGCCGCTCCACAGCAGCCGCCCGTCGAAGTGCCCGCCCCCGCGCAGCCCCAGCCGCAGCGCGGGGTGCCCGGCGGCGGTGGCCGCCAGCGCGGCCCGCAGCGGCGGGACGGCGGCCGCCCCGACCTCGCCGAGGAAGGCCAGCGTGACGTGCCAGTCCTCGATCCGGTTCCAGCGCAGCCGGGGGTGCGCCTCGTACGCGGGCCGCAGGGCCCGGGCGAGCTCGTCCTTCGCCTCGTCGGGCGGGGCCAGCGCGACGAAGACGCGCAGCGCGTCGGCCGGCACGGGGGGTTCGTCCACCAGGGATTTCTAGCACCTGGACGCGGGCGGTGCGCCGGACGGTGGCGAGCGGGGTTCCCGTCCGCCGTCACCGCCCGCCGCACCGCCCCACCGCCGCCGGTGGGAGGCGCACCGCGCGGGCGGCGCGGGCACGGTGACGCGGGACGGGAACGGGAGGCGGCGGGTGCCGGTCGAGCAGCGGGACGACGGGAGCCTGGTCTTCGGCTACCTGGACACCGGTTCGCCGGACCGGACGAACGCCACCGACACCGTCCTGGTCCGGGCCGGCCAGCCGTACCGGGCCGAACTGCGGCCCTACCGCTTCGGCGCGCTGAACGCCTGCGACATCAGCGGCGAGCAGGACGTGCGGGTCCAGCCCCGGCACTCGCCGGACGCCCGGCCGCAGGGCCCGCTGATCGGACTGCTGCTGTCCGGGCGCGGCAGCCTGGAGCAGGACGGGCGGCAGTGCGCGCTGGCCCCCGGCGGCTTCGTCCTCTACACCGGCGCCAGGCCGTTCCGGCTCGCCCTGGGCGGCGCGTACCGCTACGTGGTGTGGAGCCCCGCCGCGACCGCGGCCGGTCCGACCCCGGCCCCGGCCGGAGCCGACCCGTCCGGCACCGCCACCGGCCGGGTCCTGGGCGCGACGCTCGCCGAACTCGCCGAACGGGCACCCGCGATGAGCGCGCTGGCCCGGCACGAGAGGGGCGAGCACGTCACCGGCATGATCCGCACCCTGCTGCGGGACGCCACCGCCCCGGCCGCCCCGGACCGCCCCGGGGCCACCCTCGACCGGGTCCTCGACTGGATCGACGCCCGGCTCGGCGCGGAGCTCACGCCCGCCGCGATCGCCGCCGGGCAGCACATCTCGGTCCGCCACCTGCACGCCCTGTTCGCCCGGCACGGCGACACCGTCGGCGAGTACGTCCGCCGCCGCCGGCTGGAGCGGGTCCGCGCCGACCTCGCCGACCCCCGGCCGGCCCACCTCCCCGCGTACGCCCTGGCCGCCCGCTGGGGCTTCCGCGAAGCCAGCCACTTCGGCAAGCTGTTCCGGGCCCGCTACGGCCTCTCGCCCCGCGCCCACCGCGACTCGGCGCTGCGCGCCCCGGACTGACCGGCGGCCACCGCCGTTCCGGGCCCGGGCCGGTGGAAACGGCGGTTTACCCGGCCTTTCCGCAGGCTTTCCGGACGCTTTCCGGGCCGTCGGGGTTCGGTACCGAACAGGAGCAAACCCGTTGCCCGGCTGTCGTGCCCATCGACTAGAGTCCGCGACGGATACAAGCGGGGACGGCCGTCACGGGATGCGGAGACACCGCGCCCGAGCCGCCCCCAGGGGGAGAGACCCAGATGTTCAAGACCGGACGCACCTACCTCGCCGCCACCGCGGCGGTGCTCGCCCTGACCGCCACCGCCTGCGGCAGCAAGGGCGGCGACGGCGGCACCGGGGGCGGCGGCGGTGTCGCCCAGCCGGCTCCGGACAGCGGGAAGGGCGCGGACCTCGACCCGGCCGCGCTGCTCAAGCTGGTCGGGGAGAAGACCAGCGCGGCGAAGTCCGCCAAGGTGGAGATCAGCAACGACATCGGCACGGCCTCGAAGAGCAGCATGACGGGCGCGATCTCCTGGGAGCACGGCCTCCAGGGCGAGATGACCGGCACCATGGGCGGCGGGATGGCCGGCGCGCTCAGCAAGGCGGGCAGCGACGGCAGCTTCACCGCCCGCTACCTGAGCGAGGCGATGTACGTCAACATGGGCGACGGCATGGCCCCCCAGATCGGCGGCAAGCACTGGATCAAGTACGGCTACGCGGACCTCGCCAAGCTGATGGGCGCGGCCGGCGACAGCATGAAGAGCCAGCTGCAGAACGCCGACCCGATCTCCTCGGTGCGCGCCCTGATCGCCGCCGGCCAGGTCACCAAGGCCGGCCAGGAGACCGTGAACGGCGTCAAGGCCACCAAGTACACCGGTGACCTCGCGGTGGAGGACCTCGCCAAGTCCGGCGCCAAGGGCCTCAGCGCCGACCAGGCCGAGGCGCTGCGGAAGCAGTTCGCCGCGGCCGGCATCACCACCGACCACATCGAACTGTGGATCAGCGGCGACGACCTGCTGGTCAAGAAGGTCGAGAAGTTCTCGACCAAGGCCGGCGACGCGGTCTCCACGGCCTCCTACTCCGACTACGGCACCAAGGTCACCGCCGTCGAGCCGAACCCGCTCGACACGGTGGACTTCGTCGACCTGGTGAAGGCCAACAGCAACAAGACCGGCGCCTGAGCCGCGACGGCCGCCCGGCCGTCCGCCGCACCCGGGACGGGCGGGGCGGACGGGGCGGACGGGGCGCACGGTAGGGCGGTGGGGCAGCGGCAGGGAGGTGAGGGAGGGCCGGCGGCGCGCGGGCCCTCCCTCCGCCGCGTCCGGTGGCCGCCCGGGTCGGCGGCCCTGTTCGGCCGCCCGGCCCGGCGGGCCGGTTCAGTAGGCCGGCAGGCCGTCGACCGGCACGACCGGGAGTTCGTCGACCCGGGCGAAGCCGTAGCCGCGTTCGACCAGGCCCTCGATGATGCCGGGCAGGGCCGCGACGGTCTGCGAGCGGTCGCCGCCGCCGTCGTGCAGCAGGATCATCGCGCCGGGGCGGGCGTGTTCCAGGACGGTGCGGGTGATGGCGTCGGGGCCGGGCATCGACCAGTCGCTGGGTTCGACGTTCCAGAGCGCGATGGTGGCGCCCGACTCGCCGATCCAGCGCAGCACGTCGGGGCTCTGGCTGCCGTAGGGCGGGCGGAACATCCGGGGGCCGGGGTCGTCGCCGACGGCCAGCGAGATGGCCTCGTCGGTGCGGCCGAGCTGGTCGAGCAGCTCGGTGCGGGACAGGTCGGGCAGGTAGGGGTGGGACCAGGTGTGGTTGGCGAGCTGGTGGCCGGCGGTGGCCATCCGGTCGAGTTCGGCGCGGTGGGCGAGGGCGTGCAGGCCGACGCAGAAGAAGGTGGCGGGCACCGCGTAGCGGTCGAGGACGTCGAGGATCCGGTTGGTGTAGGGCGGGTTGGGGCCGTCGTCGAAGGTGAGCGCGACCACCGGCTTGTCGGCGCCGAGGTTGTTCCACAGGCAGCGGCCGGAGTGCAGCATCGCCTCCAGCTCGGCGGCGCCGGACTTGAAGGAGGCGATCATCTCCTCGGCCCGCCCGCCCAGCGTCCCGGTGTCGATGCTGAGCCGGACGACCGCGGCCGGATCGCGGAACGCCGTGCGGGCCAGCTCGGCGGCCGGGACGGAGCCGAACGCGGGGCGGGGCGGCAGCATCCACGGGTCGGCCCGGTAGACGGCCAGGCCGGCGGCCATCAGGCCGCCGTCCAGCATGCCGTTGGTGGAGTCGATGACGGTCACCAGCTCCTCGCCGGCCGCGGCGGCGGCCCGCTGCAGCTCCAGCAGGTGCGCGGTGACCGCGCCGACCCGGCCGGCCGCGAAGCGGGTCTCGGCGGCGGGCCGTCCCGCCGCGTCCAGCAGGGCGACCTCGAAGCCCGTACCCGTCCAGGCAACTCCCGTGAAGCGCATCGCTGTCCTGTCCCCGTCGCCGGTCGCGGCCCGGCGCCGCGTGAATGGTCAGGAAGCTTTCCAAACAGCTAACGGCACGTCAACGCTACTGACGAGAAAGGAAGTTGGGGCATGGCCGGTTGCCCCAACGGCCCGCCGGGATCAGTGTTCGAGGTCGGCCCGCATCGCGGCGAACAGCTTGGCGGCGTCGGTCGGCGCGGTCGCCGGGAACAGCGCCACCGCCGCCGTCGACGAGTCGACCCAGCCGCACAGCGCGTCCGAACCGAGCGGGAAGCACTCCAGGTTGCCGCCGAGCGGACCGGCCGGGTACGCGACCGAGGCGCCCGGGCTGCCGGTGCCGCCCTGGCCGGCCGCGTAGTCGATCAGGCCGCGCCACAGGTGCTCGCGCCGCTTGCTCGGCTCCTCGGGCACGTTGTCCACGCCCGCGAACAGCACCGGACGGCCCTTCTGCCGCTGGTAGTTGGTCTCCACCAGGGTCATCCCCTCGCGCATCTCGCCCGGGTCTACCGGCACGTCGCTCAGCTGCGCCTCCCCGGTGCCGCGGAGCAGCCCGCCGGCCGTCCGCGCCTCGGTCAGCCGCCGCTTGCCGTCGGCCGCCGCGGGCGCGCCGGAGGAGGCGGGCGGCGTCGCGATCGGGGTCGGCTTCGCCGTGCCGGTCGCGGGCTTCCCCGAGGAACTGCCCGAAGGAGTGCCCGCCGTGCTGCCCGAAGAGGCCGCGGCCGGCGCGGCGGCGTCGCCGTCCGTCCCCTCGGGGTCGCAGGCGGTGAGGGCGAGCGTCGCGGTCAGCACCGCGGCGGCGGTGAACAGGGCGCGGGCGGCGAGCGGTTGACGTCCGGTCATGGCGGGATTCCCCCCAGGAGGTGTGGTGAGGCGGCGCACCCGGGCTGCTGGACCCGGAGTGCGTGACGGGGCAGGACGCTATCGGCGCCGACCCCGCCCGGCGTGCGAAGACGCCGTTTCCGGACCGCATCGGGACCGGACGGTGACACGTCGACACATCACCTCCCGGACCCGCGCCCGGGCCGGCGTCCACGGAGCAGCCCGCACGGTCCGGGCCGCTTCGCGGACGGAAAACCGTTTCCGCCCGGCGGGCCGCCGCCGCGATGATGCGGACGGGCGCGCCCTTCGAACGGACGCGCCCCCACCGCCGAACCACGGCCGCGCCACCCCAGGAGGACACCGCGTGCACCCCGACCTCGCCAAGGCCCGCGAACTGCTCGACGCCGACGACCCGCAGGGCGCCGTCCGGGAGCTGCGGGCCGTCGCCGACGACCTGACGGCGGCCGAACTCGCCCCGCTCGTCGCCAGGCTGGCCGAACTGGTGGGGATCGACGACCTGGCCCGGGCCGCCGCCGCGCTGGCCGCCGCGGCTGCCCCGACTCCGACCGCCGCTGCCCCGACCGGCTCCGCGCCGACCGCCGCCGCGCCGGCCGGGGGGCCCGTCGCCCCCGGCGCGCTCTACGCGTACGGGTACGCCTGCATCGAGCACGGCCTGTCCGAACTCGCCGTCCCCGCGCTGCGCCAGGCGCTGTCCGGCGCGCTGCGCGGCGAGGGCGCGCCGGAGGCCAGGCGGCGGCTGTTCGGCCGCTCCCGCCGGGCCGCGGCCGAGGTGAACCCCCGGCAGGTGCTGCTGGAGCTGGCCGTCGCGCTGGAGGACGGCGAGCGGCACGCCGAGGCCGCCGAACTCCTCGACGGGCACCGGGAGCTCACCGGCGACTGGCCCGACCGCTACCTGCTGGCGCACAACGCGCTGATGGCCGGGCAGCTCGACCGGGCCCGGGAGGCGTTCGACGGCCTGTCCGCCCCCGACGAGACCTGGCGGCCCGCCGCCGACCGGATCCGCCGCACGCTGGCCCGCGCCGCCGCCGTCCCGCCCGCCGGCCCGGCCGACCTGCGCGGCTGGCACCACGTCCTCACCGGCGGGCTGCTCGCCACCCGCTCCCCGTTCGGGTACGACGCGGGGATGGCCGGCCGCTGGGCCTACCTCCAGGGCGGCTGGGACGACTGCCGGCTCGGCCTGGAGCGGCTGGGCGCGATCCTGGCCGCCACCGGCCGCCGCCCCGCCGCCGTCGCCCTGCTGCCCGACCGGGGCAGCCGGGCGCTCGGCCTGGCCGCCGCCGAACTGCTCGGCCTGCCCGCCGCCCCCTACCGGCCCGGCACGCCCGACGCGCTGGTGGTGGCGTACGACCTGAACGAGGTCGACCCGGAGCTGCTGGAGCAGCTGCACGAGCGGGCCCCCGGCGAGCTGCTGTACGAGCACGCCACCTGCTGGACCGACACCCCGGCCGTCTCGGCCGACGTCTGCGGCCTGCTGGTGCAGCGGATCGTCGCGCCCTGGGAGCCCCGGATGACGGTGGACGAGGACGGCGAGGTCTCCGAGGCCCCGGCCGACGGCCGCCCCGCCGAGGAGCTGGCCCGGGAGATCCTGGCCGCCTCCGCCGAGCCCGACCCGGGCGACGGCAGCGCCCCGCCGGACCCGCTGGAGGAGCTGGAGCGGTTCGCCGCCCGGGCCGCCGCCACCTGGGCGACCGGCACCCGGGACCGGATCCGCTCGGCGGGCCCGGTCCGCAGCTCCCGCTTCCACTGACCCGGGCCCGGCCGCCCGGCGCGCCGCCCGCCGGACCACGTGGTCCGGCGGGCGGCGCGTCCAGGGGCGTCGAGGGCCGGTGCGGCTACCTGCCGGGGCGGGACTTGCTCCAGGCGGGAGCGACGAAGGCGACCAGGACGACCGCGAAGCCGATCTGCAGGAAGTGCCGGATCCAGTCGATGCCCCCGGTGTGCCGGACGCCGATCCAGCCGGCCACCAGGTTCCCGAGCAGTGCGCCGGCCGCGCCGAGCAGCATGGTCAGCCACCACGGGATGGACTGCGGGCCGCGCAGGATCAGCTTGGCCAGCACGCCCAGCACGAAGCCGATCAGCAGAATCCAGAGGAGTTGGAACATCGAAACCCCTGCCTTTCCGGTCGGGTGCCGGTCCCTCGGGCGGTGGAGGCGGACGGCGGTGGGCGGACGGCGGTGAGCCGTGCGCGCGGGCCGGGAGTGGTCCGGTCCGCACCTGCCATGATCGCGCGCCCCGGCCGTCCGGGCATCTCGGCCAACCCGTGGACCTGCGGGTTTGCAAAGCTCCGGTAAAGGGTAGGCGGGCGTCCCGGAGCGGGCACCCCGGTGATTGCGCCACGGCGCGGTGTGGTGGGATAAACGTCCTGAACGGACGTCAAGTCCCATGGGGGGATACGGGATGGCAGCGGGTTTCGGCTACGAACTGGGCGAGCTGGCGAAGATCCAGCGGGAATTCCAGACGATCCAGCAGCGCATGGGCGAACTGTCCAAGCAGACCGGCCACATCAAGTCGGTGATGACCAAGGCCGTCACCACCGACCTGGCCGCGGGCGCCCTCGGCAACGTGATCGGCTTCGGCGCGGTGGTCGCCCAGGTCCGCGAGCGGGTCGAGGCGATCCAGAAGCAGATGGCGGCCCTGGAGCAGACCAAGAACGAGCTCACCAAGAACCTCGGCAGCGACGTCAGCAAGCTCGCCACCGTCGCCAAGCAGTACGCCGAGGCCGAGCGGCGCGCCCACGAGGCCGTCACCCAGCCCGGCAAGGGCAGCCACCCGCACCAGCCGAGCAGCCCGAAGAAGCCCGGCACCACCCGGCCCACCCACCCCACCGGCCCGGGCAAGCCCGGCCACAAGCCGATGCCGACCGGTCCGAACAAGCCCGGCCCCGGCGGCGGCACCGGCAACGACCCCAAGCCCACCGTGTCGCACGAGGGCGCGATCAAGGTCGGCGAGGTCACCTACGACGGCAAGGGCAAGTACAAGAGCGGCGAGGCCGCCTGCCGGGAGTACATCTCCCAGGCGCTGGACGCGATGGGCGTCACCGACCCGAAGGCCCGCGAGACGTGGACCGAGGGCATGCTGACCATCGCCAAGCGCGAGTCCTCGTACAACGCGCCGACCTCGCAGATCAACCTGACGGACAGCAACGCGCACGGCGCCAACGTCGGCGACGGCCACCCCGCCAACTGCTCGCGCGGCGGCTGGCAGTGCATCCCGACCACCTTCGCGGCCAACCACGTCAAGGGCACCTCCACCGACATCTACGACCCGGTGGCCAACGTCGCCGCGTCCATGACCTACATCCGCAGCACCTACCACGTCTCGCCGGACGGGCACGACCTGACGGCCAAGGTGCCGCAGGCCAACCCGAACCACCGGCCGCAGGGCTACTGAGACCCGCCGGGCCCGTCACCGGGCCCGCCGCCGGACCGTGACGGCCGCCCCCGCACCCGTGCGGGGGCGGCCCGTCGTCCGTTTCCACCGCCGTCCGACCCCCAGGGACACCCGTGCGTTCGCTCCGCCTCGCCGCCGCCGCGGTGGCCTGCCTCTCCACCGTCGCGCTCCTGTCGGCCTGCGACCCCGACGGCACCGGCGGCGGCGACACCGCCGCCTCCGCCCCGGCGGCCTCCGCCCCCTCCACCCCCTCCGTCCCCGGCTCGTCCGGTACGGCGAAGAGCCCGGCCGCGGGCGAGGGCACGCCCGGGAAGGCCGGGCGGCTGCCCGCCGGGGTGTGGATCGACCCGAAGGCGGTGCCGCTGAACGCCGCGCTGCACTGGAAGGCGCCCGGCAGCGCCGTCAAGGTGCTCGGCGAGCAGGGCGCGTTCCGGATCGAGACGCTCTGCCTGATCCCCCGCGACGACTCCTTCACCCAGCTGCCGATGGCGGAGACCGCCTCGCTGGGCGGCGCCGCCGGCGACTGGGCGGCCGACCAGATCGTCGCGAGCTTCGGCTCCTCGCAGAACTACAGCGGCCGGGCGCAGAGCGCGCACGCCGTGTTCACCACCCTGAAGGAGGGCGTGAAGAACTGCGCCACCACCGTGCCGGGCACGGTGGTGAAGATCGACTCCGAGGGCGGCACGACGCTGGCCGCCACCCTGAGCATCCCGCTGACCGGCGGCGGCACCGCCGAGGTGCACGAGTACCTGTCCACGCCGGACGGCTCGGTCGCCGAGCTGACCCTGCACGCCCAACTGCCCGCCGGCGCCCGCCCGAGGACCGCCTGGTCCGCCCCGGCCGCGACCGGCGTCCTGGACGCCCTCGGCAAGCCGCTCTGCACCGCCTTCGCCGACTGCTGAACCCGCTCGACCCGCTCGACCCGCTGAATCCATCCGCGTCCACCGGGCCGGCCCGCGCACCCCGCGGCCCGGCCCGGTGCCGTTCCCGGAACCGTTACACACTTCTCGCCGCTTCTCCCTCGACCGATACCTCGCAAGCAGAGCTAAAATCGGGGGGTGAGCCAAGCGCCGGAGGAGTACCGGTCCGCCGAGGAGCTTTCCGGCCTGCTCGTCGGCATCCATCGACTGATCCGCCGCCGTCTGCGGACGGGGGCGGACGGCCCGCGGCTGCGCGGTGCCCAGGTCGAGCTGCTGAGCCTGGTGCTGGACAGCCCGGGCGTCCGGGTCTCCGAGGCCGCCGAGGAGCTGTTCCTGGCCGGAAACTCGGTCTCCACCCTGGTCAACCAGTTGGTGGGCAAGGGGCTGCTGCGCCGCGAGGGCGACCCGGCGGACGGGCGGGCGGTCCTGCTGCACGCCACCGACGAGGCCGTCGAGCGGCTGGCCGTCTGGCGGGTCCGCCGGGCCGAGCTGATCGGCGAGGTCGCCGCGGAACTCCCCGAGGCGGACCAGGCCGCCCTGGTCGCCGCCCTCCCCGCCCTGCGCGCGGTCGCCGCCGGCCTGCGGGGACGGGAGCCCGGCGCCGTCGACGCGCGGGCGGCCGACGTCCCGGTGTGAGGCCGCAGGCGTACGGAGGCACGGACGCACGGATACGCGGACGCACGGGCGGGCCGGTCAGTCGGCGGGCCCGAGCCGGTCGGCCCAGGGGTGCGGGTGCGGTCCGGCGCGCTGGGCGGGGGTGAGCAGCGGGGCCAGGTCGCGGAAGTCGGCCTCGTCCTTGGGCCGGCGGTCGCGGGCCTTGAAGAGCAGGACCAGTTCGGGCGTGAGGTAGGGCAGTCCGCCGGGGGTGCGGCGGGTGAGGCCGGCCAGCGGCAGGCGGGTCCGGCGGCCGCGGTGGAAGACCCAGTCGGGGCCGTCGCTCTCGCCGACCAGGAGCTCCACGGGGACGGAGGTGCCGTCCGGGCTGAGCGTCTCGCGTCCGGGTTCGGGGGCGGTGCGGCCGTCCCAGCGGTGCCGGGCGCTGGTGCGGCGGTCGGTGACGGTGACCGGGCGGTCGGCGAAGTGCTGGGCCAGCAGCGGGAGTTCGCGGGCCAGTAGTTGGACGTCGACGTCCGAGTGGGGCCGGCGGTGGTGGCCGACCCGTAGGTCGACGGCCCAGCCGCCGGCGATCCACCAGGCACCGCGGTACCCCGAGAACAACCGCGCCACCTCCGGAAGCGGGGCACAGGCTCCCACGCTTCCGGGGACATCCCCCGTGAACACGCTCAGTACAATATCACATTTCCCAGAGGGTGGCGCGGCACCGCTCAGCAGCCCGGCTCCACCCCCGCCGAGCCCGCCGCCCCGGTCGGGCCGGTCGCCGCGAACAGCGCGTCCAGCGCCTCGTCCACCCGGGCCCGCTCGGCCTCCCCGCCGGGCGGCACCAGGCGCAGCGTCCGCCGCACCCAGGCCGCCACCAGCGCCGCCGGGGCCTGCAGGAAGGCGTCGCCCTCCGGCGAGCACAGCATCAGCGTCACCATCCGGCGGCCGTCCACCGAGGCCGGCCAGACCCGGACGTCCCCCAGCCCGGTGGGCCGCAGCAGCCCCTGCACCAGCAGGTCCCGGGCGAAGAACCAGCCGATCGGCTGCGCCGAGTCGACGTGGAAGGAGACGTGCACCGCGTACGGGTCGTCGGGGCAGTACACCAGCCGCGCCGGAACGGCGAAGACCTCCTCCGGCGACAGCAGCAGGTCCATCACCAGGTCGAGGCGCAGCTCGGCGGGGCTCTCCATCACGGGTGTCTTCTCCAGTGGTCCGGCCCGGCGGATCCGGGCTGGTCTGAGCAGGAGACTAGAGCCGCCCGGCGCACCCACGGGCGCCCTGGACGCCAACGCTGTCCGAACGAACAGCGCCGCCCCGCCCCGGCCTGTGGGCGGCGACAAAACGCTCCCCCCAACGGCCCGACGCCCCGTCAACACCCGCCCCCGCCCTCACCCGGGGAACGCCCGTACGGCCACCGGCCCCGTCCCGGCACCCCACGGCGTGCCCGCCCCGGCCCGCGCCCCCGCGCCGACCGTGCGCGCCGCTCCGCGCCGCCTAGGCTCGCCGCATGGGCACCCGACTCCCCGCGGCGCCGGCGGACTCGGCCGCACGACTGGCCGGCCACCTGCTGGACCGGCTCACCGCGCTCACCGAGGAAACGGTCCGCCGGATCCGCGACAACATGACCGTCTACCGCAGCGCCGGACCACTGCCCGCCGGGGACCTCACCGAATCCGTCCGCAGCAACATCGAGTTCACCCTGCGCCGGCTCGCCCACGAGGACGGCCTCTGCCTGGAGGCCCCCCGCCGCACCGGGCGGCTGCGCGCCGAGCAGGGCGTCCCGCTGGCCACCGTGCAGTCCGCGTTCCGGATCGGCTTCGCCCACCTCTGGGAGACGATGGCCGCCGAGTCGCTCCGCCACGGCCTGGCCACCAGCGAGGAGTTGGTGCAGATGGCCACCGACGTCTGGCGGTTCAACGAAGAGTCGACCAACGCCATGATGAACGCCTTCAGCCAGACCACCGCCCTGCTGATGGTCCGCCGCGACCAGGAGCGCTCCGCCCTGGTCGACGTGGTGCTGCGCGGCGGCATGGGCAACCCCGGCTCCGTCCTGGAGGCCGCCGACATGCTCACCCTCCCGTACGACGGCACCTTCGCCGTGGTCGTCGCGCACGCCCCCGGGCTCGCCCGGCAGGCCCTGCCCGACATCGAACCCACCCTGCGGCAACACGACATGGGCTCCGCCTGGCGGCTCACCCCGGACGCCCACATCGGCATCGTCTCGATGCGCGCCGCCGCCGCGATCGACCTGCTGGTCGACACCCTGCGCAGCCAGACCGTCCGCCGGGCCGGCGTCAGCCCCTGCTACACCCGGCTCGACCAGACCCCGCAGGCCCTGCACCTGGCCCAGGTCGCGCTCGCCAGCTCGGCCCGGCCGGACGAGACGGTCACCCTGTTCGACGACAACCCGCTGCCGATGCTGGTCGCCAGCGCCCCCTCCACCGCCTCCCGGATCGGCAACCAGGTGCTCGGCCCGGTGATGGAACTCCCCGACGGCCAGCGCGAACAGCTGCTCACCACGATGTCCACCTGGTTCGCCGTCGACGGCTCCGCCGACAAGGCCGCCAAACTGCTCTACTGCCACCCCAACACCATCCGCTACCGGCTCCGCCGGATCGAGCAGCTCTCCGGCCGCTCCTTCGAACGGCGCCTGGACTCCGCCGAGTTGTACATCGCGCTGCAGGCCGTCCTGCACCTGCCCGAGGTGGTGCGCGACCCGCTGGAGTGAACTCCCTCGGGCGGCAGGGGAGTCGGAGATGTCGGCGGTGTACGGCATGATCCCCGTCATGAGTACGTCGATCGAACACTCCACCGGCGACTGGGCCGAGGTACTGCCGCTCTTCGGCGCGGGCGAAGAACCGCCGGACCGGCTGCGCCCCCGGATCGACCGGGCCCGCGACGCCGCCCGGCGCCGCTACTCCGGGAGCGGCCTGCCGCTGCCCGTCCCCGAGGCGCTGGAGCACCTGATCGCCGGGCACACCGACTCCACCGCCGAGTACGCGGGCAACTCCTACCAGCGGGCCCTGCAGCTGCTGGTCGCCGAGTGCGGCTCCGACACCAACACCTTCGCCACCTTCTCCAGTCCCGAGAGCCTCTACCGGGGGCTCGACGAGCAGCTCTCCGCCGCCGGCGTCCCCGCCGAACTCCTGCCCTGCGCCTACCTGTTCGGCGGCCCGCCCGAGCAGTTCCCGGACATCCCGCGCTCCGTCGACGGCTACCCCGCCCTCGGCCACCTCCCGACGGCGCGGGCCGGCGCCGTCGCGGCCGCCTACCGCGCCGCCCAGGACCGGGTCGATCCCGCGTACCGGTACGAACTGGACCGGCTGACCACCCTGTTGGAGCTGGAGGACCAGAGCTGGGTGTCCTACCGCGAGGACGAGTCCTACCCGCGGCTGACCCTCTTCTTCTACCTCGGCTGACCGGGCGCGGTTCCGGCCCCGGTCCCGGCCGCGGTGCCAGCTGGCCGGCTCGCCGCAGCCGCGGCGGCGGCCACCGGCAGCGGGTCGCGCGGCGGGCGGCCCAGCAGTTCCGCGAGGTCGGGGGAGGTGCCGGCCAGGAAGCCGTGCCGGACGGTGGTGGCGATCGAGGCGAGCATGGCCGGCTGGAACGGCAGCAGCCCCGGCATCGCCGTGCGGACCGCCTCCCGATGCTCGCCCAGGCCGACGGTGCGGTGCGCGACCCCGAGCCGCTCGGCCACCAGGCCCGCCGTGACCGGCACCCCGACCAGGTCGTACACCCGCCCGGCGTGCCGCGCCGGATCCGCCGCGACCCGCGCCGCCGCCTCGGCCAGGTCGGCCCGGACGACCGCCGCCAACGCGCCGCCGCCGAACGGGGAGACCAGCCCGGAACCGTCGTCCTCCCAGCTCAGCAGCGCGCCGAACAGTTCGGCGTACAGGCCGTTGCGCAGGACCGTCCAGGCCGGGCCCGCCTCCCGCAGCAGGCGCTCGGTGGCGCGGTGCGCCAGCGCGAAGGCGAGGTGGTCGCCCGCCGTGGTCAGGCTGGTGTACACCACGTGCCGGACGCCGTCGCGGGCCGCCGCCGCGAGGACCGCCGCGTGCCGGGCGACCACCCGGTCGTCCTCGGCGTAGCCGGCCGAGACCAGCACCAGGGTGGACACCCCGGTCAGGTCGAGGCCCGCCGGCTCGTCGAAGTCGAGGCGCCGCACGCCCTCCCCGGGCGTCCGGCTGCCGCCGGCCACCGCCCGCGCGCCGTCCGCCCGCAGCGCGGCGAGGACCGCCGCGCCGAGGTTCCCGTTCGCACCCGTCACCAGGATCATGCCGCTCGCCGTCCTTCACCGCGGTTCCCGCCGGCGCTGCACCGGCTGACTAGGCTTGATCCTCGATCGCGCCCGCACCGCCCACAAGGAGGCAGTTCGATGTCACCGACGCACACCGCGGTAACCACCCCCGCCGAGCTCGACCCCTGCGGGCACCAGGGCCACCCCGATTGCGGCATCCGCGACGTGCAGGACCGGCTCGGCGACAAGTGGTCGGTCCTGGTCATCGTCGAACTCGCGGGCGGGCCACGGCGGTTCCGCGAACTCCAGCGCGCGGTCGACGGCATCTCGCAGCGGATGCTCACCCTCACCGTCCGCCGGCTCGAACGCGACGGCTTGGTCCGGCGCACCGTCTACCCGACCGTCCCCGCCCAGGTCGACTACCGCCTCACCGAGACCGGCACCGGCCTCACCCACCTGGTCAAGGCGCTCGCCGACTGGTCGCTCGCCCACCGCACCGCCATCGCCGACGCCCGCCACGCCTACGACCTCGCCCACCCCGGCCACGACATCCGCTGACCGCCCGCCCGGCCGCTGAGGCCCCTCCGCCGGAGTCTGATCCCCGCTCAGCCCGGAGCGGAGGGCCGCCGCCCCGGTCGGCTGCCAGTGACGGAACGCCAACGGCCCCGGTCCCGGCCATGGTTCGCCGCTGCTCCAAGCCCGTCGCCGTCCGCCGCCCGCCGCATGTCCCGGCCTTGCCCTCGACCAGGTCGAGCCCCCTACCGTCGGCCGCCATGAGAACCGCCGCCACCGCACGCCCCGCCCACCCCGCACCCGCCGCCGGCCCGGGCCGACTGCCCCGGGCGTACCTGTGGTGGCTCGCGGGCACCCGCGTCTCGGCGGTCGGCGACGCCGCGCTCGGCTGGGCCCTCGGGTGGGCCGCGGCGGGGCACGGCGGGACGGCGGCCGGGCTGGTCCTGGCCGGGACCACACTGCCGCGCACCCTCCTGCTGCCGCTGGGCGGGGCCGTCGCGGACCGGATCGGGCCCCGGCGGGCGGCGCTGGCCGGGGACGCCGCGATGCTGCTGGCCGTCCTCGCGCTCGCCGCCACCCTCGCCGCCGACCGGACGGCGGGCCGCACCCCCTGGACGCTGCTCGGCTTCGCGCTGCTGCTCGGCACCGTCGACGCCCTCCAACTCCCCGCGAGCGGCGCCCTGCCGCGCCTCCTGGTCGCCCCGGCCCAGCTGCCCCGCGCGCTGGCCCTGCGCCAGGCCGGCGGCCAGGCGGCCGTCCTGCTCGGGGCGCCGCTGGGCGCCCTGCTGGTCGGCGCCACCGGGCTGGCCGGCACCGCGCTGGCCGACGCGGCGACCTTCGCGGCCGTCCTCGCCGTGACCCTCCGGATCCGCCCGGCCGCGACCCTTCCCCCCGCCCACGCCCCCGGCGGGCTGTTCGCGGCGGTGGCCGACGGCGTACGGGTGGTGCGCCGGGACGGGGCACTGCGGGCCGCGGTCGGGCTGGCCGCCGTCGCCGCCGCCGGGGTGCTGCCGGTGGTCGCGCTGCTCGCCCCGCTGCTGGTCCGCGAACGCGGCTGGGGCGCGGCGGCCGCCGGGGCGGTCGCGGCGGGCCAGGCCGTCGGCACGCTGGCGGCCGCCCTGGCCGCGGCCCGGCTGGGCACGCTGCGCCGTCCCGGTCGCGGTGCCGCCCTCGGCCTGCTCGCCGCCGCCCTCGGCAGCGCCGTCCTCGCCCTCGCCGCCGCCCCGGCCACCGCGGTCGCGGCCGCGACGGCGGTCGGCGCCGGTTCGAGCCTCTTCGCCGCCCACCTGGGCCCGGCCGTCCTGGCCGCCGCCCCGCTCTCCCACCTCGCCCGGGTGCAGTCCCTGCTGACCTTCGCCCAGAGCGCGGCCCTGGCCCTCGCCACCCCGGCCTGGGGCGCCCTGGCCGGCCTCCTCGGCACCCCGTCCGCCCTGCTCGCCTGCGCCCTGCTGACCGCCCTCGCCGCCACCGCGGCGGCCCTGACTGGCAGCGGACGCCGCTGAGGACTGGCGCAACTCCCGCGCGGCGGGCGGTCCTTGCAGAAAGATTTTTCGGTCGGGTGGGCGGATTCGCCCTGCTGTGCCCACAGGCGGGTGAGGTCAAGGAGTCTTTACAGCCCGGTCATGCCTCAGTAACCTCCTGGAAGTTCTTGCATGTACTTGCGCAAGCACCCCCACCCATTCCCCTGCCGCGAGGCAGTTCCCCACCGCCCGCGGCCCCAGTACCGAGGGACACTCCCTTGACCAGACGAGCACGGCACCGGCGGCGCCCCATCGCCGCCGTACTGACAGCGGCGGCGGCACTCACCGCGAGCCTGCTGTCCACGGCTCAGTTCGGCGTCACCGCGAGCGCGGCGACCGACACCACGGCGGCCGGCGGCAACACCGCCACCGTCTTCTACTACACCAAGACCCGCAACTGGTCGGCGTACGACCTGCACTGGGCCCCGGACGGCGGCAGTTGGACCACCGTGCCGGGCACCGCCATGCAGGCGGCCTGCACCGACTGGGTGAAGAAGACCGTCGACCTGGGCAGCGCGACCGGCCTGCAGGCGACGTTCACCAACGGCTCCGGCACCTGGGACAACAACGGCGGCAAGAACTACGCCCTCGGGACCGGCACCGTGGTGGTCAAGGACGGCGTGGTCGCCCACAGCGACCCCTGCGGCACCGACAACGGCGGTACCGGCAGCCCGAGTTCCAGCCCCAGTCCGACGCCGAGCCCGTCGTCGACCGGTGCGAGCGCGACCGTCTACTACTACACCAAGACCCGCAACTGGTCGGCCTACGACCTGCACTACGCCCCCAACGGCGGCACCTGGACGACGGCGCCGGGCGTGGCGATGGAGCCGGCCTGCACGGACTGGGTGAAGAAGACCGTCCCGCTGGGCGGCGCGACCGGCCTGCAGGCGACGTTCACCAACGGCTCCGGTACCTGGGACAACAACGGCGGCAGGAACTACGCCCTCGGGGCGGGCGTGGCGACGGTCAGGGACGGCGTCGTCGGCAGCACCGCGCCGTGCGCCACCGACACCCCGAGCCCGACTCCGACCCCGAGCGCCAGCGCGTCCCCGTCCCCGTCCCCGTCCCCGTCGGCGAGTGGCGGCACGCCGGCCGGGAACAGCGCCACCGTGTTCTACTCGACCGCCGTGGTCGGCTGGAGCATCGTCAACCTGCACTACGCCCCGGCGGGCGGGGCGTGGACGGCGGTGCCCGGCGTCGGGATGCAGGCGGCCTGTCCGGGCTGGTTCAAGCGCACCGTCGACCTGGGATCCGCGGCCACCATGGCGGCGACGTTCAACAACGGCCTGGGCACCTGGGACAACAACAACGGCGCCAACTACGTCGTGCCCAAGGGCGTCTCGATCGTCCAGAACAGCAAGGTGATCGCGAACGCCACCGACCCGTGCGCGGCGGTCGTGCCGGACACCACCGCGCCGAGCGTGCCGGGCGCGGTGAGCGCCTCCGCGACCGACACCTCGATCGTGCTGACCTGGGAGCCGTCCACCGACGACACCCGGGTGACGGGCTACCAGGTGACCCGCAGCGGTGGCAGCAAGGGCGCCTCGGTGATCAACGTCGGCTCGACCGTGTACGCGGACACCGGCCTGGAGCCGCGCACCGTCTACACCTACACCGTGAAGGCGCTGGACGCGGCCGGGAACGTCTCCGCCGTCTCCGCCGCCGCCGTGGCCACCACCGGGGACGCGCCGCCGGCCGCCAAGGCCGGGGAGATGATCGGCACCGACCCGCGCAAGGACCCGATCTACTTCGTGCTCACCGCCCGCTTCTACGACGGCGATTCCTCCAACGACCGGGGCGGCAACCAGGACGTGAAGTCCGGCAACGCGGCGAACAACGACCCGATGTTCCGCGGCGACTTCAAGGGCCTGGTGCAGAAGCTCGACTACGTCAAGGGCCTCGGCTTCTCGGCGATCTGGATCACCCCGGTGGTGCTGAACCGCTCCGACTACGACTACCACGGCTACCACGGCTACGACTTCTACAAGGTCGACCCGCGGCTGGAGTCGGCCGGCGCCTCCTACCAGGACCTGATCAACGCGGCCCACGCCAAGGGCATCAAGATCTACCAGGACGTGGTCTACAACCACAGCTCCCGCTGGGGCGCCAAGGGCCTGTACGTGCCGACCGTGTACGGCGTCCGGGACGCGCAGTGGTCCTGGTACTACGACGAGAAGCAGGCCGGCTTCGAGTACGACGGCCTGACCGTCGAGCCGAAGAGCGGCAAGTCGTACTACAACGGCGACCTGTGGTCGACCACCCAGCCCGCCGGGCAGACCTGCGTCGGCTGGGGCAACCCGACCCAGTACAAGAGCCCCGAGGGCTACACCATCTACAACTGCCAGTGGCCGAGCCCGACTTCCGGCATGTTCCCGTCCCGCTACTACCACACCTGCTGGATCGGCAACTGGGAGGGCGAGGACTCCCGCTCCTGCTGGCTCGCCGACGACCTGGCCGACTTCAACACCGAGAACGCCGACGTCCAGAACTACCTGATCGGCGCGTACGACAAGTACATCGACATGGGCGTGGACGGCTTCCGGGTCGACACCGCCGTGCACATCCCGCGCGTCACCTGGAACCGGCGCTTCCTGCCGGCCATCCAGCAGCGGGTCACCCAGGACTGGGGCGCGGCCAAGGCGCGCAACTTCTTCGTCTTCGGCGAGGTCGCCGCGTTCGTCAACGACAAGTGGAACCGCGGCTCGGTCAACCACTCCGCGCAGTTCTACACCTGGAAGGAGCGCAAGGACTACACCGCGGACGACGTGCAGGCCGCGCTCGACCAGTACACCTACGAGGAGCAGCTGGGCACCGGCAACCAGCCGACGTCCGCCAACGCCTTCCTGGACGGCAACACCTACCACGCGCCCGACCACTCGAAGTCCTCCGGCATGAACATCATCGACATGCGGATGCACATGAACTTCGGCGACGCGCACAACGCGTTCGGCAACGGCAAGGACTCCGACGACTCCACCAACGACGCCACCTACAACGTGGTGTACGTCGACAGCCACGACTACGGGCCGAACAAGTCCAACGTGCGCTACGCCGGCGGGACGGACGCCTGGGCCGAGAACATGGCGCTGATGTGGACCTTCCGCGGCATCCCCACCCTCTACTACGGCTCCGAGATCGAGTTCCAGGCCGGAAAGCAGATCGACTGCGGCCCGTCCTGCCCGCTCGCCACCACCGGCCGCGCCTACTACGGCGACAAGATCGCCGGCAACGTGACGGCCAGTGACTTCTCGGTGGTCTCGGCGGCGGACGGCGCGGTCGCCACCACGCTCCAGCAGCCGCTGGTCAAGCAGGTGCAGCGGCTCAACCAGATCCGCCGGGCGATCCCCGCCCTGCAGATGGGCCAGTACTCCACCGAGGGCGTCAGCGGCGGCATCTCCTTCAAACGCCGCTACACCGACGCCGCCACCGGCACCGACTCCTTCGCCCTGGTCACCGTCACCGACGCCGCCACCTACACCGGCATCCCCAACGGCACCTACCAGGACGCCGTCACCGGCGACGTCCGCACCGTCACCAACGGCACGCTGTCCGTCGCCGCCCCCGGCAAGGGCAACCTGCGGGTCTACGTCCTCGACCTGGGCGGCAAGAACGCCGCCCCGGGCAAGATCGGCACCGACGGCCCGTACCTGAAGTAACGCGCCGTCCGCACGCGCCGGCCGCGGCCGCCGGGTACGCCCCGGCGGCCGCTGCTAGCGTTCCCGGCATGGACGCGCCCCGACACCTGACCGACGACGAAGGCCACCCCGTACGCCTGCCGGCCGCCGTCCGGCGGGTCGTCTCCCTCGTCCCCTCCCTCACCGAAGCCGTCGCCGCCACCGCCCCCGGGCTGGTGGTCGGCGCCACCGACTGGTGCAGCCACCCCGCCGAGCTCGACGCCGCCCGGATCGGCGGCACCAAGAACCCTTCGCCGCAGGCGATTTACGCCCTCCGGCCCGACCTGGTCATCGCCAACGAGGAGGAGAACCGGGCCCCCGACCTGGCCGCCCTGCGCGCCGCCGGCATCCCGGTCTGGACCACCCGGATCCGCGACCTCGACCAGGCCCTCGAATCGCTCCGCCGACTGCTCGTCGACGCCCTGCAACTCCCGCCCCCCGACTGGCTGGTGGCCGCCCGCCGAGCCTGGGACTTCCCGCCGCCGCCCCGCCCCGTCCGCGCGATCGCCCCGATCTGGCGCCGCCCCTGGATGGTCCTCGGCCAGGACACCTTCGCCGCCGACCTGCTCCGCCGCCTCGGCGTCCACCTCCTCCCCGCCGCCCACCCCGACCGCTACCCCCGCCTCACCCTCCCCGAACTCCACGCCCTGCAACCCGAGTTGCTCCTCCTCCCCGACGAGCCCTACCACTTCACCCCCACCGACGGCCCCGACGCCTTCCCCACCCTCCCGCACACCCTGCTGAGCGGCCGCCACCTCACCTGGTACGGCCCCTCCCTGGCCGAGGCCCCGGCCGTCCTCGGTGCGCAGCTCCGGGGCTGAGGCGCGGCGCGGCGTCGGTGCCCTCAGGGTATCCCGAGGGGCACCGACGCCGTCTTCAGGAGAGAGCCGGGCCGACGCGCTTCCAGGAGAGCTGTCCGAGCCCCTTGCGGGGGGCTCGGACAGCTCTACTTCGGTTTCTCCGCCGTCTCGATCAGGAATCCGCGCAGCTTCGACGCTGCCGCGGACGGGCCGCATCGGTCTCACGCCGCCGAGCGCGGCCTTCCGGATCCAAGAGGGTCAGCCGTGGGGGCTCGTTAGTTGCGTCACGAACCTTTTCGGTCGATGCGCTCCGCGGATTCGAGCAGGAATGGTGGGAGTTTTGAGTCGGCCGCCAGCACCTCGATTCCGATGAGTACTCCGCTCCGGTCGAAGTCCAGGTTGATCATGCCGTCAACCGCTATCGGGTCACAAGGGTACGTGTATGCCGACTTGGGTTGGACCTGGGGGTCGGTGAGGTAGATGTAGGCCGCATTGGCTTCCCCGTCGTAGGTTACCTTCAGGGGTTTCATGGCTTTACCTTCTTGAGTCTGTCGACGTAGGCCTGGTTCGTGACGATCACCGTATTGATATTCCCATCAATTGTCTTCCCTACAAATGTTCCGGTCGTCGGGTCGAAGTGCCCCACTTTCCACTGGCCCTCGTGGTAGTAGGGAAATGATTCCCTCTGAAGAGTTTTTTGGATCTGCTCATCCGAGACTTCGCGGCCATCCATGCGTTGCAGGGAGTGCCCAGTCTGCTGCGCCTCCTTCGGGGGGATCGGGCGGAGGATGACCTCCTCACCCCAGTTGCAGTAGCAGGAGGCCGCGTGAGTGGTGTCGCCGCACGCATTGTGCACGAGCACCGGAGTGCCCCCGGCCAGCACATAGTAGGTGTGGATACCCCTGATCGTGAGGTTGTACGCAGTCTGTGGAGTCCTCTGCTCTGTGGACGCCGTCGTGATGGTGACGGTCCGACCGTCGGCGGTGAGCAATTGCTCCCCGGGTTCCAGGTCGGTCGCAAGTACCCAATGGCCGGTGGTCGCATCCCAGTACGGGTGGTGCGCCGTGGAGGTGATGGTAGCCGACCCGTCAGGGGCGGCATCGATCGTCAGGTCGGTGAATTCGCTGTCGTCTGCAGTGGAGATCGTTGCGTCGACCTCCGCAGAATCGGTGATTCTCCCTTCCGGATCGGTTGCCACGACCAGGTCGCCGATCTCAAGCTGATCGATGGACTTCGTCGACCCGTCTGCCATGAGGACTTGGGTGCCTGCGGGGAAGCTGTTGGCACAACCGGGGAAGGTGAAAAGCGTCGTACCGGTCGACCCCGACGTGATGAGGCTCCCCGGAACTGAGGCGTTCTCCCCGCCGAAGGGCGACGGTCCTTCCTCCAGGGAGTAACTGATCGCCGCTGTGGCCAGTCCGCACCCGCCGTCGTAGAAGGCACATGACCTGACGAAGAGGAAGGACGCGCCGCCGGAGATCACCCCCTCCTGGACCCAGGAGTTCATCACCTGGTTTGCCCCGAGCGCCTCCATGAGTTGCTTGCTGCAGTGGGCATCCGGGTTCTCGCAGAGCTTGTACCAGTACTGCTTGACGTCCCACTGCGGTGCGACGTTGAACTGAGTCCAGCCGCCGTTGGGGTCGCTGAGGACCAAATCCTTGTACCACTTGGCCAGTTGGTCGGTGAGCCCGTTGCCGTTGTCCTCGACGAAGACCGTGGAGCTGATCTGGACGTAGGTCGTCGAGTACGTCGACCCGGTCGTGCCCGTGGGGGAGGGGGCCGGCGGGATGAGGCCGTTGCCGTCCTTCTTCGCGCCCGGGTCGTGGGTGGCGGGGGTGCCGCTGCCGCCGGTGGCGTCGACGCAGCTCTGGGTGACGCAGTAGGGGCCGTAGAGGCCGGTGGGGTCGCTGATGGTCAGCGGGTTGTTGTTGGCGTAGGTGTAGGCGGCGAGGGACTGCGGGTCCTCGGTGACCAGCAGGGGGTCGACGCTGGTGAAGCGTCCGGTGGCGGGGTCGTAGTCGCGGGCTCCTAGGTGGGTGAGGCCGGTGGGTTCGTCGGTGCCGCCGAGGAAGCCGCGGGTGCCGGACCAGCCGGTGGGGGTGGTGCCGCGGGTGGCGCCGAAGGGCAGGGTGCGGCGTTGCTGGACGGTGCCGGTGGTGGCGTCGATGTCGGTTTCGGCGGTGCCGTGGTGGTCCGCGGTCTGGAAGGTGAGCCTGTTGTCGTCGGTGCGGACGGCGGTGGCGTCGCCGAGGGAGTAGTAGCGGGTGGCGGTGGCCGTGCCGGCGCCCTTGGTGAGCTTGAGTTCGGTGGCGCCGAGGTAGAGGGTCCAGTTCTCGGCGGCCGGGTTGGCGGTGTCGAGGGTGTGGCCGATGAGGCGGCTGCCGTCGGCGTCGTAGAGGTAGTCGGTGGTCTGGGTGGTGGTCGTGGTGGTGGAGCCGGTGGTGGTCTTGACCGTGGCGGCGAGTTGGCTGAGCTTGCCCTCGGTGTTCCAGGTGAGGGTCTGGTCGCTGGTCTGGTTGCCGGAGGGTTTGAGGGTGCGGGTGGTGGTGTTGCCCGACGCGTCGTAGCCGTAGCTCTCCACGACGGGGGTGCCGAGGGCGCCGGTGGTGGTGGAGGTGGAGGTGAGGGCGTGCGGGCGGTTGGCGGGGTAGGTGTAGGTGGTGGTGGCGTCCTGGGCGGTGTTGCCGCTGGTGTTGTGGCGGGTCTCGGTGGCCCGGGTGCCGTTGGTGTTGTAGGTCCAGCTGGTCCAGTAGGGGGCGGGGCCGCCGAGCTGGGTGCCGCTGGGGGCGGTGCAGCTGCCGGTGTTGGGGGTGTAGGCCTGGGTCAGGCGGGCCAGGTAGTCGTAGCCGAAGCACTGGCGGTCGGTGCCGGCCGCGGAGGTGTCGGTGACGGAGGTGACGTTGCCGGCCTGGTCGTAGGTGTAGGCGGCGGCTCGGACGGGGGTGGCGACGCCGTACCGGTCGGTGCGGCTGGAGGCGAGGCGCTGGGTGCCCCACTCGTAGGAGTTGGTGACGTAGACCTGCTTGTCGGCGGTGCCGTTGCTGAACGTGGCCTGCAGTGGTTTGCCGGTGAGGCTGTAGGTCTGGCCGGTCTGGTACTTGGTCAGGCCCTCGATGGTGGTGGGCCGGTGCAGGCCGTCGTAGCCGAAGACGACCGCCTCGCCGGGCAGACTGCCCGCCTTGGGGTAGGTCACGCTCTGCGGCTGGCCGTCGAGGCGGTAGCCGACGGTGCTGACGTAGTCTCCGGCCAGGGCCTCCTGTCCGGGGACGGCCGGCACGGTGACGGTGGTGCTGTTGGGGCGGCCGAGCGAGTCGAAGACCGCGTACGTGGTCTTGTACTCCCAGGTCTTGGCGCCGACGGTGACGTAGCGCGAGCTGGAGGCCAGTGCGCCCTTCTCGCCGGTCGGGTCCCAGGTCTGCGAGGTCAGCAGCGGGCCGGTGGGGGAGCCGTCACGGGTCTCCACCAGGCGGGACAGGTTGTCGTAGAGGTTCGCGACGGTCTGGCCGCGCGCGCTGGTGCTGGTGACCAGCTCGCCGCGGTCGTTGTAGGTCGACAGGGTGGTGCCGCTGTCGGGGTCGACGGCCTTGGTCAGCCGTCCGAACCTGTCGTGGAGCCAGGTCCAGGTGGTGCCGGACGGTCCGGTCAGCCGGTTGAGGTAGCCCTTGGCGTCGTAGCCGTAGGTGGTGGAGTCGTAGGCGCCGGTTGGCGTCGCGGACTTGTACTGGCGCAGCTCGGTGGTCTGCCCGAGCGCGTCGGTGAGGGTGGTGGTGGGGGTGCCGCCGGCCGGCGGGGTCACGGTGACCCGGTCGCCGCCGTACTCGGTGAGCGTGGTGGCCAGCGGGGTGCCGACGCCGTTGCCGGCCAGGGCGGTGGACTTGACGACCCGTCCGAGGCCGTCGAACTCCTGCTTGACCTGGGTTTCGACGCCGGTGGTGTCGTCGACGTTGCGCAGTGTCGCGGACGGGGCGCCGGTGGCGTAGTAGGCGGCGTAGGACAGGGCGGCCTGGCCGCGGGCGTCGTAGAAGGTGTCGGTGAGGATCCGGCCGCCGCTGTCGCCGGGCGACTGGGTCTGCCGGGTCCGGCCGAAGCCGTCGTACAGGGTGTAGGAGGTCTGCTGGCTGCCGTCCTCGTTGAGGGTCTTGTCGGCGACGGCGGAGATCTGCCCGTCGGCGACGCTGTAGCCGTACTCCTGGTTCGGGAGTTCTCCGTCCGCCTTGGAGCGGTTCGGCAGCCAGACCTTCAGGGTGCGGCCGAGCGCGTCGTAACTGACGTCGGTGCGGCGGCTGTTGGCGTCGGAGCTGCTGGTGGGCAGGCCGCGCAGCTGGTCGTAGGTGGTGCTGGAGACCGCGGCGGTGCTACTGACGCCGGCCTTCGCGGGCGGCGAGGTGATCGTGACCTTGACCGGTCGGCCGGTGGCCGGCTGGTACGCCGTGGTGGTTGTCAGCGCGGTGCCGGAGGCGGTGGTGGTCGCGGTCGTGCCGGAGAGGTCGTAGACCGTGCTGGACGCGGCCTCGGTGGAGGTCAGCGTGCGGCCGTACTTGTCGAAGGTCGCGGCGTTGTCCAGGTAGGTGGCGCTGTTCCCGGTCCGGGTCTTGAGCAGTTGGGTCAGCGTCGCGTCGCCCTTGACCGGGGCGGCGCCGTACGCCTGGCCGTCGTAGCGGTAGCGGGTGTCGGACAGGACCGCGGAGGTGTCGTCGGCCTGGGTGTCGCGGTTGACGGTCGCCGCGCAGTTCGCCGCGACCGTCTCGGTGCGGATGGTGCCGGAGAGGATCCACAGCGCGGTGTTGTCGGCGTACGTGGTCCGGGTGCACTTGTCGTCGGCGCCGGTCGAGACGTCGCCGAAGCTGTCCACCGCCACCGGTCGGCTGTAGTCGTCGAAGACGGTGGTGGTGCGGGTCTCGCGCCAGGACGCGCCGGCGCCCTTGTCGAGCGAGGTGAACGCCCGGGAGGTGCTGACGCCCGACATGTTGGCGGTGGTGGTGCCCCAGTCGCGGACGCGTACGGCGGTCTGCTTCTTCCACGGGGTGTTGACGGTCTTGCCGATGACGACGCCGCCGGGCTTGTCGTACTGCTCGACGCGGTACTCGACGCCGGCCCACGCCTGGTCGTCGGTGAGAGTGGTGCCCTCGCCGTCGTCGACGGTGACGGCGCGCTTGGCGTTCTTGTCGGTCGGGCTGCTGCGGTCGCCGTCCATGCCGCGCAGGAACCAGTGGTCGGCCTGGGTGGCCATGCCGTCCACGCCGCCGGTCTGCACCCGGGCGTGGGCGTAACCGCGCCACTGGGACCAGGTCTTGAACTTCTCCTTGGTCAGGCCGTCCTCGTCGTCGAAGTGCCAGGCGGCGTCACCGAGGTAGGTGTAGCGGGTGACCATGGTGGGGGCGCCGCCGGTGCGGTCGGTGCCGAGGACCGACTCGACGACGTACTTGTTGAACCACTCGGTGGTGACCGGGTCCGTGTCGGCGGCCTGGTACATCTGCGGGAAGCAGCGGGTGGTATTGCTCTGCGGGGTCGGCAGGGCGGCCCAGTCGCAGGCTTCTGCCGAGTAGTTGACGTCGATCTGGCCGCCGTACTCGTCGGTGACGGTGCCCAGGCGCTGCTTGACGAAGGGCATCCGGCCGTCGCCGGTCCGGTCGAGCCGGTTGACCATCGCCTTGTAGGCGAGGGCGGTCGGGGGCAGCGGGATCGCGGGGGTGGCGGAGGAGCCGGTGTGCTTGATCGTGCTCAGCAGCAGCTGGTAGTCGAAGTCGGCGGTGCCCCACTTGTACGCCAGGTCCCAGGTGTCCATGGGCGCGTAGGCGCCGTTGGCCTGGAGGGTCTTGGCGACGACCTGGGTGAGCCGGGTGCGGCCGAAGAAGGTCGGCGAGAACTGCGCGGTGCAGTCGGTGCCGTCCTTGCAGATCTGGTCCCACGGGGTGTCGTACCAGTACTGGTGGTTGGTGTCGATCGCGGCCGCGTCGCAGACCCCGGCCGTGGTCTCCAGGCAGCGCTCGGCGGTGGCGAAGTCGACCCGGCCCGTCGGCTTGACGGTGGCGGAGTAGAGGTCGGTCTTCTGCTGGCCGTACTCGATGTGGTCCAGGTGCCCGCCGCGGACGTACGGGGTGCGGTTGGCGGGGTTGAGGTTGCGGCTGTAGTTGTTGGTCTCGGGGGCGTACCAGTAGGTGATGTCGTTGCCGTGGGCGTCGACCACCAGGTCGAGGTTCCACCGCCAGCCCTGCTGGCACCAGGACGCGGCGAAGTTCGCGCCGTTGCACGGCTCGCCCGCGTTGTTGCCGAAGACGGGCACGGTGTAGACCGACTTGGTCTCCGGCTGGCCGCTGGTCCAGTTGGGGAGGCGGTTGTAGCCGAAGTGGTAGGTGGTGCCGTCGGGGGTGGTGGCCTTGAAGTACTCGCCGTCGTTGTCGCCGTTGCCGCGCGCGCCGTCGCGGACCCGGACGACCTTGGTGGCGTCGTCGTTCTTGATCCGCCACTCGTCGGCGGAGACCGGGATCAGCTCGCCCGAGTGCCCGGCGAAGCTGATGGTCGCGTTGTCGGTGCCCCAGCACTGGTCACCGGGGCTGTAGCCGTTGGACTTCGGCGCGCCGTCGTCCGCGCACGGCTTGTAGGAGCGTTCGACGAACCCGGGCGAGATGTCGAAGCCGTCGCCGGCCCACGCCGACTGGTTGTTGCTGTTGGAGGTGCGGCCGTCCACCGAACCCGAGTTGTACGACAGGCCGATGCTGGGAGTGAGCCCGCCCGGCATCGAGGACAGCGGCATGCTGTACGACCAGGTGAACGAACCGTTGTTCAGCGAGGTCGACCAGGACGAGGCGCTCGACAGGGGCGTCGCCTTGTAGTCCCCGCCGGGCCCGGCCGGTCCGGCCGTCGCCGCCAGCACCGCCGCACCGCCGGCGGCCTGGATCCGGGTCGACCCGGCCGGGGCCGCGGTCAGCGCCTCGGCACTGACGGTCTGCGCCTCGGTGTCGTTGCCGCCGGGCAGCGGGGTCTGCGTCCGGCACTCGGCCAGCTCGGGCGTGGTCAGCGCGCAGTCGGGCAGCCGGACCAGCTTCAGCCGGGAGCCGAAGCCGGAGCCCGCCGCCTGCGTGAAGGCGGAGTAGTCGACCGACACGCCGGTGCCGTCGCCCGCGCCCGCCACGGTGAACAGCAGGCCGTTGACGCCGGCCTTCGCGGCGGCGTCCTGGCCGAGCAGTTCGACCCGGGCGCCCTTGGCGGCCGTGCCGGAGGACGTCAGTGCGACGGGCAGTGCGCCGGCCTTCACCGCCCTGCCGCGCTCACCGGGAAGGTCCAGGGTGGCGCCGCCCTTGCCGGGCAGCAGGCCCTTCCGGCCGTCCGTCTTGCTGACGGTGGTGTCGGCCTTGCGGTCCTTGGTCCTGGCGTCGGAGCCCTTGACCGGCTTCTCGGGGGAGACCGCCGAGGGTTTCTGGTAGCCGGCCGCCGCGGCGGCCGCCATCGGGAGCGTCGGCAGCAGCGACCCGAGCAGGGTGGCCGCGATGACCGCGGACGTCCTGCCCCGGGCCCGCCGGGCGACGGACCTTCCTGATCTCATCACGTGTGGGTTCCTCGTCGGACCAGCCCGCCCGGACGGTCCGGGCGGGAGCGTGGGGACCGCGGGCCGGACGGGGGTTCGCCCGTCCGGCCCGCGGTGATCGATGGGGTGTCAGATGCCGGTACGGCTGTCCAGCGCGTTCCCGCCGGCGGCGAGCTTCAGGACCTGCGTCACCGTCAGGGCGTTCTGGAAGGCCCAGACGTCGTCCAGCTCGCCGGACAGGTCCTCCGCCCAGCCGCCGCCCTGCCGCGAGCGGCCGAACTGCAGCGCGCCACCGCCCTCGTAGGGCTGCGGGGCACCGATGTCGGAGGCGTACGGGACGCAGTCCGTCGGGGTGCCGGCGCAGGTCTGGTTCTGCGGGACGCCGTTGACGTACAGCACCAGCCGGTCGGTGAACGCGTCGTAGGTCACCGCGAGGTGGATCCAGCCGCCGCGCTGGCTGCCCCGGCTGTGGGTGGCGGTGGTGCGGACGGCACCGCTGCCGTCCCCGTCGCGGACCTCGGCCTGCCATTCGCCGTACGGCTCGTAGTCGGCGTTCAGGCCCTTGGAGTGCCAGCGCAGCACCACCGCGCTGTTGTTCGTTCCGGCGACCGACAGGACGGTCATGTCCCGGTCGGGGACGCCGGCGGTGTTCACCCAGCCGGCGAGCGTGAAGCTCTGGTTGGTGTGCAGCGGCAGGGTGCCGGTGGCCGCGTAGTCACCGCTCCCGTCGAGGGCCAGGGTGCCGCCGGGGGTCAGGATCCCGCCGCCGGAGTGGATCGCGGCGTCGCCGCCGAGGGTCGCGCCCGCGCCGGGCAGCAGGTCCTCGGGAGCGGTGGCGGGGGTGCCGGTGGCGCTGTCGAGCTTCCAGCGGCCGATCAGCTGCGGATTCTGCTGGACCATCGCGGCGGCCTCGGCCGAGGTCACCACCCGGTCGTAGAGCCGTACTTCGCCGATGTCGCCCTTGAAGTACTCCAGGTTCTGGTTCGAGCGGCTGCCCGCGCCGAGCTGGACCGGGCCGGGGGCGGCCCAGGGCGCGGTCTGGGTGTAGTCGGACTCGCCGACCGGATAGCCGTTGACGTAGAGCCGGGTCTTCTTCGCGACGCTGTCGCTGACCCCGATCAGGTGCACCCACTCGTCGGTCGCGCCGGCGAAGCACGGCACGCCGTTGGTCACGGTGCCGGGCGCGCAGTCGGGCTGCCGGGCGCTCACCAGGGTGCTGGTGAGGCTGTCCTCCTTGTAGCGGCCGAAGACCCACTGGTTCCAGGCGGTGGAGTAGTACAGCGTGAACTCGCCGGCGTACTGGCCGGTCTGGCTGACCGCGACCTTGGCGGCGGTGTCGCCCGCGGCCGGCTTGGACAGCCTGACCCAGGCCGAGACGGAGAAGTCCCGGCTGCCGTCGACCTGCGGACGGGTGCCCCGGGCGTAGTCGTCCACACCGTCGAAGTGCACCGCCTTGCCGACCGGACCGGTCTGGCCGGGCAGCGCGCCGCCGGAGAGCGTCAGGGCGTCGGCCTCGCCCGCGCCGACCGGATTGGCGGCGGTCCCGTCGAAGCTCCAGGCCGCCTTGGCGCCCCGGCCGGTGGTGACCGGCTGGTCGGTGGCGACCCGGGCGACGTCGGCGGCGCCCAGCGCGCGGTCCCAGACCTTGACGTCGTCGACCGAGCCCTTCCACGGGTCGGTCATCGCGCCGCGGTACTTGGAGCGGCCGATCTCCAGCGGGCCGCTGGACTGCCAGGCGGCGGCGGAGGCGACCGGGGTGCCGGCCACGCCGTTGACGTACAGGGTGTACGTCTGGGCGGCGGGGTCGTACACGCCGGTCAGGTGGGTCCACTGCCCGTACACCACCGGTGCGGTGGAGGAGGCCAGTTGGAAGGCGAAGCCCTCGGCGTCCTTGTCGGTGGTCCACATCCGCCACTGGTCGTTCATCATGCCCAGGGCGAAGCGGCTCATGTGGGTGCCGATCTGGCTGACCGCGGTCCGGTTGCGGGTGCCCTCGGTGAGGTTGACCCAGGCCGAGACGGTGAAGCCCCTGGTGGTGTCGAGCACCGTGCCGCGGGTCTCGGCGTAGCCGTTGGGCGAGCCGCCCACGGAGGTCGTGCCGTCCATGCTGATCGCCTCACCGGTGTGCCCGGCCGCGCCGACGGTCACACCCGACGAGGAGGTCAGCGTGTAGCTGCCGCCGGTGCCGGCCAGTGTGGTTCCGGAACTCTCCGCCATGGCCCAGCCGGAGCGCTGCGGCTGCCCGCTGAGCACGTTGAAGTAGTACGTCGTGGGCACCGAGACGTTGCCGGCGCCGTCGACGGCCCGCACCGAGAGCGTGTGCAGTCCCGGCGTCTGGGGCTGGACCGTGATGGTCTGCGCCGCGCCGCCGCTGGTGGTCACCTTGTTGCCGGGGGACGGGGAGGTGTCCAGGCCCCACTCGTACCTGACCACGTCGGTGGAGGACGACTTCACGGTGAAGCCGCCGGTCCGGCCCACGCCGTCGCTCCAGGGCAGGGACGCGCCGGAGCTGGTGGAGCCCGGGAAGATCGGCGAGCTGATGTCCGGGCCGGGCGGCGCGGTGCTGTCGACGCTGAAGTAGCAGGCCGTCGCGCCCCCTTCGGAGGACCACGGGCTCCAGGCGTAGCCGTCCCAGACCCGGGCCTCCCAGCTGATCTGGGAGTTCTGCGGCAGGTTCAGGGTGGTCGGCAGCGGCCAACTGAACAGCGAACCGGACGCCTTGAAGTCCGCGGACGACGGCGGCGTCGCCTCCGCCCCGGTGGACCACCAGCGGCGGGTGAAGCCCGTGCCGTCGTCCCAGTTCAGGGCGAACTGGACGCCGATCGCCTCGCCGTCCGGGTCGGTGGCCCGCTTGACGGTGGCCTCCGGGACCTTGTTGACCTTGACGCTCGTGGCCTGGGGCTGGCACGCCGAACCCGGCGATATCGCCATGTCGGCGGTGGAGATCTGGTTCGGGCGCGCGTTGTAGTAGACCTGCAGGTAGGCGTCGTCGGTGAAGCGCTTCCAGCCGTACGCGTCCGACTCGTTCTCCGCCTTCAGACCGAGGGTGACGGTCGGCCAGCCCCAGTTCGCCGCGTCCTGGACCAGGGCCTTCAGCCCCGGATCGGCATCACCGCCCCACTCCAGCCAGCCGCCGCCGCAGCCGGTGTAGCCCTTCGCCGCGTTGATGGTCTGCACCTTGCGGCTCCAGAACCCGGCCGCGTTCTGCTTGTTCCAGGTCAGGCCGGAGTTGATGTAGTTGGTGTTCCACAGCTCCACCGGGCGCGCCGAGCACGAGTACGAGTGGCTCTCGTACGTGCCGAAGGTGGCCTTCAGGATCTGCTTCCCGACGAACCCGTCGCTCGGGACCTGGAAGAACGCCCGCTTCACGTCCAGCGGCGCGCAGCGCGAGGTGTCGCCGCAGTAGCCGACACCCCAGTCGTGCACGTACGTGTCGTAGGTGAAGTGCCAGTAGGTCTGGTTCGGGTACGTGCGCGAGACGCCGGCCCAGTCCGTCGCCACCGGGGTGTTCCAGGCCGGGTCGATCATCACCGGGTAGACCGTGGCCGGGTCGTCCAGCATCGCCCGGTCCGGAGCGAGGACCATGCCGTCCTTCGGCAGGCCCACCTTCAGCCGGGTCATCTTCGCGCCCTCGCCGGGCGCGTCCTTCCTGGCGGCACTCTTCTCGAGGGCGTCCTTCTCGGAGGTGCCCTGCTCGGCGGCGTCCTTCCCCGTACGGCCCTTGTCGGACGGGGACTTCGCGTCCTGGCCGGCAGTCGACGGGGCAGTCGGGGCAGTCGGGGCAGTCGGGGCGGTCGGGGCGGGAAGTGCCGCCGAGTCCCACATGACGGGCACGGGGGTCTCGAAGACGGTGCCGCTACCGGCCGCGTCCACCGCCTTCAGCGAACCGTCGGCCTCCTGGCGCACCGTCAGGCCGTCGGCCCGCAGACCGAGGCGGAGCGCGTCCAGCTCGGGGTTCTTCGCGGCCGCCGGGGTGTGCACCACCAGGACCTGGCTGAACCCCGTCGGGGACGCGGTCAGCCGCAGGTCGACCCCGGGCAGCACCGAGCGGTACTCCGCGGTCGCGCCGTCCACCACGGGCGTCGGCAGCGCCTTCGGCCAGGCCAGCCGCAATTCCCTCCCGGCCCGGGTCATCCGCACCAGCGGTTGGCTGCCGCCGCCCGAGAACTCCAGGTCGGCCGTCGTCGCCTTCGGCGCCACCGCACCGCTCGGCAGCACCGCCAGCGTCGGGTCCAGGTCCACCCAGCCGCCGGCCTTGCGCACCCGCTGGGGCCGCACGTAAGTCGTCGACAGCAGCCGGCCGTCGGGCTGGGCCACCACGTCGGAGTTCTCACTGCGCAGCACCGCGACCTCCACCGGCCTGCCGGTCCGCTGCGCCTCGGCGACCGCCAGCGACTCCGCGCTCTCGGTCGGGGGTGCCGACACCACGGGAGGGGCCACCGGCTCCTGCCCGTCACCGCCGGACGCCGCCGCCCCCGGAGCGCCGAACGCCCCCGCCGTCATACCAGCGGAGAGCAGGAACGCGGTCAGCCCGCGTCCCCATCCTCTCCGCACGGATCTTTCTCGCACGTCACACTCCCGCGGGACTGACAATCATCAGATGCGGCTCGGATCATCATGGATTTCCCAATGAAGTGTCAATGAAGTAGATGAGTTCGGGATTTGAAGGTTATTCAGGTGGTGATGGTTTGGCTGGTGATGGCCTATCAGCTCCGATGGTGGGGCGCATGTACCGATTGGAGTCGAATCGGTCCGAAGGCGATGGTTTGTCGCCGAAGGAGGGCCGGTCGAGGGATTTACGCAAACCGTCTGCGTAAATGGCCGGGCGGGGTGCGGTGTCCGATCTCGGCGGTTTCATCCGGTGGAAAGTATTTGACTGGGTGTCAAATTCAATTGGCATGCCCAATGAAATCCGCCGGGAAAGCGCCCCTGGTGATTCCCGCATCCTCGCGGAACTCCACCCGGTGGAAGGCGAGTTGCTCGCAGGATCGCACGCTTGGCCGAGGCTCCGGCCGTGCTCAAGAGCGGGCGCCGGCCGGCCGGTGCCCGCTCAGCGCCCCGGTGGTCGGGTGAGCACGCAGTCGCCGCACAGGCCGCCGGCCGGCACCCGGTAGTACAGGCAGCACGACGCCCGGCGGAACGCCAGTGGGCCGCCGGGCGCCGACACCGCGCCCGTCCCCGCCAGCGCCGGACGGGCCAGCAGTTCGCGCGTCAGCTCGGCCGCCGGCGCCCGCAGGTGCGGCACCGACCCCAACTGCCGGGCCGCGCCCACCAGCGCGGAGGCCGCGTTGCCCGCCAGCAGCCCCGGCGCGAGCGGCGTCAGCGTCCGCACCGCCGCCGCCAGCGGCGCCAACTGCCCCTCCCACACGAGTCGTTCCAGCACCTCGACGTCCGCCGCCACCCCGCCCGCCGGTACCCACAGGTCGAACGGTCCCTGCGGCGGTAGCGCGAACCACGCCCGGCCCAGCTCCGGCACCCGCCCGGTCGCCACCGCCGCCCCCAGCGCCACCGACCACAGCCGCGCCGCCAGCCCCAGGTGCGCCGTCGACGCCGCCACCCGCGGCTCGCCCGTCCCCAGCACCCGCGCCACCTCGGCCACCCGCGCCGCCAACGGCCCCCGCTCCCCGTACAGTTCGGCCAGCGGCCGGAACCCCGGCGGCGGCGCCGGGTCGGCGCGGACGGCGAAGTACGGGCCGAGCGCGGCCAGCGGGTCGGCGGCCGTCATCGGCGGGCCGGGGCGTACGGAGCACGGGGGAGGGGCACCCCGCGGAGTGTAGTGCGGCGCCCCGCTCCGGAGCGACGAGCGGCCCGGCCGCGGCGACCGGCCGGAGACCGTCCGGGGGCTCGGTCGGGCGCTCGGGCGGGAGGGCCTGACCGGCCTGTTCGGCGTCTCGGCCAACGACCACGAGCCGCACGGCGCCGACTTCTGCCGATGAGCCCCGGTGCCGGGCGTCAACGCCGGGTGCCGGCGGGTGCGGGTGCGGGTGCGGGTGCGGGTGTCGGCGGATGCGGTTGTCGGGACGGGGTGGCAGGCTGGGACGCATGTGCGGTCGTTTCGTCTCCACCACCCCTCCCGCGGACCTGGTCCCGCTGCTCGGCGTCACCGACTGGGACCCGACCGAGGCCCTCGCGCCGAACTGGAACGTCGCCCCGACCGCCCCGATCACCGCGGTGCTCGACCGGGTGGACGCCGACACCGGCGAGGTGAGCCGCCAACTGCGGGTGCTGCGCTGGGGATTGGTGCCGTCCTGGGCGAAGGACCGGTCCGGCGCGGCCCGGCTGATCAACGCCCGCTCGGAGACCGTCGACCAGAAGCCCTCGTTCCGCCGGGCGTTCGCCAAGCGCCGCTGCGTCATCCCCGCCGACGGCTACTACGAGTGGCGCCCGGTGCCCGCCGCCGACGGCCGCAAGGCGTACAAGCAGCCGTACTTCCTCTCCACCGGCGGCGTCATGCTGATGGCCGGGCTGTACGAGTTCTGGCGGGACGCCACCCTCCCCGAGGACCACCCGGCGGCCTGGCTGGCGACCGCGACCATCCTCACCACCGACGCCACCGACCGGGCCGGCCGGGTGCACGACCGGATGCCGCTGCTCGTCCCGCCCGCCGCCCTGGACGACTGGCTCGACCCCGCCCGCACCCACCGGGACGACCTCCGCCACCTGCTGGAACGCCCCGCCGACGGCGACCTGCGGGTCCGGGCCGTCCCGACCACCGTCAACCGGGTCGCCGACAACGGCCCGGAACTGCTCGCCGACGCCCCGGACCCGCTCGGCCTGTCCGACCAGGCGTAGGCCCCCGGCCGCCCGCACCTGGGCACCGGCCGCCCCGGGCCCGGTCGGGGCCCTTCCGGCGCGCTCGCCGGTACGGGCGGGGGCCGGTACCACAGCACCGGGTCGGTTGCGGCCGCTATCCGGTCAAGACGGGCCGGAATCTCACACCTCGTCAAACTCCTTAATTTCCAGGTCAACAGTCGCTTCCGGCGGTCGGCCGAACCTTGCGGCGGACAGTGGTCCAGGCCAATATCTCCCCCGTCCGGATCGGCGCCGCGCTCGGCGCCGGGCCGGACGATCGCAGCGCACCGTGTCGGGCCTCCCTGCCCTTGGCGTACCCACCATCGACGACCAGGAGAAGATCCACCGTGTCCCGATTCCGCGTTCTGCGCCGTCCGCTCGCTCTCGCCGTGGCCGCCACCGCCCTGGCCGCCGGCGGCACCATGGTCTCGGCCGGTGCCGCCTCGGCGGCCGGCGGTTCCGGCGTGACCTGCGACTCCGCCCCCCGCTACGGCACCGGCGGGGCGGCCGGCTACGCCGACCAGGTCTGTATCGACATGCTCAACTACCAGGCCACCGGCAGCAACATGGTCAAGCAGTCGTCGGGCAGCACCGACGTCCGGTTCTGGGTCGAGCTCCAGATGGTCTGCAACGGCGTCCTGTCGACCCCGCAGAACAGCCTGCACGTGTACCCGGGCGGCTCCGGCTCCGTCAGCGTCAACGTCACCAGCGCCGCTGTCTGCAAGGTCCGCGCCCACGGGTGGATCAGCGAGTCCGGCAAGACGTCGGCCGACAGCTACACCGCCTGGCTCAGCTGACCGCCCGCACCCGCGCCGCCGCCGTCGCGGCCCCGCCCCGTGCTGGGCGGGGCCGCGACGGCGGCCTCGGCCATCGGCCGGACCCCGCGCCCGGCACCCGCGACCGGCACCCGCGACCGGCGCCCGCGACCGGCGCCCGCGCCCGTGACCTGCGCCCGCGCCCGCCGGAGCGCCAGGGCCCTCAGGACCCCGAGGAGCCGTCGACCCCGCCGGCGTCACCCGAGTTGCCCGGGTTCGAGGTCGGCAGCAGCTGCCGGTTCCGGTTGCGGCGCCCCCAGCGGGCCACCCGGCCCGCGCCGAGCGTCACCCGGGCGACCCCCCGCACCCACTTCGGCCCGCCGCGCTCGGCCCACACCACGCAGCCGCAGCCGCCCACCACCAGCAGCAGGACGACGATCAGCACCGCACCGACCACGGGGAACCACCTCTCACGCGCCACCTTCGTACCGTCAGATCATCGCAGGCCGCCGCCGCGAACCGGGCCCGCCGGAAGGGGGTTGACAACCGCCCCGCCGAGCCGGTCCGATGGGCCGGGTATGACTGATCCCTCTGACGACCCCGTGTTCGACGCCCTCCAGGGCCTGTCCGTCGGCGACGCGCTCGGCGCCCAGTTCTTCGTCCCCGACACCGCCCGCCGCCACCTCGACGCCCGCACCGACCCGCCCGCCCCCTGGCCGTGGACCGACGACACCGAGATGGCCTGCTCGGTGCACGCCGCCTGGCGCGAGCGCGGCACCATCGACACCTTCGACCTCACCCACGCCTTCGCCCGCCGGCACGACTTCGACCGCGGCTACGGCCCGGCCGCCAACCGGCTGCTGCGGCTGATCCGCGAGGGCGGCGACGCCCGCCGCCTCGCCGCCGAACTCTTCGACGGCCAGGGCTCGTTCGGCAACGGCGCGGCCATGCGCACCGCCCCGCTCGGCGCCGCCTTCGCCGCCGACCCGGCCGCCGCCGTCCGCCCGGCCGCCGACACCGCCGTGATCACCCACACCCACCCGCAGGCCGTGGACGGCGCGATCGCGGTGGCCGTCGCCGCCGCCCTCGCCGTCCGCGCCCGCACCGAACCCACCACGCCCGCACGGCACTTGCGGGCCGTCGCCGCCCTCACCCCACCCGGCGCCGTCCGCCGCGGCCTGGCCGACGCGGCCCGGATCACCGACCGTACCGACCCAGGCGCGGCCGCCGCCCTGCTCGGCAACGGCAGCCGCACCAGCGCCGCCGACACCGTCCCGTACGCGCTGTGGTGCGCCGCGCACTGGCTGGACGACTACCCGGGCGCCGTGTGGGCCGCGATCGGCGCGGGCGGCGACGTCGACACCGTCGCCGCGATCACCGGCGGCGTGGTCGCCGCCCGCACCGGCACCGCCGGGATCCCGGCCCGCTGGCTGGCGGCCCGCGAACCCCTCCCCGGCTGGGCGTTCCCCGCCCCGCTGCGCCCCGCCCCGCGCCCGCTCACCCCGATGCGGCTGCCCCGCGCCCACCCGGTGCCCGACCTGCGCTGGTCCGACCACCACTGGCACCGCTACCGCACCGGCCTGCGCACCCCGCACTGGCTGACCCGCACCACCGAGGGCGTCCTGCACCTGCACCGCGCCGACACCGGAGCCGAGACCTGGTCGCTCGCCTTCGCCGCCGCCAAGGACGGCTGGCGCCCGGTCGCCGCCCACGCCGAGGCCCACCCCGCCCACTTCGCGGGCCCCGCCCGGCTGACCGACGCCCTGCTCGAACTGGAGGCGGGCGCCTGAACGGCGCACCGCCGGATGAGCGCCGAGTGGCCGGGTGGTGACGGCCAGTCGGCGGCCGGTAGGGTGAACGGGCACGGCGGAGGGGGCGACGAGGGGGCGGGCAGTGATCGAAGCGGTGCTGTTCGACCTCGACGGCACGCTGATGGACCACGAGGGCGCGGCCGAGGCGGCCGTCCTGGCCGGGGTCGCGGCGGAACTGCCCGGACGCGACTTCGACCGCGACGAGGTGCTGCGGGTCTGGCGCCGCCTGGAGCGCCGCGACTACGACCGCTACCTGGCGGGCGAGTTGACCGTCCAGCAGCAGCGCCGGAGCCGGGCGACCGCCTTCGCCGCGCACCTCGGCCTGGGGGAGTGGCCGGCCGAACGGGCCGACGCCTGGTTCGCCGGTTTCCTGCGCCGCTACGAGCGCTCCTGGCGGGCCTACCCCGACGCGCCGCAGGCGGTGCGCGAGGCGGGCAGCGGGCGGCGGCTCGGCGTGATCACCAACGGCGAGGGCGACATCCAGCGCCGCAAGCTGCGCGCCGTCGGCCTGGCCGAACTCGCCCCGCACACCACCGCCTCCGCCGAGGCGGGCTGCGCCAAGCCCGATCCGGCGATCTTCCACCTGGCCTGCCGCACCCTCGGCGTCGCCCCCGAACACACCGCGTACGTCGGCGACCGCCTCGACGTGGACGCCGAGGCGGCCACCGCAGCCGGCCTGCTGGGCATCTGGCTGGACCGCGAGCCGAGCGGCGAACGCCCGTCCGTCCCCCGGATCCACTCCCTCGCCGAACTCGCCCTCCTGCTGGGCTGACCCCCGCGCGCACGCCCCGCCCTGACGGTGGGCGGGGCGTGCTCGCGGGGGCGTGCGCGCGGGGGTGTGCGCGCGGGACGTCGGCGCTGCGGTCAGCTCCGGCCGAACAGCCGGGAGAACCACGAACCGGCCGGAGCCGCCGCGCCGTTCGCGCCCACAGCGCCCTTCGCGCCCTTCGCGGCCCTGGCCGCCTTCGCGTCCGCCGCGCACGAGCAGCGCTGCGACTTCGGCACGCCGGCCAGGACCTGTTCGACGTGCATGCCGCAGCCGGCGAAACCCGGCTTGCCGCAAAACTTGCAGGTGGTGCGACGACACATGGGAGTGCTTCCTTTCAACGGGGGGTGATCAAGCGGGGGAGAGGGAGACGGGGTCAGGAGTGCGAGAACGGGATCCTCGGCAGGACGCGGTCCAGCCACCGGGGCGTGTGCCAGGCGGCCCGTCCGGCCAGCCGGAGCATGACGGGCAGCAGCACCAGTCGGACCAGCGCCGCGTCCAGCAGCACGGCGACGCCCAGCACGATGCCCATCTCCTTGGGCGGCAGCGGTCCGGAGATGGCGAAGGTGAAGAACACCGCGACCATCACGGCGGCCGCCGCGAAGACCACCCGGCCGGAGTGGGCCAGCGCGCCGACCATCGCCTGCCGGGGGTCGCCGGTGCGCTCGTACTGCTCCTTGGCGGAGGCGAGCAGGAAGACGGTGTAGTCCATCGCGATCGCGAAGATCATCGCGAAGAAGAAGACCGGCGCCCAGCCGTCCAGGAAGCCCTGCGGGGTGAAGCCGAGCAGTCCGGCGCCGTGCCCGTCCTGGAAGACCAGCCGGGCGACGCCGAACGCGGCGCCGGTGGAGAGCAGTCCGGCGACGGTGCCGAGCGCGGCGATCAGCGGGGCGCGCAGCGCGAACAGCAGCAGGACGAAGCCGAGCGCCATGACGACGCCGATCACCAGCGGGGTCTTCTCGGTCAGCAGGTGCTGGAGGTCGAGGTTCTCCACCGAGGCGCCGCCGACCAGTGCGCGGTCGGGCAGTTCGGCGCGCAGCGTGTCGACGGTGTGGCCGAGCCGCGGGTCGGACGGGTCGACGGTCGGCACGGCCTGCACCATCGTCCAGTCGGTGCCGTCGGCGGCCGGCTGGGCGGGCAGCACGCCGGCGATGCCGGGGTTCGCGGTGACGGTCCGGACGGTGGCCTCGGCCTGGTCGGCGGGGGTGAGGATCTGCAGGGTGCCGGGGGTGCCGGCGCCGAACGCCTGCTGGACGGCGGTGTAGCCGGCCCGGGCGCTGGCGTCGCCGGGCAGCACGTCGATCGAGGGCATCGCGGTGCGCAGCCCGAGGACGGGCGCGGCGAGCGCGAGCAGCACGGTCAGCGCGAGGGCGCCCCAGCGCAGCGGGTGCTTCCAGAGCCGCTCGCCCCAGGCGGCGAACCGCGGCGAGGTCTGTGCGGTCCGCCGCTTCGCCCAGGGCAGGGCGAGCGCGTCGACCCGGTGGCCGAGCCTGCCGAGGACGGCGGGCAGCAGGGTCAGGGTGGCGGCGAGCACGAACAGCACGGCGAGCATGATGCCGCCGGCCATCGAGCGGAACGCGGGCGCGGGCACCAGCATCACGGCGGAGAGGCTGACCAGCACGGTCGCGCCGGAGAGCAGCACGGCCTTGCCCGCGGTGTCCATGGTCTCGGCGACGGCGCGCGGCCCGTCCTTCCCGGCGGCCCGGGCGGCGCGGAAGCGCACCACCAGGAACAGCGCGTAGTCGATGCCGAGGGCGAGCGCGAACATCATCGCGAAGTTCATCGCCCAGACCGAGATCGGGAACAGGTGGCTGATCAGCACCAGCGACCCGGCGGACGCGGCCAGGCCGGCCATGGTGAGCAGCAGCGGCAGTCCGGCGGCGACCAGCGAGCCGAAGGCCAGCACCAGGATGCCCAGGGTGACCGGCCAGGACATCACCTCGGACTTCATCATCGCGTCGTGGTTGGCCTTGTTGAAGTCGCTCCACAGCACGGAGGCCCCGGTCGCGGTGACCTCGACGCCGTCGCCGGAGAGGGCGCGCAGCGGCTCCTTCAGGTCGTCGGCGGCCCGCACCATGTCGTCGGGCGAGGCGGCGGCCCCAGCCAGCAGGACGGCGGTGCGGCCGTCCGGGCTGACGGTGGCGCCGGGCTGCGGCGGTATCACGGTGGAGACCCGGCTGTCGGCGGCGGCCAGCGCGGCGGCCCGGTCGACCACCTGCCGCACGCCCGGATCGTCGACCGGACGGTCGGCGGTGACCACGATCTGGATCGCGGACGAGGCGTTCCCGGCGAAGTGCCGCTCGGCGAGCGCGCGGACCTGCACCGAGTCCGAGCCGTCGGCCTGCCAGCCCGCGCCGGACAGCGCCGAGGTGACCTGCGGGGCGAACGCGCCCAGTCCGATCACCAGCACCAGCCAGCCGGCCAGCACGGTCTTGAAGTGGTGCACGGACCACACGCCGAGCCGGCCCAGCAGGCCCGGGCGGGGCGGGTCGGCGACGGCCGCCGGCGGGGCCGTCGGGGCGGGGGCGGAGCGGTTCACTGGTCTCTCTCCAAGCGCGAGGGAACGAATAATACCCTGGGGGGTATGAAAAAGGTCAGGCGTCGCCCCGGGCGGGAGCGCCCGCCCGGGGGTGCGCGGGTTCAGTCCGCCAGCGAGCCGAGCGCCGCGCGCAGCCGGCCGGCCGCCTCGTCCGCGACCTCGGCGAGCTCCGGGCGCCCGGTGAACTCCACCATCAGCTCCGGGTCCATCGCCTCGACCAGGATGCCCTCCGGGACGGCGCGCAGCACCACGTTGCAGGGCAGCAGCAGGCCGATCCGGCGGTCCGCCTCCAGGGCGCGGTGGGCGATCGGGGGGTTGCAGGCGCCGAGGACCAGGTAGTCCTCCAGTTCGACGCCGAGCTTGGCGCGCAGGGTGGCCGTCATGTCGATCTCGGTGAGCACGCCGAAGCCCTGCCCGGCGAGCGCCGCGCGGACCTTCTCGGCGGCCGCCGCGAAGGGGATGCCGGTCAGCGTGGCGGTGATGCCGTTCGCCATGTCGTCGAACCTCTCTCGTCGATACCCCCCTGGGTATTCAACCGTACGTCGGGTGCAACCCGGAGCCCCGCAGCCGCATTCCCCGGCGCGGCGCGACCCGCCGTGACCCGCGCCACCCGCGCCGCCGCTCAGCCGTTGTAGCGGTGCCGCAGACGGGGGTCGTCCAGCCACCACGGCCGCTCGCCCTCCTCCGGAGCGACCCCCGCCCCGGCCCCCGCCTCGACTGCCGCCGCCCGCGCCGCCGCCTCGGCCTCCGCCGCGTCCAGTGCCGCGTCCACCGCCGCCGTCTCGGCCCGCCCGGTCACCACCATCCGCCGGATCAGCGCGCACAGGAACGGCAGGCCGACCAGGTCGCCGAGGATCCAGATCGCGTTCCCGCCGACGAACTGGTCCCGGGCGAGCGACGGCCCCCAGTCGCGGGCCAGCTGCGCGTAGTACGGCTCGGCGACCAGGTGGCCGCCGTACAGCAGGACGAGCGCCAGCGCCGCGTCGAACACCACCTCGACGAAGGTGATCACCACGCCGATCAGCAGCGGGTACGGGCGGGCCACCGGGTCCAGTTGCAGCCGCGGCCAGAAGTACAGCAGGCCCAGCAGCACCAGCAGCAGGTGGAAGCCGGTGTTCCCGGCCCGGCTGGTCAGCGTCGCCTCGTACCACGGCGTGAAGTACAGCAACCACGGCGGCGCGACCAGCAGCACCGTCGACACCAGCGGGAACATCAGCACCCGCGACACCCGCCCGCCCAGCGCCGCCCGCAGCCGGGCCCGGCCCGCCGCCGGCAGCGCCGCGTCCAGCAGCGAGACCGGCGCGCCCAGCGCCAGCAGCATCGGGACGAGCATCAGCAGCAGCACCAACTGCGCCGCCCGGTCGGTGAACAGCACCCGCTCGTACACGCCCAGGCCCGAGCAGGTCGTCCAGACCCAGACCGCCAGTCCGCCCAGGAACGCCGCCGTGCGGTACCACGGCCAACCGCCCGCCCCGCCCGCCCGGTGGCGGCGCGCGCCCGCCAGGTAGCCGGCCGCGAGCAGCGCGCAGAGCGCGGCCACCACCGGCTCGACGGTCCAGGTGTCGGCCAGCGCCGACCAGTGCCAGGGCGCCACGGCCACGGGGTGGGACATGCGGCGGATCTCCTTCGGGGGCCGTGCCGGCCCGGGCGGGGTCGGGCGGGTTCGGGCGGGACGGTGGAACCCGAACGGCCCCGCCGGGCGTCGTCGCAGGGTCGGTCGTGAACCGCGGGCCGCACTCCGACGTCTACACCGCTGTAGAATCTACCGAGTGGGGGAGCCCGGGTGAAAGCCGCCCCGCGCGCCGTCGGCCGACGCCGCGCCGCACAGCGCCGCAACCGCGAACTCGCCCTGCTGCTCCTCGCGGTGGCGGTCTGCCTGGCCGGCTGGACCAGCGCGAGCCTCGCCCTGCGCGGCACCCTCCCGCCCGACCTGGCCCGCTACGGCGCCGGCCTCGGCGCGCTCGCCCTGCTGCTGCACCTCGCCGTCCGCCGCTTCACCCCGTACGCGGACCCGCTGATCCTCCCGCTCGCGGTCCTGCTCAGCGGCTTCGGACTCGTCCTGCTCGACCGCCTCGACCACTCGTACGCGCTCTGGCACGCCGCGAAGGGCGACTGGCAGAAGCTCCCCGCCGCGCCCGCCCAGGTCCGCTGGACGGTGATCGCCGCGCTGCTCGCGATCGCCGTGCTCGCCCTCACCGACCCCTTCGGCAAACTCCTCGCCACCGGCCTCGCCGCCGCCCTCGCCCTCCAGGTCTTCGTCGTCACCGGCGTCGTCACAGGCCTCATCCCGCTCACCGGCAAAGCCCTCCCCTTCCTCGCCGCCGGCGGCTCCTCCCTCACCGCGAACTGGCTGCTCACCGCCATCCTGATCAAACTCTCCGACGCGGCGGGCCGCACCGAGCTGGAGCCGGCGGCCCGCTGACGGCGGTTCCGGCAGCGGGCGGGAGGGTGACGGGGGAGCGCCTGCGGCGGGCGGGCGCGGGACGGGCAGTGGGACGCGGCGGGCCGCACCGAGCTGGAGCCGGCGGCGGCGCCTGCACCGAGGCCGGCGCCCCGGTAGCCCGCCCGCTCCCGCCCGCTCCCATCCCCCGCTCGCGCCCTCCCGTCAGTGCCGGCGGCGGCGACGGGCTGCGGCCAGCAGGGTTCCCCCGGCGCTGAGCAGCACGCCGGCGGAGACCGCGCCCAGCAGCGGGAACGGCGAACTCCCGGTCTCCGGCAGGCCCCCGGCGGGCGGCGGAGCGGCGGGGCTCGGCGCCGTCGGTGTCGTCGGTGTCGTCGGCACGGTGGGGGACGGCGACGGGCTCGGGTCGGTGCTCGGCGAATGGCTCGGCGAGGGGCTCGGGGACGGCGAGGGCGACGGGCGGGTCAGCCGGTTGGTGACGGTGACCGTCGAGGAGCGTTCCGCCGGGACGGTGAACTCCCGTCCCAGTGCGACGGGTTGCTCGGTGCCGTCGGTGTCGTCGCGCAGGACGGCGGAGGTCGCGGTGTCGATGCCGGTGGCCGCGCCGGTGGCGGGTTCGGTGAGGACGCAGCTGGTCGGGGTGGTGAAGGTCCGCCGGCCGAGGTCGGCGCGCGGGCGGCCGGGGTCGACCAGCAGGGCGGCGGGGCTCTCGTCGCCGGTGCAGCGCAGTTCGAGCCGGGCGGCGAGCGGGCGCAGCGCGGTGTCGTCGGTGGTGAGTTTGACGACGTCCAGCCGGGTGACGCGGTGGAAGCGGTTGGTGAACCGGCAGGTGGGGGTGGGGTCCTCGGCGGTCAGGAGGACCTCGACGAGGGCCCGCTCCAGGTCCGGGGCGGAGCCGGCCTGGCCGCAGTCGACGGATTCCAGGGCCCACCAGCCGTCGGCGGTGGGGGCGGGCAGCAGTTCCTGCACGCTGTAGCGGTACAGCGGGCCGACCGGGAGCAGGGTCGCGGCGGGGCCGGGGGAGCCGTCGGCGCGGACGGCGGTGGCGGGGGTGTCCTCGGCGGTGGTGGTGGCGACGGACTGCTGCGGCGGCGGGATCGGCGACCGGCCCGCGCGGGGGACGGGCCGGCCCTGGACCACGTACCGGAAGGTGCCGGTGCCGCCGCGGGTGACCTTCTCGATGCCGATGTGCCCGCCGGGCACGAAGCGGTTGGTGAGCAGGCAGGAGGCGGTGGTGTCGGGCGCCAGGTCGTACCCGGCCAGCCAGGTGCCGTTCGGCGCCTCGGGCGTGGCGGGGCCGAGGGTGACGGGCAGTTCGGTGCCGTCGCAGAACGCGGTCGGCGTCTCCCAGTACCCGGTGCCGTCGGGGGCCGGGACGGTCTCGCTCAGCCCGTAGTGGCCCGGCGGCGGGTGCTCGGCGGAGGCCACCGTGACCGGCACTCCCTCGGCGGTGGTGGTGACCGGCGAGGTGACCAGCACGTCGGCGCCGGGCGGCGGGGTGACGTCGAGGTCGAAGGTGCCGGTGCCGCCGATGCTCTCCTTCTGCAGCAGCGCCTGCCCGGCCGCCCGGCTGTTGGTGAAGACGCAGGTCACGTGGTCGCCGGCGGTGAGCCGCACGGAGACCAGGCCGGTGCTGTCGGCGAGCAGGACGCTGGTGCCGGGGCCGCCGTCGGCGCCGACGGCCGTGCAGTCGGGCTGCCCGGCGGGCAGCCAGCCGCTGCCGGGGTCGACGTCCTCCTGGAAGGTCCACGGGTCGTCGCCCGTACGGGTCTCGCCGCGGACGAAGTCCATCGAGGACTGCTGGGCCGCGCTCGCGGTCAGCAGGAAGTCGTTGACCCCGTCGCCGTTGGTGTCCGCGTAGGACAGGTTGCCGTCGAAGCGGAACACGCCCTGGCCGTTGGAGCCCGGGGCGACCCGCTTGACCACGGTGATGGTGCCCGCGCCGGGCGGCGGGGTGATCGCGTAGTAGTAGCAGAACACGTGCCGCGCGCCCGCCGGGTAGGTCAGGTACTCGACGTTGTCGCCGTTGACGGCGTCCTGGGCGCAGCGCAGCGCCGCGAAGCCGTACCGGTCCTGCATCCCGTTCAGCGGGGCGGACTTGGTGCCGCCGGCGGCGACCAGCGAGTTGCGCCGGGCGGCGTCCTGCTCGGCGGCGGTGAGCGGCACGGTGACGGCGCCGTCCAGGGTGCGGCCGGTGGGGTTGCCCCGGGCGTCGAGTTCGGGGGTGCTCGCGGCGGTGGTGATGTCCTCGCGCAGGACGCCGGTGAGGGTGGTGAGCTGGAGGGTGGCCGGGGTCTTGCCGGTGAACCCGGTGCCGGTGCCGAACGTCCAGCCGGGCAGCGGCCGGCAGGGCGGCGCCGGGGTTCCGGCCTGCTCCCGGGCCGGGTTGACGGCTTCGCCGCCCGGGTAGTTGGAGTCCGGCCCGAGGTCGCGCAGCGACTCCTGGATGTTGTTGCGGGCCTTGTTGGCCATCACCTGGTCGTACCGGTCGCAGACCCGGGCGACGTACGTCACCAGCAGCGGCCCGGTGTCGGCGGGCGCGGCGGCGGCCGGGCCGGGGAGCCCCGCCAGCAGGGCGGCGGCGAGCAGGAACCGCAGAGTGCGCATGACGGCCCGTCAGGTCGGGGGGTGGAGCCCCGAGCGAAACACGACGGCCGCACATCGGAGGGCAGCTGGCGCGCCGACGTACTGCCGGCCGCCCGAACGGCGGCACCCGAACGGGAGGCCCGGCCCGTCCGCACCGTCCCGCCGCCGCCGTCAGGGGAGCGGCAGTTCGTGCGCCCCGGTGGTGCAGTGCCACACGGCCGTTCCGGCGGTGAGCGCGGGGTGCACGCCGGTGCGGTGTTCGGGGCAGACGGGCCAGACCACCCGGTGTGCCTCGGCGAGGAAGGACTGCACCGCCCCCGCCACCGCGGCCAGCGCCTCCGGGAGGCCGACGGCGCGGATCTGCTCGCCGTGCACCTCGACCTCGCCCGACGGCTCGTAGTCGCTGTGCGCGTCGGCTCGGACGCGCAGGTCCGGCGCGATGCCCAGGTCCCGTTCGGCGGCGTCCCGCAGCAGGTCGAGCGCGGTGCGGGCGAGCGCGCCCCGGCGTTCGAACAGAAGGTCGAGCAGGTACGCCGGGGGGACCTCGCCGTGCGCGTCGAAGACGTTCGCCAGCCACCGCCGACCGCTCTCCGACAGCGGGGTGAGGCAGGACCCGGTGTCGGGGTCGTGCCGCACGGTCTCCAGCCAGTCGGCGAACGCCGCCTGCCGTGGTTCGGGCATGGCCTCGGGGCCTCTCGCGGATGGGGATGGGGGCGGTGGTGGGGGCGGGGCTCGGGGCCCGGGGACGGGGGTGCCGCATCGGCTGCCGGAACGGGCCGGGCCCGGCCTCGACACCGTCAGTATCGAGGCCGGGCCCGGGGGCCGTCCATCCGCCCGGCGGCCGGTGCCGCGCGTGCTCAGGAGTAGCTGCCGCCTCCGCCGAACCAGGCGTCGACCGACCAGACCTCCGTCCGCCGGCAGTCGATGATGGCCCGCCCGGCGGCCCGGAAGGTCACGGTGTCGCCGGGGTCGAGCCACAGGCTCCAGAAGCTGGCGTACCGGTAGTAGCCCGGCCCCTTGTTCCGGTCGTTGCTGTACCAGTCGCCGTGGAACATGTAGCTGCCCCCCTCGGAGTGGCTGTAGCGCCCGCCGCCGACCTTCCAGTAGCTGACGAACACCGCCCAGTCCCAGCCGCCCAGGATGGTGGCGTAACGGTACTTCCCGCGGAAGCTGAGGTCCCAGTTCAGGTAGCAGCGCCACTGGTCGTTGCAGACCCGCCGGATCCGCAGCGAGTACGTCGAGGTGGTCTGGGTCTGGGTGCGTTCCCGCCAGTAGGTGCCGGTCAGGTCGGTCTTGTTCACCGGGTCGGCCGCGCCGTACTCGTACGCGTTGAGGCTGCCGCCCTCGACCGGGTCGGTGGACAGGAAGCGGCCCGTCGCCGGGTTGTACAGGCGCGCGCCCATCAGCACCAGACCGGAGAGCGCCTCGCCGGAGCGCTGCTGCGCGCCGTGCCAGCCGTACCGCGGCGGGGTCTGCGCGGTGCGGGCGTTGCCGTACTCGTCGGCGTCCTGGACGGTCGGGGTGAGCGAGGCGTCCAGCGGCAGCCGGAGGGTGACGTCGCCGTGTAGGTTGGCCAGTTGCAGCACGACCGCGCCGGTCCGGCCGGTGGTCGCGGCCAGTCCGCCGTCCAGGCCCCGGACGTTCCGGGTCAGGTCGCCGGTCGCCCGGTCCTCGACGATCCAGGTCGGGCTGTCGCACTCGCAGCCGTAGTGGTTGAGCTTCGAGGCGGTCTGGTTCCAGCCGCCGGTGCCGGAGGTCTCGACGGTCCAGCCGCGGACGCGCTGGGCGGAGTCGAGGGTCCAGGTCTGCCGGGTGGTCCCGGTGGTCTCCTGGTGGGCCCGGTCGTTGGAGTAGTAGGAGAGGGACGTGCCGCCGGGCAGGGCGGTGGTGCGGCCGAGGGCGTCGTAGGCGTAGCCGGGGTCGACGATCCGGTCGGCGGTGTCGTAGGTGTGGTTGGCGGTGGTGCCGCCGGTGGTGCCGCAGGGGGCGCCGGCGGCACCGGTGGTGGTGGTCAGCGCGGTGCGGTTGGAGTGCCGGTCCAGGGTGTAGGCGCGGTCGGTGCACACGCCGGCTGCGGTCTCCTGCACCTCGACCAGCCGGCCCGCCTTGTCGTACAGGTACTTCTGGCTGCCGGGCGTGACGCTGTTGGCGTGCGTGGTGACCTGGTCGTGGATCGAGCGGGTCTCGCTGTCGGCCATCACGACCGTGCCGTCGGAGTCACGGGTGTAGGTGACGTTGACGACCTGCCCGACCGTGTTCCGGGTCTGCTTGGCGGTGTAGCCGCCGGGCAGGTGCTGGGCCGTGACGGTGCCGTCCGGCCCGTACTCGGCGGTGATGGTGCCCGCGACGGAGTCCACGATCCGCACCGGCTGGCCGCCGGGCTCGACGGCGGAGTCGTACGCGTACGTGGTGGTGGAGGGGGCGCTGTCGGTGACGGTGAGTACCCGGCCGAGCGGGTCGTAGGAGGTGGTCGTGGTGCCGCCGTCGGCGTCGGTGTAGGAGACGACCCGGCCGAGGGCGTCGTAGTCGCGGCTGACGGTGCCGCCGCCGGTGGACGAGGTGCTCACCGGGCGGCCGTTGGTGCCGCTGTAGGCGGTGGTCACGTCCGTGAGCGGCTGCCCGGTGTTGCCGGTCAGGTGGCTGGTGACCAGCCGGCCCGCGTTGTCGTAGCTGAGGAAGGTGTTGCGGTAGGTGCTCCCGGAGGTCTCGTCGGTCTCCGTGATCTGCCCCCAGCGGCCGTACTCGAAGCTGGTGTCGGTCTGCTGCTGCGGGTTGGCGCCGCCGCCGGCGATGTCACCGGCCGGGCCCTTCCAGCAGACCTGGTCGGCCCACTCCGGTCGGCCCTGGCACCAGCCGGTGCCGTCCCCCTTCCAGTAGACGGTCACCCGGGCGCCGGCGTCCGCGCCGTTGCTGCCGGGCATCTGCTCGGAGACGATCCGGCCCTGTGCGTCGTAGCCCGTGCCGTAGCTGAGCGCGACGCCCGCGCCGTCCTTGATGGTGAGCTTCGGCAGGCCCTTGGCCCAGTCGTACTGGGTCTCGGTGACCCGCTTGTCGGCGAGGATCGAGTTGTACCCGTTGACCCGCAGGCCGCTGGTGGTGATGGTCAGGCGGTTGGAGGTCACGGCACTGCCGTCGGTCGGCCGTCCCGTGTCGTACTCCTTGACCGCCCAGGCCCGCGCGGCCACCGAGGTGCCGGCCGTCAGCAGGACGGTGGTGCCGGACTTGAAGTCCGAGACCAGGTCGACCCGGTGCAGCGGCCCGAAGGTCTCCAGTTCGCGCATGCCGTCGGCGCTCCAGACCGAGCGGTCCTCCAGCAGGGCGGCCCGGTCGGCGCTGCCGAGCGAGGCGATGCCGAGGTCCCGCTGGGCGGCCCGGTCCGCTTCGGTGAGGCCGAGCGCCACCGAGCGGTTCCCCGCGCCGAGGGCGCGGACCACGTTGCCGTAGCGGTCGTACTGGGTGCTGCTGATGCGGCCGCCCGGCTCGGCCAGATCGACGTCCTGGCCCGAGGCGTCGACGTACTGGACGGTGGCCCGCCGGTAGTCGGCGGCGGTCAGGTCGGCGCCGTCGTGCGAGGCCGGGACCTGGTCGGCGGGGAAGACCGCGGTGGCGTCGCTCGGGGCGACTTCCTGGTGCCAGCCGCGCACGTCGGAGGTGGCGAGCTGGTACGGCGCCCGGGTCCCGCTGACCGGCACGTTGTAGACGAGGCTGCTGACGGCGTCGGTGCCGTCGGTGGTGCTCGCCGTCCCGGGCCGGAGGTTGGGCCGGGAGACCGCGAGCAGCATGCCGTCACCGGCGACCGAGGAACCGCCGACCTTGCCGTAGGCCATCGTCCAGGGCAGCTCGCCGGGCGGGGTGAGGCCGGTCAGCCGGCCCGCGGCATCGTAGCCGTAGGCGGTCTTGAGCGGGGTGGACAGCCGGGGGTCCCAGGACTCCCGGAGCCGGCCCGCGCTGTCGTAGGCGTACGCCGCGACGCCGGACGCGGTGGCCGCGGCGGCACCGGGGACGGTGGTCCACAGCTTGACCTGCCTGACCTGGCCGGTGAAGTCGCCGAAGGCGTTGCCGCTCGCCGTGGTGGCGCCCGCGTAGTCGAACTCCAGCACTCGGCAGCCCTTGGTGGCGGGCGTGGCGGCGCAGGTCGCGTTCGGGACGGCGCTGGTGGGTGCGACCACGTACTTGGGACGGGCGACGACCTGGCCGTTCACGGTGGCCTTCTCCGAGACCACCGCGGTGGTGGAGTTGTCGGTCGCCAGGAAGCTGGTGGCGAGGGCCCACGTGGTCGCGGCCGGGTCCACCTTGGCGAAGGTGGCGGTCGTGCCCGCGGTGTCCTTGAGCGTGAAGGAACCGGTCAGCGAGCCGGTCAGGGTCAGCTCGCCGGCGCCCGGCTCGCCGACCCAGCCGCCGTCCGCGGTGGCGGTGAAGCCGACTCGGCCGCCGTCGCCGGAGACCAGCGCCACCGACGTCGCGGAGGTCTGCTGGACGGCGGACCAGCTGGTGCCGGTCAGCTCTGCCTGGATGCCGGAGGACCACTGCGGGCCGAAGATCGCGGCCTGCCCGGCCCGGGCGGAACCGGCGTCGGGCTGCCGTGAGGAGGTGCTGCGGGTCACGCTCAGCCCGAAGAACGACGCGTCGGTCGAGCCGACGGTGAAGTCGCCGGTGAGCAGGTTGACGTTGCCCGGGCCGAGCTGCCGGGCCGGCGCGCTGCCCGCGGTGCGGTCCACCACGACGGTGGACGCCTGGGTGTAGCCGGTGCCGCCGTCGGCCCGGACGAACTTCGCCTGGACGTCGACCGGGCTGTCGGCGGCGAGGGTGTCGGTGACGTTCCAGGTGAGCGGGGCGGAGTTGCCGCCCGAGACGGCGAGTGGCCAACTGACCTGACCGCCCGCCGTCTTGGTGACGGCGGAGGCCGGGATGTCCTTCCAGCCGTCCGCGGCGCCGAGCCGGTACTGGTAGGTCACGCCGGTGTAGTCGGTTTTCCCGAGCGCGGACAGCGCGAGCCGGCGCGCCGTGCGCTCGCCCCCGAGCGGGGTCAGCAGGGCCGCGGCACCGGGGCCGACGCCGAAGCTGTAGGCGGTGGTGTCGGTCGACTCGTTGCCGGCCGCGTCGATGGTCCGCGCGTACAGGGTGTGCCAGCCCGCGCCGGGGGAGACGTTGACGGTCAACGTCTTCCCGGTGCCGGTGCCCGCGGTGTCCCAGGCCCGCTGCGAGGCGGAGTAGTCGTCCAGGCCCCAGGCGTAGCCCTGGCCGTCGGCCGCGCCGGTGGACAGGGTGCACGGGCTCTCCGCGGGCACCGAGGCGGTCCAGTCCCCGGCCGGGGCGCCCGCGCAGCTGATGGTCGGTGCGGCGGGAGCGGCGGCGTCCACCGTGTAGGCGGTGTACCCGCTCCAGGCGCCGTAGTTCGTGCCGTCGTAGGCCCGCGCCCGCAGCCGGAGGTGGACGCCCTGCGGCAGAGCGCTGCTCGCCGGGACGGTGAGGAGCGCGACCGCGCCCGACGCGGTGAGCGCGGACGTGCCCGTGAACGCGTACGCGGTGTCGTTGAACGCCGGGTCCGGGGTCATTTCGAACTGCGCCTGGTAATTGCCGGCTGCGGCGGTGGCCATGGCGCGCAGCGTCGGTGTGGCACTGGTGGCGTAGCCGAGCCGGTTGTAGGCGTTCGACCACCAGGGCGACAGGCCGGTGACGGTGGGGACGTCCGGGGGCGAGGCGGCCGCCCGGGCCTGGATGGGGGCCAGGATCCATTCCGCGCCCTGGACCAGGCCCACGGACAGTGCCAGGCAGACGCCGATGGCGACGGGTCTGAGCCGCCCCGTCGATCTTCCGCCACGAGTTGTGCGCACGCGACTTCCCCTTCGGATCGGAGACGCAAGTCGATCTTGCGGGGGCGAGCGTATAGCTCATAAAGGACGCGTAAAGTCCATATTTGATCACGATTGAATACCACCTTTTCTTTGCTCGAAGAAGAGGTGGGACTTGCCGTTTGCAGGTGTTCTGCGATAGGAGGAGGCGTGCGCCTGCGGACTTCCGGCCGCGGAAAAAATGGATGCCTCGGGCAACTTCTTGAAATCCGCGCCGGAGTGGTCAGCGCCCCTCGCGCAGCGCCGCCAGCGAGGCCACCGCCAGTGCGGCGGCCCGTTCGGTGGTGGGGCGGTACGGGGCGCCGGACTCCAGGGCGGTGACGGCGGCGTTGACCAGGCCCTGGAGCAGTTGGGCGGTGCGCAGCGGCGTCCGGTCGCCGAGTTCGGTGAGGGCGGTGACCAGGGGGGAGAGCAGTCGGCGGTGGGCCTCGCCGGCGGCCTCGCGGAGCGCCGCCGCGTCCCGGTCGCCGGCCAGCGCGCGGGCGATCCGGTGCTCGCCGTCGCGGACCAGCTCGCACTGGGCCCGGACGTACGCGGCGACCCGCTGTTCGGGGTCGTCGGCGGCGGCCATCGCGGCGGTGATCCGCTCGGTCCACACCGGGGTGGACTCGTGCACGACGGCGGCCAGCAGCGCGGCCCGGTCGGCGAAGTACTTGTAGACGCTGTTGCGGGCCAGGCCGGTGCGGCGGGCGACGGCGGTGAAGGTCACGGCGGCGGCGTCGCCCTCGGTCTCCAGCAGTTCGCGGGCGGCCGCGACCAGCGCCCGGTGCTGCTGGGCGCGGTGGTCGGCGACGGAGGCGGCACTGATCTTCGGCACCCGCCCAGTCTAGGAGGCCCGGACGCGGCTCCGGGCCCCCGAGTTGGGGACGGAGTGTCGCCATGCCCTATGTTGGGGACGCCACGTCCCCAACCTGGAAGGAGCACGGTGTACCTCGCCCTGCTCGAACTCAAGGCCGCCCGCGGCCGCTTCCTGCTCATGGGCTGCGTCGTCCTGCTGGTCGCCGCCCTGGTCGGGATCGTCTCCGGGTTCACCACCGGCCTCGGCGACGACACCGTCTCCGCCCTGCGCCGCCTGCCCGCCACCCACCTGGCGTTCTCCCCGGACGCCGAGTCCGACCAGTTCGCCCGCAGCCTCGTCCCCGCCGAGACCCTGGAGCGCTGGCGGGAGCAGCCCGGCGTCCGGGCCACCCCGCTCGGCGTCTCGATCGCCCGCGGCACCACCGACCGGCACACCGAGGTCGACCTGGCCGCGTTCGGCGTCGAACCCGGCTCCTTCCTCGACCCCGGCGCCGAGGACGGCCGACCCCTCGGCGGCGACGACCAGCTGGTGATCTCCCGCAAGCTCGCCGACGAGGGAGTCCGGATCGGCGACACCCTCACCGTCGACCGCCTCGGCATCGCCCTGAAGGTCACCGGCATCACCGCCCGCGCCTCCTACGGGCACGTCCCCGCCGGGTACGTCACCACCGCCACCTGGCAGCGGATCCGCTTCACCACCCCGGGCGCGACCACCCCCGCCGCCGAACTCCCGCGGCAGTACGGCGCGATCGCCCTGCGCACCACCGGCGGAGCCCGGCTCGCCGCCGCCGACCGGCAGCTCGGCACCCGCACGCTCACCCTCGACGCGGCGTACGCGGCCGCCCCCGGCTACACCGGCGAACGCGTCACCATGACCTCCATCCAGTTCTTCCTCTACCTGATCGCCCCGCTGGTGGTCGGCGCGTTCTTCGGCGTCTGGACGGTGCAGCGCCAACCCGAACTCGCCCTGCTGCGCGCGATGGGCGCCTCCCGCCGCCGGCTGCTCGGCCACACCCTGGCCCAGGCCGCCGCCGTCGTCCTCGGCGGCACCCTGGCCGGCGCCGCCCTCGCCTCGGCCGTCGGACTCCTGGTCGGCACCGAAGTCCCGTTCAGCCTCCCCGGGTTGTCCCTCACCGCCACCATGGGCGCCGTCGCCCTCGCCGCCCTCGCCGGGGCCGCGCTCACCCTCCGCCGGGTCGCCAAGGCCGACCCGATGACCATGCTCGGGGCCGCACGATGACCGAACTGACCCTGCACGGCGTGAGCGTCTCGCTCGGCCGCGGCGACGCCCGCACCCCCGTCCTGCGCGCCGTCGACGCCACCTGCGCGCCCGGCGTCCTGACCGCCCTGGTCGGCCCCTCCGGCTCCGGCAAGTCCACCCTGCTCGCCGTCGCGGGCGCCCTGCTGCGCCCCGACGAGGGCCGGGTCCTGCTCGGCGGGACGGACCTCGCCGCGCTCACCGACGCCGAACGGGCCCGGGTCCGCCGCGAACGCGTCGGCTACGTGTTCCAGAGCGGCAACCTGCTCGGCGGCCTCACCGCCGTCGAACAGCTCCTCGCCGCGGCCTCGGTGGCCGGCCGCCCCGCCAGGCGGCTGCGCGCCGCGGCGGAGAGCGCCCTCGCCGAAGTCGGCCTCGCCCACCGCCTGCACCACCGCGCCGACCGGCTCTCCGGCGGCGAACGCCAACGCACCGCCCTCGCCCGCGCCCTGTTCCTCGAACCCGACCTCCTGCTGATCGACGAACCCACCGCCGCCGTCGACCGCACCCAGGCCGCCGCCCTCACCGCCCTCATCGCCACCACCGCGAAGCAGCGCGGCTGCGCAACCCTGGTCGCCACCCACGACCCGGTCGTGGCGGAGGCGGCGGGCGCGACGATCGCGAGGTGAACGCAGGGGTGCGGGGAGCCGTCCGGCTCCCCGCACCCCTTTCCGCGGTCCCCCGCAGGTCGCTCCGCGGTCCTACCGCAGGTTGTTGCGCTCCGCGGACCGCTCGCTGCGCGAGGCGTCCAGCATGCCGACCCGGTCGACGACCTTGACCCGCTCGCGGCCCTCGGCCGCGCCGAGGGCCTTCTCGTGGGCGTCGAGGTGGTGCCAGCCCTCCCAGGTGGTGAAGTCGACGCCGCGGGCGCGCAGGAAGTCGACGACGGCGTCCTCGGCGGGTTCGGCGGCGGGCCGGAGCAGGCCGGCGGCGTGGTCGGCGACCAGGCAGGCGACGGTCTCGTTGGCGTCGCCCTTGGTGTGGCCGATCAGGCCGACCGGGCCGCGCTTGACCCAGCCGGTGACGTAGACCGAGGGCAGGTGGACGCCGTTCTCCTGGACCCGGCCGGCCTGGTGCGGGACGGTCGAGCTGAGCGGGTCGAAGGGCAGCTTGGGCAGTTCGTCGGAGCGGTAGCCGACCGCCCGGTAGACGGCCTGCACCGGCCACTCGCGGAAGGTGCCGGTGCCCACGGTGTTGCCGGTGCCGTCGAGTTCGGTGCGCTCGGTGCGCAGCGCGACGACCCGGCCGTCCGCGCCGAGCACCTCGACCGGGTTCTCGAAGAAGTGCAGGTGGATCCGGTGCGGCCGGTCGCCGACGTCGCGGATCGCCCAGTTCTCCAGCGTCGAGGCGACCATGTCGGCCTGCTTGTTGGCGCGCCGGGTGGCGATCGAGGCGTCGTCGTAGTCGATGTCCTCCGGGGCGACGATGACCTCGATGGTGGGGGAGTGGTCGAGCTCGCGCAGTTCCATCGGCGAGAACTTGGCCTGCGCGGGGCCGCGCCGCCCGAACACGTGCACCTCGACGGCGCGGTTCGCGGCCAGGCCCTCGTACACGTTCGGCGGGATCTCGGTGGGCAGCAGCTCGTCCGCGGTCTTGGCGAGGACGCGGGCGACGTCGAGCGCGACGTTGCCGACGCCGAGGACGGCGACCTGCTCGGCCTCCAGCGGCCACTCGCGCGGGACCTCGGGGTGGCCGTCGTACCAGGAGACGAAGTCGGCGGCGCCGTACGAGCCGTCCAGCCCGATGCCGGGGATGTCCAGGTCGCGGTCGGCCTCGGCGCCGGTGGCGAAGACCAGGGCGTCGTAGAAGCGGTGCAGCTCGTCGAGCGACAGGTCGCCGGGGTAGTCGACGTTGCCGAGCAGGCGGACCTGGGGCTTGTCGAGGACCTGGTGCAGGGCGGTGATGATGCCCTTGATCCGGGGGTGGTCGGGGGCGACGCCGTAGCGGATCAGGCCGAAGGGGGCGGGCAGCCGCTCGATCAGGTCGATGGAGACGCCGGGGGCGGCGGCCAGGTCGGACTTCAGCAGCGCGTCGGCGGCGTAGATCCCGGCGGGGCCGGAACCGACGATGGCCACCCGGACGGGGCGGGGCATGGGCAGGTACTCCTGTTCGACTCGGGGCGCGTACCGCCCAGCCTCGCGGCCGGCGGGCGCGCCCGGTACGGGGCTCCGGCTTATGCCGTCATAAGTCGGAGCTATGCCTGCTCAAAGTTCTGCCTATGCCGTGTCGGCGCGCAGGCCCGTACCTCCAGCGTGCACCCGACGCTACCTCCGCTTATCCGCCGCCGGTCCGGGTCCGCGGGCCGCCTCAGGCCTGCAGCGGCACCGGGTGCACCTCGTCCGCCGGGTGCCCGGTCCGCTCGTGCACGCGCTGCACGGCCTCCCGGCTCGGGGCGGAGGAGAGGCAGTAGACGGTCCCCGAGTCGGGGTCGGCCCAGGCCTGCCGGAACTCGACGCCCTCCTCGCCCTGCGCCGCGAGGTCCGCCGCGTGCGCGGCCTTCAACTGCTCGGCGGTGATGCCCGCCATCCCGTGGTGGACGTCCATGAACATCGCCATCGGGCTCAACTCCTCGGCCGGGAGTTCTCCGTGTGGAGAACTATTCCCTCCCACCGTGCACTTTCGGAGTGAACCAGGCCACAGGACGCGTTCCTTGCGGAGGGAGTGTCCGCGCGTGCAAGAATGTTGGTGCAGTCAATCAGTGACGTTCAGCGCACTCCGGGGTCGGTGAAAATCCGAACCGGCGGTTACAGTCCGCGACCCGTCCGCAGCCAGCGGCCGGTTGACCAGGTGAAATTCCTGGACCGACGGTTAAAGTCCGGATGGGAGGCGTGCGCGGCGGACGAAGTGTGTCACCACCACGGCCACCCGAGGCCGGGGTGCGAGCAGGACGGCAGTGAACCCGAGCCCGGGGCGGCACCACGCCCAGGCGGCCCCCGGGCGCACTCCCGCCCGACGCACGTCCGCAGTCAACTCCCATGAGCCGCCCCGGAGTCCGCGCCCTACAGCGCGAGGAGAACCCGGGTGTTCACCGGCATCATCGAAGAGCTCGGCGAGGTCGTCTCCATCGAGGAGATCGGCGAATCCTCGCGCATCCGCCTGCGCGGCCCGGTCGTCACGGCCGACGCCCGGCACGGCGACTCGATCGCGGTCAACGGCGTCTGTCTGACCGTCCTCGACGACAACGAGCAACTGGCCGCCCGCGACGGCGAGTTCAGCGCCGACGTGATGCGCGAGACGCTGCAGCGCTCCAGCCTCGGCGTGCTCCGCCCCGGCTCCCGGGTCAACCTGGAACGGGCGATGGCGCTCGGCGCCCGGCTCGGCGGCCACCTGGTGCAGGGGCACGTCGACGCCACCGGCACGCTGCTCTCCCGGGAGCCCGGCGACCTCGACGCCGACGGGAACCCGCGCTGGGAGGTGCTGCGCTTCACCCTGCCGCAGCCGATCGCGCGCTACCTGGTGGAGAAGGGGTCGATCACCGTGGACGGCGTCAGCCTCACCGTCGTCGAGGCGGCCCTCGACTCGTTCACCGTCTCGCTGATCCCGGCCACCCTGGCCCTCACCACGCTGGGCGCCAAGCAGGTCGGCGAGCCCGTCAACCTCGAGGTGGACGTCCTCGCCAAGTACGTCGAGCGCCTGCTCGACACCCGCGCACTGCCCGACACCCTGGGGGGAACCAAGTGAGTTCGTTCGGAGAGCTGGCCTTCACCGCGTTCGGCGAGCAGGTGAAGGTCGCCGACATGACCGGCAACCTGATCGGCCTGGCCGGCCTGGCCCTCGGCTGGCGCCGCTCGGTGCTGACCTGGCCCGCGCAGTTCCTGGCCGGCACGGTGCTGATCCTGGCGTTCTGGGGCGGGCACGTGCCCGGCCTGATCGGCAAGCAGGCGATCGTCATCGTCGCCTCGGTCTGGGGCTGGACGCAGTGGCGGCGCGGCCGCCGCGACACCGGCCAGGTCGAGGTCCGCTTCGCGACCTGGACCGAGCGGGCCCTGCTGGTCCTCGGCACCGCGGCCGGCACCGCCGCCGTCGCCGCGCTGTTCCACGCCGTCCCCAAGCTGTCCTGGGCCCCGCTGTTCGACGCCTACATCTTCGTCGGCACGCTGGCCGCGATGTACGCCCAGGCCCGGGGCTGGGTCGAGTTCTGGTTCGCCTGGCTGGCCGTCGACCTGGTCGGCGTGCCCTACGCCTACCAGCACGGCTACACCTTCACCGCGCTGACCTTCACCGTCTACTTCGTCCTGGTGCTGGCGGGCCTGGCCAGCTGGTGGACGAAGGCCCGCGCGTCCCGGCCCGCCCCGCTCGCCAAGGGAGTCACCGCATGAGCACCGAGTCCGCCGCCCAGCCGCTCGCCCTCGACCCGGTCGAGCGGGCGATCGCCGACATCGCGCTCGGCCGCGCCGTGATCGTGGTCGACGACGAGGACCGCGAGAACGAGGGCGACATCGTCTTCGCCGCCTCCGCCGCCACCCCCGAACTGCTCGCCTTCACCGTCCGGTACTCCTCCGGCGTGATCTGCGCCCCGATGACCGGCGACGAGCTGGACCGGCTCAAGCTCCCCCCGATGACCCGGGTCAACGAGGACCGCAAGGGCACCGCGTACGCCGTCTCGGTCGACGCCCGCGACGGCGTCTCCACCGGCATCTCGGCCGCCGACCGGGCCCGCACCGTCAAGCTGCTGGCCAGTGCCGGCACCGAGGCCGCCGACCTGACCCGCCCCGGGCACGTCTTCCCGCTGCGCGCCGTCGACGGCGGCGTGCTGGTCCGCCCCGGCCACACCGAGGCCGCCGTCGACCTGGCCCGGCTGGCCGGCCTCCCGCCGGCCGGCGGCATCGCCGAGGTGGTCAACGACGACGGCACCATGGCCCGGCTGCCCGAGCTCCACGCCTTCGCCCGCGAGCACGGCCTGGCGATCATCTCGATCGAGGACCTGATCGCCTACCGCCGCCGCACCGAGCTGCACGTCGACCGCGCCGCCGTCACCGCGCTGCCCACCGCGCACGGCGAGTTCACCGCCGTCGGCTACCGCGGCACCATCGACGGCACCGAGCACCTGGCCCTGGTGGCCGGCGGCCTGGACGCCGACGGCCGGCTCCCCGACGGCGAGGACGTCCTGGTCCGGCTGCACTCCGAGTGCCTGACCGGCGACGTGTTCGGCTCGCTGCGCTGCGACTGCGGCCCGCAGCTGGAGGCTTCGCTGGCCGCCGTCGCCGAGGCCGGCCGCGGCGTGGTGCTCTACCTGCGCGGCCACGAGGGCCGGGGCATCGGCCTGGCCCACAAGCTGCGCGCCTACCAGCTCCAGGAGCAGGGCCGGGACACCGTCGACGCCAACCTCGACCAGGGCCTGCCCGCCGACGCCCGCGACTACTCGATCGGCGCGCAGATGCTCACCGACCTGGGCGTCCGCTCGCTGACCCTGCTCAGCAACAACCCGGCCAAGCAGACCGCGCTCACCGAGCACGGCCTCAAGGTCGCCGCCCGCCGCCCGCTCCCGACCGCCGCCGGCGAGCACAACCTGCGCTACCTGCGCACCAAGCGCGACCGGATGGGCCACGACCTGCCGTGGCTCGACGACGACGGCGAGTAGCCGCACCCGCCGAAGCACCCGCACCCGCCGAAGCACCCGCACCCGCCGAAGCACCCGCACCCGCCGAAGCATCCGCACCCGCACCCGACGAAGCACCAGCGACGAGCAGAGAGAAGACGAACATGGCCGGCCACGGAGCCCCCGTCCTGTCCCCGGAGAACCTGGACAACACCGCCGACCTGCGGGTCGCGGTGGTCGCCGCGCAGTGGCACCGGCAGGTGATGGACGGGCTGCTGGACGGCGCCCGGCGCGCCCTGAAGGAGCTCGGCATCGACGGCGCGACCGAGCTGCGCGTCCCCGGCACCTTCGAACTGCCGGTCGCCGCCAAGCGGCTGGCCGACGCCGGCTACGACGCGGTGGTCGCGCTCGGCGTGGTCATCCGCGGCGGCACCCCGCACTTCGACTACGTCTGCCAGGGCGCCACCCTCGGCCTCACCCAGGTCACCGTGGACACCGGCGTCCCGGTCGGCTTCGGCGTGCTGACCTGCGACGACGAGCAGCAGGCGCTGGACCGGGCCGGCCTGCCCGGCTCCGCCGAGGACAAGGGCCACGAGGCGGTCACCGCCGCCGTCGCCACCGCGGCCGCGCTGCGCGGGGCCCTCGGCCCCCGCCGCTGACCGGCGGGTTCCGGCACCGCCGGGCTGTCCACCGGACCGTCCACGGTGCGAAACCGTTTACCGTCCGTCAGCCCGCACCCCGTAAGGTGAGCCCATCATGGCTTCCAAGACATTCGAGGAGCTCTTCGCCGAGCTCCAGCAGAAGGCCGCCACCGGCGACCCCCAGACCTCCCGCACCGCCCAACTGGTGCAGCAGGGCGTCCACTCGATCGGCAAGAAGGTCGTCGAGGAGGCCGCCGAGGTCTGGATGGCCGCCGAGTACCAGTCGCCCGCGGAGGCGGCCGAGGAGATCTCGCAGCTCCTCTACCACGTCCAGGTGATGATGATCGCTCGCGGGCTGACGCTCGAAGACGTCTACAAGTACCTCTAAGCACACCTCCATTGATCGCCAACGCGAAGGGTTCGCCTCTCATGCTCCGCATCGCCGTCCCCAACAAGGGTTCGCTCTCGGGTCCCGCGGCGGAGATGCTCCATGAGGCCGGGTACCGGCAGCGCAAGGAGGCCAAGGAGCTCGTCCTGGTCGACCCGGACAACCAGGTCGAGTTCTTCTTCCTGCGCCCGCGCGACATCGCCGTGTACGTCGGCTCCGGCCGGCTCGACGTCGGCATCACCGGCCGCGACCTGCTGCTGGACTCCGCCTCGGAGGCCGAGGAGGTGCTCGCGCTCGGCTTCGCCGGCTCGACCTTCCGGTTCGCCCGGCCGGTCGGCACCGGGATCGCCGGCGTCCGGGACCTGGAGGGCCTGCGGATCGCCACCTCGTACACCGGCCTGGTCGAGCAGCACCTCGCCGAGCACGGCGTGAAGGCCGCCGCCGTCACCAAGCTGGACGGCGCGGTCGAGACCGCCGTGCACCTGGGCGTCGCCGACGTGATCGCCGACGTGGTGGAGACCGGCACCAGCCTGCGCAACGCCGGCCTGGAGGTGTTCGGCGACCCGATCCTGGTCTCCGACGCCGTGGTGATCCGCCCCAAGGGCGCCGGCGAGGACCCCGCGGTCGAGCAGTTCCTGCGCCGCCTGCAGGGCGTGCTGGTGGCCCGCCGCTACGTGCTGATGGACTACGACATCCGCGCCGAGCAGGTCGGCGCGGCCGTCGCCCTCACCCCGGGCCTGGAGTCGCCGACCGTCTCGCCGCTGCACACCGAGGGCTGGGTCGCGGTCCGCTCGATGGTGCTCCGCAAGGAGGCGCAGCGGATCATGGACGACCTGTGGGCGATCGGCGCCCGCGCCATCCTGGTCACCAACATCCACGCCTGCCGCATCTGACCCGCCACCGGACGGGGGCCGCCGGCCGCGGCCCCCGCCGCCGGTCGCGGCCCCCGCCCCACCCTGGAGCCACCCGTGTCCACCGCCAGCACCGCCACCGCCCTGCCCGTCACCTGGGCGCCCCGCCGCAACCGCGTCGTGCTCTGCGCGCTGAGCGCCGTGCTGGTGGTGCTGTTCGCGGTGCTCGCCGTCGCGCTGCCGGAGAGCTGGCAGTTCAACGACCGGGTGATGATGGTCGGCTCCGGCGTGCTGTTCGCCGCGGTCGGCCTGATGCTGGCCCGCCCCGAGGTGGTCGCCGACGCCGAGGGCCTGACCGTGGTCAACTTCGTCCGCCGCCGCCGGCTCTCCTGGGCCGAGGTGGTCCGGGTGAACTTCAAGGCCGGCGACCCCTGGGTGACGCTCGACCTCGCGGACGGCACCGCGCTGGCCGCCGTCGGCATCCAGCCCGGCGGCGGGCGCGAGCAGGCGATCGCCGCCGCCCGCGCCCTGCGCGACCTGGTCGAACAGCAGCACGCCGCCGCCCGGGGCTGACACGCCCCCGGAGGGACGGGTCGAACAGGCTCCGAGAAGCGTTCGGGTATCGTCTACGCTGGTAAAACCGCGGCAAAGCCCACCCGAGAACCGGGCTGCCCGCGTCCACCCGCGACCAGAGGAGTGACACCTCCCCTCGATGGACGATCCGTCCGGTAGTACCCGCGCCGCCACGCACGTTTCCAGCCAGGGAAGGCGGGCGGCCCGATGACCACCGCCTGGCTCCTGCTGCTCGCGGCATTCCTGCTCATCCTCGCCAACGGCCTGTTCGTGGCCGCCGAGTTCGCGTTCGTGACCGCCGACCGCGGCACCGTCGAACGCGCCGCGGCCACCGGCGACCGGCGCGCCAAGAGCCTGTCCAAGGCCCTGCAGCAGCTGTCCTTCCAGCTCTCCGGCGCCCAGCTCGGCATCACCATCACCTCGCTGGTGGTCGGCATGCTCGCCGAACCGGCGCTCTCCACCCTGCTCGGCCCGGTGTTCACCGCGATCGGCCTGCCCGAGTCGGCGGCCCGCGGCACCGCGGTCGTCGTCGGCCTGGTGCTCGCCACCGTGATCCAGATGGTGATCGGCGAGCTGGTCCCGAAGAACTGGGCGATCTCCCGCCCGATCCAGGTCGCCTACGCCGTCGTCGGCCCGCAGCGGGTGTTCTCCGCCGCCTGCCGGCCGCTGATCTCCTTCCTGAACGGCTCCGCCGACCGGATCGTCCGCGCCTTCGGCGTCGAACCGCAGGAGGAGCTCGGCCACGCCCGCACCGCCGACGAACTCGTCGCCCTGGCCCGGCACTCCTTCCAGGCCGGCGTGATGGACGAGCAGTCCGCCACGCTGTTCGTCCGCACCCTGGGCCTGCGCGAGCTGACCGCCGAGTCCGTGATGACCCCGCGGATCGACGTCGCCGCCCTCCAGGAGGACGCCACCGCCACCGACGTGCTCAACCTGACCCGGGCCACCGGCCTGAGCCGCTTCCCGGTGTACTCCGACAGCCTCGACGAGGTCACCGGAACCGTCACCCTCAAGGACGCGCTCGCGGTCCCGGCCGGGCGCCGCGACCACACCCGGGTCCGCCACCTGGCGGCCCCGCCGCTGCTGGTCCCCGAGACGATGCCCGTCGAGCGGCTGCTCGACCTGCTGCGCGGCCGCGAACCGATGGCCGTCGTGGTCGACGAGTACGGCGGCACCGCCGGCGTCGCCACCATCGAGGACATCGTCGAGGAGGTGGTCGGCGAGGTCCAGGACGAGCACGACCCCGCCGACACCCCCGACCTGCGCCCGCTCGCCCCGCAGGGCGGCCTGCCGGTCTGGGACGCCGACGGCCGGGCCCGGCTCGACCAGCTCGCCAAGATCGGCCTGCACGCCCCCGACGGCCCGTACGAGACGCTCGGCGGCCTGCTCGCCGACCTGCTCGGCAAGCTGCCCGCCGTCGGCGAGCGGGCCCACCTGCCCGGCTGGGAGCTGACCGTGACCGCGGTCGACCGGCACCGCACCAGCCGGGTCGAGGTCCGGCGCGTGCACGAGGACCACGAGGACCACGAGGACCGGGACAACCACCGATGAGCGCCCTGCAACTCGCCTTCTCACTGCTCCTGCTGCTCGGCAACGCCTTCTTCGTCGGCGCCGAGTTCGCCGTCATCTCGGTCCGCCGCAGCCAGATCGAACCGCTCGCCGAGGCCGGCGACAAGCGCGCCCGCACCGTGCTGCACGCGCTGTCCAACGTCTCCGCGATGCTGGCCGCCGCCCAGCTCGGCATCACCGTCTGCTCGCTGCTGCTCGGCGCGCTCGCCGAACCCACCATCGCGCACCTGCTGGAGCCGGTCTTCCACGCCCTCGGCGTGCCCGACTCGGCGATGCACCTGCTCAGCTACGCCGTCGCGCTCAGCATCGTGGTGTTCCTGCACATGGTGATCGGCGAGATGGTCCCGAAGAACCTCGCGCTGGCCGGCCCGGAGAGGGCCGCGCTCTGGCTCGGCCCGCCGCTCGACCGGCTGGCCCGCTGGCTCGCCCCGTTCATCTCCTTCCTGAACGCCTTCGCCAACGGCGTGCTGCGGCTGTTCCGGGTCGAACCCAAGGACGAGGTCGACTCGGTCGCCACCAGCGAGCAGCTGCGGCTGATGCTGACCGACTCCGGCGAGGCCGGGCTGCTCGACGACAGCCGCCGCGAACGCCTGGAGGACGCCCTGGAGATGGGCAGCCGCCCGGTCACCGAGGTGCTGCTGCCGTCCGAGCAGCTGGTCACCGTCGGCCGCGAGGTCACCGGCGAGGAGATCCAGCGGCTCGCCGTCCGCACCGGCTTCTCACGCTTCCCGGTCGCCGACGAGCACGGCACCGTCCTCGGCTACCTGCACGTCAAGGACTCGCTGGAGGCCGACGACCTGAGCTCGCCCGTCCCGGCCCGGCTGTGGCGGCCGATCACCGTGCTGCGCTCCGGACTGCCGCTGGACGACGCGCTCGCCGCGATGCGCCGGGCCGCCGCCCACCTGGCGGCCGTGGTCGACCCGGACGGGCACCAGCTCGGCCTGGTCGCCCTGGAGGACGTGCTGGAGGAGCTGGTCGGCGAGGTCCACGACCCCGACCACCGGCCCCCCGCGCCCACCCAGCGCTGACCGCGGCACCGCACCGCGACGGACGGCCGGCCCCCGTGTCCGCACGGGGGCCGGCCGTCCGGCCGTTCCGGGTGGTCCGTTCGCCCGGGTCAGGCCACGGTCACCGTGACCTGGGTGAAGCCCAGCGAGCCCAGCAGCCCGGTCAGCATCGCCTTGGTGTTGTTCTCCGCGGTCGCCGTCAGCCCGCTCTCCTTCGCCGCCTTGTCGATCTTGTCGACGGCCAGCAGCTCCACCTTGTGCTGGTCCTCCGAGGTGCTCGACGAGAACAGGTCGCCGAGCCGGTCGAACAGGCCGCGCTCCTGCGAGTACATGTACGAGCGCTTCACGTCGAGCGCCGCCCCGGCGAGCTGCCCGTGCGGGATGGTGATGGACGCCGTCCGCCGGTCCTCGGAGACGTGCACCGCGTCCGCCCCGAGCTTCCCGAGGTCCACGTACGCCTCGACGCTGCCCGCGCCCACGTACAGGCTGCGGGTGCCCAGGATCGCCGACGGCAGGAACCTGGCCTCGTTGGCGAGGTCCACGATGACCTGGAAGTCGCCGGTCGCCGCGTTGTAACGGCTCATGTCCCGCACCGACTTGAGGACCGCGGGCTGGCTGCGGTCGACCGTCTTCTCGGCGAACGGGTTCGGCAGGCCCGGCAGCCAGCCCAGGTTCCCCATCGCCAGGAACAGCGCCGCGATCACGGCCAGCGTGACCGGCAGCGAGACGTACCAGGGCACCCGCCGCGCCGACCGGACCGCGCGCGGCCCGTCCGCCGCCCGCTCCGCCGCCCGGCGCGGCGCCGGCACGCCCGCGCCCGCCACGTCGTCCGCGTCCTCCACGTCGTTCGCGTTCTCCACGTCGTTCGCGTTCTTCACGTTCTTCACGTCACCCACGTCGTCCGTGCCCCTCACGTCCTCCGGCCGCTCCGGCCGGCCCTCCCGCGGGCCGCTCACTGGCGGCCGTCGATCAGCTCGCCGTACGCCTGCAGCAGGTCCGGCAGGCGCAGCGTGGCCAGGTCCTCCCGGGAGGGGGTGCCGCGCTGGCCGGAGAGCCGCAGGTCCCGGTACGCGCAGGACTTCTCGTACAGGGTGCGGACGAAGCGGCCGTTGCCGAGCTGGTCGATCCAGCCCTCGGTGACCACGTGCCCGCAGATCGAGGACAGCTCCTCGGTCGCGTCCACGTCCCAGCCGTCGCCGTCGGCCCGCGCCAACTGCAGGCCGATGTCGGTCAGTTCGGCGGGCCGGTAGGAGGGGAAGTCGACCCGGGTGGTGAATCGGGAGTTCAGCCCCGGGTTCGTTGCCAGCAGTCGATTCATGCCGTCCGGGTACCCCGCGAGGATGACGACCAATCGGTCCCGGTTGTCCTCGGCCCGCTTCAGCAGCACCTGCAGCGCCTCGTCGCCGTACGCGTCGCCCTTGCTGTAGCCCGAGTTGGCCAGCGAGTACGCCTCGTCTATGAACAGCACGCCGTCCAGCGCCGAGTCGATCAGCTCGTTCGCCTTCACCGCCGTCTGCCCCAGGAACTCGCCCACCAGGTCGGCTCGTTGGGCCTCCACCAGGTGGTCGCCGGAGAGCAGTCCGAGGGCGTGGAAGACCCGGCCGAGGATCCGCGCCACCGTGGTCTTGCCGGTGCCGGACGGGCCGGAGAACACGAAGTGCCGCTTCGGCGGCTGCACCGGCAGGCCGCGGTCCGCCCGCAGCCGGGCCATCCGCAGCTGCGCGGACAGCGCCCGCACCTGCCGCTTCACCGGGTCCAGGCCGACCATCGCCTCCAACTCGGCCAGCGCCTGGTCCAGTTCCAGCCGGGCGGCCGGCGCCGGGTTCGGACCCGCCGCCGGAACCGCCTGCGCGGCGGGCCAGTTGCCCGGCCGCGGTGGCAACGCCGAGGCGCCGGAGGCCCGTTCGGCCAGCTGCGCCCGCCCGGCCTCGGCCGGCGCCGGGCCGTCGTCCTCGGCGCACGCCTCCTCGCTGACCCCGCCCGAACCGCCGCGGAACTCCACCGGCGCGCCCGGCTCCTCGAACGGCCCCGGCGCGCCGAACCCGCCGCCCGGCGCGCCCGGTTCGCCGTACCCGCTCGGCTCGCCCAGCTCGCCGAAATCGTCCAGCGTCTCCAGCGGAACCGCCGCCGCGCCCCGGTAGCCGCCGAACTCCTCGCCGTCCAGCAGCCCGTCCTCGGCCGCGATCGCCGCCAGCCGCTGCTCGGTGTCCATGAACGCCGGGTCCGCCCGGTGCACCGCCCGGTACAGCGGCAGCGCCGCCGCGCTGCGCCCCGCGCCCTCGTACGCCCGGGCCAGCCAGTAGCGCAGCTCCTTGCGCTGCGGCTGCTCGGAGCGGCAGCGCGCCAGCGAGGCGGCCAGCGGGCGCTGGGCCTGCGCGCACATGTCGAGCCGGACCCGGGCCATCCCGGCGAACAGGCCGGCCTCGATGCCCAGCAGCGGGTCGTCCAGCAGCCGGTCGGTCTCCCGGACCAGCTGCTCCCAGTCCTTCAACAGGTAGGCGCGGCAGGCGTGCAGGAACCGCACCGCGGGTTCCCGCTCCGGCGGCGGGCACAGCGTCAGGGCCTGGTCCAGCTCGGCCAGGTGGCGGCCGTCCAGCCAGTGCGAGGCGTGCGCCAGCGCCAGGTCCTGCGGGGTCTCCAGCACCGGCTGCACCCACCAGCCCAGCCAGTACCAGGAACTGAGCGGGCGGCGGTGCCGCTCGCGCTGCTCGCCGAACCGGTCGCGGTGCCGCTGCATCGCCAGCAGCGCGCCCGCGGTGTCGCTGCGCAGCGCGTGCAGGCCGAGCCAGGCGTCGGCCATGCCCGGGTCGGTGTAGACCGCGGCGCGGAACTCCTCCTCCGCGCGGGCGTACGAACCGGCCGTGTAGGCGTCCATGGCGCGCGACCAGGCGCGGTCGGCGTCCGGATCCGGACCCGCCGCGGCGGGACCCTTGCCGCCGGAACTCTCCACCGTCACTGACGCCCCCCGCCAGAACCATCGGGGCGCTACCTCTGCGCGCCTGCGTGGCATGGTACCGGCGCGGCGCTGATCCGTAAGGGTGCCGCGCGGTTCGAATGGCGCGAGACGATCGCATCCCGGCACGCGGCGGGCGCCCGGGGAGAGGGCAGGACGGCGCCTCCGGCTCACGGGGGAACAAACCGGAGACGCCGTGTCTGTGGTTGCGGATTCAACTGATTTCCGCGACAGGCAGAACTTAAATCCTGATGATGTCGCAGGTCAAGAGCGGTCTACGCGGTTCACTCAGGGTGCTCCGAAGGATTCGCCCGGTGACCCCGTCGATCCGGACGTCGGCGTGCGGACGGCTCGGATCGGCCGCGAAGTGCGCCTGTTCCGCACACGCCCAACCCGCCCAGAACTCGGCCAGTTCCGGACCGTCCCGCAGCTCCCCGCGGGCCCGCGCGGCCGCCTGGTCCAACTCCATCCACAGCAGCGCCGCCAGGTGCGGCCGCACCGCCCGCCGGCCCGCGCCGACCCCCTCCAGCAGCACCACCGGCGCCACCGGCACCTCCCGGTCGCCGCCGAAGGCCCCCGCCGACCAGTCGTACACCGCGTGCCGCCCGGCCGCGCCGCGCGCCAGCGGCTCCAGCACCTGCGCGCGCAGCCGCTCCGTCCAGCCGAACGGCTCCCGGTGCGTCGCCAGGTTGTCCAGGTGCACCACCGGCGCCCCGCCGAGCGCGGCGGACAGCCGCCCCGCCAGCGTCGTCTTGCCGGAGCCCGCGTGCCCGTCCACCGCGACCAGCCGCACCGGCCCCAGCGAGGGCGGCAGCGCGAGCAGGGCGGCGGCCAGCGCGGGCGGGACGGGGGCGGCGGGATCCATCCGGCCAGGGTACGGGTCCGGCCCGGGCGGGCTCGGACGTACGGGGGCTGCTCCCGGAGGGCACCGCGGACGGTGCCCTCGCCAGGACGTCGGACCGGTGGGGCGGTCCGGCTCTCGGTGAACCGCGGAACGGGCCTCGCGACGGAACCGGGCGGGCGTCACGGCCCAGTCGGCGCCCGGGCCGTCCCGGGCCGGGCCCGGCCCGGGCTCAGGCCGCGCGGCGGTCGCGCTGCGCGGGCACGAGCGCGCGCACCGCGCGGTGGGCCCCGGCGTGCGAGAACGGCTGGGTCCGCCAGTCCAGCGCGCCCGGCAGCGCCACCAGGTTGTCCGTCCCGTCCCGCGCCGGGAGCTCCTCGAACTCCGGCAGCTCGGCGGTCGGCGCGCCGGTGCCCCGGCAGATGGCCGGCTGGAACGGGTTCCAGGCGGAGGTCAGCACCGCGTGCTGCGGCAGGCGCTCCTCGTCCCCGATCAGGGCGATCGGGCGGTCGCAGACCGGGCACTGCACCCGGACGCTCTCCCAGGTGTCGGCCGCGCCCGAGTCCGCCCCGAAGGGCGCCTCGGGCGCGCCGGGTTCGTCCTCGACGTCGGAACGCAGGTCGGTGGAAGGCATGGTGATCCCCCTTGGATCGGGCCGGAATCTTCGTCGTCCGGGCCACCAGCAGCACTTCCCAGTGACGGGGTGTCATAACCCTGCGCTCCGGCGCACGGTGATGCACCGGCGGTGTTCCTCGCCACATTCCCTTGGCATGTGCCCCCCGGATGCGCCCCCCGGCGCCGCCTGCGCGGCCCCGGCGCGATCGAGTAGGTTGACGCCTTGTGGAGGAACTAGACCAGCGCATCGTCCAGCTGCTGCTACAGGACGGACGGATGAGCTACACCGACCTGGGCAAGGCCACCGGCCTGTCCACCTCGGCCGTGCACCAGCGGGTGCGCCGCCTCGAACAGCGCGGCGTCATCCGCGGCTACACCGCGATCGTCGACCCCGAGGCGGTCGACCTGGCGCTCACCGCGTTCATCTCGGTCAAGCCCTTCGACCCCAGCGCCCCCGACGACACCCCCGAGCGCCTGGTCGCCCTCCCCGAGATCGAGGCGTGCCACAGCGTCGCCGGCGACGAGAACTACATCCTCAAGGTCCGCGTCCCCGGCCCCGGCGACCTGGAGGACCTGCTGGCCCGGATCCGCACCGCCGCCGGCGTCTCCACCCGCACCACCGTCGTCCTCTCCACCCCGTACGAGGCCCGCCCGCCCAAGCTCTGACCGGCGCCCCGGCCCCGGTCCGGGCCCCGGTGCCCGCGGTGCGAGACTGGACGCCATGACCGAACGCACCGACCGGACCGTGCTGCTGCGCGGCGGCAACGTCTACAGCCCCGCCGACCCCTTCGCCACCGCCATGCTGGTCGAGGGGCAGCACATCGCCTGGGTCGGCAGCGACGGCGCCGCCGAGGCGTACGCCGACAGCGCCGACGAGATCGTCGAACTGGCCGGCGCCCTGGTCACCCCCGCCTTCGTCGACGCCCACGTGCACGCCACCTCCACCGGCCTCGCGCTCACCGGCCTCGACCTCACCGGCAGCGCCTCGCTCGCCGAGGCCCTGGACCGGATCGGCGCGTTCGGCGCGAGCCACACCGGCGGCGCCCTGATCGGCCACGGCTGGGACGAGACCCGCTGGCCCGAGCACCGCGCCCCCTCCCTCGCCGAGCTCGACGCGGCCGCCGGCGGCGCCCCGCTCTACCTCTCCCGCACCGACGTGCACTCCGCGCTCGCCACCAGCGCGCTGCGCGCCCTCGTCCCCGGCCTGGACACGCTCCCCGGCCACGACGCCGCCGGCCCGCTCACCCGCGACGCCCACCACGCCGTCCGGCAGGCCGCGCTGGCCCACCTCACGCCGCTCCAGCGCCGCGACGCCCAGCAGGCCACCCTGCGCCGGGCCGCCGCACTCGGCATCGGCACCCTGCACGAGTGCGCCGGCCCGCAGATCTCCTCCGCCGAGGACCTCGCCGCGCTGCTCGCCCTCGCCGCCGAGACCGACGGGCCCGAGGTCTACGGCTACTGGGGCGAACTCGGCCCCGAGGGCGTCGCCACCGCCAAGCGCCTCGGCGCGGTCGGCGCCGGCGGCGACCTCTTCGTCGACGGCGCCCTCGGCTCGCACACCGCCTGCCTGCACGACCCCTACGCCGACGCCCCGCACACCGGCACCGCCTACCTCACCGCCGCCGAGATCGCCGAGCACGTCACCGCCTGCACCGAGGCCGGCCTGCAGGCCGGCTTCCACGCCATCGGCGACGCCGCGCTCACCGCCGTCGTCGAGGGCGTCCGGGCCGCCGCCGACCAGCTCGGCCTCGACCGGGTCAAGGCCGCCCGGCACCGGGTCGAGCACGCCGAGGCGCTCGGCTACGAGACGCTCGCCGCGTTCGCCGAACTCGGTCTCACCGCCTCCGTCCAGCCCGCCTTCGACGCCGCCTGGGGCGGCCCCGACGGCATGTACGCCGCCCGGCTCGGCGCCGAGCGCGCCGCCGCGCTCAACCCCTACGCGGCGATGCTGCGCACCGGCGTCCCGCTGGCCTTCGGCTCCGACGCCCCGGTCACCCCGCTCGACCCCTGGGGCACCGTCCGGGCCGCCGCCTTCCACCGCACCCCCGAGCACCGGATCTCGGTCCGCGCCGCCTTCACCGCCCACACCCGGGGCGGCCACCGGGCGCTGGGCCACGACACCGATGGCGTGCTCGTCCCCGGCGCGCTCGCCTCCTACGCGGTCTGGGCCACCGGCGACCTGGTCGTCCAGGCCCCCGACAGCCGGGTCGCCGGCTGGTCCACCGACCCCCGCTCCGGCACCCCCGGCCTGCCCGACCTCACCCCCGGCGAGCCGCTTCCCACCTGCCTGCGCACCGTCGTCCGGGGCCGCACCGTCCACCGCTCCTGAAACCCCGGAGTTCCCGGGAGCGGCGGATTTCACCCGAACGGCCCACCTGGGCTCGGCGCGGCGCCGGGCGGGCCATTCGGATGGCCGCATGGCTACTACTGACGATGGTGCGAGACCGATCACGAACACGAGCTGGGACCCGGGGCCGCTGCCGGGCACGGGCGGGGCTGGGCCGGTCAGGAGGAGGACGGAGGGCGGCCTGCCGGGCGGGCCGATCGTCAAGCACACCTGGGAGATGCCCCTGGTGTGGGTGTTCACCGCCGTGGTGATCGCCGCGTCGGTGACCGTCCCGGTGTACGGTCCGCCCCAGCTGACCGCCGTCGCCGGACTGGTCCTGCTGGCCGGTGTCGGGGTGTTCCTCAGCCGCGGCATGCTCTACGCCCAGCAGCGGCTGTCCGGGGTGCGGATCACCCCCGAGCAGTTCCCCGAGGCGCACGCCATGCTCGTCGAGGCCGCCAAGGCGTACGGGCTGCGCAAGGTCCCGGAGGGCTTCGTGGTGCTCGGCAACGGCGTGCTGAACGCCTTCGCCTCCGGCCACGGGCAGCGCCGGTTCGTGGTCTTCAACTCCGACCTGTTCGAGGTCGGCGGCCGGCTGCGCGACCCGGAGGGCTTCCGCTTCGTGCTCGGCCACGAGGTCGGGCACATCGCGGCCGGCCACACCAGCTACCTGCGGATGCTGCTCTCCTCGATCAGCTCGGTGCTGCCCGTCGCCGGGGCCACCCTCTCCCGGGCCCAGGAGTACACCGCCGACAACCACGGCTACAGCCTCACCCCGGACGGCTCCCGCGGCACGACCGTGCTCGCCGCCGGCCGCTACCTCTACCCCCGGGTCGACTTCGACGCGATGGCCGACCGCGGCGCCACCGAGCGCGGCTTCTTCGCCTTCGTCGCCAACGCCGTCTCCTCCCACCCCGTCCTGGTCAAGCGCTTCGCCGCGCTGCGCGACCGCTCCAGACCGGGCCGGCTGTTCCGCTGACCCCGCACCGCCGCACGGCCCGTCCGCCCGCTGACGGGCCGTCGGCCTGCCGGGGCCGGCGGGGGAGTGAGGTACCTTTCCTGGGACGTCGAACGAGGTGGGACCCGCGGGTCCCTTCGCGCGCGCGGAGACGATCCCGAGGTAGAGAGGTGGTGCGCAGGTGGCACTGCCCGTTTCGCACGAGCAGGGCGAACGGCACGAGGAGGAGCCGGCGGCCGCGGAGGCCCCGGCGGCCCCGGCCTCCGCCCCCGCCCGCGGCGGCCGCCGGGGCTGGTGGGCCCGGACCGGCCTGGCCGCGCTCTCCGGCCTCGCCCTGGCCCTCGCCTTCCCGCCCTACGACCTGTGGCCGCTGTCGATCCTCGCGGTGGCCGCGCTGGCCCTGCTGACCCGCGGCCGCCGGGCCCGGCACGGCGCCTGGCTGGGCTTCGCGTTCGGCGTGCCGTTCTTCGTGGTGCTGCTGTCCTGGCTGCGCCCGGTCGGCTGGGACGCCACGGTCGGCCTGTCGCTGATCGAGGCACTGTTCCTGGCGCTGATGGGCGCCGGCCTGGCGCTGACCTCGAAGCTGCGCGGCTGGCCGCTGTGGGGCGCGATGCTCTGGGTCACCCAGGAGTGGATGCGCGACCGGCTGCCGTTCGGCGGCTTCCCCTGGGGCCGGCTGGCGTTCGCCAACACCGCCAGCCCGTTCACGCCGCTGGCCGCGCTCGGCGGCGCCCCGCTGGTGACCTTCGCGGTCGCCGCCAGCGGCACCCTGCTGGCCTGGGCGGTGCTCTCCGCGGCCCGCGCCCGGCGCACCGACACCGAACTGCCGTGGCGCACCGCGGCCGGCGCGGTCGGCGCCGTCGCGCTGGTGCTGGTCGGCTACGCGGTGCCGGTGCCGACCTCGGCCGACGACACCGTGAAGGTCGCCCTCGTCCAGGGCAACGTGGACCGCCCCGGCATGGACTTCCTGGGCCGCCCGATGGAGGTGCTGGACAACCACGCCACCGCCACCGAGAAGCTCGCCGCCGACGTCGCGGCCGGCAAGACCGCCAAGCCCGACGTGGTGATCTGGCCGGAGAACGCCTCCGACCTCGACCCGTTCACCGACCCGGCGGCGTACGCCCGGATCGACGAGGCGGTCAAGGCGGTCGGCGTGCCCACCCTGGTCGGCGCCCTGGTCGACGGCCCCGACGCCCAGCACGTCCAGAACGAGGGCATCGTCTGGGACCCGGCGACCGGCCCCGGCGCCTCCTACACCAAGCAGCACCCGGTGCCGTTCGGCGAGTACGTGCCGTTCCGGCAGGAGCTGTCCAAGGTGATCAGCCGCCTGCAGCGGGTCGCCCGCGACTTCTACCCCGGCGACCACAACGGCGTCATGCAGCTCGGCCCGGTCCGGATCGGCGACGTGATCTGCTTCGAGGTGGCGTACGACGGGATCGTCCGCGACACCGTCAACGACGGCGGCCGGATCCTGGTCGTGCAGACCAACAACGCCACCTACAACAACACCGGCCAGACCGAGCAGCAGCTCGCGATGTCCCGGCTGCGGGCCGTCGAGCACGGGCGGGCGGTGCTGATCGCGGCGACCAGCGGCGTCTCCGCGGTGATCGCCCCCGACGGCACCGTGCAGCAGCGCACCGGCGAGATGGAGCAGGCCGTGCTGAGCGCGCTGGTGCCGCTGCGCGACGGCAAGACCGTCGCGGACCGGGTCGGCGCCGCGCCCGAGTGGGCGCTGGCCCTCGGCGGCGTGCTGGCCTGCGCGTTCGTGGTGGCCGGCGGGGTGCGCCGGCGCCGGGCCGCCCGGAAGGCCGGGGCCGGGGCCGCGAGCGAGACCGCGAGCGAGGCCGCGCACACGGTCTGAGCAGCGGCGGGGCGACGGCCCCGGGGCGCGCCGAGGAACACGGCGGGCCCCGGGGCCGTTGTGCTGGGTGGTGCCGTGGACGCGGCCGGAGAGGCCGGCCGCCGCGGAGAGCACCGCGATGGAGTGGATCCGTACCGTGTCCCAGCAAGCAACCCCGGCCCGCCCGGCCCGCCGCGGCCGGCTCGCCCGAACCGTGCCGCTGCTGACCGTGGCCTGGCTGGTGCTGGAGATCTGGCTGGTCACGGTGGTGGCCGGCTGGATCGGCTGGTTCCTCACCCTGCTGCTGCTGGTCGGCGGCGTCTTCCTGGGCGGCACGCTGATCAAGCGCGCCGGGGCGCGGGCGTTCCGGGCGGCCGTCGAGCTGTCCAGGGACCCGCAGTCCGCGCAGCCGCAGACCGGCACGTCGATGACGGTGCTGGCCGGCGTCCTGCTGATGATCCCCGGCTTCCTCTCCGACCTGCTCGCCGCGACCTTCCTGCTGCCGCCCACCCGCGCCCTGTGGCGCGCCGTCGGCCGCCGGATCAGCGGCTCGGCGCTGCGCTCCACCTCCCCGGTCGGCGCGGACCGGTTCGCCGACGCGGTGCGGCTGCAGGAGCAGCTGCGGATCCACCGCCCCGACGGCAAGGTCGTCCAGGGCGAGGTCGTCGACCCGCCGACCGGCCCGCGCGGCCCGTCCGGCCCGGACACCGACTACCGGCCGCCGATCGCGCCCTGACACCGGCGGTTTGTCTTGCGCCAGTCCGGCGTGCGTGACAGGCGGGAACGCCGAAGGGCCCCGGCGGGGAACCGGGGCCCTTCGGCGTTGGTGCTCTTCGGTGCGGCGTGCGCCGGTCCGCGTCAGGCGGACTTGCGCGAGTCGCGCGGGTGGATCGCCAGGTTCATCCCGCCGGAGCGCAGGACGGCCAGGCGCTCGGCCAGGACCTCCTCCAGCTCCTCGCGGGTCCGGCGCTCCATCAGCATGTCCCAGTGGGTGCGGGTGGGCTTGGTCTTCTTCTCCTCCGGCTCCTCGCCGTCGAGGAGGGCCGCCTCCTGGCCGCAGAAACGGCACTCCCACACCACGGGGATCTCCGCCTCGACCGAGAACGGGACCTCGAACCGGTGTCCGTTCTGACATGCGTACTCGACGGTCTGGCGCGGTGCCAGGTCAATGCCGCGGTCGGTCTCGTAGCTGGTCGCCCCGAGTCGCGTGCCGCGGAGAGCTCGCTCGCTCATGAATCGTGCCTCCCGGGCTTCTTGCCCACACAGGACTAGTGGTCGCTGTCTTCGTCGATGGGTCCAACGCCCGACCTTTGACGAAGATTCCCGGTCGGGACATACGTCGCCTGTCGTGCCGCCCCTGTTTGTACCCATGGTCGCCCGTTTTGTCACATCTGAGCGGTGTTATCACCCGGCGTGTCACATTTTGTGCACGTATGGTCCGTCCGGGTTCGCCGGTCCGACCGGCGCCTCCGGACCCGCTCCGCCACCGGCAATTCCTACCAGACCGGCCGCGAGCGGACCGGAGCGGCCTCCGGCAGCGCCTCCTTGGTCAGGTCGGCCGGCCCGGCCGGAGCCTGCGCGGGCGGCAGCGGCGGGACGGGCGGCACCGGCGACGCGTCGCCGATCCGGGTCGCCCCGGCGGGCTCGCCCGCGAGCGAAGCCGAGACCGGGGCCTCGGCGGGCGCCGCCGTCCGCGGGGCGCGGTGCGGGAGCAGCGCGGCCACCGCGTCCCGCAGCTGCTCCGGGGCGTCCTCGTCCAGCGGGTCGACGGTCACCGGGACCTGCAGCCGGACCGGCCCGGTGGTGCCGATCCGGGCGTAGCCGCGGCCGGGCGGGGTGTGCGCGGCGGGCGCGATGTCCAGCGGGCCGCCCAGCGCGGCCGGGCCGGACTCGGCGTTCACCGGGCCGAGCACCACCCGGGCCCGGGCGCAGGTGCGGACGGTCGGCGAGATCCGGCCGAGCGCGTCCAGCCCGTCCGCGAACACCACCGTCACGCGGGCCGCCCGGCCGTGCCGCAACGGCACCTCCAGCAGCTCCTGCGGGTCGGTGCGGCCCTCGGCGTGCGCCAGCTCGGACAGCTCGGTGACCCGGTCCAGCAGGATCCACAGCGGCCGGGTCACGTCGGCGGGCGCCGCCAGCCCGTGGTGCCGGGCGGCGTTCAGCGCGACCAGCCGGCGCTCGGTCTCCTGCGCGCACCACTCCAGCGCGGCGAGCGCCCCGTGCAGGCTGGTCTCCACCGTGTGCACGCCCGGACGGTTCACCAGGCAGGCGTGCTCGCCGGTGCTCGCCCCGTCCACCACCACCAGGTCGCCGTGCGGCAGCGCCTGCAGCGCGATCGAGCGCAGCAGCGTCGAGGTGCCGTGGCCCGGCGCGCCCAGCGCCAGCAGGTGCGGCTCGGCCGAGCGCGGCCCGACCCGCCACACCACCGGCGGCTGCTGCTCGGTGACGCCGCCCTGCTCGACCGGGATGGTGCGCCGGCTGCCCTCGCCGTCGGTGAAGCCCAGCACGATCTCGCCCGGCGCCGTCACGAAGCGCTGCGCCGCGATGTCGGCCGGCAGCGGCGCCAGCGCCGTCACCCGCAGCCGGTTGGACTCCTCGTCCCAGTCGAAGCGGTACTCCCGGGAGCGCCCCGCCTTGCCCTGCACCACCTGCTCGATCCGGGCCCGGGCGGACGGCTCGGTGTCGGTGAAGTACGCCGGGTAGCCGATCTCCAGCGCGGCCAGCCGGCCGTCCTGGTCGAACTCCCAGTCGCCGAACGCCGCCTTCCAGTCGCCCTCCGGCCGGTACGGCGCGCCCGGGTCGTCGAAGCCGCCGAAGTACGGGGTGAGCGCCGCGTACAGGGCGGGCAGCTTGGTGTCGGCCGGGTCCGGTGCGGGCTCGGCCGGGGTCTTCGGGCGGCGGCCGACCCAGGCGGCCGAGGCGAGCAGCGCGACGATCGCCAGCAGCGGGCCGTGCGGCAGCAGGAAGACGCCGAGCACCACGGCCGCGCCTACCAGCAGCGTCGGGCCGCGCCGCTCCTTCGGGGTGGCCGCCCAGCGGGCCTTCGCCCAGTCGGCGTGGCTGCGCAGGCCGCGGCCGATCAGGGTCAGCGGCGCGAAGACGTCGGCGGCGTGGTCGCCGGCGCTGCGGGCCATCTCGCGGCCGCGGGAGAAGTGGCGGGTGAGGGACATGCGGGCTCCGGGGGCAGGGGGCTGCGGTGGGGACTGCGGGGGAGGGGACGGGGGTGGCAGAAGGCCCGGGGCGGTGGGATCTCCGCGCCCGGGCCGTAAGGAGCAGGGACCGCTCAGAACTTCAGGCCGCCGATCAGGCTGGCCAGGCTCGCGCCGCCCGCCTGGATGCTCGGGGCGATCGAGGAGCCCGCGACGTAGAAGCCGAACAGCGCGCACACCAGGGCGTGCGAGATCTTCAAGCCGTCCCGGCGGAAGAACAGGAAGGCGATCACGCCGAACAGGACGATGCCGGAGATGGAGAGAATCACGGGATTGCTCCTCACGAGGGGCGGGACGATGTAACAGAAAGTGCCTCAATGGTGACAAAAAGTAATAGATGATGGGGGGCGGCAAACGGGTGGATCTCACCCGGGCACCCGCATCGGCGGTATACGTCCCGCTGTTCGGTCGCGCACAGGGCCAGTGGATCGCACCGGCGCACTCAGGCGTCCCCGCGCCGGGCGCGGCCGCGCCCCGCCCATCCGGAATTCGCCCGTACGGCGGTACCGCACCGCGGCCCGGCGCCGTCCGCTAGCGTTCGCGGTGGCACGACCAGACGCGGGCCGGCCCGGACGGCCGGACGCGTGACGGTCCGTACGGCGCGTACGGCCGCTGACCCGGAAGGCGGAACACCCCCGATGACCGACCCCACCGTGCAGGCCGACCCCACCACCGTCGGCACCGGCGTCGACGAGGAGGTGATCGAGCTCGCCGGACGGCTCTTCGACGCCGCCCGCACCGGCGACGCCGCGCTGCTCGCCGCCTACCTCGACGCCGGCACCCCCGTCGAACTCACCAACGACCGCGGCGACACCCTGCTGATGCTCGCCGCCTACCACGGCCACGCCGCCGCCGTCACCGCGCTGCTGGAGCGCGGCGCCCAGGCCGACCGGGCCAACGACCACGGCCAGACCCCGCTGGCCGGCGCCGTCTTCAAGGGCGCCACCGAGGTCGTCGACGCCCTGCTCGCCCACGGCGCCGACCCGACCGCCGGCGCCCCCTCCGCCCTCGACGCGGCCCGGATGTTCGGCAAGGACGAGCTGGTCGCCCGCCTCACCCGCCGCTGACCGGCGGCCGGCCCGCGGCTGGTTCGCCGCCGGTCCGGCGCCCGGTACGGGCCCGCCACCGCAGGTCGGGGCGGGCCCGTACCCTTGGCCGTCATGGAGATCCGCACCACCGGCTTCGGTCACCCCGACGCCCAGCAACTCGCCGCCGACGTCCAGCAGGAGTACGTCCGCCGGTACGGCGACGGCGACCAGACCGCCATCCACGCCGACCACTTCGACCCGCCCGCCGGGCTGTTCGTGATCGGCTACCAGGACGACGGCCGGCCGGTGGCCTGCGGCGGATGGCGCGCCAAGGAGCGCGACGCCGACGGCCTGCGCGACGGCGACGCCGAACTCAAGCGGATGTACGTCGTCCCCGAGGCCCGCGGCCGGGGCCACGCCCGCGCCGTGCTGCGCCACCTGGAGGCCAGCGCCGTCGCCGCCGGCCGGACCAGGCTGGTGCTGGAGACCGGCACCCTGCAGCCCGAGGCGATCGCGCTCTACGTCTCCGAGGGCTACGCCGAGATCGGCAAGTTCGGCTACTACAAGGACCACGAGCAGAGCGTCTGCATGGGCAAGGAGCTGGCCGGCGCGCGGGAGCTGTAACTTTCTCGTCCGCTCGGCCGCTCGGGGCGGCCGCAGGCCCGGTGGCCCGGGCCCGCGGCCGCTTCGTCGTTTCGGTATTCCGCCGCAGGTCGGAGCAGTGGGCGTCGAACGAGAGTCGAACGTCCTTCGAAATTTTCGGAACCCGGTGGGTGGCCCGGGGAGTCGGGGCCGTCCGGCCCGTCGTTGCCGGGCCCGCGCGGCCCGCCGTACGGTCCGGGCACCCCACCCACCCCCCCCGGAAGGACGAACCATGGCTGCACAGTCGCACGCAGCACGCCGTCCCGGGCGAGCCCTCGCCGCGCTCGCCCTCGCCGCCGCCGGCGGACTGCTGGCCGCCGCCACCGTCGGCAGCGGCCCGGCCGGCGCCGCCGGCACCACGCTGCGCGACCTCGCCGAGGCCAAGGGCAGCTACTTCGGCACCGCCCTGACCCAGTCCAACCTGAACAGCTCCACCATCACCGCCATCGCCGGCGCCCAGTTCGACGTGGTCACCCCCGGCAACGAGATGAAGTGGGACACCACCGAACCCTCCGCCGGGAACTTCAACTTCGGCCCCGGCGACCAGATCGTCTCCTTCGCCAAGGCCCACAGCATGCGGGTCCGCGGCCACACCCTGGTCTGGCACAGCCAACTCCCCTCCTGGGTCGGCAACCTGCCCGCCAACCAGGTGCAGGCCGCGATGGAGAACCACGTCACCACCGAGGCCACCCACTACAAGGGCCAGGTCTACTCCTGGGACGTCGTCAACGAGCCCTTCAACGAGGACGGCACGCTGCGCGCCGACGCCTTCTACAACGCGATGGGCACCGGCTACATCGCCGACGCGCTGCGCACCGCGCACGCCGCCGACCCGAACGCCAAGCTCTACCTGAACGACTACAACATCGAGGGCCTGGGCGCGAAGAGCGACGCCATGTACCAGCTGGTCTCCTCGCTCAAGCAGCAGGGCGTGCCGATCGACGGCGTCGGCTTCGAGAGCCACTTCATCGTCGGCCAGGTGCCCGGCAGCCTGAAGGCCAACATCCAGCGCTTCACCGCGCTCGGCGTGAACGTCGCCATCACCGAACTCGACGACCGGATGCCCGTCCCGGCCAGTGCCGCCAACCTCGCGCAGCAGGCCACCGACTACGCCTACGTGGTCAACTCCTGCCTCGCGGTGGCCGGTTGCGTGGGCGTCTCGCAGTGGGGCGTCGGCGACCCGGACTCCTGGATCCCGGACTTCTTCTCCGGCTACGGCGCGGCCACCATGTACGACGCCAACTACCAGCCGAAGGCCGCCTACAACGCGGTGGTGACGGCGCTCGGCGGCACCGGCTCCGGCTCGCCGTCCCCGTCCGCTTCCGCTTCGGCTTCGGCGTCCTCCTCGCCCTCGCCCTCGACCTCGGTGCCGCCGGCCGGGGCCGGGTGCAAGGTGAGCGCCCAGGTCAGCGCCTGGAACACCGGGCTGACCGAGAACATCACCGTCACCAACACCGGCGCCAGCGCCGTGAACGGCTGGAGGCTGGCCTTCACGCTGCCCGGCGGGCAGACCGTCACCAACGCCTGGAACGCGACCGTCAGCCCGGCCGGCGGCCAGGTCGGCGCCAGCAACCTGGCGTACAACGCGGCGATCCCGGCCGGGGGCTCCACCAGCTTCGGCTTCCAGGCCGACCACACCGGGAACGCGGCCGCCGCGACCGGCTTCACCCTCAACGGGGTGGCCTGCTCGGCGGGTTGATCCCGCCCCGGGCAGCAGGGGTGCCCCGGGCCGACCGCCCGGGGCGCCCGTCGGACCAGGACCGGACGGGAAGCGGACCGCGCGAGACGGGGGCGGTCCGCCTTCCGTCCGGATCCGAACCGGCCGCCGCGCGGGCGGCGGCCGGCGGCGCGGTGGGGGCGGTGCGGCGCCCCCACCGCGCGCTCCGTTGCCGTGGGCCGCCGCCGGGTGACACGCCCGGGGCGGAAAACGCCTGGCGGCGGGCGGTGCGGTACGGCAGGGTGGCGGGCGATGACTGACAACGACGAGGGTGTGCGGGAGTCCGGGGACGGCGAGTTGGCGCCCGGAGAGCTGGAGCGGATCGCGGAGCGGCTGGCGCGGGTCGCCGGGGTGGTCGGGGTCTGCCTCGGCGGGAGCCGGGCGCGCGGGGCGCACGGCCCCGGGTCCGACTACGACCTCGGCCTGTACTACCGGCCCGGGGAGCTCGACACCGGCGCGCTGCGCGAGACCGCCGCCGAACTCTGCGGCCGACCGGTCGAGGTCTCCGAACCCGGCGACTGGGGCCCCTGGGTGGACGGCGGCGCCTGGCTGGACATCGGCCCCGCCCGGGTCGACTGGCTGTACCGGGACGTCCGGCGGGTGCGCCACTACGCCGCCGAGGCCCGCCACGGCCGGTACGTCAGCGGCCAGCAGGCCGGGCACCCGTACGGCGTGCCCTCCTACGCGTACCTCGGCGAACTCGCGCTCGCCCGGGTGCTGGCCGACCCCGACGGCGAACTGGCCGCGCTGCGCGGAGAAGTGGCGCAGTTCCCGGCCGAGTTGGCGCGGACGGTGGAAACCGACGCCGGCTGGGAGGTCCCCTTCGCGTTGGCCAACGCCCGCAAGGGCGCCAAGCGCGGCGACGCCGGATACGTCGCCGGCTGCCTGTTCCGGGCCGTCGGACTGCTGGCGCACGCCCTGCACGCGCGGGCCGGGCAGTGGCTGGTCAACGAGAAGGGCGCGATCGCCGAGGCCGGCCGACTGCCCTGTGCCCCACCGGAGTTCGAGCTCCGCGCGCAACGGCTCTTCGCGTTCGGCGGCACCGACCCGGAGAGCCTGGCGGCCGTGCTGGACGCCGCCGACGGACTGGCCGCCGAGGTGCTGGCGGATCGAGCTCCGGCGGAGGGGGTGCCGGCGGATCGAGTTCCGGTGGACGGGGTGCCGGCCGTCCGGGGTGCGAACGGGGGTGGCCGGGATGGGCATTGAGATCGAGCTGTACGCCGAGCGGCCGAACCGCCGCTCCCGCCCGCTGCGCGGCTCCTACCGGAACGGGGAGGAGCTGGCCCTGGTTCTGTCCCGACTTCCGTACGGCGAAGGCCGGTTGGGCCGGGTCAACCCCTACGGGGACACCGCGCTGAACGAGCAGGACGCGGGCGCGGCACTCGCCGAACTGGACGCCCTGGCCGCGCTCGCCCGGACGCCGGGGCAGCGGGAGGCGGTCGAGGACCTCGGGCGGATGCTCGCCGAGTGCGCCGCCACGCCCGGCAGTTGGGTGCTGTTCGTCGGTGATTGAACGGACCGGTGATGACGGAAGGAAAGTGGAGACGATGCGGGTGATCCGCGAACTGGCCACCCCACGGCTGCTGTTGCGCCAGTGGAAGGACACCGACCTGGACCGGTGGGCCGAGCTCAACGCCGACCCCGAGGTGCGCCGCCACCTCGGACCGGTGCTCGACCGGGCGGAGGCCGCCGCCGCACTGGAGCACTTCCGGACGGAGCTGGGCCAGCGCGGCTGGGGCTGGTGGGCGGTCGAACTCCGCTCCGAGCAGCGCTTCCTGGGCTTCGCCGGGCTCGACCCGGTGGACGACGGAATGCCCGTCACCGGCATCGAGGCCGGCTGGCGACTGCACCGCGACGCCTGGGGCCACGGCTACGCCACCGAGGCCGGGCGGGCCGTACTCCACTACGCCTTCGAGGAGTTGGGGCTGCCCGAGATCCTGGCACTGATCGCCGCGGACAACGCGCCCTCGCGGGCGGTCGCCCGGCGGCTCGGCATGGCGCACGACCCGGCGGCCGACTTCCTCGACCCGGACCTGCCGCCCGGGCCCGGACAGCGCGCGGTGGTGTACCGGCTGGCCCGGCCCTGAGCTCTCGGTCGTCGGTTCCGAGTCGTCAGCCCGCCGCGGGCAGCAGCAGGCGGTGGGCGCGGCGGAGCAGGAGGCCGAAGCGGTCCGGGTCGGCGAGGCTGAGCAGGTGGCCGCCCGGGGTGTGGAACAGCCGGGCGGGCGTGCCGGTGGCGCGGACCGCGGCCAGGAAGCGGCGCTCGTCGGCCCGGAACGGCAGGTCGGAGCGGCCGTTGAGGAACAGCGTCGGCGTGGTCAGCCGGGCGGCCAGCGCGAGGAAGTCGTGCCGGCGCAGCTCGGCGACGCCCGCGCTCAGCGCGGGCAGGTGGAAGCCCCCGGCGAGGGCCGCTTCGGCCGACTCCGGCGGCAGCATCCGGCGCAGCGCCCGGGCCTGGAGGCGGGCCGAACGCTCGTGCCCGAGGCGGTCGTTCAGTCGCCCGGCAGCCGCGTACAGGCCGATCCGGCGGCCGGTGGTGCGGGCGGTGCAGGCGTGCAGGAGCAGCCCCGCCGGGCCCTCGGGGTGGCGGGCGGCGTGGGCGAGCGAGACGTAGCCGCCGAGCGACATCCCGGCCAGCAGCGGGCGCCGCCCGGTCGATTCGTACGCCTCCCGGACGGCCGCGTCGACGGCGGCGACGGCCGCGTCCAGGGTGAACGGGCGGTCGGCGAGGGCGCCGTGGCAGGGCAGGTCGGGGGTGCTGACCCGGAACCCGGGGGCGAGCCGGCGGGCGTGCGGGCGCCACATCGTGGCGGACAGCCGGATGCCGTGCACCAGGACCAGCGGGGGAGCGCTGTCCGGCCCGAACACCGTCAGGCCCGGGGTGAGTCGGCGCCCGGTCACCGGGCCTCCCGCGCCGGGTCCCTCAGCATGTGCTCCTGGAGCAGGCCCAACACGTCGGCGGCCCGGCCGAGTTGCTCGGGCGGGGTGGCGCCGAACGCCTCGGCCAGCAGGCCCCGGCGGGCGGACCGGATCCGTTCCAGCGCCCGGCGGCCCTCCTCGGTGATCGCGATCACGGCGGACCGGCCGTCGGCCGGGTCGGTGCGGCGGACCACCAGCGCGTCGGCGCGCAGCCGGCGCAGCTGCAGCGAGACCGTCGAGACGTCCACCCGCAGGCACTCGGCGATGTCGGAGACCCGCTGCGGGCCCGCCGCCGCGAAGTGCTCCAGCAGCCGCAGCGCGCTGGCCGGCATGTCGCACCCGGCCTGCCGGGCCACCTCGGCGCGCACGTGCCGGCTCTCGCTCCACCGGACCAGCGCGGACAGCGCCGCCTCCAACCGCGCCAACTCCGGTGCGGCGGCGGACGGCGGGGGCGGGGTCGAGGTCATCCGCCCAGCCTACCCGGCCGCTTCGTCGGGTCGGCAACTGGCCTCCCGGCCTGGGCAGTTGCGATCGCGCCTCGCCCAATGCTTTGATGTGTCAAATCACTTGGGGCAGCGGAGGGGAACCATGGCCACGGCAGTGATCACCGGCGGGACGGACGGCATCGGCCGCGCCCTCGCCACCACCTACCTGCGGCGCGGACACCAGGTCCTGGTCGTCGGGACCGACCCGGCCAAGGGCGCGGCCTTCCGCGCCGAAGCCGACCGGGCGGGCGCCGGCGAACGCGCCCGCTTCCTGACCGCCGATCTCGGCCTCGTCGCCGAGAACCGCCGCCTGATCGACCACGTCACCACCCACTACCCGGCGGTGGACGTCCTCGTCCTCGGCGCCCGCTACCACCGCTCCACCCGGACCGAGACCGCCGACGGCCTGGAGAGCAACTTCGCCCTCTACTACCTCAGCCGCCACCTGCTCTCGCACGGCCTGCTGCCCCTGCTGCGGCGCGCCGCGAACCCAGTGGTGCTCAACTTCGGCGGCGCCGGCCAGACCGGCCCCGTCCGCTGGAACGACCTCCAACTGCGCCACGACTACCCCGGCACCGGCGCCCTCGGCCACGGCGGCGCCCTCTGCGACCTGCTCGCCGCCCACCTCGCCCACCTGCACCCCGACGTCCCCCAGGTGGTCAACCACCCCGGCCCCACCGCCACCAGCTTCGCCGGCGAGTACGACCCCGCCACCGCCGCCCACGTCCGCCGCCTGCGCACCCACGGACGCCCCGTCGCCGAAGCCGTCGCCCAGATCCTCCCCCACCTCGACAACCCCGCCCCCGGCCTCACCGCCGTCCTCGAAGGCCGCCGCGTCCGCACCGACACCCCCGCCTTCGACCCCGCCGCCGCCCTGCGCCTGCACACCGCCACCGAGCGACTGCTCGCCGCGCTCTAGCCGTTCCGCCCCGGCCTGCGCGTTCATTCGGCGTCCAGTGGCCGGGGGCAGGATCGGCGGCTACGGCGGCAGGGGAGGGGCGGGGCGGATGGACCAGGGGCGGTTCCCGGGCGGTGGTGTCGGCGGTGGCGGTGGCGGTGGCGGCGGTGGGGCCGGCGGCGGGGCGCTGCGGCGGGTGGTGCACGCGGCCCGGCGGGCCGGCGACGCGGTGGCCGTCTTCGAGGAGGCCGCGCCCGTCCTGGCCCGGACCCTGCCGTTCGACGTCTGGGCCGGCGTCCTGCTGGACCCGGTCACCCTGTTCAACGTCGGCGGCAGCTTCCGGCACGGCGTCGGCGCCGCCTGGCTGCCCCGGATGCTGGACATCGAGTACCGGGAGGGCGACGTCAACCTGATGCCCCAACTCGCCCGCCAGGAAGCCCCCGTGGGCAGCCTGGCGACCGCCCTCGACGTTCGCATGGGTTGATCCCCCTTGTCGCATCGACCCCGGCCCCGAGAAGCCCCCCGGGCCGGTGTCACCACCCTCCTCCCGCCGCCCGGCCCGCGAACATCCCAGAAACCTGGTGCCTTCCGGGGCCGGGCCCTCAGCCCGCCCGGACCTGGTGGTCGGGGCGGCCGGTCGCCGGGTCGAGGGCGACGACGAAGACCTCGCCGCCCTCGGTGGCCAGCCTGATCCGGTCGGGGCCGTCCCACTGGGCCGAGGCGAGGGCGTTGTCGGGGGCGTCGCCGTTGAAGTAGCCGACCCGCCAGCGGTGCGCGGTCAGGCCGGAGCCGACGTCCACCGAGACCCACCAGAGTGGATCGATCACCGCGGTGCCCTCGTGGATCACCAGGCTGCGGTCGGATCGGCCGGGGGCCGGGCGGTCCGCGGTCCGGTGCGGGGCGCTGCCGAAGCCGAACAGGGCGAGGGGCGAGACCAGCAGCGCGCCGCCGAGGATCGGGACCAGCAGCAGCGCCCTCGTCCCCCGGGAGCGGAACCCGACCAGGACGGCGAGGACGATCAGCGCCAGCACCGCGGCGCCGTACGGCAGCGGGTGGTGGAAGACCTCGATGAGCACCACCAGTCCGCCGTTCCGGGCGGCCCGGGCGGCGGCGTAGACCAGGGCGATGAGCAGCAGTGCGAGCGCGAGCAGTCCGCCCGCGATCGCCCGCCGCCCGCGCTGCCACCGGCCCGGCCGGCCCGGCTGGTCCGGCTGCTCCGGGGGGACGTGCGCCCGGGCAGGCGGTGCGGGGTGGGGCGGTGCCAGGTGGGTGGGGGGCGGCGGTGGGCCCGCCGTCTTCCGCGTGGTGCTGTCCTCGGAGGTCGGTTCCCCCGTTGCCCGTCCGTTCCCGTCCACAGCACCGTCCCCAGTCATGGCACCCCCGCCGAGTCGATCGATCCGGGGGCACAGGCTACGGCTTTGGCCCGCCGGTCCGGGGACGGACCGTGGAACCTGCCCGACCGGCCCCCTGCTGCCGGAGGGCGGGCGGGGGCCGGTCGGGGTGGGGCGGGTTGGGACGGGGTCAGAGGAGGGTCGACCAGTAGAACCAGAAGCGGTTCAGGATGAGGAGGAGGATCACCAGGTAGGCGGCGGTGGGGACGAGCCACTGGTGGCGGAGGGCGGCGAGGCGGCGGACGGGGGCGGGGGCGGGGAGGAGGCCGGTGCGGAGGTTGTGGACGGTGGTGGACCAGAAGGCGGTGAGGACGACGGCCCAGACGACCATGCAGTAGGGGCAGAGGGCGCCGATCTCGTACAGGGCCTGGTCGATCAGCCAGGCGACGAAGCCGAGGCCGAGGAGGGTGCCGGCCTGGAGGGAGAGCCAGAACCAGCGGCGGTACGCGGCGCCGGCGAGGAGGCCGGCGCCGATCGCGGAGAGGGCGCCGAAGGCGGCCAGGCCGATCAGCGGGTTGGGGAAGCCGAACGCCTCGGCCTGGGCGGTGCGCATGATCGAGCCGCAGCTGATGATCGGGTTGATGTTGCAGCTGGGCTGGTAGGCCGGGTTCTGCAGCAGCTTGATCTTGTCGAGGGTGAGGACGGCGGAGGCGGCCAGGCCGATCAGGCCGGTCAGCAGCAGCGTCCAGGCGTGGCCGCGGGAGGCGGGGACCGGGGTGCGGGTGGCGGAGGTCATCGGGTCACCCGCCGGTGGTCTGCCGGACCAGGGCGGTGAACTGTTCGCCGGTGACCGGCTTGCCGTCCTGGCCGATCACGGCGAGGGTCCTGCCGTCCAGCTTGACGGTCGGGGTGCCGGAGACGCCGCTCTTGTTGAACGCGGTGGAGACCTTCGCCGCCCAGCCCTTGTAGGTGCCGTCGGTGACGGCCTTGGTGAACGCCTCGGTCTTCAGGCCCGGGACCTGGCCGGCCAGGTCGAGCAGGTGGTTGACGTCGCCGAAACCGTCCTCGGTCTCGGACGGCTGGTTGGCGTACAGCACGTCGTGGAACGCCTTGAACTTGTCGACGCCCTCGTTCAGCGCCGCGCCCGCCGCGGCCAGCGCCGCCTTGGAGCCGCTGCCGCCCAGGTTGTTGTCCAGGAACGTGGCCAGGTGGTACTCGATCTTGTAGTCGCCCTGGTCGGCGAGCTGCTGGACGGTCTGGCCCGCCGAGGTCTCGAACACCTGGCAGACCGGGCAGCGGAAGTCCTCGTACACGGCCAGCGTGTGCGGGGCGTCGGCGTTGCCGTACACGACGACCGTGTCGTCGGTGGCGGAGGTGTGGGCGGGCGCGACGACGGCTGCGGCGGACGCGGAGCCGTCGTCCTTCGAGGCGGTGGACACCGCCAGGGCGGTGCCGCCCGCGATCACCGCCACCGCGGCGGCCACCGACACGGCGACGGTCAGGCCGCGGCGGCGCTTGGCCGACCGGGCCTCGGCCCGCCGGGCCCGCTGGAGGCGCTCGCGGGCGGTGGTGTCGTTCTTCTTCGGGTCAGGGGTGCTGGTCATCGGGATCCGTCGTCTCCTCGGCACCCGTCCGTCCGCCCGGCCGGTGGCGAGAAGAGCACGGCACGGCACGGCGCGGTACGGCGGGATGCGGGTCACAGGGTGGGCGAGCTGCGGCAGCGGCGCCCGGACGGAACGGCGTGCGGCACACGGCGCACTACGTACTTCGTACGGCGTGGCGGGAGCGGTCCGTCAGCGGGCGCAGGCCGGCTGCGGAGGGCCGCGACGCGGAGCGGGGGAGAGCAGCAGCACCTGCGGACGGCGCCGGACCGGCTCGGTGCCGGCGGCCGGCAGCAGCGCGGCCGGGCAGCCCGGACGGGCGGCCAGCAGCAGGGCGCGCCAAGGCGCGGGCAGCAGGCGGGCCAGCGCCTCCAGGGCCTCGGCGACACCGCTCAGCGCGGCGTCCGCCAGGCGCAGCCAGGCCGCGGCGGCCAGCGCCAGCGCCACGTGCACGGCCAGGACCAGCACGCGCAGCAGGCCGGCCGAACCGTGCGTCCACTGCGCGAACCACTCCGAGGCACCGACCGAGTCGCCGCCGCAGACCAGCAGGTCCACCCCGCGGGCCGGGCGCGCACAGGCGTCCTGACCGAGGTTGAACGCCGTGTTCAGCAGCAGCTCCACCGGCACCAGCACGGAGGACAGCAACAGGAAACGGCGGCGCGCCCCGTCGAGGACCACCGCCAGCAGGAAGACCGCGACACTCGCCGCCGCGACCAGGGTGAGCGGCAGCGCGCGCCCGGTGATCGCCACCTGGCCGAACGCGGCCAGCGGCACGGCGAGCGCGGTGAACACCGCGCCCCGCAGGGCCTTGGTCGCGTGAATGCCGGTCATGGTGAAGGAGTATGGCACGCCGAACGTCCCGGGGACGAGGGCCGGACGGCCCCCGCCGCGACCGCCCCCAAGATGAATAAGCCCTGTGTAAAGGGGGTGTCGGGCGGACGGCGCACGGGCGGGAGGGGGTGCGGCGGGGGTGGCGGGGGCCCCGGGGGAGGCGTCGCGGGAGGGAGCGGGGTGGGGAGCGTCACGCGGGCGCAGTGGCGCCCGCCACAGCCGCGGGCCCGTCTTCCCGAGGGCGTGCGCGGACGGACCCGAAAGCGCCGTCGGACGCCGTCCGTGCCCTCGCCGCCGGCCCGACCCCCGAGATCCGCCGTGTCATCGCCGGTCGGCCCCCCGGCTCACCCCCCCCCCCGCTGCTGGACGGGCTGCTTGGTGGGCTGCTGGAGGGTTTTCCCGCGGTGGCGGTCCGTGGTCGTTAGGGTGGGAAGCGTTCCGGCAGCGCAGACCAGCACGGCAGGAGACCGCCTTGACCACGACGGCAGCCACCAGTGTTCCGCCCGAACTCGACGCCGGGGCGCTGGCCCGCTGGCGGGACGGCGGCGGAAAGCTGATCGAACTGTTCGAGGCCGCACGGGAGTTGGGTCCGGTCGCCGGGTTCCGGCTGGGGGAGCGGCGGATCGTGCTGGTGACCGGTGCCGAGCAGGTGCAGCACGTGCTGGCGAAGAACCCCGACACGTACGTGAAGCACGGGCACCGGGCCAAGGTGCTGCTCGGCGACGGGCTGCTGTGCGCCTCCGGGGAGCCCTGGAAGCGCCAACGGAAGGTGCTGCACCCGCAGTTCACCGGGCGCGGGATCCGGGCGTACGAGCCGCAGATCCGGGCGGCGGTCGCCGGGATCGCCGAGCGGTGGGCGGCGGCCGCCGCGACCGGGGAGGCCCGGGAGATCGACGCCGACCTGCGGCACTTCTCGCTCGAGGTGATCTGGCGCTCGCTCACCGCCCACCCGCTCGACCCGGAGACCCACCAGCGGCTGATCGCCGCCGGGGACAGCCTCGCCGCGATCCCCGCGTTCGCGCCCGCGACCGGCGAGATCGCCGACGACTTCCGGGAGGCCAACGAGCGGGCCGACGTCGCGGCCGCGCACGCCATCGCGCTCGCCGGTGAGGCGGAGGAGCCGCACCTGCTGGCGGTGCTGCTCAAGGCGGCGGCCGAACTCCCGGACTACACCGAGCGGTTGGTCCGCGATGAGCTGCTCACCCTGGTGGTCGCCGGCTACGAGACCACCGCGACCGCGCTCAGCTGGCTGTTCCTGCTGCTCGACGCCCACCCCGAACAGCGCGACTGGGCGCTGGCCGCCGGCCCGGTCGGCTCCCCCGAACGGGCCGCCGCGATCCGGGCGCTGGTCGACGAGACGCTGCGGCTGTACCCCGTCGCCTGGCTGATGCCCCGGTACGCCGCCGCCGCGGACACCCTGGACGGCCTGGCCGTCGAGGCCGGGATGACGGTGCTGCTCTGCCCCTACCTGACCCACCGGGACGCGGAACTCTGGCCCGATCCGGAGGAGTTCAGGCCGCAGCGCTTCCTGGAGGCCGGGCGGCGGCCGGTGCCCGGGGCGTACTTCCCGTTCGGGCTCGGCCCGCGCGCCTGCGTCGGGGCGCAGTTCGCCGTGCGCGAGATGGTGCTGCTGCTGGAGGAACTGCTGCCCGCCTACCGGGCCGAGATCCGCGAGACGCCCGAAGAGGTCGGCTACGCGATCACCGTGCACCCCGCCGGCCCGGTCCGGGCGGTGCTGCACCCGCAGGGGGAGTAGGGGAGCAGGGGGCGCAGGGGGTGGGGCGGGAAATGGTTTGTCAGGCGGGTTGACGAACTGTCAGGATCGGGCGCCGTGAGAGCAGAAGAGAACCGGGCGCCCGTCCGTCCCGTCGCGCTGGTGACCGGCGTCGGCCGGACGGTCGGCATCGGAGCCGGCATCGCCGAGCGCCTCGCCGCCTCGGGGTGGGACGTCGCCCACAGCTACTGGACGCCCTACGACGACCGGATGCCCTGGGGCGTCGAGGAGGGCGCGGCGGCGGCCGTCGGCGCCGCGCTCGGGGCGCACGGGGCCCGCCATCTCGCGGTACCGGCCGACCTGGCCGATCCCGAGGCGCCCGCCCGGCTGTTCGACCGGGTGGAGGCCGGGCTCGGCCCGGTCACCGCCCTGGTGCTCAGCCACGCCGAGTCCGTCGACTCCGGGCTGCTGGACACCACGGTGGAGAGCTTCGACCGGCACTTCGCGGTCAACGCCCGGGCGAGCTGGCTGCTGATCCGCGAGTTCGGACTGCGCTTCACCGGCCCGTTCGGCACCGGCCGGATCGTCGCGCTGACCAGCGACCACACCGCCGGCAACCTCCCGTACGGGGCCAGCAAGGGTGCGCTGGACCGGATCACCCGCGCCGCCGCCCGCGAACTCGCCCACCTCGGCGTGACCGCCAACGTGATCGATCCCGGCCCGACCGACACCGGCTGGATGAGCGGGGAACTGCGCGAGGAGATGACCCGGCAGACCCCGCTGGCCCGGCTCGGCACCCCGCGGGACGCCGCGCACCTGGTCGACTTCCTCTGCTCGCCGCAGGGGCAGTGGGTCAACGGCCAACTGCTGCAGAGCAGCGGCGGGTTGAAGTAGGGGAAGGGGGAGGGGCGGGGCTGGGCGGCGGGGGTCAGGCGGGCTGTTCGGTGCGGGCGCGCAGGTCGCGGGTGCGCACGGCCATCTCGTCGAGGCTCAGTTCGCCGGTCCGGTCGACCAGGTGGCCCAGGGTGCTGCCGTCCGCCCAGGAGCAGGCCGCGACCTGTTCGCCGGCCTTCCCGATCATCGCGCAGGCGAGCGTGCCGCCGAGCGGGCCCGGTTCGAAGGTCCGCATGTCCGTGACCGGGGTGCCGTCGGAGAGCGAGCTGCCCTGGGGCGAGTAGCCGCCCAGCATCTCGGTCGCGGCCCGGGCGGCGTCCGGCACCGTGCCCTCCATGGCCACCGCCAGCAGTTCGCTCTCCCGCAGGCCGGTCGCGCCCGGCCGCCCGTACCCCTGGACGTCGGCGGCGTGCCGACCGTAGCGCCGGCTGTTGTCCCGTTGGTAGGAGAGCCGCAGGCCGGCCAACTCCTGGTCGTCGGCGACCCGGGGCAGCCCCGCGGTGTCGGTCGGCAGCACCACCCGGTACCGCTGCGCACCGGAGTCGACCGCGCTGATCGCCAGGAAACCGGCCGACACCGCCGTCAGGCAGGCCGCCACGACGAGGACCCGCCTGCCGCTGATCCGCCGGTACCAAGGCGGCACCGGCTGCGGCTCGCCGCCCGCCGCCCAGATCGAGCGCAGGCTGTCGATCGACCGGGTGCGCTGCGGTTCCTGCTCGGTGTCCGGCACGGGGGTCCCCCACGAATGGCGAAGAAGCGGAATTCGATATTCCGTTCGGTGTGAGCGGGTACCCTACCGCAGGCCGGACGGTCCGATCACCGGGAGGGCTGCCCGCGCCGCGTGGTCACCGGGGCACGCGGTCACTGGGGCACGCGGTCACCGGCGGGTGCGGTCACCGGCGGGCGCGGGACAGCGCCCGGCCGACCGCGCAGACCAGCAGCGCCGCCGCCACCAGCAGCGCCGCCGAACGGAACGGGCCGGTCGGCGACCGGAGGGTCGCCGCGGCGAGCAGCGGACCGGCGACCGCACCCAGGTTCAGGGCGGCCGTCGCGTACCCGCCCGAGAGCGTCGGCGCACCCGAACCCTCGTACAGCGCCCGGGTGATCAGCGTCGCGCCGACCGCGAACGCCAGCGCGCCCAGCAGCAGGACCAGCGGCAGCAGGACGGCCGGACGGCCCGCGGCCGCGGCCAGCGCCGGCCAGCCGAGCAGCAGCGACGGGCCGCCCACGAGCAGCAGCCCGCGGGAGTGGCGGTCGGCCAGCCGGCCGGCCGCGTTCACCCCGAGGAAGGTGCCCGCGCCGAACAGCACCAGCACCACCGGCACCCAGCCCCGGCCCAGCCCCGCCGGGCCGGTCACCACCGGGGCGAGGAAGGTGAACGCGCCGAACGTCCCCGCGTTCACCAGCGCCGCCGCCAGCAGCGCCGACCACAGCCCGGGCCGGGCGAGTTGGGCGAGCTCGACGCGCAACGCCGGTGCCCCCGCCCCGCCCGCCCCGGCCGGAACGCCCAGCAGCACCCCGAGCGCTGCCGGGACGCACAGCACCGCCACCGCCCAGAACGCGGCCCGCCAGTCCAGCAGTTGGCCGAGCAGCGCCCCCGCCGGCACCCCCGCGACGGTCGCCGCCGTCGTCCCCGACAGCAGCACGCCCAACGCCCGGCCCCGGCGCTCGGGCACCACCAGCGCCGCCGCCGTGGCCACCGCCAGCGCGAGGAACCCGGCGTTCGCCAGCGCCGCCACCACCCGGGTGGCCAGCAGCACGTGGAACGAACCGGTCAGCGCACCGGCCGCGTGCGCCGCCGCGAACACCGCCACGAACCCGAACAACCCGGCCCGACGCGGCCACCGGCGGGCCCACACCGCCATCAGCGGCGCGCCCACCACCATCCCGAGCGCGAAGGCGGACGCCAGCGCGCCCGCCGTCCCGACCGACACACCGAGACCGGCGGCCAGTTCGGGCAGTAGGCCGGCCGGCAGGAACTCCGAGGTGCCCATGGCGAAGACCGCCAGGGCGAGCAGGTAGAGAGAGAAGGGCATGGAGGTGACTCCGGGGTGGGAGGGGGACGGAACGGGGACGTCGTCTCGTCACCACCGCCAACTCCCCCGTACGAGCGGCCCATGAGCGCGCGGATGCACGGCCGCGCGGATGCACGGCCGCGCGGGCGTACGGGCGCACCGGCGCGTCCGGCTGCGGACGGCACCGGGAGCCGCCCGAACGGGCCCGGCTGTCAGGGCGGTTCAGGCGGTTCGGGCGTTCGGGACTTCAGGGGCTGACGGCGTGACCGAAAGCCCCCACCTCGTCCGACTCAGGGCTCACCACGTCCGGCAGCCTACCCCGCGCCGCCGCAACCGTCAGCAGGCGAACGTGAGTTCGCCGCTGAGGCGGTCGTGCTCGTTGGCGGAGACGAAGACGGCCAGCGCCGGCCGCGAGCCGACCGCCAGCTTGCGGGTGGCGACCGCCGCGACCACCGTCACCGCCGCGACGGCGAGTTCAGCGGTCGGGAAGCGGCGCGGGGTGGCCGGGCGGGCCGAGTGCCGGTCGAGGGTCGCGGCGGGCACCCACACCATCACCGTGAACAGCGCCGCCACCGGGATCCGCGACAGGGCCGGCCCCGGCAGCGGGAACGCCCCGGCCGGGGCCACCGCCGCCGAGACGGTCACCGCCGTCGTCGTCGTGGCGTCCGGCCCGGGCGAGTTCCGCGTCGTAGTCGCGGGCGTCGAAGCGCAGCGCGGCGACGCCCGGCAGCGGAGCGGCGTGCTCGTGGTGGCGGAAGTCGCTCCAGCGCACCTCGCCCGCCACCCGCCGCACGGTCACCCACAGCGCACCGCAGCACGCTTCGCCACAGGACGCCTCCGCCAGCCGCACCGCCTGCGGCTCCCGGCTGGCCCGCAGCGGGCCGCCGCCCGACGGCGGGCCGCCGTCCAGCAGTTCGGCGGGGCCGAGCGTCGGCCCGTGCGGGAACAGGCGGGGGACGAGCGGGAGCCCGTCGACCAGCAGTCGGGCCTCCGAGCGGCCCGGGCGGGCCGGATCCGGCTCCACCACCGCGATCCGGAACCGGCCGGCCGGCGCGGGCGCTTCGAACAGGCGGTGTCCGGCGCGGCGGACCCAGCCGGTCCGCGCGGCCGCGCCGGGCCGCCGCCCGATGGCGGCGACCACCGCCGTCCAGGCCGGTTCGGCCAGCACCCGGCCGAGTTCGGCGAGCAGCGCGGACCGCCGGACCGGTGAGTGCCCGGGGAGCAGCGCGGCGGTGCCGCTGTCCAGGTCGTGCGCCAGCGAGAGCAGCAGCGCGACGTGCTCGAAGCGCGGGACGAGCGTGCCCGCCCGGCCCACCACCCGCGCGTACAGGCCCGGCGCCGCGCGGCAGGCGAGCAGGTCGGCCGGGTCGCAGGCGGCGGCCGTCCGGACCAGCAGCCGGCCGGTGGCGGCGACCAGCAGGGTGTCGTGCGGGAAGGCGTCCAACAGCGCGGCCGCGTCGAACGCCTCCAGGATCCGGCGGGCGTCGGCCGGGTCGACCGTCGGCAGGTCGGCGGGCAGCCCGAGCAGGGCCTTGCGCCGGACCCGGTGGTCGGCGGAGCGCAGCACCCGCAGCAGCGGCCCGACCGTCGCCCGCTCACCCCGGACGGTCAGGTGCAGGACGGCGGCGGCCCGCCCGTCCGGCCCCGCCGGCCCCGCTGCTTCCTCCAACCGCTCCAGTGCGGCGACGGCAGGAGCGTGCAGCGCGTTGGCCGTGCCGAGGAGCGAGAGCAGCGGGACGTCCGCCGCCGTGCCGAACCGGCCCAGCAGCGCGATGCCCGCGGCGACGGCGGGCAGCGAGCGTCCCTGCGCCGCCAGCAGCCGACCCGCCGCCCGGGCCGCTGCCGGATCGGCGACCGGCAGCGCGGCGGCGGCGGACGCGACCAGCCGGGCGCAGCGCTCGGGCAGCCGGAGCCGCTCCAACTCCCCGGCCAGCACGGCGAAATCACCCGACCACGCCTCGAACACCGCTCGGACGGCCAACTGCGCCGAAGCCCAGGGCGTCGCCCCCGCGCCCACGGGCACTGGTGCGGCCGGACGCAGCCGCCGGAAACCCGACCGGGGCGGAAGACCGTCGGGCGACGCGCGGGTCAGGCCCAGCAGGACCTCGTACAACGGGGGCTCGTGCGGGGTGGATCGGTGCGGCGCGGACGTGTGCGGCGCGGGGTGGGCGCGCTGCGGCTCGGCGCTCACCGGGGGAGGACGGACTCGATTCGGTAGGACATGCGCCGATTCTGATCCTCCGTCACCGATCGTGTCGAACGGTTTTCCGGGGGCGGTGCGGGAGCGCTCAGGAGTGGCTGCTGCGCCACTCGGCGACGACCGACTCGACGTCCACCGGGGCCAGGCCCAGCGGCGGCCCCTCGATCGGGCGGCGCAGGGCGGCCTCGATCCGGGCGTTGGCCTCGGCGAGGCGGCTGCGCAGCAGGGGTTCGGTCGGGGCCAGCCGGGCGGTGTCGAGCGCGTCCCGGAGTTCGGCGCGCAGGACCAGCGACGGCGGCAGGTAGGAGAGGCCCTCGCGTTCCATCTTCTCCCGGATCCACCACATCTCGTGGTACGGCTGGTTCTCGTTGGCCAGCGGCTTGCCCGCGCCGGGCAGATCGTCGAACGCACCGCGCTCGGTGGCCTCGCGGATCTGCCGGTCGACCCAGCTCTCGAAGGTCACACCGGGGGGCTTGCGTTCCGTCATGCGATGGTCCTCCCGTGCAGCAGCAGAAAGGGGTGTCCCTGCCGATCCTACGGGAGCCCCCGCCACCGGGGACCCCGGGGACGGGGAGCGCGGAAGGGAAGGGGCGCATCCGTGAGGGACGAGGGGCGCACCCCGGTCCGCGCGCCCGGAACAGGGGCGGCGGCCGGCGGCGGGGCGAGGCGCGGGCCGAGCAGCAGGACGCTGTCGTCCCCGGCGGCGACCAGGCTCGGTGGCACCGCCGGGCGGAACGTCCGGGTGGAACGTTCGGGGTGACGGCGCGGTGGTGTCCCGGCCGGACCACCCCGGCGCGCGGGCGGGCACGGGGTCGGGTGGTCGGGTGGGTCAGGGGTGGGTGGTGGCGGGGCGGGTGAGGGCGGCGGCGCCGATCAGGCCGGCGTCGGTGCCGAGGAGGGCGGGGTGCAGGGTGAGGTGGCGGGTGAAGGGGAGGGTCGCGTAGTCGGCGAGGTGCCGGGTCAGCGGCTCGAACAGGACGGATCCGGCCTGGGCGACCCCGCCGCCGATCACGGCGGCGTCGAGTTCGACCAGCGTCGCGGTGGCGGCGATGCCGGCGGCGAGGGCGCGGGCGGCCCGGTCGAAGGCGGCCAGCGCGAGCGGGTCGCCGGCGTGGGCGGCGCGGGCGACGGCGCCCGCGGTGGGGTCGCCGTCGGGGCCGGGGCGCCAGCCGAGTTCGGTGGCGGTGCGGGCGATCGCGGTGCCGGAGGCGAGCCCTTCGAGGCAGCCGCGCGAGCCGCAGGGGCAGGGGCGGCCGGCGAAGTCGACGGTGATGTGCCCGAGGTGGCCGGCGTTGCCGGTGGTTCCGGTGTGCAGGACGCCGTCCAGGACGATCCCGGCGCCGATGCCGGTGGAGACCACCAGGCACAGCGCGTTGCGGTACGGGCGGGCCGCGCCCCGCCAGTGCTCGGCGGCGGTCATCGCGATGGCGTCGCCGCCGAGGACGATCGGCAGGTGGGCGGCGGCCGGGTGCCGGGCGGTCTCCGCGCGCAGCGGGAACTCGCGCCAGCCGGGGAGGTTCACCGGGCTGACGGTGCCGCGCGCGGTGTCGACGGGCCCGGCGCTGCCGATGCCGAGCGCGCGGACGCGGAGCCAGTCGGGGTGGCGGGAGAGGTCGTCCAGGACGTGGTCGACGGCGGTCATCAACTCGTCGCGGTCACCGGTGGCGGGGGTGGGGACCCGCACCCGGTGGCGCAGGACGCCGTGCTCGTCGACCAGCCCGCCCGCGATCTTGGTGCCGCCGATGTCGAGGGCCGCGATCAGCGCCCCGGGCGCGCCGGCACCGTCCGGCGCGGGCCCGTCGGGCCCGTGAGGCCCGGCTGTGACGGCGGTACCGGCCATGTCGTAACTCATCGTGACGTCTCCGCGGGTGTGGCAGGGGAGCGCCGTGGTGCAGGGCAGGGCGCCGCCGGGTTGCTCCGGCTGATTCTGGCCCGCCCTGACAACGTTGTCCAGCCGCTCCGGTCGCGGTCCGAGGACCCGGCGCACCCGCGTACGCCCCCCGCTCGGCACGGCCGGAAGCGGACGCGGGAAGGAGCGGGCCTGCCAGGCGCAGGGGTACGCGCACTATCCTCCCTGCCATGACCAGCAGCCCTGCCGGCGGCACCCGCGGCACCCGCGGTACCCGCGGCGCCCGCCCCACCATGAAGGACGTCGCGGCCGCCGCCGGGGTCGGGCTGAAGACGGTCTCCCGGGTGGTGAACGGGGAGAGCGGCGTCACGCCCGAGATGGCCGCCCGGGTGCGGACCACGATCGAGGCGCTCGGGTTCCGGCGCAACGACAGCGCGCGACTGCTGCGCACCGGCCGGACGGCGAGCGTCGCCCTGCTGCTGGAGGACATCAGCGACCCGTTCTCCTCCGCGCTCTCCCGCGCCGTCGAACAGGTCGCCGCCGCCGAGGGCTGCCTGCTGTTCACCGGCTCCAGCGCCGAGGACCCGGACCGCGAACGGGAGTTGGCGCTGGCGTTCTGCGCCCGCCGGGTGGACGGGCTGATCGTCGTCCCGGCCGGGGACGACCACCGCTACCTGCTGCCCGAGATCGAGTCCGGCACGCCCGTGGTCTTCCTGGACCGCCCCGGCAGCCGCATCGACGCCGATGCCGTGCTCAGCGACAACGCGGGCGGCGCCCGGGTCGGCACCGCCCACCTGATCTCCCGCGGCCACCGCCGGATCGGCTTCGTCGGCGACCTCCCGTCCATCCACACCGCCGCCGAACGCGCCCGCGGCTACCGCACCGCGATGGCCGAGGCCGGCCTGCCCGTCGACGAACGCTGGGTCGACTGCGGCCCCACCGGCCGGGCCCGGGTCGCCGCCGCCGTCCACCGCCTCACCACCGGCCCCGACCCCGTCACCGCCCTGTTCACCGCCAACAACCGGGTCACCCTGGCCGCCCTCCACCACCTCCCCGCCGAACGCCGCCCCGCCCTGGTCGGCTTCGACGACCTCGAACTCGCCGACCTGCTCACCCCCGCCCTCACCGTCGTCGCCCAGGACCCCGTCGCGCTCGGCGCGCTCGCCGCCCGCCGCCTCTTCGACCGCCTGGCCGGCGACACCACCGCCCCCGCCCGCCTGGAGATCCCCACCCTGCTCATCCCGCGCGGCTCCGGCGAGGCCCCGCCGCCGGACTGACCCGCCCCGGCCTCCGGCCGACTCCGACTCCGACTCCGACTCCGGCTTCGAGGCCGGTCCGCTGCCGCGCGGCTCCTGCCGGAGCACGGGGACGGCCCGCCGGCTGAACCGGCGGGCCGTCCGGGGTGGAGGGGGCAGGAGGCGAGGGAGGCCAGCCGGGCCGGTTCGCGCGGCTCAGCCTCGCAGGGACAGTTCCAGCCAGTAGCGCTGTTCCGGGCCGATCCGGTCCTCGGGTTGGGCGAGGAGCCAGGCCACCGTCTCGGGGCCGACCGGGAGTTCGCGGTGGAAGCCGAGGTGGAGGTCGGGGAGGCGGGCGTCGTGCAGCCAGCTGTCGAGGGTGCGGGTGAGGTGGCGGTCGGCGGTGGGGGTGCGGGTCGCGGACCAGGTGGTCAGCCAGGGGGTGACGGTGCCGGTGGCGACGGCGAGGGTGGCGAGGACCTCTTCGGCGGGGGCGGCTGGGTCGTCGAGGGTGGCGGGCCACCAGGCGTCCAGGACGTCGCGGACGAGGTCGGCGCGGTGCCAGTCCGTCCAGGCGGCGGCGACCAGGCGGGCGGCGATCAGCGGGCCGTCGACGGCGAGGGTGCGGGTGGTCAACTGGCGGAGCAGGCGCGGGGCGAGGCGCCGGTAGAGGGTGGGGAAGTCCGTCCAGTGGGCGGGGGACTTCGCGGCCGCGGAGTGCAGCAGCCGGTCCGGGATCAGGTCGGGCGGGCCGGACAGGGCGGCCAGTTGCGCGGGGGTGTAGCAGTGGCCGCAGCCGTCGACCGCCGGTCCGGGGCGGGCGGTGCGGCCGAGGGCGTCCAAGGCGTGGTGCAGGCGCTGCTGCGCGGTCGTCGCGGTGGTCATGCCGTCGGATCCCCGTTCGGGGTACTCCAACCGGGGTGCCCGGCGGAGGGTGCGACGTTACCAGGGTCTGATCCGGCGTCAGGTGCGGGGGTCCGTCCGGGCCCGGGCGGGCGGCGGCCGCGCCGGGAGGGGGCCGCGCCGGGAGGGGGCCGCGCCGGGAGGGGATGTGCCGTCGCGCGGCGGTGACCTGACAGGATGGGGATCCGCGGGGCGCGGGCGAGGCGGGCGGACCGGCCCACCGGCCAAGTCATCAGGCGCTGTGAACGCGCACACCTAGGCTGGCCGGATGGACCAGGGTGTGCGGGCGGTGCCGAGCAGTGTGGCGGGTGGGGGCGGGCGGTTCGTCGATCCGCTGTGGCGGGTGGAGGTGCGGCTGGCGCCGGTGGAGGTCGAGTTGCTGCGCTGCGAGCCGGTGCGGCGGCTGCAGTACGTGGCGCACGCCGGGGCGTCCGCGCTGACCACCCTGCAGTCGTACTCCCGGCTCGAACACTCGCTGGGCGTCCTGGCGTTGGCCGCGCACTTCCGGCCGGAGGACGAACTGCTGCGGGTCGCCGCGCTGTTGCACGACATCGGGCACCTGCCGCTGAGCCACACCTTCGAGGGCGTCGGCGGACTCGACCACCACGCCCTGGGCGCCGGGCTGTTGTCCGCCGAGCCGGTCCGCCCGGTCCTGGAGCGCCACGGTATCCGCCCCGAGGCGGTGGCCGCGCTGCTCGACGGCGAGCCCCGGACGCCGCTCACCGGGCACCCCGGCCTGCTCAGCCTCGACCACCTCGACTCGTACGTCCGCAGCGGCCGGGCGGGCGGTCAACTCGACGTGGATCCGGCCGAGTTGCTGGGCCGGCTCCGGTTGGCGGGCGCGGCGGTCTCGACCGACCGGGAGACCGCCGCCGTGCTGGTCGCCCTGGTCGGGGCGGAGGCCCGGCTGCACACCTCCTGGGACAACGTCGGCCCGGTCTCGGTCACCCGCCGCCTCGCCCGACGGCTCCTCGACAGCGGCGGGCCGAGCGCGCGGCGGCTGGTCCGGCTGACCGACGCCGAGTTCTGGGCCGCGCTCGACGCCTGCCCCGCCACCCGGGACGAGAGCCGCCGACTGCGCTACCAGCCGCACCAACTGCTGGTCGCCACCGGCACGGCGGACGGGGAGGGATGGGGGTTCTCGCTGCGCAAGATCTACCGCTCCGCGCCGCTGGTGGCGGGCCGGACGGTCGAGCAGGCCGCGCCCGAACTCGCCGAGGAACTCGAGCGGTTGGCGCTGTTGCCGCTCGAATTCCGGGTCCGCTGGGCGAGTTGAGGCCGGTCGGCCGCGGAGCAGGGCGAGGGCGAGCGCCACTCCGCGCCGGAACGGGCTTGCCTCGGACGGGAGTTCGGGCAGTGCGCCGAGCATGGGCAACGCGCGCAGCACGTCCCGCTCCGGGTCGAGCCGGGCGATCAGGCCGGCGCCGGGCAGCTCCGGGGCGCCGGTGAGGCGCCGGTGGGCCTCGGCGGCGGCGGTCCGGCCGTGCGGGCGGCGGTCCGCGAGCAGCGCGGCGACCGGTGCCCGCAGGGGCGCCAACGGCGGCGCTGTCGGCGGTGGCGGCCGGCGGACCCAGCGGGACCGGCGCGGCCGGCGCCCAGGAGGGGTCGGGGGCGGCGAGCGGTTCGGGCAGGACGCGCGGCGCGAGGACGAGGCGTCCGGCCGGCCGGTCGTGGGCGACGGCCGCCGACTCGCGCAGCAGGGCGAGGAGTTCGGGCGTGAGGTCGGCGGCGGGCGTCCGGTCGACCGCCGTGCCGGGCGGCCGGGTTATCGTCGTCGGCGGGGCCGATCACCCGGCCCGGAGCGAGGAGGAGCCGATGAAGCGCGGCACCGGAGCGGGCCCGGCGGCGGCCGTCCTGGCCGTCCTGGCGGTCTTGGCCGTCCTGGTCACCGCCTGTGCGGGCAGCGGGACGGCCACCGGTTCGGGCGGTTCGGCCGGTGCGAGCGGCTCGGCGGCCGCGCAGGGCTCCCCGTCGGTGCTGCCGGTGTTGCGGGTGATGCCGCTCGGGGACTCGATCACCGCCGGGTACGCGAGCAGCAGCGACGCCGGCTACCGCGGGCCGTTCGCCGAACTCGTGGCCGGGCGGGGCGGTTACGTCGTCGACCTGGTGGGTTCCCGGCACAACGGCGCGGTGCCCGACCCGGACAACGAGGGCCACACCGGGTTCACGGTCGACCAGATCGCGGCCGGGATCGACGGGTGGCTGGCCGCCGCCGAGCCGGACGTCGTGCTGCTGCACATCGGCATCAACGACCTGAACCGGGGCACCGACCGCGAGCACACCGCGGACCGGACGTCGGCGCTGATCGACCGGATCCTGGCCGACCGGCCCGGCGTGACCGTCCTGGTGATGGGCCTGATCCCGACCACGCCGACCGTGCTCGACGCGGTCGCCGACCACAACGCGACGCTGAGCCGGGCGGTCGAGGCGAAGCGGGCGGCCGGCGCCAAGGTCCGTTACACGGCCGCGCCCGCGCTGACCCCGGAGGAGCTGCCGGACCGGCTGCACCCCAGCGACGGGGGCTACCGGCGGCTCGCGGAGACCTTCGACCGGGCGCTGGCCGCCGCCGTCGCGGAGGGCCTGGCCACGCCGGTCGCCGGAACGGGAGACCGAGCGCGGTGAGCCCGGTGAGCGGGGGCGGGGCGCGGGCGGGGCGGCGGGGGAGCGGGGTGGTGCGGGGCGGTGCGGAGGTCGACGTGGTCGTCACCGCCCGCACCCTGGTCCGCGACCTGCTGGTGCAGGCCGACCGGATCGACCCGGCCGCCACCGCCGACCGCGGCCTGACCACCCTGCTGCCCGGCGAACGCGCCGTCATCCGGATCCGCGGCCTGGCCGCCACTCCGAGCGGCGCGTGGGTCCGGGCGGCCGTCTTCTGTGTCGAACCTTCCTGAACCTCCCTGCGGGACAGGTGAGTTGAGCGGTGGCGGCGCGGCCCGGCCCGATCGCCGGCCCGATCGCCGGTCCGGTTCCGGGTGCGGACGGGGGACGGCTGTGCCTTCAATGGTCGAGGTGTCGCCGTCCCGCCGCTCCCGGCCGCACGGGCGCACCGTCACCCCGCCCATCCCCGCCGGGCCCGCCGAGCGCGGCGCCCCGGCCCCGGATCGGAGACGCACATGCCCCACTGCACCACCCGCGACGGCGTGGAGATCTTCTACAAGGACTGGGGGAGCGGCCGCCCGGTCGTCTTCATCCACGGCTGGCCGCTGAACGGCGACGCCTGGCAGGACCAGCTGAAGGCCGTCGCCGACGCCGGCTACCGCGGCATCGCCCACGACCGGCGCGGCCACGGCCGCTCCACCCCGGTCTGGGACGGCTACGACTTCGACACCTTCGCCGACGACCTGAACGACCTGCTGACCAGCCTCGACCTGCGCGACGTCACGCTCGTCGCGCACTCGATGGGCGGCGGCGAGCTGGCCCGCTACATCGGCCGGCACGGCACCGGCCGGGTCCGCTCCGCCGTGCTGCTCTCCGCCATCCCGCCGCTGATGCTCCAGGGCCCGGACAACCCCGAGGGCGTCCCGGAGTCCGTCTTCGACGGCATCAAGGCCGGGATCGTCAACGAGCGCTCGCAGTTCTGGAAGGACACCGCGGTCGGGTTCCTGTCCGCGAACCGGCCCGGCACCAAGGCCACCGAGGGCAACAAGGACGCCTTCTGGTACATGGCGATGGCCGAGACCATCCAGGGCGGCGTCGCCTGCGTCGACGCCTTCGCGTACACCGACTTCCACGAGGACCTGAAGAAGTTCGACATCCCGCTGCTGGTCGTCCACGGCGACGACGACCAGGTCGTCCCGATCGACGCCACCGGCCGCAAGACCGCCAAGCTCGTCCCCGGCGCCGTCCTCAAGGTCTACGAGGGCGGCTCGCACGGCATCGCCGTCGTCCCCGGCGACAAGGAGCGCTTCAACCAGGACCTGCTCGACTTCCTCAAGACCTGACCCCGCCTCCTGCCGGAGGCCGTCGCGCGGCCCGGACGGTTCAGCCGAGCCGTCCGGCCCGCGCGACGGCCTTCGCGGCGAACGCGTGCAGCTCGGCCGGGGAGAACGCGTCCGGGCCGGTCCGCACCACGTGCAGGTAGACCAGCAGGCCGCCGCGCCGGACGTAGAGGGTGCTCCAGTCGCTCTGCCCCAGGTGGCGGTGGAAGTAGCGGGCCTCGTCCCCCAGGTCGCGGAACGCCGCCGCGTCCTGCTCCTCCGGCCGGCCGGACAGGACGTTCAGCTCCTCGACGAGCCGGCCCAGCCCGTCCGCGGCCTCCGCCGGGCCGACCCGCCGGAGCAGCTCGTCGGCCACCTCCAAGCCGCCGTGCGCCCCCGGGAACTGCGCGGTCTGGGTGTCCTGGGTGTCGTCGCACGGCGGGGTCGAGGGGGCGGCGGCGAAGCCCGGCGGGACGTCCTCGGCGGTGATCAGGGCCCGGCAGAGCGAGCCCCCCGGGCCCGGGCCCGCCGCCGCGTCCTTGCCGCCGCCCCCCGAGGTGCAGGCCGCCGCACCGAGCAGCAGCGCCGCCCCCGCCAGTGCCGCCCTGCCCCGCCAGGTCCGTCCCCGCGCCCCCGAAAGCCCCATCCGTCCCCTCCGAACCGTCCGAACCGTCCGTACCAGGACGCGGAGCCTAGCGGGCCGGGCCCACCCGCCGTAACCCGGCCCGGCGGGCGGGCCGCTCAGGCCACCGGGGCGTCCAGCAGGGCGAGTTGGGCGTCGGTGAGGCGTAGCGCCCCGGCGTCCAGGTTCTCGGCGAGGTGGGCCGGGTCCCTGGTGCCGGGGATGGCCAGGACGTGCGGGCCGCGGTGCAGCGTCCAGGCGAGGCGGACCTGGGCGGGGGTGGCGCCGTGCGCGGCGGCGACGGCCCGGACCCGGGCGTCCCGTTCGGCGGTGGGGGCGGACTCGCGGGCCAGGCCGGAGATGGCGAAGAACGGCACGAAGGCGATGTCGAGTTCGCGGCAGAGCTCCAGCAGGCCGTTCTCGTCGGCCAGCCGCCGGTCGAGGCCGTACGAGTTCTGCACGCAGACCACGGGCGCGATCTCCCGGGCCTGGCGGACGTGTTCGGGGCGGGCGTTGGACAGGCCCAGCTCGCGGATCAGCCCGGCCCGCCGGAGTTCGGCGAGCACGCCGAAGTGCTCGGCGACGGACTCCAAGCCGGGCCCGTTGCGGCGCAGGTTGACCAGGTCGAGGCGGTCGGTGCCGAGCTGGCGCAGGTTCTCCTCGACCTGGGCGCGCAGCTGGTCGGGCCGGGCCATGGTGTACCACTCGCCGTCGGGGGTGCGGCCGGGGCCGACCTTGGTGGCGACGGTGATCCGGTCGGCGCCGGGCCAGCCGGCCAGCGCCCGGCCGATCAGCTCGTTGGCGGAGCGCAGCGGCGAGAAGTAGAACGAGGCGGTGTCGACGTGGTCGACGCCGTGCTCGAACGCGGTGTGCAGCAGCCGGACGGCGGCGGCCCGGTCGACCGGCGGGCCGTCGGAGTTGCCGTGCATGCCGTTGCCGGTCAGGCGCATCGCGCCGTAGCCGAGCCGGTTGACGGTCAGTTCGCCGAGGCGCCGGGTGCCTGCGGCGGAGGCGTGCGCGGTCATGGTTCCCCCTGGGGTCCGCGGCCGCGCGGATGCGGCCGGGGGACGGAGTATCCGCTGGTCGGGGGCGGTGGCGACAGGGGTGCGGGCGTTGAGCGATCTCACACCCGGACCGGGAACGGACGGGTGGGCGCGGCGCGTTGGATCCGGTGTGCGCGGCCCGCCGGGAACCGCCCGGCGGCGGCGGGCGTTGGCTGCGGGGAAGCGCTCGGCGGGGTGAGTGGGAGCGGTTAGGCTGACCCGGCTGGTTCTTTGCCGAAATTTTCCTGTGTGCCGTACGACGTGTCGGCGGCCTTGTCCTGCCCTGACGGAGGTACTCCGCCTTGCACGTCGACCAATGGTTCAACGACGTCCCACCGGCCCTGGTGTACGCGTTGATCGGCCTGATCATCGGCCTGGAGAGCCTCGGCATCCCGCTGCCCGGCGAGATCGCCCTGGTCACCGCCTCGCTGCTGGCCGCCAACGGGACGGTCAGCCCCTGGGGCGTGGCGATCTGCGCGATCGCGGGCGCCATCATCGGCGACTCGATCGGCTACGCGATCGGCCACAAGGGCGGCCGGCCGCTGTTCGAGAAGCTCGGCCGCAAGTTCCCCAAGCACTTCGGGCCCGAGCACCTGGCCACCGCCGAGGCGCAGTTCCAGCGCTGGGGCATGTGGGCGGTCTTCTTCGGCCGCTTCATCGCCCTGCTCCGGATCTTCGCGGGCCCGCTGGCCGGCACCCTGCGGATGCCGTACTGGAAGTTCCTCACCGCCAACGTGCTCGGCGGCGTGGTCTGGGCCGGCGGCACCACGCTGCTGGTCTACCAGGTCGGCAAGGTCGCCGAGAAGTACCTCCAGGGCGCCTCGTACATCGGCCTCGGCGCGGCCGTGCTGTTCGGTGCCGGGTCGGCGCTGCTGCTCAAGCGGAAGGCCGCGAAGTCCCGCGCCGCGCACCCCGAGCAGTCCGGCGGCAAGAGCGGCGAACCGCTCGCCGAGACCTTCGCCGAGAGCACCGACTGATCCGGGGCCGCCCCCGCCGGCCCGAGGCCGCCGCACCCCCGCCGGGTGTGGCGGCCTCGGCGTTCTCCGGGGTGTTCCGGATGCTTCCGGGGCGGGTAGGTGGTCGGCGGATTCGGTTCGGAACGATCGCGGAACGATCACGGAACGTGGGGAGAAGCACTGTGCAGGAGAACGACCCGCAGCTCTGGGCGGACGTCGACGAGTACGCCGAGGCGCTGCTGATCGGGCCGGACGCGGCACTGGACGCGGCGGGCGCGGCCGCCGAGGAGGCCGGGCTGCCGCCGATCGCGGTGGCCGCCAACCAGGGCAAGCTGCTGCACCTGCTGGCCCGGATCCAGGGCGCCCGGCGGATCCTGGAGATCGGCACGCTGGCCGGCTACAGCGCGATCTGGCTGGCCCGCGCGCTGCCCGCCGACGGCACCCTGACCACGCTGGAGATCGACCCGGCGCACGCCGCCGTCGCCACCGCCAACCTGGAGCGGGCCGGCCTCGCCGACCGCGCCGAGGTCCGGCTCGGCGCCGCGAGCGACACGCTGGCCGAGCTGATCGCGCGTGGGGTCGAACCGTACGACTTCTTCTTCGTCGACGCCGACAAGGCCAACATCCCGCACTACGTGGAGTCCGCGCTGGCCCTCGCCCGGCCCGGCTCGGTGATCGTGGTCGACAACGTGGTGCGCGAGGGGAAGCTCGCCGACGCCGACAGCACCGACCCGGCGGTCGTGGGCGTGCGGCGGATGCACGAGCTGATCGCGGGCGAGAAGCGGCTGGACGCCACCACCGTGCAGACCGTCGGCAGCCGGGGCCACGACGGGTTCACCCTGATCAGGGTCCTGGAGGGGTAGGCCCCGCCGGGCGGTGCCGGGGTGGAAGACTGGGCGCCATGCGCATCGGACTCCTCGGCACCGGCCCCTGGGCGGGCTTCGTGCACGCCCCCGCCCTGGCCGCCCACCCCGACGTCACCTTCGCCGGCCTCTGGGGCCGCCGCCCCGAAGCCGCCGCCGAACTCGCGGCCGTGCACGGCGTCCCCGCCCACCCGACGGTCGACGCCCTGCTCGCCGACGTCGACGCGGTCGCCATCGCCCTCCCGCCGGACGTGCAGGCCGAGTACGCGGCCCGGGCCGCCCAGGCCGGCAAGCACCTGCTGCTGGACAAGCCGATCGCCGCGACCGTCGACGCCGCCCGCGCCGTCGAGGACGCGGCCGCCGCCTCCGGCGTCGCCTCCACGGTCTTCTTCACCACCCGGTTCGGCCCCACCCAGCGGGCCTGGATCGCCGAACAGGCCGCCGCCGGCGGCTGGTTCACCGCCCACTGCCACTGGATCGGCTCGGTCTTCACCACCGACAGCCCGTTCGCCGCGTCCCCCTGGCGCCAGCAGAAGGGCGCGCTCTGGGACGTCGGCCCGCACGCGCTCTCCGTCCTGCTGCCCGTCCTCGGCGACGTCGAGCAGCTCACCGCCGTGCCCGGCCCCGCCGACACCGTCCACCTGGTGCTGCGCCACCGCGGCGGCGCCTCCAGCACCGTCACCCTCAGCCTGACCGCCCCGCCCGCCGCCTCCGCCCGCGGCGCCGCGCTCGAACTGCGCGGCGCGGCCGGCGTCACCACCCTGCCCGAGCGCGACACCGAGGCCGTCGCCGCCTTCGGCCTGATGGTCGACGCCCTGCTGGAGTCGGTCCGCACCGGCGTCCCGCACCCCTGCGACGTCCGCTTCGGCCGCCGGGTGGTCGAGGTGCTGGCCACCGCCGAGGAGCAGCTGCTGCGCGGCGGGAAGTAGCCCGCCGCCCGGCGGCGGGGGAGCGCACCGGCGGTCACGCCGATCCGGAGGGCTCCTCCGCCGCCTGCGCCGGCGGCTCCAAAGCCGGGGCCGGGGCCGACCCCGGCTCCGGGCGGGGGCGCCGCCAGGGGCGGGGGATCCGGGCCACCAGCGAGCTTCCGGCGGGCACCGCCGACCCGTCCCCGGCGGCGCCGCCCTCGGCCTCCTCGGAGCCCTCGGCCTCCTCGGCCTCCTCGAAGCCCTCCACGTCGATGACGTCCTCGTCACCGGTCCCCGGGCCGCCGGGCCGGGCCAGCGCCAGGCCGGCCAGGTGGTTCTTCAGCCGCTTCGCCATCGGGAGGTACGTCGCCAGGGTGAGGCCGCCGGAGAGCAGGGCCCCGACGACGGGGACGGCCTTCGAGACGCCTTTCGCGAAGCTCTGCTTGGTGATCTCCACGCCGAGGTAGGCCGCGACCTTCTTCACCACGGGGTAGACGACGCCCTGGGTGAGCGCCCTCCGGGGCAGCTGCTTGACGACCTGCTCCGATATCTGGGTCGCGAGCTTGCCCACCGCGCTGTTCGCCGACTGGGTGCCGAACATGACGCCCATGAAGAGGATCAGCACGTTCTTGGTCGCGTCGTCGAGGTCGTCCTGGTCGGAGAACAGGTCGGGCCAGCTGTAGAGGTAGGCGAGTTTCTGCGCGATCCGCAGCATGTGGCCGAAGTACTGGGCCAGGTCGGCCGGGACGGTGGCGGGCAGGAAGAGCAGGCCGGGGAGCCCGGCGGCGGCCGACAGCGCGCTGACCTTGCCGGCCTCGTAGCGGATCGACTCGTTGGCGGCCTTCTCCAGGACCTCTGGCGGGATGCCCGCCGCCGCCGGGCTCTCCTCGACCGCCCGGCGGACCTGCTCCTCCGAGCAGACCCGGCCCAGCGTCCTACGGAGGTACGCCTCCCGTTCGATGCGCACCCCGGGGAGGTTCGCGGCGTACACCAGCACTGCGGAGAAGCGCAGTTCGGGATTCTCGATCGTCTTGCCGTCGGCCATGGCGGGCAACCTATCGCATCCGGAGCACACCGAAGCTCCGCCAAGCCTCCACGACCGCACGACAGTTGGCCCGCCGGCTCAGGGCGTGGCGGGCCGGCGGTCGGCCGGGCGGCGGGGCGGGACGGGGGTCGCCGGGAAATCGCGCGGGCCGGTCCAGAGCGCCGGGACGGCGTCCGCGCGGCGGGCCAGCTCGTAGGCGACCGCCTCGTAGTTGACCCGCCAGCCGCGGAAGTGCGGCCACGCCTCGGCGACCGTCCGCTCCAGGCCCATCCCGGCCGCGGTGACCAGCTCCGCCGCCGCGTCGAACTCCTCGTAGGTCAGCCGGATCGGCCCGTCCGGGTCCGGGTCCGGGTCGAACGGGATCCGCAGCGCCGTCGCGATGTCGCGCAGCGCGGTGAACCCGGCGCGCAGCATCAGCCGGGCCTCCGGCGGGGCCGAGCGCGGGTTCAGCGCGAGCTGCATCGCGGCGGCGTCCATCACCGCGATCAGGCCCACCACCCAGCTGCGGTACGGCTGCGGGGAGCGGAACGAGATCAGCACCGGGTAGTTGGAGTGCCCCTCGCCGAGGTCCGCCGCCAGCCGCTCCCAGTTCCGGTACAGCTCCGGCAGTTCGCTCTCGGTGCGCACCAGCGCCTGCCGGGCCAGCAGCTCCGGCCCCCAGGCCGGCTCGCCCGCCCGCGACTGCAGCAGCGTCACCTCCAGCTCCCGCCGGTTGTACGCTCCGTACAGCGTCGGCAGGTAGGCGATCAGCAGGGCGATGATCAGCGGGCCGTTGGCCGCCGCCAGGAAGTCGATCACCGACAGGTGCAGCCGGTCGCCGCTGGCGAAACCCAGCGTGAACAGGCTCGACCCGGCCTCCCGGAACGCCACCCGCCAGCCCAGGTCGGACGTCCCGCGCAGCAGCAGCGTGTACGCGCACAGCGTCGACAGCAGCCAGCAGCCCAGCATGCCGAGCAGGATCAGCGGCGCCAGCCAGGTCTGCGCCCGGTCGATCGCCCGGTAGCCGCCGAACGGTGCCGCGACCGTCCGCACCACCCGGCGCAGCACCGACCACAACCGGATCACCAGCGCCGAGTACAGGCCGCGCGGCACCACCAGGGTCCGCAGGATGCTCGCGGCCGTGGCCAGCAGCAGGACGGCCCCGGCCAGCGTGCAGATCACTCTCATGCGGTCATTGTGACGTCCGGCCGGGCGGGCCCGGCCCGGGCGGCCCCCCGGGACCGCCCCGGGGACCCCGCCGCGGAACCTCCCGGGGTCGTCCGGGGTCGTCCGGGCGGCCCGGCTTGTAGGCTCGCAGGTGACAGCTCCGAACTTGCAAGGGGGATCCGGTGCGCGCCCGTCGGTGGATAACTGTGCTCTGTGGAGTCGTCGCGCTGAGCGGCCCGACGCTGGCGTACGCCCGCGGCGGCGGTGGCAGCCACGGGTTCGGCGGCGGCGGTGGCGGCGGCAGCCACGGCGGCTCCCACGGGTTCGGCGGCGGCTTCGTCTTCTTCGGCGGTGGCGGCGGCGGTGGCGGCGGGCTGCTCCCGCTGCTGGTGCTGATCGCCGTCGTGGTGCTGGTGCTGTGGCTGATGCGCCGGAAGCGGAAGGCCAGGCAGGCCGCCGGCCTGAACACCGTCTCGGACCGCACCGCGCACCGCTCGGACGAGCAGGCGCGCGAGCGCGCCGCGCAGATCGGGGCCCGGGTCGACGCCCTCGCCGAGACGGACCCGACCTTCGAGCGCGGCGCCCTCGAACAGCGGGCCGTCTGGCTGTACACGACCGCCCAGCAGGCGTGGACCCGGCAGGACCACGCGATGCTGCGGCAGATCCTCTCCCCGGTGCTCTACGGCAAGTGGGCCGAGGAGCTGCACGACTACGCCTCGCGCGGCGAGACCAACGTGGTGGAGATCGTGGCCGGCCCCGAGGTCGAGCTGGTCGACCTCGCCAACCGCACCGGCGAGCTGAACGACACCGTGACCTTCCGGATCACCGCCACGCTGAACGACTACGTCCGCCGCCAGTACGGCGAGGACAGCGCGCGCAAGGACGGCTCGACCCGCCCGGTCGAGTACTGGACGCTGCGCAAGGGCCCGGCCGGCGAGTGGATCGTCTCCTCGATCGAGCAGGCCGCCGAGGGCGCGCACCACCTGACCAACGCGATCGAGACCGACGGCTGGGACCAGAAGGAGGTCGCCCGCGAGGCGGTCCTGGAGGTCGCCGGAAAGACCGCGGTCCGGGGCGCGGGCGACATCCTGGCGCTCACCAACATCTCCTGGAGCGAGGACGCCGACGCCGCCGCCGGCGACCTGAGCGTGCTCGACGGCCGGTTCGACCGGGCCGTCTTCGAGGTCGCCGTCGAACGGTTCCTGGAAGAGTGGATCATGAACGACGGCAGCCTGGACTTCACGTCCGTGCGCACCGTCGACCGCACCGTCCTGCGCGACGCCGCCATCCGGAAGGTCACCGTGCGCGCGCTGGTCGCCCGCGAGCCGATCGTCTTCCGGGTCGCGGCCGACGTCGAAGGCGTCTACTACGAGGTCGACCGCCGCACCGAGCAGGTCCTGCGCGGCGACCCCCGCGCCCGCCGGCCGCTCACCCTCGCCTTCACCCTCCGGCTGGACGACGCCGGGGCCGGCGGCTGGACCGTGATCGCCACCGACCTGGAAGGAGCGGGGACGGGACTCCCCGGTCGGACCAGTTGACGTGCGGCGCAAGGACGGGTCCCTGAGGGTGACGGATCGGGACACCGCCGCGTGCCACCACCGACACCGACACCGACACGGACACCGACCGACCGATCCCACCGTCGAGCCAGAGGAGTGGAGCCGCCCGTGCCGCACGCGCCCGAGATCCGCACCGACACCCCCGGCTCCTTCGCCCGGGCCGTCTTCCACGAACGCCACCCCGTACTGATCGGCCGACTCCTCGACGCCCTCCCGTACGGCCCCGCGCAGCGCGCCGCCCTGGCCGACCTGCTCGCCGCCAGCACCGGCGGGGCCCGGCTGGAACCACCCGCCGCCGAGCCGCCGCCCGCCGACGCCGAGCAGTGGCGCGAGTGGGGCGCGTCCTGGTGGGGGCGCCGCTGGGACGAGGCCCCGTTCCTCTGGGCGGAGAGCTACTTCTACCGCCGACTCCTCGACGCCACCGGCTACTTCCGCCCCGGCGACCCCTGGTACGGCATCGACCCGTTCGCCCCGCTCAAGGCCGCCGAACTGGCCGGCCCCGCCGTCGACGGCGAACTCGCCGCCCTCGACGGCCACCCGCCCACCCGCGACGCCCTGCTCGCCGCCGCCCTCTGGGGCAACCGCGCCGACCTCGGCTTCCGGCTCACCGCCGAGGACGGCGACACCGCCACCGGCCTGGTCGCCGACGACACCGCCGCCCTCTGGGCCCACCTCGAACACGCCCCCGGCGGCCGGATCGCCCTCATCGCGGACAACGCCGGCCGCGAACTCCTCCCCGACCTCGTCCTGCTCGACCACCTGCTCACCAGCGGCCTCGCCGGCCACGCCGACCTGTACGTCAAACCCCAGCCGTACTTCGTCTCCGACGCCACCACCGCCGACACCCTCGCCGCCCTCACCCGGCTGCGCACCGCCCCCGGCCCCGCCGCCGCCGCGACCGGCGCCCGGCTCTGGCAGGCGCTCACCGACGGCACCCTCACCCTCCGCACCCACCCGTTCTTCTGCGCCCCGCTGCCCTACCAGGCGATGCCCGCCGACCTGCGCCGCGAACTCACCGGCGCCACCCTCACCCTCCTCAAGGGCGACCTCAACTACCGCCGCCTGGTCGGCGACCGCCACTGGCCCGCCACCACCCCCTTCGCCCCGCTCACCGCCCACTTCCCGACCCCGGTGGCTGCTCTGCGCACCCTCAAGTCCGACGTCGTCACCGGCCTCACCCCGGCCACCCTCGCCCGCCTCGACGCCACCGGCACCCCCTGGCGGACCAGCGGCCGACACGCCCTCGTCCAACTGGCGGCCGCTCGGAGCACGGCGCCGTAGCCCGACCGCAGGCCCGTCGGAGCGCGGCGCCGTGGCCCGTCGACCCGGCGAGCCAGAACGCCGGCCACGGGACGCCGCTCCCGCCGGCCGGCCCGGCCCGGCCCGGCCCCGGGCATGATCCGCCGACGGGTGTGGCCAGGAGCCGGGCGTGGTCAGGAGCCGGTGTGCCCGTCCAGCAGTTCGCGGATGATGTCGAGGTGGCCGTTGTGGCGGGCGGTCTCCTCGATCAGGTGGAGCAGGATCCACCGCAGGTCGACGTGGCGGCCGTCGCGGATCGGGCGCTGCGCCTTGTCGTCCAGGCCGTGGGACGCGACCAGTTCGCGGTAGCGGACGCTCTGCTCCTCGTACTCGGCGAGCAGTCGGGGCAGCGGGACGTCGACCGCCGTGCGCATCTCCGGGTCCGGGTCGTCGTCGCTGATCAGGACCATCGGGCCGGCCGGCTCCCCGCCGAGGAACACCACCTCCAGCCAGTGCTGCTCCACCCAGCGCAGGTGGCTGATCAGCCCGCAGGCCGTCATCAGCGGAGAGCCGGGCAGCGGCGACCGCCGGGCGTCCTCGGCGGACAGGCCCTCGCACTTGGCCACCGCGGTGGCCCGGGCGTAGTCGAGGAAGGTGGACAGCTGGGTGCGCTCGTCCCAGGAGGGCGGCGTGTCGGTTCGCTCAGTCATCGGGGGCAGTCTGCCGCAGCCCCGCCCGGGCGTCGATCGGATTAGCCCGCGGTGCGACCGCGCACCGGGTGCGGGGCGGTGCGGGTGCCTGCCGTCAGCGTCCGCTCCCGCTCCCCCTACCGCTCCGGGGAGCGGGGATCCTCGGCAGCAGTTCCCACAGCGGCCGGCCGCTGGAGGCCCAGTCCGCCAGGACCTCGCGGTCCACCAGCAGGACGCCCTGCTGCCGGCCCCACTCCACCGACTTCCGGGAGAAGCGCCCGTTGGTCACCACCACCGGGACCTGGGCCCGGTGCACCCGCTGGTACGTCCCCAGCAGGCTGTACAGGACCCCGACCGGCACCGGCTTGCCGCGCAGCGGGTCCTGCTTGTGCTTGCACTGCAGCGCCCAGCGCCGCCCGAGCGGGTCGTCGGCCAGGACGTCCACGCTCTGGTCGTTGCTCCGGCCGACCTTCTCCGCCCGGCAGCCGTCACGGCGCAGCAGGTCGCGCACCGCGAACTCGAAGGCGTCCGGCGCCAGCGAGTCCAGCCCGCCGGGGCCGGTCAGCGCCATCCGCAGCCGGCTCGTCCGCTCCCGGTCGGCCCGCGCCCGCGCCTGCCGCTGCCAGGCGAACGCCGCGGCCGCGCCCAGGGCGGCCAGCACCAGCAGCAGCACCACCCACCGGTGCGCCGCCAGCCATCTCAGCAGCGCCGTCAGCAGGCCGACCCCCACGAGCGCCCCGACGACGGGCAGCGTCCGGTCCCCGTCGCCGCTCCGCCCGGCCGGCCTCCTGCGTGCGCTCAACCGCGCTCCCTCCCCTCGCGTCCGTCCCGCGTCCGGGCACACCCGTGGCCACCCAGCACAGCAGCCACCCCCGGCGGCACGCCAGCAGCGCACGGAAGCACACCGCCGGGCCGGAGCGGGCGCCGCGCACCACCCGCGCGCGGGGGAGGCGGCGTCCGCTCCGGCCCGGCGGAACGGCCGTCAGCGCCCGGTGCGGCGCAGCAGGGCCGCCGTCTCGGTGCGGCGGGCCCAGGCGATCACCGCCAGCGGCACCATGAACAGGAACGGGGTGCCCGCGTTCTCGCCGTGCATCGCGGTCAGCTGGACGGCGAACGCGCACAGCAGGAACGCGATCAGCGCCGTCGCGGCGGGCCCGGCCAGCCGGGGCAGCAACAGGCCGACGGCACCGGCGAGTTCGACCACGCCGGTCAGGTACATGAACCAGGCGCCGACGCCCATCGCGTCGAAGACCTCGGTCGCGGCGGGCAGCGCGAGCAGCTTGGGCAGCGCGCTGGCCAGCGCGAAGAACAGCGCCATCAGGATCCGCAGCGTCCAGACCGTCCGGAGCAGGGCCTTGCCGGACTTCGCGGGCTTCGCGGCGTGGGTGGCGGTGTCGGTCGCGGTGGTGGTGTTGTTGGCGGCGGTGGTGGCGGCGGGGGTGGTCATTTCGGTGTGCTCCCTGGCGGTCGTCGTTGCTCTCACCGGCTTCGACGGGCACCGCCGCGCGAACTCATCGGTCCGGGCCGGAAGTTTTTTTCGCGGGCCGGTCCGCAGCGGCCGCCCCGGCCCCGCCGGCCCCGCCGACGCTGCTGCGATCATGGACGGATGGAGCCCACCCGCCGGCCGCCGGCCCGGACCACGCCGCCGCGCCCGGTCGACGTCGAGGCGCGCTGGCCCGCGCTGGCCGCGCACCGGACGGATGGCGTCCGGCTGCACCCGCGGCGCGGGGAGCCCGGCCCGTACGGGAGTTCGCTGGGCGGCCCGGTGCTGTGGCCGCGCGGCGCCCCCTGGCCGCACTGCGCGCGGCGGCACCCGCGCCGCGGCGCGCGGGTCCGGCCGCCGCGCGGGCCGGTGCCGCTGGTGCCGGTGCTGCAACTGTTCGCCGCCGACCTGCCGGACGGCGGCCCCCGGTTGCCGTTCCCGGCCGGGGTCGACCTGCTGCAGGTGCTGTGGTGCCCGTTCGACCACCACCGGCGGTACCTGCCGCACCCCGAGCTCCGCTGGTGGGACTCCGCCCGCCCCGGCCTCGTCCCCGCCGACCCGCCCCGCCCGGCGGGCGCCCCCGCCGGGTACCTGCCGCTCCCGTGCGTGCTGCACCCCGAGCGGGTCGTCGAGTACCCGGTGCTGGACCTGTCGGACGAGGAGTACGACGCGCTGGAACCGGAGTTCCGCCGGTGCGAGGCGCAGACCGGTTGGTCGTACCAGGCGCACCTGGCGGCGCCCGGCGGCACCAAGGCGGCCGGCTACCCGGTCTGGGCCGGTGATCCCGACTGGCCGCACTGCGCGGGCTGCGGGCGCCGGACCGTCCACCTGCTGTCGATCGGCGCGCCCGAGTGCGCCGCCGCCGAGCTCGGCCCGGCCGGCCGCCGCGCCTGGCTGCCGGTCGAGGACGACCCGGCCGGCGACCCCGAGGCGCTGCGCCGCCCGCACGGGCTGGCGCTGGGTGACCCGGGCGGCATCCAGCTCTTCGTCTGCGCGCACTGCCCGGACCGGCCGCACACGCTCCGCCACGGCTTCTGAACACGTTGTCGCTAAAGAGTTTGGAGAAGACCGCCGGGCCGGGTAGAAAGATCGGGTTTGCCGGAAGACTCGACGACGGAGGAGGGGGAGCGGCGATGGCACTCCCGGAGGGCATGACGGTACGGCCCGCGGAGTTGGAGGACGCGGCGGCGGTCTGCGCGCTGCTGAACCAGGTGGACGAGATCGAGATCGGCCGGGCCGAGACCGAACTCGGCGAGGTGAGCGAGGAGTTGGCCCGCTCCGAGGTGGATCTCGCCCGGGACTCCTGGCTGTTGCACGACGCGGACGGACGGCTGGTCGGCTACGGGCTGGTCCGGGACCGCTCCGGCGGCGCGCGGATCGACCTCGACCAGTACCTGCTGCCCGGCCAACTCGCGGGCGGACTCCACCTGTTCGAGCTGATGGAGGCCCGCGCCACCGAACTCGCCCGGGACAACGGCGCCGAGCAGGCCGTGCTGCACCTGCTGCTCAACACCGAACCCACCACCGACATCGAGGCGATGCGTGCCCGCGGCTGGCAACTGTCCCGCCGCTACCACGCGTTGACCCGGCAGGTCGACCCGGCGACCGACCCGCTGCCCGAGCCGCCCGCCGGCGTCCGGCTGCGCGACTGCGCGGCGGAGCCCGACCGGCGGATCGCGCACGGGCTGCTGCAGCGGACCTTCGCCGACCACCACGACTTCAAGCCCCGCGACTACGAGCAGTGGCTGGCCGACATCAACGCCGACACGGTCGACTGGTCCCGGGTCTGGGTCGCCGAACTCGACGGCCAGGGCGACGTCGCCGTGCTCCGCACCAGCGCCCGACTCCCCACCCAGGCTTGGGCGTTCAACATCGGCGTGCTCCCCGCCGCCCGCGGCCGCGGCCTCGGCGGCTACCTGCTGCGGCACTTCTTCGCGGTCTACGCCGCCGACGGCCTGCCCACCGTCGGCCTCGGCGTCGACACCGGCAACCCGACCGGCGCGCCCGAGCTCTACCGCAAGCACGGCATGACGGTCGACTTCGCCGTCGACACCTGGGAGTTGACGCTGCCGACGGCACTGCCGGCCGGGCGCTAGCCGGCCCCCGCCGGGCCGGCCGAGCCGCGCGCTGTCGGGTTCGCGCCGCCGGGCTCGCGCCGCCGGGGGGAGTTGGAGGCCGCCGCGGCACGGGTGGACTATCCCGTGCGGCGGCGGCGGAGCACACTCTATGATTAAGGTGTGACATTGCACAAGGGCGGTTCGGCGGAGCGACTGCGCGTCGCGGTCCTGGTCTCGCACGGGGGCTCCAACCTCCGCGCCCTGCACGCGGCTTCGCTGCTCCCCGGCGCGCGGTTCGAGGTCGCGCTGGTGGTGAGCAACAACAGCGGCGCGGCGGGCCTGGCCTTCGCCCGCGAGCAGGGCATCGCGGCCCGGCACCTCTCCGGTCGCACCCACCCCGACCCGGCCGCGCTGGACGACGCGCTGTGCGCGGCGCTCGCCGAGACCGGCGCGGGCCTGCTGGTGACCGCCGGCTACCTGCGCCGGCTCGGGCCGCGCGCGCTGCGGGAGTTCGCCGGGCGGGCGGTCAACGTCCATCCGTCGCTGCTGCCCGCGTACGGCGGCCCCGGGATGTACGGCGAGGCGGTGCACCGGGCGGTGCTGGCCGCGGGGGAGCGGCGTTCGGGCGCGTCGGTGCACCGGCTGACCGCCGAGTACGACGAGGGCCCGGTGCTGGCCCGCGCCGAGGTCCCGGTCGAGCCGGACGACACCGTCGAGTCGCTGGCCGCGCGGGTGCTGGCGGCCGAGCACGAGCTGCTGCCGCGGGTGGTCGCCGGGTTCGCCGACGGCACCTGGTAGCCCCGGGGGACGGCGGGCGGACGGGAGGGCGGGTGGGAGGGCCCGCCCGCGGCCGGTGCGGGGCGTGTTCCGGCCGGGGGCGGGTCCGCGCGGTCAGTCGCGAGCCGCGAGCCGCGAGCCGCGAGTCGCGAGTCGTGGGGCGTGAGTCGTCGGGCGTCAGCCGTTGGCGAGCGCCTGGACGCGGTCGAGCGCGCCGTTGAAGTAGTTCTGGTCGCCGGGCAGCGTGCCGGAGTCGGAGTACTGCCAGATGGTCTGGTAGGCCCAGCCGGCCGGCAGGGTGCCGACCGAGGTGGAGTAGCGGGCTATCCAGAGCGGGTTGGTGGCGCCGAAGGAGGCGTTGCCGCCGGTGCAGGTGTTCCACCAGTCGGTGGTGGTGTAGATGGTCGGGTAGCGGCCGGTCTTGGTGTGCACGGTGTTGGAGAAGTCGCGGATCCAGCTGACCATCCCGGCCTGGCTGAGGCCGTAGCAGGTCGCGCCGTACGGGTTGTACTCGATGTCCAGGGCGGGCGGCAGGGTCTTGCCGTCCTTGGACCAGCCGCCGCCGTGGGCGACGAAGTAGGCGGCCTGGGTGGCGCCGCTGGAGGCGTTCGGCAGCGCGAAGTGGTAGGCGCCGCGGATCATGCCGACGCTGTAGGAGCCGTTGTACTGCTGGGCGAAGTACGGGTTGGTGTAGCCGGTGCCCTCGGTCGCCTTGACGTAGGCGAACCGGCCGCCGTTCGCGTAGGCGGTGCTCCAGGCGACGTTGCCCTGGTAGCCGGACACGTCCATGCCCTTGGTCTGGGTGACGGCCAGTGCTGCGAAGGCGCTCGCGGTGTCGGCTGCCGACGCGTGGCCGCGGCCCTCGTGGGCGGCGACGGTGGAGCCGGCGAAGTCCTGTTCGGGGTGGAACCCGGCGGGGGTGCCGGGCTTGGCGGCCTGCGCGGGGACGGCGGCGACGACGCCGACCAGCAGGGCGGCGCAGGCGGCCGCGGTGGCGGCGCGGCGGAGCGCGAGGGTGCCGGGGCGGCGCGCCGTGGTGGTGCGAGGGCGCGCGGGGATGGTGCCGGAAGCGGGCATGACGACTCCTCAATCCGGTTGCGGCGGCCGGGGTCGGCCGCATGCGGAGAAGATATAGTCATGGCCCCGTCAGTCAACAGAGTGTTGAAACCACACATCGGATGACAGTATGTAGAGTGAACAGCCATAGATGTGACAATCGAACACCCGCTGTTCCGTTGCATGTTGACGTCACGTCGGAAAACCGGACCCGCTGGCGCGCCGCCCGCGCCGGAGGTAGCGTGTCAACGCGCGTCCCGCTGCCGGGACACGTGGACCGGAGTGACACCAGGATGGGGGAGCGGTGCCGGACGGACGTCTGCTCGCGGTGAGCGACCTGCACCTCGGCATCACCGAGAACCACGCCTTCCTCGAACGGCTCCGGCCCACCGGCCCGGACGACTGGCTGATCGTCGCCGGCGACGTCGGCGAACGCGTCGAGACGGTCGAGTGGGCCCTCGCCTCCCTCGCCGAACGCTTCGCCAAGGTCATCTGGACCCCCGGCAACCACGAGCTGTGGAGCACCACCGACGAGCACGCCCACCTCACCGCCCCCGAGCGCTACCGCCTGCTGGTCGACCGCTGCCGCGCCCACGGCGTCCTCACCCCCGAGGACCCGTACGCCGTCCGCACCGACGGCCCGGCCGGACCGTACGCCGTCGCCCCCGTCTTCACCCTGTACGACTACACCTGGCGGGTCCCCGGCGTCACCGACAAGCGGCAGTCGCTCGCCCGCGCGCACGAGAACGGCGTCGTCTGCACCGACGAGTACCGGATCGACCTCGGGCCGTACGCCGGCCTGGAGGACTGGTGCCGGGAGCGCGTCGAGGCCACCGAGAAGACGCTCGCCGCGCACGACCCCGAGGTCCCGCTGGTCCTGGCCAGCCACTGGCCGCTCGACCGCCGCCCCACCGACATCCTGCACTACCCCGACTTCGCCCAGTGGTGCGGCACCGAGCTCACCGCCGACTGGCACCGCCGCTTCCACGTCACCGCCGCCGTCTACGGCCACCTGCACATCCCCCGCACCACCTGGTACGAGGGCGTCCGCTTCGAGGAGGTGTCGCTCGGCTACCCGCGCGAGTGGCGCCGCCGCGGCCACCCGCGCGGCCTGCTCCGCCAGATCCTCCCGTACCCCGGCCCCTCCGAGCAGCCCGTCCCCGCGCCGGACGCCTGACGTCCGACGCGCGGTGCCTGTCGGGCCCCGTGGCTAGGCTCGGAACCTCCGGAGAGCGGGAGGGGAACGCCGTGGGCGGCATCGAACTGACGGCGGCGCGGGTCCGCGCCTGGCGGCTGCGCCGACAGCACCTGGACGGCGCGGAGCGCGCGGACGGGCCGGTCGCCGCCGTCCGGCGGCTGGTCGGCGTCCAGGCCCAGGTCCCGGCCGCCGCCGCGCTCGCCGTCGCCCTGCGCACCGCCCCCGGCGCCGAACCGGTCGCCGCCGCCCTCGCCGACGGCCGCCTGCTGCGCACCTGGGCCCAGCGCGGCACCCTGCACCTGCTCGACCCGGCCACCGCCGCCGACGCGCTCGCCCTGATCGGCTCCGCCCGGACGTGGGAACGCCCCGCCTGGACCAGGGAGTTCGGCGCCACGCCCGCCCAGGTCGCCCAACTGGTCGAGACCGTCGCCGAGTTGCTGCACGGCACGGTGCTGACCAGGGAGGAGCTGACCGCCGCGCTGGCCGCCGACCCCCGGTTCGCCCCGCTCGCGGAGCAGCTCGCCTCCGGCTGGGGATCGCTGTTGAAACCGCTGGCCTGGCAGGGCGCGCTCTGCCACGCGCCCGCCCCCGGCGGCCGCGCCGCCTTCACCCACCCGGCGAGCCACTGCCCCGACTGGCCCGGCCTGCCGCCGGTCGAGGAAGCCGGGCCGCGCCTGCTGGCCGCCTACCTCGGCGCGTACGGCCCGGCCGACCTGGCCCGGTTCGACGCCTGGCTGTCCCGGAACAGCCTGCGCAAGACCGTCCTGAAGGGTTTCGCCGCCGCGCTCGGCGACCGGCTGACCGAGGTCACCGTCGACGGCGCCCCCGGCTACGCGCTCACCGCGCTGCTCGACGACCTGGCCGCCGCCCCGCCCGCCGACTCGGTGCACCTGCTCGGCGCGTTCGACCAGTACGTGCTCGGGCCCGGCACCAAGGCCGCCGAACTGCTGCCCGCCGCGCACCGGGCGAAGGTCAGCCGGGCCGCCGGCTGGATCGCCCCGCTGCTGGTGGTGGACGGCGAGATCACCGGCACCTGGGAGCGGGACGGCGACCTGCTCACCGTCACCCCCTTCGGCCCGGCCCCGGCCCCGTCCGGGGAGCGGCTGGCCGCCGCGGCCGGACGGCTGGCGGGCCCGGGGGAGGCGGCGCCGACCGTCCGGGTCGCGGGCTGACGGGCTGGCCCCGGGGGGAGTCAGTGCGGCCGGCCCCCGGCCCGGGGCCGGCCGCACTGGTCATTGGGGGACGGGCGGGCGCTGTGCGACCATGGCGGTCCCGCCGCCGTGACCCGAGGAGCAGCACCGATGACCGCCGCCGAGCCGACGCCCGCCCCCGCAGACCTCGCCGCCACCGCGCCGGTCGCCCAGCCGGTCGTCCGGGCGGCCGAACTCCGGGACGTGCCGGCCGTGGTGGCGCTGGTCGAGTCGGCGTACCGGGGCGACTCCAGCCGGGCCGGCTGGACCACCGAGGCGGACCTGCTGGAGGGCCAGCGCACCGACGAGGCCGCCGTCACCGAGCTGTTGACCCGCCCCGACTCGGTGGTGCTGCTGGTCGAGCGGGACGGCGCCCCGATCGCCTGCTGCCACGTCGAACGGCGCGGTGGCGCCGCGTACTTCGGCATGTTCTCGGTCTCCCCGGCGATCCAGGGCGGCGGCCTGGGCCGCCTGCTGCTGGCCCGGGCCGAGGAGTGGGCCCGGACCGCGTGGGGCGCGACCGCGATGGAGATGACGGTGATCGAGCAGCGCGCCGAGCTGATCGCCTGGTACGAGCGCCGGGGCTTCGCCCGGACCGGCGAGTTCGAGCCGTTCCCCTACGGGGACCTGCGCTTCGGCGTGCCGCTCCGCACCGACCTGCGGTTCGCCAAGCTGGCCAAGTCGCTGGTGTAGCGGCGGCGGCCCGGCCGGTCAGCGCCGGGTCACCACGCGGACGGGGCCGGCGGGGCGACCACCGGCGGGCGGTCGTCGCAGGTGAGGGTGTTGGGCAGTTCCCAGGGCGCCAGCCAGGCGCCGGTGGTGCCGCCGCCGGAGTTGCCGCCCAGGTCGTTGACCGTGAACTCGGAGCCGGCCGGGGTGAAGTGGAAGGTGCCGCAGTTGTTGACGCCGACGGCGCCGACGTTGCGGGCGGTGACGTTCTCGAAGCCGGCCGAGCCGGCGACGCGGGCGCTGAGCACCGAGGTGCCGGTGCCGTCGATCCGCACGTCCTTGAACGCCAGGTTGGCGAGCTTGTACCGGTCCTTCACGCCCCACTCGGCGACCGCCATGATCGCGTTGTAGGTGGAGTCCAGGTAGTGGTCGCCGGTGACCTTGATGTCGGCGTCGATGTCCCGGTCCAGCACCTCGAACCAGATCGCGCCGAGGCCGATGTTCCAGTTCAGCTCGTAGGCGCCGGCCCGCACGGTGGTGTTGTCGGTGAAGTGCAGGTACCCGGCGAACGGCTCGGCGCCGAACCGCGAACCGGCGTGCAGGCCGGAGCCCTCGCGGACCGGGTCGGCGACCAGGTTGGCGGAGACGGTGGTGTCGGTGCCGCCGTAGACGGCGATGGCGTTGGCCAGGGTCGGCGACTGCACGGTGTTGTGGTCGATGGTGATCCGGGCGTCCGCGGTCTTCTCGGACCAGAGCGCGATGCCGTCGTCGCCGGTGTTGCGCAGGAAGTTGTCGCGGATCACCGAGTCGGTCACGCCGGTGTGGAAGTTGATGCCGTCGGCGATCTGGTCGGCGATCTGGTTGCCGGTGATCCGCAGGTTCCTCATCGGGCCGTCCAGCCAGATGCCGACCTTGGTGTGGTGCAGGTACAGGCCCTCGATGCTGGAGTCGCTGAACGCGCCGCCGACGGCGTTGACCTGGTCGGTGTCGATCCGCTCCCGGACGTCGCCCTCGATCGCGAAGCCGGAGAGGTGCACGTCGTGGCTGCCGCCCTGCGCCGCGTCCTTGCCGTAGAGGCCGACGCCGGTGTGCACGCTGCCGTCCGGGGCGGGGGCGGCCAGGGTCTGCTGGGTGCCCTTGAGCACGGTGTACCAGCTGCCCGCGCCGATCAGCGTCACGTCGTCGACCGCCAGGTGCCGGTTGACCTGGAACACGCCCGGCGGCAGGTAGACCGGCAGGTGCACGGCCCTGGCCAGCCTGATCGCCCGCTCGATGGCGTCCGCCGAGTCGCGCCGCCCGGTCGGGTCCGCGCCGAGCGCCAGCACGTTGACGGCCTTCGGCTCGACGTGCGGCGCGGCCACCAGCTGCGAGTCCAGCAGGTCGATCGCCGCCCACGGCGCCTTCGACCCGGCGGGCAGCGCGATCCGGACCTTGTCGCCCGCCTGGTAGGTGCGGCCGAGCAGCAGCCGCTGCTCGTCGTACAGGTGGCCCGGCCGGAACGGGGTGGCCACGGTCGGCGCGGGGGTGGTCGCGGCGGGCACGCAGCCGCACTCGGTGATCCACCAGTCCGGGTGCAGCAGCCCGGCCTTCGGGTCGTTGCTGAACGGGTACTGGTTGTACAGCCAGGAGTACTGGCTGGTCGCCGAGAGCTGCCGGCGGTCCTTGCCGTTGACCGTGACGTCCAGCGGCGCGCTGATCCCGCCGCCGTTCTCGGCGTCCGGCAGGCTGTAGCGGACGGTGATCGCGTTGGCGGCCGCGGGCAGCGTGAACTCCACGTACTGCCCCGGGGCCAGCTTCACCGCGCTGCGGCCCGAAGCCTCCGCGGCGAGCGTGTACGCGGTGCGGTCGGCGGCGATCACGCTGCCGGTGGTGGCCGCGTGCTCCGCCTCCTGCTCCAGGAAGTCCACCCGGGCGCCGCGGCCCGCGGTCAGCGCCGGATCGATCCCGGCCCGGGTCACCACCGCGCCGCCGGCCGGGCCCGCCGAGGCGGCCTGCGCGGCCGGGGCGCACAGCGCCACCCCCAGCCCGAGCACGGAGGCGACCACGACCGCCCCGGCGCGGGCCGAACGGGACGAGCGGGCCGAACGGGACGGGGCGGAGGAGGGCGAGGGGAGGGCGGGGGCAGCAGGCATCGGGGACCGGCTCTCTGGAAGGCGTGGTGGAGGTGAGCCGACAGTAGGGGCGCCTCCGGCCCTGCCACAAGAGCGTTGCGCGGAAATTTCTTCCTGATGTCAGATTCTTGCGAGCCAAAAGTCAATCGTTGCGATGCGATCAGCCCTCGACGGCCGGTGCCCCCGCCTCCCGCCCACGCTCCGCCGTCCACTCCACGTACCGCCCCGCCTCGCGGGTCAGCCCCATCAGGAACCACAGCAGCAGCGCCGTGTCGTCACCCCAGCCCAGCAGCGGGATGACGTCCGGCACCGCGTCGATCGGGCTCAGCAGGTACACCCCCACCGCCACCGTCAGCGCGGCCAGCTTCCCCGGACCCACCCCCGGGTAACGCCCCGCCAGCACGTCCCGCAGCAGGCGCGGCAGCGCCCACAGCCGCGCCGCCAGCCCCGGCGCGCCCGGCCGCCGGGTCTCCCGGTACAGCCCCCACGCCGACCGGGTCACCGCGACCCCGTCCAGCCCGCGCACCCGCCCGGCCACGCCCTTGCCGCTCTTGCCGCTCTTGCCGTCCTTGCCCCTGCCCATCGCGGTCCTCCCGGGACGCAGCCTCCGACTCCCTCCACGGTACGGGAGCGCGCCCGCGCTCCCGGGCCCTCGCACCGGACCGTGACACGCCGGGGACACGCCAGGGACACGCCGCCCGGACGTGCGCACCGCGCGGGCCCGGCCGATGCTGGCCGCATGACGAGCCCCAACCCCAGCACCAGCCCCAGCACCAGCGCCGGCCCCGGCGGCACCACCGGCGGCGCCGAAGAGCCCCTGGTCCGGATCGCCGAGTTCCGCACCGACAGCCGCTACCGCCTGGTCCACTTCCAGGGCGCCGGCTGGAAGCCGCTCGCCCCCGAGGAGTTCGAACCCGAGCTGCACCGCCACTTCCCCGACCTCGACCCGCGCGACCCCGTCCGGGTGCACTGGGACGACCGCCCCTGGGAGTGGCCCGCCTGGCACCCCGGCGAGGTCTGAGCCGGGCTTCCGCTCCGCTCCGGTGCGCGGGACGCTCAGCGGGTCGCGGCCAGCAGCGCCAGGACCTCCGCGGTGCTGCCGGTCTCGCCCAGCCGCGGGAAGATCCAGCGCACGCTGGTGCGGTGCGCCTCCGCGTCCAGGTCGGTCATCGCGTCCACCGCCAGCGTCACGTGGTAGCCGTGCTCGTGCGCGGCCCGCGCCGTCGACTCCACGCCGATGCTGGTCGCGATGCCCGCCAGCACGACCTGGGTGACGCCCCGGCGCCGCAACTGCACGTCCAGGTCGGTGCCGTGGAACGCACCCCAGTTGTGCTTGGTCACCACCAGGTCGGACGGCTCGGCCAGCCCCGCCGCGAGCCGGTCCCAGCCCTCCGGCCGGGCCGGACCTCGACCGCCCCGCTGCTGCTCGGTCCGGCCGGGCGGCACGTCGCCGCCGTCGGCCGCGAAGGACACCCGCACCAGCACCACCGGCAGCTTCGCGGCCCGGAACGCCCCGGCCAGTTCGACGGCCCGCCCCAGCACCTCGGCGGCGGGGTACGGCGCGGTGGGGGCGGCGAGAACGCCCTGCTGCAGGTCGATGACGACCAGCGCGGAGTTCGGGTCGAGCGCGGTGACCGGCACGGCGGAGCCTTTCGTCGGGCGTGCGGACGGCCCGGGGCCCGGAGCGTCCAGTTCCACTGCGCAGGTTACCTGTACAGTTCGGACGCTCCGGGCCCCGGACCGCTCGGGCTCGGCCCGCTCCGGCTCAGCCGGCCAGCTGCGCCTCGATCGCGGCCACCAGCTCCGCCGACTCCGGCTCGGTCCGCGGCCGGAACCGCCCGACCACCTCGCCGTCCGCCGCCACCAGGAACTTCTCGAAGTTCCACTGCACGTCCCCCGCCTCACCGGTGGCGTCCGCCGCCTCGGTCAGCCGGGCGTACAGCGGGTGCCGCCCCGCCCCGTTCACGTCGATCTTCTCGAACAGCGGGAAGGACACCCCGTACGTGGTCGAGCAGAACTCCTGGATCTCCTCCGCCGACCCCGGCTCCTGCCCCAGGAACTGGTTGCACGGGAACCCGAGCACCGTGAACCCGCGCTCCCCGTACTTCTCCTGCAGGCGCTCCAGACCCGCGTACTGCGGCGTCAGCCCGCACTTCGACGCCACGTTCACCAACAGCAGCACCCGGCCGCGGTACGCCTCCAACGAGGAGGGCTCGCCCGCCAGCGTCCGGATCGGGAGCTCGAACAGCGAATCCGCCATGACCCACACCTGCCTTCGTCTTGAATCGACACGCCAACGCCCCCGAACCTACCCCGCCACCCCACCCCGGCGGAGCGTTCCGGACACGCGGTGCGGGCCCGGGGGCGCCGGCGGAACCCGGCCGCAGGCTGCCCGTCGGCATCGAGCGCGTCGACGGCGAGGCGGTACGCCGCCGCGAGGGCGGGTCCGTACCGGCCCGGGTTCCCGGGCCGCTTCGTCGGCGCCCCGCCACACGTCGGCGGGGCCGCCCGAGAGGAGGCGGCGCCCCCGTCCGGTCAGAGCCGTGGCGAGGGACGCCCGCGCGGCCTCCGCGCGCCGGTCCGCGGGCCCTGCCGCCCCGCAGGCACTGCCCGAACGCGGAACGCGGCAGCGCGACGGCCGGCGTCGCGGCCCGTCAACAAGCACCCCGCTCTGGGGTCATCCCCGCGCGGGCGGGGGCGGGGCCCTTTCGAGCCGTAGCGGTCCCTGGTGCAGGGGTCGTCCCTGCGGGCCCCGGTGTTGTCGAGTGGTCAGGCCCGGCCGAGGTGGAACACGGTCACGGTGACCGTCTGGTCGTGGACCTCGTACTGGACGCGGTAGAAGCCCACCTGGACCCGGTAGATCCCGCTGCTCCCGACCGTGAAGGCGCCCGCCGGCCTGGGGTTGTCGGCGAGCAGGTCGACGGCCTGGAAGACCTGCTCGATCCCGGCCCGGTCGCCGGCGGCGTACTTCTGCGCCACGGCCAGGGCCTCGGGCTCCCAGACGATGCGGTAGGTCACGAGGCCTCTCCGAGGACCCGGCGGCGGGCCTCGTCGTGGGGAACGGCCGGCCCGGTCTCGCCGCGGGCCTTGCGCGCCAGGTACTCGGCGGCGGCCCGGTGGTACTCCAGTTCCTCCAGCTCGGCCGGGCTGATCAGGACGGCCATGGTCTGGCCCCGGTCCGAGAGGGCGATGTGCTTCTGTTCGGCGCTGACCTGCCGCGCCAGGGCCCCGAGCTTGTTGCGGGCCTCGGTGATCGGGTAGGTGTCCATGTGTCGAATCTATCAGTAGTGCGCACTTCCGCGCGGAATATCGCAGTACGGGCCTGTGGTGCCCGAGGACTGGGCCGCCCCCGAAAGCAGGGCGAGCCAGTCGACTGCTGACGCGCTCGGTTCAGACGCGGGACCGACCCCGCGGGCGCGGGGAGCAGCTCGGACGCCAAGATGCCCGCGGCCCACCGTTGGGGCCATCCCCGCGCGGGCGGGGATGGCCCCTTACAGCCTGCAGCACCCGGGGTACGTCGTTCCGTCGCAGGCGGACGCGGGCTGGGGCAAGACGGAGACGACTTCACCGATCGGAGCGCCACGTTCATGACGTGGAACCGGTTGCACCTGGCGCGGATGCTGAAGGATGTGGCGCGCTGGTAGGTGAGTTGGGTCGGTACCGCCCGGGAGTCGGGCGCTTCTCCGCCGCCCGCAGCGGCCGGCTTTCGGCGGGTCGGGGCGAGGTCCATCCGGGTCGGCAGGGACTCCTCGACTCCTCGCGCATCTGCTGCGCTCGGCGGCCGGCGGACACGCTCACCGGCCGCCCCCCGGCCAGGGCGCCCGTCCGCGTCGGTGGCAGGTGCCACGCGCGGGTGGTCCGGGAATCCGGTGCCGGGGAGGGTGGTGGCGCGGCCGGTTGTCCCGCCGGAGCACGGGAAGGACGTCGCGGTGTCCTGGCGTGGGCACCGGTCGCGAGGTGGCGGCGGGCGGGTGCCCGGTGTTTCAGGGGCGGGGGGCGTCTCCGGCTGGTCTGGCACCGGTCATTCTGGCTGCGCCGGGATGCCGAGCGTCCAGCAGAGGAAGCTCAGTTCGTCGACGTCCTGTTCGATGAGGGCCGACCGGGTGGTTCCTCCGCTGTGGCCGGAGTCGCGCAGTGGTACCAGGAGGTAGGGGCCGCCCTGGGGGGCGTCGGTTTGGAGGGCGGCGATCATCTTGAGCGGGTCGTGCGGCGGTACGGTGCGGTCGTTGAGTGCGGAGACGATCGCCATCACCGGGTAGCGGCGATCGGGGCGCACGTTGTGGTAGGGGGAGTAGGCGGCGAGGTAGGCGCACTCGTCGGGGTCGTCCGGCGAGCCGTATTCGACGGTGGTGCCGCTGAGGTTGGGGAAGGCGGGGAAGCGCAGCATGTCGAGCAGGGGTGCGCGGCAGTAGACGGCGCCGAACGCTTCGGGTGCCTGCAGTGCGGTGACGGCCACCAGCAGACCGCCGTTGCTGTTGCCGCGCGAGGCGATCCGGTCGGGGGCGGTCCATCCGGTGGCGACCAGGTGGCGGGCGGCGGCGACGTAGTCGTCGAAGGCGTTCTGGCGTCGTGTGCCGACGGCGGCCTGGTGCCAGTCGCGGCCGTACTCGCCGCCGCCGCGGATGTTGGCGTAGGCCAGCACTCCGCCGAGTCGGAGCCAGGCGGCGTTGACGGCCGAGAAGCGCGGTTCCACGGGGATGTTGAAGCCGCCGTAGCCGCTGAGCCGGACCGGTCGCCGTCCGTCGCGCGGCAGGTCGGCGCGGTGGACGAGGAACATCGACACGGGGGTGCCGTCGGCCGACTCGTACCAGACCTGTCGGGTGGTGTACGCGGCCGGGTCGAGGCCGGCGTCCGGTACGTGGTAGGGCTCCAGGCGGTCGTGGGCGTAGTGGTACGTGTAGACCGACGGCGGCTGCACGAACGAGGTGAAGGCCACCCACACGTCATCGCCGTGCCACGAGCCGGTGACCCCGCTGACGACGCCCTCCCCCTCGTTCCGGTTGACCGTGCCGAGGGACGGGAGCGCGAGGTCCCGCAGGTGGCTGCCGTCCTCGGCGTGCACGGCCACCCGGTGCGAGGCGGCGTGCGAGTAGACGGCGTAGAGGCGGCCGCCGATCCCGGTGACGGTCTGCAGGATGTCCGGGCCCTCCGGGATGAGCGTGTGCCAGGAGGTCGGGTCGGCGAGGGGCGCACGGCACAGGCGTCCGCGCGGCGCGTCGAGGTCGGTCCACACCAGGACCGAGTCGTCGATGACCTGCACCTGGTTGACCGACCGCATTCCGGTGGCCACCGGGATCAGCTCGCCGTCGGCCAGGCGCAGCAGGGTGACGTCGTTGGCGTGCACGAAGTCCCACACGGTGATGACGGCGTACCGGCCGCACTCGCTGGTGCGCACGGTGCACCAGCGGTCCTTGTCGCGATCGTCCCCGAAGACCTTGCGGGCCGGGGCGGCCGAGCCGATCCGGTGCTCGTGGACGGCGTGCCAGTAGGCCGCCTCGCCGGGCGGGACCTCGCCGGGCTCCGGGCGGGCGGTGTAGAAGAACCCGGACGAATCGGGTCGCCAGGCCACCGAGCCGTGGTCGGTGCCTCGCGGACGGTCGGGCAGCAGCCGGCCGGTCTCGACGTCGAGGACGCGGATCACCGCGCCGTGCGTGCCGCCGCCGGCCCGGCCGAACGCCACCAGGGCGCCGTCGGGGGACGGCTCGGCGAACACCAGGACGTCGCCGGCCGGCCAGGCGCCCGGGTCGAGCACGGTCTCCGCGGGGGAGCCGGCCGAGCGGTGCATCACCAGGGCGGACTTCTCGTCGTCGGCACCGGCCTGCCAGCGGAAGGTGCGCCCGTCCCGGCCCGCGGGGATCGGCGGGGACAGCCGCGCGTGACGAGCGGAACGGGCGACGGCGGCGCGCAGACCGTCGCGGCCGGGGACGCCGTCGAGCACGGTGCGGGTGACGCTCTCCTGGGCGGCGATCCAGTCGACCGTCTCGGTGTCGTCGAGCCGCTCCAGCCAGACGTACGGGTCCTCGTAGTGCCGACCGTGCAGCGTGTAACCGCCCTCGGGGGCGCGGCGCGTCGGGGGGACCTCCACGGGCAGCGTCAGCCTGACCATCAGATGCCTCTCTCACGGGCCGGCGCACGGCCCCGGGAAGTTGTCCGGGATAAAACGGCCCCCAATCCAAGCAGACGTCCCGGCCACCGCGCACGAGTAACCTCCGTCGGTCCCGCACCACCGGGCCGATGCGCCCTTTCCCGGCCATCCGGGGGGACCGTGGCGCGGGCTCGGGGGAGGGGCCGGGGCGCGGGGTCGGGGCGCGGTCGGCCCGTCGGGACCGGGCCCGGGGCGCAGGCCCGGGGCGGTTCGGCGGCAAAGTTATGCTGGGCGGCGTCAGCGTTCAGCGTTCAGGGGGATTGCGTGCCGCCCTACTACAGCAGTCTCTCGGGGCCGCGCCCGCACCGTCGGCTGCGGCTGGCCCTGGGCGCGGTGGCGGGGGTGCTGTTGCTGGGCCTGGTGCCCGCGGTGCGGCACGGTGCGGGGGCGGTGGTCGGGGTGGGCGGCCCGACGGCGGGGCCCCGGCTGACGGTGGCGACCTGGAACATGTGCGGGGAGGCCGCCTGGGGGTGCGGCAAGTACGGCGGCGGGGAGCAGAAGGTCGGGGCGCTGCGCTCGCTGGTGAAGGACCACGGGGCGCGGGCCCTGCTGCTGGAGGAAGCCTGCCGGGGCGACCTGGAGCGGGCCAGGGCCGAGCTCGGCGCCGACTGGCAGCTCGCCTTCCAGCCGTACGAGCAGGTGGACGGCGCGGGCGGCGCGACCCCGGTGGACTGCGGCGACGGCCGCGGCGACGCCGGTATCGGCATCCTGGCGGCGGCCCCGCTCGCGGACGTCTCCCCGGTCGTGGCGCCCCAGTCCGAGCGCGGTCTGCACCGCGGCATCCTGTGCGCGGCGACCAGGACCGCGACCGGCACGTCCGCCGCGTCCGGCGCCTCTCCGGCCGCCGCGCCCGGTGCCGGCCTGCGGCTGTGCGTCGCGCACCTCTCGCTGCCGCCCACCGACCGGTCGGACCGCGCCGCGGAGTTCCGGGACGACCAGTTGGCGGCGCTGCTCGCCGCCGGTACGGCCGCGGTGCCGGGTACGGCCGGCTCGGTGTTCGGCGGCGACCTGAACTCCTCGCCGCCGGGATCGGACCGCCGGGACGCCTGGATCTGGCCCGCCGCCTACTTCGACACCGTCCGGGAGTGCGCCCAGCAGGCGCCGGAGCAGCGTTCCGGCTTCGCCGCCACCCACGAGAACGGGCACAAGCTGGACTACCTGTTCACCGCACTGCCCCGGCACGGCTGCGACCGGGTGGACACCGGCTTCTCCGACCACGAGGCGGAACTGCTCACCGTCGCCGCGACCCTCTGACGGCCGGGCAGCCGCCACGGCGCCGCCGGGGCCCGGGGGGCGAGTTCGCCCCGGTCGGGGCGGAGGGTCCCCAGGAGGGCGGGGTGTGGCCTAGGCTCGGAGGCATGTCGAACCCTGACGGGCTGCTCGTCGACATCGCCGCGATGGTGGAGTCCGAGCACAGCAACCAGATGTCCGTGACAGTGGTGGTACCGGGAGCGGTGATCACCGGGCGGCTCGCCCCGGTGGCCCTGTGGTGGGAGCGGGTGGCGGACGTCCTCCAGTCCTCGGACCACCTGAAACCGTTCGCCGCCCTCTTCGCCACGCCCCCGCCGCCGCCCCCGCCCGGCGGCTCCCCCGAACCGCCCACCCACCTGCACCTGCACCGGGCCCGGATCCTGCAGGGCGACTTCGGGCTCCCGCACACCGGCGGCATGTACCGGATCGCCATCGCCGACATCAGCGCCTGGTCGGTCGGCGACCTCAGCTACTCCGACGCCTGACCGAACCCGCCCGTCCCCGTCCGCCCCGCCCCCGGCCCGACCGCCGGGGGCGGGGCGTTCACCGGGGTGTTCAGCGGGGTGTTCGGCGGGGTGTTCAATGGGGCGCATGGACGGGAACGGGCGCGCGGCGAGCCGGACGGCGGTACTGGTCTGCCAGGGGCGGGCGGCCGCGGACGGGCGGCTCGGGGCGGGGCGGTTCGCCGACCCGGTGGCCGGGCGGCTGCTGCGGGACGGCGAGCGGGCCGTGGTCGCGGAGGTCCGGGCCGGCCGGCCGCCGGAGGGCTGGCGGGAGCGCGCCGGCTACGAGAGCGTCCGGGCTTGCGCCGAGGTCGCGGTGCCCCGGACGGTCGCGATCGACGAGGCGCTGCGCGACCGCCCGGCCGGCCAACTCGTCATCCTGGGCGCCGGACTGGACACCCGCGCCTGGCGGCTCGACGCCCTCGCCGGCACCGACGTCTGGGAGGTCGACCACCCCGCCTCGCAACGCGACAAGCGCGACCGGCTGGCCGCCGCCGGGGCCGACCCCGCCGCCCGCTCGGTGCGCTTCACCGCCGTCGACTTCGCCACCGACGACCTCGGCGCCGCGCTCGCCGCCGCCGGCCACGACCCGTCCGCGCCCACCAGCTGGCTCTGGGAGGGCGTCGTCCCCTACCTGACCCGCGACCAGGTCCGCGACACCCTCGCCGCCCTCGCCGCGCGCACCGCCCCCGGCAGCGCGCTCGTCCTCAACTACCAGGCGCCCTCGCTGAAGGCGACCGCCGGACGCCGCCTCACCCGGCTGCTCGGCGACCCGGCCACCGCCGGCGAACCCTGGCGCTCGCTCTGGAGACCCGGACGGATGGCCGCCCTGCTCGCCGACCACGGCCTGCGCGTCACCGCCGACCACGACCTGCTCACCCTCGCCCGCGGCCTCGGCACCCCCGCCACCGCCCGCTCCTCGCTCCGCTCCGGCCGGGTCGCGGTGGCGGTGAAGGCGGCCGCCGACGGCGCCGGATGACCGGGAGCCCGGTGGTCCGGCGCGCGGCGGGCACCCGGCCCGGGCCCGGAACGCGAACTCCCCTGGCGCACCGCCGGTTTCGCGGTGCGCCAGGGGAGTACGGGGCGGGCGTCAGACCCGGACGCCGGGCTCCTCGGGGAGCGGCTGCGGCTCGGCGGCCGGGGCCGGGCCGCGCCGGGTCAGGCGGGCGGCGAGCGGCTCGGTCCAGCGGGCGGCGAGCGGGCCGATGACGACCAGCAGCAGGACGTACGCGGTGGCCAGCGGGCCGAGCGAGGGCTCGATGCCGGCGGCGACGGCCAAGCCGGCGATCACGATCGAGAACTCGCCGCGGGCGACCAGCGCGCCGCCCGCCCGCCAGCGGCCCTTGGCGGCGATGCCGGCCCGGCGGGCGGCCCAGTAGCCGGTGGCGATCTTGGTGAGGGCGGTGGTGACGGCCAGCGCCAGGGCGGGCAGCAGCACCGGCGGGATGCTGGCCGGGTTGGTGTTCAGGCCGAAGAAGACGAAGAACACGGCGGCGAACAGGTCGCGCAGCGGGCTGAGCAGGGTGTGCGCGCCCTCCGCGGCCTCCCCGGACAGCGCGATGCCGACCAGGAACGCGCCGACCGCCGCCGACACCTGCAACTGCTGCGCGATGCCCGCGACCAGCAGGGTCAGGCCGAGCACCACCAGCAGCAGCTTCTCCGGGTCGTCGTGCGAGACGAACCGGGAGATCAGCCGCCCGTACCGGAGCGCGACGAAGAGGACCGCGCCGGCCGTCGCCAGCGCGACGGCGAGGGTGACGCTGCCGACCAGCAGCCCGGCCCCGGCCAGCAGGGCGGTCAGGATCGGCAGGTAGACCGCCATCGCCAGGTCCTCCAGCACCAGGATGCTCAGGATCACCGGCGTCTCCCGGTTGCCCAGCCGCCCCAGGTCGCCGAGCACCTTCGCGATCACGCCGGACGAGGAGATCCAGGTGACGCCGGCCAGCACGACGGCGGCGACCGGGCCCCAGCCCAGCAGCAGCGCCATCGCCGCGCCGGGCAGCGCGTTGAAGGCGAAGTCCACCATCCCGGCCGGGTACTGGCTCTTCAGGTTGGTGACCAGGTCGGCGGCCGTGTACTCCAGGCCGAGCATCAGCAGCAGCAGGACCACGCCGATCTCGGCGCCGGTGGCGACGAACTCCTCGCTGGCGCTCAGCGGCAGCAGCCCGCCCTGGCCGAACGCGAGGCCGCCGAGCAGGTACAGCGGGATGGGGGAGAGGCCGTAGCGGGAGCCTATGCGCCCGAGCAGCCCCAGGGTGAGGATGATCGCGCCGAGCTCGATGAAGATCGTGGCGGTGTGCAAGCGTTCACTCCCTTCCGAGGATCGCGGCGGCGGCGTCCACGCCTTCGCGGGTGCCGATCAGGATCAGGGTGTCCCCGCCGGCCAGCCGGAAGTCCGGCGCGGGGGAGGGAACGGCGCCGGTCCGGCGCAGCACCGCGACGATCGACACGCCCGTGTCGGTGCGCATCCGGGTCTCGCCCAGCGCGCGCCCGTTCCAGAACGAGGAACCGGACAGCTCGACCCGCTCGGCGACCAGCCCGAGACCGGAGGTGTGCAGCACGTTCGGGCTGTGGTGGGACGGCGTCAGCGCGTCCACCAGCGCCGCCGACTCACCCTCCGTCAGCCGCAGCGAGTGCGCGCACGCGTCCGGGTCCTCACGGCGGTAGGTGTTCAGGGTCCGGGTGCCGTCCCGGTGCGCGATCACCGACAGGTGCTGGTGTTCTCGGGTGGTCAGGTCGTACTGCACGCCGATGCCGGGCAGCGGGGTCGATTGCATGCGTGAGACGGGCACGGGGGATCCCTTCGGACACGGGCTGTGGTTGGCTCGCACCACCTTTTCAGAGAGGGGACCGGGCCCGAAAGGTCAATCGAAGGTAAAGGGATCGTCAAAAGGGTGACATTTCCCACGTCCCGCCCGGTCGGGCCCGGGCAGGAGCACCTGGTGAGGCCCGTGGTGGAATCCCTCGCCGAGGCGTACGTGCGTCCCGGGGTGGCGTGGCCGCGGCTGATCGTCGACGGGGAGCGGGCGGTCGGGTTCCTGATGGCGTTCCTCGACATCGACTTCAAGGGGGACGGCAGCGGCACCGACCTCCGCTCCGGCCTGTGGCGGCTCAACATCGCGGCCGGCGAACAGGGCCGCGGCTACGGCCGGTTCGCGGTGCGGGCGGTGGCCGACGAGATCCGCCGCCGCGGCGGGACCCGGATGACCGTCACCTGGCGCCCGGGCCCCGACGGTCCCGAGGGCTTCTACCTGGGCCTCGGCTTCCGGCGGACGGGCGAGACCAGCGGCACCGACCTGGTCGGCGAGTGGGAACTGGGGCCGGCTCCGGCTCCTGCTTCGGCTCCGGCTCCTGTTCCGGCTTCGGCCGATGGCGGCGCCGCGCTGCGCTAGCCTCGAAGTACCAGTCGGCGGGCGGATGTTGGAGGACACGATGCGGACGCTCTGCGACCCCGCCGGGGCCGACCGGCCGGGAGCCGTCGCGTGAGCGGGTGGCGGATCTGGCTGCAGGACCAGCCCGCCCACACCCTGGTCGAGATCTCCAAGGCCGACGGCGACCTGTTCGCCCTCGTCAACGCCGTCCTGGTGCTCCTCGACGACCGCGCCGGCACCCCGGTCGACGAGTGGGGCGACCTGCGCAGCGTCGTCCTCGCCCCGACCGTCACCGCCGAACTGTTCGTCGACCCCGACGAGCGCACCATCGACGTGCTGCGCCTGGTCTGGCTCCCCGCCTGACCGGGCGCGGCGGGCACGACGCCGTCGTGCTGTCGCGCCGTCGTTCCCCTTCCGGCCCGAGTGTCCGGCCGGTTTCCTCCCCCAGCGCGTGTGGATGTCCGCGCTGACGCTGCGACGGGAGAGCGCTCTCCCGTTGCGATCCGGCGGGACGGAGATCTTGCCGTCAGGGTCTCTACTTTTCTCTCGCCATGAACTAACCTGATGCGGCGGCGTTTCCTCCAGGTGAAGCCCAGGTTTCAAGTCGTCCCCACAGAAGACTTGACGCCCGATGCGGCCTGCCATGAGACTCCGTTAGGAGAGCGCTCTCCAGAGTTTTCCCCACCCCACCCCACCCACCGCTCACAGCAGGAGGAGCCAATGCGGCTCACCCCTCCCCCCTCCGGTGCCCCCATGCGCCGGACGCCTGCCGTCCTCGCCGCCGCGGCCCTCGTCGCGGGTGTCGTCACGATGGTCCCGGGCACCGCGCAGGCCGCGGACTCGGTGATCTCGCAGGGCAAGGCCGTCACCGCCTCGTCGAGCGAGAACGGCGGCACCCCGGCCACCGCCGCCGTCGACGGCGACCTCGGCACCCGCTGGTCCTCGGCCGCCTCGGACCAGCAGTGGCTGCAGGTCGACCTGGGTTCCGTCGCGAGCATCAGCAAGGTGCAGCTCAACTGGGAGACCGCGTACGGCAAGGCGTACCAGATCCAGACGTCCGCGGACGGCACCACCTGGACCACGGTCTACTCCACCACCACCGGCTCCGGCGGCACCGAGGTGCTGAACGTCTCCGGCTCCGGCCGCTACGTCCGGATGAACGGCATCACCCGCGGCACCGGCTACGGCTACTCCCTCTGGGAGTTCCAGGTGTACGGCTCGTTCGGGAGCACCGCCCCGACCTGCTCCACGGACAACGCCGCGCAGGGCAAGGCCGCCACCGCCTCGTCCACCGAGAACGGCGGCACCCCGGCGTCCGCCGCCGTCGACGGCAACACCGGCACCCGCTGGTCCTCGGCCGCCGCCGACCCGCAGTGGCTGCAGGTCGACCTCGGCACCGTGCAGCAGCTCTGCCAGGTCGACCTCAGGTGGGAGTCCGCCTACGGCAAGGCGTACCAGATCCAGACGTCCAACGACGGCACCACCTGGGCGACGGTCTACTCCACCACCACCGGCGCCGGCGGCACCGAGACGCTCAGCGTCTCCGGCTCCGGCCGCTACGTCCGGATGTACGGCACCCAGCGCGGCACCGGCTACGGCTACTCCCTCTGGGAGCTGGGCGTGCACACCGCAGGCGGCGGCTCGACCGTCCCGCCGGTGCAGGGCGGCGGCGACCTCGGCCCGAACGTGCTGGTCTTCGACCCGTCCACGCCGAACATCCAGGCCACGGTCGACGACGTCTTCAAGAAGCAGGAGTCGAACCAGTTCGGCACCGAGCGCTACGCGCTGCTCTTCAAGCCCGGCACGTACAACAACATCAACGCCCAGATCGGCTTCTACACCTCGATCGCCGGCCTCGGCCTGAACCCGGACGACACCACCTTCAACGGCGACGTCACCGTCGACGCGGGCTGGTTCAACGGCAACGCCACCCAGAACTTCTGGCGCTCCGCCGAGAACCTGCACCTCAAGCCGGTCAGCGGCACCGACCGCTGGGCCGTCTCGCAGGCCGCGCCGTTCCGCCGGATGCACGTCGAGGGCGGCCTCAACCTGGCCCCCGCCGGTTACGGCTGGGCCTCGGGCGGCTACATCGCCGACTCGAAGATCGACGGCCAGGTCGGCAACTACTCGCAGCAGCAGTGGTACACCCGCGACAGCTCGATCGGCGGCTTCTCCAACGGCGTCTGGAACCAGACCTTCTCCGGCGTCCAGGGCGCGCCCGCCCAGGGCTTCCCGAACCCGCCGTACACCACGCTCGACACCACGCCCACCTCGCAGGAGAAGCCGTTCCTGTACCTGGACGGCAACGCCTACAAGGTGTTCGTGCCCGCCAAGCGCACCAACGCCCGCGGCACCTCCTGGGGCAACGGCACCCCGCAGGGCAGCTCGCTGCCGCTCAGCCAGTTCTACGTGGTGAAGGACGGCGCCACCGCCGCCGGCATCAACCAGGCGCTCGCCCAGGGCCTCAACCTGCTCTTCACCCCCGGCGTCTACCACGTCGACCAGACCATCAACATCACCCGCCCGGACACCGTGGTGCTCGGCCTCGGCCTCGCCACCGTCATCCCGGACAACGGCGTCACCGCGATCAAGGTCGCCGACGTCGACGGCGTCAAGGTCTCCGGCCTGCTGCTGGACGCCGGCACCGTCAACTCCCCGGCCCTGCTCCAGGTCGGCAACGACACCCCCGGCGCCAACCACGCCGCCGACCCGACCGTCATCCAGGACGTCTTCGTCCGGGTCGGCGGCGTCACCGCCGGCAAGGCCACCAACGGCATGGTGATCAACAGCAACAACACCATCGTCGACCACACCTGGATCTGGCGCGCCGACCACGGCGCGGGCGTCGGCTGGGAGAGCAACCGCTCCGACTACGGCTTCGTCGTCAACGGCAACGACGTCCTCGCCACCGGCCTGTTCGTCGAGCACTTCAACAAGTACGACGTGTGGTGGAAGGGCAACGGCGGCCGGACGATCTTCTTCCAGAACGAGAAGGCGTACGACGCGCCCAACCAGGCCGCGATCCAGAACGGCGCCACCAAGGGCTACGCCGCCTACAAGGTCGAGGACAACGTCACCACCCACGAGGGCTGGGGCCTGGGCAGCTACTGCTACTTCAACGTCGACCCGACCATCGTGATGGACCACGGCTTCGAGGTCCCGAACGCGCCCGGCGTCAAGCTGCACGACGTCCTGGTCAACTCGCTCGGCGGCAACGGCCAGTTCCTGCACGTGGTCAACAACACCGGCGCCGGCACCTCCGGCACCGGGACCGTCCCGTCCAACCTGGTCTCCTACCCGTAACCACCCGGGAGCCGAGACCGGCACCGCGACCGGCACCGAGACCGGCGGCCACCGTCCCCACGCCCGGGGGCGGTGGCCGCCGCCCGTCACTCCCGGGCCCCGCCCAGCGCCAACTCCCGTCCCCGCCAACGGCGGCGCAGCCAGCGGTCGTGCCCCGCCAGCACCACCGCACCCGGGCCGTCCGTGCCGATCGCCTCCTCCAACTCGTCGCACAGCAGCGGCGAGAGGTGGTTGGTCGGCTCGTCCAGCAGGAGCAGCCGGGGCGGGCGGGCCACCAGCAGCGCCAGCGCGAGCCGGCGGCGCTGGCCCACCGACAGCGCGCCGACCGGGCGGTCCAGGTCGGCCGCCGCCAGCAGGCCCAGCGCCGACAGCGGCACCCGCTCCGCCGCGTCCGGCCCCAGGGCCCGCGCGTAGGTGGCGCGGGCGGTGCGGTCCGGACGGGCGAACACCGTGTCCTGCTCCAACAGGCCGACCGTCAGGCCGGGTTGCCGCCACGCCACGCCGTCCGCCGCCAACCGCCCGGCCAGCACCGCGAGCAGCGTCGACTTGCCCGTCCCGTTCCCGCCGGTCACCAACAGCCGGTCGCCCGCAGTGAGTTCCAGCGAGACCGGGGCCAGCCGCCCCGGCACGCCGGCCTCCCGCAGGACGAGCAGCGGGCCCGGCTCCACCGTCTCCACCGCCTCCACCGTCTCCACCGCCTCCACCGCCTCCACCGCCTCCACCGGAGACGGCGGAGACGGCGGGGTGAAGCGCAGCGGGACGGGCGGCTCGGCGACCCGCGCGCGCTCCAACTCGTCGAGCCGCCGGGACGCGTCGCGCACCCGGCGGGAGACCTGCTGCTGCACCCGGCCCGCCCGGTGTCCGTACCCCATCTTCTCGTTGTCGGTGCGCCCCCGGTCCGGGGCCACCCGGTGCGCGGTCACCCCCGCCGCGTGCCGCAGCCGCTCCGACTCCTGCTGTTCCTCGGCGTACCGGCGCTCCCAGCGGGCCCGGGCGGCCCGCCGCGCGGAGAGGTAGGCGAGGTAGCCGCCGCCGAAGCGCACCGGACCGTCCGCCGCCGGATCCAGGTCGACCAGGTCGGTGCAGACCGCCTCCAGGAACGCCCGGTCATGGCTGGCGACCACCACCGCGCCCGGCAGCGCGAGCAGTTGGGCCTCCAGGAAGGCGGCCGCGGCGTCGTCCAGGTGGTTGGTCGGCTCGTCCAGCAGGACCGCCGCCGGCCGGCGCACCAGCAGCGCCGCCAACGCCAGCCGGCCGCGCTGCCCGCCGGAGAGCGAACCGAGGGCACGCTCCGCTCCGAGGCCGGACAGGCCCAGGCCGTCCAGGGCCAGGGCGGCCCGGCGGTCGGCGTCCCAGGAGCCCCGGGCCTCGGCCAGCTCCAATCGGCGCCCGTACTCCGCCAACAGGCCGTCCAGCGCCGGGTGCTGATCCGGCAGGGCGGCCATCTCGGCGCCCAGGCGCTCCAGTTCGGCGAGATCGGCCCGGGCCTCGCGCAGCGCCCCGGCCAGCACCGCGCCGACCGTCGCCCCGGCCTCGAACGGCAACTCCTGGTGCAGGAAGCCGAGTTCGGAAGGCCGGGTGACACTCCCCGCGTCCGGCTCGTCGACCCCCGCCAGCACCCGCAGCAGCGTCGACTTGCCGCAGCCGTTCTCGCCGATCAGGCCGATCCGGCGGCCCGGCGCGGCCGTCAGCGACAGCCCGTCCAGCACCCGGCGGCCGCCCAGTACCCGGACCACCTCGTGCGCGACCAGCGCCGTCACGCCGCCACCTCCGCCAACTGCCCGTCCGCCAGCAGCAGTCGGCGTCCGACCCCGATCTCCGCCAGGAACCGCTCGTCGTGGCTGACCACCACGAACGCGCCCCGGTACGCCTCCAGCGCGCTCTCCAACTGGCCCACGCCCACCAGGTCCAGGTTGTTGGTCGGCTCGTCGAGCAGCAGCAGCCGCGGCGCCGGCTCGGCGTACAGCACGCACGCCAGCGTCGCCCGCAGCCGCTCGCCGCCCGACAGCACCCGTACCGGCAGGTGCGCCCCCGCGCCCCGGAACAGGAAGCGGGCCAGCAGGTTCATCCGCTCCGCCTCCGGCCGCTCCGGCGCGAAACGGGCGAAGTTCTCCGCCACCGAACGCTCCCCGTCCAGCAGGTCCAGCCGCTGCGACAGGTACGCCACCCGGCCCTCGCCGCGCCGCAACTCCCCGCCCGCGAGCGGCAGATCGCCACCGATCAGCCGCAGCAGGGTGCTCTTCCCGGCGCCGTTCGGCCCGGTCAGCGCGATCCGCTCCGGTCCCCGGACGGTCAGGTCCACCCCGCCGGGCCCGAACACCTCCGCGCCGCCGAGGACCGCCCGCATCCCCTCGCCCTGGAACAGCGTCCGCCCCGCCGGGACGTGCGTGTCCGGCAGCTCCAGGCTCAACCGCTGCTCCTCGCGCACCGCCCGCCCCGCCTCGTCCAGCCGGGCCCGCGCCTCGTCCACCCGGGCCGCGTGCACCTGCCCCGCCCGGCCCGCGGACTCCTGCGCGCCGCGCTTCATGGTGCCGGCGAAGATCTTCGGCAGGCCGGCGCTCTTCAGGTTCCGCGCCGCGTTGCCCGCCCGCCGGTCGGCCCGCTCGCGGGCCTGCTGCAACTCGCGCTTCTCCCGCTTCAGGTGCTGCTCGGCGTTGCGGACGTTGCGCTCCGCGACCTCCCGCTCGGCCCGGACCGTCTCCTGGTACGCCGTGAAGTCACCGCCGTACAGCCGTAGTTCGCCGCCGTCCAGCTCGGCGATCCGCTCCATCCGGTCCAGCAGCGCGCGGTCGTGGCTGACCAGCAGAAGAGAGCCGTTGAACTCGGCGAGGACGTCGTACAGGCGGCTCCGGGCCGCCGAGTCCAGGTTGTTGGTCGGCTCGTCCAGCAGCAACACGTCCGGGCGGCGCAGCAGTTGGGCCGCCAGGCCGAGCGAGACCACCTGGCCGCCGCTCAGCGTGCCCAGGGTCCGGTCCAGGGCGAGGCCGCCCAGGCCGAGCCGGTCGAGCTGGGCGCGGGTGCGCTCCTCGACGTCCCAGTCGTCGCCGATCACCGCGAAGTGCTCCTCCGCGACGTCCCCCGACTCGACGGCGTCCAGCGCCCGGATCACCGCGTCGACCCCCAGCACCTGCGCGACGCTCAGCCCCGCTGTCAGCGGCAGGCTCTGCGGCAGGTACCCGAGCGTCCCCGAGACGCTCAACGAGCCCTCGGTGGGCTTGAGTTCACCGGCGATCAACCGCAACAGGGTCGACTTGCCGGAACCGTTCGGCGCGACCAGGCCGGTCCGGCCCGGCGGCACGCTGAACGACAGGTCACGGAAGACCGGAGTGTCGTCCGGCCAGGAGAAGGACATGCGGGAACAGACGACGGCGACGTCGGACACGATGAGACCTCGAAGGATGCGGACGGGCGGGCGGGAGCCGGGACCGGCCGCCGCCGCCCGAAGAACGGTGGGGGAAGGGGAAAAGGGGACGACGAGACGGACCACTCCGGCAGCGCTCCTGTGCGCCGGCCCGGTGGCCGTCAGAACCGGGTCTCACCCGGAGATGTCGTCGTCACCCGCCACGTCTGTCCCTCTTCCACGCGATGCCCGCGATACCTGCGCTGTCCGCGACTTCCCGTGCCGCCCGCGATGACCGCGGCACGTGTGCGCACCCGTTGCGCCACCTCCGACTGTAACAGGCGCCCCGGCGGTGCTACTGGAGGCACCAGCGGTGCGGGTGCGCCGGATCGGCCGGGCAGGCGAAGACGTTCAACTCGCCGAACCGGCCCACCTCCACCCCGGTCGGGCACGCCCCCCGGTCCCGGTCCTCCAGCGGCCGCCAACTGCGGCTGCCGCCGTCCCACTCCGAGCTGTCGACGGTCAACAGCAGCTCCATCGCCGCCCCGCAGACCCCGCAGTCCACCGGGTACGGGTCGGTGGCGTGCCAGGACGCGAAACCGCCCGCCCGCCAACCCGGCGGGATCGACAGGTCGTACTGGTAGCCGACCGCCTCGACGCCGGCCGCCCGCGCCGCCGCCTCGTTCGCCTCGTCCCAGGCGTCCAGCCGGGCGCACAACCCCGCCGGCAGCAGCCCGGCGAACCGGTACGTCGCCACCTGCTCCGGGTGCAGCACGCACGGCCGCGGCAGCAGCCGGTCGGTGTCGACCACCAGCGGCTCCGGCCGGGTCCGCAGCACCCGCCCGACCTCCGCCGACCGGCGCCAGCGCAGCAGCAGCTCCGACCCGTACCCGTGCGGGCCGTGCGTGCGGAACGGGCACCACAGCACCTGCAGCAGGTCGCAGCCGTCCGGCCCCGGCCGCAGGTCCGGCACGTCGCGCCGGTACAACTGGGCCAGCGCGATCATCGGGACCGGCGCCAGCGGATCGGGCAGCCGGTGCCGACGGCCCAACTCCTCGAAACGCGCCAGCGCCCGCGCGCTACGGGGCCGGTCCGCGAGGTCCGCCAGCATCCGCCGGCAGTGCCGGACGTCCGCCGGCCGCAGCCCCTCCCCGACCCCGTGGAACGCGCCGCACACCGGCCACGGCTCGTCCGCCGGCCACAGCAGCGGCCCGCCCACCGAACTCTCCGCCACCGTCGGACGGCCCGGACGCGGATGCAGCCGGGTGGTGGTGCCCCGATGGGCGGCCAACTCCGGGAAGAGCGCCTCGACATCGAGCGGGCGCGGCGGCGTGGTCCTGGTCACGGGGAGACCCTAGGCCGGGCCGGACGCCGTGCGCCGCCGCTTTTCCGTCCGGTCGGGAGCGGAGCCGCTTCGGGGGGTGGAGCGGGGAACGGGGTCGGGCACCGCGCCCCGGGCAGGGGGGAGGGCGCGGTGCCCGACGGGTGCCCTGCCGGGTCGGGGTGGGGCCGCCGGGGAGGGGCCCGGACCCGGCAGGGGCGGGAGGGCGCACGGGCGGTGGGGGACGCCCGTGCGCCGGGATCAGGGGGTGCCGGCGGCGGGTCGGCGGTCGCGTGCCATGGTGTCGTTCCCTCCTCCGTCGGTGCGCGCACCCGGGTGCGCACGTATCGGAGACCCCGTCCGACGCCCCGGATAACGGAAATTCCGCGCCGGGCCGGAAATTTCTGTTGGCGGCCACCCCCGCGGACGGTCTCCGGAACGGAGCACACCGCCGCCGCACCCAGAGGAACACGCCCATGCCGCAGACCAGACGCAGTGGACCCGACCCCGCGACGGTGACGGCGGCCCGGGACGGCGACCGGCGCGCGCTGGAGGAACTGGTGGCCCAGAGCCTGCCACTGGTCTACAACATCGTCGGACGCGCGCTGAACGGCCACGCCGACACCGACGACGTCGTACAGGAGACGCTGTTGCGCACCCTCCGCGGCCTGCCCGACCTGCGGGACCCCGCCGCCTTCCGCTCCTGGCTGGTCGCCATCGCCGTCCGGCAGGTCCGCACCCGGCAGTCCGACCGGGCCGCCGCCCTCCACCGCTCCGCCCCGCTGGAGGACGCCGAGGCGATCCCCGACCCCGCCCTCGACTTCGCCGGCCTGACCATCCTGCGCCTCGGACTCACCGCCCAGCGCCGCGAGACCGCCGAAGCCACCCGCTGGCTCGACCCCGACGACCGCGAACTGCTCGCCCTGTGGTGGCTCAAGGAGACCGGCGAACTCGACCAGTCCGACCTGGTCGCCGCCCTCGGCCTCAGCGCCGGCCACACCGCTGTCCGGACCGGCCGGATGAAGAAGCAGCTCGAACTCTCCCGCCTGCTGGTCCGCGCCCTCGCCGCCGAACCCCGCTGCCCCGGCCTTGCCGCCGCCACCACCGGCTGGGACGGCACCCCCGGCCCGCTCTGGCGCAAACGCCTCGCCCGGCACGTCCGCGACTGCCCGCGCTGCACCGAGGAACAGACCGGACTGCTCCCCGCCGAACAACTCCTTTACGGCCTGCCGCTGTTGGCCGTCCCGCCGCACCTCGACCCGGCCCGGATCGTGGCCGCCTTCCGGGGCGGCGGCGGGGTGTCCGGTGGGGTGCGGGCGGTGCTCGCCAAGCCGGTGCTCGGCGGTGCGGCGGTGGCGCTGGCGGCCGTCGCCGTCCTGGTGGGTGCCGAGCTGACGCCGGGGCAGCCGGCCGTCCCGGCGGTCGGCACCGTCGCCCCTGTCGCGCCCGTCGCGCCCGTCGCGCTGCCGACGCCGGAGGGGGCGGCCGTCCCGCCGGGTCCGTCCGCGTCCGGGGCGGTGTCCTCGGTGCCCGCGTCGGTGCCCGCTTCGGTGCCCGCGTCGGTGCCCGCTTCGGTCTCGCCGTCGCCGTCCGCCGTGTCGGCCGCGCCCGTCGTCGCCGCGCCGACGCCGTCGGACGGGGTGGTCGCGTCCGTGCGCAAGGGGGTCGGGGTGTGGCAGTTCGACGGGGTGAGCCAGGCGCTCGCGGCGTCGGGGGCGGGCTGGTACTACACCTGGTCGACGCAGCACCCGGGGATCAGCACGCCGGCGGGGGCGTCGTTCGTCCCGATGGTGTGGGGCGCGGACGCGGTCACCGACGCCGCGCTCGCCCAGGCCCGGGCCAACGGCCCCTACCTGCTGGGCTTCAACGAGCCGGACATGGCCGCGCAGTCGAACCTGACGGTCGAGCGGGCGCTGAGCCTGTGGCCGCAGCTGATGCGGACCGGGCAGGCGCTGGGCAGCCCGGCCGTCGCGTACGGGGCCGACACGCCCGGCGGCTGGCTGGACCGGTTCATGGCGGGCGCCGCCGCGCAGGGCTGCCGGGTCGACTTCATCGCGCTGCACTGGTACGGCGGCGACTTCCGCACCCCGCAGGCCGTCCAGCAGCTGACCGCCTACCTGGACGCGGTCTACCGGCGCTACCACAAGCCGATCTGGCTCACCGAGTACGCGCTGATCGACTTCTCCCAGGGCGTCCGCTTTCCCACCGCGGACCAGCAGGCCGCCTTCGTCACCGCCTCCGCCAAGGCCCTCGACGCGCTGCCCTACCTCCAGCGCTACGCCTGGTTCGGCCTCGGCGCGGACCCGGCGAAGCCCAGCAGCGGCCTGTTCACCGACGGCCGGACCCCGACCGCCGCCGGCCGCGCCTACCAGGCCGCCCGCTGATCCCCGGACCAGCCCTCCCGGTTCCCCGCCGACACCGGACAATGGAGCCGACCGGACGACGGAGCCGGGAGGACACCCGCGAGGAAGGAGCCGGGGCGTGCGCGACGAGCCGCCGCACGGGGTCGTCGAGGGCGGGCTGACCCGGCTCGTGCCGACCGCCGAGGCGGACCTGGAACTGCTCGCCGGGTGGTTCGCCGACCCCGGGTTCGTGCGGTACTGGGGTGGACGGCCGCTCACCCGCGCGGAGGTCGCCGCCAAGTACACGGGCCGGCGCCGCCCCGCCGTCGAGTCCTTCCTGGTCCTCGCCCGGAGCACCGCCGCCCCGGTCGGCTACATCCAGTACGCCGCCGCCGACGGTGGCGGCCCGGAGCGGGGCGGCGGCATCGACCTGGTCCTGCTGCCCGGGGCCCAGGGCGAGGGCCTCGGCCCGGACGCCGCCCGCGCCCTCGTCCGGCACCTCCACACGGAGCTGGGCTGGCGGCGGGTGACCGTCGACCCCGAGGCGTCCAACACCCGCGCCGTCCGCGCCTGGACGAAAGCGGGCTTCCGCTTGGTCGACAGGCGGGGAAGCCGACTGCTGATGGAGTGCCGTCCCGCCCCGGGCCGTCCCGCCCCGGGCCCTGCCGGCTGACCCGGTTCAGCGGTCGGCCGGGCGCGGTGGCGGCGGGCGGAAGCCGCCGAGGTGTTCCTCCAGGAGTTCGGCGAGGCGGAGCGGGGTGCGGTCCTCGTACATCGGGCCGATCAGCTGGACGCCGACCGGGAGGCCCTCGGTGGACGGGCCGGTGGGGACGGCGGTGGCGGGGAGGCCCGGCATGGTGGCGAGGCCGGCCCAGACCAGTTGGTCGAGGTAGCGGTGGTCGGTGCCGGCGATGGTGATCCGGCGGTTCAGCAGGTCCGGGTCCTGGTGGTGCGGGAAGGCGGCGGTCGGGGTGATCGGCGCGACGACGGCGTCGAACTCGGTGAACAGCCGTCGCCAGGACCGCCGGTGGAGTTCGCGCCGGTGGTCGGCGGCCAGCCAGTCGCGGTGGGAGAGCGTCGCGCCGCGCAGCCGCGCGGCGTGCAGGCTGCGGTCGTCCGCGCCCAACTCGGCTGCCAGGCTGCGTACCTGCTCGTACGCGGCGGCGGGGAAGCGGGCGGTGGAGATGGCGAACAGCAGCAGCATGTAGAGTTCGGCGGCCTCGGCGAGGTCGGGCAGCAGCGGGCTGTGCCGGACGACCCGGGCCCCGCCGTCGGCGAGCGCGTCGGCGGTCCGGGCGATGCCCGCGCGGACGTCGGCGCCGGTCGGCAGCAGCGGGTGCTCGTCCAGCACCAACACCCGGAAGCCGTCCAGCCGTTGGTGCCGGGCGGGCGGCAGTGCGGTGGTGTCCGACCGGCCGCGGGTCAGCGGGTCGGGGCCGAGCAGCACGTCGAGCAGCAGCGTCAGGTCGCCGGCCGAACGGGCCATCGGGCCGGCCACGGCGAGTTCGATGTCGGTCGGCAGCGCGGGTCCGGGCGGCGGGCTCATGCCGCGGGTGGGCAGCAGGTGCAGGGTCGGCTTGTGCGCGTGGACGCCGCAGAAGTGCGCGGGGGTGCGCAGCGAGCCGCCGATGTCCGAGCCCAGCGAGAGTGCCCCGAACCCGGCGGCCAGCGCCGCCGCCGAACCGCCGGAGGAGCCGCCCGGGGTGCGGGCGAGGTCCCACGGGTTGTTGGTGGTGCCGTGGATCTCGTTGTACGTCTGGATGTCCCGCAGCCCGAGCGGCACGTTGGTCTTGCCCAGCACCACCGCGCCCGCCGCTCGCATCCGCTCCACCAGCAGCGCGTCCTCCGCCGCCAGGTGCCCGCGGAACTCCGGGTTCCCCCAGGTGGTGGGCAGCCCCACGGCGTCGAACGACTCCTTCACCGTGACCGGAACCCCCAACAGCGGCCGCCGCCGGCCGAGTTCGCCGCGCGCCCCGCCTTCCCCGCCTCTGCCGTGCGCCCCGCGCGCCAGCGCCAGGTCGGCCTCCCGCGCGGCCGCCCTGGCCCGCTCGAAGTCCGGTGCGCAGACCGCGTTCAGCGCCCCGTCCGCCTGCTCGATCCGCTCGATCGCCTGCTCGGTCAGCTCCGTCGAGGTGACGTCCCCGGCGCGCAGCGCCGATGCCAGTTCCCCGGCCGTCGGATAGGTCCATCGCTCCATGGACAGGACCGTACGTGCACCCTCGGAAGGGCACGAAATACCGTTCCGGGCAAGCGAATCGGGGCACGTTCGCGCGGGCGGGGCGCGCTGACGGCGCGCTGACAGCGGGGTGTGGGCGCGCTGTCGGCGGCCGGGCCGAGAGTGGTGGGCGGAGCCGGCCGGAACCGACCGGCGCGGAGCACCCGAACACGGGGGAGAGCACGATGGACGAGACGCTGACCGCGCGGATGCGCGCGTACCTGGCGGCGGGCACGGCGATGGACCTGGCGGCCCTGGAGGCGCTGTACGACGAGGAGTTCGAGAACGTCCGCACCGACGAGGCCGGCCAGGTCGCGGTGCTGACCAAGGCGCACTTCATGGCCCGCTTCCGCGCCCTCGCCGAGCAGGGCCGCTCGGTCGGCGAGGGCGGCACCGAGGACGTCCGCTTCCTGTCCGCCGCCCGGCACGGAGATCAGGGCACCGTCGTCATGTACCGCTGCGAGGACGGCGTGCCGGCCCGCTACGTCTTCGTCTGGCGCTGGTCCGACGGCCGATGGTCCACCCTGGTGCGGGAGTTCACCTTCGAGCGGGACGTCACGCCGCTCCTGCGGATGCTGGCCGCCGCGAGCCGCGGCGGTGGTGGAGGCGCCGGGTGACCGATCGGCGGCTCGGTGCGCGGCGGCCGATCGGCGGCCCGCCGCCTCGCCGGGCACCTCGGGAACGGGCGGTCACCCGAGGGGCTCCGGCGGCTTCCTCAGAGGTTGGTCTGGCCCTTGCGCAGCGGCAGCAGGCGCTCCTGGGGGCCGTTGCCGTCCTGCCAGTGCAGCCGGACGGTGAACCGGCGGTCGCCGCGGTGGTCGGCGCCGGTGGGGAGCCAGGGGAGGGGGTAGCGGCCGTCGCGGTCGATCCGGGGCAGCGGGAACTCGTCCGGACCGAGGTCGGCGAGCTCGACCGGATCGCCTTCGGCGGCCGCGAGTTCGATGCGTACGGCGGTGGCGGGGGCGGGGCCGCGGTTCCAGATCACCAGGTGGTAGCCGGCTTCCCGGATCGTGCCGTCGGGGAGCTTCACCCGGGCGAACTCCGCGGTCCGGTGGAAGTACGCGGTGACCTCGGCGGCCCGGGACTCCCGCCCCCGGCTGCGGTGCTGCTGGTACGCGGTGGCGGCGGACAGGGCCAGCGCGGCCAGTGCGATCACGGTGCCCAACCAGGCGTTCATGCGGACGGATCCCCCTCTGTGCTGTGCTCGTCGTCCGGCGTTCCCGGGCGACCGACCCGCTCAGCGTAGGGGCGGGCCGGTAGTGGCGGTGGCAGCGGCCGTGCTGGTCAGGGGAGTTCGTCGAGCGGGTGGGCGTCCGGGGGCGGGGCGGGGGAGTGCAGGCGGCGGAGGAAGGCGAGGACTCCGGTGGTGCCGGTGGCGTGGCCGGGGGACTGGCGGACCAGGCCGGCGTCGGGGAAGGCCGGGCGGTCGGCGGGGCCGGCCGAGCGGGCCAGGACGAGGGCGGCGACGGTGTGCGCGGCTTCGTGGAACTCCGGCGCGCCGGGGGCGAGTCGGAGCATCAGGTCACCGACTCCGGCGAGGCCGCAGCACTGGGTGACCAGGGGCATCCGCGGCGCCAGCACGAGGCAGGCGCGGGCGCAGTCCTCGGCGAGGGCACGGTGGGCGGGGTCGCCGAACCGTTCGGCGGCGCCGGCCAGGACGGCGCCGATCCCGGCCAGGCCGCGGCACCAGGAGCCGTAGCGGCGGGTGGCGTCCGGGCGGCCGGCGGCGGTGAGCAACGCGGGTGTGGCGGCGGCGAGTTGCGCACAGGCCCGGAGGGCGTGGCGGTCCGAGAGCGGGTCGCCGGTGGCGTGGGCGTGGGCGAGGAGGAAGTGGGCGACGCCCGCGTCGCCGTGGGCCAGGCCCAGGGTGAGCGCGGCGTCGCCGGCCCGCGCAATGACGGGCGGCGTCAACTTGGCTGTTCCGTTGATGAGTTGGTCGCGGCAGGCGGTGGCGGTGGCCAGGTGCCGGGCGGCGGCGGCCGGGTCGGCCCGGGCGAGCAGCAGATGGCCGAGGCCGAGGCCGGCGGCCCCGTCGATCAGGTCGGCCTCCGGCGGCCCGCCGTCCGCGCGGCGGGCCGGCGGTGAGTCGGTCGCGGCCTCCCACGCCGGTGTTCCGGCGGCGGCCAGGAACAGGTCGACACCGGCCCGTCCGCAGTACAACCCGGCCGGGAGGGTGCGGTGTTGGCGTGCTGTCCAGTCGGCGAGCGCCGCGACGGCGGCGGGCACGCCGGGCCGGTGCAGGTGCCGGACGAGCTCCAGTCCGAGCCCGGAACTCCCGCCGTACACGTCGAGCGGCGTGGGAACGCCGCCCCGGTCGGCCCGCACCGGATCGGCGATCCGGTGCGCCTCGGCGACGCAGTACGCGACGGTGTGCTCGACGATTTCGGCCAGTCGGTCGGGCGGGAGCGGCACGGCCCTGGCACGCGGGGCGAACGCGGGGGTGGAGTGCGGGCCGTAGTGCGGGCCGTAGTGCGGGCCGTAGTGCGGGCCGGGTTCCGGTGTGGAGCGCGGGGCGAAGTCCGTTGGGCGGGAAGGGAGTCGGTCGAAGGCGGCGGGGCCGCCGGCGCGCAGCCGCTCCGCGCCGAGGAGCCGGATGCCGGGGTCGGGGTCGGTCAACTCGGCTACCAGGGTGCGCAGTCGGTGGTGCGCCGAGCCGGGGAGGGCGAACTCCAGGCAGGCCAGGGTGCGTTCGCGGTTGACGGCGTGGTCGGCGTCGAGCACGACCGGGTCGAGGCCGGTGGCGGCGAAGTACAGGGTCATGCCGAGGGTGTGGTGGTCGTCGGCGGCGAGCGGCGCGGCGCCGGGCCGGTGGACGGGGGCGCTGTAGCCGGGCGTCGAGCCGTCCGGGCCGCTGCCGTGCCGGGCGCTGATGCCGAAGTCGACGAGGTGGCAGTCCCCTTGGGAGTCCAGGACGATGTTGTCCGGCTTGAGGTCGCGCACCACCACGCCCCGCCGGTGGATCCCGTCCAGGACGTGCAGCAGGCGGACGGCGAGCGGGCCCGGGGCGGCGAGCGGGCCGCGCAGGTGCACCTCGCGGCGCAGGTCGCGGCTGCCGCGGTCGTCGGTGACCAGGTACTCGTCGGCGCGGTGGCGGAAGTAGTCGAGGGCGCGCGGGACGCCGGGGAGGCCGTCGAGCGCGGTGAGGACGGCGTGTTCGTTGCGGAGGCGGTCGCGGGCGTCGGAGCCGTCGGTGTCCTCGGCGACGTGGGCGCGGGCCTGCTTGACCACCACGGCCAGCCCGGTCTCCCGGTCCACCGCGCGGTAGACGTTGCCCTGCGCCTTGCGGGCGATCCCGCCGGTCACCCGGTAGCGCCCGCCGCCGAAACCGGTGGGGGCGGCCGTGGAGCTCTCGGACGAGGTGGCGGAGGGCGCGGGGGCCGGGCGGGCGAACGGGTCCTCGGCCCACGGCGGGCAGCGGTACGCGGTGCCCGCCAGGCCGTCGAAGAGGCGCCCGTCGGGCCCGGTCATCACGGATTCGAGGCGCCCGCTGCGGCCGGTCCGGTAGTCGCCGGTGAACGGCCCGTACCGGTAGTAGACCGGCGCGTCGGGGTCCAGGCGGCGGTCGCCGGTGATCGGCGGGCCCTGGTGGCCGCGTAGGGTGGCGGCCAACTCGGCCGCGAGCGGCAGGAGTTCGTCCGGGGCCGGGTAGACGGTGACCGCCTTGCCGACCGAGGTGGCGTTGCGCGTACCGGAGTTGAGGATCCGCAGCACCTCGGGGTCGCGGGCCCACTTGGCGTGGCAGACGTGCCGGGCCAGCACCGGCAGGACGAGGGCGAGGACGGCGTCCAGGGTGCCCGGGCGGGCGGAGACGTGCAGCTTCCAACCGTGCTCCATCGCCGGCATCCGCGGATCGTTCAGGTACGACCAGGTGTCGTCGGACCAGGGGCGGCGACCGGCGATGGGCCCGGCCACCGTCAGGAGTTGAAGTCGCAGCCGACGCGGGTGGTCGCGGTGACCCACGGGTCGGCCAGACAGGCCGTGGGGTCGAGGTCGGTGCGGTCGTCGTCCTCGAACAGCAGGGTCTCGTCGTCCACGGCCAGCGGGCCGGCGTCGCGGATCGCGGTGGGGGTGGCAACGGGCATGTGACGCCTCCAGGTCTTGTCGAGGTCTTGTCGCGCCTCCGGCGCCGCCGCGGGTTCGCGGTCGGCGCCGTGGACCGCTGGGCCCGGTCGGGCCGAAGTCCTGGAGCATGAAGGTAGGCAGGAACGGTGCACCTGACAAGGGGGCGGACGGGCCGGTTCCGCACCGCCGGCGGAAGGCCGGCTCGGATCGTTCGCTGACCTGGTCTTCCACCCTCCACTCTCTCCCGTGGCCTTCGGCCTTCAGAGCCGGAAGGGGTTGCCGCCCAGTGCGCCGAGCACGTACCAGGCGGTCGCGCCGGTGTGCGACGGGGCGCGGCGCGGTGCGGGGCGAGTCGATGCCTCCGGTCCGCGAGGGCCGGGCGGTCGACGTTTCGTCCGATTGCCGTCCCTGGCGTTCCCCGGGCGGCGGTCACCAGCTTTCCCGCGCGTCGGCCTCGCCGGAAGGCGTTCCGGCTGTCACCTGTCGGACTGGCTGGAACCGGACGGAATTGCATGGGCACGTCATGAATGCCGAGGGGGTGGCCCCCAGCGCGTGGCCGGAGAACCGCGCCGGGCAGCTCGGGGGCGGCTCGGCAGCATGCTGTCCGTGGCCGACGTCAACGAGGCCGCGGCCGCCGGTCGTCGAGCCGTCCGAGACCCGGTTACCGCAGGTCGGGGCGGGGGAGGCGGTCGGTCCAGGCACGCTGCTCGGCGGTGTCCGGCACGGCGAGGCCGCGGGCCCGGCCGATCCGCGCCCACGCGTCGTCCGGGTCGGCCCCCGAGCGGATCAGGACGGACGCGGCCAGCAGCGAGGAGCGCCCGATCCCGGCCCGGCAGTGCAGCACGACGTGCCCGCCGGCTGCCAGTCGCCGCGCCAACCCGTCCACCACCGGGAGGACTTCGGCCGGCGCCGGCACCGAGAGGTCCGGGATCGGTACCGACGTGAACCGCAGCCCCGCCGCCCGGGCGCACTCGGCCTCCGCCGTCAGCCCGAGCTCGGCGCACTCCGCCGGGGTGAGCGCGCTGACCAGCTCGTCCACCCCCGCCGCCGCCAGCCCGGCCATCTCCTCGGCCAGCCAGTCGCCGCCGCGCGGCCGGGCCATGGTGCTGAGCCGGCCCGGTCCGGGCCGGTCGATCGTGAACAGGGTGGGACGCATGGCGGGAGCCGACCTCCGGACGGGGTGGGGTGTTCGGCCGTGCGGAAGGGCATCGGCCGGTGCGCGGTGCGCGGTGCGCGGTGGTGTGCGGGGCGCGGTGCCGGCCCGGCGGTCGGCAGGACAGCGGACCGGGGCCCCGGCGGCGGGGAACGGCCGGCCGGCCGGACGGGCGCGCGCGGACGAGCGGGCGGGCGCGGCACGGTGGCGGGCGGTGCACCGAGGCTAGCACCACCCGCCGGGCGCCAGGGGAAACCCCCGGCCCGGCCCCTCCGGCCGGTTCAGGACCGGGACGTGCCGAGGAAGCGCAGCACGGCCAGGACGCGGCGGTGGCCGGTGTCGGCGACCGGGAGGTCGAGTTTGGCGAAGATGTTGTTGATGTGCTTGGCGACGGCGCTCTCGCTGATCGTCAGGGACTCCGCGATGCCGGTGTTGGAGTGCCCCTCCGCCATCAGGGCCAGGACGTCCCGTTCGCGGGGGGTCAGCCGCTCCAGCGGGTCGTTGCTGCGGCGCAGCAGCAGTTGGGCGACGACCTGCGGGTCCAGCGCGGTGCCGCCGCCGGCGACCCGGCGGACCGTCTCGACGAACTCGGTGACGTCGGCGACGCGCTGTTTGAGCAGGTAGCCGACGCCGCTGGTGTCGGCGGACAGCAGGTCGGCCGCGTAGCGCTCCTCGACGTACTGGGAGAGCAGCACCACCGCCGTCCCCGGCCGGCTGCGGCGGATCTCCAGGGCGGCGCGCACTCCCTCGTCGGTGAAGGAGGGCGGCATCCGGACGTCCACCAGGGCGAGTTCGGGGCGGTGCCGCTCGACCGCCGCCAGCAGGGCGGTCGCGTCGCCGGCCTCCGCGACGACCTGGAAGCCGCCCATCTCCAACACCTTGACCAGGCCGACCCGGAGCAGCACCGAGTCCTCGGCGATCACCGCGCGCACGGCAGCTCCGCGGTCACGGTGGTGGGGCCGCCGACGGGGCTGCTGACGTGGAAGGCGCCGTCGACCGCGCCGACCCGTTTGGCCAGCCCGCCGAGCCCCGTCCCGGCGGAGGGGTCGGCGCCGCCGAGGCCGTCGTCCGTGACGTTCACCCGCAGCAGCGCGCCGACCTGTCTGACCGTCACCTCGGTGCGGGTCGCCCCGGCGTGCTTGATCACGTTGGCCAGGGCCTCGGAGACCACGAAGTACGCCACCGACTCCACGCCGGGCGGCACTCGCGCGTCGAGTTCGACCCGCAGGCGCACCGGCAGCGGGAGCCGGGCGGCCAGGCCGGACAGGGCCGCGTCCAGCCCGCGGTCCTCCAGCACGGCGGGGTGCAGCCCCCGGACCAGGTCGTTGAGCTCGGCGATCGCCTGCTTCGCCTCCAGGTGGGCCTCGGCGACCGCCGCGCGGGCCCCGTCCGGCAGGTCGGGGGTGGTGGCCAGGACCAGGCCGAGGTTGACGGCGAGCGAGACCAGCCGCTGCTGGGTGCCGTCGTGCAGGTCCCGCTCGATCCGGCGGCGCTCGGCGTCGACCGCCTCGATCAGGCCGGTGCGGCTCTCCGCCAGGTGGTCGACCCGCTGCTGGAGCCGGCGGAGCCGCTCGGACCGGCCGGGGCCGAGCAGGGCCGCCGCCGCGCGCGACTCGCCCCGGGCGGCCGCGCCCGCCAGCCAGGGCAGGGCGCCGAGCAGGAGCAGCCCGCCCAGCGTGTAGCACGGCAGCTGCGCGGCGTACCCGAGCCGGCTCTGGCGGGCCTGCGCGGGCACCGCCCAGGCCCAGCCGTAGGAGGTGGCGCCCGCCAGGCCCGCGGCCGCGGCGGTCAGGACCAGCGACTCCGCGGCGGCCAGCAGCGGGCCGAGCAGCAGGTGGTAGCCGACCCGGCGCCAGGTCTGCGCCGCGGACAGCCGGCCGGGCAGCCGCCGGGCCGCGGCCGCCCACGACGTGCGGTCGGCGGCGGTGGGCGCCGTCGGGGCGACGTCCACCCCGAGCAGGACGCGGTGGCGGGCCCGCTGGGCGGCCGTCAGCAGCGGGGCGCCGAGCACGACCAGGGGCGCCGCCACCAGCAGGGCCGGTATCCACTGCCCCGTCCGGTCGGCGAACGTCCAGGCCCAGGCCCACACCGGCACCAGGGCCAGGTGCGGCAGGACGCCGGTGGCCAGGAAGCCGACGTCGCGCCGCACCCGCCGCGCTCGGAGTACCGGGCGCCTCAGCCCGGGTCGAATCATCACGGCTCGACGGTAGGACACCGCCGCGACAGCGCGCCATGAAGCCCGCACCCGACTTCATGGTGAACCCAGCACCACCCCGCCCCACCACCCCGCCCACCCCGCCCACCTCGGACGCAGCCCCGCCCACCGAACCGCGCGGTTGGGGTGTCACGGCCGTCACCGGGGGAAGTACGGGGGCATGCGGACGAAGCCGACCTCTTGGGCCAGGGCACTGGCGGAACACGAACTCGCCGGCCCGCTGCCCCGCCGCTGGGCGCACACCCGGGGCGTGGCGGAGCGGGCCGGCCGCCTGGAAGGGGTTCTAGGTCGGAAAGCCGGCCTCCTCGTCCGTGCCGCCCTGCTGCACGACATCGGCTACGCGCCGAGGTTGGCGGCCACGGGGTTCCACCCGCTCGACGGCGCGCGGTTCCTCCGTGACGCCCACGGGGCGGACGATCAGCTCACGCGGCTGGTGGCGAACCACTCGTTCGCGCTGCTCGAAGCGGAGGAGCGTGGCCTTCGGGAGGTACTGGAGGCCGAGTTCCCGCTGGTGGAGGACCAGCGCTTGGTCGACGCCCTGGTGTGGTGCGACATGACGACGACGCCCGACGGGATCCCGACCACGGCCGAGGCGCGCGTGGCGGAGATCCTCGGCCGCTACGGGGCGCAGAGCGTGGTGGGGCGGTTCGCCCGCCGGGCGTCGCCGGAGATCCTCGCGGCCGTGGCGCGGGTGGAGGCGGCGTCGCCGGTTCAGCCCAGGTAGGGGTAGGTGCCCGCGAGGTAGTCGCTGATCTGCTGGCGCATGCTGGGGTGGATGTCGTACTGGTCGAGGTCGGCGGGCCGGACGAAGCGGACGCCGTCGGCCTCGTCGTTGATCGTGGGTTCGCCGCCGACGGGGCGGCCGATGTAGGTGTTCTCGTACTGCTGGCGGATCTCGCCGTCGGCGTAGGCGACGATGTGGTGGGGGTTGGTGTAGACGCCGAGGAAGCCGGTGATCTCGGCGACGATGCCGGTCTCCTCCAGGCACTCGCGGACCGCGCACTGGGCGGCGGTCTCCCCGATGTCCTGGGCTCCGCCGGGTAGTGCCCACTGGCCCGTGTCGCGGCGGCGCTGCAGCAGGACGGCGCCGGAGTCGTCGACGACGAGCAGGTTGCTGGCGGGGACGAGGGTGTTGGCCTTGGGAGCGTTCGGGTCGTTGTAGTACTCAGTCCTGCCCATGCGCGGCGATCCCCTCCTGGTCGGGCGTCCAGGGCCGCGCTCGGGCCCAGACCGCTTCGAAGCCCTGAGCGTAGTTGTCGAACCAGCCGCTGGTGTCCACCCGCTTGAGGTGGAGCAGGGGGTTGGCGCTGGCCGGCCGGCCGTAGATGTGGGAGTTGACCAGCAGGTCGTCGTCGTAGCGGAAGAGGGAGTTGTACAGCGTGGTGTCGTGAAGCCGTACCTCGCACCCCTCCTCCGTGAGCAGGGAGCGGTAGTAGGTGAGGGAGGCCCGGATCTTGGCGGCGAGGGTGTCGCCGATGCCTTCCTCCCGCCCCCGGACGGAGGCGGTCCGTCCGCTCGGGTCACCGAAGCACAGCCGGACCCGGACGCCGTCGGCAGCCCGTTCGGCGAGCATCTCGGCGACGTGCGGATTGGACTGCGCGAAGAACGTCCCGGAGAAGACCAGCACGTCGATCCGCTGCCGGGCCTCCTGCAGCAGGGTCAGCCAGGTCTCGCGGGGCACACTGGCCCGGTTCCGGTAGGTGCCGACGAGTTCGGCGCCCGCCCCGCCCGGCCCCAGACCCGCCCGGGGCAGTGGGTCCGGCCAGAGGAAGGCCTCCTCCACGCGCAGGAAATGGGCGGCGCGGAAACGGTGCCTCGGATGGGGCACCCGTCCGCCGAGCCAGCGGCCGACGGTCTTCGGGTCCACCGCGCAGGCTTCGGCGAGCGCCTCGGGGCCGACGCCCCGCCGGGCCAGCACGGAGTGGAGTCGCTCGTTCACGGAGACCATCCAAGCGGGGCCGGACGGGACGGTGCAAGGAGGCCGCCGGGCGTTCGGGCGGAGCTGACGGCCCGACAAGCTGCTTACCCTGACGGCATGCAGCTCATCGTCCTGTGGGACATCGACCACACCCTCATCGAGAACGCGGGGGTGAGCAAGGAGATCTACGCCGCCGCGTTCACCGCGCTGACCGGAATCCCGCCGGTCACGGGCGCGTCGACGGAGGGCCGCACCGACCGCCTGATCATGCGGGACATGTTTCGCGGGCACGGCCTCCCGGAGCCCGACTGGTCGGCCGTCGAGGCTGCTCTCACCCGGTCCGGCGAGGAGCGCCTGGGCGAACTGCGGCGACGTGGGACGGCGCTCCCGGGTGCGCTCGACGCCCTCGAAGCCGCTTCGTCCCGTGCCGGTTGGGTGTCCTCGGTGCTGACCGGCAACATCGCGGCGAACGCCCGGGTGAAACTGGCGGCGTTCGGCCTCGACGGCTCGCTGGACCTCCGCGTCGGGGCCTACGGCACTGACGCGGAGCAGCGCCCTGACCTGGTCGACGTCGCCCGCAGGCGGGTGCGGCGCCACCGTGGGCTGCCCGTCGGCGTTCCGGTGGTTCTGGTGGGAGACACACCGCGGGACGTCGAGGCGGCGCTCACCACGGGTTCCGGGATCGTCGCGGTCGCCTCCGGTGTGCACGGCCGTGCCGAACTCGAGGCGGCGGGTGCTCCGGTGGTGCTGCCCGACCTGTCGGACACGGCGGCTCTCCTCACGCTGCTGGAAAACGTCCCGGGACGTCCCTGAACCGTCCGCGAACGCGGTGGCGCGGTCCGTGCGGGCTCCGCGACCATCGGGTTCCCGAGGAAAGGCGCACGCGGATGACCGACTGGGAGTTCGTGAAGGACCGGACCGCCGCCGACGGCGCGGTGTGGAGGTCGGCGGACGGCCTGCTCTACAAGCGGACCGGCGGTGAGGACCTGCGGGCGGAGGGCGAGTTTCAACGACTGGTTGCCGGCCTCGGCTACCCGGTGCCGGAGATCGTCGACCAAGGCTCGGAGAGCGGGCGCCGTTTCGTCGTCGAGCGCGCCATCGGCGACACCTCGCTGCACGAGGAGGCGCTGGCCGACGCCGGGCGGGACGGTCGGGTCGGCCACCGGGTGATCAGTACGGCGGCTGCTGTCGCCTCGAAGCTCCTACGGGCCCAGGCGAGGCATCCCCTCCCCGCCACGCCGTGGTTCGAGCGGGCGGCCTTCGCGACCGAGGTCCTCGAGGAGAACCCGGACTTCGACGTCCCGCGCGTCCACGAGGCGGTCGAGCACGCCCTCGGCCGACTGGCCCGGCTCCCGACGGTGCGCGGACACCTGGACTACGGCCTGCCCAACGTCCTCCGGGCCGGCGTCATCGACTGGCAGCACCACGGGCCGGTCCCGCTCGGCTACGACGTCTACCCCGCGCTCGACATCGTGGCCTTCAAGGGCGGTGGCAAGGGCTACGGCATCACCCCGGAACAGCGCGCCGCCTACACCGCCGCGCTCGACGAGACCACCGTGTCCCTGATCGGGCGGCGGGTGAGCGAGCACCTGGGCGACTTCCTGTTCGTCAAGTGCTTCTTCTTCCTCGCCCTCATGCGGCCCACCGACCCCACGCGGCACGACAAGCACCTCAAGTGGCAGTACCGCCGCGCCCTCTTCATGACGGGACTCGATCAGTATGAGTCGTCCCACACGATCGACACCGGCACCTTTCCCACCCTGGAACGGTTCACCGCCGAACACCGGTAGGCCGGTTCCCACCGTCCGCGACCGCGACTACCTGATGGACCAGCACGGCGTCGTCTTCAAGGTCATCGGCGACAGCCACCCCGGCAGCCACTACCTCGGCTACGTCAAGTACCACCCCGACGAGAAAGGCGACCGGCGGCTCTTCGACCGGACCTACCGGCAGAACAGCGTCGTGTCGAAGTCCTTCGGCATCCTCGCCGGAAGGCCGGAGTGCTACGTCTACTCCGACACCCTCGGCTGCGTCATCACCGGCCTCCCGCGCGAGGACGCGGCCGTCCACTACTCCTGCCGCCAGGCCCTCGCCGCCATCCACGAGGACCCCGGCGCGGTCGCCGACAACCCGGCAGGCAAGGACCTCCTGGCGATCACCGAGTGGATCACCGCGAACGGCGCCCAGGACCTGATCGGCGTCACCGGCTCCTTCCTCGTCGGCTGCTTCAACGAACGCTCGGACATCGACCTCGTCTGCTACGGGCCCGAGGGCTACCAGGCCGCACAGGAGCTGTTCCGGCAGACCGACCTGATCCGGCCGTACGACGGGAACGACCTCACCCGGCTGTACCTGCGCCGGGCCAAGTACCTGGAGGGCAGTTCCTTCGACGCCCTCGTCAAACAGGAACGCCGCAAGCTCCAAGGACTCACCGCCGACGCCGGCGCGCACGTCAACTGCGAGCCCCTCCGCTCCGACCGCGACAAGACCTTCGCCCGGATCCGCTCCAAGGAGATCGGCGAGATCTCCCTCCTCGCCAAGATCACCGACCACGCCGAGGGCCTCACCACCCCGGCCGTCTACGGGATCAAGGTCAAGACCATCCTCCACTCGACCATCGACGAGGCCGACTCCTTCGCCCGCCGGATCACCCACATGCGCTCGTACCTCGGGGCCTACACGGGCGCGTTCCGATCCGGCGACACCGTGCACCTGTCCGGCAGGCTCGTCCACACGCAGGACGGCGAACGCAGCGGCTTCGGCATCGAACTCACCCCCTGGGCCGTCAGCGGCTCCTACGCCGCCGGCCTCGCCGGTCAGTGCGGCTAGGAAGCGCACACGACGCCGCCCGTCAGCCGACAGGCCGAGTCCGTCGAGAACGCCGACAAGTACCACGACTCCCGCCACCCCGCCGCTCCAGGAGGAGCCTGTGCGACACCTGTTCCTCAACGGGCCCGTCCAGAGCGGCCCGTTCACCTTCGACGCTCGCCCCGGCAAGGCCGTCGGCATCCGTCTCGCCGCCGCCCTCAACGCCATCCTGGGTGCCCCGCCCGCGCCCCACCTCTGGAACACCGCGACCCTCGCCGGAGACCTACGCCACCGTGAGGCGGACGGGTCGGCGATCTCCCGCCGACGGTTCGAGGCCGACCTGATAGCCGGCACGTATCCGTCCGGACAGCCTCCGGCGGGCGGCGTCATGACCGATGCCGATGCCGAGGTGGCCGACCTCGCCCTGGAGGTGATCGAGAACAACCTCCGTGTCGGCACTCTCGGCATCAGCCGCGAGACCGTTCCCACCTGCCGCACCTGCGGACACATGACCGGCACCGGCGGCCACCCCTGTCGCGCCTGCGGCAGTACGGACAGCCGGAAGGAACGCGCCGGCCTCCACCTCGTCGCCGAACCCGCGCGGGACCGCCCCGTCCTCGACCGCTCCGACATCCACGCAAGCCACCGCCGGCAGCCCAAGCACCTCCAGCACACCGCCGGCGCCGCCGCCGGGCGGCTGATCCTCTCCCGGACCCGCGACCACGGCATCGACCTCGCCCCCCTCGGCCTGCACGGCCTCGTCCTCGACCCGCGCGCAGGCGTCCACGTCACCGTCCTCACCGCGGCCCGACGGCACCTGGTGGAGACGGCCGTCATGACCGTCACCCCGAACGCGGTCAACCACATCGCGGCCCACGGCCGGTACTTCCGTGAACACGACGGCACCCGCCTGCGGTACGCCCTGCACGGCCACCTCCCCTACGGCGACCTCGCGGACCTGCATCCGCTGCACGAGGCGTACCGGGCCGCTCCGGAGGCCAAGGACGACTTCGCGCAGTGGTTCCTGCCGCTCTTCGCCCTCACGGCCAGCAGCGGAACCCGGTCCGGCCGGCTGCCCGGGCTCTTCACGTACTACATGCGCGCGCGGCTGGCTCGGCCGGACCCGGTGGACGCGACCGTCCTCGAAGCCGTGCGGTGTTCCGTCCGGGCCGGGCGGACGGACTGGGTGATGGTCGGGCGGGTGCTGGCCGTGGTGATGGCGGGCCGGTGAGGCGGCGGGGCAGCCGGGGCAGGGGGAGGGAAAAGGCACCGGCCGACCTCCGGGGGACGGGGTCGGCCGGTGGGGAGGGGACGGAGGGGTCAGCGGGCGCCGAGGAGGTGTTCGATGGCGAGCTGGTCGAGGTGTTCGAAGGCCATGCCGCGTTCGGCGGCGGCGGTGACGTCGAACTCCTCGAAGGCGGAGCGGTCGGCGAGCAGGGCGGCCAGGCCGTCGGCGGCGGTCGGCAGGGCGAGCTGGTCGAGGCGGGCGGCGCGCAGCGCGTCCTGGACCTGGGGGTCGGCGCGGAAGGCCAGGGCGCGCTCCTTGAGCAGCAGGTAGTTGCGCATGTTGCCGGCCGCGGACTCCCAGACGCCGGCGAAGTCCTCGGTGCGCGGCGGCTTGAAGTCGAAGTGCCGCGGGCCCTGGTAGTCGGACGACTCCAGCAGGTCGACCAGCCAGAACGCCTGCCGCAGGTCGCCCGCGCCGAACCGGAAGTCCTGGTCGTACTTGATGCCGGACTGGCCGTTCAGGTCGATGTGGAACAGCTTGCCGGACCAGAGCGCCTGGGCGATGCCGTGCGGGAAGTTCAGGCCCGCCATCTGCTCGTGGCCGACCTCCGGGTTGAGGCCGACCAGCTCGGGGCGCTCCAGCCGGTCGATGAAGGCGAGGGCGTGGCCGATGGTGGGGAGGAGGATGTCGCCGCGCGGCTCGTTCGGCTTCGGCTCGATCGCGAAGCGCAGGTCGTAGCCCTGCTCCGTGACGTAGTCGCCGAGCAGGTCGAACGCCTCCTTCAGCCGGTCCAGGGCGACCCGGACGTCCTTGGACGCGCCGTGCTCCGCGCCCTCCCGGCCGCCCCAGGCGACGTACACGCTCGCGCCCAGCTCGACCGCGAGGTCGATGTTGCGGATGGTCTTGCGCAGCGCGTAGCGGCGCACGTCGCGGTCGTTGGCGGTGAACGCGCCGTCCTTGAAGACCGGGTGGGTGAACAGGTTGGTGGTGGCCATCGGGACCCGCAGGCCGGTGGACTCCAGGGCGGTCCGGAAGCGCTTGACGATCGCCTCGCGCTCCGCGTCCGAGGAGCCGAACGGCACCAGGTCGTCGTCGTGGAAGGTCACGCCGTACGCGCCCAGGGCGGCCAGCTTCTCGACCGTCTCGACCGGGTCCAGGGCCGGGCGGGTGGCGTCGCCGAACGGGTCGCGGCCCTGCCAGCCGACCGTCCACAGGCCGAAGGTGAACTTGTCGGCGGGGGTGGGGGAGAGCTGGCTCATCACGTACTCCAGGGGGGTGAAGGGGGCGACCGGCGGCCCGACGAGGCCCGGGGGCTATTCGTCAGGCCGGATGACAAATTAGTATGGCCGAGCCCGCGAGGGAAGTCCCCCACGCGGAACACCCCCGTTCGCCCGGCTCCCCGCCCGCCTCCCCGCCCGCCCGGGGCCGGGCCGGGGAGCGGCCGCCGCAGCACAGACAGGAGCACCCGGATGGCACACCCGCAGGTGGTGATCGGCGTCGACAGCTCGACCCAGTCCACCAAGGCCCTGGCCGTCGACACCGAGACCGGCGAGGTCCTCGGCGAGGGCCGCGCCCCGCACCTGGTCGACTCCCGCGACGGCGGCCGGCAGAGCGACCCCGACCAGTGGTGGGACGCCCTGAACACCGCCGTCGCCGCCACCGGCTGGGCCGACCGCGCCGCCGCCCTCGCCGTCGGCGGCCAGCAGCACGGACTCGTCACCCTCGACGCCGCCGGCCGGCCCGTCCGCCCCGCCCTGCTCTGGAACGACGTCCGCTCCGCACCGCAGGCCGCCGAACTGGTCCGCGACTTCGGCGCCCACTGGTGGGCCACCGAACTCGGCAGCGTCCCCGGCCCGTCCTTCACCGCCGCCAAGTGGGCCTGGCTGCGCGCCACCGAACCCGGCAACGCCGACCGCACCGCCGCCGTCCGCCTCCCGCACGACCACCTCACCGAACGCCTCACCGGCACCGCCACCACCGACCGCGGCGACGCCTCCGGCACCGGCTGGTGGACCCCCGACGGCTACCACGCCGCCGTCCTCGACCGGATCGGCCTGGACCCCGCCCTGCTCCCCGCCGTCACCCCCGCCGGCACCGCCGCCGGCCACGCCCGCCCCGGCGGACCGCTGCGCCCCGGCACCCCGGTCGCCACCGGCACCGGCGACAACATGGCCGCCGCCCTCGGCCTCGGCCTCACCCCCGGCACCCCCGTGCTCAGCCTCGGCACCTCCGGCACCGTCTACACCGTCGCCCGCAACCGCCCCGCCGACCCCACCGGCACCGTGGCCGGCTTCGCCGACGCCCTCGACGGCTGGCTCCCGCTCGCCTGCACCCTCAACTGCACCCTCGCCGTCGACCGGATCGCCACCCTGCTCGGCCGCGACCGCCAGGCCGTCGAACCCGGCGGCAGCGCCGTCCTGCTGCCCTACCTCGACGGCGAGCGCACCCCCGCCCTCCCGCACGCCAGCGGCCTGCTGCACGGCCTGCGCCACGACACCACCCCCGGCCAACTGCTCCAGGCCGCCTACGACGGCGCCGCGTACTCGCTGCTCGCCGCCCTCGACGACGTCCTCGCCGTGGACGGGGCCGAGCACGCCGACCCCGAGCAGCCGATCCTGCTGATCGGCGGCGGCGCCCAGGGCCCGGCCTGGCAGGACACCGTCCGCCGGCTCTCCGGCCGCCCCGTCCGGCTGCCCGCCGCCCGCGAACTGGTCGCCCTCGGCGCCGCCGCCCAGGCCGCCGCGCTGCTCACCGGCGAACGCGCCGACGCCGTCGCCCGTCGCTGGGGCACCGCCGACGGCCCGCTGCTGCCCGCGCTGGAGCGGGACGACGCCGCGCTCGAACGGATCGCGACTACCATTTCGCAGACCGCCGCCCTGCAGGGGGACGGCGCGCACTGACGGCCACCGGCCCGGGCGGTGCGGGGCCGGGCGCCGAGCCGGGCGGTGCCGAGCCGGGCGGTGCGCGGCCGGGCGGGACCAGCGAGCAGCGAGCAGCGAGGGACGGGGCAGACGTGACAGAGGACGGGCAGCAGCAGTCCGACGGCGGCCTCGCGGCCCGCCGCGGCCCCGCCTCCCAGCAGGACATGCGGCGGCAGAACCTCGCCCTGGTGATGCGGACCGTCGTCGACGCCCACCCGCTCTCCCGCGCCGACGTGGCCGGCCGGACCGGCCTGACCCGCACCGCCGTCTCCAGCCTGGTCGACGAACTCATCGGCGGCGGGCTGCTGTTGGAGGGCGAGCTGGAACGCAGCGGCCGGGTCGGCCGCCCCGGCCGGGCGCTCGCCCCGAACGGCGACGGCCCGGCCGGGCTCGGCCTGGAGATCGGCGTCGAGCACCTCGGCGCGACCGTCCTCGACCTGCGCGGCGAGGTCCGGGTCGCGCTGCACCGCGCCGCCCCGAACGCCGGGCGCTCCGCCGCGGAGACCCTCGCCGAGCTCGCCGAACTCGCCGAGCGGGCCGAGCGCGAGGCCGTCGGGCTCGGCCTGCGGGTGGTCGGCCGGGTGCTCGCCGTGCCGGGCAGCGTCCCGCTCGACAGCCCCGGCAGCCGGGTCGAGCACGCCCCCAACCTCGGCTGGCACCGGGTCGACGTCGCCGAGCTGTGGCCCGGCCCCGGCGCCGCCCCCGCCGTCGAGAACGAGGCCAACCTCGGCGCGCTGGCCGAACTCTGGCAGGGCACCGGCAGCGGCACCTTCGTGCACGTCTCGGCGGGCGAGGGCATCGGCGGCGCGCTCGTCCTGGACGGGCGGCTGTTCCGCGGCGTGCAGGGCTTCGCCGGCGAGCTCGGCCACCTCACCGTCCACCCCGGCGGGCACCTCTGCTCCTGCGGCGCCCGCGGCTGCCTCGAACCGTACGCGGGCCTGGCGGCGGTGCTCCGCTCCGCCGGGGTCGCCGACCAGCTGGACGAACTGGTCTCCGGCGGAAGTGAATTGACGGATCGTCAGGAGATCGATCCGATCGCCGAGTTGGCCCGCCGGGCCGAGGCCGGGGACGCCGGCACCCGGCGCGCGCTGCGGCAGGCGGGCACCGCGCTCGGCACCGCGCTGGCCGCCGCCGTCAACCTGATCGACCCGGCCACGCTCGTCCTCGGCGGCGGCTACGCCGACCTCGCGCAGTGGCTGCTGCCCGCGATGCGGGAGGAGCTGGCCGCGCTGATCCGGGTCCGCCCCTGGCCCGAAGAGGCGCTGCGCGCCTCGCCGTTGGGCCGCCGGGGCCCGGTCCTCGGCGCGGCCCTGGTCACCGTCCGCCGGCTGCACACCGACCCGGCGGCGCTCTGGCTGCCGGAGGCCGGCTGACCACCGGGAGGCGCCCGGACGCGCGACGGCGGGGCCCCGTGCGGGGCCCCGCCGTCGTTCTTGCGGCCGCTGTCCGGCGGCTCCCCGACTACCGTGCGGACCAGGGCGGTCGGGGAGCTACCGGGTTCAGCGGTGGGCGCCCTTGCGGCGGCGCGAGACCAGGTAGCCGCCCGCGCCGAGCAGCGCGACGCCGGCCACCGTGGTGCCGATGACGCTGGCACCGGTGAAGGCCAGGCTGCCGTCCTTCGGGCCGCTGCCGGTGGAGGCCGAGGCGCTCGGCCCGGCGGCCGGGCCGGAGGTGCTGCCCGAGGGGCTCGGGGTGCCCGAACCGGACCGGCTCGGCGACCCGGAGGCGGAGGCGGACGCGGACGCGGAGACGGAGACGGAGGCGGACGCCGAGACCGAGGCCGAGGGGGACGGCGACTCCGAACCCTTCGGGCTCTCGGAGGCCGAGGGCTTCGGGTTCTCCGTCGGCGGGGTCTTCGGCGGCGGGGTGGTCTCGGTCACGCTCGCCGGGCAGGTGTGCGAGAGGTTGAACTTGGGCTGGTCGCCGCCCTCGACCTCGGCCACGGCCGAGACCAGCGTGGCGCCCTTGGCGGACCCCACGTAGGCGTGCTTGCCGGCCGGGTTGTTGGGGAAGCTGGTGACGACCTGCTGGCCGCCCGGCTCGAAGACCACGGTGAGCTTGACGAACGAGGCGTCGTTGCCCGGGAGGACGAAGTGCCAGCCGTCCTGGGTGGCCGGGATCTCGGCGCAGGTCTTCTGGTGCTCGCCGTCGAACCCGGCGGCGGTGACCGGGACGGGCTGCCGCAACTGCGAGGGGTAGACGCCCCTGGAGGCGAACGCCGAGCCGGCGGCCGGCGCGACGGATATCAGCCCGGCGGCGGCCACGACGGCGGCCGCACGGAGGGCTATGGATCGGTGCATGTGCTACCTGTCCACTCTTCGGTGCTGGGTGAGTTTCGGCCACGGGGGACCCGTGGCGGCCCCAATCTCTCCAGTCGCCGCGGCCCGGGTCAAGCCCCGGGCCGGACCGTGGGACGGGGCGGGCGCCGGGGCCCTTCCGGAACCCCGCCACCCGCCCCGTCCGCGCCGTGAACTCACCTACGGCGCAAGGATCTCGGCGGTACGCCCGTCAGTGCCGGGCACCGCGGGCGCACCCGCCGGACCGGTTCAGCGGTGCGCGCCCTTGCGACGGCGCGAGACCAGGACGGCGCCCGCGCCGACCAGGCCGACACCGATCACGGTGGTGCCGATCACGGTGGTGCCGGTGAACGCCAGGCTGTCCTGCGCCGGGGCGGCCGGAGCCGGCACCGAGGCGGACGGCACGGCGGCCGGGGTCGTGCTGCCGGACGGCACCGGGACGGCCGACTCCGAGGCGGAGGCGGACGGCGTGGCGCTGGTCGAGACCTTGCCCGACGGGGTGCCGGACGGGCTGGTCGACGTCTTCGGGCTCTCGCTCGGCGACGCGGACGGGCTGGTCGACGCCTTGGGGCTCTCGCTCGGCGACGCGGACACCGACACCGACGCCGACGCGGACGCCGACGGGCTCGGGCTGGACGACGGCGAGGGCGACGCCGAGAACGACTCCGACGGGGAGGCGGACGGGGAGGCACTGGTGCTCGGCGACCCCGACGGCGAGGCCGACGGGGAGGCCGAGGACGACGGGCTGCCGCTCGGCTTGGCCGAGTTGCTCGGCGACGGCGACGGCGACGGGGTGGTCTCCGTCTTGGTCGCCGGGCAGGTGTGCGACAGGTTGAAGTTCGGCTTCTTCTTCGAGTCGCCGCCGACCGCCTCGGCGGTGGCGGAGAGCAGCTTCGCGCCCTTCGCCGAACCGACGTAGGCGTGCTTCCCGCTCGGCGGGCCGAAGTTGGTGATGACCTGCTCGCCGCCGGGCTCGAAGGTCACGGTGAGCTTGACGAAGTTGGCTTCGCCCGAACCGAGGACGAAGTGCCAGCCGTCCTGGGCGGCCGGGATGCCGGCGCAGTCGTTCTTGTGCTCGCCGTCGAAGCCGAGGGCGGTCAGCGGGAGCTTCTTGGCCTGGTTCAGCTCCAGGCCGTACGGCGTGTCGCCGCTCGCCGCGAACGCCGTGTAGAGGACCGGCGCGGTGATCAGCCCTACGGCGGCCGATATCGCGGCCACGCGGAAGGCTCTGGGATTGCGCATGTGCTACCCACTCACTGGTGCATGGGATGGGAACAAGCCACGGAGAGTCCGATGTGGCGCAAACTGTTCCGGCCAGGTAAGCAGCGGGTCAAGTCTCTTGACGTATCATCTGACCGGTTATGAGCGGTATGTCCGCATCTGCCGCATGACAACGATCCGATGAACTCGCGCGGGGTGATCGCACGCCGAGTCCGTGGTGGGCGGGCTGCGGTTCCGCCGGCGGCCGGGCGCGTGGTGCCGCGCGAAGGGTGTCAGGCCCCGGCGGGCGGCGGGGCGGTGCTGGTCCGGACGACCAGGCTGGTGGCGAGGTCGACCCGGGTCGCGGTGGGCTGTTCGCCGCGGCCGAGCCCGATGGCGAGCCGGGCCGCCGTCTCGGCCATCTCGATCAGCGGCTGGCGCACGGTGGTGAGCGGCGGGCCGACCCAGCGGGCCAGCGGCAGGTCGTCGAAGCCGACCACCGAGAGGTCCTCCGGCACCCGCAGGCCGAGTTCGCGGGCGGCCTCGTACACGCCGAGGGCCTGGAGGTCGTTGCCCGCGAAGATCGCGGTCGGCCGGTCGGGGCGGGTCAGCAGGGCGTGGGCCGCGGCGTACCCGGCCTCGTGGTGGAAGTTGCCCTCGACGATCAGCTCCGGGTCGACCGGCAGCCGGGCCGTCCCCAGCGCTGTGCGGTAGCCGTCGACCCGGGCGCGGCTGCACATCATGCCGGACGGGCCGGAGATCATCCCGATCCGGCGGTGGCCGAGGTCGAGCAGGTGACGGGTGGCGGCCAGGCCGCCCTGCCAGTTGCCGGTGCCGACGGCGGGCACCCCCTCGGCCGGGTCGCCGGCCGGGTCGAGCACCACGAACGGGATGTCCCGGCTGGTGAGTTGGTCGCGCTGGGCGGCGTCCAGCTCGGACAGCACCAGCACCACGCCGGCCGGGCGGCGGGCCAGCACGCCGTCCACCCAGGTCTGCCCCGGGGTGAGCCGCCCGGCGGACTCGGACAGCACCACGCTCAGGCCCTCGGCCCGGGCGACGTTCTCCACCCCGCGGATCACCTCCATCGCCCAGGCGCTGTCGAGCTGGTGGAAGACCAGGTCGAGCAACCGGGACGGCGACGCGGTGCTCCGCCGGCGCTGGTAGCCGGTGCGGCGCAGGATCTCCTCGACCTTGGCCCGGGTCGCGGGTGCGACGTCGGCCCGGCCGTTCAGCACCTTCGAAACTGTCGGCGCCGAGACGCCGGCCGCCCGGGCGATCTCCGACAGGGTCGGTGCGGGGTCGGGTTCGAGTTCTGCAGCGCTCATGGCTCGGATAGTAGCGCCCCGGCGGCCCGCGGAGGGGCCGGCCGCCGACCGGGAAACCCGCTGGCGGGCAGCGCCGGCACCGGCACCCGGCGGGCTGCGGTCGCCGAAACATTCGGACCGATCCGGCCCGGTCCGGGCGCTCCCGGCCCGGTCCGGGCGCTCCCGGCCCGGCCGGGAGCTGCCCGGTTCAGGCGGCGGGGAAGCCGTACGCCGTCCAGTCGTCCAGCACCCGCTGCCGCAGTTCGGCCGGGAAGGAGCCGGTGAAGGACGCGGTGCGGCCCCGAAACCCCTGCGGGAGCAGGCAGTTGGTGACCGACTTGCCGCCGCGGCCCGCCTTCGCCTCGGCGGCGGTCAGGTACGGGACCATCGGGATGCCGGGGGTCTCCGGGTAGAGCCGGGTGCCGGTCTGCGGGTGGTGGCGGGTGGCCAGCGCCCAGACCACCTGGGAGACGTCCGTGACGTCGATGTCGTCGTCCACCACGATCACCTTCGGGACCAGCCAGCCCGCGTGCGAGGCGAACAGCGTCTCGCCGATCAGCTCCGCCAACTCGTCGTCCGCCAGTGCGAGTTCGGCGCGCCGGGCGCGCTCGACCGCGACCACGATCCAGCAGGTCGCCGCCTCGTACGAGCACCAGGCGAAGTCCACCGGCAGGCCCGCCCGGCGCAGCACGTCCAGCGCCGCCGCCGAGATCATCGTCCCCCAGACGGTGTGGTTCTCCTCCGGCGGCAGGCCGGCCGCGCAGACCGGCAGCACCGGGTCGTCCCGGAAGGTGACCGCCTCGACGTGGAAGACCGGCTGCGCCTTGCCCTCCGGGAAGGCGTAGCCGTGATACTCGCCCATCGGGCCCTCCGCGGCGAGTTCCTCGACCTCCACCCAACCCTCCAGCACGATCTCGGAGTTGGCGGGCACCAGCAGGTCGTTGGTCTCCGCCCGGACCACCTCCACCGGCGCTCCGGCCAGCGCCCCCACGTAGCCGTCCTCGCTCACCCCGGCCGGCAGCGGCATCCCGGCCGCGGCCAGCGCGGCCGGCGGCGCGCCCAGCACCATCGCCCACGGCATCCGCTCGCCGCGCCGCAGCCACTGCTCGCGCACCAGGCCGACGTGCTGCTGCGGCATGACCGGGCCGACCAGGCTGGTGGCGTCCCGCAGCATCGTCCTGGCTACCGACCAGCTGGTCCAACTCCCGTCCGGGGTACGGACGATGTGGAACCCGTAGGTACCGAGGTAGCGGCCGCCGTCCTCCGCGTGCAGCAGCGGCACCGGGAAGCGCTCCAGGTCCACCTGCCCGCCGGTCAGCACGTTCTGCTTGCACGGCCCGGTCGCGACCAGCCGCGGCGGCACCGGCTCCGCGTGCATCGCCGCGACCAGCCGCTCCACGATCTCCCGCGCCCCCGCCGTCCGCCCCAGGCCGACGTGCGCCGCGAGCCGGCCGTAGCGGGCGTCCGGATCGCGGTTCAGGCCGGCCGGCGCGCCGAGGATCCGGCAGCCCGGCGCGCCGGCGGTCAGCGCGGTGAACAGCGGCGCGGGCGCGGCGGTCTCGTACACCCGGCGGGTGACCGCGCCGACCTCCAGGTGCGGGTCGACCGGGCGGCGCACGGCCACCGCGTCGCCGTCGGCGAGCAGGCGGTCGACGAAGGCGCGGAAGTCGAGGGCGGGTGCGGGTGCGGGTGCGGGAGTGGGAGTGGGAGTGGGGGTGCTGGGTGCGGACATCGGGGCTCCAGGGGGTGTTGTCGCGAAGGCCGTGGCGGCCGGTCGGTCGGCCGGGGGAGTCGGCCGGGGGGCGTTGCTCAGGGGAGGTGGGCCGCGCGGGCCGCGCGCATGCCGGACCAGCGGCGGGCGCCGGGGTCGGGGAGGTCGAGCTGGTCGAGGATCCGGGCCACCAGGTGGTCCACCAACTCCTCGACGGTGGAAGGACGGTGGTAGAACGCGGGCATCGGCGGGACGATCCGGACGCCCATCCGGGCCAGCGCCAGCATGTTCTCCAGGTGGATCTCGCTCAGCGGTGTCTCCCGGGGCACCAGCACCAGCGGACGGCGCTCCTTCAGCACCACGTCCGCCGCCCGGCCGACCAGGCCCTCCGCCCAGCCGGCCCGGATCCCGGCCAGCGTCTTCATGCTGCACGGCACGACCACCATCCCGTCGGTCCGGAACGACCCCGAGGAGATCGCCGCCCCCTGGTCGTCCGGCCCGTGCACCACCTCGGCCAGCGCGGACAGCTCGCGCACCGTCCGGCCGGTCTCCAGTTCGACGGTGGCCCGGGCCCAGCGGCTCAGCACCAGGTGGGTCTCCACCTCCGGGTTCGCCGCCAGCCGCTCCAGCAGCCGCACCCCGAGGACGGCGCCGGTCGCGCCGGTCATCCCGACGATCAGTCGCATGCGTGACTGCCTTTCGCTTCGCTGTGCAGTTTCGGTCAGGACCGGCGCGCGGACGCGGCGGCCCCGACCGGCCGGTGACGATCACGCTAGGTGCGGAAAGGGCCTTACCGGCGGCTAGACTCGGGCAGGAGATGAGCAGAAACGGACAGCCTGTCGCCCGGACGCCGCTGGTCGCCGACTTCCCCTTCCCCACCACCCCCGGCGGCCCGCCCGGCATCGAGGTCACCGACCCGGCCGGCTGGAGCGCCCGGCTGGCCCGCCTCGGCGTCCCCGCCTCGGACAGCCCCGTCCGCCCGTCCTTCCACCTGCTGGTCACCGTCCGGCACGGCGCCCTGCGCTGCCTGGTCGACCTGACCGAGTGCCGGATCGACCCCGGCCACTGGCTCTGGGTCCGCCCCGGGCAGGTGCTCCGCATCCTCGACCTGGGGGCGGGGCCGGGGGCTGAGGCGGGGCCGGAAGCCGGGGCGGCCGCCGACGCCGTGTTCGTCCTCTTCCAGGCCAGCTTCCTCGACCCCGCGACGGTCGCCGCCGCCCGCCTCGACCGCCGTGCCTGGCGCCTGCCGCTGCTCCCCGCGCCCGCGGCCCGCCCGGCGGTGGAGCGCACGCTGGAACTGCTGGAGGACGAGTACCGCGAGCTGCGCGACCTCCCGCTGGAGGTCCACGTCGAGGTGGTCCGCCACCTGCTGGCCGTCCTGGTGCTGCGGCTCTCCCACCTGCCCGGCGGCGAGCGGCGGCGGACGCCCGGCGACGAGACCTTCCGCCGCTTCCGGCAGGCCGTCGAGGCCGACCACCCGCGCACCCACCGGGTCGAGGACTACGCGGCCCGCCTCGGCTACAGCGTCCGCACCCTCACCCGCGCCACCCTCGCCGCGACCGGCCACGGCGCCAAGGCGTTCATCGACGACCGCCTCGTCCTGGAGGCGAAACGCCTCCTCCTGCACAGCGACTCCACCACCGCCACCATCGCCGACCGCCTCGGCTTCCCCGCCACCACCGTCTTCACCCGCTTCTTCCACCACCGCACCGGCGAGACCCCGGCCGCCTTCCGCTCCCGCGCCCGGATCACCCCGCCGCCGGGGGAGGGCTGAGCCGCGCCCCGGCGCGACGGCGCCGGCGCCGGCACCGGCCCAGGGGCGCGGCGGGGGCCTGGCAGGATGGCGATCATGAGTGACCGCCCGTTCGACGCCCTGCTGTGCGACCTGGACAACGTCCTCCGGTTCTACGCGTACGACGAGGTGGCCCGGCAGGAGCGGGCGGCCGGGCTGGCGCCCGGGAGCACCGCGGCGATCGCCTTCGCCCCCGAGCGGGACCTGCCGCTGCTGCTGGGACGGATCGGGCGGGAGGAGTGGACGGCCGCGATCGCGGCGGAGCTGGCCGTCCGGGTTCCGGCCGGGCGGGCGGCCGGGCTGGCGCGGGCGTTCGCGTACGCGCCGTCCCGGGTGGACCGGGAGGTGGAGGGGCTGCTGCGGCGGGTCCGTGGGCGCGGCGTCCCGCTGGTGCTGGTCACCAACGCGACGCCGTGGCTCGACGAGGACCTCGACCGGCTGGGGCTGGCCGACCTCGCGGACCACGTCGTCAACAGCTCCCGGATCGGCCTGGCCAAGCCCGACCCCGCGGTCTACGCGCTGGCGGTCGGGTTGGCGGGCGTCCCGGCCGGCCGCTGCGCCTTCGTCGACGACAGCGGCGCCAACGTCGAGGCGGCCCGTGCCGCCGGGCTGACGGCCGTGCACTACCGGGGCGCCGCCGGCCTGCGGCGGCTGGTCGCCCCGGTGCTCGGTCCGACATCCGCTCCGGCGGCCGGGCCGGTGCCCGGTTCGACACCCAGCCCGGTGCCCGGTCCGGTGCCCGCCCCGGGGGGAGTGAGCGGTCAGGCGGGCGGGAGCATCGCGCGGCGGCCCGGGGCGGCGGAGGACTGCATGGTCATTCCGCCGTCCACGACCAGGAGTTGGCCGGTCAGGTAGCGGGACTCGTCGGAGGCGAGGAACACCATGGTGTGGGCGATGTCCTCCGGTTCGCCGAGGTAGGGCAGGGCGTTGCCGGCCAGCAGCGCGTCGATCACCGACTGCGGGAGGTTGTCGCGCAGCGCCGGGGTGAGGACGGCGCCGGGGGCGATCGCGTTGCAGCGCACGCCCTGCGGGCCGTACTGCACGGCGACCGACTTGGTGATGCTGACCACCGCGGCCTTGACCGCGCCGTACGCGGTCTGGGTGACGTCGCCGACCAGGGCGGCGACCGAGGCGGTGTTGATGACGGAGCCGCCGCCGGCCCGGATCAGGTGCGGCAGGGCGAGCCGGGTGCCGATCAGGGTGGAGCGGACGTTGCGGGCGACGGCGCGGTCGAACTCCTCGAAGTCCATCCGCAGCAGGTCGAGGTCGCGGCGCGGATCGGTGCCGCCGACGTGGTTGCAGAGCACGTCGAGGGTGCCGAACTCGCGGACGGCGGTGGCGAACAGCTCCTCCAGGGAGTGCTCGTCGGTGACGTCGACGGTGAGCGGCAGGGCGTGCCGGCCGGCCGCCTCGACCAGGCGGGCGGTCTCCTCGGCGGCCGCGCCGTCGTAGTCGGCGGCGACCACCAGGGCGCCCTGGGCGGCCATCAGTTCGGCGGCGGCGCGGCCGATGCCGCTGCCGGCGCCGGTGATCACCGCGACCTTGTCCTTGAGGCGTTCCATGGTGTGGGTCCCTTCCGTGCTTCCTGCGGTCGACCCCCCGTTCATATGCATAGTACATACTCTGTGCATGGTGCATATTCTGCGGTCCGCGGGAGGGCTGGGGCAAAGGCCGGGCAATGCCCGGGTGAATTGCCGGGCACGGCTCGACCGCGTCGGTGAGGGGCTCGCAAAGCTCCCCGCATTAACAAGGGAGAACTTCGGGGCGAACAGCGTCGGCGCGGGAGGGATTCCACTTCCGGATGTCCTCCGTGCACACATAGCGTTCGCGGCGTGACGATGTGCGTCCGGTTCGCGGTCCACGCGGGTCGGCAGAGTGCCCGGGGGAGCGGCCGAAGAACGGCCGTGACCCGGCGGACGATCCGGGGGTAGCGCGGTGCGCGGGGAGGGCCTGTTCACGGAGCGGGCGCCGAACGGGCGGTTCCAGTGGCAGCTCAAAGCGATGAACGGGCGGGTGGTGGCGGTGTCCTCCTCTGTCCACGAGTCGTCCGCCGACGCCGAACGGGCGTTCGCGGAGCTGGTCGCGCTGGGACCTGCGCTGGTGGCGCGGATCACCCACGTCCGCGACGGACTGGGGTGGACCTGGGTGGTTCCCGGACCGCGCGGCAATCCACTGGTCAAGTCGAGCCGGGCGTACGAGCGGTACGCCACCTGCCAGAACGCGTTCCGGCGGTTCATGGCGCTGGTGGCCCGGATGTCCGATGCCGGGGCCGAGGCGCCCGGTGACGGCGGCGGGGGCGGTGGCGGCGATGGCGGTGCCGGAGACGGAGCCGGGGCCGCTTCCGGCGTCGGCTCCGGTGTCGGCTCCGGCGTCGGCTCGGGTGTCGGGTCGTGAGCGCGCCGGAGGCCGGACGGGGGCCCCGGCTGGTGCCGGTGCGCGGGGCGGACGGCCGGGTCGGCTGGTCGCTGGTCGCCGCGAACGGCCGACGGCTGGCCGCAGCCGTCCGCGCCTACCGCAGCGATCGTGAACTCGCGGCCGGGATCGGCGAGTTGCTGGCCGAACGGGCCGCCCTGCGGTTCGTCCTCAGCCAGCGTGAGGACCGCCTCTGGGTCTGGACCGCCCATCTCCCGGCCCGCACCACCCGGGCCGGCGCGGGCAGCGGCGAGGCGATCGCCCGCAGTGCCCGCGGCTACCTGCGCCGCGACCAGTGCCGGCAGAGCGTCACCGCCTTCCTGCAGGGCGCCGACCACGTCCAGCGGCTGCGCCGGCTGGGCGGCGGGCCGGCCCTGCCGACCGCCTGGTAGCCCGCTCCTGCCCTGCCCTGCCCTGTCCTGCTCCGCCCTGTCCTGCTCCGCCCCGTCCCGTACGCGCCCTGCCGCCTTCCGTCGCGGTGGGGCGTTTCGGTGTTTCCGGGGCGGCGGCGTATCGTGAACCCCCCTGCTGTTTCCGGGGGTTGCGCCGATGGGCGGTCGAGTGTTTCGTCAACTCTCCTGAGCAAGAGCAGAATTGACGAAGCATCAGATGAGCAGATGCGCGTGGCCGACGTACGGTCGGCGCGCGGGCCGGGTGCGCGCCGACGGGTGCGACCGGTGCGCGGGGGGTGCGGGGGTGGTGCGCGGGGGTGAAGCGGAGGTGGCCGGGGTGACCCCGTGGGCACACCTGGAGAATAACGCGTCCGGAGTGGAACGCCTGATCGCTGGGCCGTCAACTCGCGCGCTGACCAGGGCATTCGGCGCCACGGCGGGGCGGCGGCGGGCGGGGCGGGAGCGGCGGCCGGTGCTTCCGGGGGGAAGGGGCGCGCCGAGAGGATCGCTCCGCCGGGAAGCCGCGGAGCTCTCCGGCACCGGTCCCCGCCAGGACCGGTCCAGCTAGGACTTTCCTTTATGGAGGAACAGGACCATGCGTCACACCGCTGCCAAGGCGTTCGCGGCTCTCGCGATGACCACTGCCGCCCTCGCGACCGTCTCGGTCCCGGCGATGGCCGACCCGACCGTTACCCCCGCCGCCCAGGACATCGTCGGTGCGGGTTCGGACACCACGCAGGCTCTGCTCAACCAGCTCTCCAGCGACTACAACGCCACCATCCCGGCCACCACGCCGCACCTGTACAGCTGGGACGCCACCGGCTCCAGCTCGATCACCCCGAAGACCGGCGCCAGCACCATCCTGCGCCCGAACGGCTCCGGCGCCGGCATCTCGGCGCTCAACGCCAACACCAGCGCGACCCTGGACTTCGCCCGCTCCTCCCGCCCCCGCTCGGCCAGCGACCCGTCCACCATCCTGTTCGTGGCGTTCGCCAAGGACGCGGTGACCTGGTCGGCCCCGAGCGGCGGCCTCGCCCCGGCGAACCTGACCACCCAGGACCTCAACGACATCTACTCCTGCAAGGTCGGCAAGACCGACTGGTCGAACTTCGGCGGCTCCGCCGGCACGATCAAGCCCTACCTGCCCCAGCTGAGCTCCGGCACCCGCTCCTTCTTCCTGGGCGCCATCGGCAACCCGACCCTGGGCTCCTGCGTCCAGACCTACACCCCGGAGGAGAACGAGGGCACCGACGCCGCGCTGCAGACCGCGGACGTCATCTTCCCGTACTCCGCCGGCCACTGGGTGGGCCAGGCCAACGGCCACGTCACCGCGACCGACAACAAGGGCAACCTGACCCTGCGCAGCATCAACGGTGTCGCCCCGCTGACCACCGCCGGCGCCCTGAACGCCGCCTTCGCCAACCCGACCTACGGCCGCGTGCTCAACAACGTGGTCCGCGCCGCCGAGTGGAACGCCAGCCCGGCGACCACCCAGAGCACCGCGCTGCGCGCGATCTTCGGCCCGACCGGCTACATCTGCTCCACCCCCGGCAAGGCCGCCATCGCGAACTACGGCTACCTGACCCTGCCGGCCGCCGCCTGTGGCCTGACCAGCTGACCCGACCCCTCCGGGGACCCGTCACACCCGCACCACCCGCAGTAGTACCCGCACCACCCGCCGCCCGTCCCGCAGCACCAGCCGCCGGGACGGGCGGCGGCCCTTGACGGCACCGCACCGCGTACGACCGAGCGGCACGCAGCACCGGGCGGCACACGGCACCGGGCGGGACGCAGCACCGAACAGCACGCAGCACCGAGCACCGGACGCAGTACTGAACGGCACTCAGTACTGGGGAACGCGCAGTACCGAGCGACACGCACGACCGAGCAGCACGCACCGCGCACGACCGCGCACCAGGTAACCCCGCCCGAAGGAGCCACGATGTCCCGTCTCACCGTCCGGATCGCCGCTGCGGCCGCCGGCCTCGCGCTCATCGCCACCGCCGCCTCCGCCACCACCGCCTCCGCCGCCCCGGCGGCCGGCAGCGCGGTGATCCACGAGAGCAACGCGTTCTTCCAGCAGGCCGCCGAGGCCGGCATCGTGGCCGTCCCGCTGCCCACCGCGACCGCGGGCTACGACGCGGCCAGCGGCCTGTCCGCGAGCTTCCCGGTGACCGACGGCACCGGCAGCATCCGCGACTTCTTCGGCCACGTCGCGCTCGGCGGCGGCCTGCTCTTCGTCGACGCGAAGACCGGCCGTGCGGTCACCTTCCACCAGCTGTCCTTCTCCTTCGACGACTGGGCGGTCACCGCGGTGCCGGACGGCTCCACCACCCCGGTCGCGCTGTTCGACCCGGCCGGCAACAACTCCTTCAACTACACCGGCACCACGCAGAACCTGAGCTCGGACTCGCTGGTGCTGGACGCCGCGGGCGCCCAGTACCTGAACACCAAGCTGCGCACCGACTTCTTCGTCGCGGGCCAGAGCGTCGGCACCTTCAACGTGGCCTACACGCCCGCCTCCTGATCCCGGCGGCCCCGATACCCCGTACCGCCCCCGTACCGCCCGACCGGTCACCGGTCGGGCGGTACGCGTGCGTTCGGGGCGGGTGCCGGTGCCAGGGCGGGGCGGGGCCGGGGTGGGGCCGGGTGGGGCCGGGTGGGGCCGAAAACCACCCGTCCCACCCGCTCCGTCCGTCCCGCTGGCGCGCGGGCGTGCCGCCCGTATGGTTTCGGTCGGGTCACGGAGGTTCCTGACGGTGCACCAAATCTCTTGATTCGAGCACCAATTGGGGTCTCGTACACCTGGCGGACAGGGTTCGGCCAGACGCGACTGGCCGAATATCGTCGGGGCCGTCGAACGGTCGCCCCGCTCCCTTGTCACCCGTGCGTGCCCGCTCTGGCGCGCCGTCGCCGGAGGTGCTGCGCCGATGAGAATCCGCCCGTCAGGGCTGAGAGCCGGATCGCGTCCGTGGAGGGCCTACCTGGCCGCCGTGCTGACCTGGACGGTGGCCGCCGCCGTCGTGTTCCTGCCGCTCGGCGGGCCGGGCGTGCAGCCCGCGTCGGCGGCCGGGGGCACGACCGTGGAGGGCCCGGCCCGGTTCGACCCGAACACCTGGCAGGACGGCCCGAAGGGCACCATCACCGTCTCGCAGGTCGGCGACCTCAGGAACCAGGTGGTGCACGTCAGTTGGACCGGTTTCACGCCGACCGTCGACCTCTACGGCCAGCCGGTCCAGTTCGTCCAGCCGATGATCAAGGACGCCTTCTACGCCGTCCGGATCTACCAGTGCCGCGGCGACAACCCGGACATCACCGACTGCTACGGCTCCACCCTGTACGGCGGTGACCCGGCCAAGGGCTTCCTGCAGCCGGAGCCGGCCGCCGGACCGGCCCCCGAGTTCCCGTCCAACATGGTGATCGCCGCGACCCGCCCGGACGGCACCGGCGAGGCCGACATCGAGCTCTGGACCGCCCAGCAGAGCCAGGGCCTGAACTGCGACAACACCCACAAGTGCTCGCTGGTGGTGGAGCCGAACTACGGCGGCGACTCGATCGGCGCCAACAGCTTCCCCGATCTGGTCATCAACTGCGACGACCACTCGATCGACATGGACGGCTTCATCTTCAACACCGCCACCGACGGCTCCTTCCAGCTGAAGCCCAACGGCCTGCTGCCCGGCGAGTCCTGCGCCTGGAAGCGGCACGTCACCATCCCGCTGCAGTTCGCGCCGACCCCCGACTCCTGCACCGCCGGCGACGCCGCGTTCTCCGCGATCGGCCTGGAGATGGCCGACCGCGCCATGCAGCAGTGGCGCACCGGCAGCTGCCTGGCGGCCGACCCGCTGCGCGTGCAGTACAGCGTCGGCAACGGCGAACCGCAGGCCCGCGGCGCCTTCCTGCGCCGCTCCGGCGCGGACGTCGCGCTGACCTCGCTGCCCAACCCCGACCCGCCGACCCGCCCGTACGTCTACGCGCCGCTCGCCAACAGCGCCGTCTCGGTGGCGTACGTGGTCGACGACGGCCGGACCCGGCAGCAGGTCCGCCGACTGCGGCTCAACCAGCGGCTGCTGGCCAAGATGCTCACCCAGAGCTACCGGCACTACAACGACGACGACACCGACACCGTCCGCGGCAACCCGATCTGCATGTTCGACGACCCGGAGTTCCGCAAGCTCAACGCGGACGTCGCGGCCGGCGTGACCTGGCCCGAGTGCGGCAACGTGGCCAACACCGAGCCGGTCGTGGTCGGCGGCACCACCGACCTGGTGCACCGGCTCACCGAGTGGATCGCCGCCGACCCCGACGCCGAGCAGTTCCTCCAGGGCTCCCCCGACCCGTGGGGCACCCACGTCAACACCAAGTTCCTGAAGCCCGGTTACGCCGGCTACCCGGTCGACTCGTTCCAGACCCTCGACTACACCGGCAAGAACAACCACAAGCAGTACGAGTGGAACCCGGTGCTCGGCGGCCTCGGCCAGGTGCTGCGGATGACCCTGCAGAACCAGCTGTCCTGCCAGCTGCCCTACGTCAACGCCAACGGCCAGCACGACAAGTGCTTCGCCCCGAGCACCGGCAAGCGCGCCCTGTTCGCCGTGATGGACAGCGGCAACGCCCAGGCGATGGCCCTGCCCGAGGCCGAACTTCCCAACCCGGCGGGCGCGTTCACCACGCCGACGATCGCCTCCATGCAGGCCGCCGCCCGCGACATGCCGTTCGACCAGGCCACCGGCACCCAGAGCCTGCCCTACGACGACGAGAACTCCGCCTACGCCAAGGACCCGAAGGCGTACCCGCTGACCATGGTGCAGTACGCCATGCTGCCCACCGACGGCCTCGGCCGGGACAAGGCCGCCGCGGTCAGCCGGTTCGTCCGCGGCGTCACCGAGCAGGGCCAGGTCTACGGCCAGGGCCCCGGCCAGCTCGCGGCCGGCTTCGCCGACCTGACCAAGCCGCAGCTCGCCCAGGCGAAGGCCGCCGCCGACCACGTCGCCGCGCAGGACGGCAGCAAGCCCGAGAAGCCCGCCGAGACCGGCGGCGACAACGGCGCCGGCGGCTCCGGCACCAGCGGCTCCGGGACCAGCGGCGGCGGCTCCACCGGCTCCGGCACCACCGGCGGCACCGGCACCGGCGGCAGCTTCGGCGACAGCGGCGGCTCCACCGGCGGCGACACCTCCGGCGCGGGCGGCGCCAACGCGCTCGCCGCCCCGGCCGCCGCCTCCTCCGCCACCGCCAAGCCCGGCGGCAGCGCCTCGCCCGGCCTCGCCGCCGCCCCGGTCGGGGAGGCCGCGGCCGACCGGGCCGGGATGGCCCGGCTGCTGCTGCCGGTCGTCCTCGCCACCGGCGCCGTCCTGCTGGTCGGCGGCCCCGCCGCGCTGTTCCTCGGCGGCACCCCGGCCGGCGCGAACCTCCGCCGCGGCACCGGGCGGCTCTGGTCCCGGCTGCTGCGCCGCGGCTGACCCCGCCCCCGCCGGACGGGCGCCCCGCGCGCCCGTCCGGCGACCACCGTCGTCCCAGCCCAGGAACCCTCACCGCGCGGAGAGTTGACACCATGACAGCCGCCGTCCAGCCGACGGACACCCGCGTCCCACCGCCGACGCCCGACCCCGACCGGCCCCGCCCGATCAGCGCCCCCGCCTCGCCCGCCGACCGGGCCTTCCGCGGCGTGCTGCGCACCGCCGGACTCTCGGTGTTCGTGCTGATGGGCCTGATCGCCTTCTTCCTGCTGATGCGCGGCACCGAGGCGCTGAACGCCGTCGGCTGGTCCTTCCTGACCGAGCAGAACTGGCGCACCGCCGCGCACACCTTCGGCATCGCCGCCGTGCTGCCCAACGGCATCCTGATCGCCGTCATCGCGCTGTGCATCGCCGTCCCGGTCTCGATCACCGCCGCGCTGTTCATCTCCGAGTACGCGCCCGTCCGGCTGCGCCCGACGCTGATCTCGCTGGTCGACCTGATGGCCGCGATCCCCAGCATCGTGTACGGCCTGTGGGGCCTGTTCTTCCTGCAGCCGCGGTTCGTCGGCACCTCCCGCTGGCTGGCCAACCACCTCGGCGGGACGCTGCCGTTCCTGGAGGTGCGCACCGGCGACACCCCCACCTCGTACACCTCCTCGACGTTCATCGCGGGCACCGTGGTCTCGCTGATGATCATCCCGATCATCACCTCGCTCAGCCGCGAGGTGTTCTCGCAGGCCCCCTCCGGCGAGCGGGAGGGCGCCTACGCGCTCGGCTCGACCCGCTGGGGCATGGTGCGCACCGTGGTGCTGCCGTTCGGCCGCGGCGGCGTGATCGGCGCCGTGATGCTCGGCTTCGGCCGCGCGATGGGCGAGACCATCGCCGTCGCGCTGATCATCTCGCCGGTGTTCCGGCTCGCCTGGCACGTCCTGGAGAACGGCGGCGGCTCGATCTCCTCGCTGATCGCGCTGCGCTTCAGCGAGTCCAACGGCCTGTCGCTGTCCGCGCTGATGGCCGCCGGCCTGGTGCTGTTCGCCCTCACCCTGCTGGTCAACGTGGCCGCCGGGTTCGTCATCAGCCGGTCCCGGTCCGGCGCCTCGACCTCGGACTGACCGGAGGAACCCGATGCACCCCACACCCCCCGAGACCACCGCTACCGCCGACACCACCGCCGGCAGCGGCACCGGCAGCGCGCCGGTCGAACCCCCCGAGCAGCGCCGGATCAAGCTCGGCGGCACCACCCGCGAGGAAGTCCTCACCATGCTCGGCGCGGGCGCCGGCTCGCTCGGCCTGGACTGGCTGCTCTACGAGCGGGTGCTGCCGTTCAGCGGCGCGTTCGGCTTCCTGCTCTGCTGGTACCTGCTGTTCCTGGCGCTCTACACCCTCACCGGCCGGCTCCAGTGGGACGCCCTGACCGTCCGCGAACGCCTCGCCACCGCCGTGGCCTGGAGCTCCGGCCTGCTGGTGGTCGCCGTCATCGTCGAGCAGATCGGCTACGTCGCGCTGCGCGGCTTCGACGCCGCCCGGCACTGGAACTTCTTCACCGAGACCATGCGCACCACCGCCCCGCTGTCGCCGATCACCTCCGGCGGCTGCCTGCACGCCGTGGTCGGCTCGCTCGAACAGCTCGGCCTGGCCACCCTGTTCTCGGTGCCGCTCGGCGTGCTGACCGCCGTCTTCCTGGTCGAGGCCGGCAGCACCCGGCGCGGCGCCCGGATCGTCAAGCCGGTCCGGGTGCTGGTCGAGGCGATGACCGCGCTGCCGTCCATCGTGGCCGGCCTGTTCGTGCTCGGTGTGGTCATCCTCACCCTGGGCGCCGAGAAGAGCGGCCTGGCCGCCTCGCTCGCGCTCACCGTGATGATGACGCCGATCGTCACCCGCGCCGCCGAGGTGGTCGTCCGGCTCGTCCCCGGCACCCTCAAGGAGGCGTCCTACGCGCTCGGCGCCAGTCAGTGGCGCACCGTCTGGCACGTCGTGCTGCCCACCGCCCGGCCCGGCCTGACCACCGCCGTGGTGCTCGGCATGGCCCGCGGCGTCGGCGAGACCTCCCCGGTGCTGCTCACCGCCGGCTTCACCGCCCGGATGAACTTCGACCCGCTGCACGGCAACCAGGCCAGCCTGCCGCTGTACATCTGGAACTACGTCAAGCAGCCCTACCCCGACATGGTCGCCCGGGCGTTCGCCGGCGCGCTCACCCTGATGCTCGTCGTGCTGGTGCTCTTCGTCACCGCCCGCCTGCTGGGCCGCCACCGCAGCGCCACCGACCGGCCCACCCGGCGCCCGCTGCGCCAGGCCCGCCCGGTCCGGACCGCCCCGATCGGCGGCGCCCAGCCCGCGCCCGCCCTGGCCACGACCGCGCTCGCGGTGGAGACCCGATGAACCGGCAGAACGACACCCCGCGCCGTCAGAGAAGGAAGACCCGTCCCGTGCGACTCCGCCACCTGGCCTCGGCACTGCTCACCGCCGCGCTGGCCCTGCCCACCGCGCTGCTCGGCGCGGCCCCCGCGCACGCCGCGACCTCGCTGAACGCCGACGGCTCCAGCTGGGCCGGCCCGGCCATCGACCAGTGGCGGCGCGACGTCGGCCCGATGGGCATCGAGATCGACTTCAACCCGGTCGGCTCGGCGGCCGGCCGGGTCCAGTGGGCCGCCGGACAGGACGACTTCACCGCCTCCGACGTCCCGTTCCGCAGCAGGAACGACAGCGGCGTCGACCCGACCAAGCAGAACGGCGGCCTCGGCGGCGCGGAGAACCCGCAGTACGGCTACTCGTACGTGCCGATCACGGCCGGCGGCACCGCGCTGATGTACCACCTGGAGCTCGGCGGCAAGAAGATCACCGACCTGCGGCTGTCCCCGGACACCATCGTCGGCATCTTCACCAACCGGATCACCTCCTGGGACGACCCGAAGATCACCGCCGACTACGGCAAGGCGCTGCCGAAGATCCCGATCACCCCCGTGGTGCGCTCCGACGGCTCCGGCGCCACCGCCCAGTTCACCCGCTGGATGCAGCACACCCACCAGGGCGAGTGGGAGGCGTACTGCACCAGGGTCAACGGCGTCCCCTGCGGCGACTACACCGAGTTCTTCCCGCCGTCCGGCCGGATGACCGCGCAGAACGGCTCCGACGTGGTGGCCGGCTACATCCAGTCGCCGACCGGCATCGGTGCGATCGGCTACGACGAGTACGCGTTCGCCAAGCGCAGCAACTGGCCCGTCGTCAAGGTGCTCAACCCGGCCGGGTACTACACCCTGCCGACCGCCTCCAACGTCGCGGTGGCGCTGACCGCCGCCCGGATCCGCGGCGTCGACGACAACACCTCGCCGAACGACCCGGACTACCTCCAGCAGAACCTCGACGCCGTCTACAGCAACAACGACGCCCGCTCCTACCCGATCTCCTCCTACAGCTACCTGATCGTGCCCCGGGCCGGCGCCGCGCTCCCGGTGGCGCCCCGCTTCAACGACACCAAGGGCAACGCGCTCAGCCGCTACCTCGCCTACGTGCTGTGCGCCGGACAGGGCGAGGCGGACGAGCTCGGCTACTCGCCGATCCCGCGCAACCTCGTCCGCGGCGGCCTGCTGCAGACCCAGCACATCCCCGGCAACGCCAGCCCCGTCGACCCGAACAGCCTCAACAACTGCCCCAACCCGACGTTCAACTCGGCCGGCGAGCTGACCGTGCTGAAGAACGCGCCGCAGCCCTCCCCGTGCGACAAGGCCGGCAGCCCGCTCAACTGCACCGTGCAGAACGGCCAGGCGGTCAAGACCGGCAGCGGCTCCGGCTCCGGTACCTCCGGCGGTTCCGGCTCCGGTTCCGGCACCGGCGGCACCTCGGGCGGCTCCGGCACCGGCACCGCCACCGGCTCCGGCGGTGCCTCCGGAGGTGCCGGCACCGGCGCCGGCACCTCCGGAGGCTCCGGCTCCGGCTCCGGCGACGGCAGCCAGCCGGTGGTCGACCCGCAGACCGGCGAACTGCTCGCCTCCGACGGTGGCGGCGGCGGTTCGAACGGCGGCGGCGGAGCCGCCCCCGCCCAGGTGGTCGCGCTCGGCGGCCGCCCGCAGGACTGGCTGCTCTCCTCGCTCACCGCCGTCGAACTGCTCGGCGTGGTCACCGTCCCGCCGCTGCTGGCCGCCTGGTGGCGCCGCCGCGACCGGACGGCGGGCAACCGGTGAACCCCGTCCCGCCGGTTCCGGCCGCCCCGTCCGCACCGGTCTTCGCACCCGAGGAGAGCAGCAGATGACCGCGCCCGCCCTGGAACGGTCGGCCACCACGACGGCCGGCGCCCCGCCGGCCCCGCGGCCGGACCCGAAGGCCGACCCGAAGGCCGATCCGAAGGCCCCGGCCAACGCCCCGGCCGCCCCGCCGCCGGGCCCGCTGATGGTCGCCGCCCGGGCGGTGACACTGGCCGCCGTGCTGCTGCTCGGCTTCGCCGGCTACCTGCTGGGCCTGTCCGGCCTCCAGGAGGCCCGGCACCAGTCCACCGCCTACGCCACCCTGCGCGACCGGCTCGCCAACGCCACCGCGCCGACCGGCCCGACCGAGGACGGCGCGCCGCTGGCCGTCCTCGACATCCCCGCGCTCGACCTGCGCCAGGCCGTCGTGGTCGAGGGCACCACCGGCCGCGACCTGATGCGCGGCCCCGGCCACCGGCGCGACACCGTGCTGCCCGGACAGCCCGGCGTGGCCGTCCTGTTCGGCCGCTCCACCGCGTTCGGCGCCCCGTTCGCCGACCTCGGCCGGCTCAAGGTCGGCGACCGGATCGACGTCACCACCGGCCAGGGCAGCTTCCACTACACCGTCAACACCTACGGCGACGGCGACCACCCGATCAAGGACACCGCCCCCAACCGGCTGGTCCTGGTCACCGGCGACTCCGACTGGATCCCGACCAGCACCGTCCTGGTCGGCGCCCGGCTCGACGGCGACCCCGAACCGGCCGGCGCCAAGCGGCCCGCCACCACCGCCACCGACAAGGTGCTGGCCGCCGACAAGGGCGCCCTGTCCGCACTCCAACTCTGGTCGCTGGCCCTGCTGCTGGCCGTCGTCGCGGCCGTCTGGACGGCCCGCCGCTGGCGCCGCTCCGCCGCCTACCTGTGCTTCGCGCCGGTCGCCGCCGCCCTGCTCTGGTCGGTGTACGAGAACGCCGCCGCCCTGCTCCCCAACGTCTACTGAACCGCCCCGGCTCCCTGGGAAAGGACCGCCCGCCGATGACCGAGACCGCCCCGCCCCCCTTCCCCGTCCAGCACGCCGGAGCGCACGACGACCCGCCCACGATCCCGCTGCCGCCCGTCCCCGGCACCGCCCCGGAACCGGGACGCGCGCTCTCCGGCCTGGAGACCCGCGACGTCACCGCCTGGTTCGGCCAGCGCAAGGTCCTGGAACGCGTCTCCTTCGCGATGCGGGCCGGCGAGATCACCGCGCTGATCGGCCCGTCCGGCTGCGGCAAGTCCACCTACCTGCGGATCCTCAACCGGATGCACGAGATGGTGCGCGGCGCCGCGCTGGCCGGCGAGGTCCTGCTGGAGGGCGAGGACGTCTACGCCCCCGGCCGCCGCCCCGCCGAGGTCCGCCGCCGGATCGGCATGGTCTTCCAGCGCCCCAACCCGTTCCCCGCCATGTCGCTGTACGACAACGTGGTCAGCGGGCTCAAACTGGCCGGCATCAAGGCCACCCGGGAGGAACGCGACCACCTGGTCGAGTCCAGCCTGCGCCAGGCCGGTCTCTGGAACGAGGTCAGCAACCGCCTCGGCACCCCCGGCGGCGCGCTCTCCGGCGGCCAGCAGCAGCGCCTGTGCATCGCCCGCTCGCTCGCGGTCGCCCCGGAGATCCTGCTGATGGACGAACCCTGCTCCGCTCTCGACCCGACCTCCACCCGCCGGATCGAGGAGACCATCGCCGAACTGCGCCACCGGGTCACCATCGTCATCGTCACCCACAACATGCAGCAGGCCCAACGCGTCTCCCAGTCCTGCGCGTTCTTCCTCGCCAGCCACGACACCCCCGGCCGGATCGTCGAATCCGGCCCCACCGAACGGCTCTTCACCGATCCCGCCGACCAGCGCACCGCCGACTACGTCAACGGCCGCTTCGGCTGATCCCCCTGACACCCCGTCGGCCGCGTGTCACGCGCGGCCGGACGGGGCGCAGCGCCTAGCGTGTGCGGGGGACCGGCCACCCCGGCCCACCCCCCCGCACACGCCAAGCGTCGCGCACGCCACGCGGCGCGCACGCCACCAGGAGAGAGCGCCGACCATGACCGTCAGCCTGCCCGAACTCACCGGGGACTACGTCCTCGACCCGACCCACACCCGGATCGGTTTCGTCGCCCGCCACGCCATGGTCACCAAGGTGCGCGGTGCCTTCCACCAGTTCGAGGGCACCGCCCACCTGGACGGCGCCGACCCGGCGAAGTCCACCGGCCAGGTCGTGATCAAGACCGAGAGCATCGACACCGGCGTCGAACAGCGCGACCAGCACCTGCGCACCAACGACTTCCTGGACGCGCCGAACTTCCCCGACATCACCTTCCGCACCACCCAGGTCGAGCAGAAGTCCGACACCGACTACCGGGTCACCGGCGACCTCACCATCAAGGACACCACCAAGCCGGTCACCATCGACTTCGAGTACACCGGCAACGCCGTCGACCCCTACGGCAACCTGCGGGTCGGCCTGGAGGGCTCGGTCACCATCAGCCGCAAGGAGTTCGGCGTCACCTGGAACGCCGCGCTGGAGGGCGGCGGCGTGCTGGTCGGCGACAAGATCGTGCTGGAGTTCGACGTCTCCGCGATCAAGCAGAGCTGACGGCGCAACCGGCCGCGCACGTACGGCGGGCCGCCGCGCCGGAGGCCGCCGCCAGGTCCCCCTCCGGGACCTCGCGGCGGCCTCCCGGCTTTTCTCCGACCTTCCCGGCCGATCCCGGCCGATCCCGGCCGATCCCGGCCGCTCCCGGGTGCTCCCGGCCGCTCAGGACCGCCAGGCGGGCGACAGCGCGATCGCCTTCAACGCCGCCAGGTCGAGCGCCGGATCGCCCGGCGCCGCCTCGTACGACCGCTCGCCGTTCCACTCGCCGAGCACCAGTCGGGCGCCGTCCGGGTAGTACACCGTCACCACCCAGTGCAGCAGCGGGTAGGTCGCGCTCTTGCCGTCGCCGAACGCCGTGGACACCACGAACCCGCCGCCCGGCAGCGGCTCGCGCACCTCCAGCTCCGTCCTCGGCGTCCCCGGCAGGTCGGCCAGGTCCGCCAGCCCGCGCGCCGAGGGCGGCTCGTACGCCACCGTCAGCGAGCTGCGCCGCCCGGCCGCCGCCACCGCCAGCGCGGTGTGCGCGGTGTTCCGGGCGCCGGTCTCCGTACCGGCCGGGAGCAGGTCGGTCAGCCGGTCCAGCAGCGCGTCGGCCGACACCGCGGGGCTCGGCGCCGGCCCGGTGCCGCCGGTCTCCGGGGCCGTCGGGGCCGTCGGGGCCGGGACCGGGACCGGCGTCAGCGCGGCGAACACCTCCGCCCACAGCGGCGAACTCGCCATCGCGCCCAACGCGGTGTCCGCCAGCGGCGGCTGCTGCCGGTTCGGCCGGCTCGGCTCGCCGTTGAACTCGATCACGGTCACCAGCCGGCCGTCCGGCGCCGCCCAGACGCCGCGCCACTCCTGGCCGTTGTCGACGTGCTGACTGCGCAGCTTGTCGACGATCAGCACCGAGCCGTCCGGCCGGAGCACCCGGTCACAGGAGCCCGTCGGCGTGTCGAACGCGTCCAGGCAGGTGATCGCCTCGACCGGGACGCCGCTGTACTGCACCTTGACCGTGACGATGCTCGCCCCCGCCCCGTCGTCGAAGGTCAGCGCCACCCCGATCTCGTGCGGATCCGGCTTCGGACCGGCCGGCACCAGCCCGCTGACGGTGCCCGGCGGCAGCAGCGAACCGACCAGCTCGGCGAACCGCTCGTCCGAGATCCGCGGACCCGCCGCGGCCGGCCCCGGCGACGGCCGCCCCCCGAACGCCGCGAGACCCGCCGCGCCCGCCACCAGCACCGCCGCCACCGCCCCCGCCAGCACCGCCCGCCGCCGCCCGCGCCGCCGCAGGCCCGCCCGGCGGGCACCCGCCGCCAGCCGGCCGTGCACCGGCTCGGGCGCGCCCGCCGCCGCCCCGTCCAGCACCCGGGAGAGCACCGCCGTCAACTCCTCGTCAGTGGGCATGCCGCGCCCCCGCCCTCTCGTAGTCGTCCGTACCCGCCGGGGCCGCCGAGCGGCCCACCAGGGCGTCCAGGTCGGTGCCGAGCACCGCCCGCAACCGCACCAGCGCCCGCCGGGTCCGGGTGCGCACCGCGCTCTCCCCGATCCGCAGCACCCCGGCGGTCTCCTCCACGCCGCGGTCCTCCCAGAACCGCAGCACCAGCACCGCCCGGTCGGCCGGCGACAACCCCGCCAGCGCCCGCAGCAGCGTCAGCCGCAGCGCCGGGTCCGGATCGTCCACGCCGGTCTCCGGCAGCACGTCGGTGACCCGCTCGGTACTGGAACGCCGCCGCCGGTACGACAGGAAGGTGTTCACCAGCGCCGCCTGTGCGTACCCGCTCGGATTCTCCATCCGGGACACCCGGCGCCACTTCAGGAACACCCGCCCCAGCGCCTCCTGCACCAGGTCCTCCGCCAGGTGCGCGTCCCCGCCGGTCAACAGGAACGCCGTCCGCAACAGGTGCCGCTCCCGGCCCGCCACGAACTCCTCGAACCCCGGCACCCGCTCCGCCCCCGTCGAACCCTCCGGCCCCGCCGGCCCCGCCCGCTTCGATGAGTGATCCATGCCCAAGTAACGCATCGGGCCCGGCGGTACGTGACACCCCGGTCCGGCGGCGTGCGCCCGGTCTCCCCGGGAGGGGAAACGGGAGGCAACGAGTGGAAACTCATCGTGTCCAAGCCACAGCGGAGTGTGTATCCGGCCACTTTCCGGGGAGTCGCCTCCGGTCGAACCGGCCATGGTCATCCTGGAACGTTCGTCACCGACCGAGGGGAGAATGGTGGACGTTCCACACCTGCACGCGCGGAATCCGGAGGTCGTCGGAAAGACGGCCGCACTGCTCGGATTCCTCCGCGAAGTGGTGCAAAGCGGCACCCAGCGTTCCAGGGACACCCGTTCCTGGGGGCACTTGTGGCTGTGCGATCTGCCGACGACGGTGGCGAAGCCGGACGGACAGCCGGACCGCCCGCTGTTCGTCCTCGACCACGTCCCGCAGAGCGCGCCGCCCGAGATCCCCGCCGAACTGCTCGGCTGGCTGGACAGCCGGGACGTGCAGAACCCGGACAGCGACCCGCCACTGGCCGAACCGGGGCCGGAAGGCGAACCGGCACCGGAGCGCGGGCACCGGCAGGACACCGGCGCGACGGTCGCGCGCCGAGCGGCGGACGAGGTGCTGCGCTCGTACGGCAGTTGGCTGGTCCGTTGGCGGCGCTGGGCCGAACGCGAACGGTCGGACCGGCCGTTGCGGGAGCTCTACGAGACCGTCTACCGCTGGCACCAGCGGCTGGTCCAGCAGGACGACCAGGTCGAACTCGTCCTGGGCACGGGACTGCTGACCTGGAGCGACCCGCGCGGGGCGGTCCTGCACCGCCACCTCCTCGCCTGCCGGGCGGTCACCGAGGTGGACCAGCGCACCGCGCGGATCACCGTGAGGCTGTCCAACGACAGCGGCGTGCGGCTGGAGGACCAGGACTTCCTCGACAGCGACGACGGCCTGGTGCCGGAGCGCTCCGCGGTGCTCGCCAAGGAACTGTCGGCGGACCCGGTGCATCCACTGGGCCAGGAAGCCCTCGCGTACCTGACCAGGTGGCAGGGGCTCGTCCTGCCCCGCCCGCTCTCCTTCCACCCGGGCTGGCAACCGCCCGACGCGCCCGGAGCGGGCCTGCGGCTCACTTTCGCGCCCGCACTGATGCTGCGTCCGATGAGCCGCAACGCGCTGCTGCGCCGCTACGAGCAGATCGCTCAGACCGTGGTCGCGGAGCGGCAGGCGCCGCTCGGCCTGGCCCAGCTGGTCATGACCATCGGCCCGCAGGCACGAGCCGGGTGGAGCGCGGATTCCGCCCGCGGCCTGTTCGACGAGGAACCGCTGTTCCCGGGCAAGACCAATGCCCAGCAGCGCGCCGTGCTTGACCGCCTCCAGCGCGACACCGGGGTGGTCGTGCAGGGGCCGCCCGGAACGGGCAAGACCCACACCATCGCCAATCTGCTCAGCGCACTGCTCGCGCAGGGGCAGCGGGTCCTGGTCACCAGCGCCCGCGACCACGCCCTGACCGTGCTGCGGGACAAGCTGCCGCCGGCCGTCCGCGACCTGTGCGTGCTCCTGCTCAGCGGCGTCCGGCAGGACGGCGCGGGCGAACTCGAACGGACCGTCAACGCGCTGAGCGACCAGGTGGCGTCCGGGGACCCGGGCCAACTGAACGAGGAGATCCGGCGACTGACCCAGCGCCGGCAGGAGGTCACCAGCCGTCGCAAGCTGCTGACCGAACAGGTCATCGCACTTCGGGAGGCCGAGCTCTACCAGCACCCCGAGGTCGCGCCGGGCTACTCGGGCACGCTCGCCGGGATTGTCCGGAAGGTCCAGGAGCAGGCCCCCGCGCTGTCCTGGATCGGCAGCCTCTCCGACCGGGCCCCCTCGGTGCCGCCGCTCGGCGCGCTTGAGGCCGAAGAACTGCTGGTCCTGCTCCGGGAGGGGGCCGCGGAACTGGTCGCCGGCCCCATGCCGCCCGCGCCCGCGTCGCTGCCCACCCCCGGGCAGGTGGCCACCGCCGTGGCGGAGGAGTCCCCGGCCTCCGGACTGCCGGACGAGGCCGCCGCCCTGCGCGACCGGCTCACCGCGCTCGACACCCCGACCACCGACCACCTGGTCGGGCTGCTCGGCTCGGGCCGGGCCCTGCTGCACCGCCTCGGTGCTCCGTGGGAGGCCGAGCGGTGGGGCGACAGCGAGTGGTCACGGCGGGCCCTCGCGGACCGACTGGCCCGCCGCCGTGGCGACCTGTGGGACCGGGTCGCGGAGGCCGGGGCGGCGGTCGACGCCGTGGTCGACGGGCTCGCCGGGGCAGGTGTCCGCACGGTCGCCCTGCCGGAGGGCCTCACGCCGGAACAAGCCACCCGGCTCACGGCCGCCGTGTCCGAACTGCGCGCGAATCCGGCCGGACGCCGAGGAGTGCGCGCACTCGTCACCCCGAAAGCGCAGCGCCAGGCCCGCGAACTGCTGGACGGCTGCCGCGTCGACGGCCGTCCGCCGACCGACGCCGCCGACTTCGAGGCGCTGCACGCCCACCTGAGGGCCGGGCCCGTACTGGCGACCGTCGCGGTCCGCTGGGACCAGGTCGGCGCACCGCTGGAGGACGGGCCGCTGGAAGTCCGGGTGGCGACACTGCGGGAGCGCTACCGGCACCTGGAGTCGGTGGCGGCCTTCGGCGGCCTCCGGGAACGGGTGGACGACCTGCTGGTCGGCCGCGGGATCTACCTCGACCTGACCACACCCCGACAGTGGGACCACTTCACCTCCGCGGTGTTCGCCCTGGCCGGACGGCAACGGGCCGAAGACGCCACCACTCGCCTCGCCGGCTGGGAACGCGTCCTGCGCGGAGGGAACGACGGGCACTCCCCGACCCTCGAATCGCTGGCCATGGCCCAGGCCCTCGCCGACCGCGACCTCGACCGCTACCGCAAGGAACTGGACGCCTACACGGCTGCTCACGCCAGGCAACGGCAGGCTTGGCGCTGCTCCGAACTGCTCGACGCGCTGCGCGTCGCCTCGCCCGCGCTGGCGAACCGGATCGTCGCGGAGTGCCACGCCCCGGAATGGGACGAGCGGATGGGCCGCCTCGCCGACGCGTGGGCCTGGGCCGGAGCCTGCCGCTTCGTCCACGAGGAGCGCGCCCCCGGACGGGAGCAACGGCTCGACGCCGAACTCACCGAGTGCGAGAGCAGACTGGAGGAACTGACCGGCGACCTGGCGGCCGCCAAGGGCCGATTGCACTGCCTGCAGCGGATGACCCCCGAACAGCGCTCCGCCCTGCAGGCGTACCGCAGCCACATGGCCTCCTACGGCAAGGGCAAGGGCAAGATCGCCGCCGAGTTCGGGGCCGCCGCCCGCAGCGCCATGCGGATCGCCCAGGGCGCCGTGCCGGCCTGGGTGATGCCGATCTCCCGGGTCGCCGAGATGATCGAACCGCACCAGAACGCCTTCGACGTGGTGATCGTGGACGAAGCCAGCCAGGCGGGGATGGACGCGCTGTTCCTGATGTGGCTCGCCCCGCGGATCATCGTGGTCGGCGACGACAAGCAGTGCACCCCGGCGGTGGCCGGCTTCGGCCGCGTCCAGCAGATCCAGGACCGGCTCACCGCCCACCTCCCGGACGTGCCCCGGCACCTGAGGCAGCTCTACACCCCGCAGTCGAACCTCTACCAGCTGCTCTCCACCTTCTTCCCCTCGACGATCCGGCTCCAGGAACACTTCCGCTGCATGCCGGAGATCATCGGCTGGTCCTCGGCGATGTTCTACAACCCGCCCGGGCTGACACCCCTGCGGCAGTACGGCGGCGAACGCCTCGATCCGCTGCTGACGCACTACGTCGCCGACGGCGTCGCCGAAGGCCGCGACCACCGGATCCGCAACCCCCGGGAGGCCGAGGCGATCGTCGACCGACTGGTCTCGTTCACCGCCGATCCCGCCTACGAGGGCCGGACCATGGGCGTCATCGTCCTCCAGGGCGGCTACGGCGGCCAGGTGAAGCTGCTGGAACAACTGATCGAGCAGCGGATTCCCGCCCCCGTTCGGGAGAAGCACCGCATCAGGGTCGGGACCCCCGCCATGTTCCAGGGCGACGAACGCCACGTCATCCTGCTCTCGATGGTGGTCGACAAGGTCCGCAAGGTCGCGGGCGGGCTGCGGAGCGAGCAGCAGGCGTACAACGTGGCTGCCAGCCGGGCCCAGGACCAGATGATCCTGTTCTACTCGGTCCCCCCGGACCGGATGAAGCCCGGAGACCTGCGGTCGAGTCTGCTCGGCTACATGCGCAACCCGCCGGCCGCGCTCGCGGAGGCGGACGACCTCGGCACCGTGTTGCCCGACGTGCCCCGCAAGCCCTTCGATTCACTGTTCGAGCAGCAGGTCTACCTGCGGATCAAGGAACGCGGCTACCACGTCGTCCCGCAGTACCCCGCCGGGAACAAACGGATCGACCTGGTGGTCATCGGCGCCCGCGGCCGCATCGGCGTCGAGTGCGACGGCGACCACTACCACTCCACGCTCGAACAACTCCGCCACGACCAACAGCGCGACCGCGAACTCCAGCGCGTCGGATGGCGGTTCTGGCGGATTCCGGAGAGCGAATTCCGGTTCGACCCCGACCGGGCCCTGGCCGGCCTCTGGCAGGAACTCGACCGGCTGGGCATCGCCCCCGCGACCTACCACCGACGTCCCGACGAAGCCCCCTCCGACGGACCGCGGACACCGTGGACGCCGATGGTCCTGCCCGAGGGCGACGACCCGTCCGCCGAGCACACCGACGACCCGACCGACCGCCCGACCGGCGAAACCCGCCGCACCCCTCCCGAAGGAAACCGATGAACACCCGACCGCCTCTGCCCGACAGCCTGCTGCTCGACGAGAACACCGTGGCGGAACTCGCCAGGGTGGTCACCGGAGACGACGACCTCTACTACCGCAAGGGGTACGAGATCGAGGGCTTCCTGCGCCGGGCCGGCTGGCAGGACGTCCCCGCCTACGACGGCCAGTACCGTCGTGAATGGGCCCTCGAACTGCTGATGGAACGTCGCGACCGGCCCGCCGAGATCGAGAAGGTCCTGCTGCGCCTCGCCGACGCCCGCGAGTACCTCGACGAGCCCGAACTCCTCGCGGACGTCCTCGCCGCGGTCAACTCGTTCCTGGTCCACGAGGGCCTCCGGCTGGAAGCCGGCGGCAACGGCCCCCGACTGCTGGCCTGCGACCCGGCGCTGGCACACCCCTCGGAGTACGGGGCGACCGAACTCCGGGTGGCGATGGCCGACATCATCCAGGACCCGGCCATGGTCCAGCTGCTGCAGCGCCGCCTGGACGAGGCCCGGACCTGCTACGCACACGGCGCGCACGTGGCGGCCATCGTCATGCTGGGCAGCCTGATGGAGGGCGTCCTGCTGCAGACCGTGGTGGAACGGGACCGCACGCTGCTGGGCAACACGGCACCGCGGAACGCGAAGTTCGAAGGCCTGATCGACCTGTGCCACACGGCCGGCTGGATCGACGGTGACGCCCAGAAGTTCAGCCACGTGCTCCGCCGATACCGGAACTTCGTCCACCCCGATCTGGAAGCCCGCGAGGCACACCGGCCCGACCGGGACACGCTCGGAATCTGCTGGCAGGTGGTGAACGCCGCGCTCAACGACCTCGCGGCCTCGGCGGGCGGTACGCAGGGGAGCCGCTAGACCGGACCGCCTGTGCACCGCCCGGCCCGGCAGTGCACAGGCGGATCGGGAGGCCAGCCGTGAGCCGGACCAACGGAGTGCCGTCCGTGCGGCACGATGGGGCCCTGACCGGCCGTCACGGGGCGGCGGGGCGAGGCGAGAGGGCCGGTGGACGCGGATGGGAACCGAACGCGACAGCTACGACCTGGTGGTGATCGGCGGCGGCCCGACCGGGGAGAACCTCGCCGACCGGGCGCACGCCGGCGGGCTGAGCGTGGCACTGGTCGAGAGCGAACTCGTCGGCGGCGAGTGCTCCTACTGGGCCTGCATGCCCAGCAAGGCGCTGCTCCGCCCGGCCGCCGCGCTCGCCGACGCCCGCCGGGTGGCCGGCAGCCGGGAGGCGGTCGGCGGCGGGCGGCTGGACGCCGCCGCCGTGCTGGAGCGCCGCGACGCGTTCGCCTCGCACTGGCACGACGACGGGCAGGCCCAGTGGCTCGCCTCGGCCGGCATCGACCTGGTCCGCGGCCACGGCCGGCTGGACGGCGAACGCCGGGTCGCCGTCGACACCCCCGACGGCGGACGCCGCGTCCTCACCGCCCGGCACGCCGTCGCCGTCTGCACCGGCACCCGCGCCGCCCTCCCCGACCTGCCCGGCCTGGCCGGCGCCCGGGTCTGGACCAGCCGCGAGGCCACCTCCGCGCGGGCCGTCCCCGGCCGGCTCGCGGTGGTCGGCGGCGGCGTCGTCGCCGTCGAGATGGCCACCGCCTGGCGCGCCCTCGGCAGCGAGGTCACCCTGCTGGTCCGCGGCGGCCGACTGCTCGACCGCACCGAGGAGTTCGCCGGGCAGCTCGTCTCGGACGGCCTGCGCGCCGCCGGCGTCGACGTCCGCCTCGGCGCCTCCGTCACCGCGCTGCGCCGCGAACCCGACGGCACCCTGCTGCTCGACCTCGCCGACGGCACCCGGCTGCCCGCCGACGAGGCCCTGTTCGCCACCGGCCGCCGCCCCGCCACCGCCGACCTCGGCCTCGACACCGTCGGCCTCGAACCCGGCGGCTGGATCGACACCGACGACACCGGCCGCGCCACCGCCGTCCCGGCCGGCTGGCTCTACGCCGCGGGCGACGTCAACCACCGCGCGCTCCTCACCCACCAGGGCAAGTACCAGGGCCGGATCTTCGGCACCGCCATCGCCGACCGCGCCGCCGGCCGCCCGCTCGACCTCGCCCCCTGGGGCCGCTCGGTCGCCACCGCCGACCACGCCGCCGTCCCGCAGGTGGTCTTCGCCGACCCCGAGGTCGCCGCCGTCGGCCGCACCCTGCGCGAGGCCCGGGACGCCGGACTGCGGGTGCGCGCCGTCGACTACGACCTCGGCGCGGTCTCCGGCGCCGCCCTGTACGCCGACGGCTACCGCGGCCGGGCCCGGGCCGTCGTCGACCTCGACCGGGAGGTCCTGGTCGGCGTCACCTTCGCCGGGCCCGGCGTCGCCGAACTGCTGCACTCCGCGACCGTCGCCGTCGCCGGGGAGGTGCCGCTCGCCCGGCTCTGGCACGCCGTCCCCGCCTACCCCACGATCAGCGAGGTGTGGCTGCGGCTGCTGGAGGCGTACCGGGGCTGACGCCGCGTCGGCCGGCGGGTGGGGTCGGTGGGTGGGGCCGCGTCGGCCGGCGGGTGGGGTCGGTGGGTGCGGTGGATGCGGGGGCGGAAAATCCGTTGCGGGGGGATTCGGCGGGGTTCTACCCTGGCGGCGCCGGTCAGCGGACCGGCGCCGCCGACGGTTCCGTGCCGTCCGGTGCCGCTGTCGTTCCACGCAGGAGAGGAGGTCGTGATGCCAACCCCGCCATCGGCGCGCCCGACCTCCCCCGCGACCCCGCTGACCATGCGGTAGGGGCGATCGGGCCGCGCCTCCGGTACCCGCCCGCACCACTCCCGGAGACGCCGTGATCTTCCGCCCCACCGTCGAGGCCGACCTCGACGGCCTCCTCCCGCTGCTCGTCACCGACCCCGCCAGCACCCTGACGCCCGAGACCTACACCGCCCGGCTCGCCACCGGCGAGTACCGGCCGGAACGGACGTGGATCGCCCAGGACGCCCCAGGCGCCGCGCCGCGCGCCCTCGCCGTCTGGTGGGGCGGCCCGACGGACGCCGAACCGGCCGCGCTCGACGCCCTGTTGGTCCCCGGCACCGACCGTACGGGCGCAGGCCCTTCGGCCGCCGAGCGCGGCGAGGGCGGCCAGGACGGCGAGGGCGGACGGCTCGACGACGAACGCACCGCGCTGGCCGCCGAGTTGCTCGCCGCCGCGCACGCCGCGTACGGGCACGCCCCCGCCTACCACCTCTTCCTCCCCAGCGACTGGCACGACCTCCCCGACACCCGGGCCGCCGTCGCCTGGCGCCGGGAGGCCGCCCGCCGGGCCGGCCTCCCCGGCACCCTGGAGCGGCTGCGCTACGAATGGACGCCGAGCGCGGGCCTCCCGGCCCCGACCGGCCGGCTGGAGTTCCGCCCCGAACCGGACGACGAGGTCTTCGTCGACCTGTTCCGCCGCGTCCTGGCCGGCACCCTCGACGCCACCTCCCGCACCGCCGCCGCCGAGCACGGCGCCGAGGCCCAGGCCCGGGCCGACGTCGCCTTCTACCGGGACGGCATGTCCGGCGAACGCGCCTGGTGGCGCACCGCCCACACCCCCGACGGCGAGCCGGTCGGCTTCGCCGTCCCCTCCCGCAACCCGGCCTCGCCCGTGGTCGGCTACCTCGGCGTCCTGCCCGAACACCGGGGCCGCGGCCACGCCGAGGAGATCCTCGCCGAGACCACCCGGATCCTGGCCGCCGAGGCCGCCGCCCCACAGGTCCGCGCCGACACCGACCTGGCCAACGCCCCGATGGCCGCCGCCTTCGAACGCGTCGGCTACCGCACCACCAGCCGCCGCCTGGTCCTCACCGCCGAGCCACCCGTGAGCTGACGGCCCGCCAGGCCGGCAGCCCGGCAGCCCGGCAGCCCGGAAGCCCGGCGGACTCGGCAGCCCGGCGGGCCTGGCGGCCGGGCTGTGCGGGGCCGGGGGAGGGGGCACTGTTGCGGGAGCATGGCGCCACGTCACAATCCCGACCGACCGTTGATCACCACCACCCGGATGTGTGACCGTGGCGGAACCCCGGAGACCCGCTGACCGGAGACCGAACGACCCGAGGAGGACCCCGGTGCCCACCCCCGACCGCCCGCTGCGCTCGCTGGGATTCCTGACCATCGGCCTGTTCGACGAGCACGACCCGGCCGGCGGCCACGAGGCCACCCTGCGGCTGATCGAGCTCGGCGAACAGCTCGGCTTCGACAGCGCCTGGCTCCGCCACCGCCACCTCCAGTACGGGATCTCCTCCCCGCTGACCGTCCTCGCGGCCGCCACCCAGCGCACCCGCCGGATCGCCCTCGGCACCGCCGTCACCCCGCTCGGCTGGGAGAACCCGCTCCGCTACGCCGAGGACCTGGCCACCGTCGACGTGCTCTCCGGCGGCCGGCTCAACCCCGGCGTCAGCGTCGGCGTGCCCGTCCACTTCGAGGACGTGAAGGACGCGCTCTACCCCGACACCGCCGACCGGGAGGACTTCGGCTACACCCGGGTCCAGCGCCTGATCGACCTGCTGGCCGGCCGCCCGGCCAGCAGCTTCCAGGGCACCGAGGGCATCGAGGCCTACTCCGACCACGTCCAGCCGCACGTCCCCGGCCTGGCGGCCCGGGTCTGGTACGGCGGCGGCAGCCTGCGCTCGATGCGCTGGGCCGGCGAGCACGGCCTGAACCTGCTCACCAGCAGCGTCGTCCGGGCCGAGGAGGGCACGGACTTCGCCGCCAACCAGCTCGCCCTGATCCGGACCTTCCGCGCCGCCCACCCCGACGGCGAGAAGGCCCGCGTCTCGCACGGCCTGGTCGTCATCCCCACTGACAGCGCCACCCCCGAGCAGCGCGCCAAGTACCACGCCTACGCCGCCTCCCGCTACGAGCGCACCCGCACCCCCCAGGGCCCCAACCGGATGCTCTTCGCCCCCGACCTGGTCGGCACCAGCGAGCAGCTCGCCGAACAGCTCTACGCCCACGCCGCCTTCCGCGAGGTCGACGAGGTCGCCATCCCCCTCCCGTTCACCTTCGCCCCGGAGGACTACGTCCAGATCCTCACCGACCTCGCGACCCGCCTCGGCCCGCTCCTGGGCTGGCGCCCGGCGGAGTGACGGCCCCGAGGGGCCCGGAAGCCCGGTACCGCAGGCCGACGAGCCTCCGCCCCCGCACCTGCGGGGAAGCCCTCCGGGCCCCTCAGCGGAGGGGTGACCCCACCCGGTGCAGGGTGCCGTCCGGGTCGACGTAGGCGAACTCGCGCAGGCCGTACGGGGTGTCGGCGGGGGCGGTGAGGCGGCCCGGGGGGTCGGCCTCGGTCCATTCGGCGTGGACGGCGTCCGCGTCCGCGACGTACAGGTAGAGGGCCGTGGCGGTGCGCAGCGGGTCGTGGTCGGGCCACTCGGTCAGGTGGAGTTCGACCGGGCCGCGGGCGGCGAACCCGTAGCCCGCGTCGCCTTCGTACGGGTGCGCGGTGAAGCCGAGGCGGCGGTAGCGGGCGAGCGCGGTGGCCAGGTCGCGGACGGGGACGACCGGGGCGACGCGCTCGAACGCGGCGGGGGCGGGCTGGGCGGGCACGTGCTCCTCCAAGGGGTCGGCCGGGGCGGGGCCGAGCCGGGGCCGGGCGTGGGCGGCGTTCCTGCGGGTTCAGGAGAAGTATCTGACCGCGGCCGCCGCCAGGAGGAGGAACGCCAGCGGGAAGGCCAGATTGTGGAACACCCGGGCCCGCACGTGGGCGCCCACCGCGCCGACGAAGAACAGCAGCAGCCCGACGGCCGCCGCCAGGCCCAGCCGGGCCGGGCCGAACAGCCCGGCCGCCACGCCGACCGTCCCCGCGCCCTCCAGGAGGGCCAGCCAGGGCAGCCAGCGGGGGGCGAGGCCGACCTCGGCGGAGTTCCGCACCACGAACTCCGCCCGGAGCAGCTTCGCCACCACCTCGAAGCCGTTCGCCAGCACGCAGCACACCGTGGCCACGAGCAGCGCGCCCGCCGACCCGCCGCTCACCGCGCCCACCCCGCGTCCGGGTCGTCGGCGCCGGGTAGGCTCGGGGCCGTACGGTGGCCGTTCGCAGCGGCCGTCATCGGGTCCATCGCACTCTTCTCCGCTCTCCTGCACGCGTTCCTCGCGGACGCGGTCATCGGTTCATGGGTTCTTGGGTTCATCGGTCCGTGAGGTCATCTGTCCGTGGGGTCATCGGACTGTCGGGTCGTCGGGTCGTTCCTTCGCTCGCACCCCTCCTGACGACACGCACCCCCGAAAGGTGACCCCGCCGATGGACCTGATCGAACACTTCGAGGCCGAGCGCCCCCGCCTGCTCTCGCTGGCCCACCGGATGCTGGGCTCCCGGCAGGACGCCGAGGACGTCGTGCAGACCGTCTGGACCAGGACGCAGGGCGTCGACGGGATCGACAACCCGGGCGGCTGGTTCACCACCGTCACCGCGCGGCTCTGCGCCGACCGGCTTCGGGCCTGGCGACGGCGACCCGAACTGCCGCTGCTGGAAGTCGACTTCGAGTCGGCGGAGCTGGCCGCAGAGGAGGAGTTCCTGCGCCGCGAGCAGGTGTCCCGGGCGCTGCTGGTGCTGCTCGACGCGCTCTCCCCGCGCCAGCGGGTGGCGTACGTCCTGCACGACCTGTTCGCGTTGCCGTTCGAGCAGGTCGCGGAGGTGCTGGCGGTCCGCCCCGACGCCGCCAAGAAGCTCGCCAGCCGCGCCCGGACAGCCGTCCGCGCCGTCCACCCCGGTTCCGTTCCGGCGGCCGGCGGGGCCCGGGCGGTCACCGAGGCGTTCCTCGCCGCCGCCGGGGGAGGCGACCTGGCCCGCCTGGTCGCCCTGCTCGCGCCCGACGCCGTCCGCCGGGCCGACCCCCGGCTCCTGCCGCCCGGCACCCCCGCCGAGGTCCGCGGCGCCGAGGCGATCGCCGCCGAGACCCGCCGCTTCGCCGCCCGGATCGCCCTCGCGACCGCCCTCGCCACCCCGACCCCCACCGCCGTCATCGCCCCGGCGGGCCGGCCCTACGCCCTCGTCCGCCTGGAGCTCGACGCCCGCGGGCTGATCACCCGCGTCACCATCGAGCCGCTCGCCCGCCTCCCGCTCGCCGCTTTCGCGCGCTGACGCTTTCGCGCGTCGACGCCGCCGCGCCACCCGGCCACGGGGCCGGGTCGGGCGCGGAGGCGTCGGCGCGGCCGCCGCGCTACCCGGCGGCAGGACCCTCGTCGGGCCAGCGGCCCTCCAGGTGGCGCCGGATCAGGGCGGCGTGGGAGAGCGGGCTGCCGGTGTCGGCCACGTCGCCGTTGGTCGTGTAGTCGAGCAGCACCAGGTGCTCCTCGGCGCGGAGCCGCTCCAGCAGGTCCGGGACGCGGTGCTCCAGCGTCCACCGGTAGGCGGGCAGGTAGATGCGCCGCCGGGCCTCCTGGTAGGGGAGCAGCTCCGTCCCGTCCAGGCCGGCCCGGTGGCCCCGGACGGGGCCGAAGCGGCGGACCGTCCGCTTCAGGCCCTTCATGGTCGTGACGTCCAGTTTGGCGGGGTCGGTGTCGACGGATTCGAACACCTTGAGGGCCTGCCAGATGCCCTCGACCGACTGGGCGGTGACACCAGGCGAGAACGGGACGGGGATCCCGCCGTGCGGGTAGAAGGGGCTCAGCCGGACCCACGGGTCGGGCGCCTTCGACGTCGTGTCGACGATCACGGCGCCGGGGAACTCCGCGGCGAGGCTCTTCGCCGAGCGGCGTCGGCCGGCAACGTGGATCGGCATGCGCGGACCTCCGGTGGGTCGGCAGAAGCCGCGGTCGGCGGGCTCTGCGGGCGGGCTGGAGCGGAGCCGGAGCCTAGCCCGCCGCGCTGACAGCCGGGAGCGTTCCGCGCCGCTCCTGCCGCTCCTGCCGCTCCTGCCGCTCCGCGGCGACCGGGCGGCGCGGCCCGCGCCGGAACCGTCCCCGGCCGTCTCGGGCGGCCCGTGAGCCCTCGGCCGACCCCGGGGCCCCGGGCCGGTCCGTCCGCCGCCCGGGGCCCCGCGGTCGGCCGGGCCCTTGCGGAATCAAACAGTCCGGATATCCTGCCGCGATGAACCGCCCCCCGCGCCGCGCCGACCGCCCGCCGACCAGCCGCTGGTACCGGCAGGTCGGGCAGCGCGGGTGGAAGGCGTTCGGCGCCGCCTGGGCCGGCTACGTGCTGGACGGGTTCGACTTCGTGCTGATCACCCTGGTGCTGACCGAGGTGAAGGCCGAGTTCGGGCTCGACGCGGTGCGGGCGGCCTCGCTGGTCTCGGCGGCGTTCGTCAGCCGCTGGCTCGGCGGGATGCTGCTGGGCGCGCTGGGCGACCGGTACGGGCGGCGGGCCGCGATGACGGCGAGCATCCTGCTCTTCTCGCTCGGGACGCTGGGCTGCGGGCTGGCCGGCGGCTACGCGGGGCTGTACGCGGCCCGGCTGGTGGTCGGGCTGGGCATGGCCGGGGAGTACGGCGCCAGCGCGACGTACGTGATGGAGAGCTGGCCGGAGCGGATGCGCGGGCGGGCCAGCGGGTTCCTGATCTCGGGCTACTCGATCGGGACGGTGCTGGCCGCCCAGGTCTACAGCCAGGTGGTGCCCGCGCTCGGCTGGCGGTGGATGTTCTACCTGGGCGTGCTGCCCGCGCTGTTCGCGCTCTGGATGCGCCGGGCGCTCCCGGAGGCCGCGGAGTGGGAGGACTGGGAGGAGGCGACCGCCGCCGGGGCGGCGGCCCGGCCGAACCCGTTCCGCCCGCTGTTCGCCCGCCCCGGCGACGGGACGTTCTCGCCGGCCCGCGCCGCGCTGCACCTCGCCCTGGCCGCGACCGCCTTCGGCACCCTGCTGGCGCTGTTCACCGGCCGCGCCGGGGACGCCGCCTGGCCGCTCGCACTGCTCGCCGCGGGCGCGCTCGGCACGCTCGCCGTCCGCCTCGGCGGCCCCGGCCACCGGGTGCTCTACCTGGCGCTGACGGTGACCGTCTTCGCCGGCTTCCTCTACACCTGGCCGATCCAGGCCCTGCTGCCCACCTACCTCAAGACCGAGCTGCACCACAGCGCCGAACAGGTCCGCGACGTGCTGTTCTGGGCCGGGTTCGGGACGGCGGCCGGCTGCGTGCTGGCCGGGTTCACCGGCGACCGCTTCGGCCCGGCCAGGGCGTACGCGTGCACCCTCGCCGCGTCGCTGCTGTTCGTCTTCCCGGTGTTCGCCGTGCACGACGACCTGCTGCTGCTCGGCGTGCTGCTGTTCCTGCTACAGGCCACCAGCTTCGGGATCTCCGGCCTGCTGCCCCGCTACCTGGGCGGCCACCTGCCGGTGGAGCGCCGGGCCTCCGGCCTCGGCTTCGTCTACAACGTGGGCGCGCTCGGCGGCGCCGTCGCCCCGCTGCTCGGCGCCCGCCTCGCCGAGGGCCGCCCGCTCGGACAGTCACTGGCGCTGCTGACCTTCGGCCTCAGCCTGGTCGTCATCACGCTGATCGGCCTGGACGTCCCCGGCCGGCTGCACCGCCTCGCCGACCGGCCGACGACACCCGGACCGCAGCCGGCGGCGACGCCCGGACCGGAGCTTGCGGCCGAGCCCGGACCGGAGCGGCCGGCGGCGCTCGGGCAAGGCCGGGCTTGAGGGGCGGGCCGGTGGCGGGCCGGGGGCGGGCCGGGGGCGGGTCGGGGGCGGGTCAGGGTCTGACCAGGGGCCGACCAGGGGCTGATCAGACATCGGATGTCCGCGAACCGGGCTGGTAGGCTGACAGCCCCCGTGGCCCGGCGCCACGCGGCGGGAGACGCGAGCGATCAGCGGAGAAGGGGGACGGCACCGGTGGCCGAGACCAGCCGAACCACGAGCCCGGGCCGGAGCGCCGGGTCGACCCGTCCGCTGCGCCGGCACGAGGTGGCCGAGCGGATCAAGCGCTACATCATCGACAACCGGCTGCGCCCCGGCGACCTGCTGCCCAGCGAGGGCGAGTTGTGCGAGGCGCTCGGCGCCAGCCGCTCCAGCGTGCGCGAGGCGGTCAAGACGCTGGACGCGCTGGACATCGTCGAGGTCAGGCACGGCCACGGCACCTACGTGGGGCGGCTCAGCATGTCCGCGCTGGTCGAGGGGCTGACCTTCCGCGGGCTGCTCAGCCCGGACGACGACTTCAAGGTGCTGGAGGAACTCGTCGACGTCCGGGAGGTGTTGGAGCGCGGCATGGCCCAGCGGATCCTGGCCACCCTGCACGCCGACCACATCAGCACCCTGGAGGAGCTGGTCGACGAGATGGAGGCCGGGCTGGCGGCCGGCCGGGACGTCATCGCGGTCGACCGCCGGTTCCACGCGCTGCTGGTCGAACCGCTGAGGAACGAGATCATCAGCCAGTTCTCCTCGGCCTGTTGGGACGTCTACGGCGTCGTCGCCCCGCACCTGCACGTGATCACCAAGCAGGACGAGCTGGACACCGTCAACGCCCACCGCGCGGTGGTCGCCGCCGTCCGGGCCGGCGACCCCGCCGCCTTCGACCGCGCGGTCGAGGCGCACTACCGTCCGGCCCGCCGCCGGATCGCCGCCGCCCGGGAGCGCAACGCCAGGGCGGCGGAGCAGCAGGCGAACTGACGGGCCGTCAGGATCCGGTCACCCAGGCGGTGGTGAAGTTGGTGTACACGATGCCGCCGGTGCCGCCGATCTCGTACAGGTCGGCCACCGTCCCGTCGTCGAGCACCGCCGCGCTGGAGTAGCCGCTCGGGCCGGCCTTGAGCAGGGCGCGGTGCGGCCAGCTGGCGCCGTCGTCCTGGCTGATCCGGACGGTCAGGTCCTGGCGGGTGGAGTTGTTCGCGGTGGCGGTGTTGGAGAGGACCGCGGTGGAGCTGAGCAGTGGGTTCCCGGCGGCGTCGGTGTCGGTCGGGCGCAGGTAGGAGACCTCGTCGCCGTTGCAACCCGGGTCCAGCAGGCCGGAGTTCCAGGCGGTGCCGAATCCGCCGGCCACGTCGGAGCCGCCGGCGGCGGTGGCGTACCAGCGGTTGCCGCCCGCGTTGGAGCGCATGTTCTGGACGACCTTGCCGGTGCCGCGCTGGATCGCCTTGGACTCGTTGACGCCGGTCGCCGCCGAGCCGCCCGCGTGCCAACTCGCGCCGTGGTCGTCCGAGTAGAGGTTCGCCGCGTGGTCGCCCGCCGCGTCGCGGTACACCATCGGCTGCACCAGGCGGCCCGAGGCGAGCTGGATCCCGTGCCCGGACGAGGCGAACATGCCCGCCCAACTGCCGTCCCGGACAGACGGGTTGAGGTCGACCGGGGTGCTCCAGGTGGCGCCGTCGTCGTCCGAGGTGACGTACCTGACGTGGGTGTTGGTGGTGGCGGTGGCCGAGGTGTCGCCGGCCGTGGAGCCGTAGTAGCCGACGCCGGCCTTGGGCGAGTAGGTGAAGAAGCAGAACACCCGCCCGGTGGCGCGGTCCACCAGCAGGCTGGAGTCGCCGTAGCCCTCCTTGGTGGTCGGCGGGTGCGCGATGATCCGCGGCGCGGAGAACGTCACCCCGCCGTCGGTCGAACGGACCATCACCACCTGGATGTTGTTCGTCCCGCCGCCGAGGTCCGCGCCGCCGTCGATCCGGGCGTCGGCGGTGGCGATCACCGTGCCGGACGCGGTCTGGGCCAGCGCCGGGATCCGCACCGACTTCGCGGTGGCGGTCGTGGTGGTGTACGAGACCCCGTCGGCGGCCAGGGTGTTGACGCCGCTGATCGGGGTGGCGGTGGTCAGCACGGTCTGCGCGTTCATGCCCGGCGTGCCGGCGGCCAGGCCGCAGCTCGCGGTGCCGGACTCGGTGTCGGTCCAACTGCTCCCGGCCACCGAGAGGTTGAAGGTGTACGGGGTGCCGTTCGGCAGCGTCCAGTACAGCGAGGAGTCGCCGGACATCGCCGGGACGGTCACCGTCCAGGGCGAGTAGGCCCGGCCGGGCCAGGCCACGGTGAAGGTCTGGGCGGCGGCGGTGCGGTTGTCCAGCGTCACCCGCAGCCGGTGGCCGGCGGGCAGCGAGCCGTCGGCGTCGCGCGGGCACTCCAGGCTGACGTTGGCGGCCAGCGCGTTCGCGCAGTCCAGGGTGCCGCTGACGGTGCTGTCGTAGCCCTGCGGGGTGGTGGTGCGGAAGGTGTAGGCCGTGCCGGACGGCTTGGTGAAGTAGAAGTGGCCGGAGTCGAAGGCCGCGACGGTCGCGGTCCAGCTGCCGTTGCCCGGCCAGGTCAGGGTGAACGTGGTGGGGGTGGCGGTGTTGTTCACCACGGTCTGCTGGATCCGGCCGCCGGAGGCGCAGTCCTGGCTGACCACGGCCGACTGGCCGACCGGGGTCGCGGCGGACGCGCCGGTGGCACCCAGCGGGAGCGCGGCGAGGGTGAGGGCGCCGACCGCGAGGAGGGCGCGGGCGGGCGGAGGGGAGAGGGCCACGGAGGTGCTCGCAATCGTCCGAGGGGGAGCCGCGTACGCCGACCGGCCCGGAGCGCGAAGGGGGATCGCGGGTGGGGGTGGCCGGTCGGCGGGCGGGCGGGGAGTGAGAGGCCAGAGCAAGGACATCTGATGTCTCGTCAACGACCCTAGGGAGAGCGGTGGGTGACGGTCAAGGGGTATGACGTAGGACATCTGATGTCCTGTGCTGGGCGGGCGGGGAGCGGCACTGGACGCCGGCCTGTCGCCCGCCCCAGGCCGTAGGATCGCCCGGACCGGAGGCGCGGGCCTCGGGCCCGCCTGGCGGCGTCGCTGCCGGAAGCGGGGAGAAGGGGAGGGGCGGGCGTGGCGAACGACATGCGGACCATCAAGGACCGGGGCCTGATACCGGAAGGCGCGGAGGTCACCGTCAACCCGGATCTGTGCGACATCATCCCCGAGGCGAACAAGCGGGAGATCCGGGAGTGGCTGCGGCGGCACCCCGAGTTCGAGGCCGCCGTGTGGACCGGCGACCGGCGGCCCGGCCGGACGCTGTACTCCGCCGCCGCGGGCGAGCGCTTCGGCGCGGAGTCCTGGAGCGCGACCGAACTGTTCCGGCAGGTGTACCTGGCGGCGTGCCCCGAGCGGAAGCACACCGTCGACCGGCGGAGCCCGGGCTTCCACGCGCGCAACATCTGGACGTACGAAGGGGCGACGCTCAAGCAGATCGCCGAACGGGCCGCGGAGCTGCCGTGACCGGCTGCGCGGCGGAGCGGGCGGGCGGAGTGGGCCGGTGGAGCCGGTCCGTCGGGGTCAGCTCGAAGCGGGGAGGTCGGCCGGGCGCGGCCGGTGCGCGGCGTCGACCTCGGCCGCGAACCAGCGGGTCAGCGAGGTCGGGTGGGTGATCGCGGTGCCCACCACGACCGCGAACGCGCCGGCCTCCAGCGCGGCGCGGGCCTGGGTGGGGGAGTGGATCCGGCCCTCGGCGACCACCGGGACGTCCAGCGCGGCGGCCAGCCGGGCCACCAACTCCAGGTCGGGGCCCGGCAGTCGGGGTGAGTCGTCGGTGTAGCCGGACAGCGTCGTGCCCACCACGTCCGCCCCCGCCTCGGCGGCCCGCAGGCCCTCCGCGAAGGTCGCCACGTCCGCCATCACCAGCGCGCCCGCCGCGTGCGCGGCCGCGAACGACTCCGCGTACGGCCGTCCGTCCGGCCGGGGCCTGGCCGTCGCGTCCAGCGCCACGATCTCCGCCCCCGTCGCCGCCACCTCCCGGACGTGTGCGGCGGTCGGCGTGATCACCACCCCCGCCGCGCCGTCCTTCCACAGCCCGATCAGCGGGACGTCCGCCGCCGCCCGGATCGCCCGCAGGTCCGCCAGCCCCTGGGCCCGGATGCCCGCCGCCCCGCCCTCCAGCGCCGCGAGCGCCATCCGGCGCATCGCGTCCGGGTCGCGCAGCGGCTCGCCCGGATACGCCTGGCAGGAGACGACCAGCCGGCCGCGCAGGCGCTCCAGGACGGCGGGGGGTCGAGGATCGTTCATGAGTGCTCCGAGTGGGGGGAGGGGGAGGAGGACGGCGGAGGGGCCCGGCGGGAGGCGCCGCCCGGCGGGGGTCAGCGCAGCTGCTGCCAGGCCAGCCGGGCCGCGCCGACGATCGCGGCGGTGGGCCCCAAGGCGCAGGGGGTGAGCCGGAGTTCGCCGAGCGGGGGGAGGAGTTCGGCGGCGAAGGCGGCGCGCAGCGGGTCCCACCAGGCGGGGCCGCAGTGGGCGACGCCGCCGCCGATCAGGACCAGGTCCGGGTCGAGGACGTTGGCGAGGCCGCCGACCGCCCGGCCCAGGGCGCGGGCGCCGGTGGCCAGGACGTCGGCGGCCGGCGGGTCGCCCTGCGCGGCGCGGGCGGCGACGGCCCGCAGGTCGGGAGCGTCCGGGGAGCCGCCCGCGCGGCGGTACGCGGCCTGCAGGGCGGGCCCGGCGGCGACCGCCTCGACGTGGCCGGTGCCGCCGCAGGTGCAGGGCAGGCCGGTGGCGTCCGGGACGGCGAGGTGGCCGAGGTGCCCGGCGACCTGCCGGGCGCCGTGGTGGACCCGGCCGTCGATCAGCAGCGAGCCGCCGACGCCCGTCCCGACGGCCACCAGCAGGACGCAGCGGGCGTCGCGGGCGGCCCCCGTCCACGCCTCGCCGAGGGCGTGCGCGTGCACGTCGTTGTCGACGGCGACCGGCAGTCCGAGCAACTCGCCCAGCCGGGAACGGAGTTCGGTGCCCGCCCAGCCCGGCATCGCGTCGGTCGCGGAGAGCACGCACCCGCGCCCCGGGTCGATCACCCCGGCGCTGCCGACCCCGACCGCGACCGGATCGCCGCCCAGCGCCCGCACCGCTCCGGCGACCGCCGCCAGTACGGCGGCCGGGCCCTCGGCGGCGGGCGTGGGCACGGTGACCACCGGCCCGACCGCGCCGTCCGGCCCGACCAGCGCGGCGGAGGTCTTCGTTCCGCCGACGTCCACCCCGGCGACGACCGGGCCGGCGGTGACCGGGCCGGCGGTGACCGGGCCGGCGACGACCGGGCCGGCGGTGACCGGGCCGGCCGGAACGACAGGCCCAACGCGCGTGCCGTGCAGCGGCGTTACGCCATCCGAACCGCCCGCCGTCCCACCGGATCCCGTCGTATCGCAGCCCGCCCGCTCGGATCCCGCCGGCCCGGATCCCGCCGGACCGCCGCCGGAGGAGGGTGCCACGGCGAGCCTCACCGCAGCCCGGCCCGGTCGAGCAGGGCGGCGACGGCGGCGGTCTGTTCGGTGTCGTACGGGGCCATGGGGGTGCTCATCGCGTTGGTGGCGATGATGCCGCGCAGCATCAGCGCGGTCTTGAACGCGCCGAGGCCGGCGGCGGTGCCGGAGGTGTCCTTGGCGACGGTGACGATCTCGAACAGCCGGGCCAGCCGGTCCTGTTCGGCGGCGGCGGCGGTCCAGTCGCCGGCGGCGGCGTGGTCGGCGAGGCGGCGGTAGCCGTGCGGGTCGACGTTGCCGAGGCCGGGGACGACGCCGTCCGCGCCGCCGAGCAGCGCGCCGTCGACCACCACCTCGTGGCCGGTGAGGACCGCGAAGTCGGGCAACTGCCGTGCTCCCAGGCAGAGGTAGCGGAAGGCCACGTCGTCGCCGGAGGAGTCCTTGACGCCGGCCAGCACGCCGTCCGCGGCCAGTCGCAGCAGCATGCCGGTGTCCAGCTTGTTGTGCACGCAGACCGGGATGTCGTAGGCGAACAGCGGGAGTTCGGCGGCCGCCGCGATCTCGCGGAAGTGCCGCTCGATCTCCACGGGGTGGGTGCGGGTGTAGAACGGCGCGGTGGCGACCACCGCGTCCGCGCCCGACTGCCGTGAGATCAGGGCCCGTTCGATCACCCGGTTGGTGGTGGTCTCGATGCAGCCGGCGATCACCGGCACCTGGCCGGCGTTCGCGCCGACCACCACCTCCAGGACGCGAGTGCGCTGGGCCTCGGTCAGGTAGGCGGTCTCGCTGGAGCTGCCGAGCGCGAACAGGCCGTCCACGCCGCCCTCCAGCAGGAAGCCGACCAGGCGTTCCAGCGAGGCGGTGTCGATCTCGCCGTCGGCGGTCAGCGGGGTGACGACGGGCGGGACGACGCCGGAGAAGGCGGGGCGGCGGGCGGTCATGAGGTGCTCCTTGCGGGGGTGGTCTCGGGGTGGACGCAGTGCCAGCTCCGGGTGTCGTCGCCGTCGGCGGCGGGGAAGGCGGTGGCGCAGGCGTCGTCGGCCTTCCAGCAGCGGGTGCGGAAGGGGCAGCCGGAGGGCGGGTTGGTGGCGGAGGGGACGGGCCCGTGCAGGACGATCCGCTCGGTGTCCTCCAGCAGGCTGGGGGTGGCGGAGAGCAGGGCCCGGGTGTACGGGTGGGCGGGCGCGGCGGCGACCCGTTCGGCGCGGCCCTCCTCGACCACCCGGCCGAGGTAGAGCACGGCGAGGCGGTCGGCCAGGTAGCGCACGGTCTGGATGTCGTGCGAGATGAACACCATGCCCAGGCCCAGGCGTTCGCGCAGGTCGACCAGCAGGTTGAGGACCTGGGCGCGGACCGAGACGTCCAGCGCGCTGGTCGGCTCGTCGGCGACGACGATCTCCGGTTCCAGGGCCAGCGCCCGTGCGATCGCGACGCGTTGGCGCTGGCCGCCGGAGAGTTGGCCGGGCAGGTTGCGCACCACGTGGCCGGGCAGGCCGACCAGGTCGAGCAACTCCTCGACGCGGGCGTCGCGTTCGGCCGGGGTGCCGCGCCGGTGGACGTCCAGCGGGTCGCGCAGGATCCGGCCGATCGGCAGCCGCGGGTTGAGCGCGGTGGAGGCGTCCTGGAACACCATGCCGACGCTGGAGCCGAATTCGCTCCGGCGGCGGGCGGCGGGCAGCGCCCACAGGTCCTCGCCGCGGAAGGCGACGGTGCCCTCGGTGGGGCGCTGGAGTCCGGTCAGCACCCGTGCCAGGGTGGACTTCCCGCAACCGGACTCGCCGACCAGGCCGAGGATCTCGCCCCGGCCGACGGTGAGGTCGGCGTCGGTCAGGGCGTGCACCGCGTCCCGCTTGAACAGCCCGCCGCCGCGGGCCCGGTGGCGGACGTGCACACCGCTCAAGGTCAGTACCGGAGTGGTCATCGCAGGCTCCCTTCGAGGCGGGCGGCCGCCGGGTGGTGGCAGGCGAAGGCGTGCCCGGCGGTGCGGTCGGCGGCCTGCGGCGGGGTGGTGCGGCACAGTTCGGTGGCGGCGGCGCAGCGGCCGGCGAACCGGCAGCCGGCGTTGAAGCGCTGCGGGGCGGGCACCACGCCGCGGATCTGGTGCAGCCGCTCCGCGCCGGCCTCCAGGGAGACCACCGAGCCGAGCAGGCCGCGGGTGTAGTGGTGCGCCGGGTCGGTCAACAGGGCGTCGGTGTCGCCGAGTTCGGCGAGCTGTCCGGCGTACATGACGGCCACCCGGTGGGCCAGGTCGCCGACCAGGGCGAGGTCGTGGGAGACCAGCACCATGGCGAAGCCGAGCTCCTCGCGCAGCCGGACCAGCAGTTCGACGACCTGGGCCTGCACGGTGACGTCCAGCGCGGTGGTCGGCTCGTCGGCGATCAGCAGCTTCGGGTCGCGGGAGAGCGCCATGGCGATCAGGACGCGCTGGCGCTGGCCGCCGGAGAGCTCGTGCGGGTAGGAGCGCAGGGTGCGGTCGGGGGAGAGGCCGACCAGTTCGAGCAGTTCGGCGGGGCTCTTGGTGCCGCCGCGCGAGGTGAGTTGGCGCAGTTGCCGGCCGACCAGCACGGACGGGTTGAGCGAGGAGAGCGCGTCCTGGTAGACCATGGCGATCTCGGGTCCGGCCAGCGCGCGGCGCTCCCCGGCGTCCAGGGTGAGCAGGTCGCGGCCGCGGTACTCGATCCGGCCGGAGACCTCGGCGCCCCGGGCCAGCAGGCCCATCACGGCGAGCGAGGTGATCGACTTGCCGCAGCCCGACTCGCCGACCAGGCCCAGGGTCTCGCCCTCCCGGACGGTGAAGGACAGGCCGTCGACGACGGCCACCTCGCCGTACCGCTCGGGGAACCGGATCGACAGGTCGCGCACCGCCAGCAGCTCGGGCGCGTCCGCCGGGACGGGCGCCACCGGGGCGGGCCGGGCGGCGATCCGCTCGGCGAGCACCGCCAGCGCGGCCGGGACCCGGGCGTCCTCGGGCTCGACGGCGACCGCGGCGGGCTCCGAACCGCCCTGCACCGGAACGGACTTGGCGGGCGAGGCGGTCGCGTCGGTGAGCCCCTCGGCGAGCACGTTCAGCGCCAGCACGGTGACCAGGATCGCCAGACCGGGGAAGAGCGTCGCCCACCAGCCACCGGCCAGCAGGATCTGCTGCCCGTACGCCAGCACGTTGCCCCAGCTCGGGTTGGGCTGCTGCACGCCGGCGCCGAGGAAGGACAGGCTGGCCTCGAAGATGATCGCCTCGGCGACCAGCACGGTGGCGAACACCGCGACCGGCGCGGCGCAGTTGACGGCGACGTGCCGCAGCACGATCCAGCCGCGCCGGGCGCCGATCACCTGCTCGGCGGCCACGTAGTCCTCGCCGTACTGCGACTGGACGTTGGCGCGCACGACGCGGGTCAGCATCGGCACGTAGACGAAGGCGATGGTGCACACCAGGATCGGCACGCTGGTGCCGAAGATGGTCACCAGCACGGCGGCCAGCGCGATCGGCGGGAAGGCCATCACCACGTCGAGGGTGCGCATCACGCCCTCGTCGCCGGCCTTCCGGGAGGTCGCGGCGAACGCGCCCAGCACGCTGCCGAGCAGCAGCGCGACCAGGGTCGCGCCGAGGCCGATCACCAGCGAGTAGCGGGCGCCGCCGACCACCCGGGCGAACACGTCGCGCCCGGCCCGGTCGGTGCCGAACCAGTGGGCGCCGCTGGGGGGTTGGACCGGCAGGCCGGTGGCCAGCGGGTCCTGGGTGAACAGCGGGCCGAGGGCGGCGGCGAACAGCACCACCAGCAGCACGCCGAGGGCGATCCGGGAGGCGGTCGGCAGCCGACGGAAGGCGATGCCGGGCCGGGCCAGCGAGCGCAGGAGTCCGATACGCATGGGTCACACCGTCCTGACGCGGGGGTTGACGAGCAGGACGAGCAGGTCGACGAGGACGTTCACGGCCAGGAAGACCACCGCGATGGTCAGCACCGTGCCCTGCACCAGGGCGACGTCGCCGCCGGTGACGCCCTCGAGGATCAGCTTGCCCATGCCGGGCAGGTCGAAGATGGTCTCGATCACGACGGCGCCGGACAGCAGGTAGCCGACCCGCAGGCCCAGCACCGTCAGCGGGGTCACCAGCGCGTTGCGCAGCACGCCGCGGATCACCACGGCCCGCGGCAGGCCGTTGCCGGTCGCGGTGCGGACGTAGTCGCGGTCCAGCTCGGCGACCATCGCGGTGCGCACCAGCCGGGCCAGTCCGGCGGCCACCGGGATCGCCAGCGAGACCGCCGGCAGGATCATCGTCTCCAGCCAGCCGCCCAGCGAGTCGGCCGGGTTGACGTACCCGCCGGTCGGCAGCAGCGAGCGGTTCAGGGCCAGTTCCTGGATCAGCACGATGCCGAGCCAGAACGACGGGATCGCCACGCCGGAGATCGACAGCACCCGGGTCAGCTGGTCGGGCCAGCGGTCGCGGTACAGCGCGCCGGTGACGCCCAGCGCGAGCGCGAGGACGATCGCGATCGCCAGTCCCAGCAGGGTGAGTTGGAGGGTCAGCGGGAACGCGGTGGCGATCCGGTCGGCGACCGGCCCGCTGGGCGGCACGGTCAGGCCGAGGTCGCCGTGCAGCAGGTCGCCGAGGAAGCGGACGTAGCGCACCGGCAGCGGGTCGTCCAGGCCGTTGGCGGCGGCGAACGCCTGCCTGGCCTGCTCGGAGGCGCCGTCACCGAGGGCGTTGTACGCCGGGTCGGCGGGCGAGAACTGCAGCACCACGAAGACCAGCAGGGTCACGCCGAGGACCATCACCGGCAGCATCGCGAGCCGCCGCAGCGCGAGCCGGAGGAATACGAGCATGAGGAGTCCTAGTTCAGGAGGGGCGGCGCCGGGGCCCGGCCCGGAGCGGCGGTCCGGGCCCCGGCGCCCGTCGAGCGGGCGCGCCGGCTACGCGGCGGAGACGCCGAGGAAGGACAGGCCGGTGGTGGGCAGCGGCTTGAAGCCGGTCAGCTTCTGGTCGTTCCACGCGGTGGGCAGTTTGCGGTGCACCACCGGGTAGAGCACGGCCTGTTCGGCGACCAGGTCGATCGCCTGGTTCCACAGCGCGGTGCGGGCCGCCGGGTCCGCCGTCCCGGCGGCCTGGTCGAGCAGGCCGCGGACCTGCTCGTCCTCGGGCGAGCCCGCCCAGCGGAAGCGCTTGGTGGTCCACACGCCCGCGCCGTAGAACCAGCGCAGCAGCAGGTCGACGTCGTTGCCGAACACCGAGGGGTCGCCGGGCGCGGCCATCACGCCGAAGTCGCCCGCGTCCACCTTCTTGTACTGGCCGGAGGAGTCGCCGATGTCGAGCGTGGTCTTCACCCCGACCGCGTCCCAGCTCTCCTTGATCAGCGGCGCGATGTCGTTCACCCAGCCGGTGTTGGTGGTCAGCAGGGTGACCGCCAGGCCGCCCGCGCCGGCCTCGGCGAGCAGTGCCTTGGCCTTCTCCGGGTCGTGCCGGTAGACGGTGGCCGCCTGGTGGTAGTCGGGGTGGCTGGGCTGCAGGTAGCTGGTGGAGGCGATGCCGTTGCCGTACATCGCGGTGGTGACGATCTTCTCGACGTCCAGCGCGTAGTGCAGCGCCTGGCGGACCCGCTTGTCGTCGAACGGCTTGCGGGCGAAGTTGAACATCAGGAACAGGTTGCCGAAGCTCTCCACCGACTCGGTGACGGCCTTGCCCTTCAGCCCGGCCACGTCGACGTACGGCACGTCCTCGATCGCCCGCACCCGGCCCGACACCAGTGAGGAGACCCGCGCGGTCGGGTCCGAGGTCAGCCGCCACACCATGGACGCGGCCTTGGCCGGGCGCGGGCCGTTGTAGGCGTCGTGCCGCTGGAAGACGATCTTGTCCTGCCGGGTCGCCTCGACCACCCGGTACGGGCCGGAGCCGGTCGGCTTGGCGTCGAACGCCTTCTGGTCGGCCTCGACGACCTTCTTCGGGACGACCTTGACCACCGAGATCCGGGTCGCGAACAGCGGGAACGCGTACTTCAGCCGGAACTCGACGGTGTCGGCGCCCACCGCCGTGACGGTGTCCAGGAACGGCAGGAACTGCACGATCAGCGAGGAGTTGGCCGGGTCGAGGATCCGGGTGAAGGAGAACACCACGTCCTCGGCGGTGACCGGCGAGCCGTCGTGGAAGGTCGCGCCGGAGCGCAGCCGGGCCCGCCAGGTGGTGTCGTCGACCTGCTCCGGCAGCGCGGTGGCCAGCGCCGCGTACGGCGCGCGGCTGGCCGGGTCGAGGTCGACCAGGCCCTCGAAGACGTGCAGGTTGGCGGCGACCGGGGTGGCGCCCGAGGAGGTCATCGGGTCGAAGCCGGTGGACAGCGCGTACGAGATGCCGGCCTCGATGGTGCCGTCGTTGCCGCCCTTGGCGTCACCGCCGGCGGCGGAGCCCGCGGCCGTGGACGACGGGCCGCCGCAGGCGGCGACCGAACCGGCGATCGCGGTGGCGGTGGTGAGGGCGCCGACCAGGCGCAGGAAGCCGCGGCGGTCGACTTCCTTGGACGTCCGTTCCAGCACGGGAACTCCTTGTGGGGGAGGGCGGAGTGAGGGGCTGTCGGTGCGCGGGCCCGAACGGGCGGGCCCCGCGAGGGGTGTCGGCCCGGGCCCTGACAGGGGGCCGCGGGCGGGGTGCCGGGTCGGAATCCCGGGCGGTGCGGTGCGAGTGGAGGGCAGCTCATCCGTCATCAGACATCTGATGTCTGAGCTGTTAGGGTGTGAACGTAGCCGCCGCCACAGGGGAGGGTCAAGGGATGACGACCACCGCAGGTTCACGATTCGGCAACGGGCCCACCGGTCGGGCCACCCCGCCGACCTGGGCGTTCCGCGCCGACCCCGGCCCGGTGAAGCCGTCGGTGGTCGAGCAGATCAAGGGGTACATCCTGCGGAGCCGGCTGCGGCCGGGCGACCCGCTGCCCAGCGAGGGCGAGCTGTGCGAGCTCTTCGGCGCCGGCCGCTCCAGCGTCCGCGAGGCGGTCAAGGTGCTCGACGCGCTGGACATCGTCCAGGTCCGGCACGGGCACGGCACCTTCGTCGGCCGGCTCAGCCTCTCCGCCCTGGTGGAGAGCCTCAGCTTCCGCGGGCTGCTCAGCCCGGACGACGACTTCCGGGTGCTCTCCGACCTGGTCGACGTCCGCGAGCTGTTCGAGCGCGCCATGGCCGGGCGGATCATCGACGCCCTGCTGCCCGTCCACCTGGAACAACTCGCCGACCTGGTCGGCGAGATGGAGCAGCGGCTGCGGCTCGGCCGGGACATCGTGGCGACCGACCGGAGCTTCCACGCGCTGCTGCTGCAGCCGCTCGCCAACGAGCTGGTCGCCCAGCTCTCCTCGGCCTGCTGGGAGGTGCACGCGGTGGTCGCCCCGCACCTGAACATCGTCACCGCGCAGGACGAGGCCGACACCGTCGAGGCCCACCGCGCCATGGTCGAGGCGCTCCGGATCGGCGACGCCCGCCGCTTCACCGAGGCCGTCCGCCGGCACTACGTCCCGGTCCGCCGCCGGATCGCGGCCGCCCGCGCGGAGGCCGTCGCCAACCGGGCCTGAACTCTCCGGCAGGTCGACAGACGTCTGATGTCTGACCTACGATCCGGGTGCTCCCGCCACCGCGCCCCTCCGGAGAACACCCGTGCCGCTCACCGACCTCACCCTCGACGAGTGCCTGGCCTACCGCCCCCACCTCCCCGAGCCCGCCGACCTGGACGCCTTCTGGCACCGCACCCTCGCCGAAGCCGGCCCCGCCGTCGAACGCCCCGCCCTCACCCCCGTCCCCAACGGCCTGACCCTGGTGGACACCTACGCACTCACCGTCCCCGGCTTCGGCGGCCACCCCGTCCACGGCCGCCTCCACCTCCCCGCCGGAGCCGACCGGCCGCTCGGCTGCGTGGTCGAGTACCTCGGCTACGGCCGCGGCGCCGGACTCCCGCACGAGAACCTCACCTACGCCTGCGCCGGCTACGCCCACCTGGTGATGGACACCCGCGGCCAGGGCTGGTCCGCCGCCCCCGGCCGCACCCACGACCCCGCCCCGCAACTCGCGGGCGCCGTACCCGGATTCCTCACCCGCGGGCTCGACCACCCCGACGACTACTACTACCGCCGGGTCTACACCGACGCCGTCCGCTTCCTGGCCGCCGCCCGCACCCTCCCGCAGGTCGACCCCGCCCGGATCGCCGTCACCGGCATCAGCCAGGGCGGCGGCATCTCCCTCGCCGTCGCCGCGCTCACGGACGGCCCGCTGGCCGGCGTCCTGCCCGACGTCCCCTTCCTCTGCGACTTCCCGCGCGGCGTCCGCACCGCCCCGCAGCCCCCGTTCACCGAGATCGCCGAGTACCTGCGCCTGCACCGCGACCGCACCACCCGCGCCTTCGCCACCCTCGCCTACTTCGACGCCGCCCTGCTGGCCACCCGGATCCAGGCCCCGGCCCTCTTCTCCATCGCGATGATGGACCCGATCTGCCCGCCCTCCGGCTGCTTCGCCGCCTACCACGCCCACCCCGGCGAGAAGGCGCTGCGCGTCTACGAGTTCAACGGCCACGAGGGCGGCGGCGAAGTCCACCTGGCGGCCAAGCTGGCCTGGCTGCGCGAACGGATCGGCTGACCGGCAGGCCGCTTCGCCGACCGGTCGGGAGAACCGTCCGCACCGGCCCGTCCTTCGAGGCAGGGGAGCGCGCCGCGGCGCGGGCCCCTCCTCCGTCGCGTCCGACCACCAGGAGTACCAGGAGCACCAGGAGCACGGGTCGGACCGACGACAGGAGACACCCATGCCCACCGAGACCCTGCACGTCCCGACCCCGGACGGCGGACCCGGGCGGCTACGGCCGGCCGGAGCGGTGGAAGAGCGGGTCGGCGGCGACGACGCACAGGGCGTGCATCGGGTCGTCGGTGCGGTCCGGGTCGAAGAAGCCGACCCAGTCGTCCCGGTAGCTCTCGCCGCGGCGGTGGACGCCGGGGTCGGTGGCGACGGACTCGCCGGCCTCGGTCAGCGAGTCGCCCATCCAGAAGAGGAGTTCGGGCCGGGCCAGGACGAAGGACGTGCCGGCGTGCTCGGCGAAGCGGGCCGGGTGGCGGTCGGCCAGCCGGCGGACGGCGTCCGGACGGTCGGCGGGGCGCGGGGCCGGGGCGGTGACCGTCAGCGGGGCGGCGGCGTGACGCGCGGCCCGGCGGAGGGCCGGCCAGTCGGACGGGCGCAGGCCGGTGTCCTCCCGGGCCACCAGCAGGGAGGTGGTCCTGGCCTCCAGCGGGCCGGGGCCCGGCGGCGCCGGGACGTGCAGCGCGCTGCGCGGGCTGGTCGCGGCGAGCCGGAACAGCGCGCCGAGGCGCAGCAGGTCGGCCCGGCTCACGTACAGGAACGCGACGTGCGGGTCGGGCGGGTGGAAGAAAGTGCGGCTCAGCATCGGCCCGGTGTCCAGCACCTGGCCGAGGCGCATGCCGGTGGACACCGGCCGACTGCTCACCCGCAGCCGCAGCCGCATCCGCCCGCCGCCACCGCCGTCACCGCTGCCGCCACCACCGTCGCCGCTGTCCGCCATCCGCCGAGTACAGCACGCGTTCCGCCGCCCCGGCCAGCGCGTTTCCGGGAGTGCGCCGGAGTCCGGTGAGCGGGCCGCCGGAGCCGTCAGTCGAGCGGCCGACCGGTGAACAGCCGGGCCAGCGCCGGGAGGAGGGCGGGCAGCAGCACCGCGTTGCCGCGCCCCAGCGGCACCTGGAACACCGGCTCCGGGCCCCCGCCCGCCCGGTACAGCGACACGAAGCCATCCGCCACCCGTACGGGGGCCAACTCGCCCCAGGGCAGCTCCCGTTCGGTGGTCTTCCGACCGCTGCCGGTCTTCGCGCTCGCGCCCTCCCGGTCCAGCCGCAGCGCGCCGATCGACACCGCCCCGCCGGCCGCGACCACCTCGAAGTGCCGCTCCAGCAGCCGGGGTTCGACCTCCCTGCGGACCAGGTCGACCAGCGCGGTCCACTCCCGCGGCGGCTCGGCGTTCTTCCGGAAGGTGGTGAACCGCAGGTCGCCGAGCGCGCGGCCGGCCGGCCCGACCCCGAACCCGTACGTGGTGGTGTACGAACTCGGGCCGAGGAAACGGCGGGTGACGGTCCGGGAGACCGGGTAGCAGACCCATTCGACGTCGGCGAGCGCGATCGACTCCTCGCCGTACGCGATCCGCCCGCCGTCGGCGTACAGCCGCTTCCACGCGTGCTTGACGTCCACCACGGGCGCGGGTGCCTCAAGTACCGGCACCGGCGACGGCACCGATACCGGCGGCTCGGCGGCCAGGTGGCGGGTCAGCCAGGCGGGGACGGCCGGGCGCGGGTAGGCGAACAGGTCCTCGCGGTAGTGCACGGCGGCCAGCAGGTCCTCGTCCGGCAGCGGTTCCTCGCCGAGGTCGTAGTCGACCAGCGCGCCGCCGGAGCCGAGTTCCGCGTCGGCCTCCACCAGCAGCCGGTACCAGGGCCCCTCGGCGGTCCGGGCAGCCAGGTGGCGCTGGCGGCGGACCAGCACCAGCAGCTTCTCCGGGACGCGCACCACGGTCTCCCGGCGGCCGCGCCGGAAGGCCAGCCGGGCGGTCTCGGCGCCGACGGTGCAGGAGAAGACGGCGGTGAGGCTCTCCCAGCCCTTCGGGCCGAGCCCGGCGAGCTGCTGCACGATCGGGTCGAGCAGCCCGGCGGCCTGTTTGATCAGGGTGGTCTCGGCGGGCCGTCGCGCCGCGCGGGACGGGGCGGGCGGGGCGCCCGGCGGCCGGGTGGCGGCCTCCCACAGGTCGGCCTCCTCGTCCCGCAGCGCCTCCCGCTCCGGCGTCCGGCGGAGGAACGCCTCCTCGGCGCGGAAGCGTTCCCGCAGCACGGCGGGCGGCAGCGAGGTCGCGGCCTCCCGGATCCGGCCCAGGTCGCCGACCAGGAACGCCGAGCCGCGGCCGTCCGTCCGGGCCGGGTCGTGCACGTGCCAGCCGCCGGGGAAGCGCTCGGCGACCAGTGCGTCCACCGGCTGCCCGGCGCCGGTCGCCGCGATCCGCTCGGCGACCAGCCGCAGCGCCTCGGTCCGCTCCAGTTCGCCGCGCCCGCCCGGGTCGGGTTCCCCGGCCAGCGGGTGGCCGGGGTCGTCGCGGCCCGGGGCGGGGTAGTGGTGCAGCAGGTCGAACCAGAGCACCAGCTCCCCGGAGGCGTGCCGGTCGGCGTGGTCGGACAGCAGGTGCCAGCGGCCGCCGCCGTCGCGGGCGAACACCATCTGCCCGTCCTCGTGGTCGACCTGCACGTACCCGGCCCCGTGCCGGTCGCCGAACGCGCCCATCGCGGCCACGTCGGGCCGCTCGCGGTCGCTCCGGTGGCCGTGCACCGTCCCCGTCACGTCGAGCGCCATCACGTCGTACCGGCCGTACGGGTCCCCCCGGCCGTACGGCTCGTCCCGGTCGTCCTGGCCGTCCTGGCCGTCCTGGTCGTGCCGGGCCATCGGCGGTGCTCCCTCCACGCCTGCCCCGCGCGCGCCGATGCGGACGGGTGCAATGGCCAACGACCCTAGCCCGGGCCGGACGCCGCCGGGGCGGCCTCCACGGAACCTCCAACTCGCTTGTGGCACGCACGGGTTGTCAGACCGGGAGTCAGCAGGACTGGCGCACCACCAGATGGGTCGGCAGCACCACCGACCGGCCCGGCGCCGGGTCCCGCAGCAGCTCCACCGCCCGGGCGCCCAGGTCCTCGACCGGCTGGCGGACGGTGGTCAGGCCCGGCCGGGCCGTCGCCGCGGCCGGCGAGTCGTCGAAGCCGACCACCGCCACGTCGTCCGGCACCCGCCGCCCGAGCCGGCGCAGCGCCCGCAGCGCGCCCACCGCCATCGCGTCCGACGCGGCGAACACCGCGTCCACGTCCGGGTACTGGTCGAGCAGCCGGAGCATCGCGTGCTCGCCGGAGCGCGACCCGAAGTCGCCGTACGCCACCGCGCAGCGCGCCGGGTCGCCCTGGTCGGCCAGTGCCCGCCGGTAGCCGGCCAGCCGGTCCGCGCCCGCGGCGGTGTCCGGCGGCCCGGCGATGGTCGCGATCCGCCGCCGCCCGGCCCGGTGCAGCAGGTGGACGGCGGCGCGCGCGCCGCTCAGGTTGTCGGCGTCCACGTGCGCCAGTCGCTGCGACTGCGGCGGCCGCCCCAGCGACACCACCGGCACGCCCGCGGCCTGCAACAGCCCCGGCAGCGCGGGATCGCCCCACCGCCCGACCAGCAGCACGCCGTCCACGTGCCCGCCGCACAGATAGCGCACCAGCGACGGCCGGGCCGGTCCGGGGCCCGCCGCCATCACCACCAACTCCCGCTCCGGAGCCACCCGTTGGGCGCCCGCCAGCAGCCGCACCGGAAACGGGTCGGCATGGAAGCGCAGCAGGTCGGCGAACGCCACCACGGCGATCGCCCCGGTGTCCCGGGCCGTCGCGGCGGGCGCCCGGCGGCGGACGTAGCTCAACTCGCGGGCCGCGCGCTCGACCCGCGCCGCGATCTCCGCGGACACCGGCGCGGACCGGTTCAGCACCCGGGACGCGGTGGCGCTCGACACGCCCGCGCGGGCCGCGACCTGGGCCAGCGTCGGCGCCTCCACGCACGCAGCCTCGGCGTACGGCGGCTCGTACGGGACCTGGTGCTCGTAGGGGGTCGGCTGCTCGTACGGGGTCGGGAACGGGAGGGCGCCGCCCGGCTGGCGGGGGGCGCTCGTCGGCTGGGGGAGCGGGTGAACGGGCAACGCGGTCGCCCTTCCTGGCGCGGGGTGGGGGAGGCCGCTGGCCACCCGCCCGGGGCCATCGGTGACCGCACCGTAGGGTCCTGGTCGGTGGACCGTCAAGGCTTCTGACAGGACCCGCCCGCCCACCGCCCCGCCGCGCTCAGCGCTGCCGTGCTCAGTGCCGCGTGCCGTACCCGACCGGCACGGGGGTGCGCAGCGGAGCGGCGGCGTCCTCGGGCGGCAGGCGGTGGAACGGGTCGCGCCCGGCCAGCGCGTCGAGCAGGAAGTCGACGGCCGGCGCCCAGGCGTCCGCGGCCCGGGAGAGCAGCAGGTGTCCGGCGCCCGGTACTTCCAGCCGGCGCAGCGCGGTGGCCGCGCGGGCCCGTTCGGCGTAGGCGAGCGACTGCGCGGCCCCGGCCTCGCCGTGGTCCCGGTCCCCGTGCACGATCAGCGCGGGACGGCCGGCCAGCTGTCCGACCGGTTCGCCGGCCGGCAGCCACGGGGCGACGCCCGCCACCGCCACCACGCCGGGGTGGTCCGCCGCACGGAAGGCGGCCCGGCCGCCGAGCGAGTTCCCCAGCAGCGCGATCCGCACCCCGTCCCCGTGCGCGGCGCGGACCGCGTCCAGCGCCCAGCGGGTGTCGGCCAGGGTGTCGGCCGCCGGGCCGTTCCAGCCGCGGAACCGGTAGCGCAGCCGCAGCACCGCCACCCCGTCCGCCCGCCCCTCCCCGGCCAGCCGCCGCCCGGGCGCGGCCATCCCCCAGGCGGCCACCCGGGACGCCCGCCCGTGCCCGCGCACCGCCCCGCCGGGCAGCAGCAGCGCGACCCCGCGCACCGCACCCGCCCCGGCCGCTCCGCCCAGTGCCAGGAGCTCCGGCGTCCGTCGCTGGTTCCCGCTCAACTCGTCCCCCTCGTGGTCCCGGTGGTCCTCGTCGTCCCGCCGTGACCACGATCATCCGGCGGCGCGGGGCCGGCCCGGCAGTGTCGGCGGTCCGTGATCACCCATGACGGATGTCACGCGGCGCCCGCCGACGGGCGGGGGGTGTAGCGGGCGAGGAAGAGGTCGACGCCGGCGGCGATCTGGGTGGCCAGGGTGGCGGGGTCGGCGGGGGTGGTGGGGGCGAAGGTGTGGATGAGCTGGGGGATGCCGGCGGTCGCGGCGAAGAGTTGCTGGACGGCCAGGGACGGGTCGGGGAGGTCGAGTTCGCCGCGGGTGGCGAGGGCGGTGAGGGCCTCGACCAGGGGGGCGTTGTTCATGTCGTAGGTGACGCGGTACCAGAGGGCGCCGAGCTGGGGGAAGCGGTCGATCTCGCCGATGACCAGGCGGCGCAGCGACATGATCTCGGGGCGCAGCAGGATCCGGGCCAGTTCGGTGGTGTGGCGGATCAGTCCGGTCCGCAGGTCGGGCGCGGTGGCGAGGGTCGTGCCGGCCGGGGTGAGGTCCGCGTACGTCTGGGGCAGGACGCCGCCGACGACGGCGAGGAAGAGGCGCTCCTTGCTGCCGACGTGCTTGTAGACGGTGGCCTTGGAGACGCCGGAGCGCTTGGTGATGGAGTCCATCGAGGCGGCGGAGTAGCCCTCGGCGAGGAACTCGGCGAGGGCGGCGTCGATGATGGCCCGGCGCTTGCGGGAGGCGGCCTCGGACGGGTCGGGGATGGTCGGGATGCCGTACTCGTCGAGCGGGTCGCGGGGGTGGTCGGCGCTCATGGTGCGGCCCTTCGGTGGTGGGGTCGGGGGTGGCCCAGTGTATGAACTGAACCGTTCGGTCTGCAACGACGGCGGCCGCCGGACCTGCGGTGACGCCCGGCAGGACCGGCGGGCCCGCCCCGGGGGCCGCGCCGCCGAGTCGGCGGTCAGAACGGCATCCGCCCCGTCGCGCCGCGGGTGAAGTCCTGCTGGGCCTGCCGGAGTTCGGCGGCGGTGTTCATCACGAACGGGCCGCCGCGGGCCACCGGTTCGCCGATCGGCTCGCCGGCCGGCGCCAGCACCAGCACCAGCGCCTCGGCGGGGCCGCCGTCGGCGCGCACGGTGAAGCGTTCGCGGCCGGTGCCGAGGACGGCGAGGCGGCCGTCGGGGAGCGTGCTGCCGCCGGCGGTGGCGCGGCCGGTCAGGACGTGGGCCGCGGCGTTGTGGTGGGCGGGGGCGGGGCGGCGGTCTCGGTGAGCATGGCCCAACTGAACTGTACTGAGCAGTTCACTGTCAAGACTGAACCGTTTGGTTGACAAGCTGAACTGATCCGTTTAGTTTTCTCGGCATGACCGCAACCAAGATCCTCGCCATCTCCGGCTCGCTCCGCGCCGACTCGCACAACACCCGGCTGCTGCGCGCCGCACAGAAGCACACGCCCGCCGACCAGCAGATCGAGATCTACGACGGCCTGCGCGAACTGCCCCCGTACGACTACGACCTGGACACCCCCGAGCTCCGCCCGGCCACCGTGAGCGAGCTGCGCCGCAAGGTCCAGGAGGCGGACGGACTGCTGATCGCCACCCCCGAGTTCAACTACTCGATCCCCGGCGTGCTGAAGAACGCCCTCGACTGGCTGAGCACCGACTGGACCCGCACCGAGGGCCTGCCGCTGCACCGCAAGCCCACCGCGATCCTCGGCGCCGCGCCCACCAACTTCGGCTCCGTCCGGGCCCAACTCGCCCTGCGTCAGGTGTTCGTGTGGACCGAGAGCGACGTCGTGGTGAAGCCCGAGGTGATCGTCTTCCGCTCCCACGAGCGCTTCGACGCCGAGGGCAACCTCACCGACGAGACCACCGTCGGCCTGCTCCAGGGGCTGCTCACCGCCCTGCAGGAGAAGATCGACGCCCGCTGAGCCCCGCCGCCGGCCACTTCGCGCCGGAGAGCCGCGGCCCCGAAATCGCCGCACTCATCCGGGAGTTCCTGGTCCGCGTCCGCTGAGCGGGCCGCCCGCCCCGGGACCGCCCGCCCCGCCGACCGCCGACCCCGGCGGAACCAGGACGGAAGGCGGGACGGCCGGCGCCGCCGCTCACCCGTCCGGTCCGCCGGGGTCGCCGCCCGGCGGGGGCGCCGGAAAAGTGGCGGAGAGCGCCGGGCGGAGCAGGCTGGAGAAGCGGGCGGCCGGCAGCAGGCCGGCAGCAGGCATGGCAGGCCGGACGGACCGGACGGACCGGACGGACCGGACGGGTGAGCGGGGGAGCACCGAGCGGAGGGAGGAGGGCCGCGGTGGACGGGCGACCTGAGCAGGCCGATCGGGGCGAGTCCCTGCGCCGCACCGTCGAGCGGTTGCGCGGGGAGCAGCGCCTGGTCCGGCCGGTCGAGCCGCCGGGGCCGCCGCCGATCGTCCCGGAGGAGGCGCTGGACCCGGAGCTGGCCCGGCCGCCGGACCCCGACCTGCACCACCTGCTCGACGCCGTCCCGCAGCCCGCCGTGCTGGCGGAGCCGGTGCCGGGTGCCGGCGGGGGCGTCCGCGACCTGGCCGCGGTGATCCTGAACGAGGCCGCCGTCCGGCACCCGTTCCACCCGGGCCCGGCCTACCAGGAGGCCGGCGCGGGCGGTGGCATCTCGCTGCGCGAGGCGTATCCGGGGCTGTGGACGGCCGCGTTCGCGGACGCCGTCGCCGAAGTGCTGCGGACGGGGCTGGCGGCCCGGGCCGTCCCGGTGCGCTGGCGTGCGGTGCTGTCCGGCGGCCGCACCCGGCTGCGGCACGAGCGGGTCACCGTGCACCGGCTGGGCCGCCGGCTGCTGCTGGTGTGGCCGGACGACCGCACCGAGCAGATCGCCCGCGCCGCGCAGCGGATCGCCCGGGTCGGCTGGGCCGAGTGGGGCCTGCGCGACGGCCGGCTCGACATCTCGCCCGGCCTGGCCGTCCTGCTCGGCCTGCCGCCGGACACCGCCGTCGTCCCCCCGGGCCGGGCGCTGCGCCGGGTCACCGAGACCGCCCGCCCGGCCCTCTACCAGGAGCTCGACCGGCTGCTGACCACCGGCGCGGACATCGACGTGCTGACCGAGCTGTACGGGGTCGGCCGGCCGCGCCGGATCCGGCTGGTGGCCGAGGTGGTGCGGGAGGAGGACGGCCCGGTGGAGGGCCTGCGGGCGGTGCTGCAGGACGTCACCGAGCTGTCGGAGAGCCGGCGGCGGTTGCGCGAGCAGGAGGAGGAGACCGAGCGCCAGGCCCGCCGCGCCGACGCCGAGCACCACGTCGTCCAGCGCCTCCAGGAGGCCCTGCAGCCGCACTCCGCCGTCCTCACCGGGCTCGGCGTCAGCACCGCCGCCGCCTACCGCCCGGCCGAGGCCGGGGTCGGCGGCGACTGGTACAAGGTGCGCCAACTCCCGGACGGTCAGGTGCTGTTGGCGGTCGGCGACGCGCGCGGGCACGGGCTGGACGCGGTCGCCCTGATGTCGATGCTGCGGCACGCGCTGGCCGGGCTGGCGTTCACCGGCGCGCTGGTCGAGTCGCTCGGCGGCTGGCTCAACCGGATCGCCTGCGACGAGGGCGACGAGGCCACCGCCACCGCGGTTGTCGCCCGCTACTACCCGGGCCGGCGCCTGCTGCGCTGGATCTGCGCCGGCCACCCGCCGCCGGTCCTGCTGCGCGACGGCCGGGTCGAGCCGCTGGAGGCCGACGTCGGCCCGCCGCTCGGCGTCCTGCCCGAGGTGTCCTACCGCGCGGTGGAGACGTACGTCCGCCCCGGCGACACCGTGCTGCTGTACACCGACGGCCTGGTCGAGCGCCGCGACCAGGACATCGACGTCCGGATCGAGGCGCTCTGCGCGGCCGTCCGCAAGCACGCCGTCCGGGACTGCGCGACCGGCCCCGACCTGCAGGAACTGGTGGACGCGGTGGTGCGCGAGATGTCCGGACCGCTCTCCGAGGACGACGCCACGCTGCTGGCGTTCCGCTTCGACCGGTAGGCGGATCCGGAGCGTCCGCCCCGCCGGCACCGGGGGAGGCGGCGCGGCGGGACGGACGCGGTCGGGGCCGGGCCGGGGCCGGTCAGTCGTGCGGGACGACGGCGACCGGCGCCTGCGCGTGGTGGATCACCGCGTGGGCGACCGAGCCCAGCCTGCTGCCCAGGCCCAGGGTGCGCCGGCGGCGGCCGACCACCACCAGGTCGGCCTGCTCGGACGCCTCGACCAGCGCGGCCGCGCCGCCACCGGTGCGGACGTCCTCCAGGACCAGCGTGCGCGGGTACTTCTCCCGCCACGGGGCGACCGCCTCGGCGACCATGCCGACCGCCAGCGCGCCCAGCTCCTGCTGCTCGGTCTCGATCGGGATCCACCCCGCGTACCCGTAGGTCGGCGGCAGCTCCCAGCCGTGCACCACCCGGACCCGGGCGCCGCGCAGCCGGGCCTGCTCGAAGGCGAACTCCAGCACCGCGTCGTTCGGCTCCAGCGCGTCCAGGCCGACCGCGACCTCCGGCTCGTGCGACGGCTGCTCCGGGCGGCCCTCGCGGACCAGCACCACCGGCGCCGCCGACCGGCCCGCCACGCCCAGGCTGACCGAGCCGACCAGCAGCCCCCGGAAGCCGCCCAGGCCCCGGGTGCCGATCACCAGCAGCTGCCCCTGCCCGGCGGCCGCCGTCAGCCCGTCGATCGCCGCGTCCGGCACCAGCTCGCCGGTCACCTCCAGGCCCGGGTAGGCGGCCCGCAGCTCCTCGGCGACGTCGCCGAGCATCGCCTGCGCGCCGCTCTCCAGGTCGTCGGCCTTCACCAGGTCGTTCGCCTTCCGCCCCAGGTAGGGCCAGGCGTGCAGCAGCCGCAGCGGGGCCTCCCGCCGGCCGGCCTCCTGGGCGGCCCAGTGCGCGGCGGCCCGGCTGCGGACGGACGCGTCTACTGCGGCGAGAACGGGACGAGTCATGGCAGTGCCTTCCCTGTGCTTCCCCGCGCGGCTTCCCTGCGCGGCTTCCCCGTGCGGACCCCCGTCGCCCGGCGCCGGGGGTCCGGACCGGGGCGGGGTCGTGGCCCACTCTGCTCCCGCCCGCGCGGGCCCGCCAGGGTCGGCGGGCCCGGCCGGGCAGGGCCGTTGGTCCCGGATTCGAGCCTCGAAGCGGGGTTCGAAGGTCCGGTCGGGGTCCAAGGCCCCTGCCCGGAGCGGCCCCCGATCCCGCACCATGGAGGTACCGACCGGACCGGGCGTCCGCGAACGTCCAGGGCCGCCGGCCGGACCGAACGACCCACGGGAGGTGACCGAAGTGACCACCGACCACGCCCCGGCCCCCGGGACCGCGCTCGCCCACCGCTTCGCCGACCGCCTCGCCGACCTCGGCCTCACCGAGGCGCAGGCAGCCGCCCAGGCGGGCATGTCGACCGCCTACCTGCACCGCGTCCTGGAACTCGGACGCGACTTCGACCCGCCCGCGCTGCTCCGGCTGGCCGCCGTCCTCGGCCTGGAGTACGAGGAGCTGGTGGCCGGTCGACCCGCCGAACGGGTGAAGCGCCCGGACGGCCCCGCCCTGGTCGGCCCGCCGGTCCTCGGCGAGCTCAGCGTCGCCGAGTGCTGGCAGCGCCTCGGCTCCAACGGCCTCGGCCGGATCGCCCGCACCGGGCCGGACGGGCCCGTGGTGCGCCCGGTCGGCTACCTCGCGCACGACCACACCGTCCTCTACCGCACCACCGAGGACGGCCTGCTCGCCCCCGGCCCCGGCGGCGACGCCGCCTTCGAGGTCGACCGCGCCGACCGGGACCTGCACGAGGGCTGGAGCGTGCTGATGGTCGGCCCGCTCGACTACGTCACCGAACCGGCCCTGCTCGCCGAACTGCCCAAACCCCCCGCGCACGGCCGCTGGGTCCGGCTCACCCCCACCACCGTCACCGGACGGACCATCCGGGCGGCCGGCGGCCGGGCCGCGGCGTAGCCGTCCCGACCCGGGGGGACCGGGCGGAGCGGAAGTCCGCCCGGGCCCCCCGGGAGAAGCCCCCCGCCCCCCGCCCGGCACCGCGTCCACGGGCACGCGGCCCCCGATCCACCCGCGGAGCGATCCGCGGCCGGGGCGGCTCCGAAGACGAGGGAGAAGAATCGGAGGGGGGACAGGGGGCCGACCGGAGGAGACGACGTGCGCTGTCTGGTGACCGGTGCCACCGGGTACCTCGGCGGGCGACTGGTGCCCGAACTGCTCGCGGACGGGGCCCGGGTGCGCTGCCTGGTGCGCGACCCCGCCCGGCTGCGCGACCACCCCTGGCGGGCCGCCGTGGAGACCGCCACCGGCGACGTCACCCGCCCCGAGACCCTGGACGGGGCCTTCGACGGCGTGGACGTCGCCTACTACCTGGTGCACTCGCTCGGCACCGGCCCCGACTTCGAGACCGTCGACCGGGACGCCGCCCGGGCCTTCGGCCGCGCCGCCGCCCGGGCCGGCGTCCGCCGGATCGTCTACCTCGGCGGCCTCGTCCCGCCCGACCTGCCGGAGGGCGCGCTCTCCCCGCACCTGCGCTCCCGGGTCGCCACCGGCCGGGCGCTGCGCGAGGGCGGCACGGCCGTCACCGAACTGCGCGCCGCCGTGGTGATCGGCTCCGGCTCGGCCTCCTTCGAGATGCTCCGCCACCTCACCGAGCGCCTCCCGGTGATGGTCACCCCGCGCTGGGTCGACACCCGGATCCAGCCGATCGCCGTCCGCGACGTGCTGCGCCTGCTGACCGCCGCCGCCCACCTGCCCGACGACCCCGGCACCGACCGGGTCTTCGACGTCGGCGGCCCCGAGGTGCTCACCTACCGCGCCATGATGCAGCGCTACGCCCGCGTCGCCGGCCTGCACCGCCGGCTGATCCTGGCCCTGCCCGTCCTCACCCCCTCGCTCTCCTCGCACTGGGTCGGCCTGGTCACCCCGGTGCCCGGCGGGCTGGCCCGGCCGCTGGTCGAGTCGCTGCGCCACGAGGTGGTCCGCTCCGAGCACGACCTGGAGCGCTGGATCCCCGATCCGCCCGGCGGCCCGATCGGCTTCGACCGCTCGGTCGAGCTCGCGCTGCGCCGGGTCCGCGACGACGAGGTGGCCACCCGCTGGTCCTCCGCCTCGCTGCCCGGCGTGCCCAGCGACCCGCTGCCCACCGACCCCGACTGGGCCGGCGGCAGCCTCTACCAGGACGTCCGGGAGCGCCGGGTCGACGCCCCGCCCGAGGCGCTCTGGCGGGTCGTCGAGGGCATCGGCGGCGAGCACGGCTGGTACTCCTTCCCGCTCGCCTGGGTCGTCCGGGGCCTGCTCGACCGGCTGGCCGGCGGCGTCGGACTGCGCCGCGGCCGACGTTCACCCGGACGGCTCAGGGTCGGCGACTCGCTCGACTTCTGGCGGGTCGAGGAGATCGAACCCGGCCGGCTGCTCCGGCTGCGCGCCGAGATGCGGCTGCCCGGCCTCGCCTGGCTGGAACTCACCGTCACCCCCGACGGCACCCGCTCGTGCTACCGCCAGCGCGCCCTGTTCCACCCGCACGGCCTGGCCGGGCAGCTCTACTGGTGGTCGGTCGCCCCGTTCCACGCCGTGGTCTTCGGCGGGATGGCCCGCAACATCGCGGCCCGCGCCGAGTCCGACCCGGAGGCCGACCGGACGGCGGAGCGGCCCCACAGGTAGAGACCTCACCGGCGACCCGACCGGGGGGTTGGTTGCGGAGACACCCCCGGGACGAGATATCTTGACATCAAGACGTTGCAGACGTGGAAGCTGGAGCTACGGTGACTGACTCGACCATCATCTACACCCACACGGACGAGGCCCCCGCCCTCGCCACGTACTCGTTCCTGCCGGTCGTCCAGGCGTACGCCGCCACCGCCGGTGTGAGCGTGGAGACCCGCGACATCTCGCTGGCCGGTCGGATCATCGCCGTCTTCCCGGAGTACCTCCAGGAGGACCAGCGCATCGCGGACGCCCTCGCCGAGCTCGGTGAGCTGGCCAAGACCCCCGGCGCCAACATCATCAAGCTGCCGAACATCTCGGCCTCGGTGCCGCAGCTCAAGGCCGCGATCGCCGAGCTGCAGGCCCAGGGCTACGCCCTGCCCGAGTACCCGGACGAGCCGCAGACCGACGAGGAGCGCGACGTCCGCGCCCGCTACGACAAGGTCAAGGGCTCCGCCGTCAACCCGGTGCTGCGCGAGGGCAACTCCGACCGCCGCGCGCCGCTGTCGGTCAAGAACTACGCCAAGACCCACCCGCACCGGATGGGCGCCTGGACGGCCGACTCCAAGACCAACGTCGCCACCATGGGCGAGAACGACTTCGCGTCCACCGAGAAGTCCGCCGTGATCGCCGCCGACGGCGCGCTGCGGATCGAGCTGGTCGCCGAGGACGGCACCGTCACCGTGCTGCGCGAGAAGGTCCCGGTGCTGGCCGGCGAGGTCGTCGACGCCTCCGTGATGCGCGCCGCCGCGCTGAACGAGTTCCTGGCCGCGCAGGTCGCCCGCGCCAAGGCCGAGGGCGTGCTGTTCTCGGTGCACCTCAAGGCCACCATGATGAAGGTCTCCGACCCGATCCTGTTCGGCCACGTGGTCCGCGCCTTCTTCCCGAAGACCTTCGCCGCGTTCGGCGCCGACCTGGCCGCCGCGGGCCTGAACCCGAACAACGGCCTCGGCGGCATCCTGGCCGGCCTGGACAAGCTCGCCAACGGCGCCGAGATCAAGGCGTCCTTCGACGCCGAGCTCGCCGACGGCCCGGCGCTGGCCATGGTCGACTCCGACAAGGGCATCACCAACCTGCACGTCCCCAGCGACGTCATCGTGGACGCCTCGATGCCGGCCATGATCCGCACCTCCGGCCACATGTGGGGCCCGGACGGCCAGGAGGCCGACACCCTCGCCGTCATCCCGGACAGCTCCTACGCGGGCGTCTACCAGGCCACCATCGACGACTGCCGCACCAACGGCGCCCTCGACCCGGCCACCATCGGCTCCGTCCCGAACGTCGGCCTGATGGCCCAGGCCGCCGAGGAGTACGGCAGCCACGACAAGACCTTCGAGATCCCCGCCGCCGGCACCGTCCGCCTGGTCGACGCGGACGGCGAGACCGTCCTGGAGCAGGCCGTCGCCCCCGGCGACATCTTCCGCGCCTGCCAGACCAAGGACCTGCCGATCCAGGACTGGGTCAAGCTGGCCGTCACCCGCGCCCGCGCCACCGGCGACCCGGCCGTGTTCTGGCTGGACGCCGAGCGCGCCCACGACGCCGTGCTGATCGAGAAGGTCAAGGCGTACCTGCCCGAGCACGACACCGAGGGCCTGGACATCCGGATCCTCACCCCGGTCGAGGCCACCAAGCTCTCGCTGGAGCGCATCCGCCGCGGCGAGAACACCATCTCGGTCACCGGCAACGTGCTGCGCGACTACCTGACCGACCTGTTCCCGATCCTGGAGCTGGGCACCAGCGCCAAGATGCTGTCGGTCGTCCCGCTGATGGCGGGCGGCGGCCTGTTCGAGACCGGCGCCGGCGGCTCCGCCCCCAAGCACGTCCAGCAGCTGGTCAAGGAGAACTACCTGCGCTGGGACTCGCTCGGCGAGTTCTTCGCGCTGGCCGCCTCCTTCGAGCACCTGGCCGCCACCACCGGCAACGCCGGCGCCCAGGTCCTCGCCGACACCCTGGACCGCGCCACCGGCACCTTCCTCAACGAGGACAAGTCGCCCTCGCGCCGCCTCGGCGGCATCGACAACCGCGGCAGCCACTTCTACCTCGCCCTGTACTGGGCCCAGGAGCTGGCCGCCCAGACCGAGGACGCCGCGCTCGCCGCCGCGTTCGCCCCGCTCGCCCAGACCCTGACCGAGCAGGAGCAGGTCATCGTCGACGAGCTGATCGCCGTCCAGGGCCAGCCCGCCGAGCTCGGCGGCTACTACCAGCCCGACCCGGCCAAGGCCGCCGCCGTGATGCGCCCGTCGAAGACCCTCAACGACGCGCTCGGCTCGCTCGCCTGACCCCTCGCCGGCCGCTGACGCCGCCGCCGGCCGCCCCCTCCCCGGGGGTGGCCGGCGGCGGCGTCCCGCGTTCCCGGCCCCTCCGGCGGCGGGGGTGGCGCTCCCCGGGCCCCGGGCGGGCGCGCACTACAGTGCACCGTATGCCGACTCCCCAGTTCATCCTGGACCTGCGCGAACACATCGGACACGACCCGCTGTGGCTGTCCGGCATCACCGCGGTGGTGGTCGAGGACGACCGGATCCTGCTCAACCGGCGCTCCGACACCGGGCGTTGGGCCCTGCTGCACGGGATCGTCGAACCCGGCGAGCAGCCCGCCGACACCGTCGTCCGCGAAGTCCGGGAGGAGACCGGCGTCACCGTCCGCCCCGAGCGGATCACCAGCGTCCTCAGCCTGCCCGCCTTCGCCTGCGCCAACGGCGACCGGGTGCAGTACCTCGACATCGCCTTCCGCTGCCGCCCGCTGGCCGGCGAGGCCGTAGTCAACGACGACGAGTCGCTCGCGGTCGCCTGGTGGCCGCTCGACGCGCTCCCGCCGCTCACCCGCAACGACACCCTGCTGCTGGAGAAGGCCCTCGCCGACGGGCCCGCGCCCTGGTTCGCCCTGGGCTGACGGCCGCCCGGAACCGCCCGGCCGCGCCCGTGAGTCGAGCCGGTCAGGAGGCTGCCATGATCCAGCACACCGCCCCGACGTTTCCGCCGGCCCGGCTCCCCGGGCGCGGACCCGGCTGGTACCGGGGCGACCCGCACGTGCACTCGACCCGCTCCGACGGGGAACTCACCCCCGCCGAGCTGGTCGCCGCGGCCCGGGCCGCCGGGCTCGACTTCCTGGCCGCCACCGAGCACAACGCTCCGATGGCCGCCGGGAGTTGGGCCGGACTGGGCGGCGACGACCTGCTGGTCCTGCTCGGCGAGGAGGTCACCACCGCCACCGGCCACTGGCTGGCCCTCGGCCTGCGCCCCGGCCGACTCGCCGACTGGACGCACCGGGTGGGCGACCCGGCCTTCGCCGAGGTGCTGCGCGGGGTGCGCGCGGAGGGCGGCCTGTGCGTCGCCGCGCACCCCCACGCGCCGTACCCCGGCGGGGAGTTGATGTACCCGCTGGAGTCCTTCGACGCCGTCGAGGTGTGGAACGGGCAGTGGTCCGGCGACCTGCCGTGGCAGGCCGACAACGAGGCCTCGCTCGCCGAGTGGGGCCGCCGCCTCGGCGCGGACACCCTGGCCGGCCGGCCGGGTTGGCAGCCCGCCGTCGGCAGCAGCGACACCCACCTGCCCGGCCGGCTCGGCACCCCGCAGACCGTCGTGCACGCCGAGGAGCTGAGCGCCCCCGCCGTCCTCGCCGCGCTCCGGGCCGGACGCAGCTGGATCGCCGAATCCGCCGCCGTACAGCTGGAGTTCACCGCCGAAGCGGCCGGCCGCAGCGCCGCCGTCGGCGAACGCCTCCGCACCGCCGGCGCCCCCGTCGAACTGGCCCTGCGCCTCTCCGGCGTCCCCGACGGCAGCACCGTCCACTTCCGCACCCGCCGCGGCCGGGCCCACCGGGCCCCGGCCGACGCGCTGCTGCGCTGGCACACGGACGCCGCGGAGAGCGGGTTCGTCCGGATCGAGGTCCGCCGCCCGGACGGGCGGCCGGCGGCGCTGACCAACCCGGTCCTGCTGGGGTAGCCGGGCCGCTACCGGGGCGGGTGGCGGACGCCGAACCACTGTTCGGCGCCGAACTCCTCGAAGCGCTCCAGCTCGGTGAAGCCGAGCCGTTCGGCGAGCCGGACGGAGGCGGTGTTGGCGGTCTGGGTGCAGAGCCCGACCGGCTCGCCGGGCCGCACGCCGGCCAGCCAGTCGAGCGCGGCGGCGCACGCCTCGGTGGCGTAGCCGCGCCCCCAGGCACGGGGGAGGAACAGGTAGCCGAGTTCGCGTTCGCCGTCCGCGGGGCGCAGGTGCTCGGGGTGCAGGCGGCCGGGACGGTCGGGGGCGCGCAGGTCGAGGGTGACGACGCCGATCAGCTCCCCGTCCAGGTCGACCGCCAGCAGGCCGGGGCGGCCCTGCGGCGCCGCGTCGAGCCTCCGCTCGAACTCCTCGCGCGGGCGCGGGCCGCCGATGTAGGTGCCGACCTCGGGGGAGGTGAACAGCTCGACGACCGCGGCCCGGTCGCCGGCGACGGGTTCGCGCAGCAGCAGCCGGGCGGTCCGGATCGGGGCCGGGGGCCAGGGCAGGGGCGTGGCCGGGGTTTCGATCATGCGCGCCAACGTACCGCGCGCGCTCGACGCGCCGTCAAGGGGCGGCCGCGGTGCGTCGCCGTCAGGGGGCGACGAGGTCGCGGCACCAGGCGACCTCGTCGGCCAGCGAGCCGTCCGCCAGGTACCGGCGGACCTGCGGGGCGTCGGGGAGCGCGGCGGCGGCCTCCGGGACGGGGACCTCGCGGAAGCCCATCCGCTGCCAGAACGCGCCCGCGTCGGTGGAGAACAGGTAGACGCGGTGGACCCCGCCGGCCGCGGCCTCGGCCAGCACGTCCTCGACCAGGCGGCGGGCGGTGCCGGTGCCGCGCCGGTCCGGGCGGACGGCGACGCTGCGCAGCAGGGCGGCCCGTCCGGACGGCTCCAGGGCGGCGCTGGCGGTCGGGCCGGCGGCGTCCCGGATCGTCCACAGCAGGGTGCCGGGCTGGTCCAGGCCGTCCGGGTCGAGGCCCTGGGCGTGCAGGAAGGCGGCGAGGTCGTCGGCGGCGGTGCGCATCGGGCGGGTTCCCTCCGGGGTGGGCGGCGGTTCGGACGCTAGCCGAGGCTTGTTGCGCACAGTGGCGCGCGGGGTATCGGGCGTGTGAAACGTCCCGTTTCGTCACCCCCTCCGCGCGGGCCGGGCCCGTCCGCGCGGGCCGGGCCCGCCGGTGTGGCGTGACGTGCCATCAGGAGGACGGGAGCGGCGGGGGCGGCGGCGGTCCGACCTCGGCCCACAGCCGCTCGCGCTGCCGCCGGTCGCGGTGCCCGAACCGGTCGGCCGTGCCGAGCACCCGGAGCACCGCGGCCGCCACCGCCGGGTCCGGGGGCTCCACGACCCGGACCGTGACCCGGTAGCCCCCGCCGGGCACCTGCTCGACCAGCGGCGGCGATCCGGTCAGCTTGTGCAGCGCGTCGCCGATCCACCGGGCCCGGGCGGCGGGCGTGTCGTCTTGGTCCACGGGACGATCCTCCCGCCCCGAGCCGGACCCGGGGCGCGAACCGGCATTTCGGCCCATCGGCCCGGTAACCCCCCTATCCTGGACAGCCGTCGGCACGGCCGCCGGCGCCCCCCCGGGGAGGGCTCAGGCCGGGCCGAGCACGATCCGTTCGACCACCTGGTCCGGGTGGGCCGCCTCGCCGTGCAGGGTGGCCGGGTGGAGGTGGCCGGCGCGGTCGAGGGTGAACAGCAGGTCGTGGCCGGGCGGGAGGGCGCCGTCGGCCGGGCGGCGCAGGATGCGGGCGCCGGCGGCGTGGCGGCGGGCCAGCTCGGGGCCGGTCAGGGCGGCGGGCAGCAGCATCGCGGCGGGCGCGTCGCCGACCACGCCGGGGCCGGACGCGGCGGCGGGCAGCCGGAACACCGGGATGCCGGGCTCCTCGTCCAGGACGGCCGCCGCGAGCGCGTTGAACTCGTCCTCGGCGGTCAGCAGGTACACCGCGGTGACGCCCTCCTGTTCGGCGCCCTCGCCGCTCGCGGTGGCGAGGAGTTCGCCGTCGGCGAGTTCCAGTCCGGCGGCGGAGATCCGGGCCCGCTGCTCGTCCCGTCCGGCCCAGAGCAGCACGTCCAGGCCGGCCGAGCGCAGCACGGTGGCCAGTTCGACCGTCCAGGGCTCGCCGCCGACCAGCAGCGGGCGGGAGCGGGCCGGGCGGGTGACCCGGAGCAGCCGGGCCACCGGGACGGCGGTCAGGCCGTACAGCGTGACGGTCAGCACGATCACCAGGAAGGTGGCCGGGAGGATCCTCTCCGCGCCGCCGATGCCGGCCGCGGCCAGCCCCGCCGAGAAGGTCGCGGCGGTGGACGCGGCGACGATGCCGCGCGGCGCCATCCAGCCGAGGAACGCCCGTTCGCCCTCGGCCAGGTCCGTGCCGGCGGTGGAGAGCGCCGCCACCACCGGCCGGACCAGCACGACCAGCACCGCGGTCAACCCCAGCGAGGGCAGCAGCACCGGCTGGACCGACGCCCAGGTCACCGTCGAGGAGATCGACACGAACAGCACGCCGACCACCAGCGACACCAGCGTCTCGAAGAACGTCCGCCGGGCCGGCAGGTCGAACGCGGGCACCGTCGCCACCACCACGCCCATCACGATCGCCGCGATCAGCCCGGTGTCCTCGCGCAGCGCGTCGCAGAGCGCCGCGACGCCCACCACCGCCGCCAACTGGGCGCTGGTGCCCAGTACTTCGCCCAGCCGCACGCGCACCAGCAGCCCCCACAGCACCGCCGCGCCGAGCAGCCCGCCGAGCAGGCCCAGGCCCACGCTGAGGACGAACTCCAGCAGGCCGAGGCCGAACGCGCGGTGCTGCTCCTCGACCAGGGCGTGGAAGACCAGCGCGCCCAGGATGCCGCCGACCGCGTCGATCAGCGAGCCCTCCCAGACCAGGATCCGCTGCACCCGCTCGGTCGGGCGGACGAAGTTCAGCAGCGGCCCGACCACCGTCGGCCCCGACACCACCAGGATCGCGCCGAGCATCGCCGCCGCCTGCCCCGACATCCCGAGCAGCGGCGCGGCCGCGAACGCGGCGGCCGGCGCCGTCACCAGGGTGCCCACCCACACCAGCCGGACCACCGCGTGCCGGGTGTGGCCGGTCAGCTTGCGCAGGTCCAGGCCGAGCCCGGCGTCGTACAGGATGACCGCGACGGCGAGCGAGACCAGCGGGGAGAAGGCCGCCCCGAGCAGCCGGTCCGGGTGGACGTCGTCGGTGACCGCGCCCGCCGCGAAGCCCACCGGCAGCAGCACGATGATCGCCGGGATGCGCAACCGGGCGGCCAGCAACTGGGAGGCGACCGCGAGTACCACGGTCAGGCCGGACCCGATCAGGATCTGCTCAGAGGTCATCCCGCCATCCCACGCCGCCGACCCGTCCCCCCGCACGCCACGCGCCCGCCGGGTCCCCCGTCCGGCCCAGCGGCACCGGGCGCCGAACGGCCGTGCGACGCGGCGAGGGCCCGGGACGTTGCACCGTCGGCCGGAAGCGGACAGCGCGGCCGGAGCGAACCGGGGCGTTCCGGCCGCAAGTGGGAAACCCCTTGGGGGCCAAGGGAGTTGACAGGTGCGGAAAAAGCGGCCGGATCGTGCACGACTGGTGACTATCCGCTCCCGTCGCCCCTACCGTACGGTCATGAATCCGAGGGGTGGGGCGGCTGAAGGCCGCGGTACGGCGGTGGTGATAGGCGGTGGCCTGGCCGGGTGCCTGGCCGCCTGGGCGCTGCACGGCGTCGCGGAGCGGATCGTGGTGGTCGAGCGCGACCGGTACCCGGACGGGGTCGGCTTCCGGGCCGGCGTGCCGCAGGCCCGGCACTGCCACCTGCTGTTGGAGGCCGGGCGGCGCACCCTGGACGAGCTGATGCCGGGCATCGTCGGCGAACTCGTCGCGGACGGCGCCAACCGGATCCTGCTCGGCGGCGTCAGCTGGCTGACCGCCGAGGGCTGGCTGGCCCGGCACCAGAGCGACCTGGCGGTGCTGATCTGCAGCCGCCCGCTGATCGACCACGCGGTGCTCAAGCGGGTCCGGGCGCTGCCGAACGTCGAGTTCCGGACCGCCACCGAGGTCACCGGCCTGCTCGGCGACGGCGGTACGGTCACCGGCGTGCGCCTGGTCGGCCGGGGCACGGGCAACCAGGGCACGGACGGCCGGGGCACGGACGGCGAACCGGAGACCGAGATCGCGGCCGAACTGGTCGTCGACGCCTCCGGGCGCCGGACCCGCGCCCCCGAGTGGCTGGCCGCGCTCGGCGTCCCCGCCGTCCCGGAGGAGCGGGTCGACGCCGGCATCTCCTACGCCACCCGGTTCTACCGGCGGCCCGCCGGCACCCCCGACGACCTGGCCTACTACCTGCAGTGCAAGGCCCCCGAGCGCGGCCGGCTCGGCCTGCTGATGCCGATCGAGGGCAACCGCTGGATGGTCGGCCTGGGCGGCATGCGCGGCTTCGAACCCTCGGTCAAGGAAGAGGAGTTCGAGGAGCAGCTCGGCGGGCTGCGCCACCCCGGCGTCGCCGAGGCGATCGTCGGCGCCGAGCCGATCGGCCCGATTCGCGGCTTCGCTCCCGGCCCGAGCGTGTGGCGGCACTACGAACGCTCCGCGCTGCGCGGCTTCCTGGCGATCGGCGACTCCTCCTGCGCCTTCAACCCGGTCTACGGCCAGGGCATGTCGGTCGCCTCGTTCTCCGCCCGGGCCCTGCGCGACGCCGCCCGCAAGCACGAGGGCATCGGCGAGGCCGTCGTCCGGGAGACCCGGCAGGCCGTCTCCGCCGCCGCCAAGGGCTCCTGGGAGCTGGCGGCCGGCGAGGACGTCCGCTTCCCGGCCACCGTCGGCGGCCCCGCCGGCCTCCCGGTCCGGCTCCAGCACCGGCTGATGGACCGGGTGCTGGCCCGCGCCGCCACCGACGGCAAGGTCGCCGACGCGTTCCTCCGGGTCGCCTCGCTGGTCGCGCCGCCCACCCTGATGTTCCGCCCGTCCGTGCTCGGCCGGGTGCTGTTCGGCCGCTGAGCGGCCGCCGACCGGGACACGCGTCGGCCGGCGGCACGCGTCGGTCGGCTGCGCGCGCCGCCCGCCGGGGGCGCCGGAGGGGCCCGGCGGCATCCGGACAACCCGGGCGGTGCCGGGCGCAAGGGGTGAAAGCGCCCCGGGCGCCCGGCACTTGAACGTGCGGGTCCGGCGATCGAAGTGCGGGGATCCGGTGACTGTGAGCGCCGCTTCCCTTACTGTACGGACATGAGTTCTAGGGGAAGCGCGGCCGCCGACCGCGGCACGGCAGTGGTGATCGGCGGCGGCCTGGCCGGGTGCCTGGCCGCCTGGGCGCTGCACGGCGTCGCGGAGCGGGTCGTGGTGGTCGAGCGCGACCGGTACCCGGACGGGGTCGACTTCCGTCCGGGCGTCCCGCAGGCCAAGCACGGCCACCTGCTGCTGGAGGCCGGCCAGCGCACCCTGGACGAACTGCTGCCCGGCGTCCTCGCCGAACTCCTCGCCGCCGGGGCCGCCCGCGTCCCGCTCGCCGGCGGCCTGCGCTGGCTCACCGCCGCCGGCTGGCTGGCCCCGTACGAGAGCGGGGGCGGGGGCGAGGGGCAGGCCGCGGGGGCGGGCGCCCTGGCGGTGCTGACCTGTAGCCGTCCGCTGATCGACCACGCGGTGCTGCGGCGGGTCCGGGCCGCGCCGAACATCGAGTTCCGGACCGGCACCGAGGTCACCGGCCTGCTCGGCGACCGGCACACGGTGACCGGCGTGCGGCTCAGCGGCCGCGGCGGGGCCGGGGCGGCGGAGACCGAGCTGTCCGCCGGCCTGGTGGTGGACGCCGCCGGGCGCTCCACCCGGGCCGCCCGCTGGCTCTCGCTGATCGGCGCCCCCGCCGTCCCGCGCGAACGGGTCGACGCCGGCGTCTCCTACGCCACCCGGTTCTACCACCGGCCCGCCGACGCCCCCGCCGACTCGGCCCTCTACCTGCAGAGCCGGGCCCCCGGGGAGGGCCGCTTCGGCGTCCTGCTGCCGGTCGAGGGCGACCGCTGGATCGTCGGCATGGGCGGCATGCGCGGCTTCGAACCCTCCATCCAGCCCGAGGAGTTCGAGAAGCAGCTCGGCCAGCTCCGCGACCCCGGCATCGCCGACGCGGTCGCCGGCGCCAAGCCCACCGGCCCGGCCCGCGGCTTCGTCCCCGGCCCGAGCGTGTGGCGGCACTACGAACGCTCCGCGCCGGCCGGCTTCCTGGCGATCGGCGACTCCTCCTGCACCTTCAACCCGGTCTACGGCCAGGGCATGACGGTCGCCTCGCTCGGCGCCCTCGCGCTGCGCGAGGCCGTCCACCGGCACGGCGACCTCGGCCCCGCCGCCGTCCGGGAGACCCGGGACGCGATCGCCGGCGTCACCCGCAACCCCTGGCAGATGGCGGTCGGCGAGGACGTCCGCTTCGCCGGCACCACCGGCGGCCCCTCCGGCTTCCAGGTCCGCCTCCAACAGCGGCTGCTGGACCGCGTCCTGGAGCGCGCCGTCACCGACGCCCGGATCGCCGAGGCCTTCCACCGGGTCGCCGCCATGGTGGAACCGCCGACCCTGCTGTTCCGTCCCTCCGTGCTGGGACCGGTCCTGTTCGGCAGCTGATCCCGCCGGCCCGCGCCGGACGCCGAACCTGCCCCGGACCCGTACCGGCGCGCCACCGCGGCGCGGCGGCCTGGGCGACGCATCCACACGGCACCTGGCAAGGGGTTGGGCAGCGAGCATGAGCGAGATCCACTTCGGCAACAACCACCGCGACCTCAGCGAACAGCACGGCACCGGCGCCGGCTTCCAGTTCGAGTTCTCCTGCGCGCGCTGCTACGACACCTGGCGCTCCGCGTTCGAGCCCTTCCGTACCGGCCAGGCCGCCGGCTGGATCAACAAGGGCGTCAGCGCCGCCTGGAGCCTGCTCGGCGGCAGCGCCTCCAACGGCCTCAGCAACGCCGCGGACGGCCTGGCCGGGGCGAGTTGGGGCAGCGGCCGGGACGCCGCCTTCCAGCGCGCCGTCGGCAACGCCCAGCAGCACTTCCACCGCTGCGCCCGCTGCACCCACCACGTCTGCGGCCGCTGCTGGAACGCCGCCCAGGGTCTCTGCCTCGGCTGCGCCCCCGACACCGCGGCCGAGGCCGCCGCGGCCCGCCAGCGCGGCCTCAACGACGCCGTCACCGAGAACGCGTACGCCCACGGCCAGTCCCGCGCCGGGCAGTTCGACGTCACCGCCGACCGCCAGCTGGTCTGTCCGCAGTGCCGCGCCGAGACCCACGGCACCGCGTTCTGCCCCGGCTGCGGCTACCGCCTCGCCCGGCCCCCGCAGTGCGGCTCCTGCCACGCCGAACTGCCCGCCGACGCCGCCTTCTGCCCGGGCTGCGGCACGCGCCGCTGACCGCGGCCCGGGACGGCCCGGACGACCGGCTGTCGGACGGGTGCTGCCCGCGACGGCGCCGGTCTGCTGGAGTGGGGCCTCCAACGGAAGATGATCAAGGGGGGCGCGAGCCGTGAACAGGAACGCAGTGGCGGGGATCGGGTACGCGGTGGCCATCGCGGGCGGGGTGCTCGCCTATCTGACCTGGGACGGCTCCCCGGTGCTGGCGGGCACCGCCGCGCTGGTCTCGCTCGCCCTGGCCGGCGCCGCGCTGGGCGTCTCGCTCTCCAAGGGCGTCCAGCAGGCGGCCGGGCGCGGCGAGGACGCGCGGGGCTGAACGCCGTCCGGCCGCGCGGCGGGCCCCGGCCCCCGCGCGGCCGGCGGGCCTCCGTGGACCGCGCCGGTCCAGGTCGCCTCCCGGTAGTGCGTGATGAGGTTGTAGCTGTCGCCGCCGCCGTGGGGGTAGGAGAAGACGACCGCGTCGCCCCGGCCCTTCGGTACCGCGTAGGAGCCCAGCACGGTGGCCTGTTCACCGGGGGCGAGCGTCTTCGGCGGGAACACCAGGTTGCCCGCCCGGTACGAGCTGATGAAGAGCAGGGCGCCGGTCGAGTCCTTCGCGGAGACGGACCCCGAGCCCGACATCGAGATGTCCGCCGGGCCGGTGTTCTCCACGATGATCTTGACGTGGACGTACGTCGCGTCCGCGGGGTTGTTGCGCAGGTCGTCCGCCTGCGGGGTGAACTCGACCAGCGGGGCCATGGTGACCTTCAGGCCGTCCTCGAAGGTGTAGGTGCCGCCGAACCGCATGTCGCGGGCCCGCTCGTCGGCGGCCTGGGCAGCCCGCTCGGCCTCCCGCGCGGCCTGGTCGGCCTCGCGCAGGGCCTTGGACGCGTCGCGTTCGGCCTCCCGCTGCTTGGCCTGCGCATCGGCCCGCGGATCGGCCGGCGGATCGGCCCGCGGCGAGCCGTCGACGAGCGTCCGCCCCGCCGCCTCCTCCCCCCGGGCCGCGGCGTGGTCCGTCGTGCCGATCGCGTACCCGGCCAGCACCAGCAGCGAGGCCCCGACGGCCAGGCCGGGCAGCAGCAGCGGCGTCCGGGCCAGCAGGCCCGGACGGGCCGGGGCGGCGGCCGCGCCGGCCCACGGCTGCGCGGCGGCCGGGGGCGCCCACGGATTGCCTGGCACCGCCCACGGGTTGGCCGCCGACGCCGGTGCGGCGGACGCGGCCGGGGCGTGCGGCGCGGCCGGTACGTGCGACGCGGCCGGGGGCGCCCACGGGTCGGCGGGCTCCGGCGCGGCGAGTTCCGGCCCGGCGAGCTGCGGGTCGGCGGGCTGCGAGTCCTCGTACGGGTCGGGGCGGATCATGCGGCACCTCGGGGTCGGCAACTGCGTTCAGCGGTCGGTGTCGTGACACCGACCGCGCAGTCTTTCGCAGTTCCCCGTCGTCAGCGAACTGATTTCCGTACTGTTCGTCGATCGATTCCGGATCGTTTTCATACGGTCTGACAGTCCGTCCGCTCCGCCTGCCCTGTCCGGGCCGGGACGGGCCGGTTTCAGGTGCCGTGGGTGGGCAGCAGCAGGATCTGCTCGGGGTCGTAGCGCCGCCAGGCGGGGTCCGTGCCCGCGCCGAGCAGGCGCAGGCGGCACCAGGGGTCGCCCTCGGGGGAGTGCCACCAGGCGTTGATCCGGCCGAGGATCCAGGTGTCGGTGTCGTCGAGGCGCACCTCCACCGGCTGGTAGGCGTGCCGGACGTCCTGTTCCGGCGGGGACCAGGCGGGTTCGGTCTGTAGCTGCGGAGGGAGCACTGCGGGCCTCCTTCGAGTCCGGTCGGCGGGGGCGGCGGGTGAGGGGTGCCCGAACGGCCCGGCGGTGGCGGTCGGGAACACTCTACAGAGGTGTAGATACCGATGGCGGCCAATCCGCCACCGCGGCGCAACGCCGCCGCCCGGACGGCGGGTTCGAGCCACGGCGGCCGCGGTGCCGACGGTCCGGCCTCCCGCCCGGCCGTCCGTCTCCGGTCCGTCCGTCTTCCGCCTGCCCGTCCGGTCATAGACTCGGCGGATGACTGCTGAGGACTCCTCGATCGAGGCCGTCGGCGCCCTCGCCGACCCGGTGCGGCGCGCCCTCTACCGGCACGTGGCCGACGCGCCGGAGGAGGTCGGCCGGGACGCGGCCGCCGCCGCGGTCGGTGTCTCCCGCACGCTCGCCGCCCACCACCTCGACAGGCTGGTCGAGGCCGGCCTGCTGGTGGCCGCGTACCGCCGCCCCTCCGGCCGCACCGGCCCGGGCGCGGGCCGCCCGGCCAAGCTGTACCGCCGCGCCGCCGCCGAGATCGCCGTCGCCCTGCCGCCCCGCTCCTACGGCACGGCGGGCCGGCTGCTCGCCGAGGTGGTCGAACGGGCCGGACTCGACCGCCGCCTGCAGGACGCGGCCCGCGCGGAGGGCGAGCGGGAGCGGACCCCGGACGCGGACCTGCCGGCCGTGCTGCGCGAACGCGGCTACGCGCCGTACCCCGACGGCCCGGGCGACCCCGGCGGCCCCGGCGGCTCGGGCGGCTCGGGCGGTGAGGTGCTGCGGCTGCGCAACTGCCCCTTCCACGCGCTGGCGGACGAATTCCCGGCGCTGGTCTGCGGAATGAACCTGGCCCTGCTGGAGGGGTTGGCGGGCGAGGGGTGGACGGTCGCGATGGACCCGGGGCCGGAGGGCTGCTGCGTCTCGTTCTCTAAAAACAATATCCATTGACTATAGAAGCCAGGTCGGGCCATGCTGGCGGCATGACCCCCCTTCAGCCCGCCCCGCCCACCCAGCCGATCCAGCCCGACCGCTTCGCCCAGCCGCCCGGCACCCAGCTCGCCCAGGTCAACATCGGGCGCACCGTCGCCCCGCTCGACAGCCCCGCGCTGGCCGGGTTCGTCGCCCAGCTGGCCGAGGTCAACGCGCTCGCCGAACGCAGCCCGGGCTTCGTCTGGCGGCTGGTCGACGACGCGGGCGCCGACGCGACGGGGCTGCGCCCCGACCGGGACGACGACCTGCTACAGATCAACTGCTCGGTCTGGGAGTCCGTCCGGGCGCTCCACGACTACGTCTACCGCAGCGACCACCTGCGCGTCCTGGCCAGCCGCCGCGACTGGTTCCAGCCCCCGGCCGCCGCCCACCTGGCCCTCTGGTGGGTCCCGGCCGGCCACCGCCCGGACGTCGCCGAGGCGATGGCCAGGATCGCCACCCTCCGCGAGCACGGCCCGGGCCCGGACGCCTTCACCTTCCGCGAACTGCGCGGCGCGCGCTGAGGCGTCCGGCCCGGGCCCCGGTCACTGGATCGGGCTCAGCCGGATGCCGGATGCGGTGACCGCCTCGACGGTGCTGGGGCCCGGGCCCGGGTTCTCCAGGGCGAGGGTGCGGGTGGCGGGCGCGGGCTGGTCGAGCCGGTGGGCGGGGGTGGTGACGACCAGCCGGGAGACCCGGCGGCTGGCGGCGACCAGCAGGTACGGGGTGCCGTTCGGGGCGCGCCAGCGGTACTGCGCGACGGTGTCCTGCTCGTAGCGGCTGCAGGCCCGGCCGTCCGCGTGCGCGAGCCGTTCCGCCGGGGCCCGGTTCGGTGGGAGGACGGCCGCCGCCGCGCTGCCGGAGCCGTCCCAGTGGTCGGCCCGCAGACAGGCCCAGGCCAGTTCGCCGGCGTTCTGCGGGAGCTTCTGGTCGGCGAACTCCCACAGGTTCAACTGTCGTACGCCGGGCCCGGATTCGGGAACGGCGCAGGCGCCCGCGGCCCAGCGCTGGAGGGCCTGCGGGCCGACCGCCTCGCGCGGCGGACGGGCCGGGGCGGCGGGGTCCGGCGGCGGGGTGTAAGTGAGGTGCGCGGGGGTGAGGCCGCCGAGGTCGGCCAGCAGGAAGGCGTGCTGCTCGGCCACCACCGGGTCCGAGCGCAGTTGCAGCACCGGCCCGGGGCAGCCGGCCGCGGCCGTGCCGGGGACGGGGTCGGTCACCCCGGCGGGGAAGGCGAGCGGACGTTCCGCCTCGTCCGGCCGGTCGAGCCGCCGGGTCGCGGCGGCGGCGATCCAGGGCGCCAACAGGTACCGGGCGCCGCGCGCGTCGCGGCGCAGCACGACGGCGGCCCCCGCCGTCACGTCGCTGTCCCCGGCGGCGGACAGCGCCAGGGCCGGGGCGGCGGCCGGTTCGGCGGCCGGTCCGTTGGCGGGTCCGTTGGCCTGGGGCTCGGTGTAGCGGGCCAGGGTCCGGCCGTCCGCGAGCAGCACCACGGCGGTGCCGTCCAGCCGTCCCGCGTACAGCAGTCGGGGGGTGGCGGCGGGCGGTCCGGGGCGGCTGCCCGGTTCGGCGGCGGTGTCCGGTCCGGCCTGCCGCCAGGCGCTGACGGCGCGTCCGACCAGGGCCGGGTCGTCCCGGAGTTCGCCGCGGGCGGGCCAGACGTCGAGGCCCAGCTTCGCGGTCTTCCGCCACAGGTCGTCGGCGCCGCGTTCGACGGTGAGCGGCCCGGCGGCGGGCGGTGGCGCGGCCGGACGGTCGGAGCGGGCCGGGGCCAGCAGCGGGACGGCGGAGACGGTGACCGCGACCGCGACCGCCGCCACGGCCAGCGCGGTCAGCCGGCGCCGCCGCAGCAGCAGGTCGCCCGGCTGCAGGTGCACCGCGCACGCGTCGTAGCCCGGCGGGAGGTCGGCCCAGGCGGGCGTGTCGAGGGCGCGCAGCAGTTCGGAGCCGGCCCGGACCGACTCGGCGGGCGTCTCCACCCCGGCCCAGGCCAGCACCTCGGCGGCCTCCGGCCCGGTCAGGCCGTCCAGCGCCCGGAGCGCGAACCCGGCCCGGGCCGGTGCCGTCAACTCGGCGAGCCGGGCGTCCAGTTCGGCGTCCACCTCGGTCGGCGGCGTGAACAGTCGCACCCCCCACACCCGGGGGAACACCGCCCCCGGCCGGCGCCGCCGGCGCACCGCCGCCCGCACCACCCGGACCCGCAGCGCCGCGTACCCGTCCTCGCCGGGGCCGGTCCCGTCGCCCACCGCGCGCCCGGCGCGCACCGGCAGCGCCCGCTGCACCACCCCGTGCGCCGCCAGCACCCGGGCGTGCCGCCCCCGGTCGGTCGGCAGGGTCAGGTACGCCAGGCACACCAGCCGCCGGTAGTTCCGCACCAACACGGCCTCCGCGGAGCCCGGTCGGCCTCCGGTGGCGGCCACCCCGGGCCGCGGCAGCGTCTTGAGATCCATCGGCCCCTCCAAGGCGCGGGAAGTCGAACCCCGTACGTCGGACGGACCAACGAGTGGATCATCGGATGGTTGCGCCATCCGGGTCGCTCCCCGCTCCGGCACCGGCACCGGCTGCGGTTTCGGCCGCGCCACCGGTCCCGGACTCGGTCCGCTCCTCCGGGGCCCGGGTGCGGTGCGCGTTCTCCAGCCACCACACGTGGTCGCGCTCGCTCTCCTCCAGGTGCTCGGTCCGCCGTCCGACGTGCGCGACGAACTCGGCGGGCAGCCGGACCGCGTGGTCGACGACGTAGTGGGTCAGCCCCTCGGGCCAGATGTAGTGGCCGTCGGAGTAGTCGCGCCACCCGTTGACGCGTCCGCACAGCCGGCAGCGGGAGGAGCCCATCCAGTGCCCGGCGATCTGCCCGCGCTCCAGGTAGGCGGCGACGAAGCCGCGTTCGGATTCGTCCCAGCCGGGGTCGACGAGGTCGGCGGGGTTCGGCAGCGGGCCCCGTTCGCCCTTGGGGGCCCAGAAGCCGAGGCTGCGCAGGGGGCCGGCGTCACCGGCGAGTGGTTCGGACATGGGCCGAGGCTGGCACGGCGGCGCTCCCGGTGTCACCCGAATTGCCCGCGCCGCCAGCGGAGTTCGCCGCGGGCGCTCCCGGCGTCCGCCGAACCTCCCCGGGGCCTCCTCCGGGCCTCCTCGAATTCGCCGCCGTACGGGTGAAGACCGCTGCTCTGAGTAGTCAGTCGGTAGCGCTCTGCTGCTATCAATTGCGGTGCGCTCACTCACGAGCCGCCACCGCAAACGACGGTCGGCATGCGAAGCGTGCGACCGCAGCGAGAACGGACTCCTCCCGATGGCATTCGCACTCCGTAGGACCCTCGCCCTGACCGCCCTGGCCCTCACGGCCTCCTTCCTCCCGGCGGGCCAGGCGGGCGCGGCCGCCCCGGCGCCGCACCCGGGGGTCTACTGCCTGGCCAACGCCTGGGGCACGTCGAACATCGGCACCAAGCCGTGCGACGCCAACGACAAGGGCCAGCACTTCACCACCGGCGGCGAGCGGATCTCGCTCACCAACGCGCCCGCGTACTGTCTGGCCAACGCCTGGAACACGCCGAACGTCGGCACCAAGCCGTGCGACCCGACCGACCTCGGCCAGTACTTCAGCGTCTCCGGCCAGCAGATCGCGCTGACCTACGCGCCCGGCTACTGCCTGGCCAACGCCTGGGGCACGCCGAACGTCGGCACCAAGCCGTGCGACGCCAACGACCCGGGCCAGCACTGGGTGGTCTTCAACGACCAGATCAGCCTGGCGTACGTCTGATCCGTCCTGCCGGTGCGACGGGAGCCCCGGACTCCCGTCGCGCCGGTTCCGCCGCGCCCGTCACGGTCGGACCGGTCACGGTCGGACCGGGCCGTCGTGGCGGGCGCTGGAGCGCCAGTCGGCGGTGCGGACCAGGCACTCCAGGTGGGCGAGGCGGAACGGGCCCAGGCCGGGATCGGCGCACAGGGCCGCGACCGCCGGCGTCCAGGAACCGCCGGGCCGGAACGGCGCGGTGTCGAGCGAACGGGCCGGGAAGCGCTCGCCGGTGGAGACGGAGACCGGCGGCGTGCGGTCGCCGTCGCGGACGCCGAGCAGGCTCCCGGCCGGCTCGCCGGGCTCCGGGCGGACCGCGACCCGGACCTGGCCGTGGTGCGCCGCCACCAGGTAGGCCACCAGCGCCGGATCGGCGGCCGTCGGCGCCGGGCCGGTGTCGGACGGGGGACGGGGGTGCCAGTGGTCGCCGCTCAGCAGCAGGAGCGCGCTGACCAGCTCGTGCCGGAAGTACGGGCGGGCGGAAACCCCGGTGCTCCAGGGGGACTTGGACTTGGCCAGCAGGCCGTCCGGCGGGTCGCCGCCGCCCCCGCCGCGCAGCTTGTCCTGGAACACGTCGTGGCACTTGCCGAGGTCGTGCAGCCGGGCCGCCAGCGCCACCGCCGCCCGCTGCGGGCCGGACAGGCCGGGCAGGAGGGCGGTCAGCGCGCGGGCCTCCTCCTCGGTCTCCCGCAGGTGCCGGTCCAGGCTCACCCAGGCGGTGCACGCGGTGGTGGCCGGCGTCCGGCCGGTGAACAGCGACGGCACCGGCGCCGCGCTGTCCGGCGACCAGCCCGCGCCCGGCAGGTGCCCGCCGCGCGCCGCGTCGAGGGTCAGCAGCGCACCGGCCCGCAGGTCGTCGGCGCGGGCGGGCCGCCAGCGCCCGTCGGCCCGGTCCCGCAGCCAGGCGCCGTCCGGCACCTCGTCCAGCGGCACCTCGCACTGCTCGGCCCGCCCCGGCTCCGGCTCGTCCGGCGCGGGCTGCCCGCCGGCCCAGGCGCGCCAGGCGACGAAGGCCGTACGGCCGGTGTCGGTGTCGGTGTCCGGGTCGGAGTCCGCGTCGAGGTCGGTGGCGGGGGCGGGGTACAGCCACCGGCTCGGGTCGGCGGGTTCGGCGCCGCGCGAGGTGTCGAACAGGGCCGCGAGCTCGGCCGCGCCCAGCGCGGGGGAGCGGACGCGGGCCGGTGCGATGCCGGCCCGGAACAGCTCCCCGGCATCGACGGCCGCCCCCTCGTGCGCCGCCAGCCAGCGTTCGACCCCGGGCTCGGCGCCGGTACCCGCCGACGAGCCCGGCCGGCCCGGCAGGCCCGGCGGGCCCGGCAGGCCCGGCGGGCCCGGCAGGCCCGGTGGCAGGCACCACAACAGCTCGCCGCCGTCCGGGAGTTCGCCGTGCCGGTTGCACCGCCCGGCCCGCTGGACGAGGGCGCTCCACGGCGCGAGCTCGGTCAGCACCACCCGGGCCGACAGGTCCGACCCGGCGTCCAGCGCCCGGGTTGCGACCAGGAACCCGTCCGCCGGCAACTCCCGTACCAGGGAACGCCGTTCGTCCGAGCGCAGGTAGGGGTGCAGCAGTACGACCGGCTGCCCCGGGGCCGCCGCGCGCAGCGCGTCGCGCAGGGCGCGGGCCCGCCGCCGGTCGCCGAGGACGGCGATGCTCCGGGTGCCGGGCCGGTGGGCGGCGAGCAGCGCCGCGACCAGGCCGGGCAGGTACCGGGCCGGGTCCGGGTCGGCGGGCACCCGGCGGATCCGGCGCAGCGCGCCCGGCCGGATGCTGCCCGGCGGGGGAGCGGAGCCGTCGCCGACCGCCGACAGCCAGGTGCTGCCGGTCGGCGCGGTCGTGCCGAGCCGATCGCGCAGCTCCTGCAGCCGCTCGCCGGCGGCCAGCGCCGGGCCCAGCAGGTGGGCCTCGTCGAACACCCAGTGCGCGTCGTTGTTGAGCAGCGCGAACGACACCGGCGCCATCGTCCGGGCGTCGGCGAGGCCGCGCATCAGCGCCCGGCTCAGCAGCGCGTCGTGCGTGCCGACCAGGATCGCGGTCCGCTCCGGCCGTCGCCGCCAGGCGCCGTTCTGCGCGTCCGGCCCGGCCAGCAGGTGCAGGTCGACCGCGTCGGCCAGGCCCAGCCGGTGCAGCCAGTCGCCGATCCGGTCGTGCGTCCAGTCCGCGAGGCTGCCCCGCGGCAGCACGTACACCAGCCGCCGAGCCGTCTGCCCCGGCGCGGACACCGTCCGCCGGTACAGCCACGCCAGCACCGCCGCCGCGCTCTTCCCACCCCCCGACGGGACCCGGGCCGCACCCGGCAGCCCGTGCTCGGCCCACGCGCGCTGGTAGGCGTACGGCCGGTGGCCGGTCGCGGTCCGGAAGAACTCCGGGTAGTCCCCGAACTCCCCTGGTCGGCCCGTCATTTCTCCACGCCCCCCTCAACGCTCCGGAATACCCCGGGGCCCGTCTTCGAACCCCCGGCAGCGGCCCTGCGGCTCACCCGGCCTCGGGCCGGGCGGCGCCCCCTCGGTGCCCGCGCTCCCGGCGGGCCCGGCGGGGGCCGCGCACTCGGACGCGCTCGGCCTTGCGCCCCGGTGCGGCGAGCGGGCCCCCGCTGCCCGGCGGCGGGCGAGGAGGGCGCGTGCCGGGCGTCGCGGGCCGGGCGGGGGTTCGACGGGCCCCAGGGCACCCCGCCGACGGGCCGGCACCGTCAGAGCAGGGTGGCCGGATCCGTGTTGGCCCCGCACAGCACCACGCACACCCGCTCGTCCGGGGCCGGCAGGTAGCCGGAACCGACGGCGGCCAGCGCGGTGGACGCGGCGTGCTCGACGGCGAGCCGGTGCTCGGCCCACAGGGCGCGGCGGGCCTCGACGATCGCCGCGTCCGGGACGAGGACGGTCCGCACGTCCGGGTGCCGGGCCGCGGCGAAGGCGTCCGCCGAGACCCGGCGGGCGCCCAGCGAGTCCGCGGCGACCGAGTCGACGGGCACGTCCACCGGCGCGCCGGCCGCCAGCGCGGCGTCCAGCGCCCGGCAGTTCTCCGGCTCCACCGCGACCACCCGCACCCCGTGCGCGCGCGCCGCCGCGGCCACGCCCGCGAACAGGCCGCCGCCGCCCACCGACACCACCAGCGTGTCCAGGCCCGGGAGTTGCGCCAGCACCTCGGGCACCAGGGTGCCCGCGCCCGCCGCCACCAACGGGTGGTCGTACGCGTGCGAGGCCAGCGCGCCGCTCGCCGCCGCGAACTCCTCGCAGGCCGCCAGCGCCTCCGCGTACTCGCCGCCCGCGAACCGCACCTCCGCGCCGTAGCCGCGCAGCCGCTCCACCTTCACCGGCGGCGCGCCCACCGGCAGGAACACCGTCGCCCGGACCCCCTCCCGGCGGGCCGCCCAGGCGCACGCCAGCCCCGCGTTCCCGCCCGACGCGATGGTCACCCCCGCCTCCGGCAGCGCACCCGAATCCCGGTGCGCCCGGAGGAAGTTGACCGCGCCACGGGCCTTGAACGACCCGGTGTGCTGCAGGTGCTCCAACGCCAGCCACACCCCGCCGGGCCCACCCGGCACCACCCCGACCGGACGGACCAGGCCGGCGATCCGCCCGGCCGCCTCCCGGACGTCGGACTCGCTCAACTGTCGGGACGGGTCGTACACCTGGGGCACGGGGACTCCGATCGGTCACGGCGGGAACGGACCGTCCCAGCTTGCCACCCATCCGGGGCCGGGCCGGCTCCGAATCGGTGAACGGCAGCACCCGCCCCCACCCCGGACGGCCCCCCGCACCATCCGGCAGACCACCCGACGACCCGACGAGCAGACGACCGGACCACCCGGCAGACGACCGGACCACCCAGGTGTCGGCAGGAACCCGACCCGACACCGCCAGGCACCCGTACGGAAACCAGCGCCATGACACTCGCCATCGTCCTGTTCACCCAGGACCTGCGCCTGCACGACAACCCCGCCCTGCACGCCGCCCACACCCGGGCCGACCAGGTCGTCCCGCTGTTCGTCACCGACCCGGCGGTCGCCGCCGCCGGCTTCGCCGCCCCCAACCGGGTCGCGTTCCTCTCCGGCTGCCTCGCCGAACTCGACGCCGCGCTGCGCCGCACCGGCAGCCGCCTCACCGTCCGCGAGGGGGACACCGCCGAGCAGACCGCGAAGCTCGCCGCCGAGACCGGCGCCACCGCCGTCCACGTCGCCGCCGGGGTCAGCACCTACGCCCGCCGCCGGGAACAGCGGCTGCGCCGGGCCCTCGGCGAACGGCTGCACGTGCACGACGGCTCGCTCACCGCCGTCCCGCCGGGCGCCGTCCGGCCCATCGGACGCGACCACTACGCCGTCTTCACCCCCTACCTGCGCGCCTGGCAGCAGACCCCCCGCCGCGCCCCCCTGCCCGCGCCCCGCGCCCTGCGCACCCCCGACGACCTGCCCAGCGCCCCGCTGCCCACCGCCACCCCCACCGCCCGCCGCCTCCCCGACCCCGGCGAGGCCGCCGCCCGCCGCACCTGGCAGCACTGGCACGCCGACGACTACGCCGACCTGCACGACGCCCTCGCCGACGACGCCACCTCCCACCTCTCGCCCTACCTGCACTTCGGCTGCCTCTCCGCCAACGAACTCGCCCACCTCGCCGAACAGCGCGGCGGCACCGGCGCCGAAGCCTTCGCCCGGCAACTCGTCTGGCGCGACTTCCACCACCAGGTCCTCGCCGCCCGCCCCGCCGCCGCCCACTCCGACTACCGCCCGCGCCCCGTCCCCTGGCACAACGACCCCGACGAGTTCGCCGCCTGGCGCGACGGCCGCACCGGCTTCCCCGTCATCGACGCCGCCATGCGCCAACTCGCCGAGACCGGCTGGATGCACAACCGCGCCCGGCTGCTCACCGCCAGCTTCCTCAGCAAGTCCCTGCACCACGACTGGCGCCCCGGCGCCGCCCACTTCCTGCACCACCTCGTCGACGGCGACCTCGCCAACAACCAGCTCAACTGGCAGTGGACCGCCGGCACCGGCACCGACACCCGCCCCAACCGCGTCCTCAACCCGCTCGTCCAGGCCGACCGCCACGACCCCGAGGGCACCTACGTCCGCCGCTGGCTCCCCGAACTCGCCCACCTCCCCACCCAGGACATCCACCGCCCCTGGCAGTCCCTGCTCTGCCCCGCCGACTACCCCGACCCGATCATCCCGCCGGACGCCACCGGCCACCGCCTGCGGACCGCCCTCGGCAAGTGAGGCCCGGCGCCGCGCCGTTGACCGACCCGGCACCGCCGGCCGGGGTCCGCACGCGCGGGGACGGCCGTGGCCCCCGGCCGCTCAGGGCGTCGGCGGCGCTGTCGGGTCCGTCGGCGGCGCCGGGGTCATCAGGACGAAGTCCGCGCCGGACGGGTCGACGCAGACGGACATCCGGCCGATGCCCGGCGCGGTCTCGGGCGGCATGACGACGAGGCCGCCGCGCTCCTGGACGGTGGCGGCGGCCGCGTCGCAGTCGGGGACGGCGAAGACCGGGTGCCAGGCGGGGACGCCGCCGGAGAGGGTGAGGGCGGCGGGGGAGACCTGGAGCAGGCCTCCGTGCATGCGCTCGGCGGGCTGGCCGGCCGGGGTGAGGACGGTGTAGGCGGTCTCGGGGGTGCCGGGCATCGGGGTCGCCTCGTGCTGCCAGCCGAAGACCGCCTCGTAGAAGGCGAGGGCGGCGCCGGCGTCGGTGGTGTAGAGCTCGGTCCAGCAGAGCGAGCCGGGGCGGTCGGCGGCGGCCAGGCCGCCGCCCGGGCCGGGGGTGCAGACCGCGAACCTGCCGCCCTGGGGGTCGGTGAACCGGGCCGCCGTCGAGGCCCGGCCCGGAACGTCGCGCGGCCCGACCCGGACGGTGCCGCCGGCCCGCAGCACGGAGGCGGCGGTCTCGTGGACGTCCGGGGTGAAGAAGTACGGCGTCCAGGCCGGGCGGGCGCCGCGCTCGACGAGCGGGCCGAGGCCGGCGGCGGCGAGGCCGTCGGTGGTGGCGAGCAGGGAGTCGTCCGCGCCCCCGGGCCGCTCGAACCGCCAGTCCAGGACCGGGCCGTAGAACGCGGCCGCGGCGGACACGTCGGGTGCGCCGAGTTCCAGCCAGCAGGGCGAGCCCGGAACGAAGTCGGTGGTGAGCACGGCGTTCTCCCTTCGCCGGACGGCTACGGGGTGTTCCCTTCCCCCAGCCTGGCACCAGCCGGTGCCGGGCGCGTCCCGGCGGCGCGGAGGCGGACCGCGGGGGACGGACCGCGCCCCGGTTGGTACCGCCAACCGGAGGAAATCCTGTGCAGATCGTCTGGCCGGGCAGCGAATTCGACCGTAGAGCGGACTCCGGGCATGACATTTCGCGGAAATTACTCCTTCCAGCCGCTAAATCGTCACCTGGAACAGGGTTGCCGCCGGAGGAAACGGGCAGGGGGCCGCATACCCCAAGCGGCCCCAGAGAAAGGCAACAGAGTGGCACTGAGCGTGAGCTACGGGGAGCGATACGGCTGGACGGTGGTCCAGGTGGCGGGCGAGGTGGACATCAGTGGCGTCGCCGCCCTCCGGGAACGCCTCCAGCGACTGGTCACCGACGGCTGCCTGCGCATGGTGGTCGACATCAGCCGGGTCGACTTCTGCGACTCCACGGGCTTCGCCGTCCTGGTGGCCACCCGCCGCATGCTGTCCTCCCGGGACGGACAACTGCGGCTGGTCCTGCCCGGACCCGACGTCCACACCCGCAAGATCCTCCAACTGTTCGGCATCGAGCGGATCTTCGACGTGCACGACTCCGTCGACGAGGCGCTCGCCGACCTGCGCGAGGCCGTCCTGACCGGAGACACCGCCCTGAGCGGCGCCGCCGCCCCGAGCGGGGACGCGGTCCTGAGCGGTGGCGCGGTCCTGAGCGGGGACGCCGCCGACGCCGTCCCCCGCCCCCGGGAGGGCACCCGCGCCAGCACCGGCGACTGACCCGCGCGGCCGGGAGCGGAGGGCGGGAGCCCGCCGGGCGGACGGCGCCGTCGACGGCGTCAGCGCGGCGTACCGAAGTCCTGCGTCCACCAGGGCCCACCACCGCCCAGGTGGACACCCACACCCAGCTCGGTGAACTTGCAGTTCAGGATGTTCGCCCGGTGCCCCGGGCTGTTCATCCAACTGTCCATCACCGCGGCCGCGTCCTTCTGACCGCGCGCGATGTTCTCACCCCAACCGCTCCACGCGTACCCGACGGCGTCGATCCGCTGCTGCGGACCGGCGCCGTCCGGGTTGGTGTGGTCGAAGAAGTTCCGCGCCGCCATGTCCTCGGAGTGCCCCAGCGCCGCCGCCGCCAACTTCGCCTCGGCCGCCACCGGCCCGCAACCCGCCTGCGCCCGCTGGGAGTTGACCAGCTCGACGACCTGCTGCGCGAGATCCGCCGAACGCTTCGAGGCGGACGCGGAGACGGCGGCCTGCGCGGCGGACCCGGACGGCGACCCGGGCGGCGACGTGCGGGAGGGCCGGGGCGGGGGCGGGGACAGGGAGGGACTGGGGGACGCCGTGGGCGCGGGGGTGAGGCTGGGGGACGGAGTCGGGGCCGGGTCCGGTGCGGTGGCGCCCGTCGGGTCGACCAGCGGCAGCGCGGACGAGGGCGCCGACGGCCGCGGGTCGGCCGGGCCCGCCGCCGCGGTGGGCGCGTCCGAGTCGCCGACCACCACCAGCAGCCCGGTCACCACCGCCAGCGCGGCCACCACCCCGCCGCCCAGCACCACCGCCCCGGGCCCGCGCCGCCGGGCCCGCCGACGGCCGCGCCGCGCACCCGCCCGGTGCGAGCCACCCTGCCGGTGCGAGCCACCCCGCCGGTGGGAGCCCGGGGCGGAGGAGGCACCGGGGGAGTCGGTGGAGTCGGTGGGGGAACCGGCGGGAAAGGCGGTCGGCAGGCCCGGGTACCCGGCGCCGGGCGGCAGCGGCAGCATGGCCAGGCCCGCCAGCAGGCCCTCGGCCGGGACCAGGCCGCGGCGCTGCTCGTCGCAGACCGCGCACTCCCGGGCGTGCCGGCCGATCCGCTTGCGCCACAGCGCGCCGGGGACGCCGTCCCAGCCGGCGGTGGCCTCGGCCAGCCACGGGCAGCCGGGCACGGCCGCCAGCGCCCGCACCACCACCCGGGCGGCCTGCAACTGCCCCTTCATCCGCTGGACCCGGACCGCCGCGTGCTGCGGGGTCACCTCCAGCGCGGCGGCCAGCTCGGCCCGGGAGAGCTCGCCCGCCGCCTCCAGCCACCACAGCGCCAGCAGGTCGCGGTCGTCCGGGTCGAGCCAGCGGGTCGCCTCCGCGACCTCGCGGCGCTGCTCGGACAGGCCGAGCCGGACGATCGTCAGGCCGACGAAGTCCGCCCCCGGGTCGGCGACCGCCGTCGGGTCCGGCACCGCCTCCAGCTCCCGGGACTCCCGCAGCCGGCGGCGGGCCTGGTTCAGCGCGATCGCCACCAGCCAGCTCCGGAACGCCTCCGGGTCGCGCAGCCCGGCCAGGCCGTCGACCGCCCGCAGCATGGTCTCCTGCACCACGTCGTCGGTGTCCGGGTGCCCGGACAGCGCCCGGCCCACGACGTTGTACACCAGCGGCAGGTGCCCGCCGACCAGTTCCGCCACCGCCTGCCGGTCACCGCGCTGCGCCCGCCCGACCAGCGCCGCCGCCCGCCCACTGTCCACAGCCCGGCCCGTCCTCGTGTTCTCGCGTCCTGCCCTCACACCCTCGGAGATCCGCCGGGCAGCGGCGGATAACGCAAAAGCCGCCGGAACCTGCCCCGCCGTCCCCGGCCGTCCCGGCAGTCCCGAAGCATAGAGCGGGCGGCCCGGGCGGTGGAACGCCGGAACGCCGGAGCGGGCCCGCGCGGACTGCGCGGACCCGCTCCGGGGGACGGCCGGGATCAGTACCAGTGGTGGGACTGCCAGAACGACCAGGCGCCGCAGGGGCTGCCGTACCGGCTGTTCATGTAGTTCAGGCCCCACTTGATCTGGGTGGCGGGGTTGGTGCGCCAGTCCGCACCGGCCGAGGCCATCTTGGAGCCGGGCAGCGCCTGGACCAGGCCGTAGGCGCCGGACGACTTGTTGGACGCGGTGTAGTCCCAGCCGCTCTCGCGCTGCACGATCTGGCTGAAGCACTGGAACTGGGCGTCGTCGCCGATGATCTGCCGGGCGGTGTCCTGCACCGAGCCGGCCGGGATCGAGGCCAGCGCGCTGACCGACGCGGCCTGGTTGGCCGCCTCCTTGGCCTTCTTCGCCTCGGCGGCCTTCTTCGCGGCGGCGTCCGCCTCGGCCTTCTTGGCGGCCGCCGCGTCGTCCGCGGCCTTCTGCGCGGCGGCGTCGGCCTCGGCCTGCTGGGCGGCCTTCTCCGCGTCGGCCTTGGCCTGGGCGTCGGCCGCGGCCTGCAGGCGGGCGGCCTCCTCGGCGGCCTTCTTCGCGGCGGCGTCGGCGGCGCTCTGCTGGGCGTCGGCCTGCCGGCCGATGCCGTCGCTGACGTGCTGGGCCCGCTCCCCGGTGGGCGCGTCCGCGAACAGCGTGGCGCTCGCGACGTCGACCGTCTGGACGGGCTTTCCCTCGCTGCCCGCAGCCACGCCGACGACGGCGCCGACGGCGGTCACCGCGGTGGCGGAGACGACAGCGACACCCCGGACCGAGATCCGAGTCACATGCTTTCCTTCCGGCATCGCCCGGCGAGGTGACCGTACGGGCGCACATCTGCCCCGGGCACTGGCCTCCGTCGAGCACTGGTCACGGGAGGCGCTGGCTCGGCCGTCCGTCCGGGCGGACCCGGCAGGAGCGGCACGATCGAGCGGCGTACGGCGCTGCGGTTGGTTCAGTTGTCCGCCCGCCGACCGGAGTTGCCGGGCATTCAGGGCCGTACGCGGGGCCTGACGTCGATTCACCCTGCCGCACCCGGACGCGTCCACGCAATCGCCTGGGCCGTGGCGGATCTCACACCGCCCCCGCCCCGGGACGCACGGTGCGGGGAAAGTGACGTACCGTCAGTTCCGGAGCCGCTCGGAAAGCCCCCGCACCTGACCGTGGCCGGTCAGAGCCGGTGCGGCCCCCGCACCCGCCCCTGGAGCACCAGGAGAAGAAGGAGACGGACGGATGGACACTCGATCACCCCGGCCCTGGTTGCGCGCGGCGGCGGCCCGCGGGTTCTCGCTCGGCTCGACGGGCTCGTTCCTCTCCATCGGCTCGGTCGGCTCGTTCCTGTCGATCGGCTCGGTCGGCTCCGCGCTCTCGATCGGCTCGATCGGCTCCGCGCTGTCCGTGCTGTCGATCAGCTCCTGGCGCAGCACCGCCGCCGTGCTCTCCGCCGAATCGACCCTCGCCGTCCTCTCCTACCGCTCGGTGTGCGCCGTCCAGGCCGCCCACCGCCGCCGCGGCGGCAGCGGGCGCCGCTGAACTCCCCGCGCTGCCGCGCCCTCCGTGCCGTTCCGGGGAATGTCGGTGGCGCCTGGGAGCGTGTACGGATGAACGAGCCGCTCACCCCCGTCGCCGCCTACTGGAACGCCGCCGCCCCCGCCTTCGACCGGGAGCCCGACCACGGCCTGCGCGACCCCGCCGTCCGGGCGGCCTGGCGCCGCCGCCTCGCCGAGTGGCTGCCCGGCGCGGGGCTCGACGGGCGCGACGGGGGCGACGGGCGCGACGGGTTCGGGGGGACCGCAGGGCTCGACGTGCTCGACGTCGGCTGCGGCACCGGCTCGCTCGCCCGGCTCCTCGCGGAGGCCGGGCACCGGGTCACCGGCGTCGACCTCGCCCCCGCGATGGTCGACCTCGCCCGGGAGAAGTTCGCCGCCGCCGGGCTGACCGGTCGCTTCCTGGTCGGCGACGCGAGCCGCCCCCCGACCGGCGGCGACCGCTACGACGCGGTGCTCTGCCGCCACCTGCTCTGGACGCTGCCCGACCCCGTCGCCGCGCTCCGCGAGTGGACCGCCCGCCTGCGCCCCGGCGGCCGGCTGCTGCTCGTCGAGGGCCGCTGGCGCGAGGCCGGCGCCCCGGTCGAGCCGTACGCCCCCGGCGCCGAGGGCCTCCCCTGGGCCGGTGGCGTCCCCGCCGGAACCCTCACCGCCGCCCTCCGCCCCCTCGTCCGCACCCTCCGCGTCCACTCCCTGGCATCCGAGCCGGCCCTCTGGGGCGGACCGGTCCACGACGAGCGCTACGCGGTGCTGGCCCACCTGTAGCCGCGCGGCTCCCCGCCGCTTCACCACTCCTCGTCCGGCACGGGCGCGCCGCCGATCTCGACCCACAGGTACTCCCGGCCGCGCGCCTTCCGGTGCCCGAACCGGTCGCCCCGGGCCAGGACGGCGAGGACGGCCGCCGCCCGCTCCCAGCCGCGCCCGTCGCGCACCCGCACGGACACCCGTACCGCGCCGCCGCCGGTCCAGGTGATCGAGGGCCGTTCGCCCATCAGCGTCCGCAACTCCCCGGCGAGAGCGCCCGCTTTCGCGCGGGCCGCTCGGGCCGCCGCCAACTCCCGGTCCGTCAGCGGGTCGTACGGCTCGCCGCCCTGCACGTCCGGTACTCCTCGGGCACCTGCCCGCATCTACCGCTCCTTCGTCAACTCCGGCTCCCACCAAGGGTCTACCGGAGCGGGCCCGGCCGCGCAGCGGAAACCCGGAAGGTGTCCCGGCGGCTCGCGCGTGATCAGCGCGACTCCCCGAACCGCTGGTGCGCGACGCCGCCCCCGGGAGAGGCTGTCGGGGGCGGCCCTTCGGGCCCATCGGCTGGGGACGGAACGGAGCGGGACGGTGGAACTGATCATCCTCGGAGACGACGGCGACGCGATCGAGGCCCTGGCGGCGATCGCCGGGGAACGCGGCATCACCGACGCGGCCGTGGTCTCGCTCGTCGGCGCGGCCCGCTCCTTCACGGTCTCCACCATGAACGCCGACCGCCCCTGGGAGAAGGTCCACACCGCCGGCCGGCTGGCCGAGGTCGCCGGCAACGGCGAGATCCGCGACGGCGTCCCGAACATCCACGTCACCTGCGGCCTGGAGGGCGGCCGAGCCCTCTCCGGCCACCTGGAGACCGCCGAGGTCGGCGGCCCCTACACGCTGCACGTCTACCTCCAGCGGCTCTGAGGCACCGGCCCGGCGACCTGGGGGGCCTGGAGGCGGAGGCTCAGAGCAGCGCCGAGTCGTCCGCGCCGAGCCAGACGCGGGCGGCGGTGTCGAGGGGGAGGTCGAGCGCGGCGCAGAGGCCGACGACGGTGCCGAAGCCGGGGCTGGGGAGACGGCCCATCTCGATCTTGCGGAGGGTCTCGGGGGAGATGCCGGCGCTCTGCGCGACGGTGGCGGGGTCGCGGCCGGCCCGGGTCTCGCGGAACAGCGTGCCCAGGCGGCGGCCGGCCTCGATCTGCTCGGGGGTCAGGGGGACTCGCACCATGCGGACACGCTACCGGGTCCGGTCGGGGCGGCCGGTGCGGTGGCGGTGGGGCGGTGCCGGTGCTGCGCGCCCGCACCTCCGGGGGCGCCCCGGCCGCCGGGCCTCCGGCCGGGCCCGGCTCAGCGCAGCGGCAGTTCGGGGCCGCCGCGTTCGGACGCCGGGCGGGGGCCGTGGATGCGCCGGTCCGCGGCGGTGATCCGGACGTCGTCGATGCTGGCCTCGCGGCGGCGCATCAGGCCGCGGGCGTCGAACTCCCACAGCTCGTTGCCGTGGCTGCGCCACCACTGGCCGTCCGCGTCGTGCCACTCGTACTGGAAGCGGACGGCGATCCGGTCGTCCTCGAACGCCCAGAGGTTCTTGCGCAGGGCGTACTCGTGCTCGCGCTGCCACTTCGCGGTCAGGAAGGCGGTGACCTCGGCGCGGCCGGTGAGGAAGATGTCGCGGTTGCGCCAGACCGTGTCGGGTGTGTAGGCGAGGGCGACGCGTTCGGGGTCGCGGGTGTTCCAGGCGTCCTCGGCGGCCTGGACCTTGGCCAGCGCGGTGGCGCGGGTGAAGGGCGGGTGGGGCGGGCGGTCCTCGGACATGGCGGCCTCCGGCGGCTCCGGGCGATGGTGGAGAACGTACGTTCTCCATCCTGGTGAGGCCTACGCTAGGGAACGACCGTTCTCCACGTCAAGGACCAGCCCGCCGGAGCCGCCGATGCCCGCCCCGCTCACCGAGGACCAGACCCGCCAGGACGGCGAGGTACTGCTCGACGCCGCCGAGGCGCTGTTCTACGAGAAGGGGTTCCGCGCCGTCGGCATGGACGAGGTGCGGGCCGCCTCGGGCCTGCCGCTGAAGCGGATCTACCGCCTGCACCCGGCGAAGGACGACCTGGTGGTGGCCGTACTGCGCCGCCGCGACCTGCGCTGGCGGGCCCGGCTGACGGCTGCGGTCGAACGGGCGGCGGAGCCCCGGGCCCGACTGCTGGCCGCCTTCGACTGGCTGGGGGAGTGGTTCGCCGAGCCCGGCTACCGGGGCTGCGCCTGGATCAACGCCTTCGGCGAACTGGGCCCGGCCTCCCCGGCGGTGCTCGCCGAGGTGCGGGCGCACAAGGACGCCTTCCACGCCCTGCTCGACGACTGGGCCCGGGCCGCCGGCCTCGCCGACCCGGCGCCGGTCCGGCTGCTCGCGGAGGGCGCCATCGTGACCGCCGCGATCGGCGGCGACCCCGCCCCGGCCCGCCAGGCGAGGGCCGCCGTGCAGGCGCTGCTCGATGCCGCCCGCTGAGCCGCCCCCGCCTGGCGGGGCCGGGGGGCGCGACGGCGCCCCCGCGATCGTCCGGGCCGGTGCCGCGGTGCTCCCACGGTGCCGCTGCGGCCGTGCTGCGGTATTTGAATACCGGAATGCTGCTAGCGTGTCGCTGTCCATCGCCGGTATTTGAATACCGGCTGTCCTCACGACCGGGCGGCCGGGCGGCCGCCGGGCAGGGAGCTGTGCCGTGATCGAGCTGAAGACCCCGCAGGCGATCGAGAAGATGGCCGTCACCGGCCGGTTCGTCGCCCAGACGCTGGCCGAGCTGTCGGCGCTCGCCGAGGTCGGGCGGGACGTGATGGACCTGGAGCTGCGGGCCCGGAAGCTGGTGGCCGACCGCGGTGCCGAGTCCTGCTACTGGGACTACGAGCCGTCCTTCGGCCGCGGCCCGTTCCGGAACGTGATCTGCCTGTCGGTGAACGACGCGGTGCTGCACGGGCAGCCGCACCCCTATGTCCTGCGGGACGGGGACGTGCTGAGCCTGGACTTCGCGGTGTCGATCGACGGCTGGGTGGCCGACTCGGCGGTCACCGTCATCGTCGGCACCCCGGACGAGCGGGACGTCCGGCTCGCCGAGTCGACCCGGACCGCGCTGGACGCGGCGATCGCCGCCGCCGTCCCCGGCAACCGGATCGGCGACATCTCGGCGGCCATCGCCGAGGTCGGCCAGGGCGCGGGCTACCGGATCAACGGCGACTTCGGCGGCCACGGCCTGGGCCGCACCATGCACGAGGAGCCACACGTCGCGAACCTCGGCCGCCCCGGGCGCGGCCTCGAACTGCGCCCCGGGCTGACCCTGGCGCTGGAGCCGTGGTGGTGCGCGGGCTCGGCGAAGCTCCGGGTCGACGCCGACGGCTGGACGCTGCGCTCGGCGGACGGCTCGCGCGGCGCGCACTCCGAGCACACGGTCGCGATCACCGAGGACGGGCCGCGGGTGCTCACCACCCTCTCCTGAACGGGCCTCCCCGGAGGGCTGGTTCGGCCACGGCGGGTGACGGCGCGGTGCACGGTGGGTGGCCGCTGTGGCCCGTCCCATAGCCGGATCGCTGGACAGTCGGCGCGCGGTCAACGGGGGGCCACGGAGGGTGCGCGCTTCCCCGGCCGGGGGCGGTCAAAACCGGTGAGGCCGGTCACAGCGGCCGGCGGCCGGGCCCGGGAAATCGCGGTCCGTCCGCCCGCCGGAGGCCGTTGTACCGGCGGTAACCAGCCTCTGACCTGGATAAACCTTGGAATGCTTGGAGTTCCGTCGGATCGCCCGTAACTTCGTAACCAGTGCAGGGCGCACTACCCGGGATCACCCGAAACCAACGCCCCGGTGCGGCAGACCAGCCGCCCGACGGGCAGGGTGACCGCGACGGAGAGCGGGTCGGACATCGACCGCCCCGTCCGATCCACAAGCGCGAGAGACCGAAGGCCCTTCCGGGCCCCTGGTTCCGCCTTGCCTGCCCGGGGCATCCGAAAGGAATCGCATGATCTTCCGTAACGAGACTGCCGCCACCAAGACCGCCACCACCGCCGACCAGGGCAACCGGAAGCGCAACCGCGTCCGTGGCGCCATCGTCGCGGGCACCGCGGTGGCCGTTCTCCCGGTGGCCGGCCTCGTGACGGCGACCTCGGCCTCGGCCGCGGACGTGTCCACCTGGGACAAGGTCGCCCAGTGCGAGTCGACCGGCAACTGGTCGATCAACAGCGGCAACGGCTTCTACGGCGGCCTGCAGTTCACCTCCTCCACCTGGGCCGCCTTCGGCGGCACCGCCTACGCCCCGCAGGCCAACCAGGCCACCAAGGCGCAGCAGATCGAGATCGCCGAGAAGGTCCTGGCGTCCCAGGGCCCGGGCGCCTGGCCGGTCTGCTCCGTGCAGGCGGGTCTGACCCAGGGCGGCGCGGCCGCCAAGGTCGACACCTCCAGCAGCTCCACCGCCGCGAGCAGCACGAACAGCAGCAACGCGACCTCCGGCAACACCAGCAGCAGCACCAAGTCCGCGAAGTCGGCCACCACCCAGACCGACTCCGCCTCCACCAACACCGACAGCTCCGCCTCCGCCTCCGCCGACCAGGGCCGCCAGTCCTGGAAGAAGAGCACCACCACCAACGCCGGTGGCGGCAGCTACACCGTCAAGTCCGGTGACACCCTGAGCGCCATCGCGGCCGCCAACGGCACCTCGGTGGACGCGCTGTACAGCGCCAACGCCCAGACCATCGGCGCCTCCGCCGATGTCATCTACCCGGGCCAGGTCCTCTCCGTCTGATCGGCCTGATCAGGCTCCGGTAGGACCGGACCGCACGCACGACGCCGGACGGCCGCCCCTCATGTCGGGAGGGGCGGCCGTCCGGCGTTCTCGCACGTCAGCGGCGTGGCCGCCGGAGGTGCGACCAGTGAGGGGTGCGGTCAGTCGAACCAGTCGGGGTCGGCGGCGTCGAGCAGCCCGCGCAGCGCCGCCCGGTCGCGGAACGCCTCCGCCAGCAGCGCCCCGAGCTCGCGCAGCGCCGCCCCGTCGTCCCCGTACGCGACGAACATGCCGGCCTCCGGGTCGTACCGGAACCGGCCCTCCAGGTGCGGCGCCCGGGTGCGGACGGCGGAGCGCGCCACCGCCTCCCAGCCGTAGCCGCCGTTCTGCTGCCCGGCCGCCTCGAACGCCTCGTCGACCTCGACCATCCGGTCGTCCGTCAGCAGCAGGCCGTACGAACCCGGCCGGTGGTCGTACTCGATCAGCACCAGCGGGTCGAAGGTCTCACGATCAGCAGTCATGGCACGGACGCTAGCGGCGCCCACCGACAGCGCCCGCCGACAGCGCCCCGGCGGGGGCGTCAGGACGGCAGGACCTCCTCGACCGCGCTGGTGCCCGAGCCGGGGCGGGACTCCCAGTCCCAGGTCTCGTCCAGTCGCAGCCGGCCGTCCGGGAGGCGGGTCAGGACGCTGACGCAGTGGCCGGAGTTGGTCTCGCCGGCCCGGTTGAGCTGCACGTACCGGAAGTCGACGGTGTCGCCGGTGCGGGTGCCGACCAGGTGGCCGTGCACCACCTCGCCGCCGCGGTAGTCGGCCCACACCAGGCCCTCGTCCTCGTGGTAGGCGAACCGGGTGCCCGGGTCGACCTCGCCCTGTTCGGGGCGGGAGACCGGGGCGAACTCCAGTCCGTCCAGCGAGGGCAGCGCGAACAGCATGACGGTCTCCCTGGGGTGCGAGGAGGGGGGCGCGTCCAGTCGACCACGCCGGGCCGTCCGCCGACCGGGGCATCCGCATCATGGACAGCCCGGTCGGTCGGGTCATGTGAGGGTCATGACAGTGTCATGGTCGGGCAATTGCCCTTCTGGCAAAGGTAAGTGACCGAACCTCACACTTTGGTACAGACCATTGACGCCTATTCGGCCCGCTGCCTAGCGTTTCGCTCACATTCGCCGGGACCGTCCGCAGACGTGCGCCCGGCCGTACGGGGGAGAACCACCATGAAGCGATCCGTCCTGCCCGCGCTCGGGCTGACCGCCGCCCTGCTGCTCGCCGCCACCGGCTGCGGCTCCGACGGCTCCGAGACGACCACCGCCACGAGCAGCGCGGCCGCCGCCGAGACCTACGGCTGCCTGACGCCCGCCCAGAGCGCGGGCGCGTTCCGACTCGCCGCCCCCGGCGCCGATCTCGGCGCCTACTACCGCGACTCCACCGCCGGGAAGGCCGCCGTCGGCCTGGTCTTCGCCCCGCAGGCCGGCGGTTCGCTGTGCGACTGGCAGCCGTACTACGACGAGTTCACCGCCGCCGGGTACGCGGTGGTCGGCTGGATGGCCGGCGGCGGCGGGCCCGGCGACGTGAAGGCCGCGATCCAGCTGCTCAAGTCGCACGGCGCCACCTCGGTCGCGCTGGTCGGCGCCTCCAAGGGCGCCAGCGCCTCGCTGGAGGCCGCCGCCGACCCGGCCGGCGCGCCGCTGCCGATCAAGGCGGTCGTCTCGCTCAGCTCCCCGGAGGGCTACCCCGGCGAGTCCGACGCGGCGAAGGCCGTCCTGACCGGCACCGTGCCGAGCTTCTTCGCCGCCGAGGAGGGCGACGGCCGCTTCCCCCGGACCGCGACCCAACTGCACGCCACCGCCGTCGCCCCCGTCAAGCAGCTCAAGATCTACCCCGGCTCCCGCCACGGCGCCTTCCTGCTCGCCGACGGCGCCCTCCCCGACGTCCGCGCCTTCCTGACCGCGCACGCCCCGGCCCAGGGCTGACCCCGGCCCAGGGCTGACCCCGGGCCGGACGCCCCGGACGCCGGCGCCCCGGTCAGGAGCCGTCGTCCGCCCGCTTCCCGTCCGGCGGCCGCTCCCCGTCGTCCGGCCGCTCCCCGTCCGGCGGCGGGTCCTCGAAGCCGACGTCGACGCGCTGCTCCGGGCGGCGCTCCTCCTGGCGGGCGATGTCGGCCAGCACCCGCTCGTCCGGGCCGGTCAGCGGCGGTTGCAGCAGGGAGCGCGGCCACAGCCGGCGGGCCAGGACGGTGTTGGACTCGGCGGCGTACACGGTGACCTGGGCGGCCAGGTAGAGCCAGGACAGCAGGCCGATCACCGTCGCGAAGAACCCGTAGACGGCGGTGGCGTGCCGCAACTGGTGCGCCACCAGGACCGCGCCGAACGCCTGCAGCACGGTGAACAGCGGCCCCGCGAGCAGACTCCCGGGCAGCAGCGCGCGGGCCGCCACCTCCTTCGGCGTGAGGATCCGCAGACAGGCCAGGAACAGCAGCGAGTTGAGCACCGCCGACAGCAGCAGCCCGCCCACCCGCGCCGCCGGACCGCCCAGCGCCGCACCCACCAGCGCCGCCGCGGCGGTGCTCAGCAGCAGCCCGCCGCCCAGCACCCCGAACAGCGCCAGACTGCGCCCCAGCCGCGACCAGTAGCCCGGCCGCCGGACCCCGGGCACGTTCCACACCTCCGCCATCGCGTGCTGCAGCACCTGCGCGATCCCGAGCGCGCCGTAGAGCAGCCCCGCCACCCCGACCACCAGCGCCAGACCACTGCCCCGCACCGAGTGCACGTTCCCGCGCAACTGGTCCCCGATGATCGGGAAATCGGCGAGCGCCGAGTCGAGCACCGCGCGCTGCGCCTCCGGGTGCCCGTGCAGGACGAAGCCCAGCGCGGTGGAGAGCAGGAGCAGCAGCGGCACCAGCGACACGAAGCCGTAGTAGGTGATCAGCGCGGCCAGCAGCCCGCCCCGGTCGTCGCCGTACTTCTTCACCACCCCGACCACGAAGGCCGGCCCCCGGTGGCGCTGCTGGGCGCGGTCGGTGGCGCGCAGGGCGCGCTCGACGGGGTTCATGGGCGCTGCTCCGGGATGGTGACGGGGATGGGGGCGGGGGTGGCGGCATGGTCGGTGGCGCGCGGGGCTGGTTCGACGGGGTGCACGGCGGGTGGCTCCTTCCTCGGCGGTCCGGTCCGGCGGTCCGGTGGCGACTGCGCGTATGCCCCGGTGGCGGGTGTGAACCCGCCCGGGGCGGAAAGGCGGCGGGGGATCCGGAGTCGAGGGCGTCAGGAGGCCGGGCCGGTGTGGTGGTGGAGCGCGGTGCGGCTGGTGGCGGCCGGTGCGGCGGTGGGGCTGGTGCTGTACGGGGTGGACCGGCTGGTGGAGCCGGTGGCGCGGCGGCTGCCGGCCCGGGCCGGGACGGTGCCGCAGGTGCTGCGCGGGTGCCGGAAGCCGATCCTCGCGGTGGCCGCCTGCGGGCTGCTGCTGGCCGCCGGCCCGTGGGTGCGGGCGCCCGGCGGGGTCGGGCACCTGCTCGTGCTGGTCACCATCGGGGCGTGCGGCTGGCTGGCCGCCCGGGCCGCCGGGCTGGTGCTGGACGGGGCGGTGCGGCTCGCGGTGCGGCGCCGGGACGCGGCCTGGGCCGGGCGGGCCCGCACCCAGGCGGGCCTGCTGGGGCGGATCCTGCAGGCGGCGATCGCGGTGCTGGCGCTGGCCGCGATGCTGATGACCTTCCCGGCGGTGCGGGTGGTCGGCACCAGCCTGCTGGCCTCGGCGGGACTGGTCGGCGTGGTGGCGGGCATCGCCGCGCAGAGCGCGCTGTCGAACCTGTTCGCGGGCATCCAGATGGCCTTCGGCGACCTGGCCCGGATCGGCGACGTGGTGGTGGTCGGCGGCGAGTGGGGCACCGTCGAGGAGATCACCCTGACCGCCGTGGTGATCGCCACCTGGGACCAGCGCCGGATCGTCATGCCGATGTCGTACTTCGCCGGCCGCCCGTTCGAGAACTGGTCGCGCCGCTCCGACCGGATCACCGGCACCGCCCTGCTGCACCTCGACCACCGCACGCCCGTCGACCTGCTGCGCGCCGAGTTCGACGCCTACCTGGCGAAGAACCCGCGCTGGGACGGCGAGGGCAGCGCCCTCCAGGTCGTCGACACCACCCCCACCACCCTGGTGGTGCGCGCCCTGGCCACCGCCGCCAACGGCGCCGACGCCTTCGAACTGCGCTGCGAGCTGCGCGAGCACCTGGTGGCGTTCCTGCGCGAGCAGCACCCGTACGCGCTGCCCCGGCTCCCGGTCTCGGCCGCCCCGGGCGAGCCGGGCGCGTCGGGTGTGTCAGGCCAACCGGGCGGGCCGGAGCGGGAGCGGTGGCCGGAGCAGCGGCAGCGGCCGGCGCGGGTGGAGGCCGACGACTGAGGCCGATCCGACCGGGGCGGTCACTGCTGGCGGGAGAGGCGGACGTCGTCGAACCCGTCCTGCTGGGCGATCAGGTGGCCGTCGTCGGTGAGGGTGAAGACGATCTTCAGGGCCACGTCGCCGGCGCAGCTCCCGCTGGGCGACGTGGCGGTCTCCAGGACGGTGACCGTGTTGCCGCTGACCGAGGCGAGCTCGTCCACCGCGCCGCAGGGGACGCCGACGCTCTCCCAGGTGGTCGAGGCGCGGCCGACGTTGGCGCCTGGGTTGCCGGGGGAGAACTGGATCCGGTACGTGCCCAGGGCGTCCTTGTCGATGTGGTGGACGCCGCCCTGCCAGACGCCCAGGAAGGCGGCCGGCACCAGACTGGTCGGCGACGGCGACGGCGACGGCGAGGGGCTCGGGGACGGGCTGGGGGACGGGCTCGGGGAGGGAGCCGAGGCGGCGGGGGCGGGCCCGGAGCTGTGCGCGGGGGCGGCGGTGTCACGGCTGAGCCAGAGCGCGACCCCGCCGGCGGTCACGGCCACCGCGACGGCCGCGCCGAGGACGATCGGCAGGGCCCGGCGGCCGGTCCGGCGGTGCGGTGCGGTCGGCCTGCCGAGCACCACCGGCTGCTCGCCCGACGGCCGTTCGGCGGGCGTCGGGCCGTCGGTGGCGGTCGGCGGGTGCGTCGGGGCCGCGTCGACGGGCTCGACGGCGCTGGCGGGCTCGCCGGGTTCGGCGGGCTCGGCGGGTTCGGCGGGTTCGGCGTCCAGGGCGAGGAGTTCGACGGCGAGTCGGCCGACCGACTCGGAGACGGCGGCGGGCAGCCAGCCGTGCCGGCCGAGCCGGACGGTCTCCGGGCCGGCGGCGGTCAGGCGGCGGCGCAGTTCGGCGGGGTCGGGCCGGTCCTCCGGCTCCTTGGCCAGGCAGTCCAGGACCACCGCGCGCAGCGCGCCGTCCAGCCCGCCGAGATCGGGCGCCTCGTACAGGACGCGGTAGAGCAGCACGGCCGCGGTCACGCCCTCCCCGAACGGGGCGGTCCCGGTCGCGGCGAAGGCGAGCGCCGCGCCGAGCGAGAAGACGTCGCCGGGCGGTCCGGCGGGGCGGCCGCCGGCCTGCTCGGGGGACATGAAGCCCGGCGAGCCGACCACGTGTCCCGAGCGGGTGAGGGCGGTGGTCGCGTCCAGCGCGCGGGCGATGCCGAAGTCGATCAGGCGCGGCCCGTCCAGGGCCAGCAGGATGTTGGACGGCTTGATGTCCCGGTGGACCAGGCCCATGCCGTGCACGTGCGCCAGCGTCTCGGCCAGCCCCGCGCCGAGCGCCCGGACGACGGCCGGCGGCAGCGGGCCGAACTCGCGGACCGCGCCGCTCAGCGGCGGCCCGGCGACGTACCCGGTGGCGACCCACGGGTGCGCGCCCTCGGTGTCGGCGTCCAGCACCGGCGCCGTCCACTGCCCGCCGACCCGGCGGGCCGCCGCCACCTCCTGGCGGAAGCGGTCGCGGAACTCCCGGTCGGCGGCGTACTCGCCGCGGACCAGTTTGACCGCCACCGTCCGCCCGCCCGGGCTGCGGCCGAGGTAGACCTCGCCCATGCCGCCCGCACCCAGCCGCCGCAGCAGCCGGTACTCACCGACCCTCCGCGGGTCGCCCGGCCGTAACGCGTCCACGTCCCACCCCACTTCGTCCGTCCCCTGCCCCGAAGGTAGCGGCTGGGAACGCCGCCCGGGGCCGTTGTCCGGATGACCGGCCACGGCGACGCGCGGGCGCCGCGTCCGGGCCCCGAGGGGTACGGGCCGGGGACGCCCGCAGGCCCCAGGACGTCCGGCAAGCCGACCGAACCTGCCGCCCCCGCGGTTGCCTGCCTGCCTCGCCGGGCCACGGCCCCCGGTCCGACCGGTTCCGGCGACGGGGCTCAGGCCGGGCCGATCCGGCTCGCCCGGCGGGTGCGGTTGCGGCGCAGCGCGCCCGGGGGTTCGGGGGTGCCGGGGGCGGCGGCGGCCAGGATCGCGTCCGGGTGGGTGAGCGCGCCCCACCGGGCGGCCTGGTCGTCCTCGTCCTCCTCGGCTGCGGGGTCGGCGGGCAGCCAGGCGGCGGAGGCGGACAGCAGCACGTGCTCGCCGGGCGGCAGCGCGGGCAGCGTCCAGTGCAGCGCGGGCCGTCCGGGCGGGTAGTGCTCGCCCCAGCCGACGGGGGCGAGCCCGGCCCAGCGGGTCGGCACGTCCGGGTCGGTGGCCGCGAGCAGGCCGATCGCCTCGGCGTCCGGGCCGTGCAGGGTGAGCCGGTGGCCGCCGCCGTCGACCTCCAGGGCGGCGACGTGCTGGCCGCCGTCGTAGCCGGAGCCGGTGCCGGGCGGCGGGTCGGTGAGCGCGGCGGTGAACGCCGGGCGCACCTCGCGGCGGGCGCGCAGGCACCAGAGCGCCCCGCAGGCGCCCGTGGCGGTGCGGGCGGGGTCGAGCGGTTCGGGCCGGTACGCGGTGACCAGCAGTTCGAGCTCGGTGTCCGGTCCGGACCAGCGGGCGAGCAGCGCCCCGGACGGCAGCCGCCACAGCCGGTCGGGCCGGGCGGGCAGCGCGGTGCCGTCCGGGGCGGCGGTGAACGCGAGCGGGCCGAGCGGCGTCGCGAAGTCCGGCGCGGCGGCCGGGACGGGGGTGCGCCGAGCCTGCGGCAGCAGCAGCGGCCTCACCGGCACGGCTCCGACGACGGGGGGTCACGGCGCCGGGGTGCGGGCCAGCCACAGCCGGGTGCCGGTGTGCAGCGGGCCCGGGATCAGCAGGTAGGCGAGCCGGCCGCCGCGCTTGCGCTCGGCCGCCGCCACCCGGCGGGAGACCACCAGCAGCCCGGCGGCGGCGCCGGCCGGCAGGGCGCCGCCGGGGAACTGCTTCACCACGTCGGCCACGGTCAGGATCACCAGCGCCGGCAGCATCGCGAGGGCCAGTCGGCGGACCGTCGCCCTGAACTCCTCCTGCTCGGGCGCGAGTTCGAGCCCCGGGGGGAGGCCGTCCAACGGCCGGGTCAGTCGCTTGGCGAAGTAGCGGAGCCACCACCACACGGTGCCCGCGAAGGCGGCGCCGAACATCGCGCCGGACACCACCGCGAGCGCCCCCGGCCCGTACGGCTCGTGCCGCCACAGGAACACCGGCAGCAGGGTGGGCAGCGACAGCAGCAGCATCATCACCGCCGAGGTGCGCAGCAGGTCGGCGGCGCGCACCAGGTGCGGCTCGCGTCTTCCGGAACTCACGACACCCTCGGCACGCACGGCACGCACGGAACCCCCCTAGGTTCGAACGCCTTCGACGGCGGTCGGGCGGCATCGTAACGCCCGGAGCGGCCCGCCGCTCGGGCATTCGGCCCGGGCGGGGGCCGGGCGGGGGCAGAGCGAGCCGCAGCCGGACGCCGGTGACCGCCGGGCCCCGGGCCCTCAGAGGTAGTCCTCCAGGCGGGCGACGGCGAAGCCCTGCGCGGTGGCGGCGTCGACCACCCGGCGGAGCATGTCGGGCATGGTGCCCTTCCAGTCGGCGGCGGGGGCGCGGAAGTGGGTGAGGACGATGTCGCCGGGGTGGAACTTCTGGTCGGCGTAGCGCCACTCCAGGTGGTCCGGGAAGGCTTCCTCGTTCCACAGCGGGACGGCGGTGACCCCGCAGGACGCGGCGGTGCGCAGCGCGGCCTCGGTGTACTCGCCGTACGGGGGCCGGAACAGCCGGGGGCGGGCGCCGGTCTCCTGCTGGAGGCGGTCCTGCTGGCCGCAGATCTCGCGCTGCAGGGCGTCCGGGCCCAGTCGGCGCAGGTCGGGGTGGGTGAGGGTGTGGTTGTCGATGCCGACGCCGTGCGCCTGCAGGGCGCGGAAGTAGCCGTAGTCGGAGCGGGCCAGGTAGTCGGAGAGGAACGCCGTCATCGGGACGCCCAGCTCGGCGGCCATCGCGGCGAACCGCGGGTCCTTCTCGGCGCCGTCGTCGACGGTCAGGAAGATCACCCGGTCGCTGGTCGGAACGCGGTAGACCACCGGCGGCAGCCCCGCCGCCCGCTTGACGCCGGGCCCGTCGGCCAGCTCGGGCTTGACGGCGGGCGGGGCGGGCGCGCGCAGCGGCAGCCCGGCCAGGCCCCAGCGCTGGGCGGCGGCCAGCGCCTGCCGGACGACGGCCTCGTGCTCGGCGGCGGAGACCCGGCCGTTCAGCTCCTGCCCGGTGGCGGCCTGCGGGCGGGCGGCGGGCATCGCGGCGAGAGCGGCCTGTGCGGCCTGTGCGGCCTGCGCCGCTTGTGCCGCCTGGACGGCGGGGGCGGCCTGGGCACCGGCCTGGGCTTCGGCGGCGGCGACGGCGGGCGGGGCGGCCGGGACGGAGCTGCGGCCGGCGTCCTGCTCCGGCGCGCCGCCGAGGGCCGAGCAGCCGACGGCGAGGGTGGCGAGCACGGTGAGGGCGGCCAGGCTGCGGCGGTGCCGGCGGTCGGGGCGGGGCGGGCGGGGGCCGACGGGCGCGGCGGACGGTGCGGTGGAAGGCGAGGCGGAAGGCGTCGACATACCGGCCGATGATCCCCTTGTCATACCTGTCCTACCGACGCGCCGTTGCGCGTCACCCGGACGGCCCGCGCCCGTCCCCCGTTTGACGCCCCGACCGGCCCCGCCGCGACGGCCACCGTGCGGACGACGTCGCGGTGCTGATCACACGAATGTGCGGGTGCGGGGTCAGTCCGGGGGGACCAGGCCGGCCCGGTGGGCGAGGACGACGGCCTGGACGCGGTCGCGGAGGCCGAGTTTCGGGAGGATCCGGCCCAGGTGGGACTTCACGGTGGCCTCGGCGAGGTGCAGGGCGGCGGCGATCTCGGCGTTCGACAGGCCGCGGCCGACCTGGACGAGGACCTCGTGCTCGCGGGCGCTGAGCCGCGCCGACGGGTCGGGGAGGTCGCGGTGGTCGCGGTGGTCCGGGGCGGCGGGCAGGTGCGGGCGGACGTCCTCCAGCAGGCGGCGGGTGATCCGGGGGGAGAGGACGGCGTCGCCGGCGGCGACGTCGCGGATCGCGGCGAGGAGCTGCTCGGGCCGGGTGTTCTTCAGCAGGAAGCCGGACGCCCCGGCGGCCAGCCCGGCGAAGGCGTACTCGTCGAGGTCGAAGGTGGTCAGGATGAGCACCTTGGTGCCGGGGCACTCCCGGACGATCCGCCGGGCCGCCTCGATCCCGTCGGTGCCGGGCATCCGGACGTCCATCAGGACCACGTCCGGACGCAGCTCCCGGGCCAGCCGGACGGCCTCGGTGCCGTCCGCCGCCCCGCCGACCGGCAGCAGGTCGGGCTGGGTGCCGAGGACGGTGTCGAAGGCCAGCCGCAGCAGCGCCTCGTCGTCGGCGACCAGCACCCTGATCGGGGTCATCCGGACGCCGCCGCCGCGCCGTCCAGCCGGAGCCGGGTGTGCACGCCCCAGCCGCCGCCCGGGAGCGGTCCGGCCCGCAGCGTGCCGCCGTACGCGGCGGCGCGTTCGCGCATGCCGGACAGGCCGTGGCCGGGCGGGGCGGACCGGGCGCCGAGCCGGGCCGCGGCCGGGTTGTCGTCGGTGACGTCGACCGTGACGGCCCGGGCCGAGCAGTCGATCCGGACCTCGGCGCAGGTGCCCGTCGGGGCGTGCTTGAAGGTGTTGGTCAGGGCCTCCTGCACCAGCCGGTAGACGGTCAGTTGGGCGGTGGCGGGCAGCCGGGCCGCGTCGCCCCGGACGTCCACCCGGGTTGGCAGCCCGGCGGCCCGCATCCGCTCGGCCAGCTCCGCGAGCTCGGCGACGCCGGGCAGCGGCTGCAACTCCCCGTCCGGGTCCGGGGCGTCGGCGCGCAGCAGGCCGAGCGAGCGCCGCATGTCGGCCAGCGCCTGTCGGCCGGTCTCGGAGACGCCGAGCATCGCGGTGGCGGCCCGGTCGGGCGCCTGCTCCCGGGCGTGCACGGCGGCGTCGGCCAGCGCGACCATCACCGACAGGTTGTGGGTGACGATGTCGTGCACCTCCCGGGCGATCCGGGTCCGCTCCTCGGCGACGGCCAGCCGGGCCAGCTGCTCCTGCCGCTGCTCCAGGTGCGCGGCCCGCTCCGCCAGCACCGCGAGGTGGGCCCGGCCGGTCCGGACGCCGGTGCCCAGGGCGGCGGCCGCGACGACCGTCGCGGTCAGCGCGACGAACGTCGCCGGGAACGCGCCCGGGCCCGCCCAGCGCAGGCAGGCCAGCAGCGCCCCGGCCTCCGCGACCGCGCCGGCCAGCAGCGTCCCGCGCCGCCCGGTCCGCGCCGCCAGCCCGTGCAGCGCCACCAACAGCGCCGCGTCCGCCGGGAGTTGGACCCCCGCCAGCCACTGCACCAGCGCCGCCCCCGCCACCGCCCCGAACACCGCTCGCGGCGCCCGCCACCGCCACGCCAGCGGCAGCACCAGCGCGACGGTCAGCACCGCCGCGAGCGGCAGCCCCGCCGCCGGGCGGGTGGCCGCGGCGTGCAGCAGCAGCGGCGGCAGGAACAGCAGCGGCGGCACCGACTCCCGTACGGCGGGCGGCAGTCGGCGCAGGACGGTGGCGGGCTCGGCGGTGGCGGGCTCGGTGGTGCTGGTGGCGGTGCGGGTCATCGCGCGTTCCTCTCGCCCGGGGGACGGGACCGCCGCGGCCCCGGCGGCCCGGGGCGTGGCGTGCTTCCGTCGGTCGGTGCTGCGGACGGTTCGGACGGGGTGGACGGGGCAGGTGGGGCCGGGCGGGGCCGCCCGGCACGGCCACGGTAGGCCGGGGCCGGGCCGGTGCGCATGATCCCGGCGGGGGACGGGGGCGGGGGCGGGTACGACCGGAGGAGGAGGGCCGGTACCGACCGGAGTCGCAACGCGGCCGCCCGCCGGGCCCGCCGGGGCGCTCCGGGGTGCGACCGGGGTGGCAGCGCGGTGGCCCGCCGGGCGGTCCGGGGTGGCAGCGCGGTGGCGACCGGAGGCCGATGTGCCGGGCGGGGTGCCGCTCGCAGGATGGCGGCGTGATCGAGACCATCGCGGGACCGTCGATGTCCCCTCCGGAGTTCCTGGCCGTCCTGGCCGCCCTCGCGCTGCTCGCGGTGCGCTGGCTGCCGCCCGCCGCCCGGCCGAGGGCCGCCGTCGCGGCGGCGGGGGCGTTCGTCCTCGCCGCGGCGCTGCTGGGCGTGCTCGGGGTGCGCTGGCAGCTGGTGCCGGTGCTGGCGGGCGGCGCCCTCGCGCTGCCGTTCGTCCTCGCGCCCGCGCTGCGGCGTCCAGTGGTTCCGGGCCGTCCGGCGTGGCGGGCCCGCTGGTGGTCGGCGGTGCCGGCGACGGCGGCCGGGGTCGGGCTGGTGGCGGCCGGGCCGGTGGCGGCGTGGGCGTTCGCGGTGCCGGTGTTCCCGGTGCCGTCGGGCCCGTTCGCGGTCGGCACCCGGGTGGTGCAGTGGACCGACCCGGAGCGCCCCGAGACCTTCACCGCCGACCCGGCCGACCGGCGCACGGTCGTCGTCCAACTCTGGTACCCGGCTCGGAAGATGCCCGCCGGCACGCCGCGCGCCCGCTACCTCGGGCGGACGGCGGCGGAGGCCAGGACGGTGGCCGACGCGCTGGCGGGCGCGGTCAAGCTGCCCGGGTTCCTGTTCGACGACGCGGCCGGGGCCCGGACCAGGTCCGTCCCGGACGCCCCGCCGGCCGACGGCGGCGGGCGGTTCCCGGTGGTGCTGTTCTCGCCCGGATCGGGCGGCGCGCGCACCCAGAACACCGCCTGGGCCGAGGAGTTGGCCTCGCACGGCTACCTGGTGGCGGCCCTCGACCACCCGTACGACAGCGCCGCCGTGCTGCTCGACGACGGCCGGACCGTCCGCACCGCGACCTCCTCCACCGGCGACCGGGACGCGGACCAGCGGCTCGCCGCCGAGTGGACCGCCGTCCGGGCCGCCGACCTGCGCTTCGCCCTCACCGAACTGACCGCCCTGGACGCCGGAACCGACCCGCTGGCCGGCCGGATCGACACCGGCCGGGCCGCGGCGGCCGGACACTCGATGGGCGGCGCCGCCGCGCTCCAGGCCGCCCGGCAGGACGCCCGGTTCGCCGCCGCCGTCGACCTCGACGGCTTCCCGCACGGCCCCGCCGACCCCGCCCTGCACCGGCCGGTGCTCGCCCTCACCCAGGAGCCCACCCCGGCCACCGATCCGCGCTACCTGCCCCGGCTCACCGAGGCGCTGGCCGCCGACAGCGCGCCCAGCTACCGGGTCACCGTCCCCGGCGCCGCCCACCTCGGCTTCACCGACGCCCCGCTCTACCTGCCCCCGCTGCCCGCCGTCGTCGGGACGCTCGGCCGCACCGCCAGCCCCCGACTGACCGCCGCCGCCACCCTCGCCTTCCTGGACGCCGTCCTGCGCCCCGCCCCCGCCGACCGCACCCACCCCGCCGCCGCCCTGACCCGCTACGGCAGCCTCACCGTCCACCGCCCGGCCGCCCCGGACGCTCCTGCGGGGTGAGCGGGTCGGTGACCGCGCGGCGTACCCCGCCGGGGGCGCCCGGCAGGAGGCGGTGCTCCCGAGGGGTCGGCCCGGTGGGAGCCCGCTCCTCCAGCAGGCGGCGGTCGGCCAGGGCCGGACCAGGCGCCGGCCGTACGCGTCGTGCTCGTCGTGCTCGTCGCGGGAGCGGTCGAGCGGTTGAGCGGTCGAGCGGGCCCGCGAGCCGAAGCCGTCCGCGCCCGCCGCGGCGACGCCTTCCGGCAGCCGCCGAACTCGGTTGCCAGGACGGCTGGTCCACCGGCAGGGTGGAACGGCGGGCGAGCCGTACGGGGGTCGGGATGGCGCTGCTGGACGTCCTGGTCACCACCGCGGCGGGCGCGCTCTCCGCGAGCGCGGGCGTGCTGCTCGGCGGGTTCGTCACCCGGCGCGGGCAGGACCGGCAGTGGTCGCGCGACCGGCAGTTGGAGGTCTGCCGCGAACTGCTCGGCCACTACGCCGCGTTCGCCACGCTGCTCAAGCGCGCCCACGCCGACCGGACCGCCTGGGACTACGACTGGGCCGAGTGGAGCGCCGTGCTGACCCGGGTCGGCCTGGTCGCGCCCGCCGACGTCGCCGCCGAGGCCGACCGCTTCGGCCGGGCCGTCGACACCTTCCTCGACCGGGTCGCCCGCACCGCCGGACCGCTCCGGGCGCCGCTCACCGAGGCCGAGTTCCTGGCCGCCGGACGGGACGTCGCCCGCGCCCAGGTCCGCCTGGTCAACGCGATGCGCCGCCCACTCGGCCACGGTGGCCCGCCCCTCGCCCGTCCGATCGGCGGCTCGCACACCGACGCGTAGCGGGGCGGCGCCCCGACCCCGGCCCCGGTACCGGTCGCGGCTCCGGTTCCGCCGACGAAGGTCGGTGCGCGGCGGCGACTTTCGGCGGCATCGGGGCGGGCCGGGCGCTCGCTAGGGTCGGGGGGTGAGGATGCGGACGTGGATCGGACGGGCGTTCCCGGGGCCCTGGCGGTGGCGGCTGGCCGTGCGGGAGGTGCTGGGCGGGCTGTCGGTGTGCGGGCTCGCCGCGCTGCTGCAGGCGGCGGACAACGGCGGGTGGCCGTCCGCGCTGGTGGTGGGGTCGAGCGCGGTGCTGTTCGCGCTGCGGCGCGGGCTGCCCGGGCCGGTGCTGGTGCTGGCGGCGGCCGGGATGGGCGGGCCGCTCGGGTTCCTGCCGCTGCTGGTCACCGCCGGCTACTCGGCCGGCCGCCGGCTGAACCGGCCCTGGCGGGCCCCCGCCGTGCTGGCGCTCGGCTTCCTCGGGCTGCTCGGCAGCGGCGTCCTGCACAACCGCCGCCAGGACCACCTGCCGCTGCCCGTCCTGCTCGGCCTGTGCGTCGCCGGCTACCTGCTGGTCGGCGTCCTGCCCGCCGTCATCGGCCGCTACCGGGCCCAGCGCGTCGCCCTGCTCGACAGCCTGCGCGAACGCAACGAGCAGCTGCTCCGCGAACGCGTCATGATCGCCCGCCAGGCCCGGCTGCGCGAACGCCACCGGATCGCCCAGGACATGCACGACAGCCTCGGCCACCAGCTCGCCCTGATCGCCGTGCACACCGGCGCCCTGGAAGTCGACCGCACCCTCGGCGAGCGGCAGCGCGAGGCCGTCGCCGTGCTGCGCCAGGCCGCCACCGGCGCGATGCGCGAACTGCGCGAGGTGGTCGGCCTGCTGCGCGAGGACACCGCCACCGCCCCCGGCGGCGTCGACGCGATCGACCGCCTCGCCGAGACCTCCGGCGCGGCCGGCGCGCTGGTCGAGCTGCGCCACCGCGGCACCCCCCGCCCGCTCGCCGCCGCCACCGGCCACGCCGCGTACCGGATCGCCCAGGAGGGCCTCACCAACGCGCACAAGCACGCCCCCGGCGCGGCGATCACCCTGACCGTCCGCTACGAGCCCGACGCGCTGGTGGTCGAGGTCGCCAACGGCCCCGGCACGGACGGCAGCGCGGCGGTCTCCGGCGGCCAGGGCCTGACCGGCCTGCGCGAACGCGCCCGGCTGCTCGGCGGCATGGTGCACAGCGGACCGCTCCCGGACGGCGGCTTCCGGCTGGCCGGCGTGCTGCCCTACACCTCCGAGGGCGCCCGCGCCGCCGTCCCCGAGGACGAGGAGCTCGCCCTGCTCGCCGGCGGCGGCGCCGCCGAACCGGACAAGCGCCGCCGCAGCCCCGCCGTCGGCTGCGCGATCGGCGCGCTGGGCGTGCTCGGCGCGGTCGCCGCCGTCGCCGTGGTCGGCGCCCTGATGTTCGTCAGCTCCCTGCGCGACGCCACCGTCCCGATGCGGCTCTACGACTCGATCGAGGTCGGCCAGAGCGAGCAGTCCGTCAACGAACGCCTGCCCGTCGGCAGCGACTTCCTCACCGGCGACTTCCGCAAGCTCGGCCCGCCGGTGCCCGCGGGCGCGCACTGCCGCTGGTTCGCCAGCGACAGCAAGACCGACTCCGACAGCGACCAGGACATCCTGCGGTTCTGCTTCGAGGACGGCCTGCTGGTGGAGAAGCAGCACTTCCATGGCAAGGTGTAGCCGGACCGGGAACGAAGGGTGCGTGCGGTGATCCGAGTGCTGGTGGCCGACGACGAGCCGCTGATCAGGGCCGGCATCCGGATGATCCTCACCTCCGCCGAGGACATCGAGGTGGTCGGCGAGGCCCCCGACGGCGCCCAGGCGCTCCGGCTGGCCCGCGAACTCGCCGCCGACGTCCTGCTGTTGGACATCCGGATGCCGGTGCTCGACGGGCTGAGCGCGCTCGCCGAACTGCCCCGCGCCGCCCCCGGCACCCGGGCCCTGGTGCTCACCACCTTCGGCGAACGCGAGAACGTGCTGCGCGCGATCACCTCCGGCGGCGCCGGGTTCCTGCTCAAGGACACCGCCCCCGCCGAACTCATCCAGGCCGTCCGGGCCGCCGCCACCGGCAACGCCTTCCTCTCCCCGGCCGCCACCCGGCACATCGTCGACACCCTCGCCGAAGGCCCCGCCACCGCGCGCGGCGAACAGGCCAGACGCCGACTGGCCGTGCTCACCGCGCGCGAACGCGACGTGGTCGGACTCCTCGGCGAGGGGCTCTCCAACGCCGACACCGGCGCCCGGCTGCGGATGAGCGAGGCCACCGTGAAGACCTACGTCAGCCGGATCCTCGCCAAGCTCGGCTGCGAGAACCGCGTCCAGGCCGCCCTGCTGGCCCGCGACGCCGAACTCTGACGGGCGCCCGGAGCGCCTGATGCCTCGTCAACTCGGCTGCGGGGGGAGCGGGATGCCGAGTGCGACGGCCCGGTGCCGTCAAGGCCGGGAGCGGCGGAGGGTCTAGACCACGGCGGCGGCCAGCCGGTCGCCGATCGTGTCGAGTTCCGCCGCGAGCTGGGCGCGCAGGGCGGGGAGCAGGGCGAGGGCCGCGCGGGCGGCGTCCGGCTCCGGGCGGAGGTCGTCGTGCGCGGCCGCGACCGCCGTCCGCAGCGGCAGCACCGCCAGCGCGGTCTCCCAGGCCGTGCGGTGCACGCCGGCCGCGTAGCGGGCCGTCAGGTACTCCAGCGGGGTCAGGGCCAGGCCGTCCCGGTCGGCCGGGCCGGCCAGCCGGTGGTCCGGCAGCAGCCACGCCACCCCGTCCCGCGCCACCAGGTCGAACGCCCGGGACAGGTCCGGCGCCGCCGGGCCCCGCGCCGACTCGGCGGTCGCCGCCGCCAGCAGCCGCTCCAGCATCGCGGCCTCGCGCGGGCCCTCCGGCCGGTCCGGGTGCTCCCGTTCCGCCAGCAGCCGCTCCAGGTGGTAGCGCTGCCCCCAGCTCCCCACCGCCCGGTGCATCGCCCCCGCCCGGGTCTCCCGGATCGCCGCCAGCGCCAGCGCCCGGACCGTCACGTCCCGCCGCACCGCGAAGTCCGCCGCCGCCACCCCGTCCGGCAGCAGCCGCCCCAGCGCGCACCGCACCGCCGCCACCGTCGGCCCGTCGTACCAGCGCAGCGTCCACCGTCCGCCGGCCGGCTCGTCCTGCGGCTCGACCGGCACCCGGAAGCGCGCCGACAGCCGGTCGGCCACCCGCCGCGCCTCCGGCCCCCGGACCGCCCGGCCGGGCCCGGCCCGGTCCGGCGTCAGGGCGGGCGGCTGTGCCGGGGCTTGCGCGAGGGCCTCGCGCCGGGGCGGGTGGGGTGCGGGGGTGGCCATGGCCGGAGAGTAGCCAGGGGCGGGTGCGGGGGCGGGCGACGCGCGGGGCGGCTCAGCCGTTCGCCGCAACCCGGGGGGCGGCGCCGAGGCGCGGCGCGGGCACCTGCGGGGCGGGGAGCTGCGGGGCGGGCACCTGCGGGGCGGGGGTGAACTCGATCGCGCGGAGGCGGGCGGCGGCCTCGCGCGGGAGCAGGACGGCGGAGGCCAGGCCGGGTGGCAGCGGGCCGTCGGCGGTGGCCAGGGCCCGCAGGGCGCCCCAGGCGCGGCGGTGGCGGGCGAAGGCGTACCGGGAGACCCGTCGCCCGCGCCGGAGTTGGCCGTCGGCGGCCTCGGCGGGGCTGGCGTCGAGCAGCAGCAGGTGCAGCCGGCGGCCCTGCCGGGCGGTGGCCCGGGCCAGGGCGCGGCGGACCCACGGCAGGGTGCCGCAGTCGTGCACCACCAGCGGGCCGCCGGCCCGCACCGCCGCGCGCAGCCCCCGGTAGTGGGCGATCCGGACCAGCGGCCGGTACAGCGCGTACGGGACGCGGGGCAGGGCGCGGGCGAAGGCGGCCCGGGTGTGCTGGGAGTCGATCACCCGGACGCGGGCGCAGCGCCGCATCAGGGTGCTCTTGCCGCTGCCGGGCAGGCCGGAGACCACCAGCACGTCGTCCGCCGGGTAGGCCAGCCGGGCCGGGGCGGGACGGTCGGTCAGGTCGTGCCGGGCGTGCGGTCGCAGCAGCGGGTGCACACGGTCCTCCTCAAAGAGTGTGCCAAGGGGGCGTCATGTGAACGTCATGCCCGGGCCCGGCGGTTCCAGCCGCCCGGCGACCCGGCTGTGACCCTGCTGTATCCGTTCCCGGACACCCTGGGTGAAATCCGGCGGATGATCCGTGGGAGGGTGGTCCGATGCGATCCGCCCCGGGGGAGTCCGGCGGGGGCGGAGGGGAACAGTGGGAATGGGGTGGGGGCACGTGGGTCACATGAGGTTCTGCTTCCTGGTGGAGGAGCACTACCGCAACGACGGCATGCCGTTGGCGGTGGTCGACCACCTGCGGGCCACCGGTCACCGGGTCGACGTACTGCGGCCGGGCGCCGACCTGCTCGACCTCGCCAAGCTGGTGCGCGCGGGCAAGCACGACGCCTGGGTGCTGAAGACCGTCTCCGGCGGACCGGGCCTCGGCCTGCTGGAGTCCGCCGCCGCGGCCGGCCTGACCACCGTCAACGACGCCCGGGCGATCCGCCCGGTGCGGGACAAGGCGCAGGCCGCCGTGGTCGCCGCGCTGCACGGCCTGCCGATGCCGCGGACCTGGGCCGCCGCCGACCCGGCCGCGTTCGCGGCGGTCGCCGCGCGCCGCTACCCGCTGGTGGTCAAGCCCGCCGACGGCTCCTCCGGCCGCGCCGTCCACCTGATCGAACACCCCGATCAGCTCGCCGAGTTGACCGCCCCCGCGGACGGCGGCCTGCTGATCGCCCAGCCCTACGTCCCGAACGACGGCTGCGACCTGAAGGTGTACTGCGCGGGCGGCGAGTTCTTCGCCACCCGGCGCACCTCGCCGCTGCACCCGCACCACCCCGCCGTGGAGCGCCCGGTGCCGATCCCGCGCGAGGTCGCCGCGCTGGCCGCGCAGGTCGGCGAGGTGTTCGGCCTCGACCTGTACGGGCTGGACGTGCTGATCGGCCCGGACGGCCCGGTGGTCGTCGACATCAACGACTTCCCGAGCTTCCGCCAAGTCCCGCGCGCCGTCGAGCGGGTGGCCGACGCGGTGGTCCGGCTCGCCCGCACCGGCTCGTCCTGGCCGACGCCCGCCGCCGGCCAGCTGCTCAGCGACGCCCGGGCCGCCCGGTGACCGTGCGCCCGGACCGCCCGGTGACCGTGCGCCCGGACCGCCCGGCGACCGCCGGCCGGCACCGCCCGGCGACCGCACGCCCGGGCGCGGTGCGGGTCGCGCTGGTCGCCCGCGAGCCCGGCCACCCGCTGCTGGCCGGCGCCCGCGCCCTCCTGGAGGCGGACGGGCACCTGTTCGTCCCGGACGGCGAACCGGCGGACGTCGTCCTGCTCAAGGCCCGGAGCCCCGAGGCGCTCCAACGCGCCGCCGCGTACCGGGAGTCGGGCGCGGCCGTCCTCAACTCGCCCGAGGCGACCCGGGACTGCCAGGACCGCGACCTGATGGAGCGCACCGCCCGGGCCGCCGGCCTGCCCTTCGCGCCCACCCTCGCCCTCGGCGTCCTCGGCGAACTCCGCTGGGACGGACGGCCGGTGGTGGTGAAGAGCCGGCACAGCCGCAAGGACGACCTGGTGGCCCGCGCCGACACCGCCGAGCGGTGGCGCGCGCTCGCCGCGCGGTGGCCCGGCGAACCGGTGCTCACCCAGCGCCCGGTGGGCGGCGACGGCTGGGACCGCAAGGTCTGGGTGGTCGGCGACCGGGTCTTCGCCGAGCAGCGCCGCTCCGAACTCGCCGACGGCGCCCCCGAACGCCGCCCCTGGACCCCCGACGAGCGGGAACGCGCCCTCGCCCTCGCCGCCGGGCCCGCCTTCGGCCTCCAGGTGTACGGCGTCGACCTGCTGCCCGGCCCGGACGGCCCGGTCGCCGTCGACGTCAACGCCTTCCCCGGCGTCCGCCACCAGCCGGGCGCCCCCGAGGCGCTCGCCGCGCTCGTGCTGCGCACCGCCCGCCGCTGAACCCGGCCGCCCCGGGCCGGGGCGGCGCCGCTCCGGCCGCGCGCCCGTGCGCCATGACCTGCCGGTTCCGGCCTATCGCATTCGCACCCCGTTGGTCCACCCGGCCCCGGGCGTCTGCGAGAATCGGCGACAGGGACCGGGACGAGGAGGAACGCGGTGCGCCAGGAGGAACCGCGGTCGCGGCTCCCGCAGCTGAGGCTGGACGAGCTGCTGGCCGAGCTGCAGGCCCGCATCGACGTGGCCCGGGGCACCCGGGACCGGGTGCACAGCCTGCTGGAGGCCGTCCTGTCGGTCGGCCGGGAGCTGGAACTGACCCAGGTGCTGCGCCGGATCGTGGAGGCCGCGGCCGTCCTCGCCGACGCCAAGTACGCGGCGCTCGGCATCATCGGCCCGGACGGCGACACCCTCTCGCAGTTCATCACGGTCGGCCTGACCGAGGAGGAGATCGCCCTGATCGGCCCCTACCCCACCGGGAAGGGCCTGCTCGGCGAACTCATCCGGCACCCGCAGCCGCTGCGCCTGGAGGACCTCAAGCGGCACCCGGCGTCCACCGGCTGCCCCGCCCACCACCCCGAGATGCGGACCTTCCTGGGCCTGCCGGTCCGGGTCCGCGACGAGGTGTTCGGCAACATCTACCTGACCGACAAGCGCGGCGCGGCCGGCTTCGACGACGACGACGAGTCGGTGATCGCCACCCTCGCGGTGGCCGCCGGAGTCGCCATCGACAACGCCCGGCTGTACGAGGAGGCGCAGCGCAGGCAGCGCTGGCTGACCGCCACCGCCGAGATCAACCGCCGTCTGCTGTCCGGGAGTTCGCGTACCCAGGTGGTGGAGCTGATCGCCCAGCGGGCCTGCGACATCTCCGGCGCGAAGCTCGCCGAGGTGCTGACCGCGCTGCCCGACGGCAGCGGACTGCGGATCGAGCTGGCGCTCGGCGGCGACGTCAACGGCCGGGTCGGGCTGGACGTCGCGCTGGAGGGCACGATCTCCGGCGCGGCGTGCGCGGCCGGCTTCCCGGTGACCTCGCCCGACCTGGCGGGGGACGCCCGCTACCCCGGCTGCGTGCCGCGCTTCGAGGGCATGGGCCCGGCCGTCGCGGTGCCGCTGGGACGGGCCGAGGGCCACACCGAGGGGGTGCTGCTGCTGGTCCGCGGCAGCGGCGAGCCCGAGTTCACCGAGCGCGAGACCGACCCGCTGCTGGGCTTCGCCGACCAGGCCGCGCTCGCCCTGGAACTGGCCGAACGACGGCGCGACGCCGAGCAGTTGGCCGTCCTGGAGGACCGCGACCGGATCGCCCGCGACCTGCACGACCTGGCCATCCAGCGGCTGTTCGCGACCGGCATGACGCTGCAGAGCGCGTCCCGGTTCATCGACCACCCCGGGGCGTCCGACCGGGTGCTGCGGGCGGTCGGCGACCTGGACGAGACCATCAAGATCATCCGGTCGACGATCTTCGGCCTGCGGGTCCGCGAGGCCGGCGCCGGACAGGGCCTGCGGGCCCGCGCCGTGCACGTGGTCGAGGAGGCCCAGGCCGCCCTCGGCTTCGCGCCCCGGCTCAGCATGGAGGGCCTGCTCGACACCGACGTGCCGCCCGCCGTCGCCGACCACCTGGTCGCCGTCCTCGGCGAGGCGCTCAGCAACGCCGCCCGGCACGCCAGGGCCGGCCGGGTCGAGGTCACCCTCCAGGCGGCCGGCGGCCAGGTCGCCCTCACCGTCCAGGACGACGGCATCGGCATCCCCGCCCAGGGCCGCCGCAGCGGCCTGCGCAACATCGAGGAGCGCGCCCGCACCCTCGGCGGCGCCCTCGCCGTCACCGCCCCGCCCACCGGCGGCACCGTCCTCAACTGGACCGCCCCGCTCGGGCACTGAGGGCCCGGCACCCGCCCGGCGGGGGCCGGCGCCGCGCGCTCCCCAGGCCGGTCGGGTGCTTCCGGTGCTGCCCGTCGGGTCGTGTTGCCGGTGCGGTTCGTGCCGCCGGTGCGGGTCGTGCCGCTCCGGGGCCCGGCCGTCGTTCAGTCCAGGGCGGCCGCCTTGCGGAGCAGCACCGCGCGTTCGCGGGCGTTGCGGCAGCGGCGGGCGGCGAGTTCGAGCTCGGCGCGGGCCTCGGCGGTGCGGCCCAGGCGGGCGAGCAGTTCGCCGCGGACGCCCGGCAGCAGGTGGGAGCCGGGCAGCCGGTCGGTGGCGAGCAGGTCGTCGACGATGGCCAGCCCGTCCGCCGGGCCGCTCGCCATCGCGACCGCCACGGCCCGGTTCAACTCGACCACGGGCGACGGCGCGACCCGGCCGAGCGCCTCGTACAGCAGCACGATCCGCTCCCAGTCGGTCTCCGCGACCGACGGCGCCCCCGCGTGGCAGGCCGCGATCGCCGCCTGCAGCCCGTACGGCCCGAGGCCGCGGCCGATCGCGCCGGCCCGGCCGAGGGCGGCCAGGCCGCGGCGGGTCGCGCCGTGGTCCCAGCGGGTGCGGTCCTGGTCCTCCAGCAGCACCGCCTCGCCGTCCGGCCCGGTGCGGGCCGGGAAGCGGGCCGCCGTCAGCTCGAACAGGGCCAGCAGGCCGTGCGGTTCGGGCTCGTCGGGCAGCAGCGCGGCCAGCGTCCGGGCCAGCCGGACGGCCTCGTAGGCGAGGTCGGTGCGGAGCAGGTCGGTGCCCGCCGTCGCCGTCGCGCCCTCGGTGAACACCACGTACAGCACGCTCAGCACCGCGCCCAGCCGGGCCCGGCGCTCCTCGGCGGGCGGCAGCGCGAACGGGACGCGGGCGGCCGCGATGGTCTTCTTCGCCCGGGTGATCCGGGCCTGCACGGTCGGCACCGGCACCAGGAAGGCGCGGGCGATCTCCTCGCTGGACAGGCCCGCCACCACCCGCAGGGTGAGCGCCACCCGGGCCTCCGGGGCGAGCACCGGGTGGCAGGCGGTGAACACCAGCGCCAGCACGTCGTCGTCGATCCGGTCCGGGTCCCAGGGCAGCTCGTCCCGCCCGTCCGCCGCCGGGGCGGCCGCGCCCGTCACCGCCCCGCCCTCGGTGAGCTGCCCCGCCAGCAGCGCGTAGCGCTCGTCCAGCGCCGACCGGCGGCGGAAGGCGTCGATCGCCCGCCGCCGCGCGGTCGCCAGCAGCCAGCCCACCGGGTTCGCGGGCGCGCCGTCGCGCGACCAGGACACCAGCGCCTCGGCCAGCGCCTCCTGCGCGACGTCCTCGGCGAGCGCGAAGTCGCCGGTGTAGCGGGCCAGCGCCCCGACGATCCGGGCGGACTCGATCCGCCAGACCGCCGCGACGGCCCGCCGGGCCGGCTCGCCGACCGCCGCCGCGTCGGTGCCGGTGCCGGTGCCGGTGCCGGTGCCGGTGCCCTTGTCCGGGCCCGGGTCCGGGCCCGGCAGGCCGTCGTCGTCGGTCGGGGACATCAGAGCTGGCCGGTCCGCTCGCGCCAGGCCCGCTCCAGCGCGACCCACTCGTTGTCCTGCGGGAACTCGTCGATGCTCGGCACCCGGCGGACCTCGCACTTCGAACCCGGCAGCGCCGGGAGCCGCTTGGCCCACTCCACGGCCTCCTCCTTCGAGGCGACGTCGATCAGGTAGAACCCGCCGAACAGCTCCTTCGTCTCGCCGTACGGGCCGTCCGTGACCACCGGCTGCTCACCCGCGAAGTCGACCACCACGCCCTGCGACGGGTCGTCCAGGCCCTCGGCGGCGATCAGCACGCCCGCCCGGATCAGCTCCTCGTTGAACCGGCCCACCGTCTCCAGCATCTGCTCGAAGGGCGTCTCCATCATCTTCGCCAGGGTCTCGTCCGTCGCCCGCATGATCAGCATGTACTTGGCCATCGCCGTCTCCTCGTTCCTGGTTCGCCGGGCCGTGCTCCGACCCTCTCTATCCCAAGGTCGAACGGCGCGGGCGCGGATCGACACGGGCGTGAGAAGTTTCCGGATCTTTTTTCCGGAGCGGCGCCGGCCCGGGGTTTCGGTAGGCTGCGGGCTTCCGGAGTGATGATCATTCCAGGAGGCGGAGGGGTGGTGCCAGGGTGGCGGGACGGATCGCCGGACGAGGGGCGGGCCTGGCGCCGACGGTACTGGCAGTACTGGCGGTGCTGGTGGTGCCGGCGGTGTCCGGGTGCAACCCCCTGCTGGGAGACCGGTTCGAGGTCAAGGGGGCCTCCTGCGCCGACAGCCGGGACCGGCTGTCCGTCCTGGAGGGCCTCGCGATCGGCAGGGCCGCGCCGCCCGGGGCGGTGCTCGTGACCCGGCCCGCCGGCACCGTCCACGCCGGCCTGCCGGTCGACACCGCCTGCGTGGGCGGCGACTCCCTCGACACCCCCTGGCTGCACTCCGCCCGGCTCTACCGCCACCCCGGCCCGCGCGCCGAGATCGCCGACTTCTACCGCACCGCCGCCGCGGCCGACGGCTGGCGGCTCGACCGGGAGCGGCCCGACGGCGGCCTGTGCCTCTCCCGGCAGGCCGAGGGCCACCCCACCCTGCTGACGCTGAGCTTCCGGCCCGCGTCCGCGTCCGGCGCCGGTGCCGACGGCTGGCCCTCGGCCGAGTACGCCCTCGGTCCCGACGTCTACCGCCTGGCCCTCGGCCACAGCACGTACGACCCCGAGACCGGCTGCGGGGACCCGGCCGAGCAGAGCGGGACTCCCGCGCCCCGGCCGACCGGCTGACGGGCGTTCCGACGAGCGGAAGGAGCGCGGTCCGGTGAAGTGGGTCGTGCGGTGGGGAGCGGTCACGGTGATCGCGGTCGTGGTGGCGGGCGGGTACGCGTTCGGGGTCTTCGACGAGTCCGCCCCCGGCCGCGGCTGCCGGGGCAGCGGTGACCGGGTGCGCGGCCTGGAGGCCGCGGTCACCGCCCTCGGCCTGCCCGCCGGTGCCGCGCCGGACGTCCCGGAGCAGGCCGGGAACGGGGGCGGGGCCGGGCGGTCCGGGCCGGTCACCGAGTCCGGCTGCTTCGACGACCACTCCGGCATCCCCTGGGTGTACGCCGGCGGCGCCTACAGCGGCCCCGGCCCGCGCGAGCGGATCCGCGAGCACTACCGCGGCGCGGCCGTCGCCGCCGGCTGGCGCTACGAACCCGCCGCCGACGAACCGGACGGCGGCCTCTGCTTCACCCGCACCGTCGACGGCCACCCCAGCCTGCTGACCGTCAGCTTCGCCGGGTACGCCCCCGACAGCGGCGGCTACCGGGTCGAGGCCGGGCACTCGGCCGACGACTCCGCCGCCCGCTGCCACGTCCCGACCATCACCCGGTACTGAAACCCCTTGCCGGGAGCGGGCGTTCAGCGCCTGGTGACCTGCGCGGTACCCGGGCGGCCGGTGGCCGGGTCGAGGACGAAGACGGCGACCTCCTCGTCCGAGGTGACCGTGATCCGGTCCGGGCCGGACCACTCGGCGCTCTGGTAGGAGCCGTGCCCGCTGCCCTCACCCCACTCGCCCAGCTCCCAGTGCCGGGCCGACCAGCCGGTGCCGGCCAGCACCTCCACCCGGTAGAACGGGTCGATCGAGCCCGAGATGTCGGTCACGGTCAGCGTCCGGTCCGGGTGCTCGGGGTGCGCCTGCCGCTTCACCGGCCGGCCGTCGCCGCCGAAGACCAGGATCAGGAAGGCGTACGGCGCCGTGACGCCGATCAGCGCCACCAGGGCGATGGCGCAGCCGATCTGCGAACTCCTGGTCCGGAACTCGAACTCGACGATCAGCGAGACCACCACCAGGACCAGCGCCGTGCCGAGCAGTTGCACCGGGTAGTAGAACAGCCGCTCCGCCTCCACCAGCCCGCCCGAGCGGGCGCCGTACCCGCCGAACAGGTGGACCAGGACCAGCAGCAGCGCCAAACCCCGCAGGGACCAGGCAAGTTGACGGCGGCGGCGCAGAGTCATCGGTTCCCGTTCGTGAGCGGTCCGGCGAGCCGCGCTACCCGGCCGCCGGAAGGGAGGACGCCGGGGCCCCGGGCCCGGTTGCCTCCTCCTGGTGCAGATCGAGAGCGGTCAGCAGGTGGATCGCGGCGTCCGCCCAGCGGAGCGGCACCGGGTCGGCGGCCAGCGCGTCCAGCAGGGCGGCCGCGCCGCGCAGACCGGTGCGGCGCAGCAGGGCGGCGGCCGGGGCGAGCCGGTGCGGGAGAGCCGACTCCAGCCCCGTGCGGGCGAGTTCGGCCAGCGCGGTGCGGCCGGCGGCCAGCGCCTCCGTCAGCGGATCACCGCCGGCCGACGGCAGGACGGCGAACGGGCGCGGGTCGGTCTCGGCCGCCAGGTCCGGATGGACCAGGCGGTCCGCGCCGCGCACCGCCAGCGGATCGAGCACCGGACGGCCCGCCTCCTGCCGGAGCAGGCCGCTGACGTGCGACACCGCACCGGACTCCAGGGCCGCCGCCAGCGCGTCGACCCGGCCCGGGCACAGCGCGTCGTGCTCGGCCGAGAGCAGCACCGCCGTCCCCGACTCGTCCCGCAGCACCGCCTCCAGGCGCTGCCGCGCCGGGTCGTAGCCCAGCGGGCCGACCTCCGCGATGGCCAGCACGTGCGCGTTCTCCGCTTCGATCCGCGGCCGCACCAACCGGGGCGGACGCCCGCCCAGCGCGCGCAGCCGGGCCGCCGCGTCGCGCAGCAGCAGCGGCGCGGGCAGTGACGCCCAGGCACCGCCCAGCGGCGTGACGCTGGTGGACGCGATCCGGCCGCGCTCGATCGCCACCGCCCGCCCGGCGCTGCGCGACACCGACTCGCTGACCAGGTTCGCCCCCGCCAGCGCCCGCACTGGATGGCCCAGCAGCCGCCGCGCCGCCAGCGCCGCCCCGGTGCCGTCCTGGCCCTCCGCCAGCGTCCAACTCCGGCGCAGCACCAGGGCGATGGCGGCGTCCGGCTGCGCGAAGTAGAGCGCCACCTCGCGCTCCGCCGCGCTCCGGCCGGACACCCGGCAGCCCAGCGCGACCAGTCTGGTCCGGCGCAGCTGCGTGACGGCGCTCTCCCCGGTGCCCAGCGCCAGCGCCCGGTCCGATGCCCGGTGCCGCGCGCACAGCTCCGCCAGCAACTCGGCCACCCGGTCCGGGTCGTGCCGGGTGTCCCGGGCCGCGTACGCCTCCAACTGCCCCCGCAACTCGGCCGCCGCCGCGGCCGGCCAGTGCGCCGAGGCGGACGTCAGGTCGCGCTCCAGACGGGAGAGTTGGGCCAGCAGCACCGGGCCGCTCCGGGAGGTACCGGTGCGCAGCAGCTCCTCGGCGAGCGCCGTGACGGCGGCGAGCGCGGGCGGGGCGGCGGCGGTGCGCGCACCGCTCTTCGCGGTGGTGCTGGTGGTGCCGTCTGCGGTGGTACGCCGGGGAGTTCGGGCCGGGGCTGCCGTGGCATCGCCGGACGAGGGCGCTGTGGCCGCCGGTTCGGCGGTCGGTTCGGCGGTCGGTCCGGTAGCCGCCGCGCGGCCACCCGCCGTGCGGGTCGCGCCGGACGGGGTGCCGTCCGCGTCGGCGGACCGGAACGCCCACACCGCGAGTGCCACCAGCTCGCCGTGCCGGGCCGAAGTCGCGCCGCTCAGCGCGAAGTTCAGGCTGTGCGGGACGGGGAAGCGGACGGTGCAGCTGGGCAGCTCCACCGAGGGGGCCGGGTGCTCGGCGTCCACCCGCTGCACCGTCACCCGGACGCCCCGCTCCCAGGCCCGCCGGGCCGCCGCCAGGGCCGGCCGGCCGAACGCGGTGAGCAGCGCCGCGTCGTCGAACTCGGTCGGCGACCAGGGCAGTTCGGGGAGCGGTTCGTCCACCGGGGCGTCCTGCCGCGCCTGGTAGGCGAGGACCAGCCCGACCAGGTGCCGGCACACTCCCGGCGCCGCGCAACTGCACGTCCCGGCGTCCAGCGGCACGCCCGCCGGCAGCGCGGCCCGGCTGCCGTCCGGGAAGACCGCGGACACCTCGCCGTCCGCGCCCAGCTCTGTCGACGGGCCGGTGCCCGCCTCCAGTTCGCGGGCCGCCCGCTTCACCAGGCCGCGGTTGGCCAGCGCGGCCAGGGTGTCGGCGTCCAGCGCCAGCAGGTCCGCCCGGGGCGCGCTCACCGGCCCACCTTCTCCGCCACGAACGCGGCCAGCGCGCCCGGCGTCATCGCCCCCACGTGCGCCCCCAACCCGACCATCCGGGCCGCCAGTTCGCGGTCGTACACCGGGTCGGCCTCCTCGTCCAACGCCGCCAGCCCGAGCACCGTGCTGCCCTGCTCCACCAACTTCCGCACCCCGTACAGCAGTCGGCCCGGGTCGCCGCCCTCGAAGAAGTCCGACACCAGCACCACGATGCTGCGCCGCGGGTTGTCCAGCAGGCCGGCCCCGTAGTCCACCGCCCGGGCGATGTCCGTGCCGCCGCCCAACTGCACCCGCATCAGCAGCTCCACCGGGTCGGCCACCTCCTCGGTCAGGTCCACCACCGAGGTGTCGAACGCCACCAGGTGGGTGCGCAGCCCCGGCAGGTTCCACAGGCAGGCCGCCGTCACCGCGGAGTGGATCACCGAGCCGGCCATCGAGCCCGACTGGTCGACCAGCAGCACCAGTTGCCACTGCTCCAGGGTGCGCCGCGTCCGGGTGTGGAAGTACGGCCGCTCGATCAGCAGGCGCCGGTGCTCCGGCTGGTAGTGCGCCAGGTTCGCCCGCACGGTGGAACGGAAGTCGAAGTCCCGGGCCAGCGGGATCCGGCTGCGGCCCGGCGCCCGCGCGCCGGTGAACGCCCGGCGCACCTCCGGACGCAGCCGGTCCAGCAGGTCGCGCACCACGGCCTCCACCAACCTGCGGGCCAGGGAGAGGAGTTCGGGGTTCATCAGGTGCTTGGTGCGCAGCACGGCGCGCAGCAGCGACTGGCTCGGCTCGACCCGGGACAGCACCTCCGGATCGGTGACGATCTCGTCGATCCCGTAGCGCTCCACCGCGTCCCGCTCCAGCCGCTCCACGGTCTCCTTCGGGAACAGCCGGTGCACGTCCTCCAGCCAGTCCACCGGCGTCACCCGGGACGCCTCGCCGCCGCCCCGCCGCGACCCGCCGGAGCGGCGGACCCCGCGCCGACCCGCCTCCGGGTCGCGCCCGTACAGCCACTCCAGCGCGGCGTCCCGCGCGGCCGCGTGCTCGCCGAGGCCGCCGGTGCAGCGCTCGGCGGCCGCGCCGAGGATCAGCCGCCAGCGCTCCAGGCCCTCGTCGGGGAGGGCGGCGGTCGGGGTGGTGCTCGGGGGCAGGGGCGTGGCGGGCGTCTCGGCGGTCGGCGCCTCGGTGGGCGGGGCGAGGGTATCCGGGACGTCCGGGGCCGTCGGGGTCAGGCCGTAGCGGGACAGTAGGTCGGTGACGCCGAGTTCCAGGGCGGCGGCGCGGGCGAGCAGGGCCGGGTCGGCGCTGGTGCGCAGCAGGGCGCGGGCCGAGCCGGTGCGGCCGCGGCGGGCCAGCAGGCGCTCCGCGATCCGCTCGCGCTCGCGGGGCGGGAAGTAGCCGAACGCCTGGCGTAGTGCGGGCAGGCCGGAGAGGAAGTCGCCGTCCGGCAGCCCGGTGACGATCGTGTCCAGCGAATCGAACAGTGACGTGTCATCGACCGATTCCAGGGCGGGCCCCGTCAACTGCTCGCGCGCCAGCACGAACACCCCCGACAGCCAGTCGCCCAACCGCTCCGGCTGCCCGGCCCACGCCCGAGCCTGCCGGGCGACCGCCTCGGCCGAGAACCCGACGGAGCCGGCGGACCCGACGGGCCCGGTCGCGTCCGGGGCCGGTTCGGCGGCGGTCAGGGACCAGCACAGGCCGAGGGCCGCGCCGCGCAGGTCGGGCGGGGCGGCCGGGTCGGCGGCGACGCGGGTGGCGGTGGCGAGGGCGGTGGGGCGGTCCAGGGTGAGGACGGCGGCGGCGTGCCGGAGGGCGTCGCGGGCGGCGGCGGTGGCGCGCAGCCGGGCGTGGTCGACGCCGGTGCCGCCGTGCAGGCCCTCGGCCAGCCAGAGCACGCGGTGCAGCGCGGCGTCGACCAGTCCGGCGAGCCGGGGATCGGCGGCCACCCCGTAGATCCGGTCATGCCGCCACAGGTCCAGGGTGGTGGCCAACACCTCGCCGACCGCGCCGAGTTCGGGGGAGCGGCCGATCCGCTCGGCCAGCGTGTCGAGCAGTTCGCCGGCCAGCGTGCCGACGCCGCACAGCACGGCGTCGAACAGCAGCCCGGCGAGGTCCGCCGGGTCCGCGTCGGCGGCGCGGGCCCGCCCGGCGAGGGCGACGGCGGCCGCGTCGGCCAGCCGGGCCCCGTACGCGCCGGCCTCGATCAGCGCGGCGTCGCGCCGGTGCGCCCAGCCGCCCGGGGCGGGCTCCCAGCGCTCGGTGAAGACCGGGTCGCCGCCGCCGGTCGGCCCGGCCGCCCGGACGTGCCCGGGGATCTCCAACACCCGCAGCCGGTGCAGGAAGCGGCTGCGCCGCAGGCCCTCCGGCGTCGTCAGGTCGGCCGCCGCCGCCTCGCCCGGCTCGACGCCGCAGACGGCCTGCTCGGCCGCCACGTCGTGGACCAGCGGCGGCGCGGGCGTGTCCGGGTGGAGCCGGCCGCGCCGGTCGCCGGTGCCCGCCGCGACCAGCGCCCGGACCAGCGGGTCGCCGCCCGCATCCGGACGGCCGCGCTCCTGCCAGGGCAGCGGCCGCTCCAGGGCCTCACCGACCAGCCCGGAGACCAGGCCGTCGAGCACGTCGGCGCGCGAGCGCGTCCGGTGGCCGCGCAGGGCGGCCAGGCCCTCGGCGAGGGTGCGGGCCGCGATCAGGTCGGCCGTCGACACCGGCACCTTCGCCGCCCGCAACTGCCGCACCGCGCGCTCGACCAGGCCGTCCGCCGCGCCCACCGGGCCCAGCTCCCACAGCAGTTGGTAGTAGCCGGGGGAGGGCATGCCGGCCTGGTAGCCGCCGAACGCGTCCAACTGGGCGAAGGAGTACGGCACCAGGTGGCTCCCGCCGACCGCGCCCGCCGGCGGCTCCGGCACCGCCGGCCAGCCGGGCTCCGGCGCGCCGGACGCCACCAGCGCCCGCAGCGCGGGCGTGTGGAAGCCGCCGGTGACCACCAGCACCGGCCCGTCCCGCCGGGCCAGCGCGGCCCGCACCCAGCGCGCCATGTACGCCTCGCGGGCCGCGTCGCCCTCGTCCGCCGCCGCGTCGCCGCGCACCAACTCGAAGTAGGCGTCCAGCCGTTCGGCCAGGCCGGCCTGGTCGGGGAGCTCGACCAGGCCGTCCCACAGGGTGTCCGGCGAGTCGGTGCCGAACGCCTCGCACAGCCGCGCGGTGGCCCGCGCGTACCGGGCCTCGGAGTCCGCGAACCGGTTCGCCAGCGGGCGGGCCCGGTCGGTGAACGCCGCGTGCCAGGCCGGCAGGTCGACGAAGCGCACCCGCGCGCCCGCCGCCCGGCCCTCGGTCAGCGCCACCCACTCCGGCGAGTACGCGCACAGCGGCGCCCAGGACGTCGCCGTCCGCGCCTCGTCCCGGTAGTGGCTGAACACCGCGACCGGCAGCTCGTGGCCGAGCAGCAGCTCGTCCAGCCGGGGGTTCAGGTCGGCCGGGCCCTCGATCAGCACGTGCGCGGGCCGCACCTCGGCGATGGTGCGCGCCACCAGGGCCGCGCAGGCCGGCGAGTGGTGCCGGACGCCCAGGAAGAGCGCCTCGGCCGGTCGGGCGGGGCGTGCCATCAGTCGGCCAACAGGTGCCGGGCGTCGTACAGTTCGCGCCAGCGGCCGCCCTTGCGCTGCTTGGCCTGCTGCTCCAGGAAGCGCCGCAGCCGGGCCAGGTCGTCCGGGCTGTCCTTGGCCGCAGTTCCGGCCAGGCAGGTCACCAGATCGGCCGCGCTGCCCGGCTCCTGGCGCAGGAACCAGCCGCGCACGCCCACCGCGTGCGCCACCGAGACCGCCTCGGCGGTGCTCAGCACCGCCGAGGAACCGCCCCGTCCGCCGCTGCCGCCGTCCGGTGCCCGCAGCTCGCGGAAGGTCGCCACCAGCACCTCCAGCAGGTCCCGGTCCGGGGCCGGCTCGACACCCGACCGGCGCAGCAAAGCCGTCGACTCGGCCTCCACCAGAGCGACTTCGGTGGCGAAGTCGGCGATCGGGAAGACCGTCTCGAAGTTGAACCGGCGCTTGAGCGCGGCGCTCATCTCGTTGACGCCCCGGTCCCGGGTGTTCGCCGTGGCGATCACGTTGAACCCGGCGCTCGCGAACACCATGCCGTCCGGGCCCTCCAACTCCGGCACCGCCAGCACCCGTTCGGACAGCAGCGAGAGCAGGCAGTCCTGCACCTCCAGCGGGCAGCGGGTGATCTCCTCGAACCGCACCACCTTGCCCTGCGCCATGCCCTTCAGCATCGGCGCGGGCACCAGCGAACGCGTCGACGGGCCCTCCGAGACCAGCAGCGCGTAGTTCCAGCCGTACTTGATCTGGTCCTCGGTGGTCGCCGCACCGCCCTGCACTGTCAACGTGGACGTGCCGCTGACCGCCGCCGCGATCAGCTCCGACAGCAGCGACTTCGCCGTCCCCGGCTCACCCACCAGCATCAGTCCGCGATCCGTCGCCAGCGTCACCAGCGCCCGCTCCACCAGCGTCGCGTTCCCCACGAACTTCCGGCTCACCCCGGCCCGCTCGTCACCCACCACGAACCGCCGCGCCGCCCGCAGACTCAACGCCCAGCCCGGCGGCCGCGGATCCGCGTCCTGCTCGCGCAGCGCCGCCAACTCCGCCGCGAACCGCACCTCGGCGGGCGGCCGCTGCAGGACGGGACGGTCGGCGGCAGCGGTCGGAACGGGCATCGCGCAATCCTCGGGTAGCAGCAAGGGGGAAAACCGGTCTGGCGGAAACGATCCTCTCAAGCCCCGCCGGACGCCCGCACCCGGGCTCCTCGCCCCGGCCGGACCGTCCACCACGTACCGACGCTACCGGCCGCCACCGACAGCGCCCCCGGTGGCAGGGCACGGGGGAGAGGCTCGGGGGAGAGGCTCAGGGAGGGCCGGGACGGGCAGGACGGGCGCCATGAACGAGCCCCCGGTCCCGCCGGTCGCCGCCTCCTGGCGGCGGATCGACGCCTGGCCGCCCCGGCACGCGCCCGCCTCGCTCGCGCTGCTGCGCCCGCCCGCCACTCCCGGCGCGCCGGCCGCGGCGGAGCGGGTGCTGGGCCGGCCGCTGCCGGCCGAGCTGCGCGAGTCGCTGGGCTGCCACGACGGCGTGCGCGAGTGGGCGACGCTGCTGCCCGAGCAGTCCCCGCTGAGCGGGGCCGGGATCGCCGGGCACTGGCGGATGTGCATGGACGTCGCGGCGGAGAACGACGGCCTGGCCGTCCGTCCCCGGGACGACGAGCCCTGGTGGCACCCGGACTGGCTGCCCTGGGCCGAGACCGCCGACGGCCGCGCCCACGTCCTCGACCTGCGCCCCGGCCCGGAGCACGGCCGGCTCGGCTGGGCCGGCTGGGCCGGCCACTCCGGCGGCGGGGACTTCACCGACCCCTGCCCCGGCCTCCTACCTGCACGAGGTCGCCGAAGCCCTGCACACCGGCGGCGGCGTCCGCGGCGCGCACCCCGGCCTGACGGCGGATGGTCGGCTCGACCGGGAGGCCGGTCCGGCCGCCGGTCCGCTCTGACGGCTCCAGGCGGCCCGGGCGGCCCGGGGGTTGGGCTAGGCTCGGCCGGGGACGGATCGATCGGTCGAAGGGGCGAACGCGTGTCCGGTGAAGGCAAGTTCAGCGTCTACGGTCGGCTGACCGCGCTGCCCGGTCGGCGCGACGAGCTGGTCGCGGCGCTGTTGGAGGGGCTCCGGGCCGGTGGCGAGTCCGGCGGGCTGGTCGCGTACAGCATCAACACCGCGCTCGACGACCCGGACGCGGTCTGGCTGACCCAGCTGTGGACCGACCAGGCGGCGCACGACGCGACCACCCGCTCCGAGCCGGTCGCCGCCGCCACCCGCCGGGTCGCCCCGCTGCTGGCCCGGCGGCCCGAGGGCGCCTACGGCCACGCCGTCCACACCGCCCACGTCGGGGACCGGGCCACGGGGTCCTGAGCACCGGGTCCTGAGCGCCGGGCCCCGAGCGCGGGCGCCGCGCGGCGCGGCGCGAAGATCGTCATGGTTCTGCCACAGTGCGGGCACCGACCGTTCGGCCGCGGTGCAGCCGGTTAGCGTGGCCGGATGAACCTGACGACGGACGAGGTGGCGGCCGCGGGCGCGGCCTGGGTGTGGCGGCCGGACGACGCCGAGGTCTTCGCGGACGGGACGTGCACCGTGCTGCGGCTGCCCGACCGGTACGCCTTCGACCTGTCGGTGGTCTCCTTCACCCCGACCGGCCCGCTCGGTGCGGCCGTGGACGCCGTGCTGGCGCTGGCCCGGACGCTCGGGCCGCCGGTGCTGGACTGGCAGGTGCTGATCGGCGACCCGCCCGGGCTGGGCGCCGAACTCGCCGCGCGCGGCGGGCGGGTCAAGCTCGGACTGGAGATCCTGGCCGCCGACCTCTCGGCCGGCGCACCGCCGACCGTCGCGTCCGGGGCCGCGTCCGGGGCCGCGACCGAGCTGCGCTGGGTGCGCGACCCGGCCACCGCGCGGGACGCCGCGGCCATCGAGGTCATCGGCTTCGGCGGTGAACTCCCGCCCGCCGCCTGGTACGAGGACGCGGCGGCCCGCGGCGGGGCGAGCGTCCCGGCGGGCCGTGGCGGCACCCTCGTCGCGTACGCGGACGGCACGCCGGTCGGCGCCGCGAGCCTCGAACTCGTCGACGGCGTGGCCCGGTTGACCGGCGGCGTGGTCGTCCCGTCCTGGCGCGGGCGGGGGGTCTACCGGGAACTGCTGGGCGCCCGCCTCGCGTACGGGGTGGCGAACGGTGCCCGGCTGGCCCTGGTCAAGGCCAATCCGGACACCTCCGGTCCGATCCTGCGCCGCAACGGCTTCACCGGGTTCGGCCAGGAGCCGGTCTACGTGGTCCGGTTGGGCTGAGCGACGGCCGAGGGCCGTGCTACACCGTCCGGTTGGGCGGTGCGGAGGGGGAGGAACTCCCGGTGCCCGCGGTGTCGGTGCCGAGCGGGATCCGGTTCTCGACGGCCTGGGTCAGTGGGACGAGCAGGGTGACCAGCTCGTTGTAGTCCGCGGTCCGGCCGTCGGCCCACTGGGCCATGCCGATCAGCATGCCGTGGTCGTGCACCGCGAAGTTCTGCACGATGCCGCTGTCGGCCGCGAGCGCCGTCAGCCCCGAGGTCTTGGGCGGGAGCAGGACGGCGACCTGGGGCTCCCGCACGCCGCTCAGCCGGTTGACCAGGTCGATGGAGTCCATCGGGTCCACCATGGTGAACAGCGCCAGGTTGTACTGGTTGCCGGCGGCGTCCCGGTACAGCGCCTGGGCGATGCCGGCGCAGCCGGCGCCCTGGGTGATCAGCCCGGCCAGTGTCGGGCTCACCGTCTCGGCCCCGGTGCAGACCGGGTTCTCCTGCTTCGCCACCAGGGTGTAGCCCTGCACCTGCTGCGGGAACACCGACAGCGGGATCGCCCCGCTCAGCGCGCCGGACGACGGCGCCGCGGCCTTCGCCGAGGGCGACGCCTTCGCCGACGGCGTCGCCTTCGGGGAGGCGGCGGCCGCCGAGGAGGAGGCGGAAGCGGAGGCGGAGGCGGCGGGCGCGGACGAGGCCGGTGCGGCCGCCGCCCCCGTCCCCGAATCCGAGCGGGCCGAGTCGAACGCGTACGCTCCCGCGCCGCCGATCACCAGCAGGCCGACCACCAGGGGTATCAGCACCCTGCGGGTCGAGCGGCGCGGTTTCGACGCCTCCGCCTGCCCGGACTGCTGCGGCGACTGCCGCGCGCGTTCGGCGGCACTCGGTTCCTTGACGGCGTTGTTCTTCTCGAATTCCTTGACGAACTCGTCCCACAGTTCGTCACCGGATCTACCCTTGTCCACGACATCCAGACCTTAGTGATTCCCGGCGCGCCTTGGGAAGTGCCGTATACGCTCGGGTGCGGAGAAATCCCGCTTGTCAAGACCACGCCGAACAGGGTGGACGGACGGACGCGCGGACGGACGAGGGGGCGCGGACAGATGCTGATCGCGATGGCGGGCCTGCCCGGTGCGGGCAAGAGCACGGTCGGCCAGGCGCTGGCGCGCCGGCTGGCGGCGCCCGTGGTGTCGGTGGACCCGATCGAGGCGGCGATGCGCCGGGCCGGGGTGGCCGCCGACCAGCCGACCGGCCTGGCCGCGTACGTGGTGGCCGAGGCGGTCGCGGACGGGGTGCTGGCGCTCGGCCAGCACGTGGTCGTCGACGCCGTCAACGCGGTGGAGGCGGCCCGCGCGCAGTGGCGCGCGCTGGCCGCCCGGCACGGCGTGCCGGTGGCGTTCCTGGAGGTGGTCTGCCCGGACCAGGACCTGCACCGGGCCCGGCTGGCGGGCCGCCGGCGCGGCATCGCGGGCTTCCCGGAGCCGAGCTGGGCGGCGGTCCAGCGGCTGCGGGCCGCGTACCAGCCCTGGCCGGCCGCCCGGCCGGGCGAGCCGGAACCGCTGCGGCTCGTGCTGGACAGCACGGTCGAGGTGGAGCCGAACGTCTCGACCGCGCTGGCTTTCCTGGGCGTGCGCTCCTGAAGGCCAAGGCCAAGGCCACGGCCCGAGCGGGCGGGGCCGGTCAGAGCGTCGCGCCGGTCAACTCCTCCAGTTCGACCAGGAGTTCCGAGAGTGCGGCGGCGTCCAGCCCGGCCAGCGGCCGGGCGTGCCCGTCGCCCGGGGCGTACTCGCCGGGCCGGGTGCCGAACCAGACCTCGCGCACGACCTGGTCGGGCTGGGTGGTGATCGAGGCGCCGTGCAGCCCGGGGGCCAGGGTGACGCTCAGGTACCGGCCGTCCGGCAGCCGCTTGTAGACCGCCGATCCGGCGGCGCCGAGCTCCTGCGGCCCGCGCACCCAGTCGCGCCCGCGCCGCACCAGCTCCTGCGCCGCCTCGTAGCCGACGATCCGCCCCTCGAACCCGGGCAGCCGGTGCCCGGCCGCCTGCTCCGGTGTCAACGACCTGACCGGGCGGCCGAGTTGGGCGAACGGCTGGACCAGCAGGTAGTCGGTGAAGAGCTCCGCCCAGCCGGTCAGGTCGCCGCCGAGCCGGGCCGGGTGGACCAGACGGACGGTGGCGTCGGCGGGCAGCTCGAACGGCTTGTCGTCCAGGTCGGCGAAGGTGCGGTCCTCGGCGACCCGGAACGCCCCCGCCGCCTGGGCGGCGCCGCGGCCGGTGGTCCACAGCAACTGCTGCCCGAGCCGGCCGAGCAGTGGATGGGCAAGGAACAGCGACCTGAACTCATCGGAACCCCAAGGACGTTCGTCGATCATGGCGGCTTCGAGCCGGGCGATCTGCTCGGCCCCGACGGTGCGCAGCTCCTTCTTCAGCGCCGCGTACCGCTTGCGCTCGGCCGGGGCCAGCTCCGGATCGTCCCGCTCGCCGGGCGTGGGCAGCGACGCGCGCCGCCTGCCCGCCGCGTCCAGCACGCAGGGCTGCAGGTGCGGGTCCAGGGTGACGGTGAACTCCCTTGGCCCGTAGTCGAACCGGGCCGTGCCGTCGGCGGCCAGGCCGAGATCCGGCACCAGCCGGTCGGCCAACTGGTCCGGCGTCAGGCAGAGTTGGAGCGCCACCTCGGCGACCTTCTCCCCGGCCCGAGCGCGGATCCCGGCGAAGCGCACCCGCTGGGCGATGCCGTGCAGGGCGGTCAGCGCGGTGTCCGTGCCGATCGCCGCCAGCACGTCCAGCCCCTCGGTCGCCCGCCGGCTCGCCTGCTGGCCCGGCCACAGTCGCAGCACCGGAGCGAGCCGCCGGGCGGTCTCGTCGCCGCCGAACTCGCCGAGCAGCGACAGCGCCCAGCTCTCCGCGGCGGGCATCCCGGCCAGCCGCCACTCCTCGAACACCGCCCAGCAGAACGCCTCCCACGCCTCCGCCCCGCACGCCCGCGCGACCAGTGCCAGCCCCGGGTAGGGGGCGCCCGGCTTCGACAGCGCCAGCATGGCCAGCACCCGCCGCACGGCGGCCTCCGGCAGCACGGCGCCGACGCCGGCCTCCGCGCCGACGCCGGCCTCCGCACCGGCCTCCGCCCCCGCCCCCGAGTCCGCCCCCGCCCGCAGCGGCAGTGGCGGCAGCAGCGCCGGGTCGAGCCAGTGCGGCGGTTCGGGCCGCCGGGCGGGCAGCGCGGCCACCAGCGGATCCACCGCCAGGACCGCCGCGACGGCCTGCGCCGCCTCCGCCCCGTACCGCTCGGCGGTCGCCGCCGTCAGCGCGTCCGGGCCGGTCCGCGCGGCGACCAGGCGCAGCGCCTGCTCGGCCGCCGTCCGGGGACGGCCCGGGGTGCCCACCGCGTCCGGGACGAGCAGCAGGGCGCCCGCCACCCCGTGCCGGGCGAACCACGAACCGGCCGTGGTGCGAACCGACTTGAGGGTGACCAGGCCCTCCGCCATCAGCCGCGCCGCCGCCACGTCCAGCACCGGCAGCAGCAGGGGCGCCAGCTGGGTCGGCCGCAGCCGGGCGGTGTGCAGGGCCACCGGTACGGCGAAGACGCCGTACTTGGCGAGCACCGGGCGCAGCGAATCGACGCCCTGGTAGATCAGTTCGGGCCGCCAGCGGACCAGGAACGGGGCCAGCTCCGCGACCGGCGCCCGCCGCAGCAGCCGGCAGGCCGCCCACATGCCGCTGCCGGAGAACGCCTCCCGCGCGAGCGCCGCCCAGTCGGTCTCCGCCGGGCCGGTGCCGGTCGGGCCGGTGCCGGTCGGGTCGCCCCACAGGTCCTCGTCCGGGTCGGCCGGGACCGCCCAGGCTTCCTGTTCGCCCGGCAGCCAGCGCAGTTCGGTCGACTCGTCGACGGCCGGCCCGGTCACCACCCGGGGCCGTCCGGTCGGCCGGGGCCGCTCCCAGGGCGGAGACGCCAGCACGGCGGGCCAGTCCGCTTCGGCGGCGAGCGGTCCGGCGGGACGCGCGGCGGGCAGCGCGCGGACGAACGCGGCCGTCCGCGTGTCGAGTCGGGCCAGCAGCGGTTCCGACTCCCCGGCCAGGCCGCGCAGTCGGCGGTCCAGCAGGTGCCGGGCGGTCGTCCACGTGCTCCCGGCGGTCCCGGTCGTCCCGCCCTCTCGCGCGGCCGCCGCCAACAGCCGCAGGCCGCGCACCGGGTAGCGTTCCACGGCCTCCCACAGCACCGGCGCCACCGACTTGTCGTCGGCCCGCTCCAGCAGCGCCAGCATCGCCTCGTCGCTCGGGAACTCCAGCAGCAGCGCGGCGAGCCGGCGGGCGTCGTCGCCGCTGTCCAGCCGGCGCAGCGCCCGGGCGAGCAGCGGCACCGCGCCGGTGCCCAGGCCGTCCGCGACGGTCGCCGCCGTCGCCGCGTCCCAGGAGAACCAGGCCGTCCGGACGGCCAGCCGCTCGGCCTGCGCGCGCTCGCCGAGCGCGGACAGCAGCAGCGCCCACAGCGAGCGGTCCCGCCGCTCCTGCGGCAGCTCGGCGATCCACTCGTCCACCCAGCCCGGCACCTCGGGGAAGAGGAACCCGGCGCCCGCCCGGTGCAGTCGCCCGCCGGGGCGCAGCTCCCCGGCCGCCGCGCGGGCGGCCAGGTACTCGGGCTCGGCGGCGGTGGAGAGCAAGTGCCGTGCCCAGCGCAGCAGTTTGGCCTGCTCCCGGCCGAACGTGGGCGAGTCCGGGTTCCCCGGCAGCAGGCGTTCGGCGGCGCACTTCGGCCACGCGTGCGCGTGGCCGACCTCCAGCGAGGCGACCGCGGCGCGGACGGCGAACACCAGGCCGTGCCGCGCCGTCCAGGCGTCGACCAGCAGCGCCCCGCCCGCCGCGCCCTCCTCGTACAGCGGGGGCAGCATCGAGGCGACGCAGGCCGCGCCGAGCGGGTCCGCCGCGCCGTCCAGGTAGGCCCGCGCGGCGCGCACCAGCGCCGGGTCGGAGTGCGGGGACCCGCAGACCCGGTCGATCCACTCGCGGTGCTCGGCGGTCAGCGCGTCCTCGGCGGCCACCGCCGCGCGCCCGGGCCACTCGGCGGACGACACCGCCCCGCCCCCGCGCCGCGGCACCACCAGCGCCCCCCAGGCCGCCGGCCACGCGAAGGCGTCCTCGTCCGTCTCCCCTTGCCGCAGCACCGCGCCTCCCGCACCCGTACCCTCTGGCGTACCCACCGGCCGACCAACGTCGCTGCCCACCCTAGTGCCGCGTCAGGCAACCTTCGCCCGTCGCGACGCCCGGCACGCGCCCTCCTTGCCCGCCACCGGGCAGGAGGGGCCCGCTCGCCGCACCGGACGAAAGCCCAAGTACATCCAGTACGAGGACTTCCGGCCGGCACGCCGATAGCACGCACCAAGGGGGCACCTCCCAGCCCCCCTTGGGGCTGGGGGAGCCGCTCCTTGACGGCAAAGGTTGCCTGACGCGGCACTAGCCAGTGGCCCCGACACCGCCGGGTGCGGCGGTGCCGGGGCCGTCGGTGCCGGGGTCACCGGCCCTCAGCGGGTCAGAACGCCGAGGTGTAGGCCAGCAGGAAGGGCGCCGCGACGGGGGCGCCGCCGGGGTTGAAGCAGAGCGGGGTCAGCTGCACGGTGCTCCCGCTGCGGAGCCAGGGCTGCGCGAGGTGGCACCAGCCGGGGCCGCTGCCGTACGCGGTGACCTGGGCGTGGTCGGACGGGACGGCGACGCCCGGCAGCACCACGGAGGACGGCACGCCGATGCTCCAACTGTTCACGCCGCCGACCGAGTTGAAGTTCGTCCCGGCCGGGACCGAGCCGTTGTACCAGAGGTAGCCGAAGGACTTCGGCGGCAGCGCGGGCCCGTGCACGGCCCGCTTGACCGAGTAGCTGAGCGTCCAGGCGGTGTCGTACGGCGCGTTGGCGGCGTCGAAGCAGGCGACCAGGAAGGTCTGGCCGGTGCTCGCCGGGTACCAGTTCGCGATCTTGCAGCGCGCGCCCTGGCTGGAGTCGACTGCGGTGACCTGCACGTTGCCGACCTCGACCGAGGAGCCCAGGTTCGGCAGCCAGGCCTTCCAGATGCCGGTGGAGCCGTGGCTGGACAGGTTGGCGCCGCCCGCCGAGTTGTACTGGGTGACCAGCGCGCCGGAGGGCAGCGAGTACAGGTAGCCGTAGTTGCCGGGCGTGGTGGGCGTGCCGCTGCTGCTGGTGAACAGCACGGTGAACGCCGAGGGCGCGGGCGCGCCGGACGGGTCGTAGCAGGCGACCTTGACGTCGAGGCCGGTGCCGACGGTGCCCCAGCCCTGGATCTGGCACCAGGTGCCGGTGCGGTTCACGGCGGTGGCGTGCGCGATGCCGCCGGGGCCGCCGATCAGCGGGAAGTGCACCACGTACCCGCCGGCCGAGACCTGGTCGACCTTCACCGGGTTGCTCGCCGGAGTGGGCCAACTGCCCCACTGGCGGCTCGGGTCGGGGACGTAGCCCGGCGGCGGCGTCGGGTTGTCCAGGTACGCGAAACCCCACCGGTCGGGCACGGCGGCGTGCGCCGGGGCGGCGGCCGGGACGGCCACCGCCAGCAGGGCGGCCAGCAGGGCCAGGACGAGCGGGACGAGGCGCAGAGGTCTGCGCGCGGACAGGGCGGAGCGGACGGCCATGGGTGTGACTCCAGGGGTGGTGGGGGACAGGTGCCGACTGCGTGCGGGGCGTGCGCTGAGAACTCCCGCCCGGGGCAGGGGGAACGGCCGTCCTGGGACGGTGCCGTGCCGATGCCGGGCGGGTCGAACGGTTCGGAGCGGGGAGCCCGACGTCACCGCGGCGGCGCCGCGGTGCGCGGTGGAACCCGGACGCGGCCACGGAAAACCGAGGCGTCCGGTGCTGTCCGATCGGCGCCGGCTGCAACGGCGCCCGGCCGCCCGGGACTTCGGCCCCCGGCGGCGACTCACATGCTAGGAGCGCCGCCCCCCGGCGGCCCAGCCCCCGGAGCCGCCCGGCCCCGGCGGAACCCGGCCGATCCCCGGCCGGCCCCCCGCGCCCCGCGACCGCCCACCATCCCCAGCACCCCCACCGGCCCGCCCCACCCGGCCCGCCCGCCGCGCCCGCCCCGCCACCCCCGCCCGGAGCGGGCCCGGGGCGGGCCCGGAGCGGCCGGAAACCGGCGCCGGAACCCACCCATCCGGAGGTCGACGCCTCCGGTTCACCGAGCGGTTCGGCGGCGCGGACGGCCTGCGGGTCGCCCGCGAGATCGCCGCCTCGCACCACCGGCAGCTCCGCGCGGCCGCCCGACCGACCGCCGGCCCGACCGCCCGCCCGAGTGCCGGACCACCAGCGGGTTCCGGACCCGCCGGGAGGTATCGTGGCGCGGGTGGACTATCTGGTGGAACTCCGGCGCGAACTCGACGAGTTCGGCGCGCTGCTGAACGGCGACCTGACCGCTTCCGTCGAGCACTGCGGCGACTGGACGCTGACCGACCTCGCCCGGCACATGGGGGCGGGCAACCTGTGGGTGGTCGCCGCCGTCCGGGAGAAGCGCGGCGACCGCTACGACGAGGACGCCGCGCCCGCCGACCCGGCCGCGCTCCGGGCCTGGTACGCGCAGAGCGCGGACGCCCTGGTGGAGGCCCTGTCGGCCGACCCCGACACCGAGGCGTGGACGTTCTTCCCGCCGCACACGGTCGGTTTCTGGCGCCGCCGCCGCGCCCAGGAGACCCTGGTGCACCGCTGGGACGCCGCGCACGCGCTCGGCGCGCCCCGCCCGCTCGACCCGGAACTCGCCGCCGACGGCGTCGCCGAGGTCTTCGAGGTGATGGCGGGCCGGATGGTCACCCGCGGCGCCGCCACCGCACCCGAGCGGGCCGTCCGACTGACCGCCACCGACCTCGGCCGGTCCTGGACGTACGGCCCCGGCGAGCCGGTCGCCGAGGTCTCCGGCACCGCCGAGGACCTGCTGCTGACCCTGTGGGGCCGCAAGCCGCGCGACACCGGCGAACTGCACTGGTCCGGCGACCGCGCGGCCGGGCTGGCGGTGCTGGCCGGACCGCTGGTGCCCTGAGCCCCCGGCGGCCGGTCAGGCGGAGGTCAACTCCTCAAGTTCCAGCAGCACTTCGGAGGCGGTGACCGGCGCCAGGTCGGCGAAGCGCTCGTCGTACGGGTACCGGCCCGGCCAATAGTCGCCCGGCGCCGTGCCGAGCCACACCGCCTCGAAGGTCTGGTCGCCCAGCTCGTTGACCAGGCCGACCACGATGCCCGGGTTCAGCGCGATCACCACGAACCGGCCGTCCGGCAGCGGCTTGTGGATCCAGCACTCGACGCCCGCGTCCATCGGCGTGCCGCGCTGCCAGCCGCGCGCGGTCAGCCCGAGCACCCGGCCGACCGGCACGGTGTGCTTCTCGAACCGGTGCAGCCGGTGCCCGGCGGCCTCCTCCTCGGTCAACCGGACGACCGGGCGGCCCAGTTGGCGGAACGGCTGGACCAGCTCGTAGTCCGCGAACACCTCGCCCCAGGCCGCGGCCGCCGCCGGGTCGAGGTGCAGCGGGTGGGCGAGGCGGACGGTGGCGTCGGCGGGCAGGGTGAACGGCCGGTCGTCGTGGTCGGCGAGGGTGCGGTCCTCGGCGACCCGGAAGGTGTCCGGGCCGGTGGTCCAGAGCAGGCGGCGGACCAGGTGGCCGAGCAGCGGGTGCCCGACCAGCAGTTCGGTGAACTCGGCCGCGCTCCAGGCGCGTTCGGTGGTCATGGCGGTTTCGAGGCGGGCCAGCTGGTCGCCGGCCAGGGTGCGGGCGTCCTTCTTCAGGGCGGTGAAGCGCTTGCGTTCGGCGCTGGCCAGGGCCTGGTCGTCGCGGGTGCCGACGGCGGGCAGGTCCTTGCGGCGCCTGCCGTCCGAGTCCAGGACGTACGGGCGGAGCTGCTCGTCGAAGCCGACGGTGAAGGTCCGCGTCCCGTAGTCGATGACGGTGGTGCCGTCGGCGTCCAGCCCGAGGGCCGGCACCAGCCGGTCGCCCAACTGCTCGGCGCTCAGGCCGAGTGCCTCGGCGATCTCGGTGATCCGCTCCTGGGCCCGGGACTTGAGCGCCTTGAACTTCACCCGCTGGGCGATGCCGTGCAGTTGGGTCAGCGCGGCGTCGGTGCCGATCGAGGCCAGCACGTCCAGGCCCTCCACCGCGCGCTGGTGGGCGGCCTGGCCGGGCCACTCGCGCAGCACCGGGGCCAGCCGGCGGGCGGTCCCGTCGTCGCCCAGGCCGCCGAGCCCGTACAGCGCCCAGCCGTCCTTGGCCGGCATGCCCGCCTGCCGCCACTCCTCGAACACCGCCCAGCCGAACCCGGCCGCCGCCGCCCGCCCGACCTGCTCGGCGACCGGCGCCAGACCCGGGTACGGCTCGCGCGGCTTGCTCAGCTGCAGCATCGTCACCAGGTTCCGCACCGCCTGCGGCGGCAGCGCCCCGCCGCCGCCCGCCAGCGCCACCTGCGGCAGTGCCTCCAGCCGCAGCCAGTCCGGGAGTTCGGGCAGCTTCGCGGGCAGCGCGGTCTCCAGCGGATCGGAGGCCAGCGCCTCGGCGACCGCCGCCGCGGCCGGCTCGCCGTACCGCTCCGCCACCGCCGCCAGCAGCACCGGCTCACCCTCCCGCGCCGCGACCGCCCGCAGCGCGTGCTCCGCCGCGACCCGCCCCCGGCCGGCCTTGCCGACCGCCGCCGGGACGAGCGGCAGCACGCCCGCCACCCCGTGCCGGGCGAACCACGAACGGGCCACCGGCTGAACGGACTTGAGCCGCACCAGGACGTCCGCCATCAGGGCCGCCGCGGCCGCGCCGCGCACCGGCAGCAGCACCGCCGCCGCCTCGCTCGGCCGGGCCTGCGCCGCGCCGAGCACCAGCCGCAGCGCCGCCGTCCCGAACCTGGCCAGCAGCGGCGGAAGTTGGTCGGTGGACTCGGCCAGCGCCCGCGGCTCCAGGCTCTCCAGCAGCGGCGCCACCAGCTCGTCCGGGCCCTGCACCAGCAGCCGGCCGAGGTCCCACGCCCTGGAGGGCTGCTGCGCCTTCTTCAGTTCGGCCCGCCAGTCGGTGGCCGCCGGGTACTGCCAGTAGTGGGCGGTGGCGGCCGCGAACGACGCCGACTCGCCCTCCTCCCACAGCAGTTCGGCATCCTGGTCGGCGGCCGGGACGGTCAGCGCCTTCGGCGGCCGGGCAGCGCGCGGCCGCTCCCACGGCGGCGAGGCCAGCAGCGCGGGCAGCGCGGCGGGCGCGGCCTCCGGCAGCGGCTCCCGCGCGCCGTCCAGCGACCGGACGAACGCCGCGGTCGCCTCGTCCAGCCGGGGCAGCAGCTCCGCCAGCCGCGAACGCAGCCGCGCCACCAGCCCGTTGAGCATCAGCCGGGCCGCCGCCGCGTCCGCCCCGCCGCGCCGGGCCGCCGCCGCGTCCGCCCCGCCGCGCCGGGCCGCCGCCGCGTCCGACCCGCCGCGCCGGGCGGCCGCCGCCAGCAGCCGCAGCGCCCGCACCGGCTGCCGCTCGACCGCCCCCAGCAGGGCGACCCGGGCGTGCTTGTCGGCGATCCGGTCGATCAGCTCGGCCAGTGTCCCGTCGGTCGGGAACGCGGCCAGGAACTCGGCGTACCACTCGCTGTCGTGCGCGTAGCCCTCCGGCACCGCCCCGGCCCGCACCAGCGGTGCCCCGGCCGTCCCGGCCCCGTCGGCGAGGGTGGCGACCAGCTCGTGCCGCCAGGCGTACCGCAGCACCCCGTCGGCATCCCCGAACCGCGCCACCTGCTCCGCACTGCCCAGGGCGTACGCCAGCAGCGTCCGCACCAGCGGATCGGCGGACGCGGACGGGTCGGCCAGGCAGGCGTCCACCAGTGCGGTCCGCTCCGGCGTCAGGTACGCGATCACCGCGCGCCGCAGCGGCGTGTCGCGGGCGCCGTCCAGCGCCGCCAGCGCGGCCTGCCGCACCGGCTCCTCGGCGCCGGCCAGCATCCGGCGGGCGGCGGCCAGCAGGCCGAGTTCCAGCGTCACCGCGTGCACGGTGTCCACCGGATCCCGCCGGAACCCCACCCCCCGGTTCTGCCACATCGCCCACAGCGGGGTGCCCCGCACCTCCAGCGCCCGCAGCGCCGCCCGCACCGCGAACTCCGGGCCGAACCGCACCACCCAGGAGTCGAACTGCCGGCGCGCCGGATCGTCGGCGTGCCGCGGGTTCAGCACCGCGGCCAGCGCCGCCGCGCCGACCGGGTCCGGCGCCCCCGCCAGGTGCGCCCGCACGGCCCGCACCACCTCCGGGTCGCCGTGCTTCGAGGACAGCACCTTCTCGACCGCCCGCTCCTCCTCGGCGAGCAGCCGCTCCTCCCACTCGACGGCGCCCTCCGGCCCCACCGACGGCCGCCACGGCCCGGCCGGCACCCCGCCACCGCGACGCGGCACCACGTGGGCCCGCCACGCCGCGGGCAGCACGAAGACGTCCTCGTCGGGCAGCGCGGCGGGCGCGACGGGCTCAGCGGCGGGCTCGGCACGTGAAACGGGCGCGGCAGGCGCGGCGGGCGCGGCGGCGGGCTCCGCCACGGCAGCCGCCGCGTACCCCTTGCGCTCCTTCTCCGCGATCAGCCTGGCGAGGTGCGCGGCGGCCGCCGCCGGGTCGGCCAGTTCCTTGGTCCTGAGCTGCCCGGCCGTGCCGATCCGCCCGTACCGGACGTGCACCGCGGCGCCGTCGGCCGCCGCCTCCCAGAACTTCGCCGAACCGCCGTCGACCAGCTCCCAGCGCCGCACCGTTCCTCCACCTGCTCGACCGCCGCCGCTCGCCGACGACCTGGGCGAACCCTAGCGAGCGGCCCGGACAACGCGTCGAGCGGCAGGCCGGACGGCGCCCGCGCTCAGTGCCCGCGCTCGGTGCCGCCGGACTGGGCGGCCAGGGTCTGGGTGGCGATCACCGCGGCCTGGACGCGGCGCTCCACGCCGAGCTTGGCGAGCAGCCGGGAGATGTGGTTCTTCACGGTCTTCTCGGCGAGGTACACCCGCTCGCCGATCTGCCGGTTGGTGAGGCCCTCGCCGATCAGCGCCAGGATCTCCCGCTCCCGGTCGGTCAGTTGCGGGAACTCCGGCGCGGGCGCCGGCGACTCGCCGCGCATCCGGGCCATCAGCCGGGTCGCCGCGCCGGGGTCGAGCATCGACTGCCCGGAGGCGACCGTGCGGATCGCGGTGACCAGGTCGGTGCCGCTGATCTGCTTGAGCACGTAGCCGGCCGCGCCCGCCATGATCGAGTCGAGCAGCGCCTCCTCGTCGTCGAACGAGGTGAGCATCAGGCAGGCCAGCCGCGGCATCCGCGAGCGCAGTTCCCGGCAGACCGTGACGCCGTCGCCGTCCGGCAGCCGCATGTCGAGCACCGCGACGTCCGGGCGCAGCGCGGGCACCCGGGCCAGCGCCTGCTCGACCGTCCCGGCCTCGCCGACGACCTGCAGGTCCGGTTCCGAGTCCAGCAGGTCGTGCACCCCGCGGCGGACCACCTCGTGGTCGTCCAGCAGGAACACCCTGATCGGCGCCGAACCCTCGGACATGGCAGCAACTCCTCCTCGCGGACCCCTACACCCGGCAGTCTGCCAAACCCCGCCCGCCGACCGACAGGGCCACCCGCCCCCGCGCCCGCTCCGGGGCCGGACCCGACCGGCCCTCGGCACGGCCCCGACCGGCCCTTGACAGTTTCCGCCCGGACGTGCTCGACCCCCCGCCGGATCCGACCGCCTCAGCGCCCCCCGTCCCGTTCCCCGTCCCGCCCGAAGCCCCTCCCGAAGCCCCTCCCGAAGTCCCCGCACCCGTCCCCGCGCCCGCACCCGTCCCCGCCCCCGTGCCCGCCGTCCGCCCAGGGCAGTGCCCGGCCCGACCAGAGCGGCTCGACCCGCCGCCAGGAGCGCTCCCAGGCTTCCGCCGCCCGCCGTTCCAGCGCCCGCAGCCGCCAGCGCAGCCCGGCGGCCCCGGCGGCCGCGACCGTTCCGGCCGCCAGCAGTCCGAGCAGCGCCCGGTCCACCGTCCGGTACGGGCCGCTGGCCAGCGCCGCGGGGAGCAGCCGGGGCGGGGCGAGCCAGCCGGCCGCCGCGCCGGCGGCCAGCGCGGCGGCGAGGACGCAGCACGCCAGGGCGACCGCCCGCCGCCGGGCGCGGTCCACCCCGCGGCGGAGCGGGTTGCGGCGCGCGCCCCGGCCCCACCGGCGGTGCGGCTCCTGACGGCGGTGGTACTGGCGGCGGGTCAGCAGGCGCACGGACGGGCGGCGCGGGTGGGGCACGCGCGGATTCCTCTCCTCGGTGCCGCGACCGGCCCCCCGTGGGCGTGCCGCGACGCTGGCAGCGTCCCGAAGCCGCTCGGCGCGCGGATAGGGCCGGGGGTCCCGTCCACGGGGCCGATGGTCCCGAAACGGACGAACCGGCACGATTCGCGGCCGTCCGGCAAACCAACGCCCAACGGCACCCCAAGGACACGTCAACGCCCCGGGACCGCCGCCTGGTTGGGCCAAAGGGTGGGGCTACGCTCCAGCCTGCCCCGGACGGCGGCGGACGTGACCTACATTGACGTGGGAGTTCGCCCGGCGGGCCGGAGCGTCCGGCGGCCCGGGGCGTCCCCCACCCCGACAGGAGCAAGCACCGTGGTCGATCCCGCCCCCGCGGACGGAGGGACGGCGCGGCAGCGGCTGCGCGCCTGGCTGCTCGAGGGCCTGTCCGACATGGCCAAGCAGCACCCCGGCCCGCACGCCCAGGCCACCGACCAGCAGCACGGCCAGCGCTGGTGGAAGGTGATGTGCCTGACCGGCCTGGACTACTTCTCCACCCTCGGCTACCAGCCCGGCATCGCCGCCCTCGCGGCCGGCCTGCTCTCCCCGGTCGCCACCATCGTGCTGGTGCTGGTCACCCTGTTCGGCGCGCTGCCGGTCTACCGCCGGGTCGCCCGGGAGAGCCCGCACGGCGAGGGCTCGATCGCCATGCTGGAACGCCTGCTGTCGTTCTGGAAGGGCAAGCTGTTCGTCCTCGCCCTGCTCGGCTTCGCCGCCACCGACTTCCTGATCACCATCACCCTCTCCGCCGCCGACGCCACCGCCCACCTGGTCGAGAACCCGCACCTGACCGGCGCGCTCGGCGGCCACCAGGTGCTGATCACGCTGCTGCTGGTGGCCGGTCTCGGCGCGGTCTTCCTGAAGGGCTTCAGCGAGGCGATCGGGGTGGCGATCGTCCTGGTCGGGGTCTACCTGGCGCTGAACGTGGTGGTGGTCGCGGTCGGCCTGTGGCACGTGGTCACCGCGCCGTCCCTGATCACCGACTGGACGCACGCGCTGAGCGTCGAGCACGGCAACCCGGTCGCGATGATCGGCGTCGCCCTGGTGGTCTTCCCCAAGCTCGCGCTCGGCCTGTCCGGCTTCGAGACCGGCGTCGCCGTGATGCCGCACATCGAGGGCGACCCGGAGGACACCGAGCAGCACCCCGCCGGACGCGTCCGCGGCGCCCGCCAGCTGCTCACCACCGCCGCCGTGATCATGAGCTGCTTCCTGATCGCCACCAGCTTCCTCACCACCCTGCTGATCCCCGCCGAGGACTTCCAGCCCGGCGGCCCCGCCAACGGCCGCGCCCTCGCCTACCTGGCCCACCAGTACCTGGGCGGCGCGTTCGGCTCGGTCTACGACCTCTCCACCATCGCCATCCTCTGGTTCGCCGGCGCCTCCGCGATGGCCGGCCTGCTCAACCTGATGCCCCGCTACCTGCCCCGCTACGGCATGGCCCCGCACTGGGCCCGCGCGGTGCGCCCGATGGTGCTGGTGCTCACCGCGATCGCCTTCCTGGTCACCTGGCTGTTCGACGCGAACGTCGACAAGCAGGGCGGCGCGTACGCCACCGGCGTCCTGGTGCTGATCACCTCCGCCGCGATCGCCGTCACCATCGCCGCCCGGGCCGCCCGCCAGCGCGGCTGGACGATCGGCTTCGCGGTGATCGCCGCGGTCTTCCTCTACACCACCGCGATCAACATCGCCGAACGCCCGGACGGCGTGAAGATCGGCGCCTGCTTCATCGCCGGCATCGTGCTGGTCTCGCTCGCCTCCCGGCTGGCCCGCGCCTTCGAACTCCGGGTCACCGACGTCCGGTTGGACGAGGTCGCGGAGCGCTTCGTGCGCGACACCGCGCACCGCACGATCCGCCTCATCGCCAACGAGCCGGCCGGCCGCGACCTCGCCGAGTACCGCGACAAGGTGCACCAGATCCGCGCCGACAACGACATCCCGGCCGAGGACGACCTGGTCTTCGTCGAGGTCACCGTGCTCGACCCGTCCGACTTCGAGGCCGAACTGCACGTGCGCGGCGAGGTGCTGCACGACCGCTACCGGGTGCTCACCCTCGAACACTCCAGCGTGCCCAACGCGCTCGCCGCGATACTGCTGCACGTGCGCGACACCACCGGCCAGCTGCCGCACATCTACTTCGAGTGGACCGAGGGCAGCCCGTTCGCCCAGTTCCTGCGCTTCTTCCTGTTCGGGCAGGGCGAGGTCGCCCCGGTCACCCGCGAGGTGCTGCGCGAGGCCGAGCCCGACCGGGCCCGCCGCCCCCGCGTCCACGTCGGCTGACCCGGGCCCGGCCCGGGCCGGGCGTCAGGACTTGTCCGGCGCCCAGGCCCCGACGCCGAGCTTCCCGGTGGTGCCCAGGTCCAGCTCCGGCGTCACCATCACCGGCGCCGCGTCCGGCGTCGCCCGCACCCGCACGTACGGGGCGTTCACCGGATCCGACCCGAGGTCGGTGGTGTTGCGCCAGACCAGCGCCGAGGACGCCGCGCCGCCCGGCGGCACGGTGAACCGGCGCGGCGGCGCGTCCGCGCCGGTGCCGGTGGTGATCGCCGAACCGCCCTTCAGCACCCGCACCGACTCCACCAGCGCGTGCGCCTCGTCCAGCACCTGCACCTGCGGGTAGCCGTCCAGCACGACGTCCTTCGTCCCGCAGTTCACCAGGTGCAGGCCCACGGCCCGCAGCCCCATCGCCGCGTCCCCCTCGTCCGTGTACACCCGCACCCCGGACGCCGGGCACTCCCCGCCCGCCGACGGCGCCTCGGCCGTCGGCACGCTGCGCACCCGCAGCACCTTCACACCGGGCGCGGCCGCCGGGGGCCCGGACGGCGTGGCCGAGGCCGGCGGCAGCGTGGCCGCCGACGACGGGCGGCCGGTCCCGGCTCGGTCGGGGCCGGACGGGCTCGCGGGAGCGGACCCGGGCGCGGTCTGTCGGTCGGGGCCGGACGGGGGGCTGCCGAACGGCCGCTGCGGCTGCGGCTCGCGGCCCGACAGCACCAGCGAGCCGGTCACGGTCGCGCCCGGCGGCACCGCCCGCCGGACCGCCGTCGGATCGAACGAGAGCCGCTCCCCGCGCCCCGACCAGCCGAACAGCACCGTCAGGTCGGCGGTCTCGGCACTCCGGTTGGTCACCTCGTACTCCAGGCAGGCCGCGCTCACCGAGAGGATCCGCACCCCGTCCAGGCTCCACCCGTCCGGCCGCGCCGTCGGCGCCGTCCCGCAGGCGGGACCCGCCTGCCCCGACGGATCGGCGGCCGCGCCGCCCGGAACGGCCGCCGACGCGCAACCGCCCGCCAGTCCCGCCGCCAGCACGACACCCACACCCGCCCGAACCGCCCGCATCAGCACCATCCGGAGAGTCGACCACGAACCGCCCCCGCAGGCTGTGACCCGCATCACGCCACCTGCAACAGCCCTGCAACGGTCGACGGCCGACGCGCCGTCAGGCCCGCGCCACCGGTACGCCGTCGGCCCGCCCGGCCAGCAGTGCCGCGACCTGCTCGGCGCAGCGCAGCGCGGCCCGCTCCATCGCCTGCCGGGTCATCCCCGCCACGTGCGGCGTCAGCAGCGCGCCCGGCGCGCCGAACAGCGGCGAGGCGAACGCGGCGTGCTCGTGCTCGAAGGTGTCGACGGCCGCGCCCGCCAGCGGGTGCGCCGGGTCGCGCAGGGCGGCGGCCAGCGCGGCCTCGTCGACGATGCCGCCGCGTGCCGTGTTCAGCAGCAGCGCGCCCGGCCGCAGCAGCGCCAACTCCCGGGCGCCGATCAGCCCGCGGGTGTCCGGCGTCAGCGGCAGGTGCAGCGAGAGCACGTCGCTGCCCGCCAACAGCCGCTCCAGCTCCGCCACGTGCTCGACTCCGTTGACGGCCACCGGAGTTCGCGACCAGCCCAGCACCCGGGCGCCGAGCGCCACCGCCCTGGCGGCCAGCGCCCGGCCGATCAGGCCGAGTCCGGCGATCCCGAAGGTCAGCTCGGAGAGCGAGCGGGACGGCCCGCCGGAGGTCCAACGCCCTTCGTGGCAGGCCGTGTTGAGCTCCGGCAGCCGCCGGGACAGCGCCAGCGCCTGGGCCAGCGCGAACTCGGCCACCGCGTCCGCGTTCGAGCCCGGCGTGTGGGTGACCGCCACCCCGAGCCGGGCGGCGGCCGGCAGGTCCACGTGGTCGGTGCCCGCGCCCGCCCGCCCGATCACCCGCAGCGGCCGCCCCGGCCCCGGGGCGGCCGCCGCCGCCAGGAACGCCGCCCGCAGCGGCACCCCGCCGCGCGACTTCAGCGCGTCGTACCCCCGCCCGTCCCGTCCGTTCCGGCTGAACTCGGCCTGTAGCGCGCCGGGTTGGAAGGCGTCGAAGTCGGTGAACGCGATCCGTCCGGCCCAGCCGGCCCGTACCGAGGCCGGCTCCGCGACCCGCCGCAGGTTCAGCGTGACCGCCAGCCCGAGGTCGAGGTACCGGCCGAGCTCGCGCTCCAGCAGTTCGCCGGGCGCGGCGTCCAGCAGCAGGACCCGGGCCGGCGCGTCCCCGGTCAGAACGGCAGCGAGTGCAGTCGGACCGCCCCGCCCTCCGGCCAGCGCGCCCCCGGGGCCAGCCCGATCCACATCGCGCCCAGCGGCACCGGCGCGGGCCCGTCCGGCTGGTCGGCCGTCACCGGGCCGGGCAGCGGCGTCCAGCCGAGCCGGGCGTACAGCGGCGCCCAGTCCGGCAGGCAGAACAGCAGCCCGAACCGCAGCCCGTCGGCCCGCGCCGCGTCCAGCGCCGCGCCGACCACCGCCCGTGCCAGCCCGTGCCCGCGCCAGCGCGGCGAGACCAGCACCCCGCCGATCCCCGCCACCTCGAACCGCCGCCCGCCCACCTCGACCGGCGCCACCACGAACCCGGCGTGCGCCACCAGCCGCCCCGCCAGGTGCACCCCGACGTGCCGGTCCTTGGGCCGCCAGGCGATCCCGGCCGCCGACACCTCGAACGGGTCCGCCGCCTCGCCCAGCTCCTGCAACGCCGGCCAGCCGCCCCACTCGGCCAGCTCGGCGGCCGCCGTGAAGTCCGGCCGGGTGTCGTCCGTCATCGTTCCGTCGTTCCGTCGTTCCGTCGTTCCGTCGTTCCGTCGTTCCGTCGTTCCGTCGTTCCGTCGTTCCGTCGTTCCGTCGTGCTGGTGTCTCGTAGGTGGGCCGGGCCGGGCCGCCCGCTCAGGCGCAGGCGCCGCAGCAGGAGAGGCACTCGCAGACCGCCCCGCAGCCGCTGCAGCAGCCGCCGTCGTCGCAGTTGCCGCACCCGCCGCAGTTGCGGTCGCAGAAGCTCTCCCGGCGCTCCCGGGTGAACGGGTGGTCGTGCTCGCAGCACAGCAACTGGCAGGTGCAGGCCATGGTCGCCCAGGCCAGACACCCCATGACCAGCCCGCGCGGCGGCTTCTGCGGCCGGGGCGGCTTCGGCGGCTTCGGCGGCCGCCTCTTCGGCCCGTCGGACCCGCCGGAACCACCCGCGCCGCCGTACCCGCCACGCCCGCCCGAGCCGCCGGCCCCGCCCGAGCCGCCCGGCGCGCCGGGGAGGTCGTAGCCCTCCGGAGCGCCGAAGGCACCGAGCGGCTTCTGCAGCGGAACACCCTGACCGCCCTGACCGCCCGCGCCCGATCCCGCCCCCGCGCCGAGGCCGTCGTCGTACGGCGAGGCGGTGGCGGACGCGTTCCGGTGGGCGCAGGACTCGTGGTGCCGTTCTCGTCCGAAGACGCGGTCGACGGCTTCGCCGGTTTCGTGGGCGAGGAGGAGGTGGGCGAGGGTGCGGTCGGTGAACTCGACTTCCTTGAGGGCGAGTCGGATGCCCTGGACGGCGTCGCGGCAGAGGCGTTCGGCTTCGTCCGGGGTGGTGCCGGTGACGGTGAGCGGGTTCCAGTGGCCGTGGGTTTCGTCGTCGTGGCGGTCCTCGGCGGCGTCCAGGAGGTGGGCGAGGCGGCCGAAGAGGCGGCCGGCTTCGGCGAGGGGGGCGGCGTTGCGGGGGCGGTTGGCGAGGTGGGCGGTGTGGGCGAAGGCGGCGGCGGTGGCCTCTTCGGTGGGTGCGGTGGCCAGCAGGAGGGGGCCGCCGGCGGTGACGGCGGTTTCGGCGGCTTCCTGGCGTCGGGCGGCGGCGAGGAGGACGCCGGTGTCGAAGCCGACGGCGGCGGCGCTGTCGGCGCTCTGGCGGTCCCAGCGCCGGGTGACGCGCCGGGCTCCGGCGGCGACGGGCCGGCGGGCGAACACGCCGTCGCCGTCCAGGACGTGGTCGCGGACCTTCACCGACGCCAGCGCCAGCGACACGGCCGCCGCCAGCCGGGCACCCTCGCCCCGCGCCACGGGAGCACTGCGCATCCCGCGCAGCGGGCACGGCCCGGCGGTGCGCCGCTGGGTGTCCGTCACCGGGCTCTGGGCCTCGACCAGGACGGAGATCACCAGCCCGTCGTAGTTCGTCGCGGTCCGCGCCAACTGCCCGTGGTCGTCGCGCAGCGCGAGGCACAGCCCGCACAGGTGCGCCATCCAGGAGGCGTGCATCCGCTCCGACAGCCGGTGCCGACACGGCCTGATGATTCCGAACACGCCCGTCCCCCAGTTCCCCGTCCACCCCTGATGATCATGCGTTGGTCATCCTAGTGAGACGGGGCGCCCGACAGAAGGCGCACGGTACGAACCTCCGGTCGGCGGCGGTTCGGGGCTCAGAACGCGGCCGAGCCGTCCGGATCGCCGGTGTGCAGCGGGCCGCCGGTGTACAGCGGGCCGGCGGGGGAGGAGAGCTGCCAGGGGTGGGCGGGGCCGCCGGGGGCCGGGTCGGGGGCGACGGCCAGCACGTGGCCGGTGTCGAAGGAGAGCTGGAGGCCGCCCGCCGGGGTGACCGTCGTCGCGGTGACGACGGCGCCCGCGAGCCGTTCGAGGGGGCCGGCGGGGGAGAGGCCGAGGGCGGGGTAGAAGTGGTCGACCGCGGCGCCGTGGCGCAGCCGGAAGTCGTTCCGGACGGTCAGCCGCAGCCCGTCGTCGAGGTCCAGCACCAGCCGGTCGCCGCCGCGGAGCGACCGCACCGCGCGGCCCTCCAGTTCGGATCCGAGCGATTCCGCCACCCCGCACCACCTCCCGACCTCCGCGCCGCACCCGCGCGCGCCACCGTCCCGACCTGCCTATTCATACCCGCCCGGCCCGCCGGAACCCGCCGCGAACCGCCGCCGGAGCCGTCACCCCGGCTGTCACCCCGGCTGTCACCCCGGCCGTCATCCGGGCCGTCACCCCGTGGCCGCCGGGGCGCCGTTCAGCAGTTCGGCCGGTCCGGCGGTCGGCGGCAGCGCGCGCACGGCCAGCGCGGCGGCCAGTCGGCGGGCGGCGGGCGGCAGCAGGACCCGGGCGGCCTCCCGCGGGGTGAACAGGCGCCACTCGGCGATCTCCTCGGGCTGGATCCGGACGGCGGCCAGCTGCTCGGGGCCGAGTGTCCCGCCGTCGTAGGCCAGCACCAGGTGCGGCGGGTCCCAGGGGTGTTCGGAGACCCAGTCGACGGCGAGCAGCCGGCCGGGCTCGCGGTCCAGGCCGAGTTCCTCCAGGGTCTCCCGGCGGGCTCCGGCCCGGGGCAGCTCCCGGTCGGCCTCGATCGAGCCGCCGGGCTGCACCCACGGCGACAGGCCGCGCCACGGGTGCAGGCGGACCAGCAGCACCCGCCCGTCCGGGTCGGTGAACAGCATCCGGGCCTTGGCCCGGATCCGCGGGCGGCTCGCGTAGTACTCCTCCCGGCCCATCGGCGGCGGCGGCGCGTCCCGCCCGGCGCCCGGCGGCAGCAGCCCGTCCAGCGCGGCCGCGCCGAGGTACGGGGGCGCGGGCCGGGGCGGCAGGTGCGGGGCGCAGTGGCCGAGCGGCAGGCCGTCGGCGAGCTCCAGCGGCGCGGCCGAGCGGGGCGCCCGCAGGCAGGCGCCCATCCGGCGCGACAGCAGCGGCGGCACGGCGGACAGCAGCAGGCGGGGCGGCAGGTGCACGATCGCGTCCAGTTCGGCGGCCTCCAGCCGGACGGCGGCCCGCTGCGCGGCGGTCAGCGGGTCGGCCCAGTACAGGAACGCGGCGATCGGCGGCCGGTGGTGGTCCCGGGACCAGTCCAGGCAGGCGAGTTCGCGCAGCACGGGCGTGACGCCCAGCTCCTCGCGGATCTCCCGGACGGCGGTGGCCCGGGGCGAGGCGTCGGCCGCGTCCCAGCCGCCGCCCGGCACCGCGACCGGGTGCTTCGTCCGGTACGAGGTGCGCACCACCATCACCCGTCCGTCCTCGTCCGGGAACAGCACCCCCGCCGCCGCCATGATCCCCTGCCCGTCCGCCACCGCAACCCCCTCGCCCGTCCGGTCCGTACCCGTCCAGCATGCCCCGCCCCGGCGCCGCCGAGCCCCGCCGGCACCCGCCCGTACCGGTACGGCGACGGGCCCGTGACACCGGCCGTCCGGTCTGTCACGGGCCCGCCGCCGGCGCCGTCAGGCGTTGACCGGAGTCTCCAGCAGCTGCGCGTACGGGGCCAGCTTGCGGATCGACTCGATGCTCTTCAGGCACTGCTCGCGGGACTGCTCCGGCTCCCCGGTCACCACGACCGAACCGTTGCTCGCCTTCAGGCGGAAGCGGTGGTTGCCCGACTCGTCCACGTACAGCTCGAACTTCCCAGCCATGGAAATGCACACCTCTCGCTCGGGTAGCCCCCCGTCGGCCAACGTAGGGTCAACTCCCTCCCCCCGCCTCCCGGGTGTGCCGTTCGAGTGCGGGGCCGGCACCAGGGCGGGACCGCCGGGGCCCCGGTTCAGGGGGCGAGGAGGAGGGCGCGGGCCGCGGGGTTCTTCTGGTAGGGCTTCAGCGAGGCCCGCATGATCGCGGCCGCGCGGTTCAGGCGCTTCGACCGGATGCCGCCCCCGATCGCCAGGAACTCCTTCCAGCTGGCGCAGGCGGCTTCCAGGTGGCCGCGTTCCAGTTCGAGCTCCGCCTGTCGGGCCAGGATCAGCGCGCGCGATCTGCTCTCGTGCGGGGGGCGCAGCCGGGTGGCTTCCTTCAACGCGGCGAGCGCGCCCCGCGAGTCGCCCAGGTGGCGGTTGAGGGCGGCTCGCTGGTGTGCGAGCGAGGCGCTGTTGTAGGCGCCGATGGCCGGGGTCAGCAGGGTGTCGGCGCGGCTGAGGCTCAGCTCGGCCGCGGTGAACCGCTCCAGGCTGGACTTCCGGTGGCCCGCCGCGGCGAGGCTGACGGCCAGTTGGCCGTTCAGGAACGCCACGGTGCCGGGTTCGCTGCGCCGCCCCGTGTCGACGGCGGCCTCGGCGAGTCGGTGCGCCTGCCGGTAGTGCCCGAGGTAGCGGGCCTGGACGCTCAACGCCCGTAGGGCCACGGCCAGTCCGTTGCTGTCCGCGGCCTCGTGGGAGAGCGAGGCGCTGAGCCGGTAGTAGTGCTGGGCGGCTCCCTGGAGGCCCTCGTCGAAGTACAGGAAGCCCCCCAGGTAAGCCAGTTGGGACAGTTGGGTCAGCAGCTCGCCCCGGATCGCCGGGCGCGCCGGCAGTCCGGTCCAGGGGACCGCGACGTCGTGGAAGAACGAGGTGAACGCCTGCTTCGCGGTTCCCCCTCCCAGTGCCTGGTCGGTCCGTGACAGCAGAGCGGCCATGTCGTGCACGGCGGTGACGTGCGCCCTGTCCAGCCGCTGTCGGGTGGGGGCGGTGGCCCGTGGCCGCTGGGCCTTCCCGCCCAAACCGGTGGGGACGTGACGCAGGGCCTCCAGCGCGTAGGTCGGGTGGACCGGTGGGCGGGTCAGCTCCTCGTGGGTGATCGACGGCCCGGCCGTCCGCTCCGCCCCGCCCAGTCCGATCTCCGCGATGGTCACTTCGCGTCCGAGGCGGCGGCTGAACGCCTCGGACAGCAGGGCCCGCACCTCCGTTCTCGGGGACGAGCCCGCGAGCCACTGCGCCACGGACGGCCGCCGGTACCTGAGACGGAGGCCGTTCTCCGCTCCCAGCGCGTTCAGTGCGGCGGCCAGCCCGTCCCCACTCCATCCGGCTTCTTTGAGCAGGGCCCGGAGCAGCATGTTCTCGGAGCGCGGAGAAGACATGCCTGGTTCCTCTCCCGGCCGTGGCGGCGCCCCTCCGACCGGGACCGGCGGAGCACCGCCGCGGCTACTGGTGGTAGTCGACAGAAGTCCTTATGTAATCACCGTGGGGCGGCGGTCCACCAGTGGACCCGGCCGCCTCCGCCCGCTGGCATGCATACGAACCGACCGGCCGCCGTGGAGTCCCGGTTCGGCTGACGCCCGTTCAGCGAACCGGGGTGAGCGGGCTCTGGTAGACGTTCGTGCTGACGGTGGTCCGAACCGAGTGGTGGACGACGCTGAGGGGGCCGATGCCCGCCAGGACGTCGAGCACGTCCGTCACCCCCAGGCCGGCCCGGGCGCCCGCGCCGGCGGGACCGTCGGCCTCGATCAGCCCGATGGTCGCCGCCCCGCGGACGTCCTCGGGGGAGAGGTCCGCGAGGGAGCGGACCGTCCGCAGCCGTCCGATGCCGACCGGCAGGTCGGGGAGGTGCCCGGCGCCTCCGAGGCACAGGGTCAGGTCGCTGGCCTCGATCACGGCCTTGCTGGTCCGCGCCATGTCGGTGGACGAGTAGCACCACTGGTCGGGGTGCTGGCCGCGCAGGGCGGGAAAGCGCTCCCGCAGGGCCCGTAGAAGTGGGGTGACCTTGTCGATGACGGCGCAAGCGCCCACGACGAACGACACCCGGGCCTCGTCCTCCGGGGCCAGCTCCCCGATCGCTTCGAGCGTGCCCACCTCCACGACCTCGCCCCTCCGGACCGGGCCTCGTCCGGCGCGTCCGTCACGACCCCCCCGTGCGCGCGGGTCGAGCAGCAGGACGCAATCCCCGCGCTCCCGGTAGGAGGCGATCGTGTCGTCCGTGGCCGCAGGAGTCCGGCACGCGCCCGGGCGGCCGGCCGCGGAGGGGCGTGGGACGGGAATCCGCGCGCCGCCGCTCCCGTCGGCGGGGCAGTGCGGCGACGGCAGCGCGATCAGCGCCCTCCGGGTCCTGAGTGTGGAACTCCAGCGGTCCACGGCCTCCTGGGCCAGGTGGGCGGAGGCGGCTCCCCCCGCCGCCGCGATGCCCACGGCTCGGCCGTCGAGGTCGAGATAGGTCGTCACCGCCATCCGGTCGGAAGGCGTCCGCGGGTCCGCCGCGCCCAGTGCTCCGCCCACGGCCGATCCGAGGTCGCGGATGACCGCGGGGTGGCCTTGGCCGATCAGCCAGGCCGCGACCAGGGGGGCGGCGGGGCAGTGGACACGCCCGCGCACGGGGTGGGTGAAAGCGCTGGCGACGACGACGCCCCCTCCTGGCGGGACCGGCAGGTGGTAGACCTCAGAAAGCCGCGTCCTGTTCATACATGCATACCTTTCGGTGGCTGGGATTTGCCCTCCGGGGTGGGAATGGGGCCCGTTTTGTATCCGGCGCCGGGACGGGATCGGATTCCCTGAATCAACGAAAGGATGAACGTTTTTGACTCCCCGTCGGTCGATTGATCGCGCGCATATAATGTCTCGCCCGCTTTTTGCGGGATTACGAAACTTGTCCGGAATATTCCTCCGGAGCCGTGATCGCTGCCGTTCCCCGGCGCCGCCAGGGGGCGCCGGTGGGCGCCGGCGGGGGCGGGCCGCCGCGGGTCAGCGAGGGGTGACCCGAATATCAGGGGCATTCGGCACACTTGGTGATGCGGCCACCTCACCGGCGAATCAGGGGAGGTGTCCGGGAGAGGTACCCGAAGTGGTCTAACGGGGGCCGGGTTCGCCCGGTCGGGTGGAAGCCCGCGCAGGTTCGAATCCTGCCCTCTCCGCCGTGCATCGTGCCGGTGGGTCGGTGGGGTGCGTGGGAGAGGTACCCGAAGTGGTCTAACGGGGGCCGGGTTCGCCCGGTCGGGTGGAAGCCCGCGCAGGTTCGAATCCTGCCCTCTCCGCCGAACGTCCCATCGCAGTGCGGCCGTTCGTCCCGGGCACGCGGAACCGGCCGACGGACCGAGGAGGAAGCGTGGCACATGTCGGCCCGGCCGGGGTCCCCGGCCGGACGGTCATCATCGCCAATCCCCGAGCGGGCGGCACCGACGAGGGCCTGGTCGGCCGGGTGGAGTCGGCATGCCGGCGCCACGGCGGTCGGGTGGACGTCCGCTGGACCCGGGGGCACGGCCATGCGGCCGGTCTCGCGCGAAAGTGCCTGGAGTCGCCGGACTCCCCCGACCTGATCGTCTCGATCGGCGGAGACGGAACCTTCAGCGAGGTCGCCACCGGAGTCGTCGGGGCTCCCGCGCTGGGCCGTGCGGTGTCGCTGCTCGTGCTGCCCGGCGGCACGGGCAACTCCAACTACCGCTCCCTGTGGGACGACGCACCCTGGCACCGGGCCGTGGAGGCCGCCTTCACCGGCTCCGGTGCCGAACGCCGCCTGCTCGACCTGGCGCGCGTCCCCGATCCGGAGCGCCTGGTGGTCCTGGGCGCGAGCACGGGGCTCTTCGCCGCGGCCACCGCCGAGGCGCGGGGCCTGGCCATCGCCGGCCGGTCGCGCTACCGGGCCGCGCTCGCCTCCGCCACCGCCTCCTTCGTCCCGTACCCGGGCCGGGTCACCGTGGACGGAGAGGTGCTGCACGAAGGCGAAACGCTGCTGGTCAACGTCGGCGGCGGCCGGCACCGTGCGGGGGTGCTGAACGTCCTGCCGCTCTCCGTGCGCGACGACGGCCTCCTGGACGTGTGCGTGGTCGGCGCCGGTGCCGCTCCTGCCCGCGTCCTGGAGTCGATGCGCGACGGTGCGCACCTGGGCCTGCCCGGGGTCCGCTACGCGACCGGGCGCCGGATCGTGGTCGAGCGGACCGACGGGCGGGTGCTGGAGTGGGAGAGCGACGGGGAGGTCGGGCCCGCCGACCGGAGCCGGCTGGTCCTGGACGTGCTCCCCGGCCTGCTGCCGGTCATCGCCTCGGCCGACCGCCCCGGCGGCTGAACGGGCCAGGGCTCCGGCGGAGTTCGCCGGCCCGCCCCGCCGCTCCGGTGCTCCACGCCCCGCCGTCCACCGCCCGTCCCGACGTGCGCTGGGCGTCGTCCACGCTCCTCCTCCCCCCGAGACCGGAAAGAGACCTCTCGTGAACGCACTGACCCGGCTGGGCGAGTGGGCGAGCGCACTGGAGCTCGACCAAGTCCCGCCTCATGTCATCGATCTGACGTCCAGTCACATCCTGTCGCAGCTGGCGGCGATCCGGCTGGGCCTGGCGCAGGAGGAGGGCCGGCGGCTGGCGCTGGCGCTGGGCGGCCCCCTCCAGGACGATCCAGTCGGTTCGGCCCGCACGCTGGCCGGTGTCGGTGCCTGGTTGAACATGGACGACACCGCCTACGCGGGCCACCTCGGCCCTTCGACGGTGGCGGTTCCGCTGGCCCTGGCCCGGGCCCGGGGGTGGACGGGGGCGCAGCTCCTCCGCGCGGTCCTGCTCGCCGACGAGTGCGCGGCCAGGGTCACCGCAGCGGCCACGCTGGGGCCGTTCCGCGGTCAGACCGCCCTGCACACCCACCTGATCGGCACGGTCGCGGCACGGCTCGGCGGTGAACCGGCATCGGCGTCCCGGTGGGCGGATTCGATGGCGCTGGCGCTCGGTTCGCCGCCGTGGACCCTGCTGCGGGGCTTCATCGAGGGCGACGCGCGGCTCCTGCACGTGCCGACCGCGGTGCGCACGGCGCTCGACGCGTGCGAGGCGGTGGACGGCGGACTGTCCGGGCCGGTCGACATCCTCGAGCACCCGGACGGCTTCCTCGCCCAGTTCGCGACCGTCCCGCTGGCCGAGGCGGTCACCGCCGGCCTCGGCCGGAGGTGGCACACCGAGACCCTCTCCTTCAAACTCCACCCCGGCGGACCGGGCACGGACGCGGCCATCGACTGCGCGATCGACATCCACCCGCGGCTGGCCCGACTGGACCCCGACGACATCCGGGAGGTGGTCGTCGAGGTCTCGCTGTACACGGTCGCCACGGCTCGCCGCGCCCGGCCCTACTTCGACGGACCGCGGACACCCCTGGGCGCCCTGGTGCTCGACCCGGCCTACACGGTCGCGACCGCCCTGCTCACCGGGGGACTGGAGATCGAGGACCTCCGCCGTCCCGCCCTCGACGACCCCGGGCGCTGGGCGCTGGCCGGGCGGACCCGGTTGGTGCACGACCCGCGGATGACCCGCGAACTCTTCGACGGGGTGGCACCGTTCGGGGAGGCGGTGCGTCACGCCGGAGCCCGTGCCGAGGAGTGGCTGCGCGCCTTCGGGGGCACCGAGCTGGTGGAACTGCTCGGCCCGGTCGGCGCGCCTCCGCAGGAGGACTTCACCCGGGCGGCCAAACCCACTCCGGCCCGGGTCACCGTGCTGCTGCGGAGCGGACACCGGATCTCCTGCGTCCGCTCCGTCCCGCGCGGCGGGGCGGGGCCCGTACTGCGCGGGGCGCACCGGCAGTTCGTGGAGAAGAAGTTCCTGCACTGCGGCGGGCCCCGGGAGGTGCTGGACGCGTGGCCCCGGCTTCCCCTGATGGGGCCGGCGGAGCTCCGCGCGCTCGTGGAGCGGGCGCTGACCGCCTGAGCGGCGGCTCCCGCCCCCCCGTCAGCGGGCCCGGAACATCGCCGGGTCCTGGTGCAGGATGGCGTGCTCCAGCTTCCGCACGGTCGGTGACGGGTCGATCCCCAGGTCCTGCAGCAGCACCGCGCGGTGCCGCCGGCAGGCATGGAGGGCGTCGGCCTGCCGCCCCACCCGGCAGAGCGCCACCACGAGCTGCACCAGGAAGCGCTCCCGGTAGGGGTGGGCGGCGACGAGGCCCTTCAGCTCGGCGATGATGTCGGGGCGACCGCCCTCGTCGATCTCGCACTCGTAGCGGAACTCCAGCGCGTGCAGCCGCAACTCCTCGTACCGAATCGTCGCGGCCGCGCAGACGCTTCCTCCGGTCAGCCCGCCCAGGACGGGCCCGCGCCACAGCTTGAGCAGGTCGGCCACCTCGGACGAGTGCAAGGTCCCGCCCGCCGCCTTCGTCCGGACCCGTTCGAGCCCCTCGGTGAACACCGAGGCGTCCAGGTCCCTGCTCCGGATGTCGAGGAGGTAACCGCCGGACAGCGCGGCCAACCTGACGGATCCGGACGACAGCGAGGACAGCCGCCGGCGTAGCCGGCTGACCTGGGCCTGCAAGGCGTTCAGCGCGCCGGACGGCGGGCTGTCCCCCCAGATCTCGTCGACCAGGGCCTCGGTGGTCATGAAATGGCCGTCGCTCACCAGGAGGGACGACAGGAGGATGGCCTGGCGCCCTCCGTTCGGCTGCCACGCGTCTCCGGGGGCTCCGATTTCGAGGGGTCCCAGGATCCTGAAGAAAAGCACAGCAACTCCCTTGTCGGAACGTCGGTGCGTGCTGTCGGGAAGGCAGGGCGCAGGGGAGGGGAACCCCGCCCGCTCCCTCGGGGTGGGCGATCGAACACGACCGGCGGCCCGGTCGGCGGGCCCGTGGGTCGGGAGACTCCGGCGGGACGTCCCGCGACGACCGGACGCACGGTCGGGCGGGTGCCGCACCGTCCGCTCCGGAGGGCCCGGTCCCCGCAGGCGGTGACCACCGGCCGGTCCGGTCGCGGGAGTCGTCCCGTCGCCCGGGTGGAGGCCGTTTGCCCACGGCCGCCCGGGCTCCGCCGCCCCCGTCCCCAGGGGCGCGGTCCCGCTCGGTCCGCACCACGAGCGGGACCGGAGCACACGCACGTGCTTCGAGGAGATCGGGCGCTGCCTCCGTCGGCCCCCTGACGGACAGTGCGCCCAGCCGCTACGGTCCGCCATTCGAACACCAGATGGCAAGCCGTTTCGAACGGACTTCTGTTCAGTTCGGCGGCGGAGTTAAGGAGCACGGCCCGCCGCGGCACGGGAGGGCCACCGCCGAGGCGATGCCGGACCGGCCGGATGCGCGGAGCGGCCGGCGGACGGGCCGGGCGGCGGTGTCACCCCGCAGTCAGCAGCGCGTCAGGGGCACCGGGCAGCATGGGACGGGGGAACGCACGGTCGTTTCCACCGCGGGCCCCTCCGGCGAGTGGCACCCGTCGCCGCGCGACGCGGCGGAGGCGGCCCGGCGCGGGCGCCTTCCGGCGCGGGCCGGGCGCGCGAACACCTCCCCTGGCGGAAGTCCCCTCCCGGGGAACGCGATCACCACCCCCACCACCCCCCCGGCCCCCGGGGGAGACCGGCCCGCGCCACCACCCTCCCCACCCGGCCGCGCGGCTCCCGCGCACCGGTGCCCCATCGCGACGGCACACGATCCGATCCCAGCGGGCGACCTTCGCGGGACGCCGCTCCCTCCAGGAGGCAATCCGTGCACCCTCTGCGTGACCTGCTCTCGCCGGAGGCCGTGACCGCGCTCGCGCGGCGCGGGTACCGGCTCGACGCCGACTCCCTCGCGGAGCTCGCCGCACTCCGTTCCCGCCTGGTGGCCGAACGGGACGCCCTGCACGCGGCCATCCGGATCACCACCCGCCGGCACCGGCCGGCGACGCAGGAGGACGCCGCCGAAGGCCGCGACCTGCGGCAGCGCGCCGGCGACCTCGCGGCACAGCTCCGCGAGGCGGAGCAGCGGCTGCGCGACTTCCTGCTCGCGGTGCCGAACACCCCGCTGGAGTGCGTGCCGCCCGGTCGGGCCGACGAGGCGGCGGTCGAGCTGCGGCAGTGGGGCGCCCGGCCCGAGTTCGGCTTCGCCCCCCGCGACCACGTGGCGCTCGGCGCGGGCAGCGGCATCCTCGACCTCGAACGGGCGGGGCGGGTCTCCGGGGCGCGCTTCGCCGTCCTGCGGGGAGCCGGGGCGAGGCTCGAACGCGCGCTCGCCTCGTTCCTGCTCGACCTCCACACGCGCGAGCACGGCTACGTCGAGATGAGCGTCCCCCACCTGGTGACCCGCGAGAGCATGACGGCCACCGGCCAGCTCCCGAAGTTCGCCGACGACCTGTTCGGCACCCGGGCGGCCGAGCGCGAGCTCTTCCTGATCCCCACGGCCGAGGTCCCCCTGGTCAACCTGTTCCGGGGCGAGACCCTGTCGTCCGCCGCGCTGCCGCTCGCGGTGACCGCGCACACCGCCTGCTTCCGCTCCGAAGCCGGTTCCTACGGCCGGGACACCCGGGGCGTCATCCGCCTGCACGAGTTCGCCAAGGTGGAGCTGGTCCGCCTCTGCGCGGCCCAGGACGCCCGGCACGAGCACGAGGTCCTCCTCGGGCACGCCGAGGAGGCACTGCGCAGGTTGGGCCTGCACTACCGGGTGGTCGAGCTGCGCACCGGTGACCTCGGGTTCTCGGCCCGCCGCACGTACGACCTGGAGGTCTGGCTCCCGGGCCAGCAGAGGTACCGCGAGATCTCCTCGGTCAGTGACTGCGGCACCTTCCAGGGACGTCGCGCCGGCATCAAGGTGAAGACCGCGGGGGCCAACGAGTTCGCGGCCACGCTCAACGGTTCGGGGCTGCCGATCGGACGGACCATGGCGGCGCTCCTGGAGCAGTTCCAACGCGAGGACGGCTCGGTCGCCGTCCCCGCCGCACTGGTCCCCCACACCGGCTTCGAGGTCATCGCCCCGGACGGTGGCGTGAGGTGACCCGGTCGGGCCGGCCCCGGGGGAGCGGGGCGGGCCCCGGGGCGCGCGCGGAGCGGACCCCGTCAGTCCCGGCCGTCCGGGCGGGCCGCCCCGCCGCGGCCGGCGTGCTCCACCCCGGCCAGGGCCGCGTACCGCTCGCCGTGCCTGGCCCGCATCCGGTGGGCGTGGCCGACCCCGATCGCGCCGGCCAGGGGGAGCAGCCACGGCAGGGCCGTCACCACGGGATTGGTCGTCCCCGTCAGGACGGGGAAGTTCCGCACCACCAGGACCGCCGCGGCCACCAGACCGACCGCGCCGAGGGCCGGCGCCATCCTGGTCCGCCACCAGTGCCCCCGCCGCCGCCCGCGGTAGTAGCCCAGGACGGAGAGCGACGCGAGCGCCTGCAGGGCGATCACGCCGAGCGTGCCGAGGCCCAGCATGCTCGTGGACATTCCCAGGTAGGGGTCGATCCCCGCCGCCGCGAAGAAGGCGGCCACGACGGCGCTGGTCACGCTCTGGGCGACGCACGCGTGGTGCAGCGCCCCGTGCCGGGGATGGACCGCGTCCAGCCACCGGGGCAGCACCCGGTCACGCCCGAGGACGAACATGTACCGGTTCGCGGCGTTGTGCAGGGCCAGCCACCCCGCGAACAGGCTCGTGCACAGCAGCACCTGCATGACCGTGCTCGTCACGCCGCCGAGATAGCTGTCGCCCAGGTCGAAGAAGAGGTCGTCCAGGTGGCCGGACGCCGTGGCGCGCACGTTCGCCGGGCCGACGGCGCCCACGGCCACCCAACTGGTCAGCGCGTAGAAGCCGGCGACCAGCAGCACGGCGATGACCGTGGCGCGCGGAACGCTCCGCCCGGGATCGCGGGCCTCCTCCCCGTAGAGCGAAGCCGACTCGAAACCGATGAACGAGGCGAAGGCGAACATCACCGACACGCCGAGGCCGGGGGCGGCGATCAGCCCGGGGGAGAAGGACTGCGCGGGCAGCGCGGCCAGACCCCGGTGCGCCAGCACGGCGACGTCGAGCGCGAGGAGCACCGCCATCTCGCACACCATCAGGACCGAGAGCACCCGGGCGCTGAACTCCACGTGGCGGTAGCCGAGGACGCCGATGGACAGCAGCCCCGCGCCCGCCCACGCCTCCCAGGGCACGTCGAGGCCGTACGAGGCGGTGACGCTGTGCGCGAAGTAGGCGAACGCCCCGAGCAGCCCGATGGTCACGGTGTTGTAGGCGATCACCGCGATCAGACCGCCCGCCACGGCGACGGGGCGGCCGAGGCCCGCCGCGATGTAGGTGTAGAAGCCGCCGGCGTGGCTGATCCGGCGGCTGATGGCGGCGTAGCCGGAGGTGAAGCAGAGCAGCGTCAGCCCGGCGAAGACGAAGAGCGCGGGCACGCTCGGCCCGGTGCCGATCGAGAAGGCGAGCGGCACGGTGAAGACCATCGCGGCCAGCGGTGCGGCGGCGGCGATGATGATGAAGACGATCTTCGGAGTGGTGAGGGTGCGCACCAGCCGCCCGTCACGGGCGGGCGGTTCGGAGGCGGTCATGCGGACTCCCGGAAGGAGCGACGGGGAAAGGGGACGGGGGCCGCTCCGGGGCGTGGCGGGCGGCCGGGCGCACGGTCTCCCCGGCTGCCGAGGCTCTTCGCGGCGTCGAGCGGTCGGCGCCGGCGCGCTTCACGCGGGCGCCGGGGCGGGAGCGGGGCCCGCGGGGTCGGGCGGGTCGGTGGCGAGGTCCGTCGGATCGGTGTTCGCCCCGCACAGGACGACCGCCACCCGCTCGCCGGGTTCCGGGGCGTAGCGACCGGAGAGCAGGGCGGCGAAGGCCGTGGCTCCCCCGTGCTCGACGCCGAAGTGGTAGCGCTGCCACAGGGTCCGACGGGCCGCGACGATCGTCTCGTCGGGCACCAGGAGCGAGTCGGCGCCGGACGCGCGCGCCCAGTGCAGCGCCATCTCGCTGGCGCGACGCGCGCCCAGCGCGTCGGCGGCCACGGAGTCGACCGCCACGTCGACCACCGCGTCGGCCTCGATGGCGGCGTTCAGGCACCGGCAGGTACGGGGCTCGACGGCGACGACCCGGACGCCGTGGGTGGTGGCGGTGATGGCGGTCCCGGTGAACAGGCCGCCCCCTCCGGCGGCCACGACGACGCTGTCGAGCCCGGGGACCTGGTCGAGGATCTCCAGCAGGAGCGTGCCGGCGCCGGCGGCGATGTGGGGATCGTCGTAGGCGTGCGAGGGGAGCGCGCCGGTGGCGTCCGCGAACGCGGCCGCCGCGGCCGCCGCGTGGGCGTACTCGGTGCCGACCCGGCGCACCTCCGCGCCGTACGCGAGGAGCTTGGCGACCTTGACCCGCGGCGCGGTCTCGGGCACGAAGACCGTGGCCCGGACCGCGTGCAGCCGGGCGGCCCAGGCGCACGCCAGGCCCGCGTTCCCGCCGGAGGCGATCACCACGCCGGCCTCGGGCACCGTGCCCGACTCCAGGTGCGCGGCGATGAAGTTGGCCGCGCCGCGGTCCTTGAAGGAGCCGGAGTTCTGGATGAACTCGGGCACCAGGTACACCTCGGAGCCGCCGAAGGCGTCGGCGTCCCCCGCGACGACCGGGACGCGGCGCACGACGCCGGCGATGCGCCTGGCGGCGGCCTCGACGTCGTCGTAGGCCGGAAAGGCGGGGTCGTTCACGGGTGCGCTCCAGGGTCGGGAAGGCGGTCGCCGGTCATTGGACGTAGTCGGCGAGGAACCGCTCGATGCGGTTGACGGCGGTGTCGATGACCTCGACACGGGGGAGCGTGAGCATCCGGAAGTGGTCGGGCGCGGGCCAGTTGAAACCGGTGCCCTGCACGATCTGGACCCGCTTGCTCCGCAGCAGGTCCAGGGCCAGCCGCCCGTCGTCGTGGATCTTGTAGACCTCCGGGTCCAGCCGGGCGAAGGCGTACACGGCCCCCATCGGCTTGACGCAGCTGACCCCGGGGATGGCGGTCAGCCGTTTCCACGCCTGTTCGCGCTGCTGGTGCAGCCGGGCCCCGGGAAGGGCCAGGTTGAGGGTCCCCCGGGACTCCGGGTCGGCGAGGGCGACCTCCACCGCGCACTGGCCCAGGGTGTTGGCGCACACCCGCAGGGACGCCAGGGCCAGCAGCCCCTCGAAGTAGTCCCGGGCGCTGCTCCGATGACCCGACAGGACCACCCACCCGGCGCGGAAGCCGGCGACCCGGTACGACTTGGACAGGCTGCCGAAGGTGAGGCAGACCACGTCGGGGCCCAGCGCGGCCGGGCGCTGGTGCACCGCCCCGTCGTACAGGATCCGGTCGTAGACCTCGTCGGACAGCACCATCAGGCCGTGCCGGCGGGCGATCTCCAGCACGCCCTCGACGGTCTCCCCCGGGTAGACCGCACCGGTGGGGTTGTTGGGGTTGATGAGGACCACCGCCCGGGTGCGGGAGGTCACCCGGGCGGCCAGGTCGTCGAGATCGGGCAGCCAGCCGGCCGACTCGTCGCACCGGTAGTGCACCGGGCGCCCGGAGGCGAAGGAGGTGTTCGCCGTCCAGGCGGGGTAGTCGGGGGAGGGGACCAGGACCTCGTCCCCCGGCTCCAGGAGCGCCTGGAGGGCCATGGCGATCAGTTCGGAGGTCCCGTTGCCCAGGACCACGTCCCCGGCGCCCACGTCCGCCACCCCCTGGGCGCGGTACCACTCGGCCACCGCCTGCCGGGACTCCAGGAGTCCGCGGGCGTCGCTGTAGCCGTTGCTGTGGCGGGCCCTGAGGAGCACCTCGGCGAGGAAGGCGGGCGGCGGACGGAAGCCGAAGGCCGCCGGGTCCCCCGTGTTCAGCCGGAGCACGGTCCTGCCGGCCTCCTCCAACACCCGCGCCTCCTCGCTCAGCGGCCCGCGGATCTCGTACCTGACCTCCGCGAAGCGGCTCGACCGGATGAACACCATCTGTCCTCCTCGGACGGTTCGGGCACCGCTACCGGCGGTGTTCCCGGACGAACTCGGCGGTGGTGACGTCGGACAGGGCGTCCTTGAGGCAGAGGATCGCGCTCAGGCCCCGGGGGAAGCCGGCGTACGGGCTCATCTGGATGAACAGGTCGGCGATCCGGGCGGGCGATATCCCCAACTGGAGGGCGGCCCGCAGGTGCAGGCGGAGCTCGTAGTCCAGACCGCCCTGGGCGGCGAGCGTGACCAGGGTGACCTGCTCCTTCTCCAACAGGTCCAGTTCGCCCTCGCGGCTGTAGATCTCGCCGTAGATGAAGTCGGAGACGTAGTCCCTGAACTCGGGGGACACGTTCCGGAGGTTCTCCAGGAACCGCTCCTTGAGCTCGGTTCCCGCCACCTCCTCGAGTTTGGCCAGGCCGCTGGTGTGCCGTTCTTCCGCGTTCCGGTAGGTGGTCATGGTGTTCCTCTCGGGTCGGGGGGAGGTTCGGGTGTTCATCCGGTCGGATCGACGAGGGCGCGGACCGCCGGCAGCAGCTCGGTGGCGATCCGTTCGAGGTGCGGGGCGAAGTCCATGGAGCCGACGCGCAGGACGAAGTGCTCGGTACCGGCGAGGGCGAACTCGGCGAGCTCCTTCGCGCACTCCTCGACCCCGCCCGGTACGCACAGCTGGAAGGCGGACATCTCCGCCAGGGAGCGCCGGTAGTAGCGACCCAGGTAGCCGTCCATCTCCCGCGCGGCCCGCGCGCGGTCCGCCGCGAGGGTGACGGTGGCGTACAGGGCCGGCACCACCTCGCCGCGCGGCCGGCCCGCCAGGTCCAGGTGCTCCCCGACGCGCCGCCAGGCCCGCCGGTAGGCGTCGGCGGAGGGGAGGAAGGGGAGCCAGCCGTCGTAGGTGGCGGCCACTCGGCGCAGCACCCGCGGCGTGTCGCTGCCGGCCAGCCACAACGGCGGGCCCCCCGCGCGCAGGGGCGGCGGCAGGAGGTGGGGTCCGGCCTCGGCACCGGAGGCCGCCCACGCCTCGCGCCAGCGGGACACCGTCTCCCGCAGCAGTCGGCCGCGCGCGGCGTACTCGACCCCGGCGGCGGAGAACTCCGCCTCGGTCTCCGGAAGGGGGAAGCCCGCCCCCAGCCCCAGCGTCAGCCGCCCCCCGCAGACGTGGTCCAGCGCGGCGACCATGTTGGCCCCGATCAGCGGGTGGCGCAGGACGGGAATCATGGCGGCCGTGCCCAGCGTGACGCGCCGGGTCACGGCACCCGCCGCCGACAGGGTGACCAAGGGGTCGAAACGGGGGCGGGCGGTCAGGGAGTCGCCCGCCCACAGCGAATCGAATCCCAGCTCCTCGGCCCGCCGGGCGAAGGCCAGCAGCGCCCCCGCGTCGTACCGCCCGGTGACGGCCTGTTCCCTGGTCGGCAGCAGCACGCCGAACCGCAGGGGCCGGCGGGGAGCGCTCATGCCGCCGCTCCCCCGGCGAACGCCCCCGGCTGCCCGAGGTCCCGCAGCAGCGCGTCGATCAGGCCCTCGGTCACGTGCGGCACCACGTACAGGTGGGCGTAGGGGCGCTCCACACCGTCCACCAGGAGCGTCTCGTACGCCAGCGAGTAGCGGCGCAGGATCGCCTCGTCCGGGCGGCGGAAGCGCACGGCCAGGGACCACGGGCTGCGCGAGACGAGGAGGTCGACGCCGAGGCCGCTCTGCAGCTTCAACAGCCGCTCGTGGGCCAGCCGGGCGAGGCGGTCGCACTCGGCGGCCTGCCGGGCCAGGTCGTCGTAGGAGTGGTGGGCGAGGTAGTCCCACATCAGCAGGGCGGAGAAGCCGTTGCGCGATCCCGACAGCGTCGTGTCGGTGCCGCCGATGTACTCGGAGGAACGCGGCGGGGGCATCCGCAGCCCGTTGCGGGTCATGAAGACGCCGCAGGGCCAGGGGGCGCCCATCCACTTGTGGGCGCTCACCGTGAGGGAGTGGACCTGCGGCAGCCGGAAGTCGAAGGGGGGCGGTGCCGACTCGACCAGGCCGGCCGCTCGGGCCATCCGCAGGTAAGGAACGTAGGCGGCCCCCAGCGCGGCGTCCACGTGGATCCAGTAGCCGGGCCGGGGCCTGGCGCCGGTCCCTTCCCGGTCGGAGGGGAAGGTCCGTTCGGCCATGCCGTACTCGGCGCAGATCTCGTGCACCGCCCGGGCGGCTTCGGGCACGTCGTCGAAGGCGCCCTTGAAGGTGGAGCCGTAGTTGAGGTTGACGAACACCGGGTGTCCCCGGCGGACGAAGAAGCGCACCAGCAGGGACAGCTTCTCCACGTCGATGGCGCCGGGCCCGTCGACGCCCCCGACGCACGGGACCTCGGTGGGCCACTCGGTGCCGGGGCCCAGGGGGTTGGCGTCCGGATAGCGGCTGCTGCCCAGCGCGTGGAAGGTGTCGAGCCCCAGGAGGTTGACCGCCTTGGTGAGCGAGTAGTGCGTCTCCCGGCTGAAGAACACCACCGGGTGCCGCGCGTTCGGGTTCTCGTGGGCGGTGTCCGCCGGGAGGCGCGGCTGCCCGGCCAGCGGTTTGCCGGACAGGCACTCGCGGGCGTTCCACAGGGCCTGGATGTTGCCCTCGCTGGCTCCCATGGTCAGGACGTAGCCCCAGTAGGACTCCGGGTCCCCGGCCCGGTGCGGCCACTTGGCGTTCCACAGCGAGGCGAAGTAGTCGAGGACCGCCCGTTCCAGCACCTTCGAGTTCGGCATGAACGCGCCGTGCTGGTACGGGTCCCCGATGTTGTTCAGCTGGAGCCCGAGGTAGGGCGCGAGCCTGCGGGCGAAGTCCTCGGACCAGTGCAGCTGGTAGCCGAGGCTGCGGGAGGAGTGGTCCTCGACGTAGCGGCGGAAGAGGTCCTCGGCCTGGGCGTACTCGGTCGCGTCCAGGCCGCGCGCGGGCAACTGGAACCTTCCCGGCGGTAGTTCCGGCAGCTGGGGGTAGGTCTCGCGCGGATCCGCGCTGGGTGCGGACACCCGGGTGGCGCCGGCGGTGCGCAGCCGGTCGAGGCCCGTGCTCCAGGCAGCGTCGTCCGGTCCGAACGGTATGCCCGTGGGAAGGGCGGCCATCGGTGTTCCTTCCTGCCGGTGGTCCGGCTCTGTCGTGCCCGTCGGCTCAGTCGGTCAGGCGCAGCAGGTCGATCGCCTCGGGCAGGCCCATGTGGACCAGGCGGGCCGCCGCCATCCGGTCGGTCCACTGCTCCGCCATGGCGTAGCGCTGCTCGGGGGTGGTCGACAGCAGGGGCTGGCCGGGCCACACCTCGTAGCCGGCCAGCAGGTCGGCGTGCTCCCGCATCCCGGCCTGGAACAGCTCCTCGCGGCGCAGGACGTGCTTGCGGTCGGGGATGCCGTCCCAGATCTCCCGCCCCCGGCGGACGATGTCGAGCAGCGCCGCCTTGCGCTCCGGCCGCCGCAGCAGGTGCCGGCGCACCACGGAGCTGCCGACCGTCAGGTGGCGGACCTCGTCGATCGCGGCACCGCGGGCGATGGCCCCCGCGGCCGGGTCGAGCAGGTTCCACTTGCGCTCGCTCAGCTCGGCGGCCGGCGCCAGCACGCCTTCGATGATGATGGTGAAGACGGCGACGCCCCCGACGAAGTCCCCTTCGTCCCTGACCGTGGTCAGGGCGAAGTCGAGGATCGGTTCGAGGACCTCGCGCCGGTACTCGGCGGAGACCTCGGCGATGCTCGCGTGCAGCCGGTCCGCGGGCACGCCCATGGCGAGCAGGTGCCGGCGGAACACCATGGAGTGCCGCGCCTCGTCGACCAGCTGGGTGGTGAAGAACTCCAGCTCGACGATGTCCGGAGCCTGCGCCACGTAGTGGGCGAGGACCCGGGTGGCCTGCGCCTCCGCCACCGAGCGGCAGGACAGCTCCAGGACCTGGGCGTCGCGCAGCGGTCCGTCGGCCCGCATGTGCTCCGGCGTCGGCTCGGCGTCGGTGTGACCGGTCTCGGCGCGTCCGGCCAGGGTGCCCTGGGCGACGCCGCGCAGCCAGTACCCGAGGTCGCACTGCTCCGGGGTGAGGTCGAGGGTCATCGCCCCCTCCAGGAGACCGGGGGCGGAGTCCCATCCGGTTTCCGCGGGGATCGGTGCGGACATCGTGCTCCTCCTAGTCGAGGACGGGTTCGTGGGCGCGGGGGCGCCATCCGGGCCGGCGGACGACGGCGTTGAACTCGGGGTCGAGCAGGCGGCCGTCGTAGTTGACCAGGGGGTTGCCCCGGCCTGCTTCCGCCGCGGTCACCTCGGCGATGATCAGGTCGTCGTCGGCACCCACCGCCGTCCGGCCGACGATCCGGCAGGTGAGCAGCGCCAGGTGGTCCGTCAGCACCGGGATGCCGGTGGCGGTGTCGGTGCGCCAGTCCACCGGGCCGAACTGCGCGCGTCCCCGCGGCCGGCGCGGGAAGGCGAACCAGTCGGCGAGCACCGCCTGCCGGGAGGTGAGCACGTTGACGACGAAGTACCCCGACAGGGTGGCGAGTTCGGCGAGCACCGAGTTCCGGCGCAGCGAGACGGCCAAGGTCAGCGGCTGCTGGGAGAGGACGGCGACCGTGCTCGCCGTGGCCGCGTGCACCGAGCCGCCGTGGGCCGAGGTCAGGACCGACACGCCGGTGGTGAGCCGGCGGGAGACGGCGTGCGGGGTGGCCGCCGGAGCCTGTCCCGACGGCCGCGTCACGTCGCGCTCTCCGGAGTCCGGGCCGGATTCCCCCCGCGCGTCCCGCGGGGGAAGAGCCGCGCGGTCAACTCGGCGAACCGCTGGTCGGGCACGGGCTCGAAGGGCAGGGCCAGGGGCTTGAGGAAGTTCCCGAAGATCCCGCGGTCCGCGCACAGGTGGATGGGGATGGCGAGCAGGGCCCATTCCGCTCCCCAGGCCCAGATCCACACGCCGGCGACCAGTCCCTGGGTCAGCGCGCTGTGCATCAGGTTGTAGGCCCGGTAGTAGTTCTTGGAGATCCGGCCGCCGGGCGTCCGGCGGTAGGCGACGGCCCCGGGGAGGTAGCCGATCACGTCGATGTAGACGAAGAGCAGGACCGCGGGCAGCCAGCGGACCCGGTCGGCGTGGGCGACGAACAGCCCGACGGAGACGGCGAAGGCCGCGAGGTACTCGGCGCGGTGCAGGCGCATGGTGGTCGGTGACTCGAAGGCGTTGGCTTGGTCCATGGGTGGGCACTCCCTGCGGGTGGCTCGGAGCCGGACGGTCAGATCCGCAGCGCTCCGCCGTTGTAGTAGTCGATCAGGTGCCGGGAGGAACTGGTGCGCCCCGGCGGGTGGAAGGCGAGCGGCTGGAGGGCCGAGCAGAGGTAGGCGATCTCGGGCTCGCGGATGAACGCGATCCCGCCGAGCAGCTCCGCGGCCTGGTCGGCTATCCCGGCCAGTGCCCGCTGCACGGCGAACCGGGTGGTCAGGGCCGCCGCCACGGCGTCCTCGCCGGCCAGCCCGGCGTCCACCGCGCGCGCGGTGCCCTCCGTGAGGAGCACGGCCGACTCGGTCAGGACCGCCAGCGCCGCGCGGTCGGTCGTGCTGCCCCGCCCGCGCTGCAGCACCATCTCGGTCAGGGCCGAGGCGGCACCGACGTAGGCGCAGGTCACCAGGAGTTCGAACCAGACGAAGGTGCCGCTCTGGATGTCGTCGAGCCGGTCGGGGTCGTCGGCGGTTCCCCGGACGACCAGCCGCTCCGGTACGTGGACGTTCTCCAGCCGCACTTCGTCGCTCTGCGCCGCGGCGAGGACCGGGCTGTCCCAGAACGGGTGCACCGAGATGCCCGGGGAGTCCGCGGGGATGAGCAGCAGCACCAGCGACGTTCCGCCGTCATCGTCGGGCAGGATGGTGCTCGCGGTCAGCAGGTCCATGGAACGGGCCAGCGAGCAGGGCTTCTTGGAGCCGTTGACGAGGAAGCCCCGCTCGGTCGGTTCGGCCGTCATCACCGGGTCGAGGATGTCCTGCTGGGTCCGGCCCTCGGCCCAGCCGGAGGCGAGCAGCATGCCCTCCGGCGCGATCCGCGCCAGGATCCGCGCCTGCTCCGGCCCCGGCGGCACCACGCGCTCGGCGAGCGCGAACAGCAGCGCGGCGGTGAAGTTGTGCATCGCGGAGGCCGCGGCCAGCGACGGGGAGTGGGCGCCGATCGCCCGGGTCACCCGGACCGCGTCGAGGGCGCTCGCTCCGAGCCCCCCGTAGGCGGCCGGCACCAGCAGCCCCGGCCCGCCGTGCCTGCGGAAGACCTCGACCACGGAACTCCCCTTGGCCTCGCGCTCCATGAGGGGGACCTCCAGGAACGACTTGATCATTCCGGGGTGCAGCCGCTCACAGGAATCACGGGCGATGTCGAGCGATCGCATGGATGCGTCCTCCGTATTCTCTCGGCTCGGACGAGAGCATGGCACGGCAATGTGACGGTCGACCTACCGATCGCTGATGCTGATGCCCCGCTGACAATCCCGAGAAAAACGCGGACGGGGAATTGAACGCCGTGTTCCGCCGGAAGATGATGGCGGCATGCGCGAACACCCGTCCCTGGACTACGTCCTCGAAATGATCAGCATTCACGCCGAGTCCGACAATCCGAGTTCGTTCCTCGCGGTCAACGAGGGGAACTCCTACTTCGCCCTCCCCGGGCGGGACGGCGTGATCGTCTACCGGCCGGCCGGCCGCTACCTGGTGCAGTTCGGGGGGCCCTTCGCCCCGGCCTCCTCGTACGCCGATCTGGTCGACGGTTTCGCCGAGTTCGCCCGGCGGCAGCGGCGCACGGTGGTCGGCATCCAACTACAGCACCGCGACGCCCTGATCCACGCCCGGCACGGCTACACCCTCAACCAGGTCGGCGCCTCCTACGCGGTGGACCTGGAGGGTTTCACCCTCGCCGGATCCCGGCACATGCAACTGCGCAACAAGATCTCCCGCGCCCACCGCGGCGGCCTGACCGTCCTGGAGGCGCCCTACGACGAATGGGCCGGGGCCGTCGCCGACGTGGACCGCCGCTGGCTGCCGCTCAAGGGCGAGGGCGCCAAGCCGCTGGAGTACCTGGTCGGCCAGACCGGCGGACCGATGCAGCGCCACCGCCGACTCTTCGTCGCCGTCGTCGGCTCCGAACTGGTGGGCTACGTCTCGTACTCCCCGGTCTACGGCTCCCGCCCCGGCTGGATGCACGACCTCAGCCGGCGGCTGCCGGACGGCCAGACCGGAGTCATGGAGGCGGTCAACAAGGCCGCGCTGGAGACCTTCCGGGAGGAGGGCACGCGCTGGCTGCACTTCGGATTCACCCCGTTCACCTCCCTCGCCGACGAGCGGGAGATCGACAACCACAGCCCCGGATTCTCCTGGCTCATGCGGCACCTGTGGAGCCGGGGAGGCGTGGTGTACCCGGCGGCGACGCAGCTGGCCTACAAACAGAAATGGGACCAGAGCGTCATCACCACGGAATACGTGGCCTTCTCCGGGAAGCCGAGCATAGAGGCGTTCGTGTTCGTCTGGCGGGCCGCCAACGGGGTGTGATCCGATGCGGACCGAAAACTGCGAGAGAGGAAGGAAACGGCCGTGAAACCCGCACCTGAAAGCTCGGAACTGGAAGCCGTGCGAGCCCGTACGGTCGACCTGTTCATCATGCTCTGCGGCAACCCGGACGACAGCGCCCTCGGCGCCGAGACCGACCGGGCCCTCGCCGAACTCGACCGGCTGCTGACGGCTCCCCCCGGCGACTGAGCCCTTTCGGGCCGGGAACCGGTCGGCTGACCGCCGCGGGCCGGGCGGAGCCCGTCCGACCGGCCCGCGGCGGTCAGCCCACGACCTCGCAGAACTCCCCCCGGTGGTCCGCCTCCTGGCAGTCGTCGCAGGTGTAGGACGAGCAGCCGGTGCACGCCCGGATGTTCTCCAGGCTCCAACTGACGCCGCAGCCCGGGCAGTTGATGCGATGGCGGAGCAGGGCGTCCCAGCCGGGGCCGCCGCCGGCGGCGGTTCGGCACGCTGCGAGGTAGTCCCGGAGGGCGGGGGTGGCCGGCCGACCCGGGGTCATCGACCAGCAGTTCAGCAGGAAGAACGCCGTGCCGCCGGCCAGCCAGCGGTCGGACCTCCCGTCGGCCTCCCAGAGTCCGACCAGGCGGGCGACCCGCTGGGCGAACGGTCCGGTGGCGGGGCGCGCGCCCGTGGCGAGCAGCACCGCGTCGGCGCCGGGCGCCGACGGCTGCTGGTTCCCGATCTCCGACAGGGCGGCCTCCGGCTCGATGCGTGCTTCGGGGCGGGCCGTCCGTCCGGCCGGTCCCCAACGACCCTGCCATGCTAGGCCGTTGGGCAGGCCCGGCGGGCGGTTTCCGGTCGCCGGGGGCCGCTGCACCCGCCTCGGCGGGCGACCGCACGCCCGTCGCATCGTAGCGACCGCGCCGCCGCCCGGTCCGGGAAGTCGCCGAAAGCCACCCCGAAGCGGGACGGCGCCCCCGGCGCCCCGCATGCGGGCCCGGCGGCGCGGGCAGGCTCGTCCCCGGCAGCCGCCCCCGTGCCGAGCGGCCCGGCGGGCGACGACGGACGCGGCGGGGACGGAGTTGGTGCACGGTGGAACGACGGATGCCGGTGGCCACGCACTGGGGCAGTTTCGTCGCGGTGGTCGACTCCGGCCGGCTGGTCAGGATCGAGCCGGCGCCGGACGACCCGGCGCCCTCGCCGATCGGCCCCGGCATGGTGACGGCCGCCGACGACGCCGCCCGGGTGCTGCGCCCCGCCGTGCGCAAGGGCTGGCTGGACGGCCTGCCGCGGACCGGCGACCGGGCGCGCGGCGCGGACGCCTTCGTCGAGGTCGGGTGGGACGAGGCGCTCGGGCTGGTCGGCGGCGAACTGCGCCGGGTCCGGGAGCGGTACGGGGACGCCGCGGTGTTCGGCGGCTCCTACGGCTGGGCGAGCGCGGGCGCCTTCCACAGCGCGCAGGGGCAGTTGCAGCGCTTCCTGGCGCTCGGCGGCGGCTACACCGACTCGCGCAACACGTACAGCACCGCGGCGCTGGAGGTGGTCCTGCCGCACGTGATCGGCGGGCACCCGTGGAGCTACCAGTCCCGGATGCCGATGTGGGACGAGATCGCCGAGCACGCCGAACTCGTGGTGGCGTTCGGCGGCCTGGCCCTGAAGAACAGCCAGATCAACCCGGGCGGCCTGGCCCGGCACCGGACCCGCGACCTGCAGCGCCGCTGCCGCGACGCCGGGGTGCGGTTCGTCAACGTCAGCCCGATCCGCAGCGACACCGCCGACTTCCTCGACGCCGAGTGGCTGCCCGTCGTCCCGAACACCGACACCGCCGCGATGCTCGGCATCGCGCACACCATGCTGGTCAACGGCTGGCACGACGAGGACTTCCTGCGCCGCTGCTGCACCGGCTTCGACCGCTTCGCCGACTACCTGCTCGGCGGGGCCGACGGCGTCCCCAAGGACGCCGCCTGGGCCGCCCGGATCACCGGCCTCGACCGGGCGGCGCTCACCGGCCTGGCCCGCCGCCTCACCGAGCGGCGCTCGGTGGTCATGGTCAACTACGCGGTCCAGCGGGCCGACCACGGCGAACAGCCGATCTGGATGTCCGTGGTGCTGGCAGCGATGGCGGGCTCGATGGGACGCCCCGGCGGCGGCTGGGGCGCGGGCTACGCGACGATGGACGCGACCGGCGTCGCCCCCGGCCGCCCCCCGGTGGCCTCGGTGCCCGCCGTCCCCAACCCGGTGCCGGACTTCATCCCGGTCGCCCGGATCGCCGACACCCTGCTGCACCCGGGCCGGACCATCGACTACGACGGCCGCCGCCTCACCCTGCCCGAGCTGCGCCTGGTCTACTGGTGCGGCGGCAACCCGTTCCACCACCACCAGGACCTGCACCGGCTGGCCCGGGCCTGGCAGGCGCCCGACACGGTGGTGGTGCACGAGGCGTGGTGGAACACCTCGGCCAAGTTCGCGGACATCGTCCTCCCGGTCGCCACCGGCCTGGAGCGCGAGGACTTCGCGGCCGGCTTCTCCGACCCGCACCTCACCGCGATGCCGAAGGTCCGCGAACCGGCCGGCGAGTCGCGCACCGACCACCGGATCTTCGCCGAACTGGCCGAACGGCTCGGCTACGGAACGGAGTTCACCGAGTCGCGGACCGAGTCCGAGTGGGTCAGGCACCTCTACGAGCAGACCAGGAGCGCGCTCGGCGAGGCCGCCGCGCTGCCGGACTACGACGAGTTCCGGCGGCGCGGCGGCGCCCCGCTCCCGCCGCTGACCGGGCCGTTCCCCGGCGGCTTCGCCGAGCTCCGGGCCGACCCGGCGGCCCACCCGCTGCCGACGCCGTCCGGCCGGATCGAGGTCTTCTCGGCCGAGATCGACTCCTTCGGCTACGACGACTGCGCCGGGCACCCGACCTGGTACGAGCCGGCCGAGTGGCTCGGCGGCGAGCGGGCCGGCCGCTTCCCGCTGCACCTGGTCTCCAACCAGCCGGCCTCCCGCCTGCACAGCCAGTACGACAACGGCGGCCACAGCCTCGACTCGAAGATCCGCGGCCGCGAACCGGTGACGATCAACCCGCTGGACGCGGCCGCGCGCGGCATCGCGGACGGCGCGGTCGTCCGGGTCTTCAACGACCGGGGCGGCTGCCTGGCGGGCGCGATCCTCTCGGACGAGGTGATGCCGGGCGTCGTCCGGCTCTCCACCGGCGCCTGGTGGGACCCGGACCAGCCAGGCCTGAGCGGCACGCTCGACCGTCACGGCAACCCGAACGTCCTCACCGCCGACCGGCCGTGCTCGCGCCTCTCGCAGGGGCCGAGCGCGCTCAGCGCGCTGGTCGAGGTCGAACCCCATGGCGAACCCCTGCCCGATGTGCGGGCCTTTGCCCCGCCGGAAATCGAACGCTGATCGGGGCGTCCGGCCGCCGCCCGCCCGTTCGATTGCCCGCGGCCGGGCGGCTCGATACCGTGCGTCACCATGACTGGACTGCAAGACCGCAAGTACGGCCGGTGGTTCAAGGGTGCCGACATCGACGGCGACGGATTCATCACCCGGCGGGACGTCCTGCTGATGAGCGAGCGCTACATCACCGCCCGCGGCCTGCCGCCCGACTCCGAGGGCGCCCGGCTGCTCGCCGGGCAGATGGACGGCTTCTGGACGAACGTCATCGCCCCGATGGACCAGGACGGCGACGGGCGGGTCGACCTCCGCGAGATGACCGACGGCTTCAAGCGCGCGCTCGGCGACGCCGCCCAGTACGCGCGGCAGATCGGGCCGGTCGCCGACTGCTTCTTCGACCTGGTCGACCTCAACGGCGACGGGAAGATCGACCTGTCCGAGTTCCGGCTGATGTTCGACGCGGTCGCCGCGGTCCCCGGCGGGGACAGCGCCGAGGTCTTCGCCGCGCTGGACCTGGACGGCTCCGGCGGACTGGACCGGGGCGAGTTCCACCAGGCGATCCTGGAGTTCTTCTACGGCGACGACCCGGACGCCGCCGCCAACCACCTGTTCGGCCGGATCGACGTCTGACGGCGGCGCGCCGGCCCGGCGACGCGAACCGGGGCGGGCCCCCGGTTCGGGCCGCCGGGCGGACCCCCGGTGGCGTACGCCGTACGCCAGGCGTCCGCGGGTGCAGCCCTCCCCGCCGGGCCCCGCCGCCTTCCGCGCCGTGTCGGCGCCCCGCTCCCCGCCTCCGTACCGCACCGCGACCGCCCGTCCCGCGCGCCGAACCGGAGTCGACCGCCATGCACCGCTTCATCCTCACCGGCGCCCCGGGCGCCGGAAAGACCACCCTGCTACGGGAGTTGGCCGCCCGCGGCCACCGGACCGTCCCGGAGGCCGCCACCGACGTGATCGCCCGGGCCCAGGCGGCCGGCGAGGCCGAACCGTGGACCGACCCGGACTTCCCGCTGCGGGTGCTCGCCCTGCAGCGGGAACGGCAGCGGGAACGGCAGTGGGAACGGCAGAACGCACGACAGGGCGCGACGGCCGCCGGGGCCGTCCTGCTGCACGACCGCTCGCCGGTGTGCACGCACGCGCTGGCGGTGTACCTGGGGCGTCCCGTCCCGCCCGCGCTGGCCGCCGAACTGGAACGGATCGTCGACGAGCGGGTGTACCGGCGCGAGGTGTTCCTGGTCCGCCCGATCGGCTTCTGCACCCCGAGCGCCGCCCGCCGGATCGACTACCCGGCCTCGCTCGCGTTCGAGCGCGTCCACCAGGACTCCTACCGCCACTACGGCTTCCGGCTGCTCGACGTCCCGCCCGGACCCGTCCCCGCCCGGGCCGACCTGGTCGCCGACACCCTGGCCCGACTGGCCCCCGGCTGACACCCCGCCGGGCCGGGGTCGTTCCGCCGGGGAGAACCTCGCCGAAGTCGCTCGGCCGACCCCTTGGCGGTGGCGACGAGCGGCTCGGGAACGTTCCGCGGTGATCGCCCGCGCCGTGATCCGTCAGCCGTTATCGTGTCCGGCGACGCCAGGAGCCAGGGGAGGGGACGGCGACATGGACATCGAACTCGCTGACGCGGTGGCAGCCGTGCGGGACGAACTGCTGAAGGCCCAGAGCAGGGGGGCCGCTTCCGACCTGGTCTTCGAAGTCGGCCCGCTGGAGATGGAGTTCGAGGTCGAACTGCGTGCCGACGCCAAGGTCGGCGGCAAGTTCCGGGTCTGGGCGGTCTCCGCCGACGCCGAGGCCGGCGTCTCGCGCGGCGCCACGCACCGGGTCACCTTCACCCTGACGCCGAGACTGCGCGACGGCCGCCCGGCCCTGTTGATCCACGGCGACCCCGACGCCCCGGCGGGCCCCGGCGACCTCGACGGCTACGTGGAGAACTGAACCGGTGGCCGAGACGCGGGTGGTCCTGGTCGACGGACCGCACGGCAAGGGATCCGGCTACCTGATCGGCCCCGCGCTGGTGCTGACCTCGGCCCATGTGGTCGAAGGCGCCGAAGCCGTGCCGGTCCACCGGCCCGGCGACCGGCAGCCGACGACCGCCGCTGTGGTCTGGCGGGGCACCGGCGGCGGACGCGATGACGCCGCGCTGCTGCGGGTGGCGGACCCGCGCTGGCGGGCGGCGGGTACGCCGGGCGCGCGCTGGGGGGAGTTCGTCACCGACCTGACGGACCGTGCGTGCCAGGTCCAGGGCTCGCCCGAACTCGCCCAGTACCGCGCCACGGCCGACGGGCCCGCCCGCAAGGCCTACACCGACGTGTGGCAGGAGAGCGGCACCGTCAACCCCGCCAGTCTGGCGCTGTCCAACCGCTACGTCGTCGACCTCGGCACCCCGCTGCCGCACTGGACGGGGGAGGTCGTGCCCTGGGGCGGACTCTCCGGGGCCGCCCTCCTCTGCGACGGCTTCGTGGTCGGGGTGGTGGCCGCCGAGGTGGCCCACTCCGAGCACGGCCGGCTCGAAGCCGTGCCCGCCTACCTGCTGCTCCGCGACGCCTCCTTCCGCGCGGCGCTGGCGGAGCACGGCGCGGACGCGCTCCACTTGGAGGCCGTCGAGTTCGCCCCGCTGGCCGGCCCCGAGTCGCTCGGCCTGGCGGGCGCCGACCGCTCACCCAGCGCGCTGCTGCGGCCCGAACGGGAGACGGTCGGGTTCCACGGCCGGCGGGACCTGCTGTCCGACCTGGTCAACTGGTGCCGGCAGGACGGGGTCGAAGCCCTGCTGCTGCACGGCCCCGGCGGCCAGGGCAAGACGCGGCTGGTGCGGGAGCTGGCCCGGCAGCTGGTCACCCCGTCCGACGGCGCCGACCACGGCCGCTGGACCGCGGTCTGGCTGCGCTCCGACGAGGAGCTGACCGCCGAGCGGCTCACCCCGCTCCAGCGGACCACCCGCCGGATGCTGGTGGTGCTCGACTACGCGGAGAACCGGCTCCAGCAGGTCGGCCGGTTGCTGGCGGTCACCCGGCCGCGCGAACTGTCGTTCAAGGTGGTGCTGATCGCGCGCACCGACGGCGACTGGTGGGACCACGCGCGCGAACTCAGCCCGGCCACCGCCGCCGTGCTCGGGCGCGCCGCGGCGATCCCGCTGCCGCCGCTGGGCGAGGACCCCGACGGACGCCCGGCGCTGTACCGCGCGGCGGCGCTCGCCTTCGCGGCCCGGCTCCCGGCCGCGGAAGGCCGCACCCCGTGGACCGCACTGGCGGCCGCCCTACCCGAGCGCGACCTCGCCGACCCCGGCTTCGCCAACCTGCTGACCCTGCACATGACCGCGCTGGCCGACCTGTTGGACGCCGGCGGGCCGACCGACCCGCCGAAGCCCGCCGGCCGGTCCGGCCTGATCGGCGACCCCGGGCGCCCCGACGACGTCGAGCAACGCCTGCTGGGCCACGAAGCACGCTACTGGAACGGCCTGCTGGCGGCCCGCGGCATCCCGACCGACCAGGCGCCCGACGCCGAGCTGTTCCGGGACGCCCTGGCGGCCGTGGTGCTGCTCGGCGCGGACACCCCCGAGCGGGTCGACGGAGCCCTGCGCCGGGTGCGCGGACTGGCCGACGAAGGGAACCGCTGGAAGTTCGGCGACTGGCTCGCCGCCGCCTACCCACCCGACCGCACCGGTCTCGCGCACTGGGGCGGACTGCAACCCGACCGGCTGGCCGAACGCTTCGCGGGCGGCCGCGTGCTCACCCGTCGCCACCTGCTGCCCGCGCTGGCCGCCGGAGCCGACGGCCCGTCAGCCGAGCGGATGCTCACCGTGCTCAGCCGCGCGGCCGGCCACCAGCCGCTGCGGGCCGAGCTGGGCCCGGTACTCACCCGGCTCTGCGCCGACCGGCCCGACGAACTGGCCCTGCCCGCCCTCGCCGTGGTGCCCCAGGTCGAGCGGCCCGAACCGCTGCTCGCCGCGCTGGAGGCACTGCTCGACGCCCCGGGGACGGACATCGGGCGACTGGAGGCGTGGCTGGACGTCCTGCCCGACCACTCCTACCACCTCGGGCCCTGGGCCGTACGGCTGATGGAGCGCCTGGTCGCGCACCGCCGGGCCGCCTTGGTCGGCAACGGGCCCGACCTGCTGGCGCTGGTCACCGACCTGCGGGCGCTGGGCAAGGGGTACGCCGACACCGGGGAGTGGGGCCGCGCCCTGGCGGTGGTCGAGGAAGCCATCGCGCTGCTCCAACCCGCGCTGGCCGAGCACGGGTTCGCGACCGAACTCGGGACGGCCCACCGGAACAAGCTGAGCGGGTGCCTCAACAACCAGGCGCTCTTCCTGCTCAGCCTGGGCCGGCCGGCCGAAGCACTCGCCCCGGCCGCGCAGGCCGTCGCCCTCAACCGGGAACTCGCGGAGCGCGGCGCCCTGGAGAAGCCGGAGTACCTGCCCATCACGGTCGGCACCCTCGCCAGCGTGCACGGCGACCTCGGCCAGCCGCAACTCGCGCTGCCGCTCCGGGAGGAGGCGGTGGCACGACTGGAACGCCTGGTCGCCGCCACCGGCGGTGAGGCGCTCGCGATCTCGCTGGTCCGCGCACTGCACAACCTGGCGTTGCACCACAACGAGGCGGGACGCAACGCCGAAGCCCTGGACCGGAGCCGACAGGCGACCACCCTGCTGCGCCCGCTGGCCCGCCAACGGCCGGACGCCCACCAGCCGTTGCTGGCCATCGCGCTGGGCACGCTCTCCAACTGCCTCGCCGACGCCGGCCGCGACCAGGAGGCGATGCGGGCCGTCGAGGAGTCCGTGGCCGTCCGCCGCCGCCTCGCCGAGGGCCGGCCGGCCGCCTACCGGGACGGACTGGCCCAGGTGCTCAACTCGTACTCCATCGCCCTGCGACGGGTCGGCCGGAGCACCGAGGCGCTGGCCGCGGTGAGCGAAGCCGTGCAGATCTACGAAGAAGTGACGGAGCGTCAACCATTGCCCCACCGCGACATGTTCGCGATGACGCTCAACTCGTACGCCAACGAGCTGTACACGGTCGGCCGGGCGGCGGAGGCGGTGCGCGCGGCCGAACGCGCCGTCGCCCTCTACGCCGAGCTGCACCGCGAACTGCCCGACGCCCACGCCACCGACCACGCGATGGCGCTCTGCACCCTGGCACTGTGCCTGGGTGCCGCCGACCGGCCGGCGGAGTCACTCGCCAAGCTGGAGCAGGCGGTCGGCATCTACCGCGCCCTCCCCGGCCACCTGGCCGGCCCCGCCCGGCCGAACCTCGCACGCAGCCTGAACAACATCGCCGACGCCCACCGGCTGGCCGGCCGCCCCGCCGAGGGACTCCCCGCCTGCGCGGAGGGCGTACGGATCGCCCGGGAACTGGCCGCCGAGGACCCCGACGCCCACAACCCGCTGCTGGCCCGGTTGCTCACCACCCACGCGATCTGCCTGGACAAGACCGGACGGCGGGAAGAGGCGGCCGACCTGGCCGCCGAGGCGGTCACGGCCGCGACACCCACGGCGGCCCACCCCGAGTCCGCGGGCATCCTCGCCACGCTCAGCGCGCTGCTGGGCCTGGCCGGCCGGCCGGAGGAGGCACTGGCGGCGCTGCGCGTGGTGATCGCGGCACAGCGTGAACTGGCGCTGGTCGACCCCGACCACCACCAGCCGGAGCTGCTCGCCAACCTCACCCACTTCCAGTACCAACTCGTCGGCAGCGGACGGCTGCTGGAAGGCGCCGAGATCGCGGCCGAGGTGCTGGCGATCCATCGCGAACGCTGGGAGGCCGAGCCGACCCCCGAACGGCGCGTCGCCCTCGCCCGGGCCCTCGCCGACCTCGCCGGCGTGCTGAGCCGACTGGACCGCGCGAGCGAGGCCGCGGCCCACATCACCGAGTCCGTCGAACTGTGGCGAGCGCTGTCCCGCAGCGAGTGGAACGCGCAGATGCCCGCACCGGCCCTGGCCCTGACGACCCAGGTCCCGGTGCTCTGGGCAGCCGGCCGACAGACCGAGGCACTGGACGTGCTGGAGGAGATCCGCGCCGCCTTCGAACGGACACCGGACGGCGACCCCAACCGCCACGCCGGGATCGCGATGACGCTCACCACGCACGGCGCGCTGCTCGACGACCTGGACGAACCGTCCGCCGCCGAAGTTCTGGACCGCGCGGTCCGGGCGGCCCGGCAGATCAACGGCAGCGGCGCGGAAGCCTTCGAAGGCATCGTGGCCAACGCCCTGACGACCCGGGCCCGCGTCCGGGCACGCCGGCGGCCGCCGCTCCCCGGAGCGCTGGACGACGCCACCGAGGCCGTCGACCTCCAGCACCGGATGCACCAGGCCAACCCGGGCCGCGGCCAGGCCAACCCGGGCCGCGGCCAGGCCGCGCTGGCCGCGGCCATGGCCGTACTGGGCCTCTGCCTGGCCCACGACGGCCAGGGCGAGCAGGCGGCGGAGACCACCACGCGGGCCGTCACCCTGCTACGCGACAGCGAGGCCCCGACCGGACTCCTGATCGTGGACGCCCTCTACCTCTACGGCGAGGTGCGCCTGCTGACCGGCACCGACCTCGACACGGCGCGCGCCGGCCTGCGCGAGGCCATCGACCGGCTGCGGAGCGTCGCCGAGGACCAGCCCGCACTGGTCCAGCCCGGCCTGGCCCGGTGCCTGCGACTGCGGGACGCGCTGGACGCCCGCTCGGCCTAGGGCGTCCGCGACGCCGGTCACCAGGCGGGGCGCGACCTCGACCAGCTGACGAAGGTGTCGGAGGACGCGCGGCAGCGGCCGAAAGACCCGGTGGACCCGCCGGACCGGCGGGCTGTCGGGGCTCTCGGCCACGGTGCGCGCGGACGGCGCGTGCGACTGGCGCCACCCCTTCGGCTGCGGTGCGCGGTCCCCGACATCGACCAGCGGGCCGAGCCTCACCGTGGACCGGCAGCCGCCCGGGCCGAGTCGACGCTGCCCCGCGTTCAACGGCGGCGGCTACCCGCACCATCGCGGTGACGAGTGGAGCGGCGCCCGGCGGGTCCGGCCCGGGCCAACTGAAATCCCTTCGACGGCACGGGGGTTCGCCTGCTGTGATGGCGCCGGGACGACTGCCCGGCCACGGAGGGAACCCGGCGATGGCGGAGATCACCCTGCACCTGACGGTCCGTGACCTCACCGACGCCGACCTGCCCGTCTGCGGCTGGACCGGCTCGCCCGAGCACGTGCGCGACCTCGCCCACCAGCTCCGCCGCGCCGAGGCGGGCGAGGTCGACTACCTGGCGGTGTGCACGCCGGTCGGCCTCCCCGTCGCGGTCGGCGGCGTCGACTACACCACCACCCCCGGCGCCGGCACCCTGTGGCAGCTCGGTGTCCACCCCGCCCTGCGGTCCTGCGGCCTCGGCACCCTGCTGGTCCGGGCCGCCGAACAGCGCATCGCCGCTCGCGGCCTGACCCGCGCCCACCTCGCCGTCGAGGACACCAACCCCCGCGCCCGCGCCCTCTACGAACGCCTCGGCTACCGCCGCTACGGCCGCGCCCCCCGCCGCCGGGTCGACCGGTCAGAACCGGAACGCCTTCACCACGGCGTGCCCGGCCGCCGCCGACCGGCCGTAGAACTCCGCCAAGTCCCGGTGTCCGTACAGCCGGTGGGCCTTCTCCTCCGCCGCGCTCCCACCCAGGACCCGGATCTCCCCGCCCGCGACCGCCCACAGCGCGTCGAAGTCGACCCCGGCCAGGTAGGCCGCCGCCCGCGCCACCGCGTCGGGCGCCAGCACCAGGAACGGCGGCTGCCCGTCCGCCCGGAACACCGCCTCGCCGCCGAACACCGGCAGCGTCCGGACGTCCGCCGGATCGTCCGGCACCTCGACCCCGCCGGTGTAGAGCAGCGCGTGCGCGGCGAAGTCCTTCTCGATGGCGGTCGCGATCCCGGCCGCGCACTCCTCCTCGAACCGGCGCCACGCCGCCGTCGTGAACGCGGCCAACCACTCCGGCTCGACGACGAGTTCGGTCGGTGGGACGGCACGGAACTGCTGGTGGAAGCTCACGGGGGCACCTTCGGGACGGGGCAGCGGATCGGCGCCCACCCTACGGCCCGCCGCCGACGGCAGCGCCCCGAAGCCGCTCCCGTGGGCAGTCCCGCCGCCGCCCCTCGCGCTCAGGCCCGCAACGCCCGTTCCAGCAGCGGCCGTTGCTCCGCTAGCCAGGACTGCAGCCGGTCCCAGCGGGACCAGCCGCCGTAGCCGTCGAAGTAGGCGGTGAACACGGCGTCACCGGCCGCGACCCGGCGGGCGACGAAGTTCCGGCAGACGGCGGTGGCCTGCTCCAGGACGGTCGGCAGGGCCAGCCGGTCGGCGGGGGAGAGGCCGTACGCGTCGGCGAACAGGGCCAGCCGGGCCGGTACTTCGAGGTGCGCGCGGGCGGTCTCGGCGGCCGTCGCCGGGTCGAGCACCGGCGTCCAGTAGCGGACGGTCAGCGCCACGTCCCAGAGCGGCCGGCCCGGGGCGGCGAAGTCGAAGTCGATCAGCGCGACCGCCTCACCGGCGCCGCCGGTCGCTCCCACGCCGCCGGTCGGCCCTGTTCGGAAGACCACGTTCTCCAGGCAGACGTCGTTGTGGCAGAGCAGCGGCCCGCCCTCCGGATCGGCGAACTCGCCGGGCCAGGAAGCCTTCCGGTCGAACGGCGTGCGGGCGCTCGCCTCGTGCCAGCGCCGCAGCAGCCGCGCCACCGACACCAGTGCGTCCCCGCCCAGCGCCCACGCCGGGTACGGCGGTACCGCGACGGCCCCCGGCAGGAACTCCAGCCGCTCCCGGCCGCCCTCGACCGCTCCCGCCGCGACCGGCGCCCCCGGGAAGCCGCCCGCCCGCAGCCCCGCCAGGAAGTCGTGCAGCGCGGCGGCGTGCGGCGGCGCGGGCCGTTCCACCACGCCGCCGCGCCGCACCACCGCGCCCGCGTTCGCCAGCCCGCCCGCCAACGGCTCCTCGTCCATCCCGCGATCCTCCCACGGGAGTTCGGGGTCGAAGGGCGGCCCGGGCGGGCGGGTCAGAGCAGTCGGGCGGTCACCGTCTTGGGTCGCTGGTACTCGCGCAGTGCCAGCACCGACAGGTCGGTGCCCGCGCCGGAGGAGCGGCGGCCGCTGTGCGGGAGTTCGGCGGACTGCGCGAGGTGGCAGTTCAGCCAGACCTCGCCGGCCGAGAGCCGGTCGGTCAGGGCCAGCCCGGTCGGCAGGTCGCGGGTCCAGACCGAGGCGGCCAGCGCCTGCGGGACGGACTCGGCCAGCGCGACGGCCGCGTCGAGCGTCGCGGCGCGCTGGACGGTCAGCAGCGGGCCGAACACCTCCTCGACCACCGCCGGGTCACCGTCCGGGAGTTCGGCCAGCACCGTGGCCGGCCGCCACAGGCCGTCGCTCCGCCCGGGCGCGGTGTGCACCGCCTTCGCGCCGGACGAGGCCACGATCCGGTCGTAACGGGCCGCCTGGTCCGGGTTGTTGAGCGGACCGAAGTCCCGCCCGGCCCGCCGCCCGGCCATCGCCGCGGCCAGCGCGGCCACCGCCGCCTCGTACGCCTCGTCCAGCACGATCACCCGGGCCGGGGCCGCGCAGCTCTGCCCGGCGTTGTAGGTGCACGCGGCGGCGAGCTGCTCCCAGGTGTCGGCGGGCGCGTCCGGCAGCACCAGCACCGGGCTGTTGCCGCCCAGTTCGAGGCTGACCGGGGTCAGTCCGGCCCGGGCCGCGACGTCCGCGCCGCCCGCCGGGCTGCCGGTGAAGGCGATCAGGTCGCAGCCCGCGCCGACCAGCAGCCGGCCGGTCTCCCGGTCGCCCGGCAGCACCGTCAACACGCCCGCTCCGAGCGCCTGTTCGGCGTGCGCGGCGAGCAGCAGCGCGCTGTCGGGGGTGGTCTCGGCGGGCTTCAGCAGCACCGGGTTGCCCGCCGCCAGGGCCGGCGCGCAGCGCCAGCCGGCCATCAGCAGCGGGTAGTTCCACGGCACCACGGCCGCCACCACGCCCACCGGCTCCCAGCGCACCCAACTCTGGTGCCCGGCCAGGTAGTCGCCGGCGGCCGGCGCGGTCGCGGCCCGCGCCGCGCCCCCGTAGAACCGGAACAGGTCGGCCACCTCGGCGACCTCGCCGGCCGCCTCCGCCGCCGGCTTGCCGGTCCCCGCGCACTCGGCCGCCACGTAGTCGTCCGCGTGCCGCTCGACCAGCTCCGCCAGCGCGCCCAGCCGCCGCTGCCGCTCGCGCGGCGTGAGCGCCGCCCAACCCGCCCGCGCGGAACGGGCCGCGGCCACCGCGCCCGCCACCTCGGCCTCCCGGGCGGGGAGCCGGGTGCCGCGCACGGCGCCGGTACGGGGGTCGATCAGTTCCATCAGCGGTTCTCCGTCACTGCTCATACCGATTGGGCTCACAAGTCGTAGGCGCGCAGCCACAGTTCGAGGGTGAGTAGCAGCCACAGCTTGCCGCCCTGCCGGGGCAGCAGCAGCCCGCCGCCGCGCATCCAGGTCTCCACCGTGTCCGGCCGGAACAGGCCCCGGGCGCGGGCGGTCGGGCCGAGCAGCAGGTCCGCCGCCAGCTCGCTCAGCGGGCCGCGCAGCCACTGCTGCACCGGCACCCGCATACCGCTCTTGGGCCGGTAGGTGACGGTGTCCGGCAGCAGGTCGCGCACCGCCTCCTTGAGGATCCACTTCTCCTCGGTGCCGCGCAGCTTGAGCGCCGGCGGGGTGGCGAACGCGTGCTCCACCACCGCCCGGTCGAACAGCGGCGAGCGCCCCTGCACGCCCTGCGAGGCGGTCAGCCGCTCCACCTTGGTGAGGATGTGGTGCGCGCCCTTGGTCCGCAGGTTGCAGTGCAGCAACTGGTCGAGCAGGGACGGCATCCGGGCGTCCGACAGGTACGGCTCGACGTGCCGGCGCGGGTGCGGGGCCGACTCCAGCGCGGCCAGCGCCTCGCCGGTGAGCAGCACCGGCAGGTCCTCCCAGCACTTGCGGTACGTGTGCAGGTAGGCGTCCGCCCGGGCCCGCGCCGAACCGTCCTCCCGCATCAGCTCGAACACCAGCATCGGCAGGTTCTTCGGCCCGCCGAACACCGGGTCGCCGCCCTCGCCGTTCAGCGACACCGCGATCCCGTCGCCCGCCACCGCCTCCGCCAGCATCAGGTTCGGCACCGTCAGCGGGTCGCCCACCGGGCTGTCCAGCAGCGCCACGGTGTCCGCCAGCCGCGCCGCGACCTGCTCCCCGGGCACCGTCAGCACCCGGTGCGCCGTCCCGCAGTGCGCCGCGACCAGGCCCGAGTAGCCCAGCTCGTTGGGCAGTTCGGCGCCGAAGCTGATCGAGTACGTGCGCACCGCCCGTTCGTGCAGCCGCGCCGCCAGCGCCGTCACCAACGAGCTGTCCACCCCGCCGGAGAGCAGCACCGCCACGTCCTGCCCGCCCTCGGGCAGCCGGATCCGCACCGCCCGCTCCAGCAACTCCCGCAGGCCGTCCGCGTGGTGACGGACCGTCGACTCCGGCTCCGCCGAACCGGATTCCGGCTCCCAGAACACCTCGACGTCCACCCGCCCGTCCGGCCGCAGCCGGGTGATCCGGCCCGGCAGCAGCTCGCAGACGCCGCGCAGCAGCGTCTCCTCGCCCGGCAGGTAGGCGTAGGTCAGGAAGGAGCGGACTGCCGACATGTCCAACCCGGTTTCCACGTCCGGCCGTTCGCGCAGCGCCCGGAGCGAGCTGGAGGCCGCCCAGCCGCCGTCCGCCGTCCGGCAGTGGAACGCGGTCCGGGTGCCCGCGTGGTCGCGCAGCAGCACCAGGTCCGGGCCGTCCAGCACCGCCAGGGTGAACATGCCGTCCGCGATCCGCAGCCCGGCCGCGCCCAGCGCCAGCCAGCAGCGCAGCAGCAACTCGCCGTCCGGGCAGGAGGGTTCGGCCGGGCGGCCGACTGCCGCCAGTGCGGTCAGCAGCGGCGCCCGGTCGTGCAGCACCACCTCGCCGACCGCGGTGCGCCCGTCCACCGTGAACGGGCCGTCCGCGAAGCCCGGCACGCCGGTCAGCAGCGCCGCCGACACCCGCCGCCCGGCCGCCTCGAACGGACCGGCCACCAGGCCGGGTTCGGGGCGGCCGGCGGTCGGCAGCGAGCTGACCGTGTAGCGGGCCGAGCGGTGCCGGTCCGGCCGGCGCGGGTCGGCCCGGAGCGTCGTCTCCCGGCGCGGCTCAGCCAAAGTCGTCCCCGTCCCAACCGTCGTCCACCGGGTCGACGCCGTCCGCGCCGTCTCCGGAACTCCCGAAACCGTCCGAGTCGAAACCGTCCGGGCCGCCGCTGCCACCGCCGCCGTCGGGCCGGTGCCGGTCGTCGTCGCCGAAGCCCCCGCCGTCGAAGCCGTCGTCGAACCCGCCGTCACCGCCGCCGTCGCCCCCGCCGTCGCCGCCGGAGCGGGCCCGCTCGGCCTCCCGGCGGCGCAGCTCCTCCTCGTCGTCGGCGGAGAGGAAGTCCGGCGCGTAGTGGGCGGCGGCGATGCCCGCGCCCAGGCCGAGCGCGCCGAGCACCACGCCGAGCCGGCCCGGGAACGAGCTGCGGTTGACCAGCACGTACTGGCCCTGGCCCCAGACCGTGCGCCCGTAGCCGATGTCGCGGCCGTAGCCGATCCCGCCGTTCGCGTGGACGCGCTTGACCAGGTCGCGGCCCAGCCGCTCGTCGGTGCCCGCGTCGCCCCGGTCGTCGCGCCAGTGGATCCGGCCGTCGCCGCCGCGGCTGCGCCATTCGCTGCGGCCGTCGGAGTACCGGCGGTGCACCGTTCCGTCGGCCAACAGCTCGTCGCTGTAGGTGATTTCGGGTGGCTGGGTCATCGTCCTCGTCCTCGGGGGGTCAGGGCGTCGGCCAGGTCAGGAAACCGGTGTCGCGGGCCCGGGTGGGCGCGGCCGGACGGGCGGGCGGGGCGAAGCCGCCGCCGCGGACGGTGCGCAGGACGGTCCGCAGCAGCCGGGCCGGCCGGACGGCGGCCAGCTCGGCGACCCGGCCGCCCGCCAGCCAGGCCCGCTCGGCGGCGGGCAGCTCGGCGGGCAACTCCTCGGCCCGGCAACGGGGTTGACCGCCGAGCGCGGCCAGGTGCAGGGCGGCGGCGTGCCGTGGCAGCAGCCCCGCCGTGCGCACCCGCAGCCGCGGCCCGGCGTGCTCGCGGACCCGCAGGAAGAGCGCGAGGCCGGCGGGCGAGGCGTCGTGCAGGACGTGCACCACCGCCCCCTCGGCCCGCTCCATCGCGGCCAGCAGCCGCCCGTCCAGCGGCAGCCGCTCGGGCGTGAGGATCGGGCAGGCGCCCTCCAGGTGCAGCCGGTTGGCGCGCAGCATGCCGGCGATCGCCGGGTCCTGGCAGACCAGCAGCCGGGGGAAGGCGTAGTCGTACAGGTCGCCCTCCGGCCCCGGGCGGTGCGGGGACGGCGGCAACTCGTCGGGTAGGACGTCCAGTTCGGGGTGCCGGGCGAGCGCGGCCGCGAACCGTCCGGCGTCCAGCAGCGGCCGGGTGGTGTACCGCAGCCGGTGCGGCCCGTGGTGCAGCGGGAACAGCGTCCGGTCCGTCTCGTAGTACAACTGCCGTCCGGTGAAGGCGAGTTGCCCGGGCCGGGCGCAGCGCTCGGCGGCCCGCCGCAGGGCGCGGTCGAGCAGCCGCTCCGGCAGCGGGATCATCGGCCGCCCTCCTTCGGGTCCGGCTCCGACTTCAGCAGCTTCGACGCGGGCGCGGGCGCGGGCGCGGGTGCGCCGGAGCCGGACCGGGGCGCGGGGACGGCCTGCGGCCAGGTCAGGAAGCCGATCCGCTCGGCCCGCCGCCGGGTCTCGGCGGCGCTCTCCGGCGCGTGGGCGGGCGCCGCCGGCGGGGCGGGCCGGACCGGCGGGGCGGTGACGGCGCGCTCGACCGCCTTGTCCAGCAGGGACATCAGCTTGACCGGCGGCAGCGAGACCAGCGGCGAGGACCAGCCGTCGAGCAGCCACTCCCGCTCCTGCGCGGGCAGCCGCCGCCACCCGGGGGAGTCGGCCAGCACGGCTGGTGCCCGCTGCGTCCGCGCGTCGTGCGCGCGCAGCCGGACGATCCGCGCGGGCACCTGGACGTGGCGCGGCAGCAGCCCGCAGTCCACCACCCGGCGGCCCGCGAACCGCGCGCGCAGCTCCGTCGTCCGGGCCAGGGCGGCCAGCGAGAGGTCGCGCACCACGATCACGGGCAGTTCGGCCGGCACCTCCGAGACCGTCCGCGCCACCAGCACCCGGTGCCGGGCGGCGAACTCGTTGATCCGCAGGAACGCCGTCACGGACGGCAGTTCGCACAGCACCACGGCCCGCGGATCGGCCGGCCGGACGAAGTGGGCGGCGGACGGCGCCTCCACCAGCCCGTCCGGCAGCGACCCGTACACCTGCCGCCAGCGGCCGACCACCCGCTCCTCGAAGGTGTCCAGGGCCAGCCAGTACCGGAACGGCTCCGGCGGGCGCTCACGGCCCGCGCCCCGGAACTGCCGGCCGGACAGGAGGCCGAACAGCAGCGCGGGCAGGCCGAGGAGCGGCAGGGCGAGGCCGCCGACGCCGACGGCCGGCGCGGCGAGCACGACCGTGATCACCGCCAGCACGGTCCCGGCGGTCACGCTGCCGCGCCGCTCCCGGCCGGTCGGGAAGCGGTGCAGGCGGCGGGCGTTGGCCCAGAACAGCTGCTCGACGGTGATCCGCAGCCCGGCCGGCGCGGAACGCGCCACCAGCTCGCGGAACTTGATGTCGTGCAGACGCCCGGGATCGGTCTTCGGGTCGAGCGCGAACACCTTCCGGCAGTGCGAGCAGATGTGGTTGGTGCGCTCCCGCTGTCGGCGGTTGTTGCGGCAGTGCGGACAGATCATCGGGCGTCCTCCCAGGTCGACGCGCGGCCCACGACGGGGGCGGCCGCCGGCGGGCACCCCGGCGGGCACCCCGTCGGACGACGCTCCCACGGACGCCGCCCGCGGGCGGCGGGTCGCGCCCGGACGGCCGCTGCCGTCACCGGCCCTCCTCCAGCGCGGCGGCGGCCCGGCGCAGCCGCAGTGCCAGCCGCTCCCGGAGGGTGACCGTACCCGGCCGCTGGGCAGCCGTCACCTCCCGCAGGGCGGCGGCCAGTTCGGCCTCGCCGCGCCGGTCGGCGGCCTCGGCGGTGATCGCGTAGTCCTCGTGGTCGATGCCGTAGCCGGTGTTCGCGGCCAGGATCGCCAGCCGCTCGCCGCTCCGGTTGCCGAACGAGTGCGGCATCAGCTCGGGTATCCGGATCAGCGTGCCCGGCGCCAGCCGCACCTCCACCACCTGCCGCCGCCGGGTGTCGTACAGGCCGCAGGAGGCCGGGCCGAGCGCCAGCACCAGGTGCTCGCCGCCGTGCGCGTGCGGGGTGAACGCGCTGTGCGGGGCGACCAGGCCCAGCTTGTACGTCGCGTTCGACGGGCGCTCGGGGGAGGTCGCGGCGTCCCCGATGAAGTAGTGCGCCCACTGCCGGTCGTCGATGAAGCGCAGCAGCCCGCTCTCCGGGTCCTGCGGGCCGAGCTCCCGCGCCCCGGTCCGGTCCGCGCGCAGCACCCGCCCGTCCGGGCGCAGCCGGTACAGCTCGGCGCCGTCCGGCAGCCGGGACGCCAGCCGCTCCAGCGCGCGCAGCCCGCCGCGTACCGTCATCAACGCCCCCCGTAGTCGGTGCCCGCCGTGATGCTACCCGGGCTGCCGGGGGCGCTGACCAGCGGGATACTCGAACGGACGTTGAACTCTGCGGAGGTGAGAGCGATGTCCGCGACCGCTGTCGGAACAACGACCGGAACGCCGAGATCCGGCCCGTTCCGTCGATTCGTCGCCTGGCTGACCGCCAAGCACAACTCCTCGCTGGTCTTCCTGCTCGCGCTGTCGCTGGGCCTCGCCCTGGTCGCCCCGCAGACCGACCTGGCCTGGCTGATGGTCGTCTGCTCGGTGGTGTGGGGCGTCACCGTGATCGCGTTCGCGGCCCAGTTCGCCGGCCGCCACGAACGCGCCCACCCGCGCCACGCCCGCCCGGCCTGACGCGCCCGGCCGGTCCGACGCGCCCGGCCGCTGCCACGGACCGCCGGGGCCGGCACGGAGGGTGCTTCTCCGTACCGGCCCCGGCGTCCCTTCTCGCTGGCCGTGCTTCGGTGCCCGCGTCTCGCTGGCCGTGTCTCGGTGCCCGTGCCCGCCCTATGGCCGTCCCCCCGTCGTTCCGCGTGCGGAACGGCTCAGTTGCCCGACCACACCGTGGTGATGTTGCAGAACTCGCGGATCCCGTGACCGGACAACTCCCGTCCGTAGCCGGAGCGCTTGATCCCGCCGAACGGGAACGCCGGGTGCGAGGCGGTCATGCCGTTGAAGAACACGCCGCCCGCCCGCAGGTCGCGCACGCACCGCTCGCGCTCCGCGTCGTCCGTGGTCCAGACGTTCGAGCTCAGGCCGAACGGCGAGTCGTTGGCGACGGCGACGGCCTCGTCCAGGTCGGCGACCCGGTACACGGTGGCGACCGGGCCGAACGCCTCCTCGCGGTGGATCCGCATCCGGGGGGTCACCCCGGTCAGCACCGTCGGCAGGTAGTACCAGCCGGCCGCCAGCGCCGGGTCGTCCGGCCGGCCGCCGCCGCAGGCGACCGCCGCGCCGTGCCCGATCGCGTCCGCGACCAGCACCTCCAGGTCGGTGCGGCCCTGCTCGGTGGCCAGCGGGCCGACCTCGGTGCCGTCCGCCGCCGGGTCGCCGACCGTCAGCGCCCGCATCCGCGCCGTGAACGCGGCCAGGAACTCCTCGTACACGTCCGTGTGCACGATGAAGCGCTTCGCGGCGATGCAGGACTGCCCGTTGTTCTGCACCCGGGCCGTCACCGCCCGCTCGGCCGCCGCCGCGACGTCCGCCGAGGGCAGCACCAGGAACGGGTCGCTGCCGCCCAGTTCCAGCACGGTCTTCTTCACCTCGTCGCCGGCGATCGCCGCCACCGACCGGCCCGCGCCCTCGCTGCCGGTCAGCGTCACCGCCGCGATCCGCTCGTCCCGGATCACCGCCTCCACCGCGCCCGAGCCGATCAGCAGCGTCTGGAAGCACCCCAGCGGGAACCCGGCGCGGGCGAACAGCTCCTCCAGCGCGAGCGCCGTCCGCGGCACGTTCGAGGCGTGCTTGAGCAGGCCCACGTTGCCCGCCATCAGGGCCGGCGCGGCGAACCGCACCACCTGCCAGAACGGGAAGTTCCACGGCATCACCGCCAGCACCGGCCCCAGCGGCCGGTACCGCACGTACGCCGACGCACCGCCCGAGTCCGCGACGTCCGCCGCCGCCGGGTGCTCGTCGGCCAGCAGGTCCTCGGCCCGGTCCGCGTACCAGCGCATCGCCTTCGCGCACTTCGCGGCCTCGGCCCGGGCCTGCGTCAGCGGCTTGCCCATCTCCAGCGTCATCGTCCGGGCGACCTGCTCGTTCGCCTGCTCCAGCAGTTCCGCGGCCCGGTGCATCAGCTCGGCGCGGTGCGCGAAGGTGGTCAGCCGCCAGGACTCGAACGCGGACTGCGCGCGGGCCAACCGGCGCTCCACGGCCGCTTCGTCCAGCGGATCGAAGACCTCGACGGTACGGCCGTCGGCCGGATTGACGGTGGCGATGGCCATCGGGCCACTCCCTCCTCGACTGCCGCCCGGCCAACCGGGCGGGGGCGGACATCGAGGGGAGCGAGGAGGTGGAGACAGGAATCGAACCTATGTACGCGGCCCTGCAAGCCGCTGCCTCGCCTCTCGGCCACTCCACCAGGCTCCCTCGCGTGACTCAAAAGCTAGCAGCGGGCCGCGCGCGAGCGGGCATCCAACCCACCCCGAACTCACCCAAATGCCATGGAAGGGAAGAAGTGTGACAAACGGGCCGGAGATCATCGAATCATCTTCTGATGATGGTCGGACCAGCCGACTACCCTGGGGTCCGTGCAGATCGACGACCTCAAGCGCCTCCGCAGGGCCCGCGACACCATGGACCGCGACTACGCCGAACCCCTGGACGTCGCCGCCCTCGCCAAGGTCGCCCTGATGTCCGTCGGCCACTTCCAGCGCAGCTTCCGCGCCGCGTACGGCGAAACCCCGTACAGCTACCTGATGACCCGCCGGATCGAACGCGCCAAGGCGCTGCTGCGCCGCGGCGACCTGTCCGTCACCGACGTCTGCATGGCCGTCGGCTGTACCTCGCTGGGCTCGTTCAGCACCCGGTTCACCGAACTCGTCGGCGAGAGCCCCAGCGCCTACCGGGCCCGCGACCACAGCGCCGCCGAACACATCACCGCCTGCGTCGCGATGTACCTGACCCGCCCCATCCGGGGCACCGACACCGGCCGGCCGCAGCAGGCGCCCGAGCGGGCGCCGTCCGCCGGGGAGACCGGGCAGCGGATCAGGAGCGGAGAAGCGTCCGGCGGCGCGGATCAGTAGCGTCGGGGGCATGGACATCAAGCTCTCGCAGTGCTTCATCGCCGTCGACGACCACGACGCCGCCCTCGGCTTCTACCGGGACGCCCTCGGCCTGGAGGTGCGCAACGACGTCGGCTTCGAGGGGATGCGCTGGGTCACCCTCGGCTCCGCCGCCCAGCCGGACGTCGAGGTCGTGCTCGAACCCCCGGTCGCCGACCCCGGCGCCACCGCCGCCGACCGCCAGGCCGCCGCCGAACTGCTCGCCAAGGGCCTGCTGCGCGCCGTCAACTTCCGCACCCCCGACTGCGACGCCACCTTCGAGCGGATCCGCGCCACCGGGGCCGACGTGCTCCAGGAGCCGATGGACCAGCCCTACGGCGTCCGCGACTGCGCCTTCCGCGACCCGGCCGGCAACATGGTCCGCTTCGCCCAGCCCCGCCAGTAGCCCCGCACCGGGCGCGCCTGGCACGCCAGGCGCGGGCCGGCGCGCCCGGGCCTCAGCCCGCCAGCAGCGGATAGTGGTCGGACAGGTCGGTGTACGTGTACGAGGTGCCCCAACTGCTCACCGTCCAGGGCGCGCTGTGGAACCGGTGCACCGTGTTGGCGTACTGCTGCGGGCGGGCGTGGTCGGCCCGGTACAGCACGTAGTCCAGGTCCTCCTTCGGCTCGCCCGGGTACCGGTAGGCCGCGATCGAGTTGTCGGCCGGGTCGAAGGAGTTCGCCCAGCCGGTGCGGGCGGTCGCCGGGGCCAGGCCGCCGTTGGCCAGCAACGCCGGGTACTCGCCGCCGTGCGAGTCGATGTTCAGGTCGCCCGCCAGCACGACCGGCTCGCCCGCCGGGATCCGCTTGGCGTCCAGGAACGCCCGCACCGCCCGCAACTGCCGCGCCCGGACGTCCGCGGCCTGCCCGCTCGCGCAGCCCGGGTCGGTGGACTGCAGGTGCGTGCCGACCACGTGGGTGAGCTGCCCGTTCACGTCGATCTCCGCGTAGGCGAACCCCTTGTTCGACCACCGGTCCGACCCGCACGCGTCCTTGAACACGTACTGTTCCTTGCGCAGGATCGGCCACCTGCTGAGCAGCAGCACCCCGCCGTCCTCCGGCGTCGCGCCGCTGTAGCCGCCGGACGTCGCGTCCCACCCGGACGTCGAGCGGCCCACCACCGGCGTCCGGTACGGGTACGCGGCGGACGCTTTCGCCGCCAGCGCGTCCGAGGCCGCGTTGTCGAACGCCTCCTGCAGGACGACCACGTCGTGGCCCTGGAAGAAGTCCGCGCCCGCGATGGCCTGGGCGCGCTGCGCCTGGCCCCAGTTCGGGTACAGCGAGGTGCTCATCAGGAAGGTGTTGTAGCTGAGCACGTCCAGCGGGGCGACGGCGGCCGGCGCGGTCTCGGCGTGCGCGAGGGTCTGAGTGGACGTCAACAGGCTTGCGGCGATGGCGAGTACGGCGGCGGTGCGGGCGGCGCGGAGGGCGGACACGGAGGCTCCGGGGGTGAGGGGCGGTCGATGTTGTGCAGTCAACTCGGGCCCGCGTGACGCGGACAAGACAGCGGGCGGCGGGTGGGTGAACTCGACCGAAACACCACCTACCGGCGAGTAGGGACCGGCCGGAAGGAGGCGTCAACCCAAGGTTGACACTCGCGCGACTGTCAACCTAAGGTTGCCTCATGGCTGACACCACCGGAGCGAAGAAGCCCTCCATCCGGCTCGACGACCTGATCGAGGGCATCAAGAACTCGTACCCCGAAGCGCTCGACCAGCTCTCCAACGCGGTGCTGGTCGCCGACCACCTCGGCGACGTCGCCGACCACCTGATCGGCCACTTCGTCGACCAGGCCCGCCGCTCCGGCGCGTCCTGGACCGACATCGGCCGCAGCATGGGCGTCACCCGGCAGGCCGCCCAGAAGCGCTTCGTCCCCAAGGACCCGGGCGAGGTCACCGAGATCGACACCGCACAGGGCTTCAACCGCTTCACCCCGCGCGCCCGCAACGTGGTGATGGCCGCCCACCAGGCCGCCAAGGACGCCCGCAACGACGAGGTCCGCACCGAGCACCTGGTGCTCGGCCTGCTCGCCGAACCCGAGGGCCTCGCCACGGCCTACCTCGTCACCAGCGGCGTCCCGCTCGACACCGTCCGGGAAGCCGCGCTGGCCGCCCTCCCGCCCGCCGTCGAGGACGCCCCCGAACTCGTCCCCTACGACGCCGGCGCCAAGAAGGCCCTGGAGCTCACCATGCGCGAGGCCCTCCGCCTCGGCCACAACTACGTCGGCACCGAACACCTGCTGCTCGCCCTGATCGAGCACGAAGCCGGCGACGGCATCCTCACCTCCCTCGGCCTCGACAAGACCGCCGCCGAGACCGAGTTCCTCGCCACCCTCGCCCAACTCACCCCCGAGGGCTGACCGTTCACCCGCCCCCCGATACCCCGCGAGCGGCGGGGCCGCCCAGGACGGGAGCGGCCCTGCCGCTCCCGGTCGTGCCTATCGCCCGAGCGCGGCGAGCAGGTGCGCGGCCAGCCGGCCCGAGGAGGCCGGGTTCTGGCCGGTGTACAGGTTGCGGTCGGCGGTGGTGAACGGCAGCAGCGGGAGGCGGCCCTTGACGTAGTGGGCGCCCTCGGCGCGCAGCCGGTCCTCCAGCAGCCAGGCGGCCTTGCGACCGAAGCTGTTCAGCTTCTCCTCGGTGTTGGACAGCGCGGTCATCCGGTAGCCGGCGAACGGCCAGGAGCCGTCCGCGTCCCGGGCCGCCAGCAGCGCCGCCGGGGCGTGGCAGAGCAGTCCGAGCGGACGGCCGGAGCGCAGCGCGCGGGTCAGCAGCGCGCCGGAGACCGGGTCGTGCGAGAGGTCCTCCATCGGGCCGTGGCCACCGGGGTAGAAGACGGTGTCGAAGTCGTCCGGGTCGATGCCGTCCAGCGCGGCCGGGTGGGCCAACTCGTCCCGGATCGAACCGAGATAGGCCGCGACCTCGCGCAGCGTGCCGGGCAGTCCGGCGGTGCGCGACATGCTGAGCCGGTCCAGCGTGGGCGGCGTCCCGCCCGGGGTGGCCAGTGTGATCCGCCAGCCCGCCGCCGCGAACTCCCGGTGCGGAACGGCGAGTTCCTCACCCCAGAAGCCGGACGGGTGGCGGGTGCCGTCGCGCAGCGTCCAGTGGTCGGCGGCGGAGACGACGAAGAGGGCGCGGCCGGGTGCGGTCATGTCCGGAGACTCCAGGGATGCGGGTGCGGGTGCGGTGGCGGGTGCGCCGACGAGCCTGTCGGCACCGAAGCTACGGCCGCCGGGAGCGGAACCGGCCGACGGCGCGCCGGGCGTCGCGGGACGCCGGGCCGGGGGCGGGGCCGGGTGCGGGTTCAGGCGGCGGGCCGGGCGGCGAGCCACTCGCGGTAGCGGCGCAGCGCCCTGTGCTGCTGCACCTGCTCGGCGAGCAGCGCCACGGCCGGGCGGGTGCGGGGCGCGGGGGAGCGGCCGTCGGCGAGGCGGCGCAACTGGTGCCGGACGAGGGCCATGCTCGCGGCGGACGCCAGCGCCTTGTCCGACCAGGTGACCGGCCGCAGCGCGCCCGCCGCCTCGGCGCCGGCGCCCCAGCGGTGCGGCAGGTCGGGGGTGACGGCGAGCGCGGTGCCCAGGCCGACCACGGCGACGCCGTCCGCGAGGACCTGTTCGGCGCTCGGGCGCCGGGTGATGCCGCCGGTGAGCATCAGCGGCAGCGGGCTGGTGCGGACCAGGTCGGCGGCCAGGTCGAGGAAGTACGCCTCGCGGGAGCGGGTGCGCGCGTCGGCCGGGCGGCCGGTCATCGCGGGGCTCTCGTAGCTGCCGCCGGAGAGCTCGACCAGGTCGACGCCGAGCGGGGCGAGCAGCGCGATCACCTCGCGGGCGTCGTCGGTGTCGAAGCCGCCGCGCTGGAAGTCCGCCGAGTTGAGCTTGACCGCGACGGCGAACGCGGCCGGCACGGCGTCCCGGACGGCGCGCACCACGTCCAGCAGCAGCCTGGCGCGCCCGGCGGGGGAGCCGCCCCAGGCGTCGGTGCGGGTGTTGACCAGCGGGGAGAGGAACTGCGAGAGCAGGTAGCCGTGCGCGGCGTGGATCTCCACCCCGTCGAACCCGGCCTCGGCGGCGCGCCGCGCGGTGGTGGCGAAGCGCTCGACGGTCGCGGCGATCTGCGCGGGCGTCATGGCGGTGGGGCGGCCGAAGCGCCCGCTGTGCCGCCCGAGGTCGACGCCCCGGTCGGTGGGGCCCCACACCACGCCCGGGAGCCCGGACGGGACCTGCCGGCCCGGGTGGTTGATCTGCATCCAGGCCGCGCTGCCGCCGGACTTCGCGGCCCGGGCCCATGCGGCGAACGGCTCCAGCGGCGCGGCGGCGTCCAGCACCACGCCGCCGGGGCCGGTCAGCGCCTCGGCGTGCACCATCACGTTGCCGGTGATCAGCAGCCCGCTGCCGCCCGCCGACCAGGCCCGGTAGAGGTCGAACAGCCGCCGGTCGGGGAGCTGCCCGGGGCCGGCCAGGTTCTCCTCCATTGCGGCCTTCGCGATCCGGTTCGGCAGGGTCGCGCCCGAGGCCAGGCGCAGCGGGGCGAACAGTTCGTCGCTCATCGAAGGGTGTTCCTCGTCCTCGACTAGAATGTTTACACCACTCACATTAGGTGGGTGATGTAAGCACCGCAAATATCAGGATGGGTGACGCATGCCACAGCAGACCGGCCCCTACCACCACGGCGACCTGCGCGCCGCCTGCCTGCGCGCCGCCCACGACCTGCTGGAACGGGACGGCAGCGGCTCCCTCTCGCTGCGTGCCGTCGCCCGCGAGGCCGGCGTCTCGGCCACCGCCCCCTACCGCCACTTCGCCGACCGCGACGCGCTGCTCTCCGCCGTCGCCGCCCAGGGCTACCGGGCCCTCGCCGCCCAACTCGCCGCCACCCACCCGGCCCCCCGTGACCCCGACGACCTGGCCGCCGTCGCCGCCGCGTACGTCCGCTTCGCGGTCGACCGGCCCGCGCTGTTCCGGGTCATGTTCGCCGAACCCTGCGACCCCGCCGACCCCGAGCGCGCCGCCGCCACCGCCGCGATGTGGGACTACGTCGGCGCGATCGTCCGCGAGGTCTTCCCCGGCGCCGACCCCGACCCGATGGCCACCGCCGTCTGGGGCCTGGTCCACGGCCTCGCCTTCCTCCACCTCGACGGCAAACTCGACCCCACCGACCCCGCCGCCACCGACACCCGCGTCCGCACCGCCGTCCGCGCCCTGCTCGGCGCCGGCACCCGACCGGCGCCCGCCCGGACGTCCACGGAGTGAAAAGGCTTTGACGCCGCGTCAGCCCGGCCGGTTCGCTGCTGCCCACGAAGATCCCGAACGGATCCCGGGACGGATCCGGAGCGAACGGAGCGGACATGGGTTACCGGCTGGAAGGCCCCGTGCTGGAGGGCACCCGGGTGCGGCTGGAGCCGCTGGAGCAGCGGCACGCGCCCGACTTGGCGCGGGCGGCAGAGGAGAGCCGCGACAGTTACGGGTTCACCTGGGTGCCGCGCGCCGACGAGGTCGCCGACTACATCACCACCCAGCACGGGCGCGTCGCCACCGGCCGGCTCGCCCCGTACGCGCAGATCTCGCTGGCCACCGGCCGGGCCGTCGGCGCCACCGCGTTCTGGGAGCCGCGCACCCTGCCCGACACCGACGTGCTGTACGCCGTCGAGGTCGGCTTCAGCTGGCTCGCGGCCTCCGCGCAGGGCACCGGCATCAACGCCGAGTCGAAGCTGCTGCTGTTCCGGCACGCCTTCGAGCAGTGGAACGTCCGCCGGGTCGACCTCAAGACCGACGCCCGCAACGAGCGCTCCCGCGCCGCCATCGCCTCCGTCGGCGCCCGCTTCGAGGGCGTCCTGCGCAACTGGTCGCGCTCCTGGGCCCCGGCGAGGACGGCGCCCTGCGGGACGCGGCGATCTTCTCGATCACCGACGACGAGTGGCCGCAGGTGAGCACCGCCCTCCAGGAGCGCGTCGCCCGCTACCAGAACTGACGGCGGGCGGGTGGGGGCGCTCCCCGGAAGTGGGCCTCCAAGGCGTCCGCGCTGGCCAGGGTGTCCGGGTGCCGCACGCCGAGCGCGGCCGTCCGACCTGCAACGGCCGCCTCGAAATGCTGCTTCGCCAATGCGTCCTGACCGCTCTCCGCGTAGGCGAAGGCAAGCCGGTCCAGGGTGGAGAGCGCGTCGGGATGATCGGCGCCCAGAGAGTCGGCCTGGGCGTCGAGGAGCCGCAGCAGGTCGTTCACCGGTTTCACCGGATGGTGGAAGGCCAGCTGCACCGCAGCCTTGAGGGAGCGGATCCGAAGCGCCAGCTGGTCGTGCTGTCCGGCCTCGGCGCTTTTCTGCAGCGTGGTCAGGTCGGCGAGGAGGGTCCGGCCGTCGTCGGTGTGAGGGCTGGCCAAAAGCATGTTCAGCGCGCTGGAGATGGCGTCGCGGTGGTGCTCGGCCTGGTGCCGTCGACGCCATCGGTGGGCGGTGGCGGCGTAGCGCCAAGCTCGCGGGTCCCCGATCCGGCGGGCGGCCTGGGAGAGGAGGTCGAGCAGGCGCAGCCGAAGCTGCAGCGGCACGCTGGGTGAGTTCACCCGGCCCGGCTGCCAACTGGCGCGGAGGGCCGACAGCCGCTCGTGGGCCTCTTGGTAGCGGCCGTGGAGCAGCAAGTAGCTGGCGGCCCCGAGCAGGCAGTAACGGCCCTGGAGAGAGAGCACGTTCGCCGGGTCCACCGCCAGGAGCGACTCCAGGCACTTCGCCCAGCAGGCTCGATCAGACCACCTGGCTTCACCTTCGTTGAGGGGGAGGCTGTTCAACAGCATGGACTCGGCCAGCTCGGAAAACCGGGGGAGGGGGCCCGGGCCGAACAGGAACAGCGTCAGATCGCCTTTCAGCGGTGTCATCTCGAATCGATCGCCACGCTCTTGGACGAGACCGCGCTGCCCCAGGGATCGGTACTCCTTGCGTACTTGGTAAGGGGGAGGCGGTTGCCGGTTCGCCGGCAGCGTGAGGGCCGCCGGGCGCCACAGGGAGCGCTGCGGCTGCATGCTCGTGCCCGGAACCGTCAGCGGCCCGCCACGTAGGACGGCGAGTGCTCCCAGGAGGTCGTGCGCCAACGGACTGACGGACGATGCCAGGGCCGCGAGGTCCTTCTCGATTTCGGCCAGCAGCGATGACGGGTGATCGTCCGGGCCCTCGCCGCCGAACACCACGTGAGGGTACTGCCTGGCGGTGCGGAGGAAGCTTTCGATGGGCAGGTCCCGGCGGAGGCGACGGAGGAACGCGACGGCGTGCCTGAGTGCCAACGGCGTGTCGTCGAGGTATTCGGCGGCCTGTCCGGCGTCCCTGCCGGACAGACCCCTGACGGAGTGTGTCAGGTACTCGACGGACTGAGAGCGGGTGAAAACTCCGACCGGTACGACGAGATCCGGCAGCGCCCACTGAGTGCCGTGGCGGGAGGTGGCGACGACCTGGACTCCGGAGTCCCGCAGGATGTCCGGAATATCGTCGGGACCGAGATCGACGGTGGGCAGCAGGACGACGGGCCGGGGCAGCCGGGGGAGCTTCGTCGCCACGAAATTTTCCAACTGCCATGCCAGATCCCCGACCGGCTCGGGAGCCCAGGTGTAAGGCCACAGCTGTCTGGCAGCGAGCGCGGCGGACAACTCCTGGCGGACCAGGGAGCTCTTTCCGACTCCGATTCCCCCGACCAGTACCACCACGCATGCGTGTTCGAGATAGGACAGCACCTGGGACACGAGCTGCGGGCGATCGATCCGGATCCGGACTTGATGCGCTCTGGTCGGCGTCATGCGGTGCGTTCCTCCGTGGCTCTGGCAGTCGGCACGCTGGTGATTCCCGCAGGGCCGGATGAATGATGAACGAGGCCGGAGGGCCGGGGTTACGTCAACGCACGTCCGCGTACCAACTCGTTTCAGTACTGAGGTAGTCGAGGCTGACCCACTCCTGAGCGAGCCGCTCGCCTCGAAGTAGTAGGGCTTCGGCTTTCGCACGGTGCTGAGGAGCCAGCCAGTCGGTGATCCGACGGGCCTCCGCGGGAGTGATCCGGGCCTCCTTGGGCATGGCTTTCCCGGGATGGCCGTGGCGTAGCAGCATGTCGTAGAGGCCGACCGCGGGCCGGATGGAGTCCAGCCAGGGAAGCCTCCGTCGGAGCGCTCCCAGTGGAATGCGCAGACCGGTGGCATCGAGGTCGCCGAAATACACCACGTGGGATATTCCGTCCTGCGGGCCGATGCTGCCGACGGAGGCGGTGAAGGTGTTTCCGATGCCCCAGGCCACGTGTCCGATGCCGTGGTCGATGTGCTTGAGCATGTGGGAGAGCGACCAGTAGGTCGTGGCGTTCTCGATCACCAGGAGGCCGCGTCCCGGTCCGGTCCGGTGGTATCCGCTCTCCTCGTCCAGAGGGACGGTGTCGAATGCGCGGGTGAGTAGCGGAGGGTCCACGTGGAAGGCGTTGATCAGTGGCATCAGTTCGGCCGGGTCGGACAGCATCGGCTTGGGCTTCAAATCATCGAAGACCTTCTCCCCGGGGTGCTTGGCCTGCTGGAAGAAGGGATCCCGGCCGAAGATCTTCAACGCCCGCTCGCGGACGGGCAGGGCGAGCCCGCTCTGCCCGCCGAGGAACCAGCTGTTCATCGCCGAATAGGCGGCACGGATGGGAGGAGTGGTGTAGTGCATCCCCCAGTAACGGGAGGCCCACGACATGAAGCTGTGCCACACCGGCTCCGGCGGAACGATTCGTACGGTGGAACGGAACGGCATCAGGTGCGTCCGGAGCGGCAGCGATGACTTCTCCCGGTCCGTCCTGGAAGCGGAGTAGACCACCTTCTCATGGGCCTTGAGCTCTTCCAGGTACTCCATGAGGGGATCCCGGCGGTAGCTGCGTTGGAGCTCGGGCGGGAGGGAGAGTTTCCGGGCGGCGGCGAGGAGGTCGTTGGTCGTCAGGGTCGTGCGCCGGGTACCGGCCCATCCGGCTTCCGCGGCCCGGGTGCGCAGCGCCTCCAGCAACTCCGCCGCTTGTCTGCTCAGTTCCTCCTGAGAGTGGTCACTCTGCTCCGCCATCACCGACGCTCTTTTCCTTGGAGAAGTACCGGGCCGCGCTGATGATGCTGTGCCCGTCGGATCGGATGAGTTGGTCGTCCAGGTAGCGGCCGAAGACGTCCTCCACGGAGAGGTACTTCCGTTTGGCGCGGAGGTCCGCGTCGTTCCGCATCCTGATGACCAGAGGAAAAGCATTCAGCACGGTGGTGTCGAAAATCCCGGTGGTGTAGACGAGTTGAACGCCGAGGGAAGTCGCGATCGACTGCTGCAGGCGTAGCAGGTAGGCGGCGGAGGCCCGTCCGATCGGATTGTCCAGGAAGAGCGTGCCGGAGTGGTGGTTCCCCAATCGGCCACGGTCGTTCGCGCGGAGCGCCGCCATGGTGCAGTAGAGGATGATCGCGGTGGTGAGGATCTGCCCGCCGGAGAACACCGACCGGATCTCCGAGACGGGAACCCGCTCGGCCCGCAGCACCGCGTCCGGTTTGAGGATGGATACCGTGAACCCCTCCGGAGCGGCGGCACTCGCCACCCCGCGGAGAATCATGGAGGTGCCGGAGCGGCGTAGCTCACGGCCCGACTCGAGGGCCTTCACCGTCTCCTGGGCGAGGTCGTCGACGATCTCGCCCATGCGGTCGTGGAGCACTGCTTCGTTCGGTTCCTTGAACCTGATCTGCAGGAACTGCTGTCCGGACCAGTCCCCCAATCCCTTGGGCAGACGGGAGAACCGCTGGGCGCGCTTCAGGATCTGCAGTGCTTCGCGGACCTGCTGCGCGAACTGGTTGACGATCTGGGTGCGGTGCCGGTCGATCTTCGACAGGTCGTCGGTCAGCGATCGGAGCCGGCGGGTCATGGCGGCGGCCCACTCCGCGGCGAAACCGGGCAGTTCGCCGCGATCCGTGTTCAGCATGATCTGGTGGCTGGCTGTCCCCAGCAGGAGGAACCGCTGCTGCCCGGCATGCCGGGCGAGGCTGTCGGCCTGCTTCCGCTCGGCCTCCTGTGCGACGGCCGCCCGCCGCTTGGCCTCGTCGTAAACTCCCCGGACCGTACGGTGCCGCGACTGCGCGACTTCCAACTCCCCTTCGAAGGGGTGCGCGTCGATCAACTCGGCAGGCTCGGCGGCAGCGAACTCGGGCCACTCCGCGTGGAACACGGTGAACGACCGATGAGACTCCTTGGCCGCGGCCAACGCATGCCCCAACTGGATCCGATGGGCCTCCATCTCCCGTAGGGTCTGAGCGGCCGCGTCGCGCGCGGACTTCGCTTCGGTGATCTGCCGAACGCCGTGGGAGATGTGCCGCGGTTGCTCGAACGGGGAGAGGTCGACTGCCTCGGCGGGAACCGGGAAGCGCTCGTACTCCTCGCGGCGGATGGTCAGTTTGGCCTGCAACTCGGCGGCGCGTTTGGCGAGTTCCGGAGCGGCCAGCTCGGCGAGCCGGTACGCGGCCTCCCGGGAAGCATGGTCGGTGCCTTCGGGCGAGGCCAGTAGTTCATGGGCGCGTTTCCGTACATCGGCCGGTCGGCGCTTGAGTTTGCTTTCCAGCTCCGTGCTCTCCTGCTCCGCCCGACGGAGATCCACCAGCAACTGATCGCCGACAGAAGCCCGCAGGTACGTCTCGGCGGCGCTCGCATGGATGCTCCGCAATACCTCCAGCGGCTCGGTGGGTTGCTGGTCCGCAGGAACGGGGGCAACCGTTCCGAGAGTCGTCGACTCTTCGGTGAGCCGGCTCACCGAAGCGCGGTGTCCGTCGGCCTGGCGCACCAGGTCGGCGGCCCGGGCGCGGAACCGTACGGCGGACTCCTCGGCCGCGCGGGCGATGCCGCGTTCTTGCTCGGCTGCGGTCTTCTCCCGTACGACGACCTCCTGCCAGGCGGGGATTTTCGTTTCCCGGGCGGCGAGTTCCGCGAGTTGAGCGGCCGTCTTCTCCAAGCCGGGTTGAGCCGACCGCAGTGGTTTGACAGCGGCTTTCACCGCGGTGCGCCGCTCGCCGATCTGGTCGAGGGTTCCCTGCAGCGTCTTCACCTCGAGTTCGCCGGAGGCAGCCTGTTCGGTGGCCGTATCCAGTTCCGCCTGCAACTCGGTGAGCCGCCCCGGGGGGAAGGTCTTTCGCCACTCCCGGAGCCTGACCAGGAGGGCGGCGGCGGAGTCCCGGTACGTCGAGCGTTCGGCCAACAACTGCTGTCGGTGGGCATGCTGCTGCTGTAGCCGCCGGCGCTCGGCGTCTGCGGCCTGCTCGTCGTAGAGCGCGGGGTGCGGAGGAACGACGAAGTCCACGCCGCCGGGGGGCGAAAACTCCGCGGCCATGGCCGCGGTGGTGCTGACCGGCAGATAGCCGATCGGGTGCAGTTCGCTCGCTCCGAGCAGTTCCTGGGCCCTGGGCAACTGCGCCGGATCGTTGAGCAGTACACCGACGGCGAGGTGCGGCAGTTTCTCGGCCAGGGCGCGGCGCCGGCCCACATCGGGAATCGCGGCCAGGTACTGCCACCCCGTCCAGGCGGTGATTCCCTCGTCCGCCAGGGCACTCCGTGCCTGCACGGTGTCCGGTCCGGCGGGCAGCAGTTCGTTGGTCTCCAACGCGGTGCGCCGGGGTTCGTCCTGCTCGTCGGCAACCTGGAGCTTGACGATCGTTTGGGCGGCTCTGCCGTGCGCTTCGACGAGTGCGGTGATCAGGGTGTCGGCCGCCGTGTCCAGCGCATCCGCAGGGTATCCGAGCAACTCGGTGAACGCCGGGTCGGTGCGGAGCGCGTCGGTGCGGGCGCTCGCATCGCGGAAATCGCGGTCCGCGTTGTCACGGCGCCGCACTTGTTCGGCGTGCCGGGCCTGGCCGGCTTGCAGGGCGAGGAGCGCCTGCCGGTGGTCCTGTTCCAGCTGGTCGTCCTCGGCCTCCAGCACGGAGATCCGGACGGCGTTGGCCTCTGCCGCCGCTGTCGCCTGCTCCAGGGCGGCCGAGACCGGAGTGGCGACCGGGAGCAGCCCCGACGCGGTGGCGGCGTCAATGGCCTCCCGCACTTCGCGGATGAGCTTCTCGGTCGCCGCGACTGCCGAGTCGTGCCTGGCAGCCCGAGCGACAGCCTGGTTGTGGCTTTCCTGAGCGGTCCCCGCCTGCTCGATGCTCTCTGCTGCCGACTTCTCAGCGGTTTCGGCCTGGCGAGCCAACGTCCGCGTAGCGGTGTCCAGTGCTGCGGCGAGCCGGGATGCGGCGTGGTCACGGGCGATCAGGGCAGGTCGGGCGGCTTCCTCGGCGGCCTCGACCACGGCGCGCATGTCCTTGAGGCGCTGTGCGGAGGCGAGGTGGTCGAGCAGCGTGGGCATGACCTCCCAGGCTTTGACGGTCCGCGCGGCCAGTGCGGCGTCCTGTTCGGCCTTTGCGCAGTCGCCGACCGCCTCTTCCAACCGCAGACCCGCGACCAGGCGTTCCAGTTCCGCCGTCACCGCGCAGAGCCCGGAGTGCTCCCGTTGCTCCTGGGCGAGGTCGACGACGAGTTGCCCGATCTCGGTGTCCAGCCTCCGGACTGTCTCGGCTTCGGCTGCGGCCCGTGCCTCCAGCCCCTTCAGGAGTACGGCCATCTCCCGGGCCGCGCCGCGTTTGTGCCGTCTGGCTTCTTCGGCATCGCTCCGGGTCTGGGCCAGTTCAGCGAGGATGCCGACCGATCCCTCGACGAACTCGCGTTCCAGAACGAGTTGGCCGCGTTGGCTCACCTGTCCCGCGTAGGTGTCGAGCAACTCCGCGAGGTGGCGAGGCGGGTCGGTAGGCAGCACGGCGTTCAGCAGGAACGTGACGAACGCGGCGCTGCTGGTGAAGGAGAACGCCTCGGCGGCTTCGCCCTCGTCGGCGTTCATGCTGCGTTGGTAGCGGAACAGCTCCGGGTCGAGCCCGAGGTCGGTGAGGCGGTCCGTCCACTCGCGGTGCCGGTCGAACTGGTCGTACTCCATTCCTGGATCACTGTCGGCGATCTTGAGCGCCTCCAGGTAGGAGGTCAAACGGAGGTAACGGTTGTCGTCGGCAGTGGGCAGGTTCTCCAGGCCGAGGGCGGCAGTGGGGCGGAAGTGGTACCACCGTTCGACGAGGTTGCGGGAATCGGAGCTGGGCCTCAGGTCCCTCCATTCGGAAACCTTGCCAGTGATCAGTCGCCGCCCGCTCCGCACGTGGGTCCACTCGAGCACGACGTGGGCGGTGTCGCCTTCCAGGACGAATCGCTCCAGGACGCCGCCGGCCGCCGAGCCCAGAGCGTTCCGGCGCCCGGGCAGGACGACGGAGAAGATCAGCTTCAGCAGGACCGATTTGCCGCCGCCGTTCTCGAGGAACAGCACGGTCGCGGGTGAGGGGCGTCTGGCGGTCGTCCCGGTTCCGAAGAACGCCAACTGGTCGTCCGCCACCGGGCGGCCGACTCCGCTGAGGTCGAGCAGCACGTCCTGGTAGCGGGCTCCGGCCGGTCCGACGGATTTGAGCAGGACGCGGGAGAGTTCATACATCGGTGGTCACCTGCGCCGAACTGTCGATCGTGGTGTCGGGGAGCGTGCCGATCCGCAAGGTCCCTTCCGGCTCGGTGATGGCGGGTACGACTTCCAGGTTCAGCAGCTCCTGGAAGGCCGAAGTGGAAGCCAGTTCGCGGATCTGGACGGTGTAGCGAGGCGTGCTGCGGTAGACGATCTCACCGTCGACTTCCGCGAGTTCCACCAGCAGACCCTGTTCGGTGAGAAACTTCAGCACACGGCCGATGATGCTGGTGGTGGAGTTCAACGATGCACGCTTGTCCTTGGTGCTGGACACCGGAGGCCGCCGCGAGTACGCGCGCCAGGCACGCTCCAGTTCGGGGGTGTCGGTGGGAGCGTCGAGGGAGTGCTCGACCTGTTCGGAGCGGGCCTTGAGCTTGCGGCAGATCTCTCGGACGGTCTGGTCCACGACGCGTGCGGTGACCCGTCCGGTGTACTCGTCATCGGCCAGATCGGCGGGGCGCGGATAGACCAGCGCCGCCACAGCGAGGTGGATGATGCCATGGAGGACCCGCTCATTGGGTTTCTGTGCCGCTACCGAGCGGGAGTAGTCCTCCATCCGGATCTCGAACACGGAGCCTTCGGTGGAGGCGAGTACCACGCCGGTCTCGGGGGACACCTTGACCACGCGCAGGCCGAGGCCGGCCGCGATCCGCGTGGTCAGGAGCTGGAAGCCCTCGTCCTCGCGGTGCCGCCTCACCAGGTCCTGGTAGTCGGTGTCCTGAGTGGGGTGATACCTCGGCCTCAGGCCGAAGCCGATCAACTGCGCGGCTTCCTCAGCGGTGTACGCGGTCGTGCTGTCGATCATGAGGGGTTCTCCTCGTCGGCGAGGCCGTCGGTGTCGTGCGAGTCCGCGTCGTCCGGGAGGCCCAACAGTGCGATCTGAAGCAGCAGGTCGTCCCCGCCGAACCGTGGAGTGTCGAACTCGTCCCCGGTCCGGACGGCGATCAGCGCATGAGGGTCTCCTCGGTCGACGTGCTGGCCGATCTGGGGACTGAACGCGTGAACCGCGCGGTGGAGCAGGAGGGCGGCGGCAGCGGGAGAGATCTCCTCGGCCTCGGCCAGTAGTCGGCTCAGCCGACGGGGCCGGCGGTGCAGGCTGAGGAGCGCATCGGTGGTGTTCCAGTCGTCCACCGAGAACGGCGCGTGGTCCTCGGTGCGTTGGATCTCCGGGTCAGGGATCTCGATTCCGAGGTGCTGTCGCTCGGGTGCGGGCCGGAGCAGCCGGGTGACGAACGAGGGGAGGCCGAGTGCGGACGTCCGCTTCAAACCCCCGGCATCACGGAAGAAACTGGTCCCGAGCTCCACCGCGTCCCGGATCGGGAGGCCGAGCATCGGAGTCAGCAACTGTCCGTGCAGGTCGATCGTGGCGGTCCGGGGAGGCTCGACGAACTGCTGCCTGTCCTGTTCCGAACGGAACAGCTCACCGGCCGTGAGCAGCCGTTTCTGCAACTGCATGTGGCGCCGGATGCAGTCACGGACGATCACCACCAGCTCGGCGGCCCGCTGCTTGTGCTGCTCGTCGTCCGACCGGTCGCGCGCCTCGCTGATGTTGGTCAGGATGTGGTGCTCGGCGTGGTAGCGCTGCTCGATGTGGTCGAGGGCCTCGCCGAGCAGCAGCGGAACCTCGTGCTCCCAGTCCACGGCCCTGACGTTGCGGGTGGTGGCCTCGAGGAGCTGGCGGAGCATCTCTCCGTACTGCACGGTACGGTACCTGGCTTGCTCGGCAGCCATCTTGGCCTCTGCCAGCCGGCCGCGTTTGATCAAGTTATCGAGCTTGACCTCGGCCGCGACCTGAGCGGATTGCACATCGGTGTCGAGCGCCCCGACCAGGACGTTGATGGCTTCGTCGGTGGCGCGAAGGTAGATCCTGTTGTCGGAGCCGGCCCGTTCCACCAGGAGGTTGAACTCGAAGGTGAAGCGTTGGTAGACACCGTTGTTGTCCACCGTGCCGTAGACCTGACTGAAGCTGCGGTCCACTGTCCCGACGTTGATCAGGCGTTGCAGGACGTGTAGGGCGATCTTGTGGTGTTCGTCGTCCGACCGGTCAGGAGCTTGAAGCGCGACGAAGCGTGAGGTCTGACTCAGTACACGATCCTGATCGGCGCCGGAGTCGAAGTCCATCGAGACGGTAACCTGGTCGATGGTGTGCAGTGCGACTTCGGCAAGCTGGTAGATCTCTGCATCGGCCCAGCGCAGGCTGCCCTTGTTCTCGTCCAGGGCCTGCAACGGGGCCGTGCAGGCAAGCGCCTTCATGCGGCGCGCCAAGCCCTCGTCCCACGAGTTCTTCGGTGAGGGGTTCTTGCTGTCGAACACAGAACGACACGTTAGTCACACGGTTGGGCTGCTGGTGCTGGAGATGCGGAAAATTCAGGCTTGCAGGCGAAATTGGCAACAGGAAACCCGATCAATTTAGGTGTAAAGGGGAACCCGGAGCCGCTGGATCGGCATGGTGCTCCAGTAATCGACAGGCAGGTGGGTGAAGGATCGCTCCGGGGAAGCGGCGTCGGCGGAGAGACCGGCTCACTTCCCGTGCGGGGGAGGGGGGTTGGCCGGGCCGGGCGGCGGCGGGGGCGCCCCGCCGATCCCGGTCGGCTTGCCGGACGGAGCCTTCTGCGGTGCCACGGTGCCCCTCCTCGGTGCGCGCGGCCGGCGGGGTGGTCCGCCGGTCACCGGCTGAATGCCCACCCCGCGCCCGTCTGATGCGGCAGTGCCCCCGCGCGCCGCCCCGCCCCCGCCCCCGCCGCACGCTCAGGGGGTGGCGGCCCACTGGTGCGCCGCGCCCTGGTGCAGGGCCGCGTAGACGCGGTCGCGCAGCACGTTGGCGTCCGCGTCGGTGAGGGTGCTGCCCAGCGGGCGCAGGACCACCTTGACCAGCAGGTTCTGCTGCTCGGGCCGGGCCCCGAGGCGGGCCAGGGCCTGCGGCGGGAGGTCGCGGCAGGGGGTGGCGCTGAGGATCTCCACGCTCTCCACGCACTCGGCGTCCGCGCCCAGCGCGTCCCGGACGCGGTCACCGAGGTCCTCGGCGAGGTCGGCGCCGTCCACCGCCACCGACAGGTCCCGCCGGACGGCGGGCAGCGCCGAGACCGGACGGTACGGGGCCAGGTCGGTCAGCTGGGCGGCGACCGCGGGCACGGTGGAGCGCAGCAGCCGGATGTCCGGGACGCCCTTGAGCAGCATCAGCACCCGGTCCAGCCCCATGCCGAGCGCCAGCCCGCTCCACTCCGGCCCCAGCCCGGCCCCGGCCAGCACCCCGGGGTGCGCGACCCCGCACTCGGCGACCTCCACCCACCCGTCGTCCCCGCCGGCCGCACCGCCCCCGTCGACCGGACCGCCCCCGCCCGCCGCGACGTCCAACTGCCGCCCCGCCAGCGTGTACGGGTGGACCCGCTCCTCGGTGCGGTACGCCGCGCCCGGCAGCAGCGCCGCCACCAGCGCCGCGATCATCCCGGTCAGGTCGTCCGGCCCGGTGGGGGACGGGCGCCGGGTCAGGTACCACAGGTCCAGCTGGTGCGGGGTGCCGCTGTGCAGCCGGTCGATGCTGTCGCGCCGGTACACCAGCCCCGGGCAGACCAGCAGCACGCTCTCCGGCGCCCCCGCCCCCTCGGCCGCCAGTGCCCGCAGCGCGCCCGGCACCAGCGCGCTGGAGTGGCTGCGCAGCATCCGCCGGTCGTCGACGTACCGGGTGTAGCGGGCGTCCCGAGTGACGTCGTCCGCACGGTAGTTGAGGTGGTCGTAGTTGTCGGCGACGGTCACCGCGCGCTCGCCCCGGTGCACCCGCACCGGGCAGGACCAGCGCTCGGCCAGCGCCGTCGCGGCGCGCTCGACGAGCAGTTGCAGGGCGTGCGGACCGGCCGCCGGGTCGGTCAGGTCGCGGACGGCGAGGTCACGGGCGAGCTGCTCGGCGGACAGGTGACGGACGGGGGAGCGGGACATGGCGGCCTCCGGGCCAGAGCGGAAGGGACGAACGAGGGGGGAACACCACACCCCCCCGGCCCCTGGGCACGACCCGCCACCGGGGCCGACCCGCTCCGCCGGACGCGAACTTCCTACCGGCGCGACGGAACCCGCCCCCTGCGGCACCCATCGGGAGCCGGGGGGCCGGTAAATCGGCGAGAGATCGTCACGACGGCCATGCCCGGAGTCTAGACACCCCACCGGCCCCGCCCGCAACGCGTTTTCGCGCCCCGGCCCACCACCGGGCTCCGGCTCCTGTGGTTGGTTGGGCCCCGGCCCGACAGGCCCGACAGGCCCGACAGGCGCGACGGGCACGACGGACGCGACGGGCATGACGGGCACGAGGGGTGCGATGGGCGCGAGGACGGGGGCCGGACCGATGGCGGACGGCGGGATCGGGGCCGCGTACGACGCGGTGGCGGAGCTGTACGCCGACCTCTTCCGGGGCGAACTCGCCAGGAAGGAAGCGGAGTTGGCGGCCATCCGGCAGCTGGTCGCGGGGCCGGCGGTGGCGGTGCGCGGACTGCCGGTCGGCGACCTCGGCTGCGGGCCGGGGGAGGCGACCGCACTCCTCGCCGGGCTCGGCGTCCGCGCGTTCGGACTGGACCTCTCGGCCGGCATGCTGGCCCAGGCCCGCCGGGACCGCCCGCGACTGCCCTTCCTGCGGGGCACCCTGGCGGCGCTCCCGCTCGCCGACGGCAGTCTCGGCGCGATCCTCGCCCGCTACTCGCTGATCCACCTGTCGCCACCCGAACTCCCCGGCGCACTGGCCGAGTTGCACCGGGTGCTGGCCCCGGGCGGGCTGCTGCTGACTGGCTTCTTCGCCGCCGACCCCGCGCTCGGCGACACCGACCGCCCCACCCCCTTCGACCACAAGGTGGCCACCGCCCACCGCTGGCCGGTCGACACCCTCGCCGCGCTCCTCCGCCAGGCCGGCTTCACCGAGAACGCCCGCACCCTGCGCCCCCCACTGCCCGGCGAACGCTTCCCGCAGGCCACCCTGCTGTGCGCCGCCTGAGCACCACCGCCACGGCCCGCTACCCGCACCGGCAGCACCCATGCGTACGCCGTACGCGACCGACGCGCGGACGGTAGCGCTCCCGTCCGCCCGCCTCGGCCCGTCGGCCGGACGGTCCGTCAGCTCGCCAGCCAGGGCGCGAACTGCTCCGCCACCAGCGCGGCCACCGCCGGGGCGTCCCGGCTGCCGTCCACCTCGATCACCGGCACGCCGAGCCGGCGGGCGGTGCGGGCCGCGTCCTCGGCCACCAGCCGGTCCCGGGCGACCCGGTTGGCCTGCCCGCGGGCCGGGTCGCGGAGCGGGACGTCCAGCCTCCCGGCGCGCGGCACGGTGCGCAGCTGGTGCTGCCGGAACTCCTCGGTGGGGACCAGGACGACCATCCGGCGCGGCGAGTCGACCAGTGGCGCGACCAGTTCCGGCCGCAGCCCCCAGCCCTCGGCGATCACCGGGCGGGCGGCGAACAGCCCGCGCAGGTCGTCCAGCACCCACGCGAACCGGGTCGGGAACCCGGCCAGCGTCTCGGCCGCCATCTGCGCCGGCTCGTGCTCCGACCAGAACAGGTCGGGCGCCGGGTCCGCGACCGGCGCGCCCTCGGCGACCCGCCGCGCGACGCGGCGGTCGTGGTGCCCGCGTGAGTCGTGCCAGTCGTAGTGGTACACCGTCAACCCGTGGGCCTCGGCCACGAGTTCCGCGACGGTGCTCTTGCCGGCCCACTGCGCGCCGCCGATCCACAGCGCGCGGCGCAGGGTGCCGTGCGGGTCCTTGGAATCCACTGCTCGTTCCTCCCCATCCGGCCCGGCGTCCGCCGTGGCCACGGTCAAGAGTGTCCGGGCCGGAGCAGTGAAATTGCAGTCTTGTTCTGGCGGCCCGGGTGATGGAGAGTGGACTCAAGGGGGAGTGGATCCAAGGGGGAAGCCGGCCTCAGCGGCGCTCCAGCTCGGACAGGAACCCGGCGAACAGGCGGTGCAGTTCGGCCGGGCGCTCCAGGTGCAGGTCGTGGCCGGTGCCCGGCACGCTGACCGCGCGGATCCCGGGGCGCAGCGCCAGCATCCGGTCGACCTCGGCGGGCGGGATGATGCCGCCCTGGCCGAGCACCAGCAGGGTCGGGCAGTCGATCGCCGCCCAGTCGTCCCAGTGGTCGCGGGCGCTCAGCGGGGCCAGCGAGGCGACCATCAGCTCCACGTCGAAGCTCGGCCACCAGCCGTCCGGGCGCCGCTCCAGTCCGTCCGCCCAGACCTCGCCGACCGGGCCGCCGCCGAAGAAGCCGACCGCCGCCGCCCGGTCCGGGAACGGCAGCGGCCAGCCGCGCAGCATCGCGCCGACCTGCTCCGGGCCGTCCGCGTTCCGTCCGGCGGCGGCCTCCAGGAGCACTAGTGCACCGAACCGGTCCGGGTGCGCGGCGGCGGCCAGCAGCGCGGTGTGCCCGCCGAGCGACTGCCCGGCCAGCAGCGGCCGCTCCAGCCCGAGCGCGTCCGCGACGGCGAGCACGTCGGCGACGTACGCGGCCCGCTCCACGCTCGCCGGACGGCGGGTCGAGCGCCCGTGCCCGCGCTGGTCGACCGCCACCACCCGGCGCCCGGGCGCCAGCGCCCCGGCCAGCGCGTCCCACTCGCCCGCGTGCCCCGCCAGCCCGTGCAGCAGCAGCACCGGCCGCCCGGCCGGATCCCCCGCCCAGTCCCGGCAGTGCAGTTCCACGTCCTCGCGCGCCACCGTCCGCGCCGTCCAACCGGCCATCCGCACCCCCGCCTTCCGTCACGTCGACGGCCGAGGATCGCACACGAACCCGACCATGATCAACGGGCGGGCGCAGATCCTCCTCCGGGCGTACGAAACCGCCCGGCCGGGCCGGAAGCATGAGGGGGATCCGACAACCGTACGCGGGAGGCACGATGAGACGACGGACGCTGCTGGGGATCGGGCTGGCGGGAGCGGTCGGCGTCGCCGTCGGCCCGCGGGTGCTGGGCGCCGCGCTCGCGGTGGCGCTGCCGAGCGACAGCGGCGTGGGCGAACGGGTCGCCGACGAGCGGCAGTTCGAGGAGACCGGTTCGAGCTACGTCTCCAGCGGGGTCCGCACCGAGACCGACCCGATGGCCCGGCTGTTCGACCGGTTCGGGCCGATCGAGCAGGCCCACTGGGTCCTGGAGGGCCCCGGCCCCGCCCACCGGCCGCTGCGGGCCGGCGACGCCGCCGTGTACGCGCTGCTCCGACTGCCCGCCGGGGCGGTCGCCGGGCTGCTGCTCGGCCGCCCGACCGAGCCGGCCGGTCCGCTCCCGGCCCGCGACCACGACCGCCCCGTCGCCGACGACCGCGCCCCGCACGCGCTGGCCGCCCTCGCCCCGGCCGGCGCGGCCTGGGAGACCGCGCCCGGCTACCCCCGGACGGCGAACGCCGAGAGCGCGTCCGTCCGGTTCGACCGGGCCACCGACACCCTCTACGCCCGGGCGATCCGGCCGCAGGTGCCGATCGGCTGACGGGTCGTCGCGCCGGTCAGCGCCGGTCAGCGCCGGTCAGTTCGGTTCCCCGGGGCCGGCGGGGTCGCGCTGTCACCCGTGCGGGTGGCGCACCACCAGCACCGCTTCGACGTCCGGGCCCACCGCCTCGTAGTGGTGCGGCACGTCCGCCGCCCAGGTGTGGTGCCCGCCCGGGCCGACCGTGACCGGGGACGCCGCCGTGCCGACCAGCGCGGTGCCCGACAGCACGACCAGGTGCTCCACCGTCCCCGCCGGGTGGGCGGCCGAACGCCGGGCCCCGCCCGGCCGGATCCGGATCCGGTACGTCTCCGACACCGCCGCCGCGTCCTCGAACCGCTCCAGCAGCACCGCGTCCAGCACCCGCCCGGACACCCCGACCCCTGGAGCGCCGCCAGAAGCCACCGCCGCCCGGTCCGCCGCCGCCCGCTCCAGCGCCCGGCCGGTCGCGGCCTCCCGGACGGCCTGCTCGGGGGCCTGTAGCGCGGCGCTCAGCGGGAGGCCGAGCGCGGTGGTCAGCGCGTACAGCGTCTCCAGGGTCGGGTTGCGGGTCCCCGACTCCAGGCCCGACAGGGTGGCCTTGCCGACGCCCGACCGGCGGGCCAGCTCGGAGAGCGAGAGGCCGCGGGCCACGCGCAGCTCCCTCAGCCGTAGGCCGACCCGGGCCGCCAGCTCGGCACTCGCCACCGGCGCGGGGCCCACCGGTGCGGGGCCCACCGGCGCGGGGCTGGCCGGCGCGGGGCCGGAGGGAGCGGCGTCCGGGGGAGCGGTATCCGGCGAATCCGGTTGATCCGTTGCTCGCATGCGGTCTATCGTTCCACACACGGAACGTTCCATATACGGAACGCAGACCCCTCGAGGAGCCCCCTGTGGAACCCGCCGTCACCGCTCTCCCCGCCCGTACCGCCCAGGTCGCGGACGCCCTCGCCGCCGCCGGAGCCACCGGCGCGGTCCGCGTCCTGGCCGACTCCACCCGCACCGCCGCCGAGGCCGCCGCCGCGCTCGGCTGCGAGGTCGGCGCGATCGCCAACAGCCTGGTCTTCCTCTCCGACGGCGAGCCGGTCCTGGTCCTCACCAGCGGCCGCCACCGCGTCGACACCGCCGCCCTCGCCGCCCGCTGGGGCCGGGGCCCGCTGCGCCGCGCCACGCCCGAGCAGGTCCGCGAGGCCACCGGTCAGGCGATCGGCGGGGTGGCCCCCGTCGGCCACCCCCGCCCGCTGCCCACCGTCGTCGACCTGGCCCTCACCGACTACCCCCGCCTCTGGGCCGCCGCCGGCACCCCGCACGCGGTGTTCCCCACCACCGCCGAAGAACTGCTCCGCCTCACCGGCGGCACCCTCCTCCCGGTCGGCCCCTGAGCCCACCCGCCCCCTGAGACTGCCCGCTCCCTCGACCCGCCCGCTCCCTGGGCCCATCCGGCGCCCGCCCGCCCACGCGGCGCCCGCCCGTACGGGCTCAGTCGGTGGGGCCGATCCGTCCGCGCAGGTCGGTCAGCAGGCGGTCCAACAGTCCGGAGAGCTCGCCGCGTTCGGTCGCGGACAGTCCGGTGACCAGCGCCGCCTCCCGCCCCAGGACGGCGTCCACCGAGCGCTCCACCAGGGCGTGCCCGTCCGGGGTGAGCGCGACCAGCACGGCCCGCCCGCCCGCCGGGTCGGGGCAGCGGCGGACCAGCCCCTCCCGCTCGGCGCGGGCCACCCGCTGCGAGATCGCCCCTGCCGTGACCAGCGTCCGCCGGGTCAGCTCACGCGTCGTCAGCTCGTACGGCGCCCCGGCGCGGCGCAGTACCGCCAGCAGGTCCAGCGTCGCCGCGTCGATGCCGGCCGCCCGCAGCACCCGGTTGCGGTCGTCCGCGAAGAGCTTGGCGAGCCGCCAGATCGGTGTGACGATCTCGATCGAGTCGGTCGGCGTCCCCGGCCGCTCCCGCTGCCACGCGGCCGCGATGCCCGCCGCGGAACGCTCGCCCGCCGCCGACGCCTCGTCCGCCGCCGCGCCGTCGCCCCCGTCCGCCGCACCGCCGTCGTCCGCCGCGCCGACGCCGTCCTCGGGTGGTTCCGCTCCGGTGCGGTCTCCCGGTTCGGCCATGGGATTGCCTCCTGCTCCTGGTCTATGTTTAGCTCTAAACGTATCAGTCGGATCCAGAGGGGGACACCGTGAGCCGCACCACGACCCGCACCGTGCTCGTCACCGGAGGCACCAGCGGCATCGGCCGCGCCGTCGCCGCCCGGTTCGCCGCCGACGGTGCCGAGGTGCACCTGACCGGCCGCCAGCCCGACGCGGTGGAGCGGGCGGCCCGCGAGCTCGGGGTGCGCGGAGCGGTCTGCGACGCCACCGATCCAGTGGCGACCGCCGCCCTGGCGACCCGCTTCGACACGCTGGACGTGCTGGTCAACGCGGCCGGCGGGCTGCCCGCGAGCCCCGCCACCGGCACCCCGCTGGGCGACCTGCTGGCGGCCTGGCAGGCCGGCCTCGCGCAGAACCTGCTCGGCGCCGTCCTCACCACCGAGGCCGTGCGCGGCGCGCTGGCCCCCGGCGGCAGCGTGATCAGCCTCGGCTCGATCGGCGCGGAACGGCGCGGCGGGGCGTACGGGGCCGCGAAGGCCGCGCTCGCCGCCTGGAGCGCCGCCGCGCGCTGATCGAGGAGACCCACGACAAGCGCCCCGGCACCGTCGAGGACATCGCCGCCACCGCGTACTTCCTCGCCTCGCCCGGGGCCCGTCACCTCACCGGCCAGACCCTGCACGTCAACGGCGGTGCGTACACCACTCGTTGACGTGCGGGAGGGCGGCGTCAGTCGTCCGAGCGGATCTTCCGCTCGGTGCCGCGCAGCAGTTGGGCGGTGGCGCCGAGCTGCCTGGTCACGTCGCTCAGGGTCCCCCCGGCCTCGGGGGTGTGGCGGCGGTCGCCCGCGACCTCGGTGAGCTCCTGCACCGACTCCACCAGCCCGGCGATCGCCCCCAGCAACTGGTGCTCGTCCGCCAACGGGACCCGTCGGCGCCGGCTCCGGAGCGGGGCCAGGGCGTCCTCGCGGAGCGTGGTCCGGCTCTCCGCCAGCCCGGTGACGACCTTCTGCAGCTCGGCGTCCATGCCCGCTCCTCTCCGCCCCGAACGGTTCGGACACCGTCCGGCTCCACTGCGATCTACCCGTTGGTGGATCATCGCACCCCCTCCAACGCACGCCGCGTCCTTCCCGTGCCCGGCCACCACCCACGGCTAGCCTGACCCGATGAGCAGCGAACGCGACGGCGGACCGGACGGCGGACCGGGCGGCGAGGGCGGGAACGGCGGGCGCGGCAACGAGCTGGCGGGGGCAGGGCCGGCGGGGGCAGGGCCGGACGCCGACCGCCACCACCGGAGCCGCGGCCGGGTTCGGCGCCCGCGCTACCGCGCGCTCTCGCCGCTGCGCGAGCACCTGCGCGAGGCGTTCTGGTTCGCCCCGCTGCTGACCTGCGTCGGCGCGGTGCTGCTGGCCGGCCTGACCGACCTCCTCGACCAGGAGATCTTCGCCGAGGCGTCCGCCGCGCAGACCGCCGACACCCTGCTCTCGTTCAGCTCGGCGGCCAAGAGCGTGGTCTCCACGGTCAGTTCGGCGATGCTGACGTTCATCGGCGTGGTCTTCTCGATCTCGCTGGTCTCGCTGCAGATGGGCGCCAGCCAGTTCAGCCCCCGGGTGCTGCGCCTGTACGTGCGCAGCCGCCTGATCAAGGCGACGTTCGCGACCTGCCTGGCGACCTTCGTCTACACCCTGCTCGTCCAACTCGGCTACGACGACACCACCGACCCGTCCCGCGCGGTCTCGGTGCCGATCGTCTCCACCATCGTCGCGCTCGCGATGGTGATGCTCAGCCTGGCCCTGTTCGTGCTGTACGTGCAGGCGACGATGCGCCTGCTGCGGGTGCCGCACGTCATCGACCGGGTCACCCGGGAGTCGCTGCAGGTGCTGCAGGACTACCGCTGGCTGTCCCCCGAGACCGGCCCGACGCCCGGCGCGGCGGTCACCGGGCCGACCCTGCTGCACGAGGGACGCGGCGGCGTGCTGCGGGACGTCAACATCCGCTGGCTGCTCCGGGTCGCCCGGCGGCACGACACGGTGCTGTACCTGGTGCCCCGGATCGGCGACTTCATCGCCCCCGGCACCCCGACCGTGGTGGTGGTCGGCGGCACCCCGCCCCGGCCGCGCCGGATCACCACCGCGCTGAACGTCGGCGTGGACCGCACCATGCACCAGGACCTCAGCTTCGGCTTCCGGCAGCTCGTCGACATCGCGATCCGCGCGCTGTCGCCCGCCGTCAACGACCCGACCACCGCCGTCCAGGCCGTCGACCGGATCCACCAGCTGCTCGCCGTCCTCGCCCCCGTCCCGCTCGGCGAACTGCGCCACCGCGACAAGGACGGCGCCGTCCGGCTGGTCCAGCCGGTGCCGGGCTGGGAGGCCACCGTCGACCTGGCGTTCACCGAGATCCGGATCTGCGGCGCCGGCCAGCCCCAGGTCACCCGCCGGCTGGTCGCCGCCCTCGACGACCTGCTCCGGATCACCCCCGAACCGCGCCGCCCCCCGCTGCTGCTCCAGCGCCACCTGCTCACCCGCGCCGTCGCCGAGTCCGTCCGCGACGACGACAACCGCGCCTTCGCCCTCGCCCCCGACCGCCAGGGCATCGGCTGACCGGCAGGCCCCGCGCACGACGAACCGCCCGGAACGGGAGGCCGTTCCGGGCGGTTCGCTGTCGTAGGAGGACGGGGGACGAACGAGGACGGGGGCTCAGCCCGCCGTGCGGTTGGCGGCCTTGTCGAGCGAGGCCAGGTACTGGTTGTACGCCACCAGCTCGGCGTCGCCGTCCCGGTCCGCGGCCCGGTCGCGGCGGCGGGCCTGCCGCTCCTCGGACTTGGCCCACTGCAGGGTCAGCGCGATCAGCACGATCGCGGTCGGGATCTCGCCGAACGCCCAGGTGATGCCGCCGGCCAACTGCTGGTCGTCGTGCAGGTTGGTGCCGAGCGGCGCCGTCTCGGCGCTGAAGGTGGAGACCAGCTGCCCGGAGGCCATCATCACCGCGACGCCGAAGAACGCGTGGAACGGCATGCCCATGAACAGCTCGATGATCCGCATCACGAAGCCGGGGCGGTGCGGGCCGGGGTCGACGCCCATGATCGGCCAGAAGAACAGCATGCCGACGGCGAGGAAGTGCAGCATCATCGCCAGGTGCCCGAGCCGGTACTGCATCAGGAAGTCGAACAGCGGCGTGAAGTACAGCACGTACAGGCTGGCGATGAACGCCGGGATGGTGAACGCCGGGTGCGAGACGATCCGCACGTAGGTGGAGTGCAGCAGCGCCACCAGCAGTTCGCGCGGCCCCTTCCCGCTGCCCTTCCGGGCCGGGCGCAGGGAGCGCAGCGCGAGGGTGATCGGGGCGCCCAGCAGCAGCAGGATCGGCGACAGCATGGAGAGCACCATGTGCTGCGTCATGTGCGCGCTGAACAGCACCATGCCGTAGTCGTTCAGCCCGGTGTTGGTGACCAGCAGGATGGTGCCGACACCGGCGGTCCAGGCGACCACCCGGCCGGCCGGCCACTTGTCGCCGCGCCGCCACAGCCGGACCGCCCCCGCCAGGTACAGGCCGAGGGCGAGCGCGCAGAACACCAGGTAGGGCCAGTCCGGAGACCACTCCAGGGCGCGGGAGAAGGAGAAGGGGGGGAGTGGTCCGCCTCCGTGGTGGTGCATCCCCGTCATGCCGTCGCCCATCGGGCGGCCCCGCTTTCGTCCATGCCGCCCGGCGCCGCCCGAGCGGCGGCCCGGGGCGGCCCGGTGTGGCCCGGTCCGGTTTGGTCCGGTTTCGTTCGGGCCCCAGCCTAAGCCGCGCTTACCGCGCCCGGGCGGGCGCCCCCGCCGCCCGGGCCCGCGCCCCCGCCGCCCGGGCCCGGCCCGGGGTCAGCTCTTCGGCACCAGGGTGTTCCCGCTGGTGCGGCCGGCGGCGTAGTCGTCGATGTTGCGGGCGGTGGCGTCGATGATCCGGCCGACCACGGCCCGGTGGTAGCAGCGCTGGGAGTCCTCGGCGCACTCGTCACTGACCTGCTGGACGGGACGACGCAGCGACAGGTCCATCGCGATCCCGATCGGGTGGGGGTGCGACGTGGCCGCCGTGGCGGTGCGCCGCAGCTCCCGTGAAAGGCCGGGTCCCGCGGTGCCGCACGTCGGTCCGCAGCCCGGCGGACCCGAGGACCGGGAGTCAGCGGTAGTCGTCCCCGGCGTCCGGGTCGGCGTCGCGCAGGTCGTCCGCCGCCGTGAACCGCAGCGCGTCGGCCAGGGACTCCTCGTCGTCGCCGTCGTCGAACTCGGCGGCCTCGTCGGCGTCCTCGTCGGTGAGGTGGACGGCGGCCTCCTCGGCGCCCGCCGCGCCGCCGTCCGCGCCGCCGTCCTCGGCGAACAGGTCCGTCCCCGCCTCCACCAGCCGTCCGGCCCGGGGGCCCGGGCCGCCGGACCAGCGGTCGTCGACGTCTGGGGCAGGCGTGTCGGGCTCCTCCTCGGCGAGCAGCCGGTCCAGGGACTCCCCGGTGGCGGCCTCGGCGGCGGTGGTGCCGTACTCGGTGGCGCCGCGGTAGCCGTCGGCGGTGACGATGCCGGTCTCCAACGGGTCGTCGTCCAAATCGTCGGTCTCCAGCGAGTCCGCCGGGTCGAGGACGCCGTCGTCCTCGGCGGGCAGCGGGTCCTGGGCGTCGGGATCGGTCACGGCACTCCCTTTCGGAACGGAACGGGTGGGCGCCCCGGAGAGGGGCAACCGCGGTCAGCTGTGGTGGCTGGGCAGGTCGTAGCGGTCGAGGTCCATGACCTTGGCCCAGGCCGCGGCGAAGTCGGTGGCGAACTGCTGCTCGCCGCCGGCGGAGGCGTAGACCTCGGCGAGGGCCCGCAGTTCGGCGTTCGACCCGAAGACGAGGTCGGTGCGGCTGGCGGTCCAGCGCAGGGAGCCCCGGGCGTCGCGGCCCTCGAAGAGGGCGGGGTCGTGGGCGGTGGGTGTCCAGGTGGTGTCCTGGTCGAGGAGGTTGACGTACCAGTCGTTGGTCAGGACGCCGGGGCGGGCGGTGAGCACGCCCAGGTCGCTGCTCTGGTAGGTCGCGCCGAGCGTGCGCAGGCCGCCGACCAGCGCGGTCAGTTCCCGGGCGCTCAGCCCGAGCAGGTCGGCGCGGTCGACCAGGCGGTACTCGGCGGGCAGGGTGTCGTCCTTGCCGAGGTGGTTGCGGAAGCCGTCGGCGGTCGGCTCCAGGTGGGAGAAGCCGTCGATGTCGGTGTGCTCCCGGGTCGCGTCGACCCGGCCGGGGGTGAACGGCACCCGCAGCTCGTGCCCGGCGTCGGCGGCGGCCTTCTCCACGGCGGCGGTGCCCGCCAGCACGATCAGGTCGGCGAGTGAGACGCCGTGGCCGGCGGGCCGGGAGGAGGCGAACGCGGTGCGGATCTCCTCCAGCCGGGCGAGCAGGCCGGCCAGCCGGTGGGGCTCGTTGACCTCCCAGCCGTTCTGCGGCTCCAGCCGGATCCGGGCGCCGTTGGCGCCGCCGCGCTTGTCGCTGCGGCGGAAGGTCGACGCGCAGGACCAGGCGAGCCACACCAGGTCGGCGACCGGGATCCCGGCGGCCAGCACGCGGGACTTGAGCTGTCCGACGGCGTCGGCGTCGAGCGGGGCCTCGGCGGGCTCGGGGAGGGGGTCCTGCCAGATCAGGTGCTCGGCGGCGACCTCGGGGCCGAGGTAGCGGGTGATCGGGCCCATGTCGCGGTGGGTGAGTTTGTACCAGGCGCGGGCGAAGGCGTCGGCGAACTCCTCGGGGTGTTGGAGGAAGCGGTGGCAGATGCGGGCGTAGTCGGGGTCGACGCGCATCGCGACGTCGGTGGTCAGCATCGCCGGGGTCCGGCGGGGTCAGGTCTTGAGGAAGTCGAGCAGGTCCTGGTTGAAGCGCTCCTTGTCGCCGGGGACGACGGCGATGCCGTGCGAGCCGCCCTCGTAGACCTTGAGGACGGCGCCGGGGACGAGCTTGGCGGTCTTGCGGCCGGTGGCGTCGATCGGGACGACCTGGTCGTCGTCGCCGTGGACGACCAGCAGCGGGATGTCGAACTTCTTCAGGTCCTCGTGGAAGTCGGTGTACGCGAAGGCGTCGACGCAGGCGACGCCGCCCTGGATGGTCTCGGCCATCGCCATGTACCAGAAGGCGTCCTTGTTGCCCTCGGTGGCCTTGGTGCCGGGCCGGTTCGCGGACAGGAACCCGACCGCGGTGTCCTTCCAGAACTGCGAGCGCTCGTTGACGATCCCGGCCTTGATGCCGTCGAAGACGGACTCCGGGACGCCCTCGGGGTTGTCCGGGCCCTGGAGCATCAGCGGCGGGATGGCGGAGAGCAGCACGGCGGAGCGGACCCGGCCGGTGCCGTGCCGGCCGATGTAGCGGGCCAGCTCGCCGCCGCCCATCGAGTGCGCGACGAGCGTGACGTCGCGCAGGTCGAGGCTGGTCAGCAGGTCGTTCAGGTCGTCGGCGAAGGTGTCGAAGTCGTAGCCGTCCCAGACCGGGGTGGAGCGGCCGTGGCCGCGCCGGTCGTGGGCGATGCCGCGGTAGCCGGCGTCGGCGACGGCCTTCAGCTGGTCCTGCCAGGCGTCGCCGTTCAGCGGCCAGCCGTGGATGAAGACGACCGGGCGGCCGCTCCCCCAGTCCTTGTAGAAAATCTCCACGCCGTCGCGGGTGGTGCAGTGGGGCATGAGTGACTCCGGATTCGGTCTCGGGAACGGCCGGACGTGCCGACCGGAAGCCGCACCGGCCCCCGTGCAGTACGGAGGCGGAACGGGGGTCGACGCGGGACCCAGCCAACCCCACGACCGCTACGCCCTGCATCCGACACACCGCGCCACTGCGCCGACAGGGTGTCCCCCGGGGGACCGGGCGACGACCCTGCGTGTTCACGGGGCGGCTCGGCGGCTTTCCCGCCCCGCGCCCCCGCCACTACCGCACCGCCTCCGAGGGGAGGCGGCCACGGGTACGGTGCGCCCACTCGCCAGAACCCTCGCACCGGGTCCCCGGAGACCCACCCGCGAGGGCCTGGAGGCCCGGCCGGGCTCAGTCGGCCGGGCCCCGGATGTGCGGAACGACGCGGGTGAGGACCAGGACGCCGGCCCCGATCAGCCCCGGCCCCGATCAGCCCCGGCCCCGATCAGCCCGGGAACGAGGTACCGGCCGGCGAGCGGGCTTGCGGGGCGTTCTCCAGCAGCGTGAGCGCCGCGATGCCGGTGAGCGCGAAGCTCCGTACGGTCCTCGGCTGGCCACGGCCGCGGGGCCGGCGGCGGGTCCGCCGTGATGTGCCGGCGCTCCGGTCGGCACACCACGCCGTGTTCGGGCCCCGCAGGGCCACGTCCGGGGCGGGCAGCCGACCGACACGGTGACGCGGGCCGCGCGCTTCGGGTTCCGGCCGCACGGGAACGCTCGCGCCGCACCTGCGCGTCGGTCAGACCCCCGTCTCGACGCGCCCGGTGCACACGGTGGCGCCCGCCTGGGAGAAGAGGACGCGCCATCGGGCGGACGCCGGTGACCGCGGGCACGGAACGGCGCGCACCCGCACGGGGGCGTCCAGGGTGCACAGCCGGGGGAACGACAGGTGCAGCGTTCGCACTCCGTTGCCGTCCGGCGCGCACGCACCGAGCACGAGCTGCCGGGTCGCCTCCGCGAACAGCCGCCCGGTCACGTGGTCGGCGGACGCGGGCAGCAGGTAGGGGTGCGGACCGGACAGGCGCAGCACGGCATGGGCGCCCCCGTCCTCCCGCCCGATCCGAGCCAGGACCTGGTTCTCCGGCCGGGACCTGACCCGCCCCGCGCGGGCACGGGGTTCGCCCGGGGCGGTCGGCAGCTGTCCGGCCCGGACGACTCCGGCTCCCCGCCAGTTCCGGTAGAGGGTGCCCTCCAGGACCCCCGCGGTCGTCTCGCCGTCCGCCACCACCCGTCCGTCCGGCGCCCGGAGGACGCAGGAGGCGATCACGCGCCGGGTGCGTCCCGTCCGGCTCGTCCGGAGCTGTTCGACAAGGCAGGTCGCCAGCAGTCCCCCGGGGAGGGGGCGCAGGGGCCGGCCCGTCCCGCGCGGGACGGGCGACGGCTCAGAAGGGCTGGGTGAGCGTGAGGACCAGCTCTCCCTGGCTGGACGTGACCCCCTGGGGGGTCGCACAGGCGAGCGGGTCCGATCCGGGGTACGTGCCGACGAGATGGACGAGGTAGCCGTTGAACTGGCCCGCCGTCACCGTGCCGACGGAGGTCCCCACGGTCTGGCCCGCGGGCCTGGTGACCACGAAGGTGGAGGTGATCTCGGAGTCGGGCCCCTCGTTCCAGTCCAGGACGCTGATCCCGGTCGTCACCGGGGACGAGGTCGGAAGGCAGCCGGCGTCCACGGTGTAGTCGAAGCCGAGCCGGGCCGTGTCCACCGAACCGGCGCCCGTGCAGGCGTAGGTGGCGCTCGCCGTGATGCGTGTCGGGCGGGAGACGAGCGTGAGCCCGGGACTGTAGTGCTGCGTGGCGGTGGTCGTGCAGACGACGGCCGGCGGGTCGGCGGCCCGGGCCGAACCGCCGGAGGTCACGAGCGCCCCGAGCGACACGAGGCTCAGCGCGAGCGGCGGGACGAGGCGGCGGAAACCGGTCACGGCTTCTCCAGGAGGGAGTGGGGAGCACACCGGGCGCGGGGGCGCACCCTCCCCTCCTCGACCGCCCCGTCGAACCCGGGGCTCCGACCAGCGCTGCCCCAGAGACCCGGTCCACCTCCGGTGGAACACCATCGGCATCCGGAGCCCCCTGGGGAGCTGTGACGCGTGGTCAGTTCACGTCGGTGGTGCCCCGCCGCCAACGCCTCCGCGGTCCTCCGAATCGCCGACCCGCCTCCTGCTGCGCCCGCCGTCCGGACCGCTCGCGCTGATCGGCTCCGAGGGTTCGTCCGCGCCACCCCGGGCACCGGGTGAGTGCTGCTCCCGCGACGGCCGGTGAGGGTGGATCAGGGCCATCCGGCGTTCCGACATCTGGCGCACGACAGCCGCCGCCGCGCTGGTGCTGCTCCCGTCCTTGTGGTGCGCCTCCATGAGGAGGCTGGGCTTGGTCTCACCGCCGAACTTGGCGCAGACGAACTCGTGCGCCGCGAAGAGCCGCTCGGCGGCGGATTTGAAGCTGTCGTAGGGATAGCGTGCGCGGTCGATCGAGCCGAAGACCGGGCGCAGCGCGCGGAGCACCTCGACAAGCACCTGGTGATCGCGACCTTGTACGCCGCTGAACCCGGGTTCCACGTGCGGCGGCATCATGCTGGGTCTGACGTCGTTCTCGTAGTGCGCCGGGGAGAAGTCGGCGGTGAACCGCAACGCGGCAGCGGCTGCGGTCATCAAGGAGGTGGCCAGTTCGAGTGAGTCCGCGGATTCGGCCTCGTCCCTCCGTGCCGTCGCCGCGGCGAAGCAGGACAGGGCCGTGGTGATGCTCTGGGTGAGGGAGAAGAAGAGACGGTGACCCACCTCCCAGCGGATTCCGGGGCGTTCTTCCCCGTTCCCCGTTCCCGTTCGCGGCTGCTCGGGCGTCGGGCCGTCAGCGGAGAGAGCCCGCCCGGAAGAGAAGCGGATCATTTCGGTCGGGCCTCGGAACAGGTCCCGCCAGTCCTGTTCCGACAGCGAGCAGCCGGTCGCCCGGGAGTGCTCGACGGCCTCGACGTAGGAGAGCAGGACGCCGCCGAGCAGGATGCCGCCAGCATCTCCCGTTGCCCGCACCACGCCGAAGAAGCGGTCCTGTTCACGGGCCGGCGCACTCCATCCTCGACCGGCCGGATGGAGCAGGAGCTCGACCAGTGAACCCTCGTACAGAGCCGTGATCTTTCCCCGGGCGCGGCGTAGGTCCTGGCCGGGCCCGCTCAGCAGGTCGACCTCCAGTCCGGCCGCGGCCATCAGCCGTGCTGCCTCTCGGAACTCGGCCCGGCCCCGCGGTAGGAGTTCGGGTAATGGGAGGACGATCCGCTCGGTCATCTTGCTCATGATCATGAGGACTCTTCATCTTGCTGTTGCTGTCCGGTTCGTGCCCGGGGTCCGTCCGGTGACGGTGAAGACGCTGCTGGGCACGTTGCCGACTGTCCGTGTGCACGGGAGCGGGGGATGGCTCCTCGGGCGCCGGAAGGACATTCTCATGGTTGCCCCGTGAGGGGCCGACGACCAGAAGCCAGGGTGGGATTCTCGCTAAGTTTCAGAGGGCGTTAAGTCCGTTTCCAGTAGCGGCTTCGTCCGGGCTGGTCGAGGAGTTCGTGTACTTCACCGACTCGGAAGACCTGCCGGGGATCCTCGTTGAAGGCGGTCACGATGCGCTGGTGGACGGGGGCGGTCTCCGCAGTGGCCGGTTCGTTGTCGAGCAGGCCGAGGCCGTCGATGACCTTGCCGCTGGTGACCATCCCCGCGAGGCGGGCCTCGACCTCGGCCGGCGCACTGGTGAGTTGGTCGATCTGTTCGCGCAGGTGATCGGCGCGTGCGGCGCTCTCGTCGTGTTCGGCCTGCGGCAGCCGCAGCAGTTCGGGGACGTTCACGCGGCCGGCTCGGCCTCGTCGCGCCAGGCGGGGGTGGGGGTGGTGAGGTGGCGGAGCATGCCGGCGGTGGAGCATGGGAGTGGAACACCGCCGACCAGACCGGTGAGTACCGGTGAGTCATGCGGTGGGAGCCGCCGCTGGCAGCCCGTCCGGCTCCGGTACAGCAGCGCGTTCACGACCTCGCGCAGATCGCACGAGCCCGGGTCCCCGGTCGCCGAGCACAACACCCGCTTCTGCTTCCAGGCGGTGACCAACGGCTCGACCAAGGGCCCGCTGTTCGTCGGACGAGTCCGTCGAGTACGGCATCCATTCCCTGGGCTTGAACCGGTTCGACGGGCGGGGGGTCCGGCCGCTGGACACCCCCGGGGAGCGAGGTGGGGCCGTTGGCCGGACGGGTGCTGGGTCAGCTCTTCGGCACCAGGGTGTTCTCGCTGGTGCGGCCGGCGGCGAAGTCGTCGATGTTGCGGGCGGTGGCGTCGATGATCTGGCCGACGGCGGTGCGGGTGTAGTAGGCCTGGTGGCTGGTGACCAGGACCTGGGGGAAGGTGACGAGGCGGGCGAGGGTGTCGTCGGTGACGCCCTGGATCGACTGGTCGGTGAAGAAGACGCCGGTCTCCTCCTCGTAGACGTCGAGGCCGACGCCGGAGAGGCGGCCGGCGCGCAGGGTCTCGACCAGGGCGGTGCTGTCGACCAGGCCGCCGCGGCTGGAGTTGACCAGGATCGCGTCGTCCTTCATCCGGGCCAGCGCGGCGGCGTCGATCAGGTGGTGGGTGGCCGGCAGCAGGGGGACGTGCAGGCTCACCAGGTCGGCGCGGGAGAGGAGTTCGGGGAGTTCGGTGTAGGTCATGCCGAGTTCCAGGCAGGCGGGGTTCTCCGCGACGTCCCAGCCGAGGAGTTCGGTGCCGAAGCCCGCCGCGATCCGGGCGAAGCACTCGCCGATCTTACCGGTGCCGATCACGCCGACGGTCATGCCGTGGATGTCGCGGCCCATCAGGCCGTCGAGCCGGAAGTCGAACTCGCGGGAGCGGGTGGTGGCCCGGGTGAGCCGGCGGTTGACGGCGAGGGCGAGGGTCCAGGCGTGCTCGGCGACCGCGTACGGGCTGTAGTAGGAGACCCGGGCGACGGTCAGGCCGAGTTCGGCGGCCGCGGTCAGGTCGATGTTGTTGAAACCGGTGGACCGCTGGGCGATCAGCTTGGTGCCGCCGGCCGCGAGCAGCGACAGCACCCCGGCGTCCAGGGTGTCGTTGACGCTGCTGGAGACGACCGGGAAGCCGGCGGCCAGCGGGGCGGTGTCGGCGGTGAGGAAGACGTCCAGCATGCGCAGCCGGTGCTGTTCCAGCGCGTCCTGGAGCAGCGGGCGTTCGTCGGACAGGACGCCGTAGGCGAGGATCTCCATGCCGCGAGGCTATCGCCGGGGGCGTGCGCCGCCGGGCGCGACGCGCCCCGGGCGGGGGAGGCGAAGAGGTCCGGGAAAGCGAAGATCCGATCATCACAGGATGACGGTCCGATGATCGACGGGCGATACATCGTTCCATCATCTTGTGATGATCGGATCATTCACTGCGACCGCTGCAAGCAGTGCGGCCACTGCGGCCACTGCGACCGCTCGGCCGACCGCGCCCGTCAGATGACGGTCTCGGCCTCCTTGTAGCGCTCCGCCGGAACGGTCTTCAGCTCGGCCACGGCCTCGCCGAGCGGGACCAGCTTGATCTCGGTGCCCTGCAGCGCCGTGATGTGCCCGAAGGCGCCCTTGTGGGCGGCCTCCACCGCGTGCCAGCCGAAGCGGGTGGCCAGGACGCGGTCGTACGCGGTCGGGGTGCCGCCGCGCTGGGTGTGGCCGAGGATGACCGGGCGGGCCTCCTTGCCGAGGCGGTGCTCCAGCTCGCGGGAGAGCTGGGTGGCGATGCCGGTGAAACGCTCGTGGCCGTACATGTCCTTGGTGCCCTCCTCCCACGGCATGGTGCCGGGCTCGGGCTTCGCGCCCTCGGCGCAGACCACGATCGCGAACTTCTTCTGCCGGTCGAAGCGCTCGCGCACGACCTCGGTCAGCTTGTCGATGTGGAACGGCCGCTCCGGCACGATGATGGCGTGCGCACCGGCCGCCATGCCCGCGTTGAGCGCGATCCAGCCGGTGTGCCGGCCCATCACCTCGACGACCATCACCCGCTGGTGCGACTCGGCGGTGGTCTTCAGCCGGTCCAGCGCCTCGGTGGCCACCGAGACGGCGGTGTCGAAGCCGAAGGTGACGTCGGTGCAGGCGATGTCGTTGTCGATGGTCTTCGGCACGCCGACCACCGGCAGGCCCGCGTCGCTCATCAGCTTCGCGGCCTTCAGGGTGCCCTCGCCGCCGATCGGGATGACCGCGTCGATGCCGAGGTCCGCGCAGTGCTGCTTGGCGCGCTCCACGCCGTCGCGCAGGTGGCTGGGCTGGACCCGCGAGGAGCCCAGGATCGTGCCGCCCTGGGCGAGGATGCCGCTCACCGAGTCGAGCGTCAGCGGACGGTGCACGCCCTCCAGGAGACCGCGCCAACCGTCCTCGAAGCCGATGATCTCGTCGCCGTGGTCGACCACCCCCCGGTGGACCACGGAACGGATGACGGCGTTCAGGCCGGGGCAGTCACCGCCGCTGGTCAGGACACCAATACGCATTGCTTTGCCAACTCCCGAGCAGATCGGACGGCCGGACTGGTGGGTGTGAATCGGACATAAAGCCCGAAACTGACCTGCTGCACAGCATACGGTTCCTGCGTCCGGCCGGGCCGAAACCGACGCGGGGGCGGCGTCCTCGACGCACCACGCGTAACTGCGGCCCGACCGCCGAGGAGGGTGTTGCGCCCGGGCTCTCCTATTCTCCTATGAAGTTGTCCCGCGACGGGACGGCTGACCACATGGCGGTCAGCCGTCCACCGTCGTGACCTCGGATGACGCGCCGATGAACGCGTGTCGAGGAATCCGGGGACCGCCACGGGCCCCCGGGGCTCCGGCTACGCCGGGCGGGCCGCGGCGATCCGCTCCGCGCGCAGCGCGTCGTACCAGGTGGTGTCGGCCGGCGGGAGCGCGTTCACGTCCAGCGCCAGCTTGATCAGCATGTCGGCGACGGCGGGGTTGCGGGCCATCACCGGGCCGTGCAGGTAGGTGCCGAACACCGTGTCGCGCCAGGCGCCCTCGGTGCCGTCGCCGGTGCCGTTGCCCCGGCCGACCTGCACGGTGGCGAACGGGCTGACGCCCTCGCCCAGGTGCGTGACGCCCTGGTGGTTCTCGAAACCGGTCAGCTGCGGCAGGTTGAGCTGCGGGTTGACGTCCGCCAGCACGTCGCCGACGCAGCGCGCGCCCTCGCCCCGGACGGTCCACACGTCCAACAGGCCCAGGCCCGCCTCGCGCTCGCCCAGGTCGTTGACGAACTCGTGGCCCAGGATCTGGAAGCCCGCGCAGACCGAGAAGATGATCGCGCCGTTCTCGGCCGCCCGGACCAGCCCGCCGTCGTTGCGCAGCCGCTCCGCCGCCAGCCGCTGCGGGCGGTCCTCGCCGCCGCCGATCAGGTAGATGTCCCCGCTGGTCGGCACCGACTGGTCGGAGCGCACGTCGATCCGCTGCACCCCGAGGCCGCGCTGCTGCGCCCGCCGCTCCACCACCAGCGCGTTGCCCCGGTCGCCGTACGTCGACAGCAGGTCCGGGTACACCCAGACCACCCGCAGGCTGCTCTCGCTCATCCTCGAAGACCTCCCGAACTGCTGCTGGGGCGCGGGCGGCTGCGCGGCCTCCCCGCCGTACTGCTGCTGGTGCTGCTGCGGTTCGCCGTACGCCGGCTGCTGCGGCTGTGGCTGCTCGTACTGGCCGTACTGCTGCTGCTGCGGCTGCCCGTACTGCTGGGGCTGGGGCTGCTGCGACGGCTGCCCGTACTGGTCGTACTGCGGCTGCTGGCCGTAGCCGCCCTGCCCCGGCCCCTGGCCCTGGTCGCCGAACTGCGGCTGCTGCCCGTAGTACTGGTCGCTCATCAGGCCACCACGGCCTTGCGCAGCTGCTGGAAGGCGGTGTAGTTGGCGATGGCCTCGATCCGGCCGCCGGGGGCGGCGTCGACCGCCTGGGCGAGCGAGTCGACGACCTGGAACTGGAGGTTGGCGACCTCCAGGCGGACCGCCAGGTCGAGCTTGCGCTGGCCCATCACGAAGATCGGGTGCCCGGCGAGGCGCTCGTAGTCGACGTCCCACAGCCAGGAGGTGTCGGTGCCGTCGGCGTCCATCGCGTTCACCGAGAGGATCACCGGGGCGGGCGGGCCGTCGATCAGCGAGAAGGTCTCCAGCCAGCCGGCCGGGTTCTTGGCCAGCAGCAGCCGGATGTCCCGGCCGCGGTACTGCACCACGTCGTAGCGGCCGGCCACCGCCGCCACCGACTGCATCCGCTGCAGCGCGACCTGCGGGGCGACCCCGAAGACCGCGGCGACGGCGGCCGAGCTGGTGGCGTTCGCCAGGTTGGCGCGGCCGGGCAGCTGGAGCTGGATCGGCCAGGCGCCGCGGTGCGGGTCGATCACGTGGGTGCCCTGGAGGGCCCAGTGCGGGTTCGGGCGGCGGAAGCCGCACTCGCCGCAGAACCAGTCGTCGCCCGGGCGCTGCATCACGCCGCCGCAGGACGGGCACGACCAGGCGTCCTCCTTCCACGCCTGCCCGGCGGCCACCCAGACCACCTTCTTGCAGGAGGAGGCGGCCCAGGTCACCAGCGGGTCGTCCGCGTTGGCGATGATCACCGCTTCGGTGTCCCTGAGGCCCTCGCGCCACTTCTCGGCCATCATCCGGGTCTCCGCCGCGCGGTCCAGCTGGTCGCGGGAGAGGTTCAGCAGCGCTATGGCCTTCGGCCGGGTGTCCCGGGCGACCATCGGCAGGTACTTCTCGTCCACCTCGATGACGCCGAACCGGGCGCCGGTGCCGCCGGCCAGCGCGCCGGTGATGCCGGCGGGCATGTTCGCGCCCAGGGCGTTGGAGACCACCGGGCCGGCCGCCCGCAGCGCCTCCGCGATCAGCCGGGTGGTGGTGGTCTTGCCGTTGGTGGCGCTGACCAGGACCACGTCCAGGTGCTCGGTGAGGGTCGCCAGCAGGTCCGGGTCGAGCTTGAGCGCGACCTTGCCGCCGATCACCGAGCCACTGCCGCGGCCCGCCTTCTGGGACAGCGCGGCGGCCATCTTGCCCGCCGTCACGGCGATCTTCGCGCGAGCGGGCAGCGAGGCGTCGCGCGGGGCTTCCGAATCGGTGCCTGGCATGCTCAGGGGTTCCTCCTTGCTGCGGCACCGCCCGGGCCGTTCGACGACCCACGGGCGGCGGGGACGGGCTCAGCCTACCGACTCCCGCCCGCACACTTGAGCAGGGGCGACAAGCTGCGCCGCGAGCCCCCGCCCCGGGCGGAGGAACGGGCGGAGGAACGAGCGGAGGAACGGGCGGAGCAACGACAAGGCGCCCGCCGGGGACGGCGGGCGCCGGAACGCGGGTCGGGTCCTTCCTCAGCGGGTGGTCGGCCAGGGGGTGGGCAGCTTCTCGGTGGCTTCGGCCAGGTGGGCGGTGATGACCAGGGTGCCGTCCTCGACCTGGTAGTCGAGCGGGGCGGAGAGCCGGCGCATGGTGGAGATCAGGCCGGTGTTGGCGGCGGTGGTGACGGCGTAGACGGTGCGGACGCCGGCCTCCAGGGCCAGCGCGGCCATCCGGCGGACCAGGTCGACGCCCAGGCCGCGGCGCTGCCAGGCGTCCTCGACCAGCAGGGCGATCTCGGCGCCCTCGTCGTCCCACATCAGGTGGGCCAGCGCGACCAGCCGGCCGTGCGCGGTCTCCACGGCGAGGGTCTGGCCGTGCCGGGGGTCGAGCAGGTGGTCGAGGTAGCGGTCGGCGTCCTTGACCGGGCCGTGGTAGCGGCGGCGCAGCGACTCCGCGGAGCAGCGGGCGTGCATGGCCAGCGCGGCGGGCTTGTCCTCGGGGGTGGCGCGGCGGACGGTGAGCTCGGCGCCGTCCGGGTGGCCGATCCGGGCGGCGACGGCGGGCACGCGCGGGCCGAGGACGGTGTCCAGCTCGACCAGGGCGCGGGCGCGGGCGAACTCGGTGGGCGTGAACGGGAGGTGCGGGCGGGAGAGTTCGAGCAGGTCGCCGCCCGGGAGGGGCAGTCGCATCAGGTGTCCTTCCACCCCGGCGGGGGTGCTGTCGCCGCGGCCGGGGTACTGCCGGATGGCGGCCCGTCCGAACAGCTGGCGCAGCGCGACCGGGAGCTCGGCGGCGTCCAGCGCGGTGCGGGTGGCCAGGGCGAGGACCTGGCGGGGGACGTCGACGAGTTCGTGGGCGTCGGCCCGGTCGGTCCAGATGTCCCAGCCGCCGCCGGCCGCGACGGCCGCGGCCAGCTCGGTGCGGGAGAGCGCCCCGGGGGCGCGGACGATGAACTCGTCGACGGTGTGGTCCGGCAGCGGGTGCGCCTGCATGGAGACGATGTTGACCCGCAGCTCGGCCAGGGCCGCGCACACCCGGGCCAGGCTGCCCGGGGCGTCCGAGACGCTGGTGCGCAGCCGCCACAGGGCGGTGGGCTCCTCGTCGGCGGGGGTCACCGCCGCACCGCCCGGCGGCGCGGCGGGGCCGGGCGGTCCGTGCGGGTGCCGGTGGGCGAGCCAGCCGCGGAACAGCGCGGTGGCGAGCATCGCGGCGGCCGAGGCGACCAGCAGCACCGGTCCGTCGTGGCCGTGCACGACGATGTTGGCGACCAGGTCGGCGGCCGCGACGGCGGCGAAGACCGCCGCGAGCTCGACCGTCTCCTTGCGCCAGCGGTGCCCCCGGCCGCCGCGCCGGGCCCGCCGCTCGTCGATGACTCTGTCGTGGGTGTACGCCATGTTGTCCATGCCTGCATGGTGGCGCTCCGCTGTTTCACGATCACGAATCCCCCGTGACCTGACGGTTAATGTCTCCGCGGGTCACCTTCGGATCGGCGCTGATCCGGGCCCGCGATCAGTTGGACGTACGGCACCGGTCCAGGAGTTCCGCGCCGGCCGACTTGACCTCGTCGAGCAGCAGCCGCAGGTCGGCCTCGGTGGTGGCGGAGTTCAGCAGGCAGGCCCGGAGCATCTCGCGGCCCCGGTACACGGCGCCGGTGACGAAGACCCGCCCGCGCCGCTGGAGGGCCACCGGGAGCAGCGAGTTGAGCTGCTGCAGGCCGGCCTCGTCGAGTCCGGCGGGGCGGTGGCGGAAGGCGACGATGGAGGTCTCGACCGGGGCGACCAGCTCCAACTCCGCGTCCCGCTCGATCCATTCGCCGAGCTGCCGGGCCTGGGCGGTGCAGTGCGCGATGTCCCGGGCGACGCCGGAGCGGCCGCGGTGGGCGATGGACGCCCAGACCTTCAGCGAGCGGAACGGGCGGGTCTGCTCGGTGCCGTACTCGGAGAACCAGCCGAGGTCGCCGGCCGCGTCGTCGCGCAGGTAGGACGGGACGAGGCTGAAGGTGCCGCGCAGCTCGTCGGCGTCGCGGACCAGCGCGCAGCCGCAGTCGACCGGCACGCCCAGCCACTTGTGCGGGTCGAGGGCGAGCGAGTCGGCCCGGTCCATCCCGGCGTAGCGGTGCGCGATCGCCTCGTCCAGGACGCCGAACGCGCCGTACGCGCCGTCGACGTGGAACCACAGGCCCTCGCGCTCGGCCAGGTCGGCGACCGGCTCGAACGGGTCGACGGCGCCGGTGCCGACGGTGCCGGCCGAGGCGACCACCAGGAACGGCAGCCGGCCGGCCGCCCGGTCCTCGGCGACCGCGGCCGCCAGGGCGTCCAGGACGAGGTGGCCGTCGGCGTCGGAGGCGACGGTGCGCAGGTTCCGGGAGCCGAGGCCGAGCAGTTCGGCGGCCTTGCGGACGCAGCTGTGCGCCTCGCCGGTGACGTAGCCGACCAGCGGGGGCATCCCGGCCAGGCCGTCCTCCCGGACGTCCCACCCGGCCCGGCGGGCGGCCCGGTTCCGGGCGGCGGCCAGGCAGACGATGGTGGCCATCGAGGTGCCGGAGGTGAGGAGGCCGCCGCCGGCCGGGTGCGGGAAGCCGACCAGTTCGGCGATCCAGCGGACCACGGCGCGCTCCAGGTGGACGTCGGCGTGGTCGCCGCCGGCCGAGCTGGGGTTCATCGCGCTCGCCGCCAGCGTGGCCAGCACCCCGGCGGGCTGCGGGGCGGAGTTGACCCAGCCGAAGAAGCGCGGGTTCCCGTTGCCCATCGGGTGCGGCATGATCCGCCGCTCGACGTCCGCCAGCAGCTCGGCCAGCGGGGCGCCGTGCTCGGGCAGCGGCAGGTCGAGCAGCGCGGCCCGCTCCGCCGGGTCCATCGGCTGCCAGACCGGGCGGTCGGGCAGCGCGTCGAGGTAGTCGGCCACCAGGTCTGCGGCCGCCCGTGCGGCCCCGCGGAAGTCGTCGTTCACACCGGGCATGGTATGCGCAGGTGGGCGCTGCCCGGCGGCGCCCACCTGCGGAAAGGGTCAGTCCAGGGTGCTGGAGAGGCCGCCGGCCGAGCGGCAGTAGCCCTGGATCTCCTTGTTGGTGATCTTGGCGCAGAGCCGGCCGGCCGCGCCCGCGTCGGTGTAGTTGACCGTGTAGTAGCTGACCAGGCCCTGCGCGCACGCCTTGCGCTGCCAGCCGTCCTTGGCGGTGGCGCACTGGTCGGCGGCCCAGTCCTCGCGGTCCAGGTTGTACTTCATGGTGCGCGAGCCGACGCCGCGCGAGCAGTCGTTGGCGCCGCCGCTGGCCTGCGCGTTCAGGCACCACTGGAGGGCCTGGGAGAACGCCTCGGGGTGGTTGGCGTAGTCGTGCGAGGAGAGGAAGAAGGTCGGCGCGTAGAAGAAGCAGGCCGACTGGTAGAGCGCGGGCTGCTCGGGGCAGGGGTAGAGCGGCTCGGCGGCCAGCTTGTCGGCGGGGAGGTTGGCCTTGGCCTTCTCGTCCTCCTCGTCGGGCGCGAACAGCTGCATGAAGACGCCCTCGGAGCAGGTGATCCTGCGGTTCTGGCTGGGGAACTTGTCGCACAGGGCGCGGGCCGCCGGGATGTCCTGCTTGGTGACGAACATGATGCCGTGGCCGACGCCGTGGATGCACGGGCCGGTGTTGGACGGCGCGCACAGGGTGAGGATGTCGTGCTGCGGGTCCTTGGAGTTGGCCAGCATCTCCTCGACCGCGCCGTGCAGGTAGCCCGCCGCGCAGGTCTCGTGCGGGAAGGAGATCACCTTCTGGAAGTCCTGGTGGTAGCGCTGCACCGCGGCGTGCCCGAGCTCGTGCGCGATCGGGTGGCAGAACCGCACGGTGTACGGCTTGTCCTTGGAGATCTTGTCGAGGTCGGCGAGGGCGACCCCGGGGTCGGTGGAGTCCATCTCCGCCATCAGCTTGTTGCGCAGCGTCGAACGGGTCCACACCGCCGGGTCGCCGGTGGGCGACGGTGACGCGGCCGGCGCGCCGCTGGTCGCGGGCACGGCGCCGGGGCGCTGGGCCCCGGCGGTCGGCGCGGTGGCCGCGCTCGCGGACTTCGGCGTCCAGTCGGTCACCAGGACCGACCCGAGGCCGAGCACGGCCAGCAGGACGGCGGTGACGACGGCGAACAGACGCGGTTGCATGACGGACGTTCCCCCTGAGATCGACACGGACAGTACGCGGCCCATCCTGCGGGGTGACCGCCGGAAACCCGGACATGGACACCGCCGACGGGGTCACGGGCCCGGAACGATCACCCGAACACCGTCCGCACACCGTCTTCCAACGACGGCCCCACATCATAGGTGCGTCCGCACCCCGGTGTTCGACCGCCGTCCATGAGGACGCCGCGGGCCCCCGAAAGGTCGCACCGGGCGCTCCGGCGGCGGCCGGAACGGGCGGGCCTGCCCGAAATCGGGCAGGATCTTTGGCAAATGGACACTCCACGCCTAGGCTCCCGATCCGTGCCTGCCTCACCGCACCCTCATGAGGACCTGCTCGCCCACCTCGCCAGGACCACGGCCCTGGCCCCACCGGACGCGGCGCGGGTCCTGGCGGAGGTGCTGGCGTACTTCGCGGAGACCACCGAGGAGTACGTCCGCCGCCGCCACGGCGAGCTGCAGGCCAGGGGCCTGACCAACGACCGGATCTTCGCCCGCCTCGACGGCGAGCTGGCCGCCCGCCGGGTGGCCGCCCCGCGGCTGTCCGCCCGGCAGCTGCGGCGGATCGTCTACGGCTGACCGGCCGGCCCCGCCCACCACCCCGGACGACCAGACAACGACAGGAGCCCGCGACATGTGCGGAATCGTGGCCTACATCGGCCCCAAGGACGCCACCCCCTTCCTGCTGGAAGGACTGCAGCGGCTGGAGTACCGCGGCTACGACTCGGCCGGCGTCGCGGTGCTCGCGCCCGGCACCAAGGCCGCCCCCGGCCGGCTCCGGGTCCGCAAGGTCAAGGGCCGGGTCGCCGACCTCGCCGCCGCGCTCCCCGCCCGCTTCAAGGGCACCGTCGGCATCGGCCACACCCGCTGGGCCACCCACGGCGTCCCCTCCGACGCCAACGCCCACCCGCACACCGACAACGCGGACCGGATCGCCGTCGTCCACAACGGCATCATCGAGAACGCCGACGAGCTGCGCGCCAAGCTCGCCGCCGACGGCGCCGTCTTCCGCTCCGAGACCGACACCGAGGTGCTCGCCCACCTGATCGCCGCGCACCGCGCCGACGGCGGCGAGCTGGAGGACGCGGTGCGGGCCGCGCTCAAGCTGGTCGTCGGCACCTACGGCATCGCCGTGCTGGACGCCGAGCAGACCGACCGGATCGTGGTCGCCCGCAACGGCAGCCCGATCGTGCTCGGCATCGGCGAGAAGGAGATGTTCGCCGCCTCCGACGTCTCCGCGCTGGTCCGCTACACCCGCCAGGTCGTCCACCTGGAGGACGGCGAGCTCGCCACCGTCCGCGCCGACGGCTTCCGCACCTTCACCGAGGACGCCCGCACCGTCACCCGCCAACCCTCCACCGTCGACTGGGAGGTCGGCTCCTACGACACCGGCGGCTACGCGCACTACCTGCTCAAGGAGATCCACGAGCAGCCCGGCGCCGTCGAGCGCACCCTGTCCGGCCGGCTCGACGAGCGGTTCGCCACCGCGCACCTCGGCGGCCTCAACCTGGACGCCCGGGAGCTGCGCGAGATCCGCCGGGTGAAGATCCTCGGCTGCGGATCGGCCTACTACGCGGGCGAGATGGGCGCCCAGCTGATCGAGGAGCTGGCCCGGATCCCGGCCCACTCCGAGCCCGCCTCCGAGTTCCGCTACCGCAACCCCGTCATCGAGGCCGACACCCTGTACGTCGCCGTCAGCCAGTCCGGCGAGACGTACGACACGCTGGCCGCCGTCCAGGAGGTCAAGCGCAAGGGCGGCCGGGTCCTCGGCGTCGTCAACACCGTCGGCTCGGCGATCGCCCGCGAGTGCGACGGCGGCATCTACCTGCACGCCGGCCCGGAGATCTCGGTCGCCTCCACCAAGGCGTTCACCTCCACCGTGGTCGCCTTCGCGCTGCTCGCCCTGCACTTCGGCCGGATCCACGACCTCTCGCCCGCCGACGGCCGCCGCATCGTCGCCGCGCTCAAGGCCCTGCCCGACCAGATCCGGGCCGCGCTGGAGCAGGAGAAGGAGATCGAGGCGCTCGCCGCCGAGTACGCCCACAGCCAGGGCATGATGTACATCGGCCGGGTCCGGGGCTACCCCGTCGCCCGCGAGGGCGCGCAGAAGCTCAAGGAGATCTCGTACGTCCACGCCGAGGCGTACCCCGCGAGCGAGCTCAAGCACGGGCCGCTCGCCCTGATCTCCCCCGAGCTGCCGACCGTCGCCCTGGTGCCCGACGACGAACTGCTCGACAAGAACCTCACCGCCCTCGGCGAGATCAAGGCCCGCGAGGGCCGGGTGCTGGCCGTCGCCCACCGCCCGATCGAGGCCCGGCTCGCCGATCACTGCCTGGTCGTCCCCAAGAGCGAGCCCGAACTCGACCCGCTGCTGCTCAACATCCCGCTCCAACTCCTGGCCTACCACGCGGCGGTGGCCCTCGGCCGGGACGTCGACAAGCCGCGCAACCTGGCCAAGAGCGTGACGGTCGAGTAGCGGCCGCGGCCCCGGCGGCGTCACGGCGGGGGCAGCAGGACGGGGGTGCGGACGGTGAAGGTGAGGCGGTCCCCGCCGCCGCCGGTGCCGACGTCGAGGAAGTAGCCGCCCTCGGGGTGGCGGGCGTAGAGCAGGGCGTCGGGCTCGCCGCCGACGGTCTCCCGGTAGGCGGTGACGGTGAAGCCGTCCCGCTCCAGGGCGGCGCGCAGGGCCCGGACGGCGGCCGGGTGGCGGGGCGGCGGGACCGAGCCCTCGGCGTGCAGGGCCAGCGCGTAGCGGCCGTCCGCCGGGGGCCCGCCGCCCGGGGAGAAGAACGCCCGGGTGCGCTCCCCGGCGAGCGGGACGGCCGCCCGGTCGGCCAGGTACGCGGCGAGCCGCCGGGCCCAGTCCTCGGCGGCGGCCCGGGCCATCACCGGCAGCCACCCGTCCCGGCCCGCGTCCGGGCTCGTCTCCCGGCCCGCGCCCGGGCTCACGGCGCGTCCGCCGCGGTGGCCGGGGTGCGGCCGGCGATGATCCGGCCCTGGTTGGCCAGGCTCTCGCTGCCCGCCGCCCAGTAGCCGCTGTGGCCGGAGGTGTCGACGCCGAAGGTCCGCCCGCCGAAGTCGGCCCCGGTCGGATCGGCGCCCAGGGTGGTGCCGGTGGCCAGCCGGACCCGGTCGTCGGCCGCGGTGCCCGCCCACACGTGCGCCGGGTCGATGTGCAGGTCGGCGGCCCGGGCGGCGGTCATGCCCGGGCTGGCGACCGCGACGATGTCGTCCGCCCCCAGCCCCGCCCCGCCGGCCGCCGCCGCGCCGACCGTCGTCGTCCCGTAGCTGTGCCCGATCACCGTCAGGTGGCCGGGCCGCCCGCCCCGCGCGGTCCGCACGCCCTCGGTGAAGCGCCGCAGGTCCGCCGCGCCCTCCTCGGCCCGGGCCGCGGTCAGCACGCTGGCGTCGGCCTCCGGCGCGTCGTAGCCCAGCCAGGACACCACGGCGACCCGCTGCCCCGGACCGGCCTGTGCCGCCGCCGCGTCCCGCAGCCGGTCGATCCGCTCCACCTGCCCCGGCACCGAGGCCAGCGTCGTCGCGGTGCCCGGCACCAGGACGGCGGTGTGGTCGGCGCCGTCCGGATCGCCCGCCGCCACCACCGCCCGGCCGTCGCCGCGCGGGTCGAGCGCCAGCAGGAACAGCCGGTCCGCGCCGCCGCGGCCGTCCAGCCGCTCGCGCAGCGCGCGCAGGTCGCGCTGCTCCCGGTTCCACTCCTCGTAGGTGAGGCCCGAACCCGGGGGCGCGCCGCCCTCCAGGGCGTCCAGCCGCTGGTCCAGGGCCAGCCGGTTGGCCCGGTCGCGGACGGCGGCGGGCAGGCCGTCGAGCCGGCCGACCCGCTCCGGGGCCAGGGTCAGCAGGCTCTGCCGCTCCGCCGGGGAGAGCGCCTCCCACCAGGCCGCGGACGCCCGCGGGTCGGTGTTCTCCGGGACGTACGGGACGGCCAGGCCGAGCGCCAGGGCCGCCGACCGGGCGTTCGCACCCGACCCGTCCAGCGTGCCGGGCGCGCCGAACGTCCGGGGCAGCACGTCCGCGCCGAGCCGGCCGAGCGCCCCGGCCCCCTGCTCGGCGGCCTCGCGGGCGGCGGCCAGCGCCGCGTCCACCCGCTGCTGGAGCTGCCCGCGCAGCACCGAGCGCCGCTGCCGCTCGGCCGGGGCGTCCGGGTCGTGCCGGTCGGCGGCGGACAGCGCGGGCAGGCCGACCGCGCCCCCGTCCGACACCGGCAGGCCCCACTCCTCGGCCCGGCGCAGGGCGTTCAGCAGGTTGGTGGCGGCCTGCTCCATCCGCCCCGCGACGGTCTCCAGCACCACCGCGACCGACCCGGCCTCGACCCGGACCGCCTCCAGCCGCCGCTCGGTGCCCGCGAACGCCGCGAACGCGGCCTCGGCGTCCCGCCCCCGCCAGGGCCCGTGCAGCGGACCGCCGACCCGCAGCCGGTGCCCGTCGCACGCCTCCTCGGCCGCCGCCGAGAGCCGCCGCCAGGCCCCGGCCGCCCCGCGCAGCCCCTCCGGGTCGAAGCGCCGCAGCAGCGCGAACGCGTCACTCACCGCCAACTCCCGGCCAGCCGCCCGTCGTTGCGCTCGTGCCCGCACGCCGACGCCTCCAGCGCGTCCGCGCTCGCGGCCGGCTCCGCCGCGAGCGCGCGCAGCACCGGCTCCCACCCGTGCGCGAGCGCCGCCAGCGCGGGGCCCAGCGGCCACCCCGCCAGCTCGCCGGCCGCGCCGAGGGCGGCGGCCGGAGCGGCGGCCGACGGCGGGCCGAACTCCTCGGCGAGGGTCCGCGCGGCGGCGGCGGAGGCGCGCAGCTCGTTCGGGTCGACGCTGAGCAGCGGACCCGCCGGTTCCGGTTCGGCGACCGGTTCGATGATCGTGGACACGGAGGGTGACCCTAGTGCGGCGCCCGGGTGGGCCGTACCCGCACGGCCGCCCGCGGACGGGGTCACCCGGACGGGGAACGGGCCGTGCGGACAAGCGGCGGGCCCCGGCCGCCCGGGCAGCCGGGGCGGGGGCGCGGACGGGCGCCGCCTTCACGCTTTCGGGCGGAAGCGCCCCGGCCCTCAGGGGCTGACCGCGAGCACCAGGTAGGCGCCGAGGATGGCGAGGTGGACGCCGCCCTGGAGGGGCGTGGCGCGCTTCGGGATCACGGTCAGGGTGCCGACCGCGACGGTGAGCGCCAGCAGGATCATGTGGTTCGCGCCCAGGCCGAGTTCGAGCGGCCCGGACAGCCAGGTGGAGGCCACGGCCACGGCCGGGATGGTCAGCCCGATGGAGGCGAGGGCGGAGCCGAGCGCCAGGTTGAGGCTGATCTGCACCCGGTTGCGGACGGCGGCGCGGACGGCGGCGATCGACTCCGGCAGCAGCACCAGCAGCGCGATCACCACGCCCACCACCGCGTTGGGCAGGTCGGCGGCGGCGACCCCGCGCTCGATGGTCGGGGAGACGCCCTTGGCCAGGCCGACGACCGAGACCAGGGCGACCGAGAGCAGCGCCACGCTGGTCATCGTCTGCCGCAGGGTCGGCGGCTCGGAGTGGTCGTCCATCGGGTCGACGATCTCCCCCGCCGGGGTGACCGGCAGGAAGTAGTCGCGGTGGCGGACCGTCAGGGTGGAGACGAACAGGCCGTAGATGACGATCGAGGCGGTCGCCGCGAAGACCAGCTGGGTGGTGGAGAACTGCGGGCCGGGCTGCGAGGTGGTGAAGGTCGGCAGCACCAGGCTGAGGGTGGCCAGGGTGGCGATCGCGCCGAACGCCGCGCCGGTGCCCTCCGCGTTGAAGACGGCGACGCGGTACTTCAACGCGCCGACCAGGATGGACAGTCCGAGGATCCCGTTGCAGGTGATCATGACGGCGGCGAACACCGTGTCGCGGGCCAGCCCGGCGCTCTTGTCGCCGCCGTCGGCCATCAGCGTCACGATCAGCGCGACCTCGATGATGGTGACGGCCACCGCCAGGACCAGCGAGCCGTACGGTTCGCCGACCCGGTGCGCGATGAGCTCCGCGTGGTGCACGGCCGCCACCACCGACACCGCCAGGAAGCAGGCCACCAGCGCCACCACCGGCCACGGCAGGTCGCGGTGCCAGGTCGCCAGGAGCAGCAGGAACGCCAGCACCGGGGCGACGGTCGTCCACTGCAGGTAGTGCGGTCGAGGGGAGGAAGCCATACGGCCGAGCTTCGCAGATGGCACCGGCCGGGCCCGGAAGTGACACTCGTGGCGGTGGTCACGAAGAACGGCGAAGAACGGCGAGGAGCGGCGGAGATGATCGGACGGCGGACGGCCCTGGCGGCGGCGCTCGGACTCGCGGCGGGCTGCGCGGCCCCCGCCCGCCCGGCCCCGCCGGCCCCGCCGGGCACCCCGCCCGGACCGACCGGCACCCCGCCTGCGGCCCGGCCGCCCGCGCAGCCGACCCGCGAACAGGTGCTGGCGCGCTACGCCGACCAGTCGCCGCACGCCTGGGGGACGGACCTGCCCGGCGTGCGGGCGACCGTCCCGGACGGGGCGCTGGCGCTGACCTTCGACGCGTGCGGCGGACCGGGCGGCGACGGCTACGACGCGGCACTGATCGGCATCCTGCGCCGGCTCCGGGTGCCCGCCACGCTGTTCCTGAACGCCCGCTGGGTGGACGCCAACCCGGGCCCGGCCGGCGAGCTGGCCGCCGACCCGCTGTTCGAGATCGGCAACCACGGCACCGCGCACCGCCCGCTCTCGGTGACCGGCCGCCCCGCCTACGGCATCACCGGAACGGCCGACCCGGCCGCCGCCTACGACGAGGTGGCCGGCAACCGGGCGAAACTGACGGCCCTGCTCGGCGGCCGGGCCCCGGGCTGGTTCCGCTCCGGGACGGCGCACTACGACGAGGTCGCGCTGCGCCTGGTGGGTGAACTGGGCGAGCGGGTCGCCGGGTTCGCGGTCAACGCGGACGGCGGCGCCACGTTCACCCCCGCCCAGGTCGCCGGGGAGGTGGCCGCCGCCCCGCCCGGCTCGGTGCTGATCAGCCACTTCAACCACCCGGCCGCGGGCACCGCCGAGGGCTACGCCCGGGCGCTGCCCGCCCTGCTGGACGCCGGGCGGCGGTTCGTCCGACTGTCCGACTGACGGGCGGTCCGACTGCCGGGCTGCCGGGCTGCCGGGTCAAGGGCAGCTGACCAGGACGGCGGGGGCCTTTGCGCCCCCCTCAGCACGTCCCGCCCCAGGCCCGCAGCAGGTCGTAACCGGCCTGCACGAAGCGGCCGTTCACGGACGGGCCGGTGTTGGTCAGGGCGGCGACCGCGACCGGGGCGCGGGAGGCGGTGGCGGGGGAGAAGCCGACGAAGGAGGTGCAGCCGCGGGTGCCGCCGGAGTGGAAGTAGACGTCCCGGTCGGCGGCGTGGCGGCGGGTCCAGACCAGGGCGAGCAGGTCGGCGGAGCCGGGCAGCCGCAGCCGGGGGTGCCGGACGTCCGCCAGGGCGGCGGCGAGGACGGCGTCGGCGGCGGGCGGGGCGAGGTGGGCCCCGAGGTAGCGCAGCAGGTCGGCGCCGGAGGAGCGGACCGCGCCGGCCGCCGGGAGGGCGGGGATCCGCCAGGGCGGCAGCGGGCGGCCGTGCCGGTGGCCGGTCGCCCGGTGCGGCGGGTCCGGGGCGCAGGTGGTGGCGGTCAGGCCGAGCGGGGCCAGCACCCGGTCGGCGAGCAGCGCGCCGTAGGGCAGCCCGGCGCGCTCGGCCAGCGCCCGGCCGAGCAGGCCGACGCCGTAGTTGGAGTACCGGTAGTGCCGGCCCGGCTCGGTGCGCACGGTGGTCGCGGCCAGCGCGGCGCGCAGCCGCGCCTCGTCGAAGGCCGCGTACGGGTTGCTGTTCCAGGCGGGGAGGGCGGAGGCGAGCAGGCCCGGCGGGAGGCGGGGCAGCCCGGAGGTGTGGGTGGCCAGGTGCAGCAGCCGGATCGGCTCGGCGGAACGCACGGCCGGGGCCGGCCAGTCGGCGGGCAGCAGCCCCCGCAGCGGTTCGGACAGGGCGAGTTCGCCGCGGGCGGCCATCGCGGCGAGCAGCAGCGCGGTGAACGTCTTGCTGACCGAGCCGAGCTCGAAGACGGTGTCCGGGGTGCAGGCGGGCGCCCGCCCGCGCCCGGTCCGCCCGAAGCAGTGGACCTCGGCGCGGCCGCCGGCCAGCACCGCCACCGTGACGGCGGTCGCGGACGCGTCCCGGGCCGCCCGGACCGCCGCCGCGAGGGCGCGCTCCGCCGGGGCCTCCACGCGGTTCTCCGCCGGGGCGGCGCGGCGCTCGGCCACGGCGGCGCGGCCCTCCGCCGGGTTCACGCGGCCGCCGTCGCCCGGAGCGCCCGGGCGAGCGTGACGTCGCCGGCCACCACCGCGACGACCGCGGTGTGCTGGTGGTCCAGGAAGGCCCGCTCGCGGTCCTCCTCGTCGACCGGGTCGCTGTCGCGCGGCAGCAGCCCGTCCGGGTGCTGGGCGGCGGCCAGCGCGTCCCAGCCCTGCCGGCCGGTGGTCGGCTCGCCGAAGCAGGCGTCCACCACCAGCAGTTCCGCGACCAGGTCCCACTGGCCGACCTCGGCCCAGGCGTCCAGCCAGACCGGCAGCCAGTCCCGGACGTAGTCGCGCATCGGCTCGGGCAGGCCGTCCGGGCGGGCGCCCCAGTCGGTGAGGTGGAAGACGGTGTGGGTGATGTCGTAGCCGGTCATCCAGTTCACCGCCCAGGGTTCGGGCCGGGCGCCCAGCCAGGTGCCGAGGGCGAGCGCCTCCCAGTCCGGCCGGTGGCCGAGCCCGACCACCCGGCGGGCGTTGGCGACGCCCAGGCGCCGGTTGGCCCGGATCTCCTCGGCGTGCGCGGCGCGCGTCCGGCTGAGCGAGTCGAGCAGTTCCTCCAGCGGCGGGTGCCGGTAGCCGGCCCGGGCGAAGTGGCCGTAGGTCTCCAGCGGGTCGGTCATGGTGAAGTGGTGCAGCTGCCGCTCGTACAGCAGGTCGCCGCCGCGCAGCTGCGTCCAGCAGCCGTCGATCAGCTCGCGGGCGGCCCGGGTGTCGGCGGGGCCGCTGACGCCGTCGCGCAGGACCAGCGAGGTGGCCAGGGCGACCTCGCCGAGCGGCTTGTAGGCGTTGTCGGCGTCGCCGAAGTCGATCACGGTGTTGTCGGGGATCCGGCCCAGGCCGTCGCGGTGGGCGGCGTGCAGCCAGGAGAGCGCGCGGGAGCCGAGCCGCTGGGCGGTGGCGAGGACGTGGGTGTCGATCACGCGGCCCGCCTCCCGCCGCTGGTGCCGGTGCCGCCGCCGGTGCCGGGGACGCGCTCGGCGAGGCGGTGGGTGATGGCGAGGGTGAGCGCGGTGCGGGCGCTGCCGTCGCCGGCCAGCCGGATCCGGTCCAGGACGGGCGCGGTCTCCAGGTGCGGGGGCAGGCCCTGGGACTCGGTCCAGGCCAGCCAGCGGGTGAGGCGGGCGGCGGTGGCGGGGTCGCGGCGGAGCAGCGCGCGGGCGGTGCCGCGGGCGAGCGGCAGCGGGTGGGCGCGGGCGGTGTCGTGCAGCGGGCCGTCCAGCCTGGGCAGGGCCAGCGCGGCGAGCTGGGACATCCGTACCGACCAGGTCTGCCAGCCGAGTTCCGCCGGGTCCGGCGGGGCGGGCGGTGGCGGGGCGTCGCCGAGCAGCCGTCCGGTGGCCCAGTCCTGCCAGGCGATCACCAGGGCCGCGCCCGGGGTCGGGGCGGCCGGGGCGGGCAGGACGCGGCGGGCCTCGGCGAGCAGCGCGGCGGTAGGGGCGTCGGGTGCGGCGCCGGCCAGCAGCCGGGGGGCGAAGAGGTCGGCGCCCAGGACGCGGGCCGCGGCCAGCAGCGGCCGGTCGGCTCCGGCGGCTCCGGCCGGGCCCGCGGCGGTGGTTCCGGCTTCGGCGGGCGGGGGCGCGGTGCCGTCCTGGAGGGCGTCCAGGACGCGGCGCGCCAGGCGGTCGACGGCGGCGGCGTACTCGTCACGCAGCGGAGTCTCGGCGAACGGCATGGCCAGGTTCCTCCTGGTGCGGTGCCGGGCCGGTCCGCGCGCGGACCGGCCCGGTCGGGAGACCTTCCCGGTCAGCGGGTCGGCTTCGCTTCCTTCGGGGGCTTCGGCGACAGCAGCAGGCCGAGCACCAGCAGTCCGATGCCGGCGGCCTCGGGCGAGTACGTGGGCGCGTCGGACACGGCGGCCTCGTCCTCCACCATCAGGCTCGCCAAGTCGGCGGCTTCGGTCGACGTCGCGGTGTGTGACCGCGGCGCCGTTTCGGTCCGGAACTGAGTAAGCATCAGGTGTGCCTCCTCGTCTGGATTTCATCGCCCGTTCGGGTGACGCCCCCTCTTTCGACGGTACGAGCACGAAGGGATCCGTGCACCCGCTGGGGGCGGATTTCCCGAAGTCGGGCCGTTCGGGCGGTGACGTCGGTCGGGCGGTGCTGTCGGTCAGGCGGCGACGTCGGTCAGGTCGCGGGCGCCGCGCAGCTTCGAGGCGAACAGCAGGGCGGGGGAGAGCGCGGTCAGCGCGCAGGCCAGGGCGAGCGCGGTGCGCGGGCCCCAGAGCGAGGCGGCGGCGCCGGCCGCCAGCGCGCCGACCGGGATGGCGCCCCAGGAGACGAACCGGACGGTGGCCATCACCCGGGGGAGCAGCGCGGCGGGGGTGGTGGACTGGCGGTGGGTGCGGGTCAGGATGCTGAGCACCACCACGGAGGCGCCGAAGCCGGCGTTGCCGAGCGCGAACAGCAGCAGGCCGGGGCCGCCGGGGGCGAGGGCCATCAGCGGGGCGGTCAGCACGCCGAACAGCGAGCCGTACCGCAGCGCGCGGGCGGTGCCCAGGCGGGCGGCCAGCCGGGGGGTGAGGGCGGCGCCGACCAGGCTGCCGACGCCCTCGGCGGCCATCAGCAGGCCGACCAGGCCGGCCGGGGCGTGCGCGGTGCGGACCAGGAACAGCGGGATGACGGCCATCAGCGCGCCGCAGACGAAGTTGACGCAGGTCGCCTCGGCCAGGCACGGCCCGACCACCGGGTGCCGGGTGCAGTACCGCCAGCCCTCGCGGATCTGCGCGCCGAAGGACGGCCGGTCGGCGGCGGGCGCCGGGCGCTCGGCGGCGGACCGGGGCAGGGTGCGCAGCAGTGCGGCGGAGCACAGGAAGCTGACCGCGTCGACGACCAGGGCGGTGGCGGCGCCCAGCAGTTGGACCAGCAGGCCGCCGAGCGAGGGCCCGGCGAGCTGGTTCACCGCGTGGGTGGCGGAGGTCAGGCTGTTGCGGGCGGTGAGCTGCCCGGGCGGGACGACGCTGGGCAGGAAGGTCGCGTTGCCGACGTCGAAGACCACGCTGGCGAAGCTCAGCACCAGCGCGGCCGCGACCAGCTGCGGCAGGCCGAGGACGCCGAACGCGGCGGCCAGCGGGACGGAGGCGATCGCGGCGGCGCGCGCCAGGTCCATCGCGATCTGGGTGCCGCGCAGCGGCAGGCGCTGCACCAGGACGCCGGCCGGCAGGCCGATCACCAGCCAGGCGACGTACCCGGCGGCGGTGACCAGGCCGACCTGGAGGCCGCTGGCGTGCAGCACGGTGACGGCGGTCAGCGGCAGCGCGATCTGGGTGACGCAGTCGCCGAGGCCGCTGGTGGTGGAGGCGGCCCAGTAGCGCCAGAACGCGGAGGCGGGCGCGGCCGCCGGGGCCCGCAGGGGGCGGTCGGTGCTGGTGGTGCTCATGTGGTGTTCCCCCTGGTGGCGGGCGGTGGCAGGTGTCGCCGACGAGTGAGTTCCTTTTGGGAACTCACTATAGGCGGTGCGGCGACGGCAGTGGCAAGGTGGTGCCATGCGCTACACCGACGTCGGCGACACCGACTGCTCCATCGCCCAGGCGCTGTCCGTGGTCGGCGACTGGTGGACCCTGCTGCTGGTGCGCGACCTCGCCGGCGGCACCCACCAGTTCGACGCCCTGCACGAGTCGCTCGGCATCAGCCGCAAGGTGCTCACCGCCCGGCTGCGCGCCCTGGTCGACGACGGCGTGGTCGAGAAGCGCCTCTACCTGGCCCACCCGCCGCGCTACGCCTACCACCTGACCGAGCGCGGCTGGGGCCTGCTGCCGGTGCTGGTCGCCCTCCAGGACTGGGGCGGCCGCCACCTGCTCGGCGACGGCACGCTCACCGCCACCGCCGACGCCGACTCCGCCGAGGCCCGCCGGGTGCACGCCCTGGTCGGCACCCGCGTCCCCGAACTCGCCCTGCCCGCCGCCTCCGCCGGCCCCCGCCCGCCGCTCGCCGACCCGGTCGGCGCCACCCCCTGGACGGTGCTGTACTGCTTCCCCGGCGCGTACGCCCCCGGCACCCAGGGCTACCCGCCCGGCTGGGACGACATCCCCGGCACCGTCGGCTGCACGCTGGAGTCCTGCACCTACCGCGACCGGCTGGACGCGTTCACCGCGCGCGGCGCCACCGTGCACGGCGTCTCCACCCAGCGCCCCGACCAGCAGGCCGCGTTCGCCGAGCACCAGCGGATCCCGTTCCCGCTGCTCTCGGACGCCGGACTGCGGCTGGCCGGCGCCCTGCGGCTGCCCACCTTCCGGGCCGGCGGCGCCGAGCGGCTCAAGCGGCTCACCCTGGTCGTCGACGCCGACCGGACCGTGCGCGGCGTGCTCTACCCCGTCCCGGACCCGGGCGGCTCGGTGGCCGAGGCCCTGGCGCTGCTCGACGCGCTGACGTCCGCCCAGCGGTAGAGCAGCACCGAGGCCACGGCGGCCAGCGCGCACCAGGTCGACACGAACGCCAGCCGCCACAGCAGCCCGCACACCAGCGCGCCCAGCCCCGCGATCCAGCCCAGCAGCCGCAGCCGCCGGTCACCCGAGCACAGCAGCGCGCCCAGCACCGCCACCAGGTACCCCGCCAGCAGCGGGCCGGACGCCGGCACCCCGACCGCGTACACCAGGGTGTGGCCGTGCGGGCGCGCCGCCACCGGCCGCCGGGCCAGCGCGACCGCCAGCGGCACCGCGACCGCCGCGCCCAGCAGGGTGAACCGGGCGGCCGCGCGGCGGCGGGTCGCGCACCACACCGCCGCCGGGACGTACAGCGGCAGCAGCGGCAGCGCGACCACCGCCCACACCGTCCGGGCCCAGCCCCAGCCCGCCCAGACACCCGCCTCCACCAGCTGGTGCGCGCCCAGCAGCAGCGGCAGCGCCGCCAGCGGCAGCCGCCGCGACCACCCGGCGCGCAGCGCCGCGCCGACGCCGACCGCCGCCACCGCGCCGCCCGCGACCAGGTCGGCCTCCGCGCTCCAGCACATCCGGCCAGCGTACGAGCGGACCGGCCGTCAGCACGACCGGAACGTCAGCACGACTGGAACGTCAGTACGACTGGAACTCGATCAGCCGGCCCTCCGGGTCGCGCAGGTGGGCGGTGCGCAGCCCGGCGCCCCACTCCGGCCGGTCGGCGGGCGGCAGCACCGAGACGCCCCCGGCGCGGACGGCCAGCGCGTGCGCCGCCGCCACGTCCGCGACCCGGCAGACCGTCATGTCGCCCGCGGGGGCGGGGATCCGGTCGCCCAGCGCCCCGGCCATCGCGGCGCGGTCGAACAGGACCAGCACGGCCTGGCCGTCGACGTCCCAGTGCGCGTAGGGCCCGCCCGCCGAGCCCTGGACCAGCCGGGCGCCGAGCAGCGGCGGCAGGACCGCGTCGTAGAAGGCGAAGCAGGCCGCGAAGTCGGCGACCAGCAGGCGGGGGTGGAGCGCGTCCACGGAGCACCTCCGAAATGATGGGTTGTCACCCACTATAGGGGGTGACCTATGATTGTCGGCATGGTCGACCCCGCCCAGGCCCCGCCCTCCCTCCTCGAACTCACCGCCTACCTGCTCTCCCGCACCGGCAAGGACGCCCGCACCCGGGTCGCCGACCGCCTCGCCGCCGACGGCCTGCGCCTGCACCACCACGCCGCGCTCGCCGCGCTCGCCGACTTCGGCCCGCACACCCAGCGCGAACTCGCCGCCCGGCTGCGCCTCGACCCCAGCGACCTGGCCAAGGCCGCCGACCTGCTCGACGCCGCCGGCTGGATCGACCGCACCCGCGACCCCGCCGACCGGCGCCGCCTCACCCTCACCCTCACCCCCGCCGGCCGCACCCGCCTCGCCGAACTCCAGGCCGGGGCCCGCGCCGCCCAGGACGAGCTGCTCGCCCCCCTCGACCCCGCCGAACGCACCACCCTGCACGTCCTGCTGCTCCGCCTGCACGCCGGGGCGGCGGAGCAGCAGGGCTGAACCCTCCCCACCGCCCGTCCCCACCGCCCGTCCCCGGCGGGGCGCGGAACGGAAACCGGTGCCCAGGAGTTGATCACCCGTCACGATGCCCTCTTGTAGGGTGCGTTCGGATCACCGGGCCCGCCCGGCGGTCCGCCACGAACGGACACGGGGACGGAGCAGCAGGAATGCGCATCGGAATCATCGGCACCGGAGCGGTCGGCCAGACCCTGGGCGGCAAGCTGGTCGCCCTCGGCCACGAGGTCACCCTCGGCTCGCGCAGCAAGGGCAACGCCGCCGCCGAGGACTGGGCGGCCCGCACCGGCCCGCTCGCCCACCCCGGCACCTTCGCCGAGGCCGCGGCCTTCGGCGAACTCGTCATCAACGCCACCAGCGGCACCGTCGCCCTCGCCGCCGTCGAACTCGCCGGCGCCGACAACCTGGCCGGCAAGACCCTGCTGGACGTCTCCAACCCGCTGGTCTTCGGCCCGGACGGCCAGGTCACCCTCGATCCCGTCAACGACGACAGCGTCGGCGAGCGCCTCCAGCGCGCCCTGCCCGACACCAAGGTCGTCAAGGCGCTCAACACCGTCAACAACGAGGTCATGGTCGACCCCGGCCGCGTCCCCGGCGAGCACCAGCTGTTCATCGCCGGCGACGACGCCGACGCCAAGGCCCGGGTCACCGCCCTGCTCGGCGAGTTCGGCTGGCCCGCCGACGCCGTCCTCGACCTCGGCGGCATCGACGGCGCCCGCGCCCTGGAGATGCTGATGCCGTTCTGGCTGCGCCTGATGCGCCACTACGGCCACGCCGACTTCAACTACGCGATCCGCACCGCGCGCTGACCCTCCCCGCGCACCGGCCCCGCCCCCGGCGACCGGGGGCGGGACCCGACCGAAAGGCACCACCCGCACCATGAGCAGCGACCCGACCGAGCAGGCCCCGCCCCCGTACCGGCACCTCGACGAGGACTGGCGGACCGCGCTCGCGATCATCCCGCACCCCGACGACATGGAGTACGGCGCCGCCGCCGCCATCGCCCGCTGGACCGGCCAGGGCAAGCGGATCAGCTACCTGATGGTCACCAGCGGCGAGGCCGGCATCGACGGCATGGCCCCCGAGCAGTGCCGCCCCGTCCGGGAGCGCGAGCAGGTCGAGTCGGCCCGGATCGTCGGCGTCGACACCGTCGAGTTCCTCGGCTACCCCGACGGCGTCGTCGAGTACGGGCTGCCGCTCCGCCGCGACCTGGCCCGGGCGATCCGCCGGCACCGCCCCGACATCGTCATCACCGCCAACTACCGGGAGACCTACGGCGGCGTCTTCCCCAACCAGGCCGACCACATCGCCGTCGGCCGGGCCGCCCTCGACGCCGTCCGCGACGCCGGCAACCGCTGGATCTTCCGCGAACTCACCGCCGAGGGCCACCAGCCCTGGAACGGCGTCCGCCAACTCTGGGCCGCCGCCTCCCCCGACGGCCGGCACGCCGCCGACATCACCGACACCTTCGACACCGGCGTCGCCTCGCTGGAGGCCCACCGCGCCTACCTCGACGGCCTCGGCGCCTCAGGCGGCGAGATGGCCGACGCCGCCGAGTTCCTGGAGGGCGTCGGCCGCGAGGCCGGCGCCCGGCTCGGCACCCGGTACGCGGCCGCCTTCGAGGTGGTCCCGCTCGGCTGACCCGCGATGGCGGCTTCAACTTCCTTTGCCGGCGGCGTGGTTGGGGGTCGATCCGGGTACGGTGGGAGTGACGTCCGGGCGGTGAGGGGGTGTGCCGGGGATGCGTCGGCAGGTGACGTGGTGGCTGGCGGCGGTCGTGGCGCTGGGGGCGGCGGGGTGCACGGCGGACCCGCCCGGGCCCCCGCCCCCCGCCGGGCCGTGGGCACTGCGGGCGCTGCCGGCGCTGGAGGACGACCCGGGGCAGCGGGAGTACGTCGGCACCGGCTTCGCGCCCGTGCACGGCCGTACGCTCGGCGGCGCCGACATCGCGGGCACCAAGCTGGTGATCATGGTCGGTGACGACACCTGCACGGTGACCGTCGATCCCCGGCCGGGCGCCTCCTCCCCGGCCGGGCCGAGCGGGGAGGTGCCCGGTTCGTTCGGGTACGGCGCCGCCCGCCCGCACAGCACGGACCGGGGGCCGACGAACCCGGCGTACGCCAGGCCGTTCCCGGGCGACACCCTGGTCGGCCCCTACACGGTGGGCGCCGGGAACGCCCGGCCCGACTTCGACTACATCACCGTCGGCTGCGGGGAGGACGGCCTCGCCGTCAAGGTCGAGGGCGTCCCGGCGGACGCCGGGGTCAGGCTCGCGCCGGGCGGCCTCCGGAGCCGGCGCGAGGGCACCGACCTCTACCTCACGGTCGGCCGGGTCCGCGACTGAGCGGCCGGCGGCGGCGCCTTGACCTCAAGCGGACTCGACTTCCTACGGTGGTCGCGTTCCGTCGGACCGGAGGAGGGGCACATGGGCGCCGCGCTCAAGGAGTACTCGCAGCGGGAACTGGCCGCGCAACCCATCGGGGCGTGGGCCGGCACGGCGGCCCGGCTGGTGGTCGGGGCGCTGCGGGAGCGGTTGGCGGTGGAGGGCCTCACCCAGCCGCACTGGTGGACGCTCAACCACGTCGCCGGGGCGCCGGGCCGGTGGACCAGGGCCGCGCTGGTCGACCGGCTGGCGAAGTGGGACGACCTCGGCACCGACTTCGACGCCGTCTTCGACGACCTCGTCCGGCGCGGCTGGATCCGGGAGGACGCGGGGACGATGACCCTCACCGACGCCGGGGAGGCCGGACGGCTCCGCGCCCGGGACCGCAACCTGGAGGTGCACCGGCAGGCGCACGAAGGCGTCGACACCGCCGACTTCGTGACCGCGGTCAACGTGCTGCGCCGCATCGTCGCCAACCTGGGCGGCGACGGCAACCTGCCCGACTGACGGCACGGCGCCGGCGGCGCGGCTCAGGGCTCAGGCCCGGTCCGGCCCGTCGGTGTCGCGGTCGGTGTCGCGGTCCGTGCTCCGGTCGTTCTGGTCCTCCTGCCCGGGCTGGTGCGGGATGCGGGCGGCCGGGGTCCTCCGGTGGCGGCGGCGCAGCCAGGTGCGGACGGCGAACAGGGCCAGCAGGACGGCGACGACGGCGAACAGCAGCACCTGGTAGCGGACGGCCTGGCGGTAGAGGGCGTCGATGTTGTCGCCGGCGAAGTAGCCGACCGCCGTCCAGACGCCCGCCCACAGCGCCGCGCCCAGCGCGTTGGCGGGCAGGAAGCGCCGCCAGGGCATCTCGGTGGTGCCCGCGATCAGCCCGTTGGTCTGGCGCAGGCCGTCGACGAAGCGGGCGCCGGTGACGACCAGCGCGCCGCGGTGGCGGAAGAAGGACTCGGCGCGTTCCATCCGCTCCGGGGTGAGCCGCACGTACCGGCCCCAGCGGTGGACGGCGGCGGTGCCGCCGGTGCGGCCCAGCACGTACGCCAGGGTGTTGCCCGCGAACGCCGCCGACACCGCGACCAGCAGCAGCGCGGCCGCCGACAGCTGCCCCGCGCCCGCGTACACGGCGGCCAGCACCAGGATGGTCTGGCCGGGCACCGGGATCAGGCAGCTGTCGAGGAAGACCAGCACCCCGACCGCGAGGTAGCCGTAGTCGTCGAGCAGCGGGGCGAGGTGGGCCAGCGGGCCGGGCAGCGGCGGCGACAAGGTCGGGTGTTCCTCCTGGTCCTGGCGGTCTCGCGGTCCCGGTCGGGACCGGGGTCAGTGCTGTCCGTCGCCGGTGCGGTGCTCGACGAGGCAGTCGGGGCCCGGGTAGACGAGGCCGGCGTGCCCGTCCTCGAAGCGGACCAGGTACGGCGGTTCGCCGTCGGTGCCGCGCACCTCGACGATCTCACCCCGGCGGTCGGTCATGCCGACCGACCGGCTGTACATGTGGACGTGGTCTCCCACCATGGCGTGCATCGGACCCTCCCGCGGGCACAGGGGCGGAGGTGCGTGTGAGCTTCCCCCTCCACTGTGCGGCGGCCGCCCGGACGGCGCAAAAGCGGGCGGCCCGGTGCGGATCAGCCGGCGGGCGGGGCCGCCGCGAGGTAGCTGCGCAGCAGCCGCTTGCACTCGGCGACCAGCGCCGGGTCGCCCGCCGGGTCGGCCCGGAACGCCAGCTTGAGCACCGCGTCCGCGCACTCCATCGCCACCCGCAGGGCCAGCGCGTACCCGGGCGCGGCGAACAGCTCGCCGCCGATCGCGCGCAGCCGGGCGGCGACGGCCGCGTTGTTGTCGAGCTCGGCGTCCAGCAGGTGCGCGTCGTCGACCTCGGCGGGGACGGCGTCGACCAGGCCGAAGTCCAGGTGGCCGAAGCCGGGGACGGTGCGCTTCATCGCGACGAACTCGTCCACCGCGTGCTCGGTGAACGCGGCCACCGCGATCGGGCCGGGGGCGGCCGCGACCCGATCGGCCAGGCCGTCCAGGAAGCGGGCCAGGTTGCGTGCGGCGAGGGCGGCCAGCAGGCCCTCCCGGCCGTCGAAGAACTGGTACAGGGTGCCGATCGGCACCTCCGCGCGCAGCGCCACCTCCTTGGTGGTCAGCCCCGCCGGGCCGGCCTCGTCGAGCAGCCCCGCGCAGGCGTCCAGCAGCCGCTCGTACCGCTCCTGGCTGCGCTGCTGCACCGGCCGGCGGCGGGCCCCGGCGGCCGGGGCGCGGGAGGCGTGGGCGGCGGACGCGGCGCGCTGCGGGGTCATGGCGCCACTCTGCCGCATCCGGTCGGGGCGGGGCGAATCCCAGCCGGCCCGGTGTGGTTGGGTGTCGGACCATGGACGAGCAGCGGGCGGTGACGGTCGAGCGGGCCGGGCGGATCGAGGACGGGGCCTGCCGGCACCTGCTGCTCTGGCGGGCCGGACCGGGCTGGCGGATGGCCGGGTCGGGCGTCCTCGGCGGCGGGCTCGGCGAGCGGCACTGGGTGCTGAACGCGCAGGTCCGGGCCGGGTACGGGCGGATGGACCCGGCCGGGCACCTGGCCGAACTGGCCGCCGCGCAGGGCCTGACCGGGCCCGGCATGGGCCTGATGACAGCCGCCGAGGTCGACGCCTGCACTTGGGCCGAGGACGGCGGCGTCACCGCGCTGGCCACCACCGGCATCGGCGTCCCGACCTGGGCCGCCGCGCCCGAACCGGCCGCCGCCTACGCGCCCGGCACCATCAACGTGCTGGCCGTGGTGCCCGCCCCGGTCTCCGACGCCGGACTGGTCAACCTGCTGACCACCGCCACCGAGGCGAAGGTCCAGGCGCTGCTGGAGGCCGGGTACGACTGCTCCGGCACGCCCTCCGACGCGCTGTGCGTCGCCGTCCGGGCCGCCCGCCCCGGCGAGCCGGCCGAGCCGTTCGGCGGCCCCCGCTCGTCCTGGGGCTCCCGGCTGGCCCGGGCCGTGCACCGCGCCGTGCTGGCCGGGGCCCGCACCGACCGCGAGCGCCGCGCCGGCTGGGACGGGCCGCCGACCCACCCGGCGGCGCGGCCGGACTGCGCGTGCGACGACGTGCTGGGCGGCGGGTCGGGCGGCCGGCCGGGAGGCCGGCCGGCGGGGGAGCGGAGCGCGGGGGAGCCCTCGGCGGTGTGAGCGGGGCCTGTCGGCTGCGGGCGGCGGGCTTGAGGGGGGGCTCAGGTGCCCGGCAGGTGGTCCTGGTCGATGACGTAGACCCGGGTCGGGGCGGGGGCGTCGGCGCAGTGGCGGCCGAGCTTCTCCCAGCGGGACTCGGGGTTGCGCAGCGGGCGGTGGCAGCGGCGGCAGCGGACCACGGGCGCCGGGCGGCGGGCCACGGCGGTGCCGGGGATCGGGGGTTCGGTGCTGCCGTTCTGCTCGCTCACCGTTCAAGTTGACCATCGCGGGGTCGCGGTCGCGACAGGGGGGTGCCCGGCGGGTGGCCGGCGGGTGGCCGGCGACCACCAGCGTTCGTCCAGGTGATCTTCACCGGGCCGCCCGGTGCGATCGGACGACTGTTCACCGCACGTCTGCGAACAGGACATCTCCGGGGATGAACCTCCATCAGGCGAAGGCGAGGTTCCGCTTCCGCTTCCGCTCCACCAGACCACCGAAGGGGAAACCCGTGGACCTTCCCGGCTTCCGGGTGTCGCGCCGCCGGGCCGACGAGATGACCATCGCCGAGCAGTACGAGTACTGGCAGGACGTCCGCAAGGGCCTGTCCCGGCGCAGCGTGCTGCGGGCCGGCGTGTTCGGGGCCGCGGCCGTCGCCGCCGGACCGATGCTGCTCAGCCGCGCCGCGTACGCCGACACGCCCGGCTCGGCCGTGCTGCCGTTCGGCCGGCACCTCGCGTTCGGCAACGACCCGGCCACCCAGATGCGGGTCGGCTGGCAGCTGCCGTCCGCCGTCGCCAACCCCGTGCTGCGGGTGGGCACTTCGCCGACCGACCTGAGCCAGACCGTGCAGGCCGAGATCCGCAACCTGCGCAGCGACTACGGCACCGGGGCGCCGCTGGAGCAGTACTACGGGCACGCCGCGCTCGACCGGCTCGCCCCCGACACCACCTACTACTACGCGGTGGGCCACGAGGGCCTGGAGGCGGCGTCCGGCCCGGTCAACTCCTTCACCACCGGCCCGGCCGCCGGCGGCTCCGGCCGCAAGCCGTTCACCTTCACCGCGATGGGCGACCAGGGCGCCAGCGCCCAGGCCGCGCTGGAGAACGCGCAGATCACCGCGCAGAACCCGGCCTTCCACCTGCTGGCCGGCGACATCTGCTACGCCGACCCGAACGGCCAGGGCAAGCTGACCGACAGCTACAACCCGTCGGTCTGGGACAGCTACCTCAAGCAGATCGAACCGGTCGCCCAGTCCGTGCCGTGGATGGTCGCCACCGGCAACCACGACATGGAGGCCTGGTACTCGCCCAACGGCTACGGCGGCCACGCCAAGCGCCTCGACCTGCCCACCAGCGGCCCCGCCGAGTGCCCCAGCGTCTACGCCTTCACCTACGGCAACGTCGCCGTGCTGTCGCTCGACGCCAACGACGTCTCGTACGAGATCAAGGCCAACCAGGGCTACTCCGGCGGCGCGCAGACCACCTGGCTGGAGAAGACCCTCGCCGACCTGCGGGCCACCCCCGCGATCGACTTCATCATCGTGTTCTTCCACCACTGCGCCTACTCGGTGACCACCAGCCACGTCTCCGACGGCGGCGTGCGGGAGAAGTGGACCCCGCTGTTCGACAAGTACGACGTCGACCTGGTCATCAACGGCCACAACCACATGTACGAGCGCACCGACCCGATCCGCGGCGGCAAGCCGACCCGCGGCGCGGCCGTCGGCGACACCGTCAGCCCGGTCAGCGACGGCACCACCTACATCGTCGCGGGCGGCGGCGGCGCCGGCCTGTACAGCCTCCCCTCGAACGGGCCGGAGAGCTACGCGGGCAACGTCAAGGACGTCTCCGGCGTGGCCGGCGGCTACTTCGGGGCCGGCGGCAAGGTCACCGAGGCCGTCGACTGGTCGCGGGTCCGCTACCGCGGGCACAACCTGCTCGCCGTCGACGTCAAGCCCGCCGCCCCCGGCGGCACCGCCACCCTCACCGTGCGCGGCATCTCGGTCGAGGGCGCCAAGGCCGGCACCGAGATCGACCGGATCACCCTCGCCCGCACCGCCGCCACCGTCGACACCCCCGCGTTCGGCTCCGGCGCGCTGCTGGCCGGCGCCGCGCTCGCCGCCGGCGCCGGGTACGCGGGCTACGCCGGCTGGCAGAAGCACCGCAGCGGCCTCGACGTCCCCGTCGCCTGACGAACCGCGGCGCTGACGAAACGCAGCCCTGACGAACCGCAGCGCTGACGAACCGCAGCGCTGAGACCCGCGGCGCTGACGAAACGCAGCCCTGACGAACCGGAACCCTGACGCACCGATGAACGCCGCACCTCGGCGGACCCCGGCCGGGACCACCCGTCCCGGCCGGGCCCCGCAGCTCACCGTCTTCGCCGGCACCCGCCCCGAGATCGTCAAACTCGCCCCCGTCGTGCACGCCCTGCGCGCCGCCGGGGCGGACGTCCGGGTCGTCGCCACCGGCCAGCACCACGACCGGCGGATGGCCGGCGCCTTCTTCGCCGACCTCGGCGTCCCGCCGGACGCCGCCTGGGAGCTCGCCGGCGACGAGGCCGCCCGCACCGGCGGCCTGCTCGCCCACGCGCTCGCGCACTTCGCCGCGGGGCTGCGGCCCGACCTGGCGATCGTCCAGGGCGACACCTGGACGGTGCCGCTGGTCGCCCTCGCCGCCCGCCGGCACGGCGTCCCCGTCGCCCACGTCGAGGCCGGGCTGCGCTCGCGCAACCCGCTCTCGCCCGAGGAGAGCAACCGCACCGTCGCCGCCGGCCTCGCCACCCTGCACTTCGCCCCCACCGACGGCGCCCGCGACAACCTGCTGCGCGAGGGCGTCCCCGCCGACGCCGTGCACGTGGTCGGCAACACCGTCCTCGACGTGCTGCGCACCTCCGGCGTGGCCGCCGTGACGGTCGCCCGGCGGCGCGGCGTCCTGGTCACCGCGCACCGGCCCGGCACCGTCGACACGCCCGAGCGGCTGGCCGCCCTGGTGGCCACCGTCCGGGCGCTGGCGGAGGCCCACGGCCCGGTGGTGTTCCCGCTGCACCCGCGCACCGCCGACCGGCTGGCCGCACACGGCCTGCGCACCGCCCTGGAACACCCGGGAATCGACCTGCTGGAACCCCAACCGCACCGGCGGATGCTGGAGTTGACCGCCTCCTCGGCCCTGGTCGCCACCGACTCCGGCGGACTCCAGGAAGAGGCCGGCTGGTTCGGCGTCCCCGCCGTGGTGCTCCGCGAGAGCACCCCGCGCCCCGAAGGCGTCGCCCTCGGCCAGGCCGTGCTCACCGGCCTCGACCCGGACCGCGCGCTGGCCGCCGCCCGCCGACTGCTCGACCCCGCCGAACAGCACCGGATCGCCGCGCTCCGCTGCCCCTACGGAGACGGCCGCACCGGCGAACGGATCGCCCGACTCGTCCTCGACGCGCACCGGGCCGACCGGCTCGCACTGCGCGAACCCGGAGCGGCCTGATGCGGATCCTGGCGATCGGCTCGCACCCCGACGACATCGAACTCGGCTGCGGCGCCACCCTGTTGAAGGCCCGCGAGCAGGGCGCGCGGCTCGCCCTGCTGGTGCTCACCGACGGACGGCTCGGCCCCGGCGACCCCCACCTGCGCGACCGCGAACAGCAAGCCGCCGCGCGGCAGTTGGGCGCACGACTGTACCGGGGCGGTTTCCGCGACGGCGAGTTGGCGCACGACGCCGCGCTCACCCGCCGGATCGAGGACGTGCTCGCCGAGTTCCGGCCCGACCTCGTCCTCACCCACGCCCCCGCCGACTCGCACCAGGACCACCGCGCGGCCGCCCGGGCCACCGTCGCCGCCGCCCGCACCCACCCCCACCTGCTGCACTACGAAGGCCCCACCACCTTGGACTTCCAACCCACCGTCTACAGCGACGTCACCGGCCACGTGCCCGGCAAACTCGCCCTGCTGCGCCACCACCTCTCCCAGGTGGTCGGCTCCCGCCGGGTCGACCTCGACGCGCTCGCCGCCCAGGCCCGCTTCCGCGGCTTCCAGGGCCGACTGGAGGACGCCGAGGCGTTCACCGCCACCCGCAGCCTGCTCAGCCTCGGCGTCCCCGCCGCCGCCCTGCCCCGGCAGGTGACGGCGTGAGCGCCCGGACCCGCTGCCGGGGCGTGCTGCTCGACCTCGACGACACGCTCTACCCGCAGGCCGCCTTCCTCGCCGCCGCCTGGGACGCGGTCGCCGCCGCCGCGCCCGCCGACCTGCGGGCCCCGCTGCGGGCCGCGCTGGCGCGGGTCTGCGCGCGGGGCAGCGACCGGGGGCGGATCGTCGACCGGGCGCTGGAGCAACTCGGCCTCCCGGGAGACGAGTTGGCGGCAGAGCTGGTGGAGGCGTTCCGGGCGTTCCGGCCGGTGCGGCTCGACCCCTACCCCGGCGTCGCCGACCGGCTGGCCCGGCTCGCCGAGACCGTCCCGCTGGTGCTGCTCACCGACGGCAACCCCGCCCAGCAGCGCGCCAAACTCGCCGCGACCGGCCTCGCGCCGCTGCTGCCCCTGGTCGTCTGCACCGACGAGCTGCCCGGCGGCCGGGCCGCCCGCAAACCCGCCCCCGACGGCTTCCGGCGGGCGCTCGCCCTGCTCGGCCGCGACCCCGGCGGGGAACTGGCCCCCGGTGAGGTGCTGATGGTCGGCGACCGGCCGGACAAGGACGTGGCCGGCGCGGCCCGGCTGGGCATCCCGGTGATCCGGGTCCGGCAGGGCGAGTACCGCGAACGGCCGGACGAGGGGAGCGAGTTCGCCTCGGTGGCGAGCGTCGCGGAGGCGCTCGACCTGGTCCTGGAGGCGGTGTGAAGCGGCTCCGGCGGCTGCTCCGGCTGCCGTTCCGGCGGCTGCCGCTCCGGTGGCTGCTCCCGGCGGTCGCGGTGATCGGGCTGCTGTGCCGGCGCCCGGTCTGGGCGCACCACGCGCTGGCCGGGTTCCTGGCCGGGGTGTTCGGCCTCTACCTGCTGCGGCACCTGGTGCTGCTCGCCGGGGCGCTGCACGCGCGCCCCGAACCGCCGCGCCCCGCAGGGGAGTTGCCGAGCGTGACGGTGCTGGTGCCGTGCCACGACGAGGCGAAGGTCATCGACGGGCTGGTCCGGGCACTGGCCGCGCTCGACTACCCCGCCGACCGGCTGGACGTCGTCCTGGTCGACGACCGCTCCGCCGACGACACCGGCGAGCGGCTGGAGCGCGCGGCCCTGGGCCGCCCGAACTGGCGGGTGCTGCGCCGGAGCCCGGACGCGGTGGGCGGGAAGTCGGCCGCGCTGAACGAGGCGCTGGAACTCGTCCGCGGGGAGATCACCGTCGTCCTCGACGCCGACCACCAGCCCGAACCCGGCTGCCTGCGCGCCCTCGTCCGGGTCTTCGACGACCCCGGCACGGCCGCCGCGCAGGGCCGCTGCGTGGTGCGCAACCCCGGTGACGGCCTGATCGCCCGGCTGGTCGCGATCGACTACCTGTGCGGCTACCTGGTCAACATGGCCGGCCGGCGCAGCGCCTTCGGCCTCCCCGCGTACGGCGGCGCGAACTGCGCGGTGCGCACCCCGGTGCTGCGCGAACTCGGCGGCTGGAACACCGACTCCGTCACCGAGGACACCGACCTGACGCTGCGGGTCTGGCTCTCCGGCCGCCGGGTCGGCTACGCCGAGGACGCCGTCGACACCGAACTCGCCGTCACCACGCTGCGCGGCTACTGGCGCCAGCGCTACCGCTGGGCGCGCGGCCACCAGCAGGTCTGCGCCGACTACCGGGGCGCGCTGCTGCGCTCCCGGCACCTGGGCGTGCTCGGCAAGGCGGAGGCGCTGCTGTTCCTGTACCTGTACCACGTGCCGGTGCTGTGCGCGGTGGCGCTGCTGCTGGCCGGCGCCGAGGCGTCCTGGCCCGGGGCGGCGCTCACCGTGCCGCTGTGGCCGGTCGCGCCGCTGATGCTGGCCGGGCCGGTGCTGGAGATCGGCGGCGGGCTGGTCCGGGCCGGGACGCGGCGGCGCGAGGTGCTGTACCTGCTGCTGTTCCCCGCGCTGTTCGTCCTCTCCATGCTGCTGTGCACCCGCGCCCTGATCGACCGGCGGATCGGCTCCGCGTACTCCTGGGTGAAGACCGAGCGCACCGCCACGGCCCCCAACGCGGCGATCGGAGCCCGCCCGTGAAGCCCCGCCCGCCCGTGAGGCCCCGCCCGTCGGTCGGCCCGGCCCGGCCGCTCGCCCCGCTGCTGCGGGTCCTCGCCGTGATCGCCGCGACCCTCGCCCTCGGCCACTGGGCCGCCGGGCCGGTCACCCGGGCCGAGGCCGCCGCGACCGCGGCGGTCGCCCGCTGGTGCGGACTCGACATGGTCCGCCAGCTGCCCGGCACCGACCTGGTGCACGGCTTCCACGGCCACCAGCCGTTCTTCATCCGGATCAGCCCGTCCTGCTCCGCGCTCACCGTCGCCGCCGCCTGCGCGGGCGTCTCGCTGCTGATCCTCGGCGGGACGTGGCACCGCCGGCTGACCGGGGCGGCCGTCGCCGTCGCGGTGTTCGGCGCGGCGAACCTGGCCCGGCTGGTCGCGGTGCTGTGGGTCGGGCAGGGCTACGGCATCCCGGCGATGGTCGGGTTCCACGACTGGGGCGGGACGCTCTGGTCGTACCTGATGCTGCTGGTCGCGGTGCTGCTGATGGTCGCGCTGCGGATCCGGCGCGAACCGCCCTCGCCATCGGGGCCCGCGAGCGGGTCCGCGGGCGGGTCCGCGGGCGGGTTGCTGTGACGACCGATGATTCCTGCGATTCCTGGAGGCGTGTGATGGCGGTACGGGTGCTGGTGACCGGCGGCGGGGGGCCGGCCGGGGTGGTGGTGGCGCGGGAGGCGGCCCGGGCCGGGATGGTGCCGGTGGTGGGCGACGCCGACCCGGAGGGGGTGGGGCTGCACCTCGGCCACGAGGGCGTGGTGCTGCCCTCCGCCGGGGAGCCGGGGTTCGCGGCGGCGCTGCTGGACGCGGCGGTGGCGCACCGGTGCGGCGCGGTGGTGGTCACGGTCGGGGAGGAGCTGGAGCGGCTGGCCGGCCGGGAGGCGGCGTTCGCGGAGCGCGGCGTCGCGGCCTGGTTCCCGGCGCCGGAGACCGTCACCGGCTGCCTGGACAAGTGGGTGTTCGCGCGGGCGATCGGCGCCGTCGCCGCGCCCGGCACGGCGCTGGGCGGCCCGGGCGGGCTGCCGGGGCCGTGGGTGGTCAAGCCCCGGCGCGGGCGCGGCTCGCGGGACGTGCACGTGGTGACCGACCCGGCGGACTTCCCGACGCTGCTGCGGCGCGTCCCGGACCCGGTGGTGCAGACCCTGCTGCCGGGGCGGGAGTTCACCGCCGACTGCCTGATCGGCCGGGACGGCACCGTGCACGCGGCCGTCCCGCGCTGGCGGAGCCAGGTGCGCGGCGGGATCGCCACCCGGGGGACGACGTTCGCCGACCCGCGGGTGGACGTCCTGGTCGCGGAGCTGACGGCCGCGCTCGGCCTGACCGGGCTGGTCAACGTCCAGGGGTTCCTGGAGGCGGACGGCCCGGCCCGGGTGGTGGAGGTCAACCCGCGCTGCTCGGGCGGCCTGCCGATCTCGCTGGCGGCCGGCGCCGACCTGGTCGGCCAGTACCTGCGGCTGCTGCTCGGCGGCGAGGCCGACCCGGCGGCGCTGCGCTGGGAGCCGGGCGTGACGACGGCGCGCAGCTTCGCCGAGCACCGGGTGCTGGTCTGAGCGGGGGCCGGGCTGGCCCGTCCGGCCCCCGGGTTGGCCCGTCCGGCCCCCGGCGGGGGCGGGATCGGGCCACAAAAGTGGTGCGTGGAAGGTGAGTTGCACGGTGAGTCGGGCGGTGGAGGAGCAGGTCGGGGCGGTGCGGGCGGGTGGCCCGAAGTGGACGGCCATGACCAACGCTTGGTTGTCCAATGCACCTAACCCGCTTAGCGTCGTGCCGCCGACGCGGCCGTACGGGAGACGGCCCCGCCCCCGCCACCACCGGGGCGGCGCGGCGCCGGCCTCGTCCGTGGAAGGGCCACACCACGCATGTGCGGGATCACCGGATGGGTCTCGTTCGACCGGGACCTGAGCACCGAACACGCCACCCTCGCCGCGATGACCGCCACCATGGCCTGCCGCGGCCCCGACGCCGCCGGCGTCTGGCTCGACACCCACGTCGGCCTCGGCCACCGCCGGCTCGCCGTCATCGACCTCGACGGCGGCCGCCAGCCGATGGCCGCCGAGCACGACGGCCGCACCGTCCTGGTCACCACCTACAGCGGCGAGATCTACAACTACCGCGAACTGCGCGCCGAACTCCGCTCGCGCGGCCACCACTTCCGCACCGACAGCGACACCGAGGTGGCCCTGCGCGCCTACCTGGAGTGGGGCGAGTCCTTCGTCGAGCGGCTCAACGGCATGTACGCCTTCGCGCTCTGGGACCCGCGCACCGAGGAACTGCTGCTGGTCCGCGACCGGCTCGGCGTCAAACCGCTCTACTACTGGCCCACCGCCGACGGCGTGCTGTTCGGCTCCGAACCCAAGGCGATCCTGGCCCACCCCGAGGCGCACGCCGCCGTCGACGCCGAGGGCCTCGCCGAACTGCTCGCCTTCAGCAAGACACCCGGCCACGCCGTCTACCGCGGCATGCACGAGCTCAAGCCCGGCCACACCCTGCGCGTGCGCCGCGCGGGCCTGACCGAACGCCGCTACTGGGCGCTGGAGTCGTACGAGCACACCGACGACCTGCCGACCACCATCGCCACCGTCCGCGAACTGCTCGACGACATCGTCGGCCGCCAGCTGATCGCCGACGTGCCGCTCTGCACCCTGCTCTCCGGCGGCCTCGACTCCTCGGTGATCACCGCGCTCGCCGCCCGCGGCCTGGCCGACGCCGGACAGGGTCCGGTCCGCTCGTTCGCCGTCGACTTCGCCCGCCAGGCCGAGAACTTCACCCCCGACGCGCTGCGCCCCACCCTGGACGGCCCCTACGCGCACGCGCTCGCCGCGCACGTCGGCGCCGACCACCGCGACATCGTGCTCGACACCGCCGACCTGATCGACCGCGCCAACCGGGACGCCGTCCTCGCCGCCCGCGACCTGCCGCTCGGCCTCGGCGAAGGCGACACCTCGCTCTACCTGCTGTTCAAGGCCGTCCGCGAACACTCCACCGTCGCCCTCTCCGGCGAGTCCGCCGACGAGGTGTTCGGCGGCTACCTGTGGTTCCACGACCCCGCCGCCGTCGCCCACGACGGCTTCCCCTGGATGTACCTGATCGCCAAGGGCTTCTCCAGCGGCGCCAGCCGCCTCGGCCCGCACTCGCTGCTCGAACCCGGCCTGCTCGCCGCGCTCGACCTCCCCGGCTACCGCGACACCCGCTACCGCGAGGCGCTCGCCGAAGTCCCCCGGCTCGCCGGCGAGGAGGGCCACGAACGCCGGATGCGCGAGATCAGCCACCTGCACCTGACCCGCTTCGTCCAACAACTGCTCGACCGCAAGGACCGCACCTCGATGGCCGTCGGCCTGGAGGTCCGCGTCCCGTTCTGCGACCACCGCCTCGTCCAGTACGTCTTCAACACCCCCTGGGCGATGAAGAACTTCGACGGCCGGGAGAAGTCCCTGCTGCGCGCCGCCGCCCGCGACGTCCTCCCCGAAGCCGTCGCCCAACGCGTCAAGAGCCCCTACCCCTCCACCCAGGACCCCCGCTACGCCGAGGCCCTGCGCGGCGAACTGCGCACCCTGCTCGCCGACCCCGCCGCCCCCGCCCACGACCTGCTCGACCTCACCGCCGCCACCACCGCCGTCGCCGACGCCGCCGGCCCCGACCTGCGCAACGCCGGCGAGACCGTCCTGCTGCTGGACGGCTGGCTGCGCCGACACCGGGTCGACCTGAAGCTCTGACACCCCGGGGGCGCCCCGCCGGGCCGGCCCGGCGGGGCCGGTCAGCCGCAGGCGGGGCGGTAGGGGAGGGTGGGCAGCAGGCGCCGCCACTCGGCGGGGGGCAGTGGGGCGTGCACGACGGCGCAGGCCGCGGTGGTGGCGGCGGCGGGGTCGAGGGTCCAGACCGGGGCGGTGCCGTCGTCGCCGCCGAGCAGGGCGCGTCCGTCGGAGAGGAAGGCGAGGCCGCCGAAGGACCGGGCCGGGCCGGTCAGGGTGACCGGGGCCGACGGGGCCGTCGCGGACCACACCAGCAGGCGGCCCTCGTGGGTGGCGCCGGCGATCGAGCGGCCGTCCGGGCTGAAGGCCAGGCCCAGCAGGGTGTCCTCGGCGGTGGTCCGCTCGCCCTCGTCCTGCGGTCGGCCGGTGCCGGTGTCCCAGAGGCGGATCAGCCGGTCGTTGCCCGCCGTGGCGAGCAGTCGGCCGTCCGGGCTGAGCGCGACCCGGCGGACCAGGTCCTGGTGCAGGAGGTCGCTCTTCTCCATCGCGGGGTCCGGGGACGCGAGATCGAGCAAACCGACCCGCGGCGAGTCGTGGGCGCAGGCCAGCCGGGTGCCGTCGGGAAGGAAGACCATCGACTGGACGTGGTCGTGCCGGTCGCGCCAGCGCAGCCGCAGCGGCGTGCCGTCCGGGGCGCCGGCCAGCACGTCCCCGCCCGTCGTGCTGACAGCCAGCGCCGAGCCGTCCGGGCTCAGCGCGGCGGCCTCCGGCACGCCGTCGACCCGCTGGACTGCCCGCACCGAACCGTCCGCCGGATCGCGGACCAGGACCGACCCGTCCGCCAGCAGCTCGACCAGGGTGCGGCCGGCCCGGTCGAAGGCCAGCGCGGCGACGGGCACGCCGGACGGCACCCCGTCCGGCGTGCCCGTCGCGATCGGGCGCGGCTCCGGGCCCGCGACGTCCCAGAGCGCCAGCCGCCCGTCCGCGGTGCCGACCGCCGCCCGGTCCCCGGCCGCCGCGACGGCGGTGACCGGCGGGCGGCCCGGGGCCGGCGCCAGGTCGGTGCCGCGCCGCAGGTCCCAGAGCAGCACGGTGCCGGTCGGGGCGCTGATCCCCGCCGAGGTGACGACCGTCCGGCCGTCGCGGCCGATCGCCGCCCCCAGCACGAACGTCGGGTGGCCGCGCAGCTCGGCGGTGACCCGGCCGGTCGGCACGTCCCAGGCCAGCGCGCGGCCGTCGGCACCCGCCGAGACCAGGGTCGTGCCGTCCGGGGTCAGCGCCAGCGCGTTGACCGCGCCGCCGTGTCGGGGCGGCAGGTCGCTCACCGACCAGTCGGGCCGGGAGCCGGGGGAGTCGGGGGAGTCGGGGTCGGTGGCCGGGGGCCGCCAGAGCCGGATGCCGCCCCGCTCGTCGCCGACCGTCAGCAGCCGCCCGTCCGCCGCGAAGGCCAGCGAGCGCGGGGTCGGGGCATGCGCGGCGAGCAGCGCCGGGGCGCCGCCGGCGGCGGTCGGCGGGGCGTCCAGGTCGCGGAGCAGCACGCCGCCGTCGCTGTCGGCGGAGGCCAGCAGATGGCCCGGGCCGAAAGCCAGGCCCTGGATCGCCCCGGTGTGCTCCAGCAGGGTGCGCACCGGCGGGGCGGCGCCCGCGTCCGTCCGCCACACCCAGACCCGGCCCGGCAGGTCCGGGTCGCCGCTGCCCGCCGCGAGCAGCGCGCCGTCCGCGCTGAACGCCAGCCGCTTGGCCGAGGTCGGCTTCCCGGTGATGCTCGGCGGCATCACCGGGGAGGGCAGCGGCGCCCGGTCGGCGACCCGCCAGAGCAGGACGTGCCGGTCCTTGTCGTTGGTGAGGGTGACGGCCAGCACCGTGCCGTCCGGGCTGAACTCCACGTCCTGCACCGGGTGCCGGACCTCGCCCTGCAGCTCGGCGACCGGCGCGGTGGTGCGGGCGTCCCACAGCGAGACCCGGCCCTGCGCGTCGCCGGTGGCCACCAGCCGGCCGTCCGGGCTGAGCGCCAGCCCGTTGACGCCCCAGCGGAAACCCGGGATCCGGCCGGTCAGGTACTGCGCCTGGGTGCTCAGCACCGCGTCGTCGGCGGCCCGGCGCAGCTCCGGCACCCCGGCGTCGGCCGTCCGGTGGGCCTCCACCGACCAGAGCAGCGTCGCGAACGGGTTGCGGGCCGTGCCGAGCCGCGCGTCGGTGAGCAGGGTCAGCGCGGTCCGGCCCCGCTCGGCCGCCGTCGCGCGCCCGTGCTCCTGCCACAGCAGCCCGCCGGCCAGCCCGGCCGCGACCAGCACCAGCGCCAGCAGGCCCGCCAGCTGCCGTCGGGCGCGCAGCCGGCGCCGCTCTGTCCGCTGTTGCCGCTCCGCCCTGGCCACCGACGCGGCCAGGAACTCCCGTTCGACGGGCGTCAGTTCGGCCTCGCCGCCGGCCGCCGCCCAGTCCCGGGCGCCCGCCAGCCGACTGCCCCGGTACAGCAGCGCGTCCTCCTGCCCCGAACCCGCCCAGTGCCCGGCGTCCTGGGCCAACTGCTGGTGGGTCAGCAGCCCCGAGCGGCTCTCCTCGATCCAGCCGCGCAGCCGCGGCCAGGCCCGCAGCAGCGCCTCGTGCGAGAGCGCCGCCCCGCTGCCGTCCAGGGTGACCAGCCGGTCGGCCGCGAAGGACGCCAGCACCGCCGCGACCCGCCCCGGCTCGGCGTCCACCTCGGCCAGCCGGTCGAGTTCGGCGTGCCGCCGGGACGCCTGCCCGTCCGGCCCCAGGTGCACCAGCCGCAGCAGCACCCGGCGGGCCGTCGCCCGGGACGGCTCGTCCAACCGCGACCAGGCCCGCTCGGCGGTCAGCGCCACCGAACCGCGCAGCCCGCCGATCGCCCGGTAGCCCGCCAGCGACAGCGAACGCCCCGCCCGCTGCTGCCACACCGCGCGCAGGGTGTGCGCCAGCAGCGGCAGCGACCCCGGGTCGGCGGCCCGCGCGTCCGGTCCGCCGTGCGCGCCCAGATCGGCCAACAGGACGTCCAACAGGCCCGGTTCGAGCTCCAGTCGGGCCGTCCGGGCCGGCGCCGTGATCGCCTCGCCCAGCTCCTCCGCGCTCATCGGCCCCAGCGCGAACTGGCCCCGCCGCACCGCCCGCAGCATCCCCTCGTGCGCCAGCAACTCCCCGTACAGGTCGGCTCGCACCCCCAGCACCACCAGCCGCGACCCGTCCGGGCCGCCCTCCCGGCACAACCGGTCCAGGAACGACCGCCGCTCCTCCGGATCCGCGCACAGCGTGAACAGTTCCTCGGCCTGGTCGACCACCCAGACCGGCGCGGTCCCCGCCGCGACCGCCGCCAGCCGCTCCGACGGCTCGGCACCCGGCGCGAACACCTCGGCCGCCGCCGGCCCCAGCGCCGGCAACAGCCCGCGCCGCAGCGCCGGAGCCAGCCCCGCCCGCAGCAGCGAGGACTTCCCCGCGCCCGACGGGCCCACCACCACGACCGGACCGCCCCGGTCCGACCACCGCTCGCCGAGCAGCGCCAGCAACTCGGCCCTGGCCCGGTCACGGCCGTGGAACCAGCGCTCGTCCTCCGCCCGGAAACACGCCAGCCCCGGGTACGGGCACTGGCCGCGCACCGCCAACTCCGCCAGCGCGCCGCCGGTGCGCAACTCCCGGTCACAGGCCCGGGCGAACGCGGCGGTCGCCGGCTTGTCACCGTTCTCGACCTTGCTGATGTGGCTCTTGTCGTAGTGCACCAGCGCCGCCAGCTCGGCCTGCGACAGCCCGGCCGCCCGCCGCCGCTCGCGCAGCGCCGGGCCGAAGCCGGCCTCTTGACCGTCCGGCCGTTCCGGCTGTTCCGGCCGCGTCTGTCGTTCCGGTCGTGCCGGTCGTTCCTGGTGGTGCCTCTGCTGCCCGCTCTGCTCCGGGACCCGCTGTCGGTTGCGCTCCGTGTCCACCTGCCGCCCCTGTTCCGCTCGCCTCCCGGCAACGTAGAGGAGGCGGACCCGGCCCGGACCCGTTCGTCGCCCCGGGTCGCCCGAAAGAGCGAAGCCGCAGCTCGGAGGGGTTGTCGAGGTGCCCGCCGACGGCGACAACAGTCAACCGGTGTGCGCCCCCCGGCCGCCGGGCCATGCTTTCACCGGAGCCGATCACCGGCCGCTCCCGCCGCCGGACCCGACGCTCCGTCACCACCCGCCCCCCACCGCCAGGCCGCCTGTCGGCCGTCCGGTTCCGGGGCGCGCCACTCGGACGCCCGAGTGCCCGAGCGCCTGAACGTCCGAACGCTCGAACGCCTGAAGGAGAACCGCCATGAAGCCCTTCCCCCGCCCCGCCCGGGCCGGCCGCTCCCGGCCGCACCGCCGGGCCCCGCTCCGGGCGGCCGCCGTCCTCGCCACTGCCTGCGCGCTGGCACTGCCCGGACTCCTCCCGGCCGCCGGCACCGCCGGAGCCGCCGGCGGGCCGCAGACCTACCAGGTGCGCGGCTTCGACAGCTCGCACCACAACCACGAGACGAAGGACGCCGGGGACCGGCCCTACGACTGGCCGGCCGTCGTCCGGGGCGGGCAGGACTTCGTCTACCTCAAGGCCACCGACGGCCGCACCGGCCGGGACGGCTGGTTCTCCCGCGACCTGGCCGGGGCCCGCACGGCCGGGCTGATCCACGGCGCCTACCACTACTTCCAGGCCGGCCAGGACGGCGCCGCCCAGGCCGAGCACTTCCTCGACACGCTCCACGCGGCCGGCCACACCGGAGCCAAGCCCGGCGAACTGCCGCCCGCGCTCGACCTGGAGGAGTGCGAACGGGACGGCCACCGGCTGGAAATCGCCCAGGTCAAAGCCTTCCTCCAGCGGGTCGAGCGGGCCACCGGCAGCGCGCCCGTCGTCTACACCCGCCGCGACGTCGTCGACGACTGCCTCGGCGGCACGAAGGACCTCAGCGCCCACCCCGCCTGGCTCGCCCGCTACAGCACCACCGAGCCCCGCCCGCTGCCGGGCGCCACCGGCTGGGACTTCTGGCAGTACAGCGAGCAGACCAAGGTGCCGGGCACCGCCGGCCTGCCGATGGACGCCGACGTCTTCCACGGCGACCGCGCCGCGCTGCGCCGCCTCGCCCACCTCGACTGACCGTCACCCGTTCCTCCGCCCCGCACACCTTCCGTCCGAAAGGGAACACCGCCGTGAACCGCAACCGCCGCACCCTCCGCTGGACCGTCCCCGCCCTGGCCGCCACCGCCCTGCTCGGCTCGCTCACCCTCGCCGTCCCGGCCCCGGCCGCCGCGTTCGACCGACCCGCCGCCGTCAGCACGACGGACGCTGCCACCGCCGACGGTCCGCGGCCGCGGGTGGCCGCCCCGAAGATCAGCCGCGACGAGGAGATCCGCCGGGCCGAGGTCTGGCTGAAGGAGAAGGTGCCCTACAGCCAGGAGAAGACCTGGAAGGACGGCTACCGGCAGGACTGCTCCGGCTTCGTGTCGATGACGCTGGGGCTGCCCAAGCCCGGTCCGAACACGGTGGCGCTGAAGAACGACGGCTGGACCAAGCCGATCAAGATGTCCGAGCTGCGCCGGGGAGACCTGGTGATCAAGGCGAACAGCAGCAGTTCCAACGAGCGCCACGTGGTCATCTTCGACGGCTGGAAGGACGGCAGGAACTCCTACCTCGCCTACGAGCAGGCCGGCCACGTCGGCACCCGGCACACCGAGCACACCTACGGCCTGGAGAAGGGCGACGGCTACGCGGCCTACCGCCCGGTCAACCTCTCCGACTGACCGACTGACCGACTGACCAGTTGGCGAGCGCGGGGTGCGGGGTGCGGGGGCCGGGGAGCGGGGGCGCGCGGGTGTGCCGGGGATAGCACTTCGGTGGTGGCGGGGGAACGGGCTTCTGCGGTGTCGCATGTGACATTACACTCGCCTGCGGTCGGGCGGACCTGCACCCGCCCGGCCGTCCCCCACCCGACCGCGCGGCCCCCGGCCCACACCGGGGCGCGCCGCGTCACACCTCCGAGGAGAAGCACCGGATGGGCTCCCCACGCCGCCTGGTCCGCGCGTTCGCCGCGCTGGCCCTGGCCGCCCCCGCGCTGACCGCCGCCGGCCTCGCCGCCCCGACCCCCGCCGCCGCGCTCGGCAACGGCCTCGCCGCCACCCCGCCGATGGGCTGGAACTCCTGGAACACCTTCGGTCCCGACATCAGCCAGCAGGAGATCGTCGAGACCATCGACTTCATGTCCGCCAACGGACTGGTCGCCGCCGGCTACGACACCGTCACCGTCGACGACGGCTGGTCGCTCTGGCACCGCACCGACCAGACCGACGACATCGTGCGCGGCACCGGCGGCGCGATGCAGCTCTACGACGACGCCGGGAACCCGGTCAGCGGCACCGACGGCACCGGGAACGACCCCACCAGCGGCCACCTGATCCCCCGGCCCGACACCTTCCCGTCCCAGCAGTGGAACGGGAAGACCGTCAACGGCATCGAGTACCTCGCGAACTACGCCCACAGCAAGGGCATGAAGTTCGGCCTCTACGCCACCGACACCTACCTCACCTGCCAGATGCACCCCGGCAGTCTCGGCCACGAGGGCACCGACACCGCCGACTTCGTCTCCTGGGGCGTCGACTTCGTCAAGTACGACGACTGCCCCTACGGCCCCGCCATCACCGGCCCGGACGGCCACGACTACGGCACCCAGGGCGTCGGCAAGGAGCTCACCCGCTCCATCTACGCCCGCGTCCAGACCTTCCAGCGCGCCCTGGACGCCGCGTCCGCCGCCCAGGGCCGCGGAAAGGTCACGCTGTCGGTCTCCGCGCAGCCCGTGCACACCGGACTGCCCTACCTGCTCGACCCGAACGACCCCGCCCGCACCGACCCGGTCGTGCTGGCCGCCGGGACGCCGAAGTACCAGGCCCCCGGCTACGCGCCCACCGGCGTGTGGTGCGGGCAGGTCGCCCACCTGTGCCGGATCGGCGGCGACCGCAACAGCGACCTCAACGGGGTCCTGTACCAAGGGCAGTTGAGGACCGCGCTGGAGTACCGGGGCAACGTCCGGCCCGGCAGCTGGCACGACCTCGACATGAGCTTCGCCGGCTGGCAGGACCCGTACGGCCTGTGGGGGACCACCGACACCTGCGAGTGCCACAAGCCCTTCACCGACGACGAGAACCGCACCGAGCTCGGCATCCTCGCGATGACCGCCGCCCCGCTGATCTCCGGCGCCGACCTGCGCACCACCCAGCAGGCGCAGCGCAGTGGGGAAGGCGTCAGCTGGTCCACCGGCATCACCGACAGCGCGCTCGCCGCGCTCAAGAACCCCGGCATGATCGCCATCGACCAGGACCCGGCCGGCACCCCCGCCACCCTGGTCGGCACCCCGCCCACCTCCGCCACCGCCCCGCTGGTGCTCCGGCGCGCCCTCGCGGACGGCTCGACCGCCGTCCTGCTGGTCAACCAGGACCCCGCCAACTCCCGTACCGTCAGCGTGACTTCCGCCGCGCTCGGGCTGGCCGGCGAGCAGACCGCCACCGAGGTGTGGAGCGGCGAGCGCACCGCGCTCGGCGACCAGCTCGGCGCCACCCTCGCCCCGCACGCCTCCCGGCTCTACCGGATCACCGCCGGAGCCCCCGCCACCGGGCCGCTCGGCTTCGTCGACGACGGCCGCGCCCACCCGCTGGCCGGCGCCGAGACCGGCGGCGTCCTGCGGGCCGGCGACGGCTGCACCGCGCCGATCACCAGCCGGGCCGTGCTCGGCGGCGTCGTCCCCGGCGAACCGTCCGAGCAGTGGCGGTTCACCGGCAACCCCGACGGCACCGTCCGGATCACCTCCGCCTGCACCGGCACCGCCCTGGAGGGCAGCGTGCTCGCCGCCGGCAACAACCCCGGCGACCCCGCCTACCTGCTGCCGCCCAGCCCCGGAAACCCCTGGCAGGAGTGGCGGCTCGCCCAGGACCCGACCACCCACTACCTGACCGTCACCAACGCCGCCACCGGCCTGCGCCTGACCGCCGCCGCCAACGCGCCCGGCGCCGAGGTGCGCACCGACCCGGCCACCCCGGGCGCGATCCAGCGCTGGAACCTGGGCTGAGGACCCGGGAAGCCGGCGGGCACCGCCGTCCGACGGGCGGCGGTGCCCGCTTATCCTGGGCTCGCACGGTGTACGGGGAGTTCGGGTCGCGGGGGGCGTCGACGTGGTGAGAGTGCTGCTGGCCGAGGACATGCGCCTGGTGCGCGGCGCGCTGCGGGCGCTGCTCGCCGAGGCCGGCGACATCGAGGTGGTCGCCGAGACCGGCCACGGCGACCGGATCGTGCCCACCGCGCTCGCCCACCGGCCGGACGTCGCGGTGCTGGACGTCGACCTGCCCGGCGCCGACGGGATCGCCGGGACCGCCGCGCTGCGCGACGTCCTGCCCGGCTGCCGGGTGCTGATCCTCACCGCGCACCGCCGGGTCGAGGTGCTGCGGGCCGCGCTGGCCGCCGGAGCGGCCGGCTTCATGCCCAAGGACGCGCCGCCGGAACGGCTCGCCGACGCGATCCGCCGCGTCGCCGCCGGCGGCAGCGCGATCGACCCCGACCTGGCCGCCCGCGCCCTCACCGCCCCCGCCAGCCCGCTCACCGCGCGCGAGGCCCAGGCGCTGGCCCTCGCGGCGGACGGCTGCGAGCCCCGCGAGATCGCCCGACGCCTGCACCTGTCGGCCGGCACGGTCCGCAACTACCTGGCCGCCGCCCAGCTCAAGCTCGACGCCCGGACCCGCCTGGACGCCGTCCGGATCGCCCGCGAGGCGGGATGGCTGCCGCACCCGGAAGTCTGACGGTCCGTCATTTCGTCAGCTCTGTCTGTGAGTTGGCCAACGCGCTGGCGGGAAGCGAGAGTTCGATCGCCCAGCCGCCGTTGCCGTCGGGCGCGGAGGCGAAACCGGCCCGCCGGGCGGCCGCCCGGGCGGTCAGGTTGGGCGTGCCGCTGCCCGACCCCGCGGCCCCGGAACGGCCTTGCGGTGGAAGGGCGTTGTCGTTGGCCAGGCGCAGGCCGTGCGCGCCCAGGTCGAGTTCGCAGCGGGTGGCCCGGCTGTGCCGCAGCACGTTGGTGGTGCCCTCGCGCAGGACGGCGGCCAGCAGCGGGCGGTCCGCCGGCCGGACCTGCCGGACCTCGCCGGTCCGCCGCAGACCGATCCCGGCCGCCGCCAACAGGGCCTCGGCGGCGGCGAGTTCGCCGTCCAGGTCGAGCGCGGCCGCGTCCGCCGGGACGGCCCGCAGCTCGCCCAGGGTCCGTTCGGCGAGCCCGGCGGCCCGGGCCAGGTGCCCGGCGGACGGGTGCCGGACGGCGAGTTCGGCGGTCACCGCGACGGCGGCCAGGCCCGAACCCAGCAGGTCGTGCACGTCCCGGGCGATCCGCCGCCGCTCCCGGGCCACCGCCAGCTCGGCCAGCGCCCGCCGCGCCTCCCGGACCGACCGCACCATCGCGGTCAGCAGCGCCAGCCCGTAGCAGACCAGCGCGATGGTCACCACGTCCACCGCCGCCGCGCCGCTCACCCACCCCGCCGCGACCACCGCCCCCGCCAGCACCGGCCACCCGGCGGCGGGCGGCAGCAGCACCAGCGCCGACGCGGCCGCGAACGCCGGCAGTTGCGGATGCGGGCCGCCCGGACCGAACAGCACCGCCACCGCCACCACGCACTGCAGCGCCCACGTCCACCCGTACCCCGCCGGGCGCACCCCGGGCGGGCGGGGCAGCGAATGCCGCACCTGAAGGCCCGTCACGACCGCCAGCGCGCCCAGGGCCGCTGCCAGTTCGAACGGGGGGAGGCGGGACTCCGCCAGGTAGACCACGCCGACGGCCAGATAGCCCGCGTGCACCGCCAGCAGCACCGGCAGCACCGGCAGCACCGGCGCGGGCAGCGGACCGCCGTCCGGGCCGTCCGCGCTGTCCGGGCCGTCCGCGCTGTCCGGGCCGTCGCCGCCGTCGGCGCCGTCCGGGCCGTGCGCTTCGGTCGGCCCGGCGGTCGGCTCCGGGGCCCGCCGCACCCCGGCCGCCGCCCGCCGCGCCGTCGCCGCCACCCCCGCCGCGTCGCCCGCGGCCGCCAGCCGCAGCACCGCCGCCAGCGGCACGCCCAGCGCCGCGTCCAGGGCGCGGGCCGCCCGCCGCCGTTCCTCGGCCACCCGCGCGGACGCCAACCGGTCCAGCGCGGCGTGCAGTTCGGCGTACCGGTGGAACAGCCGGGTCAGCGCGTACACCGTCAGCCCCTGGGCGAGCGCGTTGCCCGCCCCGTTCGCCGCCCCGTACGGACTGTCCGCCGCGAGCGCCCCCGCCCCCGCCACCACCAGCGCGAACAGCACCCAGCGCGGCACCGGACGGCGGACCAGCAGCAGCACCGACGCCGCCGCGAACCCCGGCACGCCCGACCACGGCGCCAGCAGCAGCTGCGCCGCCAGCGTCCACGCCCCGCGCAGCCGGGCCGTCCACGGCAGGCAGTGCACCGCCTGCACCCCGAACGCCACCCACGCCACCGGCTCCGGCCACCACCCGCCGTCCGCGGGCGACGCCATCCCGAACATCGCCCCCAGCAGTACCAGTGACAGCACCACCGGCCCCGGCGGCCCCTCGTCCCCGTGATCTCCCCCGCGCATGCGGGCCATTGTGCCCGGTGGGGCGGGGCGGGGGTCGGCCTGGTGATGTGCAAAATGCACGTCGGCCGGTGCACCGCGCACTGCCGCCGCACCCCCGGCGGGGCGAAGGATCGAGCCATGAACGGTTCCCGCCCCGCCCCGCTCGGGCTCGCTCTCGCCGCCCTGCTGCCGCTCGCCTGCGCCGCCGCGCCCGCCTCGGTTGTGCCGGCCTCTGTCGCGCCCGCGTCGGCTGTGCCGTCCTCCGTCGCGCCCGCTTCGGTCGCCTCGGTCGCCGACCTCGGGGCGCTGGTCGACCGCACCGTCGCCGAGCAGCTGCGGCGCGACCGGATCCCCGGCGCGGCCGTCGCCGTGGTCCGCGGCGACGAGGTGCTGCTGCGCGGCTACGGGCTCGCCGACACCGCCGCGCGGACCCCCGTCGACCCCGAGCGGACCGGTTTCTACCTCGGCTCGCTGGCCAAGCTGTTCACCGCGCAGGCCGCCGCCGACCTGGTCGCGGCCGGCCGGATCGACCCCGACGCCGACGTCAACCGCTACCTGCCGCCCGCCAACCGGATCCCCGACACCTACCCCGGCCGTCCCGTCACCACCGACCGGCTGCTCACCCACACGGCCGGCTTCGACAGCGACCTGGTCGGCGTCAACTCGGCCACCCCCGACGGGATCCCCACCCTCGCCGACAGCCTCGCCGCGCACCGCCCGGCCCGGGTCCGCCCGCCCGGCACCCTCGCCGCGTACGACAACTACGGCGCCGCGCTGGCCGGCCTGGTGGTCGAGCGGGTCGCCGGCAAGCCGTACGCCGAGCACCTCCACGACACCGTCCTCGGGCCGCTCGGGATGACCCGCACCTCCTTCGCCCAGCCGCACCCCGCCGCGCTCACCCCCGCCCGCGGCTACCGCCCCGACGGCGCGGCCGACTGGACGGAGGAGCACGGCCAGTACGGCCCCTGGACGCCCAGCGGACCCGGCGGCCTCACCACCGCCGCCGACATGGCCCGCTGGCTGCGCGACCAGCTCGCCCCCGGCCCCGCCGCCCGCCTGATGCAGACCACCCACTACCGGCAGCACCCCCGGCTGCCCGGCCTGGGCTGGGCCTACGAGGGCTGGACCCGCGACGGCTTCACCGGCTGGTTCAAGGACGGCGACCTGCCCGGCTTCCACGGCAACCTGCTGGTCCTGCCCGAACAGCACCTCGGCGTGTACGTGGTCTACAACGGCGACGGCACCGACGGCACGGCCGGCTGGGACGGCAAACAGCTGATCCGGGCGATCGTCGACACCCTCCCCGGCGCGGCCGCGGTCACCGGCGGCGACACCGGACCCGTGGACGGCGGCGGGCGGTACGCCGGGACGTACCTGGCCGCCCGGGGCAGCCGGGACAGCATGATGCGCACCGAGGAACTGTTCGGCGCCGTCACCGTCACCACCGCGGACGCCGGGCTGCTGCGCACCGAAGGGCTCTCGCCCGACCCCCGCACCCCCGTCCAGTACTGGCGGCCGCTCGGCGACGGCCAGTACCTGGAACGCGACGGGCAGGCCCGGATCGCCTTCCGGGACGGGGTGCTCACCGCCTCCGACAACGCCTCCACCGCCTACCGCCGCCTCGGATGGTGCGAGCGGCCCGGCCCCCGGCTCGCCGTCCTCGGCGCCGCCCTCGCCGTCCTGCTCGGCGCGGCCGTCGCCGTCCCCGCCACCGCGCTCACCCGCCGGCTGCGCCGCTGCCCCGCCCACCCGCTCCCGGCCCGCGCCGCCCGGGCCGCCGCCGCCGTCACCGGACTGCTCGCCGCCGGGTTCCTGACCGCGTTGCTGGCCCTGGTCGCCGACGGCAACGCGATGATGGAGGCCGTCCCGCTCGGCACCCCGCTCGCCCTCGCCCCCACCTGGTGGGGCGCCGCACTCCCGCCCGCCGCCCTCGCCGTCACCGCCGGCGCCACCGCGGGCTGGCTGCGCGGCTGGTGGCGGCTGCCCGGCCGGATCGCGATGACCGCCACCGCGACGGCCGCCGCCGCGTTCACCGCCTTCCTCGCCGACTACCACCTGATCGCCGGCCCGCTCGGCACCCTGCTGGGCTGAGGAGGGCGGTGGCGAAGGCCCGAGCAGGCGGCGGGGGCTGCGGCCCAAGAGTGCGGAGAGCGTGGCAACTCAAGCCGCTGCCACGTCACTTGGCGGACTCCCGCCGAGGGGGCGGGAGTTCACCTCGGTCCGTGACGATGGCCGGTCATGAGCAACCTCAGTCGCCGCATCTTCCTGCTAGGCGGGCTCACCACCGCGGGCGCCGCCGCGCTCCAACTCGGCGCGGCAGCGCAGATCTCGGCCGCCGCCACCCCCTTCCCGTTCACGCTCGGCGTCGCCTCCGGGGAACCGGACGAGAGCAGCGTGGTGCTGTGGACCAGGCTGGCCCCCAGCCCGACCGACGCGGACGGCCAGGGCGGCATGCCCAACGCCGACGTCGCCGTCGACTGGCAGGTCTCCACCAGCGAGACCTTCGCCACCCTGGCCGGCTCCGGCACGGTCACCGCCCGCTACGCCCAGGCCCACTCGGTGCACGTGCTGGCCGGCGGCCTCGCCCCCGACGCCGAGTACTACTACCGGTTCCGCGCCCAGGGGTTCGTCTCCCCGGTCGGCCGGACCCGGACCGCGCCCGCCCCGACCACGGTCGGGCGCGACTTCACGATGGCCTTCGCCTCCTGCGCCCACTACGAGAGCGGCTACTACACCGCCTACCGGCGGATGGCCGACGACCGCCCCGACCTGATCCTGCACCTGGGCGACTACATCTACGAGGGCGGCGCCGGCACCGGCGGCGTGCGCCAGCACCTCGGCGGCGAGACCGTCTCGCTGGCCGACTACCGCCGCCGCCACGCGCTCTACCGCACCGACCCGGACCTCCAGGCCGCGCACGCGATCGCGCCCTGGCTGGTCGTCCCGGACGACCACGAGGTCGAGAACAACTACGCGGGCACGGTCCGCGCCGACAACAGCCCCGTGCTGACCGCCGCCCAGTGGACGGCCCGGCGCACCGCCGCCTACCAGGCGTACTACGAGAACATGCCGCTGCGCGCCGCCGCCGCGCCCGCCGGCAACAGCATCCAGCTCTACCGCCGGGTCCGCTGGGGCACCCTCGCCACCTTCCACATGCTCGACACCCGCCAGTTCCGCGACGACCAGGCGTGCGGCGACGGCAGCAAGGTCTGCGCCGACGCCGACCTGGCCACCCGGACGATCACCGGCAGCGCCCAGGAGGCGTGGCTGCTCGACGGGCTCGGCCAGCGCCTCGGCACCTGGGACCTGATCGGCCAGCAGGTGTTCTTCGCCCGCAACGTCAACGCGGCCGGCGCGATGAACATGGACGCCTGGGACGGCTACCGGGCCAGCCGGGCCCGGATCCAGCAGGGCATCGTCGACCGGGCCGTGCGCAACCCCGTCGTCCTCACCGGCGACGTGCACGCCTCCTGGGGCAACGACCTGAAGGCCGACTACGCCGACCCGTCCTCGGCCACCATCGGCTCCGAACTGGTCTGCACCTCGATCACCAGCGGCGGCAACGGCAGCGCCGCCACGGCCGTCCCGAACGGCGCGCTCAACCCGCACCTGCGCTTCTACTCCGACCGGCGCGGCTACGTCCGCACCCGGATCACCCCCGCGCAGATCACCGCCGACTTCCGCTCGGTGGCGACCGTCACCGAGCACGGCGCGGCGGCCACCACCGCCCGCACCTTCCACCTCCACGACGGACAACCGGGACTGGCCGATGCGTAAGACCGCCCTCCTCGCCACCGCCGCCGCCACCGGCCTCGCCGCGCTGCTCGCCCTGGCCGCCCCCGCCTCGGCGGCCGGCCCCACCACCTGGACCACCGCCAACAGCACCGCCACCGGGGACCAGGACACCTCCGCGATCGCCGCCAACCGGATCGGCGACACCGCCGTGGTCTGGGAGGACGACCGCGACACCACCGACCCCGCCGACGACGCCCACACCGACGTCTGGATCCGGACCTACCACAACGGCACCCCGGCCTACGAGCAGAAGCTCTCGGCCGGCGGCACCGCCGGCACCGCCTGGCGCCACCTCCAGCCCGACGTCGGCCTCGACGACCGCGGCAACGCCGTCGTCGTCTGGGCCGAGGACCCGGACGGCAACGGCTACGACAACATCGCCTACCGGGTGCTCTCCCCGACCGGCAGCGTCCTCGGCTCCGGCCGGGCCAACGCGAACACCGACGGCCAGCAGATCCACCCGCGAGTCGCCGTCGACCCGGACGGCGCGCCCGGCAGCACCACCGCCGTCGCGTTCACCGTCGTCTGGGAGGACGTCCAGGGCAGCGCGGCCGCCACCGTGAAGGCCGCCGGGTACACCGGGACCGCCACCAAGGCGTACGAGGTCACCGTCAACGCCACCGGCGGCGCCCACCACAACCCCGACGTCGCCACCTCCGCCTCCGGCGACGCCGTCGTGGTCTGGGACGAGGACACCGACGGCAACGGCTACTACCAGATCGGCCTGGTCAAGCTCGCCAAGGCCAACGGCGCCGTCACCCTGACCCGCCGCAGCGCCAACAGCCTCGGCGGCGGACAGCAGCGACACGCCGCCGTCGCAGCCGACTTCAACGGCGACTTCGCGGTCGCCTGGGAGTCCGACCACACCGGTACCCGCGGCGTCTGGGCCCGCTCCTTCACCGCCGTCGGCACCCCCGGCTCCGCCGAGACCGAGATCTCCACCGGCACCGGCGCGGGCACCCCGAGCATCGGCGTCGACGACCAGCGCCACGCCGTCGTCGGCTGGAACACCACCGGCACCGACCCCGCCGTGTGGGCCCGCGGCCTCAACCCCGACGGCACCTTCGCCGGCCGGCTGCCCGCCCAGTCCGTCAGCCAGACCGGCACCGGGCGGCAGGAGCAACTCGCGGTCGCCTCCTCGCCGTTCGGCACGCTCGCGCTGTCCTACACCGACGACAGCGACGGCAACGGCTTCGACCAGGTGCTGCTCGGACTGGGGGCGAGCAACTCCGACTGGTGAGCGCCCGCCGCCCGGCGCCCGCCGCCCTCGGCCCTCCCCGGCGCTCCGGCGGGGCTCAGGCCCCGCCGGAGCGCCGGACCGCCAGGTCGCGGCAACGCCAGGACAGGCGGCGGGAGTTGGCGCGCGGACGGCGGTGGTAGCGGCGGCCGGCCGACACCGACAGGTTCACGATGATCCAGGCCCGCCAGTCCGGGCCGACGCCCCGCCCGTCCGCGTACACCTCGCGGCCGTCCAGCTCCCAGCGCACCGAGTCCGCGCCGAACACGCAGGCGACGTCGAACCACCGGCCCGGCGCCACCAGCCCGTCCAGGTACGCCGGATCGCCCGGGCGGACGTGGTTGCTCAGCTCCAGCAGCCCCGGATGGTCGTCGTGGTACTCCAGCACGTCCACCTCGCCGTGCCCCGGCTGCGGACGCCCCGGCCCGACGTCCCGCCCCCAGGTCCAGATCGCCGGCCAGACCCCCTGGTCCGCCAGCACCTGGCAGCTCGCCTCCAGCCGGTCGCCCGGCCGCAGCTCGAACCCGCCCGCCGTGCCCTCCGTCGTCACCAGCGGCGTCCGCCAACTGCGCGAACTCTCCCGCAGCGCGGTGAACCTGTCCCCGTCCGGCCCGTAGCCCGGCACCAGGTGGTCCAGCTTGTCGTCCCCCGGATTCCGCCCGTTCGGCGGGTACGCCGACGAGACGCCGGCCGCCCACTGCGAACGGTCCGAGAAGGGCGCGTCGAACACGACGGGCGACTGCGGGGGAGTGGGACTGCTCACGGCTGCACGCTCCTGGGATACGCCGACGGACGGGGCAACCCGGGGCATTCCCGGCGAAACCCGCACTCCACCCTCCGGCCGCCCGGCGCGCGGGGGCGCGGCACGGGCGCGTGGACGGGCGCGTGGTCGGTTTCAGCGCGAGACGGCGGCGGGCGGGTGGTCGGCGTCGACCAGGGCGGCCGCGGCGGCCGGGTCGTCGTCCGCGCGGCGGAGCAGGGCCGCCGCGCAGTAGCCGCCGTCCCGGCCGGGGCGGGGGCCGACGCGCAGGGTGAGCTCGGTGGTGAAGCGGGTCCGGGAGAGCGCCGCGTCCAGGTCCGGCCGGCGGGCGTGCAGGGCCGTCAGCACCTCCCAGGCCAGCGCGTCGAGCCGCCCGGTCCGCTCCGGGTCGCAGGCGGCCAGCGCCTCGCCGACCCGCTCGTCCGCAGCGTCGGCCGCCGCCAACTCGGCTAGCGCGGGCAGCAGTTCGGGCTGGCCCAGGACGGCGGCGGCGGACAGCGTCAGCGGGTGCGGGCCGTCCGCCCCGGCGGCCTCCGCCCGCAGCAGGGCGAGCAGCCGGGGCACGACGGCGGCGCCCCGGCGGCGGGCCAGCCCGCGGACCGCCTCCGCCGCGACGTCCGGGTCCGCGTCGGCCAGCCGCTCGCGCAGCGCGTCCGGCACCGCCGGGTCGGGCGACTCCTCCAGCGTGCCGAGCGAGAACACCGCCGCCCCGCGCACGTCCGGGTCCTCGTCCCGGGACAGCGCCAGCAGCGCGCGCACCCGCCGCGGGCCCGACTCCTCCCCGCCCAGGAACGGCAGCCCCCGGGCGACCGCCTCCCGCACCTCCCACGCCGGGTGCCCGGCCAGCCCCAGCAACACCGGCAGCGCCCGCCCGTCCTGCGTCGACTCCAGCGCCCGCACCAGCGCGGGCAGCACGCCGGCGTCCCGCTCGTCCGCCGCCAGGGCCAGCACGGCGTCCGCGACCCACGCCCGCACCTCGTCCACCCCGACCTGGGCGCGCCGCCCCAACCGCAGGTGGCCCGCGGCCCGAACGGCCGGATCGGCGGCGCCCGCCATCGCCCCGGCGGCCCGCAGCGCGTCGTCGACCGGCGCGGACCGGGCGGCCGCCACGTGCCGGCCGTCCGCCGTGGTCGGGCCGGTTCCCGGGTCGCTGTCGATCATGCGTCGAGTGTGGCCGACCGGGGGCGGCCGGGGCCAGCGGATTGTCCGGCCGGGGCGCGGATCGGCGATGCTGGGACGCATGCGCGCCGCCCGTCTGATCCGCATGGCCCTGCTGCTCCAGTCCAGCCCCGGCCGCACCGCCGCCGAGCTCGGCCGGGAGCTCGGGGTCTCCGAACGGACCGTCATCCGCGACGTCCAGGCGCTCCAGGAGGCCGGGATCCCGGTCCGCTCCGAACGCGGCCGGGCCGGCGGCTACCGGCTCGCCCCCGGCCACCGCACCCGCCTCACCACGCTGGACCCGACCGAGGCCGAGACCCTCTACCTCTCCGGCCTGCCCACCGCGCTGCGCGACCTCGGCCTCTCCGACGCCGCCGACACCGCCCGGCTCAAGCTCTCCGCGACCCTGCTGCCCTCGCTGCGGGCCGCCGCCGAGTCCTCGGCCCGGCGCTTCCACCTGGACGCCCCCGCCTGGTTCCGCGAACCGTCCACCCCCGAGCTGCTGCCGGAACTCGCCCGCGCCCTCTGGGCCGACCGCGCCGTCGAACTCGCCTACGCCCGCCCCGGCCGCGAACCCGGACCGGCAAGGGAGGTCGAACCGTACGGGCTGGTCCTGAAGGCGGGCGTCTGGTACCTGGTCGCCCGGGTCCCGGACGCGGCCGCCTACCGCACCTACCGGGCCGACCGGATCAGCGCGCTGCGCACCCCGCCCGGCGAACCGTTCAGCCGCGACGCGGCCTTCGAGCTGGCGGCGTACTGGCAGGAGCACAGCGCCCGGTTCGCCCGCACCCTGCTGCGCGCCACCGTCACCCTCCGGCTCACCCCGGAGGGCGCGCGCCGCCTGCCCGAGGTCACCGACCGGACGGCGGCCGAGGCCGCACTGGCCGCGAGCTCCCCGGAACCCGGCGGCCGGACCGTCCTCGAACTGGCCGTGGAGAGCGAGGAGATCGCGTTCGCCGAACTCGTCCGGCTCGGCGCCGAGGCCGAGGTGCTGGCCCCGCCCGCGCTCCGCGCCCGGTTCGCCCGGCACGCCCGGGACCTCGCCGCGCTCTACCCGGAGGAGGACGCCGACGAGAACCCGGGCGGTCGGGTTCCAGACGGTCGGGCCCCGGACGGTCGGACCCCGGGCGGGGCTCAGCGGTAGTCGTCCGCCGAGACCGCCGCCGCCCCCCGCTCCTCCAGCGCGTCGAAGTACCCCCAGGCGTCCGGCCGGCTGCCGTCCGCGTCCGTGACGCCGTAGACCCGGGCCAGCTCGGCGCTGGAGGTCGACTTCCGGTTCCACCGCTCGGCCCGCCGCGGGTCGGCGGCCAGCGCCGCGACCCCGCGCGCCAGGTAGCGGGGCGACTCCGCGATCGCGAAGGTCGGCTCGACGGCGATGACGTCCCGCCAGGTCTGCTCGGTCGCGCCGAAGTGGGTGAGCATCTGCTCCGAGCGCAGGAAACCCGGCGTCACGCAGACCGCCGCGCCGCCGTACTCCGCGAGCTCCGACCCCAGCCCGAAGGCCATCCGGATCGGCGCGTTCTTCGCCAGGTCGTAGTAGAGGTTCTCCCGGTACCTGCGGTTGTACGCCGCCGTGCCGTCGGTGACCTCCACCAGCAGCGGCCCGTCCGAACGCACCAGCAGCGGCAGGCCGAGCGCCGCCGTCACCACGTGCGAGCGGACGCCCAGTTCCAGCACCCGCAGCCCGTCGGCGAGCGGCGTCTCCCAGCTCTTCTTCCCGAAGATCGACCCGGCGGTCAGGTGCTCCCCGCCCCACAGGTCGTTCACCAGGACGTCCAGGCGCCCGTGCGCCGCCTCGATCCGCTCGAACAGCGCCCGCACCTGCGCCTCGTCCAGGTGGTCGGTGGGCACCGCGACGCCCGTCCCGCCGGCCGCCGTCACCAACTCCCCGGTCTCCTCGATCGTCTCGCTCGCCCGGCCCACCTCGCTCACCCGGGTCCGGGTCGTCCGCCCGGTCACGTAGACCGTCGCCCCCGCCCGGCCCAGCTCCACCGCCAGCGCCCGGCCCGCGCCCCGGGTCGCGCCCGCGACCAGGGCGATCCGGCCGGCCAGCGGCTGTTCGGTACGGACACCGTCATCGTTCGTGTTCTCCATGCCTCAAGCATCGACGCCAAAGGTGACAGACCACGTCACCTTTCATCTTCGCCCCGCCGACAGCCGCGAACGGCCCCGACCGGTGTCCCTCCCCGAGGCCCGGCGGAGGGGCCCGGGAACGGGCCGGTAGACTGGGCAGCGGTCAGGGCCGCCCCAGGGCGCCCGGAACGTACAGGAGGTGAGAGCAGTGGAGTGCAGTAGTCCGGGCCGAAGTCGGCCCCGCTCCGGGATGTTCCCACCCGTTCCCGGTCTCCGCCGCGCCCCGCGTCCGCGCCGCACCGCCCGCTGAACCCCGCGTTCGGCCCCGCGCCGCGGCCCCGCGCCCGGCGTCCAGCGGGGCCCGCCGCCCCGCCCGCCCGACCGGGCCCGGCGGCACCAGACCCGTGGAGGTACCGCCGTGTCCGACTGGCGTGTGCGCGCCGTGCGCGCGAGCAGGCGACCCTTCGGCCGGACCGCCCAGCGGCCCGCCGACCGCACCGCCGCCCCCGAACACTCCATGGACCCGCGCTCCGAGCAGCACGACGGCGTCCGCGAACCCGACGCGCTGGAACGCTCCGTCGTCGACGCCGCCGTCTACCACGACGGCCGCCGGACAGAGACCCCCGCCAGCCTCGCCGAGATCTACCGCGACCTCCCCGGCAAGCCCGGCACCATGGCCTGGATCGGCCTCTACCGCCCCGCCGAAGCCCAACTCGTCGAAGCCGCAGAGAAGTTCGACCTCCACGAACTCGCCCTCGAAGACGCCATCGTCGCCCACCAGCGCCCCAAACTCGAACGCTACGGCGACACCCTCTTCGTCGTGCTGCGCGCCGCCCGCTACCTCGACGACGTCGAGGAAGTCGACTTCGGCGAGATCCACCTCTTCGTCGGCCCCGACTTCGTCCTCACCGTCCGGCACTCCCAGTCGCCCGACATCTCGATGGTCCGCAGCCGCCTCGAAGCCGACCCCGAACTCCTCGCCCTCGGCCCCGAAGCCGTCCTCTACGCCGTCCTCGACGCCGTCGTCGACGGCTACGCCCCCGTCATCGCCGGCCTCCAGCACGACATCGACGAGATCGAGACCGAGGTCTTCGGCGGCGACCCCCAGGTCTCCCGCCGCATCTACGAACTCTCCCGCGAGGTCATCGAGTTCCAGCGCGCCACCGGCCCCCTGCTGGAGATCCTCCGCGCCCTGGAAGGCGGCTTCCAGAAGTACGGCACCGACGAGGAACTCCAGCGCTACCTCCGCGACGTCGCCGACCACGCCACCTACGCCGCCGAACGCGTCGACGGCTTCCGCCAGATGCTCCAGAACATCCTCACCGTCAACGCCACCCTGGTCTCCCAGCGCCAGAACGAGGAGATGAAGCAACTCGCCGAAGCCGGCCACGCCCAGAACGACGAGATCAAGAAGATCTCCTCCTGGGCCGCCATCCTCTTCGCCCCCACCCTCATCGGCACCGTCTACGGCATGAACTTCGAGGAGATGCCGGAACTCCACTGGGCCTTCGGCTACCCCTTCGCGATCGGCCTGATGGGCGTGGTCTGCGTCAGCCTCTACCTGATCTTCAAGCGCCGCAACTGGCTGTAGCCGGCGCCGACGGGTCCGGGCCCGTGGTGGGTCCGGACCCGTCGGCCGGGTGCTATCCGGTGCCGACCGGCAGCAGTCCGCGGGCCCGGTCGGCCCAAGCGTTCACGCGGGTGACGACTGCGTGCAACCGCTGCAACGCGCCGGAGATGGCCTTCGCCGGCCCGCGCAGCCGCCGGCTCATCAGGTGCATGCGGCCGACTGCTGTGATCAGCGTGCTGAGCTCGGAGAAGCCGGCCCTGACGCCTTCGTCCAGCGAGACGAGCTGTTCGAGGAATTCGAGAGCATCCTGGTCGAGTTCCTCGGGTGCCGTCGTCTCGATGATCTCCAGCGCCGTTCGTATCCCGCTGTCCAAGACGGCCATTCCGGCGGAGAACTCCTGTGCGGTGGTGTGCATTTCAGTAGCAGGGGCGATGAGCGCGTCGGCGAGCCGCGCCACTGCCGCGAACCGTGCACTCGCCGGCGCGTTGGCCTGGACGAGGTCGAGCATCTCGGCGTTGTGTCGCGCGGTCAGCGTGCCGACGGTTTCCACCGCTCCCGCCAACGTGCCCAGTTGCCCGGTCAGTTCGGCCAGCCCCTGCTCGACGGCCGCGAAGTCGTCGAGCAGGCCCGGCCGGTCGTCGTCCTCTTCCGGGGGCGGGTCGGTGGACCGATCCGGTGCGGGGTTGCTGTCGAGCTGGATCGCCCGCAACACGCGTGCGGGCGTGAGGAGTTCGAAGCCGTGCTGGATGCCGGCCGCCAAGGCGTCCTCGATCCGGCGCCGGGTTCCGGCGAGCGAAGTGCGGGTCCGCTGGTACCTGATGATCCGCACCGACGCGATGTCGAAAGGCAGTTGGCCGTCCTCGCCGATGTGGATGATCGGACGGCCGCCGAGATGGCGGAGCCCCAACTCGTACATCACGTTGGGGTTGCCCCCGCTGACGTCCGCGACGACCAGATCGGAGTTGATGACGTGCCGGCAGATCTGCTCGTTGATGTCGCCCGGGCTGGCGATGCCGTCCGCGCGCAGGGCGGCGATGGCGAACTTCGCGCAGGCCGGGGCGATCACTTCCTCGAACACCTCCAAGTGGTGCTCGTAAGCGGCGCGTTCGGGACTTCCGTGGGTGGCGTGGGGATTGCCGATCGGGCCGATCACGAAGCACTGTCGGGGCCGGTCGGGGTGCCGCTCAGGGGACGGCGAGGTCATTCGAACTCCTCCGTTCCGAGCCCGTCGAGCCGGTCGGCGATCTCGGCGCCTGCGGCCAAGTCGGACGCGTACACCGGGAGTTCCGCGATGCCGAGCGAGCGCAGCAGGTCGGCGGTGGGGATGCGGTACTGCCCGCCGACCCGGAGTACGGAGCACGGGAAGGCGTTCCGGCGGATGAGCTTGTACGCGGTGCCGGGGCAGACGCCGATCGCGCGGGCGGCGGTGCGCAGGTCGATGCTCAGGGGCAGGTCGAAGGCTTCGGCGAACCCCATCGGCGGGTCGGAGCGGGGACTCATCGCGGCCTCCGGGCGGGTCCGAGCGCGAGGGTGCCGACGAGCCAGCCCCCCTGGTGGCGGCGGGCCCGGAGAACCAGCTCGGACAGGCCCGTGTTGTGAGCGAGCGCGCCGAGCCGTTCGCCCTCCACCCGGCGCTGCGCCTCGGTGAACCGGAGTGTGCCGGGTAGCCCCGCCGGACGCGGGGGCGGGACGGTCCGCAGCCGCCACCGGCCGGAGCGGAGCGGGCGGGCGACCGGTGGCGGCACGGTGTTCCGAGCCCGGGCGAAGCGGCCGAGGTCGACGACCGGGACCTCCTTCCTGACCCGGGAGGCGTACGTCCACATCTGCCTGACGCCGCCCCTGATCAGCAGGCCGCCGACCCCGGGCGTGTCCGGATCGGCGGTGGAGAGGGCGGTGAGCACTCCCAGGACGGCTTCCGCCTCCAGGTCGGGGCGTTCGAGCCGCCAGAGGTCCAGGAGCCGGTACAGGTGCCGGTTCATTCCCGGCAGGGTCAGCCAGACGAGCAGCAGCGTGCGGGTGCCGGGCCCCTCCCGGGGCTCGGAGCGGGCGTCGGACACCGCCTGGCGCCAGATCTCCGGCCGCAGGGCGTCGTCGCGGTGCGGCCGGTAGAGGGCCCGGCGGCACTCTGCGGGGGAGAGCCGCCGGTCGCCGTCCTCCGTGCGGACGGCCAGGTGGGGTTGGCTGCCCTCCGGGTCGGTCAGCAGGGCGCGGCTGATGCGCTTGAAGGTGAACGGGGCCGTCCAGCTCATCGGTTCTCCGTAAGGTGTTAAGCGGCCCGGGAGGGCCGGATGTGGCTGATCGGTTCTTGTCTTCAGTGGCTCCCGAGGAGTGGCCGTCCGGTTCTCCGGGGCGCCCTGGCCGCTGATTGAGATGTGCGCGCTGTGTGCGGTCGCTGTTTACGGAGACGACGGCGGGGTGTTCCTCGGGCCGACGGGACTCGGGCGGATCCGAGGAGGGACACGTGAGCGAGCGACGAACCCTGGCCTGGGCCGGCGTCGACGCCGGCAAGGGCCACCACTGGGCGGCCGTGGTCGACGGGGCCGGCACCACCCTGTGGTCGAAGAAGGTCGACAACGACGAGTCGGCGATCCTGACCGCGCTCGGCGAGATCCTGGAACTCGCCGACGAGGTCCGCTGGGCGGTGGACATCTGCGGCACCGCCTCGGCACTGCTGCTGGCGATGCTCGCCGCCCACGGCCAGCAGGTCGTCTACGTGCCGGGCCGGACCGTCAACCGCATGTCCGGCGCCTACCGGGGCGAGGCGAAGACCGACGCCCGCGACGCCTACGTCATCGCCGAGACCGCCCGCCACCGCCGCGACTTCACCACCATCGACGTTCCCGCCCAGTTGGCGGCCGACTTGGCGCTGCTGACCTCGCACCGCTCCGACCTGGTCGCCGACCGCGTGCGGATGATCAACCGGCTCCGCGACGTGCTGACCGGCGTCTTCCCCGCCCTGGAACGGGCCTTCGACTACTCCGCCCACAAGGGCGCCCTGGTCCTGCTGACGGGCTACCAGACCCCCGCCGCCCTCCGGGGCAGGGGTCCGGCCCGCCTCACCGCCTGGCTCGCCAAGCGCGGCGTCCGCAATCCCGGCACAGTGGCTTCCGTCGCGGCGGAGGCCGCCGCCGCCCAGCACACCGTGCTGCCCGGCGAGGACGTCGCCGCCGCGATCGTCGCCGACCTTGCCACGCAGATCCTGGCCCTGGACGAGAGGATCAAACGGGTCGACAAGCAGATCGCAGAGGTCTTCCGCACCCATCCGCAGGCCGGGATCATCGAGTCGATGCCCGGCATCGGACCGATCCTCGGGGCGGAGCTCGTCGTCGCGGCCGGCGACCTGGCGGCCTACGCGGACGCCGGCCACCTCGCCTCCGCAGCCGGGCTGGTGCCCGTCCCCCGCGACTCCGGACGCCGCACCGGCAACATGCACCGACCCAAACGCTACAGCCGCCGCCTGCGACGGGTGTTCTACATGTCCGCCCAGACCAGCATCGTCAACGACGGTCCCAACCGGGACTTCTACCTCAAGAAACGCGCCGAGGGCTGCAGACACGTCCAAGCCGTCATCGCCCTCGCCCGACGCCGCGTCAGCGTCCTGTGGGCACTCCTGCGCGACGGCAGACTCTTCACCCCCGTCCCAGCCACACAGGCGGCTTGACTTCGTCATTGAGACTCCTCTCCGGCCGGGGCGGGCCCGGCGGTCGACAGGGCCTGGGCGGCGTGCGCGCAGGCGAGGGAAAGGCGGTGGAGTGCGGATCGGAGTTCGGCGGTGCGCAGCGTCGGCAGCGGGACGGGGAGCGCTGGTGCCGGGTACCGGCCGGACGGTGCGGCCGGCACCGGGGCGGAGTGGATGTGGATGCCGCCGTAGACCGCGTGTCCGACGTTCACCCCGTGCTCCAGCCACTGGACCCGGTGGTTCTCGCCGGTCTGCGGCGTGTTCTCCGGGCCGGCCGTCATCCGAGGTGCAGGGCGGCGCTGTCCGAGGGGGAGGGGGCCGGCCCGATGGTGATCGCCCCGTGCACGTCCCGTCCGACGGCGGCGCCGTGGCGCACGTGCTGGGCGAGCTTGAACGGGAACCCGTCCGCCGGAGCCGGGGGCGGCGGCGGATTGAGCGGACCGTCCGCGAACGCGCGCAGGTCGTCCGGGCCGTGGCCGGGGACCCGGATCCAGCCGTAGGAGAGGAACTCCTTGATCCGGACGTGGACGCGCAGGTACTGGGCGGGGTCGAGGCCGGGATGGCCGGAGCGGACCACGTCCTGGTAGAGCCGGTCGGAGATGATGACGGCCAGATCGGCGGACGGGAGGCCGGCCAGGGCCGCCTTCAGCTGGTGCGCGTTGACGTACCGGGCCACGGCGACCGGTCCTGGTCCCGCGTGGCCCAGTGCGGCGGTCGTGGCGACGCCGGAGTCGATCGCCAACCGCATCCGCAGCCGCGGCCCGTCCGTCCGGGCGTTGAGCAGGTGCAGGCAGGTCGAGAGGTGGTGGACGAACGGCCCCAGGACGACCGTTTCCGGAACGCCCTCCGGGAGGACGTCGAACTCGGCGTCGCCCTGGGGCTGGCGCTCCCAGGCCGTGCGGTCCAGCCCGGAGCGCCGGGCCGCCTCGTCCAGCAGCCGGACCAGGTCCGTCTGGACGGCGAGCTGGGTCAGGGTGTCGAGGCGGCTGTACCGTGCCACGTCCACCGTCATGCACAGCCGGCGGCGCGGAGTGCTGCCCGGAGGCAGCGGGCAGAGTTGCTCGGTCATGGCAACTGACCACCTTTCCAAGGGTGTCGGGTGCGGTGCACGCCAACTATTGGGCAAGCGGCCGTGGTTGCCGACTATCACGCATTCATGCGGAATACTTGACAAGGGACCGCTCCGCGCCCTCGTCCAGAAGCGCGATCGCGCGCAGGCGGTCCATGTCGGAGACGTGGGGCAGCCGTTCGTTCGTGGTGACCAACTCCAGTCGGCGGAGTTCGGCGAACGCCTGGTGCACGGCGCGCTCCTTCACCCCGGTGAGCGAGGCGTACTCGAGCTGCGTCAGGGCCACGTCGATGCGGTACACCTTCCGGGGCGGGGTCCCGCGGTCGGGGAGCCTGGTCCCGCACGACTCCGCGAGGTCGACCAGTACCCGGGCCAGCCGGATCAGGACCGGATACGCCCCGAACTCCAGCCGCCTGCGGTCGGAGCTGCGCAGACGGGCGCCGAGCACCCGGTGCAGGGCGATCATCGCCTCGGGGTGCTCGCGGAGGAAGGACAGCAGGTCGGGCCAGGCGATGACGCGGGCCAAGCCGTCGCGGCAGGCCGTGACGGTGGCGGTCCGCGGCCCGCAGTCCATGGCGGCGATCTCGCCCAGCAGTTCGCCGGAGACCTTGAAGTCCACGAGCGACGCCTTGCCGTCGCTGATCAGGCGGGTGACCTTCGCCGATCCCCGGAGGAGTAACCACACCTCCTGCCGGTCGTCCCCCTCCTCGATGAGGACCTGCCCGGAGGCGAACCGCCGGGTGCGGCCGATCCGCTCCAGGGCGCGCCGGGCCTCGGCGGAGAGGGCGTGGAAGAACGGGGTGCGAGGTGTCCGCGAGTCGTCCATGCGCCCAGCACAGCACGGCCCACCCGGCCGGAACAGGCGTTTCCCGCCCCCGGTCGTAGGTGCGCCGGGGGCGTGCGGCAGCATGCGGACGGGCGTCCGCGGCGGGTCAGTCCCGGTCGGCCTCGGTGATCGCTTGGGTGACTCCGAAGGCTCCGGTGAGCAGCAACTCGTCCATTAGATCGAGGATTTCGGCGCGTCGGCTCCTCGGCGTCGCCCGGGCGTGGGCCCTGACCAGGAGTTCGCCGATCCGGTGGGCGTCGGCGGCCGCCCCCGTCCGCAGGTCCGCCGCGTCCTTGCCGAACACCTTGAGGAAGCGGCGGACACAGGTCAGGGCCAGTTCGTCGATCCGGTCCGGGGCATCGTCGAGGGTGATCAGCAGCTGGGGCAGGGCCGGCTCGAACGCGCGCGACTCCATCAGGGCGGTCAGCGTCGCGCGGACCGGGGCCAGGCGGTGTCCGCGCAGCGCCGCGGCGACGGTGGCGGCGGCCTCCCGGACCTCCTCGTCGGGGTGGTGGAAGAAGCGGACCAGCGCGTGGTGGGAGATGGCCGCGTCCCCGGTGCGGGTGAGGCGCTGGGCGCACACTTCCGCGGCGCCCTGCATCCGGGGGCCGTCATCGCCGCCGAGGACCGCGGCCAGGAATTCGTTCGTCTCCCAATCCATCGCCGCGAGGGCGGCGACCTGCCCACCGGCCCTCCGCACCGCGGCGAACTCGGAGCGCAGCATGCGGTCGATCACCGGGTGCCCCGCCGCCGGGTCCCCGTCGCACAGGGCCACGAACAGGCGCAGCACGGTGCGCGAGGCCAGCAGCGGATCAGGGGCCTGAACCAGCACGTCGAACGCGCGGGCCACGGTGGCCCGGTCGTGGCGCAGCGCGGCGTGCAGCAGGTGCGCCACGCAGGTCCGGACCGCGGGGGAGGGGTCGGCGGCGAGCTGCTCCACGTGCGGCAGGAGCAGGGCGGCGCGAGTGCCGTCCGGGTCGGAGAGGAGGAGGTCGCCCAGGAACTCGGCGGCGGTGCCGCGCACGGTGTTGATGCCCGAGGTGAACAGGTCCCCGTCGCTGTCCTCCAGCGTCGTGGCGGTCCTGGCGGGGGTGGGATCGTCGGACTCCAGGGCACAGCGCAGGAGGGCCTCCACCAGGTCGATCGGAACGGCGTCCAGGTGCCGGCGGACCGCCCAGCCCAGCCAGCGGTCGTGGGCGGGCCTGCGCTGGCCGGCGAAGTGGCGGACCGCGGCGAAGAGCGGTTCGGGGTCGTCGAGCCGCTCGGTGTCGCCGAGGCCCCGGAGCAGCGCGGAGCCGTAGGCCGGGTGCGTCCCGGCGTCGATCCGCAGCGCGAGCCGGGCGAACCGGACGGGCTCCCGCTCCGTCATGCCCTGCAGCACCAGGGCGAGTTCGTGGGCGCCGCCGGTACCGGTCGACCAGTCGGTGCGGTCCTGGCTGTGCTTCTTCAACGCGGCCAGCCACTGGTCGTCGCTCATCTGCCGGGCCGATTCCGAGGGGATCGGCGACCGGGCGAAGCCGGCCGTGATCGCCTGCGGCGCATCCGGTTCCGCCCGGTCGAGCAGCCGGCGGAGTTCGCCCAGCCGCCGTCCCGCCGGGGCGGAGAGCCGGTCCTCGGGGAGCGCCGAGAGGAGGGAGAACTCGTGCCAGGGCGACAGTTCGCCGTTGTGCGGGAGGCGCAGGTGGAGGATCAGCCGCTCCAGGTCCGCGAGCGTGGTGTCGGGCAGTGCGCCGCCGATGGCGACCAGCACGTCACGCGCTCCCCAGGTGGAGTGCGAGGCGTAGCCCACGAACAGCCGGTGCCTCCCCTCCAGCAGGAGCGCGGCCGCCCAGGGCGCGAGAGCTTCACCGGTCGAGGCCAGCGTCCGGTACACCAGCCAGACCGCGGCCTCGAACGGGGCGGCGGCCAGTTGCGCCAGCAACTCGCGAGCCCCGGCGGGATCCGCCGCCGCCACCGCCCGCAGCGCGGCGGCCGCACCGTGGTAGAGCGCTTCGGCCAGGTCGCCGGGCTGCTCCTCGGGAGACCGGAGGGAGAAGTGGCGGTCATAGGCCGGGCCTGCCCACTTCCGGGGCATGGCGGTCGCGGCCATGACCCGCACCAGTGCCGGGAGGACCCGCAGGCAGTACTCCGCCGGGGCGCCGAGCGCGGCAGCGGTGATCACCTTCACCCCGAAGTGGTCCCGGCTTTCCAGGGCGGCCACCCTGCCCCGCTTGTCCAGCCGGAGCGCGTCGGGCCCGTCGATGAGCTGGGCGCCGATCAACTCGACCGCCCACGCAGGCTGTTCGTCGGCGAATTCGTCCACCGCCACCCAGAGGTCGCGATCGTGGCCGGCCAGGCGGCCCGCCCGTACGGCGCCCAGCAGGAGGTCGAAGAGCGGTCGGCTCTCGCCGATCCTGGCGAAGCGGATGATCCAGGCCAGCCAGGAGCCGAACTGCGGGTGCGCGGTGTGCGGTTCCAGCAACTGGGCCACCCGGTCCGGGAGTTCGTCGGACGCCGCACCCAACAGCTGGATCGCCCAGTCCCGTTCCCGGCTGTCCGCGCCGGCCAGCCAGTCGGCGACCACGCCTTCGTCGTCCGCGCGGCGGAACCAGGCCGGGCTTCGGACCGCGTTCACCACCTGGTCCATGAACGGGGGGCGGCCCGCCAGGACCCGGGAGACCGCGCCCCACTCCGCGGCGGTCGGATCCGGCAGGCCGCGCAGGACGGCGAGTACCACCTCCTTCAGGTGGTACCGGATCCCCGGGGCGGTGAGCAGCGCCTCGACCTCCTCGGCGAAGCGCTCCTCGTCCTGCTCCCGCAGGTGGTCGAGGACCTGCCGCAGCTGCCCGCGCCGGAACAGCTCCTGCTCCGCGCCGGTGAGGAACTCCACCAGGCCGTCGTTCCGCCGGAGCCAGTCCCGGGCGAAGGCGTAGTCGAAGAAGCTCTCGTGGAAGAACGCGAGCTTCCGGCCGTCCCGGACCAGGACGTTCTCCGACACCAGGACCCGTCCGCTCGCGGCGAGGTCGTCCGTGTCCAGCACGCTGTCCGGAACGAAGAGCTGCTGGCGCTCGCTCATGGTCGCGGCGACTGCGGAGACCGCTCGGTGGAAACGCGTCGAAGGAAGCCGCACATCGCACTGGCCCCGTTTGAACTCCCAGAAAGCGTCCAGGAGTTGCCGACGGGAACGGAGCCCGGTGAGCACGTCCGGGCGGTCCGCGAGCTGGGCCAGCAGGAACAGGTGCAGCGGGGAGCCGAGCAGCGCGCGCTGCGAGGACGTCAGCCGCCCCGGATCCAGGCCCATGCCGACGAGCGCGGCATTCACCTGGGCGCTGGCCAGCGATCCCACTTCCAGCCGTACCGAATCGTCGGCGGAGGCCAGTTCACGGATCCGCGGGTCGGCCTTGGCGTCGAAGGCCCGGCAGACGAGGACGACCCGCATCGCCGGGAAGGCGGCGGCCTCGCCGATCAGGTCGGCCACCGGGCCGAACGCCTGCGAGCTGCGCCCCGACACCAGGCTCACGGCGTCCAACTGGTCCACCACCAGCACGCAGGGCCGCCCGGCCGCGGCGGTGGCCAGCGCGCCGACCGGCGACATGGCCAGCTTGACGTGCCGGCCGAGCCGGTGGGTCGAGTCGAAGGGGGCGAGCCGGTCCAGGCGGAAGGCGAGCACCGGCGTCCCCGATGCCGTGAGCGCTCCGACCGCCTGGTGCAGCACGGCGCTCTTCCCGCTGCCCGCCGTACCGGTCAGCAGGGTGAGCCGCGGGCCGTCGGCCGTGACCCGTTCGACCAGCAGGTCCGCCTCCGCCCGCGCGATGACCGGCCGGAGCAGGCCGGGCTCGACGGTCGCCGCCCAGCTCCGGGTCGCCGCGGCGACCGACTCGGCCACCGCGGCGCCCTCCGCCCGGCCGGCCGGCCGGAGCCCGTGCACCGCCAGGCGGGACGTGAGCGCGGGGGCGTCGAGCGTGCTGCCGAGGCCGGCCAGCAGGACGTCCCCCAGGGTCAGCGCGGCCGGGTGGCCCGGCGCGCCGGTGAGGACCTGCTCGGCGAGCACCGCGTTGGTGTCGATCAGTTCCCGCTCGTTGTGCCACTCCACCCACAGCCCGCGCAGCATGCGCCAGGCCACCTCGGCCGAGCCGTAGACGGCGGCGGAGGCGAGGGCGTCGAACTGGTCCCCGAGGCCGTCCGACAGCCACTCCCGCCGGAAGGCCGCGGCGTCGTCGGAACGGCGCGCGCGGTCGGTGAGCTCCTCGACCGCCCGGGCGGGCACCGTCGACACGAAGTGGAAGGTGCGGCCGCCCTCGACGTGGAACCGCAGCGCGTCCCAGACGCCCTTCTCGCGGAGCGAGTGCACACTCCAGCTGTTCGCGTTCCGGTGCTGCCGCTTCACCTGGTGGGCCTGCGTCACGCCGTCGCGCCGGTACAGGAACTCGACGCCGTCGCCCAGCGGGGAAGCCGGTTCGAGGACGATCGACTCACCCCTGCCCAGGAGCACGTTCAGAGCCTGGCGGACCGTCCAGGCCCCCTCGTAGCGGTTGCCGAACTTGTCGGACTCCCCTCCCGGTCGTGGTGCCACCGTGTCCTCCTGTCGACGTGTGCGGAGCCGGGACCGCAGCGGGCCCGGGGCGGACCGTACGGGCCCGGGCGGCGGCGCGGAGGCGGGTGTCCGAAGTTGGGCCGGATGTGAGCGAGGGGTTTCCCGATGCGGCGCTTGGTGATCAGTACGCCCATTCCGGGCAGTACTGCACGTGCAGCATGCCCGGGAGGAAAGGGCCGTGGAGGTCGCCGTGGCGGGTGGGGGCGGTGGAGAGCTCGACGCACACGTGCTGGTAGACGGGGACCTCGGGGAGGTCGGGGTGCCGGCGGTAGTGGCGGTGGTGGACGGCCGGGGCGTCGGCGAGGAGGGAGCGCAGTTCGGCGCCGGCGTCGCGGAAGGCCGGGGCGCTGGCGGTCACGAAGAGGGTTCCGGCGGCGGTGGCGAAGTGCAGGTGGTCGCGGAACTCGGCGTGGTGGAAGCGCTCGGCGCGCCCGGACCGGACGGTGAACTCGGTGTCGGGGGTGCCGGTGCGCTGCGGCCGGCCCGGGCCGAGGCGGGCGCGGACCTCCTTCCAGGCGCTCGGGCGGAAACCCAGCGAGTGGTGGGCCAGGACGAGGTCCAGCCCGGGCTGCCCGGCCTCGGACACCGGCCCCGGGAGCGGACCGTCGGGCATCGGCCGACCACGCAGCGGCAGGTACAGCAGGGTGTGCGGGGAACGGGCGGCCAGCGACCAGAGCGCCAGCAGCCGCGCCAGGCCCGGCCGGTCGGCGTACAGCGTCATCCAGTGGTGCTCGTCCCGCAGCACCAGCCGCCCCGGACCCGGGGCCGAGCGGACGACGCGGTACTCGCGCGCGCCGGAGCGGATGCGGTGCACGGTGATCGGCTGTTCTTCCACGGAGCGCGACTCTAGCGGGCAGGTCAGCGGCCGTTCACCCGGGTTTCCCGGGCCGAAGTGTCCAAGGCCGCTCAGGGCGCGCCGGTGAGCAGGGCGAGGTGGCCGTCCAGGCGGCGGTAGAGGACGCGGCCGCGGCGGGTGGCCGGGTCGGCGAAGAAGAGGTACGGGAGGTCGGCGGTGGTGAGGCGGGCGGCGGCCTGCCGGTCGGTCAGCGGCGGGGCCGGCAGCGGGCTGAGGGTGAGCGGGGTGGCGGGCCGGTGCGGCGGGCCGGCCGGGAGGGTGCGGGCCAGGCGGTAGCCGGTCGGGCCGATCCGGTGGACGACGGCGTCGGTCTCGGTGGCCGGGTCGGTGAACAGGTGGATGTCGTAGTCCATCGCGTCCAGGGTGCGGACCGCCGCGTCGGGCGAACACCACACCAGGGCGGGCGACTTGACGCGGACGATCCGCCCCGAGCGGGCGGCGGCGGGTCCGGTGCCCGGCTCGGCGGCCGGCTCGGCGGACGGCCAGGGCCGGGGCCGCCAGCTCGCGGAGACGGCGCGCACCCGCCGGCGCAGCCCGTCCGCGAGCCGTTCGGCGGCCTCTCCCGCGGTGCGGGCGGCGAGCTGCACGCGCACCCGCCGCCCGTCGACCTCCGCGTTGACCTGGGCGAGGACGCGTCCGGGCGCGGCGGTGAGGCGGACCCGCACGGCCTCGACCAGCGCGGAGGCGTCCCGCGCGGCAGCGGCAGCGGCGGCGGCGACCCGGGCCCGGGCGAGCGCGAGCGCGTCCCCGGGGAGGGGAGGGGCGGCGGGGGAGGCGGAGGGGGAGGCGGGCATGGCGGGCTCCTCGGGCGTGGCGGCGGGCGGCGGTCAGCGGGGTCAGCGGGGGCCGGGGCGGTGCAGCGCGACCAGCACGATCAGCAGGCACAGCCCCGCCGAGGCGGCGACCGTCAGCACCGCCGACCCGGCCGGTCCCGGCCGCCCGGCCAGCAGCGTCGCGGCCGCCCCCGCCGCGACGGCGGCCAGTCCGGTGGTGAGCCAGCCCACCGCCGGGGCGTGCCGGGGCGGGACGGCGGCCGGCAGCTCGTACGGGAGGGCGCACGGGAGGGCGGGCCCCGGCGCGCCCCAGAGCCGTGCCTGTTCGCGGCGCGCGGCGCGGCGTTCCGCGCCGGCGGCGGCGCGCAGCGCGAGGGCGCCGAGCGTGCCGGTCAGCGCGGCGCCGAGCGGGACGGGCCAGGGCAGCGGGGTGGTGAGCAGCAGGGCGGTCGCGGCCAGGGCGCCCCACCAGGCGAGGCAGCCGGCAGCGGTGAGGCGGGCGGCGCGCGGCCGGTCCGGTCCGGCCCGCAGGTCGAGCAGGGCGGGCAAGGCGGGCAGGGACCAGGCACTGCCGGTGGCGGTCAGCGCGGCGGTGCCGAGGGCGAGGACGGGGTGGGCCATGGCGGTTCGACCTCCGGTCGGTCCGTGCGGGAAGGGGAGCGTCGGCGGCGCACCGGCAGGTCGTGGCGGGCCGGGGCGGTGTCCACCGGGTGCGCGCCGCCCGGGGGCGACTCGGGCCCCGCCCGGCGGCGCGTGCCGGACCGCCCGGCGGGGGAGGCGTCCGGGGAGAGCGGCACCACCCCGCCGAGCGGTGGCGCTCCATGGTGGTCCGCCGCCGGCCCGCCGCCCCAGGGCCGATGGTCCCGCCGGCAGCGGCCCGACGGCCCCGCTCCCGCCCCCGCTCCGGCGCCGAAAGGCCCTGCTCGGCGGGGGCCTGACGGGCTGACGGCATGTCCGGCGAGCGGTCCTGGCCGTGACGGGCGGATCAGGCCCGTGACGGGCGGATCAGGCCGCGACGGGCCGCTGCCGTACGGATGCCGGGTGCGGCTGCGGCTGCGCGTGGGGGTGCGCGTGTGCGGCGCCGCAGTGCAGTGCGTGCAGGCCGGCGGCCAGGCGCTCCGGGTCCTGTCGCAGCCAGAGCCGCAGGGCGGTGCCCAGCGCGGCGCACGGGGTGAGCGGCGCGGGGGAGCCCGTGGCGGCCGCCCGTCCGGCCAGCCGGGCGGCGAGCGCGGGCAGCAGTTCGGCGAGCTCCGGCGGCAGCCAGACCGTCACCGCGCACGGGGCGAACGGGCTCGGCGGGGCGGTGAACTTGCTTGTATGCCAAGGAAATTGGTCTTCGCGGCCCGGTGGTGTGAGCAGCATCGGCAGGACGTCCAGCAGCGCGTCCGCGACCACCTCGGACACGTCGCCCCGGTGTCCGCGCGCCAGCCGCCGCAGCAGCGTCCGCTCCGCGGTGGTGAGCCGGACAGCCAGCATGACCTCGTCGGTTTCCATCGCACGGCCTTCCCTGGGCGCCCGCGCCCACCCGATCGGCCCCGCAGTCGGAGCCGGACACCTCGCTGACCTCGGCTCACTGTCCACAGCGGCCCCGGACGCCCGGAAGGGCCGAACGGCCCCGGCTCCCGGGGCCGTTCGGCGGGGCCGACCGTGGGGGCGTGACCCGGCCGCACCCCCCCGCAGGCCGTCCGCAGGCCGTCTGCCGGGCGTTCGCGGGGTGATCGGCGCCGGGCTCTGGATCTCTCCCGCCCCACTCCCTAACATGAGCACTCCTCATGTTCATTCGCCGCTCGTCAGGAGGCACCCGTGCCGGACCGCTACGACCTGCCCGCCGGATTCCGCTGGGGTGTCTCCACCGCCGCCTACCAGATCGAGGGCGCCGTCGACGCGGACGGCCGCGGCCCGTCCGTCTGGGACACCTTCACCGCCCGCCCCGGCGCGATCCGCGACGGCCACACCGGGCGCACCGCCTGCGACCACTACCACCGCTGGCCGCAGGACGTGGAGTTGATGCGGGACCTGGGCGTGGACGGGTACCGCTTCTCGATCGCCTGGCCGCGCGTCCAGCCGGCCGGGCGGGGGCCGGTGAACACCGCGGGGCTGGACTTCTACGACCGCCTGGTCGACGGCCTCCTCGACGCCGGGATCACCCCGCTCCCCACCCTCTTCCACTGGGACCTCCCGCAGGCCCTGGAGGACACCGGCGGCTGGCTCGACCGCGACACCGCCCACCGCTTCGCCGAGTACGCGAGCGTCACGGCCGACCGGCTGGGTGATCGAGTGCCTGCCTGGACCACCCTCAACGAGCCGTTCGTGCACATGGTCTACGGCTACGCCCTCGGCATCCACGCCCCGGGCCGGACCCTGATGCTGGACGCGCTGCCCGCCGCCCACCACCAGCTCCTCGCCCACGGCCTGGCCGCCGCGGCACTGCGGACCCGCGGCCGCGAGGTCCTGATCGCCAACAACCTCACCCCGGTGCGGCCCGCGAGCGACGCCCCCGAGGACCGGGCCGCCGCCGAGGCGTACGACGCGCTGCACAACCGGCTGTTCACCGACCCCCTGCTGCTGGGACGCTACCCGGACCTCTCCGCGTACGGCGTCGGACCGGACCTGCACGGCGCCGTCCACGACGGCGACCTGGCCCTGATCTCCCGGGGCGGCCTGGACGGGCTGGGCGTCAACTACTACAACCCGACCCGGATCGCCGCCCCCACCGACCCGGGCCTGCCGTTCGCCGAAGCGCCGATCGAAGGCGTCCCGCGCACCCACTTCGGCTGGCCCGTCGTCCCCGAGGGCCTGTACGAACTCCTGCTCACCCTGCGCGGGCGCTACGGCGACGCGCTGCCCCCGATCACCGTCACCGAGAACGGCTGCTCCACCGACGCCACCCTCGACGACACGCCCCGCATCGACTACCTGGCCGGCCACCTCGACGCCCTCGCGCGCGCCGCCACCGCCGGCATCGACGTCCGCGGCTACTACACGTGGTCGCTGCTCGACAATTTCGAATGGGGAGAGGGGTTCGGCGAGCGCTTCGGCCTGGTGCACGTCGACTTCGCCACCCAGCGGCGGACCCCGAAGGCGTCGTTCGCCTGGTACCGCGACCTGATCGCGGCCCAGCGGGCGAAGTCGGCCGCCTCGTAGCGGCCGTCCTGGGTGCGGCGGCGAGGCCACCGCCGGAGATTCCGCGTCCCCGCTGGTGCCGATGCCGGTACCGGTGTCGACCGGCAGTGGTGCGACGGCCTGCGGGAGCGCCGCCGCCGGAACAGCCCGACCCGTGCTTTCGCCGCACCCGCCGGCGTCGCGGCACCGGGTCCCGGCGGCTCAGCGGCTCAGCGCTTCAGCGGCGGGGCGGGCGGGTCGCGGTGTCGAGGTAGAAGGCGTCGATGCTCTGGACGGCCTGCTCGAACTCCGCCAGGTTGACCGGCTTGGTGACGTAGGCGTTGGCGTGGCTGCTGTAGGCGCCGGCGACGTCGTCAGGGGCGGCGGAGGTGGTGAGCACGACGACGGGGATCGTCCGCAGGTCCTCGTCGGACTTGAGGACCCGCAGCAGGTCGCGGCCGTTCATCCGGGGCATGTTGAGGTCCAGGACGATCAGGTCGGGGCGGGGCGAGTCCGGCGCGCGCAGGTGTTCCAGGGCGGCGAGACCGTCGGTGACCTGGACGAGGTTGCGGGCGCCGCGTTCGGCCAGCGCCTCCTCGATCAGCATGGCGTCGGCCGCGTCGTCCTCCACCAGCAGCACGTCGAAGGCGTGGGCGGGGCTGGTCATGATCGGGGTCTCCGTAGGTTCTTCGTCGGAATGGTCGTAGAGGCCCGGCCAGCGCTGCCGGGCTCCCTGGCGGGTCAGCCCGCAGGCCGAGCCGAGCTGGGGGTAGCCGGCTCCGGTCCGGGCCGCCGTCCTGGCCGCGTCCGCCCGGAGGCGCTCCGCGGCCCGCTGCAGCTGGTCCAGGATGTGCAGCATCCCCAGGGCCCGTCCCATCGGGTCCTCCGGGAGCCCGGGGGGACGGAGCGGACCGTTCCCCGTCAGCAGCCGGTCGGCGAGGTGCCGCGCCGTGCGCGCCACCGCGGCGTCCATGATCTCGGACGTCTCCCGCGCGGTGGCCCGGAGGAGGAAGTCGTTGCCGGGCATGACTGGAACCATAGGCCCTCACCTCACCCCCGACAACAACGCTTGTCCTCCGGCCTCTACAGTGAGCGCTGCGCCGTCCCACCGGACGGCCGCCAGCGGAGAGGTACAGGGACCATGCAGGACGAACCGAGGACACCGCGCCGGGGCCCGTTCTCCGCATGGACCACCAGACGCTGGCTGCGGGCGGGTGCCGGGCTCTCCCTGGTGGTCCTGGTCCTGCTGGGCGTCCTGGGGTTCTGGGTGCTGGACCGCTCCCAGACCATCAGCACCCAGCTCGTGGACGTCCGTTCGCCCGCGCTGTCCACCGCGTTCCGCCTGGAGTCGGTCCTGCTCAACCAGGAGACCGGGATCCGCGGGTACGGCATCACCGGCAACCCGGAGTTCCTCCAGCCCTACCGGCAGGGCCTGGCCGACGAGAAGGCGCACGTCGCCACCCTGACCCGGCTCCTGCACGGCGACGCCGACGCGCTCGCGGACCTCGCCGCCGTCGAGGACGCCGCCGCCCGGTGGCGGCAGGAGACCGCCGAGCCGATCGCCGCCGCTCCCCCCGGGGCGCCCTCCCCGCAGACCGCCGCCCTGGCCGACACCGGCAAGGCCGCGTTCGACCGCCTCCGGGCCGCCCTGGCCGGCGAGCAGGACCACCTGCGGGCCGACCGCGCCGCCGCCCGGGCCGACCTGCTCTCCACCACGCGGATCCGCAACTGGGTGTTCACCGCCATCGCGGTCGTCATCGCCGTCCTGACCGCGCTGGTCTTCGAAGGGCTGCGCCGCGGCATCAACCGGCCCCTGGAACGGCTCGGCGCGGACGCCCGCCGGATCGCCGCGGGCGACTTCGAGCACCCCATCGTCCCCACCGGCCCCGCCGACCTGCGCCGGCTCAGCGCCGAGATCGACTCCATGCGCCGGCGGCTGACGCGGGAGCTGGCGTTCACCGAGCAGGCCCGGCTGCGCCTGGACGCCCAGGCCGCCGACCTCCAGCGCTCCAACACCGAGCTGGAGCAGTTCGCCTACGTGGCCTCGCACGACCTCCAGGAGCCGCTGCGCAAGGTCTCCAGCTTCACGCAGCTGCTCCGGCGCCGCTACGGCGGCCAACTCGACGCCAAGGCCGACCAGTACATCGACTTCGCGGTCGACGGCGCCAACCGGATGCAGGTCATGATCAACGACCTGCTCGACTTCTCCCGGGTCGGACGGGTCCACCACAACCACCAGGAAGTCGACCTGGAGCACGTCCTGGAACGCACCCTGGAGACCCTCAGCATCGGCATCGAGGAGGTGCGGGGGGAGATCACCCACGACTCCCTGCCCACCCTGGTCGCCGACCCCACCCAGATGGGGATGCTCTGGCAGAACCTGATAGGCAACGCGGTCAAGTTCCGCCGCCCCGGAGTCCCCCCGCGCGTCCACGTCAGCGCCGAGCGGGAGGGCGGGCTGTGGCGCTTCGCCGTCACGGACAACGGCATCGGCATCCCCGCCCAGTTCGCCGTCAAGGTCTTCGTCATCTTCCAGCGCCTGCACACCAAGGAGGAGTACGCGGGCAGCGGCATCGGCCTGGCCATGTGCAAGAAGATCGTCGAGTTCCACGGCGGCACCATCGAGGTCGACCCGACCCGCACCGACGGCACCCGCATCACCTTCACCCTCGCCGCGGAACCCCCGGAACTCCCGGAGTCCCCGGATTCCCCGGAGGATCCCGCCGCCCCGAGCACCGAACAGGTCGGCCCCGCCGCACCGGAGCGGCAGCCGCGGTGACCCTCCCCCTCACCGCCGTGTCCGGGCGCGCGGAAGAAGAACAGACCTACCGCATCCTGCTCGTCGAGGACGACGACGCGGACGCCCTCCTGGTCGAGGAACTGCTCTACGACACCGGGCTGAGCTTCGAACTCACCGTCGAACCCACCGTCGCCGGCGCCAGAGCCGTCCTGGCCGAACGGCAGATCGACTGCATCCTGCTCGACCTGCACCTGCCCGACGCGGCCGGCACCGCGGCCGTCACGGCGGTGCGCGACCTCGCACCGCACAACGCCGTCATCGTCCTGACCGGACTCGCGGAGAGCCGGGCCGGCGCCGAGGCGATGGCCGCCGGAGCCCAGGACTACCTGGTCAAGGGCAAGGTCGAAGCCGAACTGCTGCGCCGCACCCTGCGCTACGCCGTCTACCGCAGCCGGACGGAGCACGCCGCCATCCAGGCCCAGGCCAGCCGCCTGCGCGCGGAGGAGAACGCCCGCCTGGAACGCGGCCTGCTCCCGCCCCCCATGCTCGGCACCTCGACCGTCACGGTGACCAGCCGCTACATACCCGGTGCCCCGACGGCGCTGCTCGGCGGCGACTTCCTCGACGTCGTCGAGGGCGATGACGGCCTCCTGCACGCCGTCGTCGGCGACGTCAGCGGCCACGGACCCGACGCCGCCGCCCTCGGCGTCCTGCTGCGGATCGCCTGGCGCTCGCTCGTCCTCGGCGGTCACCGGGACGGCGACCTGCTGAACCTGATGGAACGCGTCCTGGTCGCCGAACGCGACGACGCCTCGCTCTTCGCCACCTGCACCCTGCTCACCCTCCAGCAGGAGAGCGGCACCGCCACGCTCCACCTCGCCGGGCACCACGAGCCCCTGATGACCACCGACCGGGGGACCCGGCCGGTCAGTGCCGCCCCCGGCATCGCCCTGGGCATCATGCCGGGCCTGTGCCACTGGCCCCCCACGGTCGTCCCGCTCCCCGCCAGCGGCGCCCTGACCCTCTACACCGACGGACTGGTCGAGGGCTACGACGGCGACACCGGCCGACGGCTCGGCACTGACGGGCTGCTCTCCCTGATCGCCGCCTCCGCTGCCTCCGACACCTCCGACCCGGCCGGACCCGCCGCCCGGATCGACCGGATCATCGAGCAGGCCCAAGCCCTCAACGCGGGCCGCCACACCGACGACCTCGCCGTCCTGCACCTCGCCTGGGGACGCAGGTAGCCGGACGGCCGCCGCCGGGAGCGGCCGGCGGCGGCGGGGGTGCGGCGACCCGCCCGCGCGGCTCGGGTGATCGTGCCGCGAGCCCTCCGGCGGGCCCGGCCGCCCCGGGCGGAGGGGACGGAAGTCCGACGGCGGGCCCGTGTCCGCAACGTCGACGGCGGTTGCCGCTTCGAGACCGCCCTCTCCGCGGGGCGCAGTGCCCGGAGCGGCCCGCCCGGGCGTCCGTCGTGGAAGTCGTGGCACACGCCCCGCCCGGATCGGGCATCGCGTCGCGCATCGGGGGTACGCGTCGGCGGACCACGGCCCATCCGCACGGTGAGGTCGGCCGGCCGGCAACGGAGAGTGGCATGAGCGTGACAGCAGAGAGCATCCACGGCACGGCCCTGTTCGCCGACCGGTACCGGGTCGAGGGCACCCTGGGGCGAGGGAGCGCCGCCGAAGTGCTGCGCGCCGTCGACCTGCGCCTGGGCCGGGAGGTCGCGCTGAAGGTGCTGCGCTGCGGCGCCCCCGAGGACTTCGCCCGCCGGTTCACCGCCGAGGCGCGGACGCTGGCCCGGCTCCGGCACCCCGGCGTGGTCGAGGTCTACGACCACGGGAGCGCCGATGACCGCCCCTACCTCGTCCTGGAGCTCGTGGACGGACCGACGCTGGCCGACGTGCTGCGCACGTCACCGCTGTCCGTCTCCGCCACGCTCCGGCTGGGCCGGGAACTCGCCGGCACCCTCGCGTTCGTCCACGAACAGGGCGTCGTCCACCGCGACGTCAAACCGTCCAACGTGCTGATCGACGCCTCGGGCAGCCCCCGCCTCACGGACTTCGGCATCGCCCGCCACCCCCTCGACGAGTGCACGCAGGACGCCGAGGCGACCCGGACGGGCTTCGTCGTCGGCACCCCCGCCTACCTGGCGCCGGAGCAGGTCCGCGGCGAGGGCGCCCGCCCGCCCGTCGACGTCTACGCGCTGGGCCTGCTGCTGATCGAGTGCCTCACCGGACAGCGCGCCTACCCCGGCGGCCCGATGGAAGCGACGCTGGCCCGCCTGCTGCACTCTCCCGCCATCCCGCCGGGCGCGCCCGCGCCGCTCGCCCGGGCCCTGCGCGCGATGACCCGGACGGACCCCGCCGCCCGCCCCTCCGCCGCCGCGTGCGCGGACCTGCTCGACCCGCGGACGCCGGAGCCCCCGGCCTCCCGATCCGAGGCCCCGGCGGGCCGGAGCGTCGCCCGTCGCAAGCGCGTGGCGCTGTCCGCGGGAACGGTCGGGCTGCTGCTCGCGGCCGGAGCCGGAAGCATGGCCTTCGGCACCGAACGCCCTGCGGCCCCGCCCGCGCCACGACCCGCGGTCACCTCCACCCCCGCCCCGGCGCCCACGCCCTCCGCCCCGCCGGCCGCCCCGCCCGCCGCCGCGCCGGTGCAGGCGCCGGTGCAGGCGCCGTCGGCGAGCGCCGCCGGCGGCAGCGCGCCCGCCCGGTCGGTCCCGCAGGACACGGCCGGGCCCGGTTCCGGCCCGGCGGAAGCCCCCCGGGCCGGCGACGGGAAGAAAAAGGGGGAGCGGGGCGAGAAGGACGGGAGAACGCCCGGGAAGGGGCCGAAGCGCTGACGGCCGCTGGTCGAGGCACCCCGGGGCGACGCCCCGGACGCCCGCCCGGCGCGCCCGCCCGCCCCGCGCCGCACCGCCCCGGTGCGAGGCGGTGCGGCGCGGGGGTCAGGGCCGGAGGGCCCGGTCGACCAGCGGGACGGCCGCGCCGAGGTAGTCCTCGGGGCGGCAGAGCGCCGCCAGCGCCTCGGGGGTGAACAGTCCCTTCAGCTCGGGGAGTTCGGCGAGCACGTCGGCGAGCTCCCGGCCGGTGGCGGCGGCGGTCCCGGCGGCCCGGGTGGCGAGGGCGCGGGCCGGGGCCCGGCCGAGCAGGGGGACGAGGACGGCGGAGACGCGTTCGGAGACGATCTGGCTGCCGGTCAGGGCGAGGTTGGCCGCCATCCGGTCGGGCCGCACCTGGAGGCCGGCGGCGAGTTCCACCGCGGTGTGCGCGGCGCCGCCGGTCAGCCGGAGCGCCTCGCGCAGCAGTTGCCACTCGGCGTGCCAGACGCCGCCGGAGCGCTCGTCCTCGGTGACCAGGCACTGGGTCAGGCCCGCCGCGATGACCGGTACCTGGAGCGCGGCGCTGCGGATCAGCGTCGAGTGCACCGGGTTCTGCTTGTGCGGCATGGCCGAGGAGGCGCCGCGTCCGGCCACCGGCCGCTCGCCGACCTCGCCGATCTCGGTCCGGGTCAGGGTCTGCACGTCGATCGCGATCTTCCCGAGCGCCCCGGTGGTGAAGGCGAGCGCGGCGGCCAGGTCGGCGAGCGGGGTCCGCAGCGCGTGCCAGGGCAGGACCGGCCGGGCCAGGCCGGTCTCGGCGGCGAAGGCGTCGACCAGGCGCTCCAGGTAGGCGGCCGGGTCGTCGCCGGTCGCCGGGTCGGCCGCGAGGGCGTTCTCCAGGTACCCGGCCAGGGTGCCGGCCGCGCCGCCCAGCGAGACCGGCAGGCCGGTCCGCTCGACCAGCGCCAGCCGGTGGTCGGCGTCCAGCACCAACTGCCGCCATCCGGCGGCCTTCAGGCCGAAAGTGGTCGGCACGGCCTGGAGGGCGAGGGTGCGCCCCGCCATCGGGGTGGAGCGGTGCGCCGCGGCCAGGGCGGCGAGCGACTCGGCCACCCGGCCCAGGTCCGCCCGGATGATCCGCAGCGCGCGGGAGGCGACCAGCATCGCCCCGGTGTCCAGGATGTCCTGACTGGTCGAGCCGGAGTGGACGTACTCCGCCGCCTCCGGGTGCTCGGCCGCCACCAGCGCGGTCAGCGCCCGGACCAGGCCGACCACCGGGTTGGCGGTCTCCCGGGAAGCCAGGGCGAGCGCCCGGACGTCGAAGTTCTCGACCCGGGCGAGGGCGGTGATCGCCTCGGCCGCCGGGCCCGGCACCACGCCGAGTCCGGCCTGCGTCCGGGCCAGCGCCGCCTCGGCGTCCAGCATCGCCTGGAGCCAGGCGCGGTCGCCGACGGCGGCCTCGACCGGGGTGCCGGCCCGGACCGGCGAGAGCAGCCCGGTGTCCGCCTCCGCCTCCGCCGGGGCCTCGGACGGCGGGGCCTCCGGCGTCGTGCTCTCGGATGCCACGTTCTCGGATGTCACGCGCTGGCTCCTATCCTGTCGGCGTCCCGGTGCTCCACGGGTCGGAGCGCAAGTATCGCGCGGGCGATCGCGTCCGAGTCGCCCAGGGTCACCGAGTCCACCCCGGGGCGGATGCCGGCGGCGGTGACCCAGTGCACGCCCTCGGTGGGCACGCCGTAGGCGAACCGGCGCGGGTGCGCCCGCCCTTCGGCGTCGACCACCCGGTACGGGCGGGCGGTGACGTGCAGTCCGCCGGTCTCGTGGCCGCAGGTCCCCGGCGTCCGGTAGGGGGCGATCCCGCCGGCGTCCAGCAGGCTCCGCAGCAGCGGGTCGGCGGTCCGGCGCAGGTCGGGTTCGGGCAGCCGGGCCTCGATCAGCACCGTGGCCAGGACCGGCGGCCCGGGCACCCGGCCGGAGCGGGCGACGAACGCCCGCCGCTCGGCGTCGACGCTCACCGTGGTTCCCGGGCCGGTGAGTTCGAGCACGCCCGCCTCGATCAGCGCGATCATCTGCTCGATCCGGGCGGCCGGCGGGCCGATCGACAGGAAGCCGTTGAGCGGGGTGTACCAGCCCTCCAGGTCGTCGCGGTGCGAGCCGCCGTCCAGGCCGCCGTGGTCGACGGCGAGCCGGATCTCGTTGCGCAGGTCGCGCAGCACGTCCAGGGCGGCCTTCAGCGGGCCCCGGACGTTGCCGGCCCGGGCCTCCCGCAGGTCCTCGGCCAGGTACCCCAGCAGCCAGGACCGGAACTCCGCCCGGTCGCCGAACTCCCGCCCCGCGCACGGCTGGGCCAGCCGCTCCCAGTCCCAGTGGTCCGCCCGGTCGATGCCGTACGCGTGCAGCAGTTCGGCCCGCCGCTCCGGTGCCCCGGCGGCCAGGTAGAGCTCGGTGAACGGCTCCCGGTCGGCCGGGCGGCCGCGGGCGTCCAGCAGCGTCCCGTAGTACACGCTCTCCACCTCCAGGGCGATCAGCGGCCACAGGTCGCGGCGGAAGTCGAGCGGGGTGCCGCGCCGGCGGAGGGCGTCGACGTGCTCGGCGGTGAGCAGCCGGGGGAAGTACCGCCCGTAGGCGCCCTTCTGGTTCTCGCCGCGGGCCTGGTAGGGCACGCCGCGCCGTGAACTCGCGTACAGCACCGGCTCCTTGCCGGAGGCGCGGTAGACCAGTCGGCCGTCCTCGCGGGCGTAGGAGCCGCCCCGGCCCTCGGTCAGCAGCGTCAGGTGGTCGAAGAAGTTCAGCCCGAGCCCGCGCAGCAGGACGTGCTCGCCCGGCCGCACGGCGCCCAGGTCGGCGTCGGCCGGGTTGCCCGGCGGCAGGTAGCCGAGGCCGAGCGCCGCCGCCGAGTCGGCCAGCCGCTGCTCCTCCGGGCCCGGTACGGCCGGTACGTGCCCGGTGGCCAGCACCACGGCGTCCAGCGCGTCGACCGTGCCGCCGTCCGCCAGCCGGACCCGCTGGAGCTCCTCCCCGTCGAGGCCCACGGCCCGGGAGCGGTGCACCCGGACCGTGACGTGCCGCGGCGCGCGCTCCACCAGCCGCCCGAACACCGCCCGCAGGTAGGCGCCGTAGAAGGCCCGGCTGGGGTAGTCGTCGGGCCCCAGCACGGCTGCCTCGGCGAGCACGTCGGCCTCGTCCTCGGCCCCGACCCCGAACGGCGACCGGGCCCACTCGTACAGGCTCGGCCCGGGTTCGACCGGGCCGTCGATCCGCACGCTGTCGTCGGTGAACACGCTGACCTGGGAGGCCACCGTGTTCATCAGCAGGTGCCGCGACTGGTCGGTGCGCCAGACCGCGCCCGCCCCCGGCGGGTCGGGGTCGATCAGGTGCACGGTCAGCGGCTGCGCGGACGGGTCGGCCCGCTCGTTGGCGCAGAGCCGCTCCAGCACGGACAGCGCGCGCGGGCCCGCGCCGATCAGGGCCACCTGTCTGCGGGTCCCTGCCGTTCCCGGTGCCACCGGTCTCGCCGGGGTCGCCGGGGTGGGCCGGGGCGTGTCGTGCGAAAGCGTCCGAGTCGGGCGGATGCTCTCCATGGGGACTCCCTCCTGTCCTTGTGCGTCTGCGGTGGAGATCCTGCGAATTCCGGGTGGAGAGAGTACGTTGTCGACCGGGAATGGTCTGGACCAATGGGATCATGCCCAGTGCGCGCCGCCGGCGTCAACGGAATCTCGAACTTCCATGCCCAAAAGGGCATTTGACGTGCACGGACGATAGGGCACCCGAGACCCCCGGCCCGGCCGGATCCGCGTCCTTCGCCGCCCCGCGCCGCGCCGTCTCGCGCCGTGCCCGCCGCCTAGTGCCCGTCGAGCCGGACCGGGACGGCGACCCGCCCGTTGAGCATCAGCGACGGGAAGCGCTCCAGCTCGTCGTCGGGGACGGCCAGCCGGATCCCGGGGAAACGCGCGAAGAGGGCGGGCAGCGCGCTGACCGCCTCCAGCCGGGCGAGCTGCGCGCCCGGGCACGCGTGCGGCCCGTACCCGAAACTGGTGTGGCCCCCGACCGGGCAGCGGGCCGCGTCGAACGCGCCGGCGTCGTCCCCGTACCGGCCCGGATCGCGGCCCATCGCCAGGTAGTTGAGCAGCAGCGGGTCCCCGACCCGCACGTCCGCGTCCCCGATCCGCACGTCCGCGGCGGCGTACCGGGCGAAGAACGTGGCCACGGGCGCGTCGTAGCGCAGCAGTTCCTCCACCGCGGCCGGCCACAGCCCGGGCCGGGCGGCGAGCAGCGCGCGCTGCTCGGGGTGGCGCAGCAGCGCCCGCAGGCCGTGCACCAGGAGGTGCACGGTGGTCTCGTGGCCGGCACCGATCAGGACCAGCAGGGTCCCGATCAACTCCTCGTCGGTGTACGGGTCGTCCGCGACGGCGGTGAGCAGCGCGCCGACCAGGTCGTCGCCCGGCTCGCTCCGGCGCCGGGCGATCAGCTCGGCGATCAGCCCGCGGATGCCGAGCACCGCCGCGAGCTTGCGCTCCACGTCGACGGCCTCACTGAAGAAGTCGTCGAACAGCACCCGCAGCCTCCCGTACCACTGGGCGGGGATGCCCAGCAGCAGGCCGAGCACCTCCATCGGGACCGGGAAGGCGAACAGCACGCGGTAGTCGACCGTCCCGTCCGGGGACAGCCGGGCCGCGGCGGCGAGCGCGTCGAGGCGGCCCGCGACGATCGCCCCGACCGGTCCGCGCAGCGCCGCCACCCGCGCGGGCGTCAGGGCGCGGGCGAGCGGCGCCCGGAGCCGCCGGTGCTCGGCGCCGTCGACGGTGATCAGGCTGCGGGGCGTGTCCACCACCGGCCGCAGCGGCCAGTCGGCCGGCACCTCGCCCCGCCGCCAGGCGTGCCAAGTGTTCACGTCCTTCACGAAACGGCGGTCCACCAGCAACTCCCGCCCCAGCACGTCGGACGTCACCACCCAGGCCGCGAGCCCGCCCGGCAACTCGACCGGCACCAGCGGCCCCACCGCCCGCAGGCGCTCCGCCTGGCGGTGCAGGTCGCCGTCCTCCGCGCTGATCCGCTGGACGGGACGGCGCAGCGACAGATCCACGGGGACTCCGATCGGGCGGGGACGAGGGGATGAGGAGGAGCGGGGGGGCGGGGGCGGCCGGGCCGGTGCGCCGACCGGGAGTTCCGAGCTCCGACGACCCGCGCGTGCCGCGACCGTGGTGTGGATACCCGGCCCCGGCCCCGCGGAACCACCGCCCCGGAGGTTCCCCGCGGCGGAGGACGGGGCGGCGGGCGGGCCGTCCCGGGGTGGGGCGGCACCACACCGCTGCCGCCGAAACTGTGGACGATTCCCACATAGGCCGGTGACCTGTGCGTTCCTACGGTGTGGCGACGTCCCTCCCCGACCCTCACTCCACGCGGAATCGGTGACCCATGGTCAACTCCACCCTCGCCGGGAACGACACGCCCCCCGCTCCCCGACCGGCGGCGCTGCGCCGGGTCGTGGCGGCCTCGCTGATCGGCACCACCATCGAGTGGTACGACTACTTCCTGTACGGCTCGGCCGCGGCCCTGGTCTTCGGGCACGTGTTCTTCCCGAAGGCCGACCCGCTGACCGGCACCCTGCTCTCCTTCCTCACCTACGCGATCGGCTTCGCCGCCCGCCCGCTCGGCGCCCTGGTGTTCGGCCACTTCGGCGACCGGATCGGCCGCAAGAAGCTGCTGGTGCTGAGCCTGCTGCTGATGGGCGGCGCGACCGCGCTGATCGGCTGCGTCCCGGGCTACGACAGCATCGGCGTCGCGGCGCCGGTCATCCTGACCTTCCTGCGCCTGGTGCAGGGCTTCGCGCTGGGCGGCGAGTGGGGCGGCGCGGTGCTGCTGGTCTCCGAGCACGGCGACCCGGAGCGGCGCGGCTTCTGGGCGTCCTGGCCGCAGGGCGGCGCCCCGGCCGGCAACCTGCTGGCGGTCGGCGTGCTCGACCTGATGACCTTCGTCCAGAGCGACGAGCAGTTCCTCGCCTGGGGCTGGCGCGTCCCGTTCCTGCTCTCCGCGGTGCTGGTGATGGTCGGCCTGTGGATCCGGCTCGCCGTCGACGAGTCCCCGGTCTTCCAGGACGCCCTCGCCAAGGCCGAGGCCCGCAAGGCGGAGGCGACCCGCGCGGCGGAGGCGGCCCGCGCGGCGGAGGCGACTCGCGGGGCGGGGCAGGGGAAGGCCGAGCAGCCGCCGCTGCTGGCCGTGCTGCGCCACCACTGGCGCGAGGTGCTGGTCGCGATGGGCGCCCGGATGGCCGAGAACATCTCGTACTACGTGCTGACCACCTTCGTGCTGGCGTACTGCGTGGGCCACCTCAAGCTCGACAAGCAGACCGCGCTGAACGCCGTACTGATCGCCTCCGCCGTGCAGTTCGCGCTGATCCCGCTGTTCGGCGCGCTCTCCGACCGGGTCGGCCGCCGGCCGGTCTACCTGGCCGGGGCCGCGGGCGTCGGGGTGTGGGCGTGGGCCTTCTTCGGGCTGCTGGACACCAGGTCGTTCCCGCTGATCCTGCTGGCGGTCACCGTCGGCCTGGTCTTCCACAGCGCGATGTACGCGCCGCAGGCCGCGTTCTTCTCCGAGATGTTCGCGACCCGGATGCGCTACTCCGGGGCCTCGATCGGCGCCCAGTTCGCCTCCGTCGCGGCCGGCGCGCCCGCGCCGCTGATCGCCACCGCGCTGCTGAAGGACTACGGCGGCTCCACTCCGATCTCGGTGTACGTCACCCTCGCCGCCGTCGTCACCCTGGTCGCCGTGCTCTGCGCCCGCGAGACCCGCGGCCGCGACCTCGCCGCCCTGGACGCGGACGGGACGGACCCGGCGGCCGGAACGGACGGAGCCGCCGCGGCGAAGGCGGCCCGCGTCTAGCGGAGCCAACGGAGCAGCCCCCCAGGCCAGGCCCGGCCCGGACCCGTCCGTTCCGCCGCGCCCCATCCCCGCTACGCGCGGGGCGTCGCGGCCAACGCGTCGAGCAGGCGGACGAGTTCGGCCAGGACGGCCTCCAGGGTGGCCGCCGGGTCCGGGGCGCAGGCCACCGCCACGGCGCCCTCGCACAGCGCGCCGTGCAGCAGCGAGGCGAGTGCCTCGACCTGGCGGTCCGCGATGCTGCCGGCGCGGACCGCCCGGCTCACCCCGATCCGCATCATGTGCCGGCAGTCCTCGCGGACCGCCCGGACCGCGTCCCAGCCCAGCGCGCTCGGCGCGTCGATGATGGTGATCCGCTGGACGGCCGGTTCGTGCGCGCGGACCAGGAAGACCCGGCAGCCGGCGATCAGGCCCTCCCACGGGTCCAGGTGGCGGCCGAACTCCTCGGCGATGGCGGCGGCCAGGGCGCGCTGCTCGCGTTCGTACACCGCGAGGAACAGCGCCTCCTTGTTGCGGAAGTGGTGGTACAGCGCCCCGCGCGACACCCCGGCCCGCTCGCAGACGGCGTCGAGGGAGGTGGTGGCGTAGCCGTCGGCGGCGAACAGGTGCCGGGCGGCGGAGAGGAGGTCGGCGGTGGTCGCCTCGGAGCGCTGCTGCTGGGTCCTGCGGCCGGGTGGTGTCACCTGCGGGATCCTACGCGGGGCTCCGGCCCGAACCGCACCCGGCGCTGGGTCCGAGCCGCGCCCGGTGGGGCGGTCGTCGCCAAGTTACCGACCGATGGTCGGCAAATCCAGTGGCAGAAGATCGGCAATCCTCCGCACGCGGTGGCCTGCGACACATTGACGGCCGACCGCGGGCGGAAGATACATTCCATCCGTCGGTTTCCTTCGATGCGTCAGAAGGCAGGCAGCGCAGATGACAACCTCGGTGATCGTCGCCGGAGCCCGCACCCCGATCGGCCGGCTCGGCGGCGCGCTGGCCCCGCTCGGCGCCGTCGAACTCGGCGCGCACGCCGTCAAGGCGGCCCTCGCCCGGGCCGGAGTCGCCCCCGAACAGGTCGAGTACGTGCTGATGGGCCAGGTGCTGCAGGCCGGGCTCGGCCAACTCCCGGCCCGGCAGGCCGCCGTGGCGGCCGGCATCCCGCTGGACGTGCCGGCGGTCAACGTGAACAAGGTCTGCCTGTCCGGCATCGACGCGATCGCCACCGCCGACCTGCTGATCCGCTCCGGCGCGTACGAGGTCGTCGTCGCGGGCGGCATGGAGTCGATGACCAACGCGCCCCTGCTGCTGCCCGGCCTGCGCGCCGGCTACCGGGGCGCCCCGCCGCAGCTGCTCGACAGCGCCACCCACGACGGCCTCACCGACGCCTTCCAGCACATCCCGATGGGCGCCGCCACCGACCGCCGGGGCCCCGCGCTCGGCCTCACCCGCGCCGAACAGGACGCCTACGCCCTGGAGTCGCACCGGCGCGCCGCCGAGGCGCAGCGGGCCGGCCGCCTCGACGCCGAGATCGCCCCGATCCCCGTCCCCCAGCGCCGGGGCGCCCCCCTGCTGGTCAGCGCCGACGAGGGCGTCCGGGCCGACAGCACCCCCGAGCAGCTCGCCCGCCTCGCCCCGTCCTTCGACCCCGGCGGCACCATCACCGCCGCCAGCTCCTCACCGCTCTCGGACGGCGCCTGCGCGCTCGTCCTGACCAGCGCGCGCAAGGCGGCCGAACTCGGCCTGGAGCCGCTCGCCGAGGTCGGCCCGCACGCCAGCGTGGCCGGGCCCGACACCTCCCTGCACTCCCAGCCCAGCCGGGCGATCCGGCGGCTGCTCGACCGGACCGGGCTCGCCGTCGCCGACCTCGACCTGATCGAGATCAACGAGGCGTTCTCCGCCGTCGCCCTGAAGTCCATGAAAGACCTGGGCATCGACTCCGGCCGGGTCAACACCGACGGCGGCGCCCTCGCCCTCGGCCACCCGATCGGCATGTCCGGAGCCCGCCTGGTGCTCCACCTCGCCCACGCCCTCAAGCGGCGCGGCGGCGGCACCGGCGCGGCCGCCCTCTGCGGCGGCGGCGGACAGGGCGACGCCCTGCTGCTCACCGTCCCGCGCTGACGCCCCGCCTCCGGGCCGCCCCGTCGGCCTCCGGGGCGGTCAGGGCCGCTTCGACGTCCGGGTCCGCTTCGACGTCCGGATCCGCGGCGCCGCCGGGCGCCGACGGCGCACCGACACGAGGCCGGGCTGGTCCCGCAGCCGCGGCGGGACCAGGAAGCGCGGCCGGTTGAACCAGGCGATCGCCAGGATCGTCCAACCGCTGGCGGTGACGCCGAGCAGGAGCAGCACCAGCGGGGCCACCAGCGCTACGGGCAGCCGTGACGAGCCGCCCATGACCCCGGTGGCGTTCAGCGCGTCGACCAGGCCGACCAGGGCGCCGAGGAAGTACTGGAACACCCCCACCACCAGCAGGGCGCGGGTCGTTTCGGGTTCCAGCCTCGCCCGCCAGGGCGCGTACGCCACCGGGCTCCGCCAGCTCCGCAGCTCGCCCCGGACGCACACCGTCCCGAACCACAGCAGCCCCAGTGCCACCAACCCGGTGACGACGATCATCCTCTCGGCCCCCGCCCGCTACGCCCACCCGCCAAGTCGCCCCCACCGTACGCGATCACACCCCGCCGGGGGAGGCCCCGGCCCCGGACGCGGTGCTCTCCGGGGCCGGAGCCGGAGCCGGGGCCGAACCCGGCGGCGCGGCTCAGTGCAGGGTCTGCAGCGAGGCCGCGTCGTACGGCTGCAGTTCGGTGTGGCGGCCGGCCAGGACCTTGGCGGCCCACTGCGGGTCCTGGAGGAGGGCGCGGCCGACGGCGACCAGGTCGAACTCGTCGCGCTCCAGGCGGTCGAGGAGGTCGTCGAGGCCGCGCGCCGGGGCGCCCTCGCCCGCGAAGGCGCGGAGGAAGTCGCCGTCCAGGCCGACCGAGCCGACGGTGACGGTGGGCAGGCCGGTGAGCTTCCTGGTCCAACCGGCCAGGTTGAGGTCGGAGCCGGCGAACTCGGGCGTCCAGTAGCGGCGGGTGGAGGCGTGGAAGGCGTCGACGCCGGCCGCGGCGAGCGGGGCCAGCACCGCCTCCAGCTCCTGCGGGGTCTCGGCGAGGCGGGCGTCGTAGCCGTCCGTCTTCCACTGCGAGAAGCGGAACAGCACCGGGAAACGCGGCGAGACGGCCGCGCGCACCGCCGCGACCAGCTCGGCCGCGAACCTGGTCCGGGCGACCGGGTCGCCGCCGTACGCGTCGGTGCGGCGGTTGGTGCCCGCCCACAGGAACTGGTCGATCAGGTAGCCGTGCGCGCCGTGCAGCTCGACGCCGTCGAAACCGGTCCGCTCGGCGGCCGCGGCGGCCTCGGCGAACGCGCCGATGACGGCGTCCAGGTCGGCGCGGGTCATCGCCCGGCCGGCCCCCTCGGTGCCGTCCGGCCGGATCCCGGACGGCCCGACCGCCGGGGCCTCCGGGAACGGCGGCTCGCCCGCCCGGCGGACCATCCCGATGTGCCACAGCTGCGGCACGATCGTCCCGCCCGCCGCGTGCACCTCCTCGGCGACCTTGGCCCACCCGGCCAGCTGCTCCTCGCCGTGGAACCGCGGGATGCTGTCGCTCTGGCCCGCCGACTCGTGGCCGACGTACGTGCCTTCGGTGACGATCAGCCCGACCCCGGCGGCGGCCCGGCGCGCGTAGTACGCCCGGACGTCCGCGCCGGGCACGCCGCCGGGCGAGTGCTTGCGGGTCATCGGCGCCATCACGATCCGGTTGGGCACGGTCAGCCCGTTGATCGCGACCGGACGGGACAGCACCGCGGCGGCCCGCTCGGCGGCCCGGTCGGCGGCGGGAGAAGCGGCGGCGGCGGGGGAGGGGACGGGATCGGTCACGGGAGCTCCTCGGGATCGGCGGCGAACGTCCGTACCCGGACGGCCACCCGGGTCAACGACCCCGCGCCCCGGCGCATTTCGCCGACCACCGCACTCCCCGCTGTGATCCGTGTCACGCGCGGGCACCGCCCTTGGCGCGGAAGGGAGTTGGCGGAACGTCGGGGAGGACGCCGCAGCCCCGGCCGCCCGTCGGGGCGCGACCGGGGCCGGGGCCGTGCGTGGTGGAACGGGGTCAGACGGCGGCGGGGGCCGGCAGGTCGAGTCCCCGGGTGGTGACCAGGTGGGCGGTGCCGTCGACGAGCCGGTAGGAGAGGCCGACGACGGCGGTGGTACCCGCGGCCACCGCCGAGGCGATGGTGTGCGAGCGCTCCACCAGCAGGCTGACGGTGTGCCGTATGTGCTCGTCGATGAAGTCGGAGTTGTCGGTGTAGCCGGCGGCGTTGGCGGCCAGGACGCTCGGGGTGACCCGCTCGATCACGTCGCGGACGAAGCCCTCGCCGCTGGCACCCGCCGCGACCGCCTCCCGGGTGGCGCCGACCGCGCCGCAGGAGTCGTGCCCGAGCACGATCACCAGCGGCGTGCCCAGCACGCTCACCCCGTACTCGATGCTGCCCAGCACCTCGGTGCCCAGCACGTGCCCGGCGGTGCGGACCACGAACAGGTCGCCCAGGCCCTGGTCGAAGATGATCTCGGCGGCGAGCCGGGAGTCGGAGCAGCCGAACAGCACCGCGAACGGCGCCTGGGACGGGGCGGTCTGGGCGCGGCGGGCGGCGTCCTGGTTCGGGTGCTGCGGGGAACCGGCGACGAACCTGCCGTTGCCCGCCAGCAGCAATTCGAAAGCGGCCTGGGGAGTGAGGTGCGTGGCGTCAGTCATGCCCGCAGACTACGTCCCCGCCCCGCCGCCGGTCGCGCCCGGGCCACGTCCTGGACCTTCCCACAACGGGAGCAAAACATGATCAAACCGCTGATCCCGGCCGAAATCGTCCGGATATCGGTGCTATGGCGGCGATAATCGCCCCCCGACCGGGCCGATGCTACGAATACCATCGGTCCGGGCCGGACGGCCGGCCCGGACCGACGGAGCCGAAGGGACGGGGCATGGGGGCGGAGACGGGGACGGGGACCACGGGTGGCGGCGGCGGGTACCGGGCCGTGCTGTTCGACGTGGACGGCGTCCTGCTGGACTCGCTGCCCGCCTACCGCCGGATCTGGGACGCCTGGGCCCGGCTGCGCGGCCTCGACACCGCGCACGTCTGGGACCGCACCTTCGGCCGCCGCCCCGAGGACACCGTCCGCGACGTCGCCCCCGCGCTCGACCCGGACGCCGAACGGCTCGTCCTCAACGCGCTGATGCACGAGCAGGGCGACGCCTTCCCGGCCGCGGACGGCGCCGCCGAACTGCTCACCGCGCTGCGCCCCGACCGCTGGGCGCTGGTCACCTCGGGCAGCCGCGGCCCGGTGCACCGCCGCTTCGCGCTGGGCGGGCTGCCGCTGCCCGGCGTGCAGGTCTACGGCGAGGACGTGCGGGAGTCCAAGCCGCACCCCGAGGGGTACCTGCTGGCCGCGCGCCGGCTCGGCGTCGACCCGCGGCACTGCCTGGTGGTGGAGGACGCCCCCGCCGGGGCCGCGGCGGGCGCGGCGGCCGGCTGCGCGGTGATCGCCCTGACCCTCTCCCACCCGCCCGGGGCCTTCCCCGGCGCGACGCTGCACGCCCCGTCGCTGCGGGCCGCCCACGCCGCGATCACCGGGATGCTGGCGGCGGACGAAGCGTAGGGCGGTCGGGCGCGGGGCGGGGTCGGGCGCGAGGCGCGGTCAGTCCGGCCCGGTGTACCGGTCGGGGGCGAAGGCGCGCAGCGCGGCGGGCACCTCGCGGCCGCGGTCGGGGAGGCGGTCCAGGGGCAGCAGGGCGTAGCCCCGGTGGCCGCGGTCGACGAACATCCGCGGGAACGGCAGGTCGGCGCCGGGCGCGGCGTACACCACCAGGTGCGGGCCGGTCCCGACGGTGTGCGGGAGGGGGCTGGTGCTGACGGCGGAGACGTCGGCCCAGCGGGCGAACCACTCGGGACCGGCCGGTTCGCGCAGGCCGATGCCGTCCGGACCGATCCGCAGGCGCAGCGGGCGCAGGTGCCGCCGGGTCGCGCGGACGCTCAGCCAGCCGAACAGGGCGGCCGGCAGCGCGAAGAGGCCGTAGCGCGGTTCGGAGTCGAGCGTGCCGCCGCAGGCCGCGCCGACGGCGAGCGGGGCGGCGCAGAGCGCGGTGGCGGCCGGCGCGAGGGCCAGCCGGGCGCGGGCGCGGGCGCCCGGCCGGGCGGTGAACTGCCGTTCCACGCCGCCGCGTTCGGGGGTGTGGCGGTCGCGGGGGCCGGGCGGCAGTACCTGCCGGGGCGCGGTCTCCAGCCGGTGCCCGGCGAACTCCCGGAGCGCTTCGACGAGTTGGTGCAGCGGCTGGTCGAGGTCGGTGCTGTCGAGCAGGACGTGCTCGTCCGGGTCGGCCCCGTGCCCGCCGGCCCCGCGCCCGGTGCTCCCGCCGGTCCGGGGCAGTTCGGCGCCCGGGGCGAGCCGCAGCACCAGTCGGGGCGGGGGCGCGCTGGAGGAGTCGTCCTCGGCGGACTTCGGCGGGTGCCGCAGTGCGATCGACTCGACGGCGCTCCAAGGGAGTTCGGCGTCGTGCAGGGTGATCCCGGCGTCGTCCAGGCGGAGCCGGAACGGCTTGCGCAGCCGCCGCAGTTCGCCGACGCCGCGCAGCAGCAGCCCGGCGGACAGGGCGAGCAGCGCCAGCGCCCCGTTGCGCCGGTCGCCCGTCGAGGCGGCGGCCCAGCCCGCGAAGCCCAGCACCCCCGGCGCGGACCAGCCGACCAGCCGCAGTCCGCGTCGCCGGATGCGCCCGCTGATGGTGAACTCCATGGCCCCGCCGCCCTCTTGGATCCGCCCGGTAGGGGCATCCTGCCCGCCGCCCGGACGGCCGGCCATCGGCGGGCGGGGCTGTGGCGGGGTCGTGACCGCCCGTTCACCCGGCGGTGGCCGGGCGGAGGTCGGACGGTGGCCGGACGGCGGTCAGCAGAAGTAGTCGGTGCTGTTCTGGTAGCGGTTGCCGGACCAGTTGACGAAGTAGATGTCGTAGGTGCCGTGCTTGAGGCCGTTCCCGGCGATGTAGGTGGAGGTGCGGTACTGCTGGAACTGGCCGTCGCCGTAGTTGTTGGTGTAACTGGACGGGCAGCCCATCCAGTTGAGGTTGGTGGCCGCGGCGGCGGAGGCGGTGCCGGTGAAGGTCAGGGCGAGGGTGCCGGCGACGGCGGTGGTGGTGACGGCGCGCGCGGTGCGACGGAGGGCCATGCGGACTCCTGGAGGGTCGTCGGGGAACGGCCGGGCGGACGGAGGGCGTTGGCGGTCCCGGCGCGAACGAGATCATGCCAAGTTGATTTGTTCAGGTCAATGGTATGGACCTTTCGGTGGCTTCGGCGGTCGATCGGTGCTGTCCGGGGCGACGCGCGAACGCCCGTGCCCGACAGGTGGGTTGGACCCACCGGCCGGGCACGGGCGCCAGCGCTTCGAAGGCCGCGGAGCGGCCGGGGCGATCAGTAGCAGCGGTAGTCCGCGGACCCCTGGTAGGCGTTGCCGGACCAGTTGGTGAAGTAGACGTCGTAGTGGCCGTACTTGTAGCCGTTGCCGGCGATGTAGGTGTAGGACAGGTACTGCTTGAACTGCCCGTCGCCGTAGTTGTTGACGTAGCTGTCCGGGCAGCCCATGCCGGTCAGGTTGGTCGCGTTGGCCGCGGCGGCGACGCCGGCCACGCCGAGGGTGAGGGCGCCGGCGAGGGCGGTGACGGCAAGTGCCTTGGCGGTGCGGCGGAAGGCCATCGGAACTCCTGGGAGGGATCGGCGGATCGGTGTCGGGAAGAGTCGCCCGGGCGCGGCGGTCACCACGGGGGGACCGGCGGGCCGGTCAGTAGCAGCGGTACTCCTTGATGCCCTCGTTCGACAGGCTGCCGGCCGGGGTGCGGAAGGTGACCTTGTAGTCGCCGTACTGGAAGCCGTTCGGGGCGATGAACTTCTTGGTGAGGGTCTGCGTCCAGGTGCCGCCGTCGGCGTTGTTGACGTACGAGGACGGGCAGCCCTTGCCGGTCAGGTTGGTGGGCGCGGCGAACGCGACACCGGCCACGGCGACGGTCAGGCCGCCGGCGATGGCGAGGGTGGTGGCGGCCTTGGCCGCGGTGCGGAAGCGCATGGGGACTCCTCAGGACGGGGTGCGGTGGAAGGGGAAGGGGAAGGGGAGAGGAAGCGGGGTGGCGCGGTCGGCGGGGCGGCCCCGGCGGGCCGCCGGACCGGTCATCAGTAGCAGCGGTACTCGCGGGTCCCCTCGTTCACCAAGGTGCCGGCCGAGGTGCGGAAGGTGACCTTGTAGTCGCCGTACTGGAAGCCGTTCGGCGCGACGAACTTCTTGGTGAGGGTCTGTGTCCAGGTGCCGCCGTTGGCGTAGTTGACGTACGAGGACGGGCAGCCCTTGCCGGTCAGGCTGGTCGGACCGTCGGGGACGGCGAACGCGGCGCCGGGGAGGCCGAGGGCCAGGCCGCCGGCGACGGCGAGGGTGGTGGCGGCCTTGGCGGCGGTGCGGATGCGCATGGGGACTCCTTGCTGAGGTGCCTGTGGTGCGGTTGGTGCCTGGCGGTGCGAGTGGTGCCGGTGGTGCGGTGGGCGGCGCACGCGTCGCCCACCGAAGGGGGGTGGAAGGGGGCCCGGCCGGGGATGGCCGGCGCCGCCGACCCGGGGTAGCGGGTCGGGGGCGCCGCGTCGGAGGTGCCGGGGCCTGGACGGCCCGGACGGCGCGGTGCCGGGCGGCGCGGCCCCGGTGGGGGTCGGGCCGGACGGCCGCGCGGTGGCGGCAGCGGGATGCCCGGGAGCCGGGCGGCGAGGTGGCGGCGGGGGCCGGGAGCGGCGGGGCGACGGGCGGGCGGCGGTGCTAGCCGCGGTGCGGCCGCCGGGGGGTGGCGGCGGCGTGGGTGGCGGCGGTGGCGGTGTGGGCACGCATGCGGGGTGGGGCTCCTTGCTTCGGTCGGAATCGTGGGGGACGCCGAGGGAGGAGGAGGCGGTCCGGAGCGGGTGGGGTCCGTTCCGGGCCGGTGCCAGTGATCCTCGGGCCGCCGCCCGAGGATCGTCAATGGTCTGTACCAGTTCAGGTAAATCATGGCCGGATGGCGCCGGTTCGGACACCCCCCAACTGCGCGAACGGTCCGCGCCGCGGCCCGCTGGCCGAATTCGATCGTCTGCCGAGCGAATCGCGACCGATCATCAGAAAGCAGGCGCAGCAGGGAGGTTGACGGAGATGCCGGGCGAACCGACCCGCATCGGCCCCGTCCGCCGTCCCCCGGCGGACGGGTCAGCCCCGGTAGAGCGCCGCGGTCGCGGCCGTGAGCGCGGCCGCGGCGAGCAGCGCCCAGCCGGCCTGGTCGTGCAGGACCAGCACCGAGCCGGGGACGACCCCGGCGATCATGGTCAGCGCGGCCAGCACCCGGCGGCGCCGGCGCGGGGAGCGGGGTTCGGCGGCGAGGCCGGTCAGCGTCATGGTCAGCACGGTGGTGGTCAGGTCGGGCACGCCCAGGCTGCGCACCGTCGCGTTGCGCAGGCCCATCGCCAGCGCCAGCAGCGCGATCACCCCGTACTGGACCGCCCCGTCGCGGCCCGCGGCGAAGAGCACGGCGGCCGCCACCAGGTGCAGTGCGCTCTCGGCGGCCAGCGCGGGCCGCAGCCGCCCGGCGGTCAGCCGGCCGGCCAGGGCGGCGCCGAGCAGGAACGCGGCCAGCGCGGTGGTCGACCCGATCACCGAGAAGCCCGGCGCGCCGGCCAGCGCGAAGCCGATGACGACGACGTTGCCGGTCATGTTGGCGGCGAAGACGTGCCCGAGCCCCAGGTAGCTGACGGCGTCGATCAGCCCGCTGACCACGGTCAGTCCGAACAGGGCGAGCGCCAGCGGGTCGCCGTCCGCGGTGTCCGCCCCGACGGCCTTCGGTGTGCTCAACGCGTGCCTCCCACGGGGCTGTCACAGGGCTTTTCAGCGGTCTGCCGGACCCGCGGCGGTGGCGGGTCCGGCAGACCGGGGTGCTCCTCGGGCCTCGGGTCAGGCCCGGCGGCGGCGGGCCCGGAGCAGCAGCAGTCCGCCGGTCAGCAGCAGGGCGGCGAGCCCGCCGGCGGCCGGCGCGGTGCTGCCGGTGTCCGGGAGCGGCGGGCGCGGGTGCGGCCCGGGGTGCGGCGGCACGGGCTCGGGCGACGGCTTCGGCGTCGGCGTGGGCGCCGTCGTGGGCGTGGGCGTCGGGCTGGGGGACGGGCTGGGGGACGGGCTGGGGGACGGCGCGGGCACCGGGACGCTGGCCTTCGCCGGGTCGGAGTCGACCGGCCCGCCCCCCGAACTGCCGTGCGCGGTCGCGGTGTTGTCGACCCTCCCGGCGGCCCGTTCGGCAGCGGTGACGGTGTGCGGGGCGGCGGTGCAGGTGAGCGAGGCGCCGGCCGCCAGCACGGTCGCGGGGCAGCTGACCGGGCCCGCCGTCGGGTCGTCCACGGTCAGCTCGGTGACCTGCTGCCCGCCGGTGTTGCGCACGGTGAACGTCCAGCGGACCTGCTCGCCGTCCAGCACGCCGGTCTTGGCGAGTTCGAGCCGGCCCGGCGCGGCCGGCCCGGGGGTGGTGACCTCGGCGTCGGCGGGCGGTGAGGTGGTCTGGCGGCCGTCGGGGGTGCGGCCGCCGGCCGTCGCGGTGTTGTCGATCCTCCCGGCGGCCAGGTCGGCGGCGGTGACGGTGTACGTGGCGGTGCACTTCATCGCGGTGCCGCTGGCCAGCGTGCCGGTCGGGCAGCTGACGGCGGGCCGGGTGCCGGTGCCGGTGAACGCGGTCTCGTCGACCGAGACCTGGTCGAGCGGCACGGTGCCGGTGTTGGTCACGGTGAAGGTGTACGTCACCGTGCTGCCCACGGTGTCGACGCTGCCCGGCGCAGCGGTCTTGGCGAGCGTCAGCGAGCCGCTGCCGACGCCGACGACGGCGCTGGACGGCGGCGAGGTGACGCTCGCCTCGTTCGCGGCCCGGCCGGTCGCGGTCGCCGTGTTGGTGAGCGCCTCCAGTGCCAGGTCGGCGGCGGCCACCGTGTACGTCGCGGTACAGCGGGTGGTGGCCTGCGGGGCGAGCTCGGTGGCCGGGCAGTCGACCGCCGACAGGGTGCCGTTGCGGTTGGCCGCGGTCTCCCGCACGGCCAGCGAACGCACCGTGGTGTTACCGGTGTTGGTGACCTCGAAGACGTACGTGACGGTGCTGCCGGCGGCGGTGACGCTGGTCGGCGTCGCGGTCTTGGCCAGGCTCAGCGCGGGCGTCCGGTTCGCGCCGACGACCGCCTCGGACGGGCCGGAGGCGGTCTCCGCCCCGCCGTACGTGCCGCGCGCGGTCGCGGTGTTGGTGAACCCGCCGCGGTCGATGTCGGCCTGCGTGACGGTGTACGTCGCGGTGCAGACGGTGCCGACCGCCGGGGCCAGCTCGGTGACCGGGCAGCTGACCGCCGACACCGTGCCGCTGCCGGTGAACGCCGCCGGGTCGTCGACCACCCGCACCGCGGTCAGCGGCACGTTGCCGGTGTTGGTCACCGCGTAGGAGTAGGTGACGTCCTGCCCGGCGGCGCTGACCGTCGTGGGGGCGGCGCTCTTGACGATGCCCAGCCCGGGCGCGGGCGCGGCCGGCAGTTCCGCGCTGGACGGCGGGGAGACGGCGGGCGGCCCGCTCGGCGGGGTGCCGGTGGCGGTCGCGGTGTTGCGCAGCGAGCCGCGCAGCACGTCCGCCGCGGTGATCGTGTACGCCGCGGTGCAGGTGGTCTGCGCGCCGGGCGCCAGCGGGGCCGCCGGGCAGGTCGGGGCGGGCAGCGGGCCGGTGCCGGTGAACGCGGCGGCGTCCTCGGTGATGGCCAGGGCGGTCAGCGGCACGGTGCCGGTGTTGGTCACCACGTACGTGTAGGTGACGCTCTGCCCGGCGGTGAACGCGGCCGGGTCGATCGGTGCGGCCGTCTTGGCGAGCGCCAGCGAGGGCTGGGCGTTCGGCGTGTTGGTGACGGTGCAGAGGAAGTCGTCGCCGTCGGGCACCGTGAACGTCCACTGCGGGCGGGCGCCGCCGGTCGGGATCGCGGTGCCCCGGGTCTGGTCGCGGCACTCCACCGTCGCGGTGTAGCCCGAGATCGGGGAGGCCGAGCCGTCCGCCGTCCGCTCGCTGATCTGGTAGTCGGCGCCGATCCGGGCGGGCCAGTTCGCCGAGGTCGCCGAGGTGCCGGTGCCGGAGGTGGTGGCCGAGGTCAGCTCGGTCCCGGCCGAGTCCGCCAGGGCCACGGTGAACTGGTCGGCGGCCTGCAGCCGGCCCGCCACCGACTTGGCGACCGTCACGGTCGGCGTCCGGGCGGTCAGGCAGCGCGCGCCGTCGTTCTGGGTGGCCTTCGGACCGTTCGCCAGGCGCAGCACGGTCCGGGCGGCCGGGTCGATCCGGTAGACCACCCCGGTGGCGTTGTCCGACACGTACACGTAGCCGTTGGCGTCCGAGTACGAGGCGCCGAACGCCGACGTCGACGGCAGGCCCGGCAGCGCCCCCAGGTCGGTCATCGCCTTCGCGGCCGGGTCGAACCGGAACAGGTGCGCGTCGCCCCGCCCGGTGGCGGTCGGCCCCGCGCCGTAGAACCCGGCCGGCGCCGGGCCCGCGACGTACGACCAGTCGGACGGGAAGTCCCCCCCGCCGAAGGGGTCAGCGTCCCCGAGCCGATCACCTGGCCGTACGTCGGCGAGCCCGGCGCGAAGTCGACCTCCCGCCAGAGGGCGGGCGTCGCGTTGCCGTTCGCCGCGAAGTAGTGGCCCGCCTGGTCGAAGTCGCCGATGTTGACGTCGGTGTTCGGGAAGCCGGTCGGGCGGCCCAGCTGCTTCAGCGTCAGGTCGGCGTTGACCCGGGCCAGCTGGCTGGTGGTGAAGTCCCAGGCGTAGAAGTAGTTGTCCAGGGTGTTGTAGCCGACGCCGTTCAGCGAGTCCGCCGTCGTGCCGAGCAGCGAGTTCGCCCCCGTCACCAGGTCGACCCGCTGGACGGTGAACGGCTTGGTGCCGCGCCCGTTCGGCGACTGGAACAGGTAGCCGGACGCGTCGCACGTCCAGGGGACGGCCGCCGCGGCCGCCGGCTGCGCACCACCCGCCAGCGGGAGCAGCGCCCCCGTGAGAACCGCTGCCGCGAGCAGCCGCCACGGCCGCCGTCTGTGACGCTCTGTCATGCCCCGCACCTCGATCGTCTCCGGACCGGCGGCCGGACCACCGCCGTCTCCACTGAAACCGACGGTCCGTCAGCCCGCGCGCCGGATCATGCGCCCGGGGGGTGCGGACCACCCGCCGGGCGGTACCCGCCGGACACGGCGTTGGGCGCGGGCCGGGGCACTAGGTGCGGGCCGGGGTGGCCGGGAGGCCGATCGCGTGGTGGGCCTGGGCGAGGGTGGCCGTCCAGTCGCCGGTGAAGCGCAGGGCGCGGTCGTCGATGTACACGGCGGCGCCGAGCTTCTTGTTGGTGACGAGCAGGCAGTCGCCCTGCCAGTAGGCGCGCTCGGGGTCCTCGTCGACCAGCGTCTCCAGGCCGGAGTGCTCGCGCAGCCAGCCCGCCACGGCGGCGTGGAAGCGGCGGGGGCGGGCGGTCATGATGAACACCGAGCGGAGCCGCTTCAGGGCGTGCAGCGACTCGATCGCCCCCGGGACGGGCTTGCCGTAGATCCGGCCGTCCTGCCAGCCGTCGTCGTGCGCGACCAGCGTCTGGTCGAAGTCGATGCCGACGGCGTGCGAGGCGGGCGAGGCGGGGTCGAGCGGTACGACGGTCATGGGTCCTGTTCCTTCGGACGCGGTCCCGCCGGGGTCCCGGCGGGTTCGAAGGAGAGGAGTCGCCCGGGCCGGTCCGCTTACCGGGTTCGGCGACGTTTGGTGATCAGTTCACTCCGGAGGGTGAAGGTTGGGATCAAGTGCCGCCTGCGTGCCGAGAGTTGGCCGCGGCCCCCGGCGGGCGGGGCGGCGCCGGGTTGCCAGGGCGTCACTCCGGAGTGAGCGCGACCAGGGCGATGTCGTCGGTCAACTGGTGGCTCCAGTCCCGCACGTCCCGCTCCAGGAAGGACAGCAGCGCCGCCGGCTCGCGCCGCCCGGACGCGGCCAGCCGCTCCACCGCCGGATAGAACTCGCGGGACGCGTTGCGCGCCTCGGTCAGCCCGTCCGTGTACAGCAGCAGCGACTCCCCGGCCGGCAGCGGCACCCGCCGCGGCACCGGCACGTCCCCGCCCAGGGCGCCGAAGCCCAGCGGCAGCAGCGCCGGGGCCGCCGCCTCGCGCACCCCCGCCGGGCCCAGTGCCAGCGGCGCCAGGTGGCCGCAGTTCACCACCTCGACGTACCCGTCGCCCGGGCGGTGCTGGAGCAGCAGCGCCGTCGCGAACAGCTCCTCGTCGCCGCGGGCCGCCGCGCTGCGCGCCGTGTGCCGGTCCAGCCGGGCTGCCAGCTCGCCCAGGTCGGCCGTCTCGTGCGCCTGCGAGCGGAAGCAGCCCAGCAGGTCCGTCACGGTCTGCACCGCCTGCAAGCCCTTGCCCCGGACGTCCCCGATCAGCAGCCGCGTCCCGTGCGGGGTCTCCACCGCGTCCAGGAAGTCCCCGCCGATGCCCGTCCCCGTCGTGGCCGCCTGGTACCGGGACGCCAGCCGCAGGCCGCCCAGCCGCTCCGGGACCGGGTGCAGCACCGCCTCCTGGAGCGCCGCCGCGCTCGCCCGGCTCGCCGCCAGCCGCTCGCTCCGCTGCCGCCGCCCCCACACCGCCAGCCCCGTCACCACCCCCACCGCCAGCGCCGCGCCCTGCGCCAGCGGGCGCTGCGCCAGCTCCGCCCCGGCCAGCGCCCGCACCAGCAGCCACTCGCCGGCCGCCGCCACCACCACGCCCAGCACCACCGCCGGCAGCCCCGCGATCAGCGCCCCCGCCGCGACCACCGCCGCCGCCACCCACAGCACGCCCTCCGCCTGCCGCCCGCTCGCCCCCAGGCTGACCGCCGAGGTCGACGGCAGCGCCTGCGCCGCCGCCGTCCCCAGCAGCACCGACACCGGGTGGAACGCCGCCGCCGTCCCCATCCGGCCGCGCGGCAGCGCCGACAGGAACCACGCCATCTGCGGCACCTGCGCCATCATCACGCCCAGCCCGGTCAGCAGCGCCGCCAGCGTGCCCAGCGCCATCCCGGTGGCCGGGCCGGTCGGCAGCACGTGGCACAGCGACAGCCCGATCACCGCCAGCGGCAGCCCCAGCGAGCAGCCCGTCACCGGCGAGATCCGCCGGGCCCGCACCAGCAGGCAGCCCGCCACCCCGCCGGCCCCGTACGCCGAGACCATCAGCGCCGTCGCCGGCACCCCGATGCCCGACTGGGCGGTCAGCACCGGCAGCGCCAGCAGCAGCGCGACCTGGGTGAAGCCCACCGCCACGCCGGTGGCCAGCGCCATCGACGCGATCCGCGGCGGCATCGTGAACCGCCGGCGCCGCCAGCGCCGGCCCGCCACCGCCGCCGCGACCGGCAGCAGCGCCAGCAGCGCCACCGTCCGCGGATCCGACCAGCCCCAGACCGGGCCGACCTGCAGCCCGGTCACCACGGCGGCCAGCGCCAGCGCCAGCGCGAGCAGGAACACCCGGTCCAGCGGCGTCGGCGGATCGCCCGCCTCCGGCAGCCGCCGCCGCGCCACCACCAGCAGCACCACCGCCAGCACCGCGCCCAGGCCCGCGCTCACCCGCAGGCCCGGCATCGACGGGGCGCGCGGGATCAGGTTCGCCGCGACGAAGAACGACGCCGACATCACCGCCAGCCAGCCGCCCAGCGCCTGCGGCATCCGGCCCGGCGCGTTCAGTGCCGCCACCGAGGCCAGGCAGCCCGCGAAGACCGCCGACACCCCGGCGATCACCACCGACCGCCCCAGCAGGTACGACCAGTCCGAGAACGCCACCGCCTCGACCGCCAGCCCCGCCGCCAGCACCCCCAGCGACCAGGCCAGCACCCGGCGCCGCCCCCACGCGTCGCCCGCCCGGCCCGCCGCGAACAGCGACAGCACCATCAGCGCGCCGCCGCCCACCTTCATCCCCACCACCTGCTGGGCGCTCAGCCCGAACCGGACCCGCACCGCCGGCAGCGCCGCGCCCTGCAGCACCGGCGACACCACGTAGAACACCGCGGCCGCCGCCAGCAGCACCCCGACCGACCGCCCCGCCCCCACCCGCCCCAGCACGGACGGGCCGCTCAGCGGCACGGGCGCGGGGGAGGGGGCGGGGGAGGCCGTGGGGTTCGCGGCCATCGGGTACCTCGATCTGCTCGGCGGGGGTGGGAAGGACCTCCCCACTCTGCCAGGTCGAATCCGCCAAACATGAACAAAAGGGACAAAACTCCGAGGTGAGGGCGCCGGGGTGAACAGGACCAGGCGCCCACCCCCCTCCCGCTACCCCGCCGCGCCGAACCAGCGCGCCAGCGCCCGCGCCAGCCCCTCCCCGCCGCCCGGCTCGGCGCCGACCCACGCCACGTGCCCGTCCGGACGCAGCAGCACCGCCGGCGCCGACAGCTCCGGACAGCCGTCCACCAGCACGTCCACCCGGTCCCGCCAGCCCGCCACCTCGGCCGACAGCAGCCCCGACCGGTCCAGCAGCACGCCCCGGCCCGCCCGCGTCCGCTCGTACAACCGCCCCGCCGACGGCGCGTCGACCAGTCGCACGTCCCGCAGCCGGCGCCCCAGCAGGGCCGGGCCCGGGCCGAAGTCGTACCGGACGTCCACCCCCGAGACCACGCCCGTGATGTACCGGTTCACCTCCGGGAAGTCCATCAGCCGGGCGAACACCCCGCGCAGCGCCACCGGGCCGGGACCGGTGCCCAGCAGCGTCATCTGCGCCCGGGTGTGCGCGATCACCGCCGCGCCCACCGGGTGCCGCTCCGCGTGGTACGAGTCCAGCAGGCCCGGCGGCGCCCAGCCCGCCACCTCGGCCGCCAGCTTCCAGCCCAGGTTGAACGCGTCCTGCACGCCCAGGTTCAACCCCTGGCCGCCGGTCGGCGGATGGACGTGCGCCGCGTCGCCCGCCAGCAGGACCCGGCCCGTCCGGTACCGCTCCGCCTGGCGCGTCGCGTCCCCGAAGCGGGACAGCCAGCGCGGCGAGTGCACCCCGAAGTCGGTGCCCGCCACCGCCCGCAGCCGGGCCCGGAACTCCTCCAGCGTCGGCGCCGCCCGGTCCTCCGACACGCCCTCCGCCGGAACGATCACCCGGTACAGCCCGCCGCCCTCGTGGTGCAGCCCGAACCGCAGCTGCGTCCGCCGGACCTCCGCCACCACCTCGGCGATCCGCTCCGGAGCCTCCGCCGCCTCCATCTGCCCCAGCAGCGTCTGCACCGTCGCCGGCTCGCCCGGGAACGCCACACCCGCCAGCCGGCGCACCGTACTGCGCCCGCCGTCGCACCCCACCAGCCAGCGCGCCCGCAGCCGCGCCCCGTCCGCCAGCGATACCTCCACCCCCTCCTCGTCCTGGACCAGCCCGACCACCTCGCGGCCGCGCCGCAGATCCGCGCCCAACTCCTCCGCCCGCTCCCACAGCAGGCGCTCCGTCACCGGCTGCGGCGTCGCCAGCCCGTACGGATGCGCCGTGTCCATCCCCTCCGGCCACGCCCGCGCCTCACCCGCGAACAGCCCGCCGACCCGGAACTCCTCACTCACCGCCCGGAACCGCTCCAACAGCCCGCGCTGATCCATCACCTCCACACTGCGCGCGTGCAACCCCTGCCCCCGGGACTCCCCGGTCGGCGCCGCCAGCCGTTCGAGAACCACCACCTCCACCCCGTGCAGCCGCAGCTCGCACGCCAGCATCAACCCGGTCGGCCCGCCGCCGACCACCAGCACGTCGATCATCAACCCTCCGAAAACGCCCGCCAAATGATTTTCCGCGCACCTGTGGACAAAACCCCCGCTACCCACCCGTTCACCGCTCCGAGCGGACATTCTGGGGCACCCACCGGCCCTTGCGGCAAGGCCCCCCAGGCGCGATACCTTGGAAGCGGCGGGAAGGGCAGCGAAAGGCGCCAGGGGCACGCGGGGCGGAAGGGGCCGACGGGGCCCGACGGGGTCGGGCCGGAGCGGGCCGGGGGCAGGGCCGCACCGCGGCGGGGCGGCGGTCACGCCGAGTGGGGCGTGCGCGGCCGGGAACCGGACAAAAGCCGGCCGAGAGCGCCGCCCGGAGTCGCCGGGTGTGTACGCAGCGTGAGCGCGTCGATAGGGTGACCTGACACCGGTTCCGCCGGGGCCCGGAGGACGAGGACGTCCCGCACCGCGCCGCGACCGGACCGGCCCCGCCGCCCCCGCCCACACCGGCGGCCCCGCGACGGCCCGGCCCCCCGCCGGCCCGCGGACTTTCCGAACATCCCTTTGGACGCCCCCCGACGATCCCAGCCGGAGGACCCCGCCATGCCCTGGAACACCACCCGGGTGCGCGCCGCGCTGCGCACCGACCTGCCCGCCTCGATCACCGTCTTCCTGGTCGCCGTCCCGCTCTGCGTCGGCGTCTCCGTCGCCTCCGGCGCCCCCGCCGAACTCGGCCTGGTCACCGGCATCGTCGGCGGCCTGGTGGCCGGCGCCCTGCCCGGCAGCAGCCTCCAGGTCAGCGGCCCCGCCGCCGGCCTCACCGTCCTCGTCCACTCCGCCGTCACCACCCACGGACTGCCCGCCCTCGGCGTCATCGTGCTCACCGCCGGACTGCTCCAGGTCCTGCTCGGCCTGCTGCGCCTGGGCCGCTGCTTCCGCGCCGTCTCCTCCGCCGTGGTCGAGGGCATGCTCAGCGGCATCGGCCTGGTCCTGATCGCCTCCCAGGCGTACGTGCTGCTGGCCGGCCGCGCGCACGGGGACGCGCTCGCCGACCTGGCCGGCCTGCCCGCCACCGCGCTGCGCGCCGTCCGGACCGGCGCCGGCGGGACGTCGCTGGCCGTCGGCGCGGGCGTGATCGCCGTCCTCGCGCTGTGGAAGCGCGCCCCGCGTCGGCTCGCCGCGCTGCCCGGTCCGCTCGTCGCGGTCGTCCTCGCCGCGGCCGCCGTCCGGCTGCTGCGCCTGCCGGTGCCGACCGTCGGCGTCGGCGGCCTGCTCGGCGCGCTGCGGCCGCCCGGCGTCGAACAGCTCGGCCTGCTCGCCCGGGCCGGGATCTGGGGCACCGTGCTCGCGTTCGCGCTGATCGCCTCCGCCGAGAGCCTGTTCAGCGCCTCCGCCGTCGACCACATGCACGCCGGGCCGCGCACCCACTACAACCGCGAACTGATCGCCCAGGGCATCGGCAACACCGTCGCGGGCGCGCTCGGCGCCCTCCCGATGACCGCCGTCATCGTCCGCAGCGCCGCCAACGTGCAGGCCGGGGCCCGCACCAAGGCGTCCCGGATCCTGCACGGCGGCTGGCTGCTGCTGTTCACCCTCGCCCTGCCCGGCCTGCTCGAACTCGTCCCGCTCGCCGCCCTCGCCGGACTGCTGCTGCACGCCGGGGCCAAACTCGCCGCCCCGCGCGAACGCCTCCGGCTGTGGCGCGCCGACCGCTCCGAAGCGCTGGTGCTGGCCGCCACCACCGTCGGCATCGTCACCACCAACCTGCTGGAGGGCGTCGTCATCGGCCTGGTCGCCGCGCTCGCCAAGACCGCCTGGGACGTCACCCACATCCGGCTGCACGTCGAACAGACCCCCGCCGCGACCCTGGTGCGCGTCCACGGCAACGCGACCTTCCTCAAACTCCCCACCCTGGTCGACCGGTTGGAGGAGGTCACCCCGACCGGCCCGGTCGAACTCGACCTCTCCGCCCTCACCCACCTCGACGCCGCCTGCCGCCAGGCCCTCACCGCCTGGGCCGAACGCCACCGCCGCCTGGGCCTCCTTGTCAACGTCACCCCGGCCCGGACGAAGTCCGAACTGGCGAAAGCGAACTGACGATCCGCCAGAACGCCGGAGCCTCCCGCTGGGGGGCGGGAGGCTCCGGCCGTACGGACGCGGACGCGCGGGTCAGCGGACCACGTCGAAGACGTTCTTCTGCACGCCGTTGGAGAACGCCGCGAACTCCACCAGCTCCAGCTTCTGCGTGTCCTTGTCGGTGTCGCTGAACAGGCGCAGGCCCGCGCCCAGCAGCAGCGGGAACACCAGCAGGTGGTAGCGGTCGATCAGCCCCGCGTCCGACAGCGCGTGGTTCAGCCGGGCGCTGCCGTGCACGATGATCGGCCCGCCCTCGGTCTCCTTCAGCGCCGCCACCTCGTCCACCGAGCGCAGCAGCGTGGTCGGCCCCCAGTCGGAGACCAGGTCGTCCTCGCCGAGCGTGGTCGACACCACGTACTTCGGCAGCCCCTTGTACCGGGCGAACTCCGCCATCCCCGGCCACACCGGGCTGAACGCCTGGTAGCTGACCCGGCCCAGCAGCATCGCGCCGGCCTCCTCCTGCTCCCGGCCCTTGATCTCGAACGCCTCCGGGACGAAGTCGATGTCCTTGAACGTCCAGCCGGAGTTCCGGTAGCCCGGCTCCCCGCCGGGGCCCTCCATCACGCCGTCCAGGGAGACGAAGGCGGAGCTGATCAGCGTACGCATCGGTGGTACCTCGTTCTCGGTGGTGATTCGGTGGTGATATTGCGGCAGTTGCCGGTTGACGGGACAGCAGGAAAAAAAGTGGATGACCTCAGGCGGCGAGCAGCGCTGACAACCAGCGCTGCCAGGCGGTTTCGGCCGTTTCCACCGCAGCGTCCGGGGCCGGGGCCGGGGCCGGGGTCGGTTCGGCGAACAGGTGGTGGAACAGCAGCACCACGCCCGCCGGGTGCAGGAAGGAGTACAGCCCGTCGGCGGTGCGGACCTCGAAGCGCTCGCCGTCCGACCACACCAACTCGCCGTCCAGCCGAGGCAGTCCGGCCGGCTCGGCGCGCACCCGGCTCCCGGCTGGCGGGTCGGCCGGGAGGGCCAGCGCGGCCGTCAGCACGGACCGGACCTCGGCCGCCGGACGGCCCGCGGTCGGCTGCACCGCGAACACCGGGACGCCGGTGCGCCCCGCGAAGTGCGTCAGGTACTCGCGCAGCGTGTGCAGGTGGAACGGCCAGCCGCTGCGCAGCGCGTCGTACTCGTCCTCCCAGTCGTCGCCCAGCATGCCGCTGTGCGCCACCCGCAGCACGGTGCTGCCGCCGTCGCGGCCCTCGACCAGGTACTCGAAGGCCATGAACCGGCCGTCCGGGCCCGGCTCGGTCCGGGTCGCGAAGCGCTTGCCCGGGTCGTACGCGGTGACCGTCGAGGTCTCCGGGCGGCCGCCGAGCTCCATCGAGGCCGTGCCGCCGACCCGCGGGTCGACCGTGTTGCGGCCCATGAACCAGGAGTCGATCCCAGGGCCGGTTGCTATCGCCTCCCAGACCTGCTCCGGGTCGGCCGGCAGGGCCAGCTCGAACTCCAACTCGAAGGGGTGCGGCATGGTGTCAGTTCTCCTGTGCGGGGGGCTGGTCGGCCGGGGCCGGGGTGGTGGGGATCTGGTGCAGGCCGACGATCAGCCGGTGCTCGCGGCCCTGCGGGGCGGACTCGTCGTGGTAGCGGCCGACCAGGTCGGTGACCGCCCGCGAGAGCTCGTCGGCGAACGCCGCCCGGTCGGCCGCCGAGGCGAAACGCACCCGGGCGTCGATCCCGAACGAGGCCACCCGCTGCCGGGCCCGGGCCGCGCCGGTCAGCAGCGTGCCGACCTCCTGCACCATCCGGGCGCCGAGGGCCAGCAGCCAGCGCGCCGAGAGCTGGTCCGGCGAACGCGCCGGATCCGGGCTGACCGCCGCGAGCGCGACCGGTGAGATCACGTACGAGGCGGCCGTCGCCCGGTACACCCGCTCCGTCACGTTCCCCTTGCGGCGCTCCTCGGCCAGCACGACCAGGCCGTGCCGCTCCAGCTCCTTCACGTGGTAGTTGACCTTCTGCCGGGGCATCCCCAGCCGGGCCGCCAGCATGGCGGCCGAGGCCGGCTCGGCCAGCGCGGCCAGCAGCCGGGCCCGCATCGGGTCCAGCGAGGCCGCCGCGGCGGCGGGTTCTTCGATCACAGCGACGTCCAGCACTCCTCCAGGATCACACCGACAAATTTTTTTGTCAAGGAGGGAGAAGTTGTCGGAGGGGAGTGGCGCCGAGCTGATTGTCGGAAGTTCGAACACTCGCAGGTCGGAGTCCCTAGCATTACGCATGGTGTTTGGAAAAATGACACAGGGTGACGGAACTGGAACTCATGGGAACCATGTCGATACCGACGGACGGCGCAGCCGGCCACGGGGGAACGTCGGAGCGCGTGTGCTTCGCGTCCTGGCGGGACCTGCTCGCCCGCACCCGGGACGCCGAGATGACCTGCGACGCGGCCGGTGAGTTCACGGCGGCGATACGCGGCGGCGAACTGGGGCCGGTGGTCCTGCTGTGGACGTCGTGCCCGTCCGTCCGGGTCCGGCGGACCGAGCGGATGATCCGGCGCTCGGACGAGGAGTGGTACCACCTCACCGTGGTGACGTCCGGCACCGCCCGGGTCCGCGACGGAGCCACCGGCCGGGAGGAGGCGCTCGCCGCCGGAGACCTCCACCTGGCGAGCAGCTCCCACCCCTACGAGTCGTGGTTCCTCGCCCCGCCCGGCACCGGTCCGGGGCGGCCGCGGGTCGAGGGGATGGGCCTCGATCTGCCGGCCGCCCTGCTGCCCGTCCCCCCGCACCGCCTGCGCAGCCTGTTCGGCCGCGGGCTGCCCGGCCGGGAGGGGGCCGCCCTGCTGCTGACCCAGTTCCTGGCCGGCCTGCACCGGCAGGTCGACACGCTGCGGCCCGCCGAGGCGTCCCGGTTGGGGGCGGCCGTGGTCGACCTGCTGGCGGCCGTGGTCGCCAGGGAGCTCGACGCCGAGGAGGTGCTGGAGCCCGAGGCCGGACAGCGGGTCCTGGTGGAGCGGATCCGGGCCTACGTCCGCGCCCACCTCCACGACCCCGGGCTGACGCCGCCGGCGGTCGCCGCCGCCCACCACCTCTCGCTCAGCCACCTGCACAGCGTGTTCACCCGCTGCTCGCAGGGGGAGACCGTCGCGGCGTTCATCCGCCGCCAGCGGTTGCGGAAAGCCTGCCGGGAACTCGCCGATCCCGCCCTCCAGGCGCTGCCGATCCAGGCCGTCGCCGCGCGCTGCGGCATGCCCCGGCCCTCGGACTTCGCCCGCGCGTTCAAGGCCGTCTACGGGCTCACCCCGCGCGACTACCGGTACCTGGCGCTCGCGAGCCCCGGGGCCGGGTAGCCGCGGCGCACCGGACGCGGACGCGGCGCGGCGCCGCAGGGCCCCGGGGTCGGGGCCCCACGGCGCCGGATCCGTGCCGTCGCGGCGTGCCTCCCCGGCGGTCGGCCGCCGGGGAGGGGGAGGGTGCTACCGGAAGCTGTACTCGCTGTTGCCGCTGTAGGAGGAGCCCACGCTCCCGCAGGAGGCGTAGCTCCAGGCCCCGGTGCCGATGCGGGCCCAGGAGCCCAGCGCCCAGGAGCCGTTGGCGCACCGGGCGGCGGCCCGGACGTAGCTGTACTGGTTGTACTGCGAGCAGGTGATGCCGTAGGTGGACTGGTCGGAGTACTCGGTGCAGGTCGCGGGCACCGGGTCGGACGCCGCCGAGGCGGGGGTCGCGACCCCCACGCCGAGCGCGAGCGTGGCGATGGCGGCGCCGGCGGCGGCCAGCGTGCGGATCTTGCGCATGAGTTCTCCTTGGAGCGGGGGGATGGGACGAGGACGCGGTCTTCCCGGCGGCACGGAGCTCGGGGCCCGGGGCCCGGGGTGCGGAGCCCGCAGCGTGCAGCGCGCAGCACAGGGCCCGGCTGGACGGCTGGGCGGCTGGGTAGCTGGATGGCTGGGCGGCCGGGCGGCTGAGTGGTCGAACGGCAGGTTCGACGGTCAGGCCCGTGCGGCCGGGGGATTCGTTCCTCGGTGGCCCACCGTAGGTTCCCCGGAGGCCCGTTCGAAGGGGATCCGCCGGTGAGTGGACGCTGTGCATGGAGCCCGCGACGCAGTGCGCGGAGTCGCGCTGCACATGCCAGCCGGGGGCCGGCGGCTTGCCCCGGCGGCCGGCCCGGCGCTTCCCCGGGGCCGGGCCTGGCCGGACCGGACGGGGCCTACCGCCGTCCGGCGGACGCGTAGCGGTTGGCCGGGCGGGGCAGGTGGAGCAGGCCGCGCAGGGTGTCCGCGGTGTAGGCGGTGCGGAAGGCGGCGCGGCGCCGGAGTTCGGGCACCAGGCCGGTGGTGATCGCGGTGAGGTCGTGCGGGAGGGCGCCGGGGCGCAGCCGGTAGCCGTCCAGGCCGGCTTCGCGCCAGTCCAGCAGCAGGTCGGCGAGTTCGCCCGGGGTGCCGGTGAAGACCTCCGCGTCGGAGGTGTACGCGGCGCCGTCCAGGTCGTCCAGGCGGCGCTTGCGGGCGGCGGCCCGGCCCGGGCGGTCGTCCAGGAAGACCACCAGGTCGGCGAAGACCTTCAGCGGCCGGAGCAGCGGCCGGGGGCGGGCGGCGGTGGCCGCGGCGAGGGCGTCGAGGCGGGCGGTGGCGTCGGCGCGGGAGTGCGGGGTCAGGTAGACCAGGTCGGCTCCGGCGGCGGCGAGTTCGTACGGGGTGCTCGCGTGGGCGAGGACGGTCACCAGCGGCTGGCCCTGCGGCGGGCGGGGCGTGATGGACGGGCCGCGGACGGCGAAGTGCGCGCCCGCGAAGTCGACGTGGTGCAGCCGGTCGCGGTCGATGAAACGGCCGGTCGCGGCGTCCCGGATCTCCGCGTCGTCCTCCCAGCTGTCCCAGAGCCGGCGGACCGCCTCGACCACCTCGTGCGCCTCGTCGAAGAGTTCGCGCAGCCGGGCGGCGATCAGCTCGGAGTCGAGCACGTCGGCGTCGGTCAGCTGCGGGGTGGTGCGGCGGCCGAAGTGCGCGGCGTCGGCGGCCCGCGAGGTGATCTGCGGGCGCCAGCCGGCCCGGCCCAGGCTCGCGTGGTCGAGCGAGGCGATGCCGGTGGCCAGGTGGAACGGCTCGGTGTGGGTGACGTTGGTGGTCGGGACCAGGCCGATGTGCGAGGTCAGCGGGGCGAGTGCGGCCGCCAGCAGGACGGCGTCCAGCCGGCCGCGGACCTGGTCGGTGCGGGTGTCCGGTCGGTGGAAGGCGGCGGACTGGAGGCCGAGCGCGTCCTCGAAGGTGACGAAGTCGAGCAGGCCGCGTTCGGCCTCGCGGACCAGCCCGGCCCAGTGGCGGGCGGTGAACAGCTCCTCCGGCCGGGCGTCCGGCTCCCGCCAGGCGGCGGGGTGCCAGCCGGCGCCGTCCAGGGCGACCGCCAGGTGCAGGTGGGTCACGGGGTCTCCTCCTGAAGGGAGTCGGCGCGCAGCACGCGCGGTTCGCGGGGTTCACGCGGCCCGCCGGGTTCGCGGGGTTCGCGCGGGGCGTTCAGGCCGAGGTGGTCGCGGAGGGTGGGGCCGGTGTAGTCGGCGCGGTGCACGCCCATCTCCTGGAGCAGCGGCACCACCCGGTCCACCAGGTCGTCCAGCCCGCCCGGAGTCAGGTGCGGGACGAAGATGAACCCGTCGGCCGCATCGGTCTGGACGAACTCGTTGATGGCGTCCGCGACTTGGCGGGGCGTGCCGACGAAGTCGGGCCGGCCGGCGAACTCGATCGCGAGTTCGCGGATGCTCAGCCCGCGCGCCTCGGCCGACTCCCGCCAGCGGCGCACCGTTTCGGCCCGGCCGGCCCGGAACTGGGTGTGCCCCCGGGTGACGACGGCGTCCGGCAGCGGTTCGACGTCCGGCAGCGGACCGTCCGGGTCGTAGCCCGACAGGTCGCGGCCCCAGAGCGCCTCCAGCAGCATCAGCGCGGTCTGCGGCCCGACTTGGGCGCGGGCGATCTCGGCGGCGTGCTCGGCGGCCTCGGCCGGGGTGTCGCCCAGCGCGTAGGTCACCGACGGGATGATCTTCAACTCATCCGGTGTGCGGCCGTACTTGGCCAGCCGGCCCTTCACGTCCCGGTAGAAGGCCCGCCCGCCGGCCAGGTCGCTGTGCCGGCTGAAGATCACGTCGGCGTCGGCGGCGGCGAACTCGCGGCCCTGCGGGGAGTCGCCCGCCTGGATCACCACCGGGTGCCCCTGCGGCGGGCGCGGGGTGGCGAACCGGCCGGCGATGTCGAAGTGCCGTCCCCGGTAGGAGAATCGGCCGGCGTCGGCGCGGGTGAACGTCCCGCCGGCGGCGTCGGCGCGGACGTCGCCGGGGCGCCAGCTGTCCCAGAGCGCGCGTGCGGCGTGCAGGAACTCGGCGGCCCGGGTGTAGCGGTCCGCCTCGTCCAGGAAGCCGCCGCGCCGGAAGTTCTCGCCGGTGAACGCGTCCCAGCTGGTCACCACGTTCCAGGCGGCGCGCCCGCCGCTCAGGTGGTCCAGGGTGGCCAGCCGCCGCGCCACCTCGTACGGCTCGTTGAAGGTCGAGTTGACCGTCGCGGCCAGCCCGATCCGGGAGGTGACGGCGGACAGCGCGCTCAGCACGGTCAGCGACTCGGGACGGCCGACCACGTCCAAGTCGTGCAGGCGGCCCTTGTGTTCGCGCAGCCGCAGGCCCTCGGAGAGGAAGAAGAAGTCGAACTTGCCGCGCTCGGCGGTGCGCGCGAGGCGCTCGAAGGAGTCGAAGGCGATCTGGCTGCCGGAGCGCGGGTCCGACCAGACGGTGGTGTGCTGCACGCTGGGGAGCTGCGCGGCGAGGTGGACCCGCTTCGGCGGGCGCCGGGAAGGGTGGTCTGGCATGGTTCAACCTCCTTGAGGGATGGGGGAGTTCAGGAGCTGCGGGCGGGGAAGCCGTGCCTCCGGGCGCCGATCACCACGGCCAGCACCGGGACCAGCAGGGCCAGCACGCTCCAGGGCAGCGACCCGGCGCCCGCCGTGTCCAGCAGCAGCCCGCCCAGCACGCCGCCGCCGGCCATCGCCACGTTCCAGAGCGTCACCAGCATCGCCTGCACCGCGTCCGCCCGGTCGCCGCCGGCCTCACCGCCCGCCGTCTGCAGGAGAGTCGGTACTCCGCCCCAGCCCAGGCCCCACATCGCCGCCGCCAGGTACACCAGCAGGTGCGTGCCCGACAGCAGGGCCAGCCCGGCCGCCGCGCCGGCCACCAGCGCGGCGCCCGCCACCGTCAGCGCGCGCAGCCGGCCGTGGATCAGCGCGCCCGTCACCCAGATGCTCAGCAGAGACGCCACGCCGAACACCAGCAGCACCAGATCGGTCGAACCGCCCAGCCCCAGATGGTCCAAGTAGCTTGCCACGTACGCGTACAGCACGGTGTGCGCCAGCACGAACACCAGCGTCACGAACAGCACCGGCACCACCCCCGGCACCGCCAGCGCGCCCAGCACCCGCGCCCGCCGCTCGGCCGGCTGCCCCGGCTGGTCCGGGACGGACAGCGCGATCCAGCCGATCACGCCCAGCGCGACCGCCGTCATCGCCAGGAACGCCGTCCGCCAGTCCGTCGCCCCCGCCAGGAACGTCCCGGCCGGAACCCCCAGCGAGAGCGCCACCGGGATGCCCGTCATCACGATCGCGATCGCCCGCCCCTGAAGGTGCGGCGGCGTCAACCGGCGTGCGTAGCCCGCCAGTAGCGCCCAGGCCAGGCCCGCCGCGACCCCCGCCAGGAACCGTGCGGCGAGGGTCAGCGGATAGGACGAGGACAGCGCGGTGGCGGTGTTGGCGACGGCGAAGGCGGCCATCGCGGTCAGCAGCAGCCGCTTGCGGCGCCACGCCGCGGTGGCGGCGGTCAGCGGGATCGCGGTCAGCGCCGTCCCCACCGCGTAGACCGTCACCGCCTGCCCCGCCGCCGACTCGCCCACCCCCAGCCCGGCCCCCATCGCGGGCAGGACGCCTGCGGGCAGCGTCTCGGTCAGACTGGTCACGAACACCGCCGTGGCCAGTGCCAGCAGCGCCGACAGCGGCAGTTCGCGACGGCGAACCCGCTGGCCGGGTAGGGTTTCTGAGGGATCGTGTACTGGTGAACGAGTGCTCATGGCCGCTATCGTGAAACCCTCACACCAATGTGAGGGTCAATGCGACTTGACGTGAGGCGGGTCACAGTGGGGCACCTGCGCATCGGGCAGCTGTCGGAACGCACCAACACCTCCCGGCGGCTGCTCCGCTACTACGAGGAACAGCAGTTGATCGTCGCCACCCGCGCCGCGAACGGCTACCGCGAGTACGACGAACGCCTGGCCGACCGCGTCCTGCAGATCCGCGGCCTGCTCGACGCCGGACTCCCCACCAGGATCATCAAACAGATCCTGCCCTGCCTCGACAAGCCCCGCACCATCCACTTCGCCGACGCCACACCCGAGATGATCGCCACCCTGACGGACGAGCGGGACCGGATCACGGAGCGGATCAACTGCCTGGTGCGCAACCGCGACGCGATGACGGAGTACCTGGAGGTGGTCTCGAACACCGAGAGCCGACAGGCGAGTTGACGGCCCCCGGCCCGGGGAGGAACGCCTTGGCGGCGGCGGGAGTTGTCTCGGGGACGGAGCGGTATCGGCGGAGTGCGGAAGGCGGTGGCGGGGATGGTGCGCGCGGTGTGGAACGGTGTGGTGCTGGCCGAGTCGGCGGACACGGTGGTGGTGGAGGGCAACCACTACTTCCCGCCGGAGGCGCTGAACCGGGAGTTCTTCGTGCCCAGCGGCACCACGACGGTCTGCTCGTGGAAGGGCACCGCCCACTACTGGACGGTGGCGGTGGGCGACGCCGAGAACCCGGACGCCGCCTGGTACTACCCGGAGCCGAAGCCCGAGGCCGAGCACGTCCGCGACCGGGTCGCGTTCTGGCGCGGGGTGGACGTCGTCGCGGGCGAGTAGCTGCGGCGGGGCGTCGGGGGCCTCGCGGGGCGGGTGGTTGGGGCGGGGGCTCGGGGGTATGCGCGGGGCGGCGGGGGCGTGGACGAGCAGGACGACGAGGTGGCGTCATGGACGGGTCGCACGGTTACCGGATCGCCGTTCCCGGGCAGCCGGGCGCGCACGCGCCGCAGGTGATGGTGGTGGTGTACCGCTCCGGGGAGACCACCCCCGACGGGCTCACCGTCTACCTGGGCGCGGGCGGCCTGCGGGTGACCGTGCACGGCTCGGTGGCCTGCTTCCTGGAGCCGTACCCGCCCGGCCTGGCCCACCCCTACGGGTACGCGTACCCGCTCGCCGAAGCCTGAGCGCCCCGGCGGGGGCGGGGCCGGGGCGCCCTGGGGCGACCGGCGTCAGGCGGCGAAGGCGGTGGTCAGGGCGCGGTCGAAGGCCGGGAGGTCGTCCGGGCGGCGGCTGGAGACCAGGGTGTTGGGGCCGTTCGTGCAGACCACCACCTCGCGGTCGACCCAGTGCGCGCCGGCGTTGCGCAGGTCGGTGCGGAGGCTGGGCCAGGAGGTGAGGGTGCGGTCGCGGACGACGTCGGCCTCCACCAGCGTCCACGGGCCGTGGCAGATCACCGCGACGGGCTTGCCGAGCGGGAAGAACCCGGCGGCGAACTCCACGGCCTTCGGGTCGGTGCGCAGGAAGTCCGGGTTGGCGACGCCGCCGGGCAGCACCAGGGCGTCGAAGTCGGCCGCCGAGACCTCCGCGACGAGCGCGTCCACCATGAACGGGTCGCCCCGGTCGAGGTGGTGGAACGCCCGGATCTCGCCCGGCTCGGTGGAGACCAGGCGCGGCGTGCCGCCGTGGTCGAGGACGGTCTGCCACGGCGAGGTCAGCTCGACCTGCTCGGTGCCCTCGGGCGCGGCCAGGAAGGCCACGGTCAGACCGGCCAGCGCGGCCGGGGCGTCCGGGGCGGCCTGGTCGGTGGCGGGGGCCGTGGCGGCGGTGTCGTTCATGGCGGGCTCCGTTCCCGGGTGGGTGTCTGCGTCCTCCCCGCGTCTGACCACTGGCCGGGCCGGGCAAACAGGTGCGTAACGGAGGAAACCGCGACATAGGGTGGGGGCGGACGGAGGAGGTGGAGCCGGTGGACGGCGAACGGCCCGCGCTGGAGGCCACGGTCGACCGGCTGCGCACCGAGCTGGAGGGCCTGCGCACCGCGATGCGCACCCGGGCGGTGATCGAGCAGGCCAAGGGCGTCCTGGTGGCACGGCTCGGCTGCTCGCCGGAGCGGGCCTTCGACGAACTGGTCCGCCGCTCGCAGGACGAGAACCGCAAGCTGGTGGGGCTCGCCGCCGACCTGGTCGCCTCGTCCGCGCCGCCCCCGTCCGCGCGCGCGGCAGCCGGGGCGGGAGCCGGCGGGAGCGGAGCCGGCGGGAGCGGAGCCGGCGGGACCGGCGCCGAGGACGAGGCCGGGCCGTCGACCGCCGCGCCCACCGCCGCTACGCCCACCCCCGTGGCCGCCGCCGCGACCGCACCGGACGGCGGCCCGGCGGACGAGGCCGCGCTGGCGTCCCGGTTCCACCTGGCCGCCGCCGCGCTCGCCACCGCCGCCGGCCCGGACGAGGCCGCCGAACGCCTGCACCGGGCCGCCCTCGGGCCGCTCGGCGCGCAGGCGCTGGTCCTCGCCGTGCGCGAACCGGACGGCGCGCTGCGGCTGGTCGGCGCGCACGGCGTGTCGGCGCGCCAGCTCAGCCAGTGGCAGCGGATCCCGCCGCACACCCGGGTGCCGCTCACCGAGGCCGCCCGCACCGGCCGGCCGGTCTGGGTCGTCGACCGGAGCGAGTTCGCCGCCCGCTACCCCGACCTGACCGGCGACGACCTGGTGCCCGGCACCACCGTCTGCGCCCTCCCGCTACGGGCCGGCGGACGGCTGCTCGGCGCCCTCAAGATCGGCTGGGCCGACCGCTACCGCCCCGCCCCCGCCGTCCAGGCGCACCTGGCCGCGCTCGCCGACCTCACCGCCGACACGCTGCTGCGCCTGCCCCCGGGCGTTCCGCCGCCCGGGGCGCCGGAGACCGTGCCCGACCCGGCGGGCGCCCCCTGGTTCCGGGCCGTGCTGGACGGCCTGCTCGACCCGGTGCTGCTGCTGCGCGCCGTCCGCGACGACGACGGCCGGGTCACCGACCTGCGGGTCGAGCACGCCAACGCGCCCACCCTCGACCTGGCCGGCCGCGCCGCCGCCGACCTGCGCGGACGCCTGCTGACCGAGCTGTACCCCGGCATGGTCGCCTCCGGGACGTTCGACCGCCTGCGCACCGCCACCGCCGACGGCACCCCCTACCGGGGCGAGGCCGAGCAGTACGTCGAGACCGTCGCGGGCAGCGCCCGGTCCAGCGCGATGACCGTCCACGCCGCCCCCCTCCAGGACGGCCTGCTGCTCACCTGGCGCGCCCACGACGAACACGACCGGCGGATCGCCCAGCTCGCCCAGACCGCCCGGCTGGCCCGGGTCGGCACCTGGGAGTGGCACCCCGGCGAGCGCCGGATCACCTGCTCGGACGGCGTCCCACAACTCTTCGGAGCCGGGAGCGGGAGCGGGGGCGGGGGAGGGCAGGCGGGCCCCGGCACCGCCCTCGACCCGCTCGCCGTGCTCGCCGCGATCGCCCCCGCCGACCGGGCCGCCGTCCGGGCCGCCGTCGAGGCGCTGCGGGACGGGCGCACCCCCGCCACCGTCGACTTCGCCGTCCGCTCGGCCGACGGCTACCGCAGCCTGCGCGCCCTCGGCGAGGCGGCCGTCGCCGCCGACGGCCGCCTGCTCGCGCTCAGCGGCGTCGTCCAGGACGTCACCCCCTGGCGGCGCGCCGAACAGGCGCTCAGCGACACCCGCGACCGCCTCGCCGACCAGCGCCGCCGCACCGGCGACGAACAGCGCGCCGTGCGCGCCCTCCAGCAGGCCCTGATGCGCGGCCCCGCCGGCCGCCCCGTTCCCGGCCTCGCCAGCGCGGCCCGCTACGTGCCCGCCGAACGCGCGCGCAAGGTCGGCGGCGACTGGTACGAACTGCTCGACCTGCCCGACGGCACCCTGCTGCTCGCCGTCGGCGACGTCTCCGGACACGGCCTGCCCGCCGCCACCGCGATGTCCCAACTCCGGTACGCGCTCAGGGGGATGGCCTACGACGACACCCCGCCCGGACAACTCCTCGACCGGCTCGACCGGATGCTCTGCCACCAGCGCGCCGACCACATCGCCGCCGTCACCGTCGCCCGGCTCGACCCCCGCACCGGACACCTCGCCTGGGCCCGGGCCGGCCAACTGCCCCCCGTCCTGCTCCACGACGGCACCGCCCGCACCCTCGACCCGCCCCCCGGCCTCGTCCTCGGCGTCACCCCCCGCGCCCACCGCCCCACCGCCGAACTCCGCCTCGCCCCCGACGACACCCTGCTGCTCTACACCGACGGCCTGACCGAGCGCCGCGGCACCGACCACGGCGCGGACGACGGCACCACCCGCCTGCTGCGCGCCTGCTCCGACTACCGCGCCACCCCCGACCCGGACGCCCTGCTCGACCACCTGCTGCGCCGCCTCGGCGCGCCCAACCCGTTCGACGACATCTGCGTGCTGGCCGTCCGCCGCACCGGCATCGACACCCACGCCGTCGACGGCTGAGCGGGCTGCGGCCGGACCGAGGTCAGTCCGCGCTGCCGCTGCCGCTGCCGTAGCCGTAGCCGTCGTCGGTTCGGTCGCCCCGGTGGCGCGTCGGGGAGGTGTGCGCGCGGAGCCGGTGGGGGCGAGTCGAGGCGCGAGGCGGTGGGGTCACTCCTCCTCGCTGGCGATCTCGATGCACGCGAGGTCGATCCGGTCGGCGAGTTGGCGCACCAGGTCGGCGAGCGTGCCGGTGGTCGCCGGGTCGAGACCGCTGCCCTCGCAGTCGGCCCACTCCTGCCACTCCTCGGGCAGCGCCCTCAGCAGTTCGACCACCTGGAGGGCCGGAATGGCCAGGCCGCCGGACAGCCCGCAGATCACCGGAACGCTGAGCCGTCCCATGACGTCCACCTCCTCCTGTGGTTCCCCCTGGGCTTTCCTTCCGCGCTCACCCGCGCGTCTGCCCGGGGTCGCCCCCCGGAAACGGAGCCGCGGTGCCGGTGGCGGACGTGGCATCCGGGGGTGGGCGGCGGCGGGCGCGGTGGCTGGTGTCGCACAGCGGGTAGCGGCGGCTGCGGCGGCAGGTGCAGACCGCGACGACCGGGCGGTCGCAGCGCAGCACCGTGCCGTCCGGCAGCAGCAGTTCCACCGGGCCGTCGACCAGCAGCGGGCCGCGTTCGGTCAGCCGGACCCGGGGCATCCGGCCGGACGCCGACGCGGACCCGGGGGAGCGGTCGGCGCCGGGGCCGGGATCAGGGGCGGACACCGCGGATCACCACCAACTCCTCCGTCCGGACGCCCGGTTCGATCAGCCCGGTGCGCTCGAACCACGGCGCGCGGGCGGTCATCACCGGGCCGAAGCCCTGGAGGCGCCGGGCGGCGACCGTCGTCCGCAGGCCGGCGGCACGCAACCTCCCTACGGTGAGCGCCGGTTGGGCCAGCGACGACTGGACGAGCAGCAGGGTCCCGCCCGGCGCCAGCAGCGGCGGCACCCGGCGGCACAGCCGGTCCAGCAGCAGGCGCCCGTCCGACCCCGCGTCCCAGGCCCGGGCGGCTCCGGGCGGCGGGCCGGGGGACGGGGCGGGGACGTACGGCGGGTTGCTCAGCACCAGGTCGTACCCGCCGCCGGGCCCGGGGCCGTCGCGGGGGCGGGCGGGCAGCAGGTCGGCGTGCCGGACGCGGAGCGGGAGGCGGTGCAGGCGGGCGTTCAGCCAGGCGGTGGCGAGCGACAGGCGGGACAGGTCCACGGCGGTCACCCGGCAGCCGCGCCGCGCGGCGGCCAGGGCGAGCGCGCCGCAGCCGGTGCCGATGTCCAGGCAGCGCGCGCCGGGCCGCAGCGGCTCCCGGCTCAGTACGTCCAGCAGCAGGGCGGTGTCCCCCTGGGCGGGGTACACGCCGGGCGGTCTCAGTAGCAGCATGGGCCCGCGTATGCCCGGCAGGGCGCGGGCGACACCTGCGGCGGGGCGGGCTCGTCGTTCGGTTCGTCGGGTGGTCGTCGGGTGGTCGTCGGGTGGTTCGGCGGGCGGGCCGGCGGGGGCGGGTGGCTCAGCGCGCGGCGGTGCGTTCGGCGAGGTCGTCGACGACGGCGCTGAGGTGGCCGTGCCGGGCGAGGGCGGCGCGCTGGCGGTCGGCGCCGCAACCGGTGGCCAGCAGGCCGCCGGTGAGGTCGCGGGCGAGCCCGAGCTCGTCGGTGCGGCGGAGCGCCCCGGCGGTGAACTCGACCAGCTCGGGCAGGAGACGGCGCACCGGCCGCAGCGCGCCGGTGAGCGGGTCCGGCAGCCGGGCGTCCAACCCGCCCACCGCCGCGCTGCGGTGGGCGCGGCGCAGCACCGGATCGGGCAGCAGCCGCGGCCTGGCCCGGACGTGCGGGTCGAGCAGGGTGTGGGCGAGGGCGCGCAGCAGGACGGCGAGCAGCAGGACGGTGTCCAGGTCGGCGCTGCTGTCGGCGATCCGCACCTCCAGGGTGGGCAGGTGCTCGGACGGACGGGCGTACCAGTACAGCATCCGGCGGTCGAGGATCACCCCGTCCGCGAGCAGCCGCTCCAGGGCGCTGCGGTAGCCCGGCTCGTCCAGTACGGGGGCCGGTCCGAAGGTGGGCCAACGGGCGTACCGGTCCGGCCGGTTGGACGCGTTGCCGCGATCGATCCCTTCGCAGAACGGCGAGTTGGCGCAGAACGCCTGGAACAGCGGCAGCCAGCCACGGATCCGGGCACTGAGGGAGAGTGCCTGACGATGCGTCAGATCACCCAAGTGGACGTGGCAGCCGCACAGTTCGGCGCCCACCTGGTCGGCGACGCCGTCGATCCGGTCGGCCAGCCGCAGGTAGCGGTCCTGCGGGGTGACCGGCAGCGGGTGGCGGCTGGGCAGGACGGCGGTGCCGGTGGCGACGATCCGGCAGTCGGCGCGGTCGGCGGCCGACTGCAACACGTCTCTGGTGTCGGCGAGTTCGGCGCGCAACTCGGCCGCGGTGGTGACCGGCCGGGTACAGCCCTCCACCTGGGTGGCGAGGAACTCGTGCTGGGCGCGCGGCCCGAGCGTCCGGGCGGCGTCCGCGACGACCTCCCCGGCGGCGGGCACGGTGACCCGGCTGCGCCGGCCGGTCAGCAGGAACTCCTCCTCGACGCCGAAGCGCAGCAGCGGCGGCAGCGGCGAGGTCGAGGTCGAGGGCGGCGGCAGCGGTGAGGGCGAGGGGCGCGGCGGGACGCGGCCGTTCGGCGGGGTGGTCGGCCGGGGGCTCATGCCGGGTGTCCAGGGTCGATGCCGTCCACGTCCCGCAGGGTGAGGGCCGTGACGTCCCGCCGTGCGGCGGGCGGGAGTGCGGCCGCGCCACCGGCCTGCGCCCCGTCCAGCGGGGAGAGCAGGAACCCGGTGTGGTCCCCGCCCTCGACCCGGCCGACCACCCGCCCGGCGAACCAGGCCACCGCCTCCGTGAGCACCGGCACCCCGGCGGGCCCCGGACGCCACCCGGCCCGGGCGAACTTGTCCACCTCGTCACCGGTCTCGCCGCCGAACAGCCGGGCCAGGGCCGCCCCCGCGTCGTCGGCCGGCAGCAGGTGGACGGCCAACACCGTTGACCGGCACGCCATCCGGTAGGTCCGGTTGGCGTGCGACAGCCACACCGCGAACCGGGCCGGGCGCAGCGAACAGGGCGAGCCGAAGCCGACCAGGCAGCCGGCCCGGTTCCCGTCGTCCCGGTCGTCCTGGTTGTCCTGGTCGTCGCCTTCGCCTCCGGCCGCTGTGGTGACGACGTACACGGGCTGGTCGAGCAGCTGCAGGAACGCCTCGAAGCCGGCGGCGGGTGCGTTCGGCGGCTGGTCAGCGGGCGGGTTCATCGCGGGGATCCTTCCAACTGCGTTCGGGTAGGAGCGAGTTCGGACGGCGGCGGGAGGGGTCGGCACAGGGAGCCGCGGCCGGAGCGCCAAGCCGTCATCAGGTGGTCGGCGAGGCGGTCCTCGACCCGGGTGTACGCCAGCGCGCCGAAGGCGATCTCGGCGGCGGGGCGGTCCGGTGCGCCGGGGCGGTCCGGCGTGCCGGTGAGCAGCGGCTCGATCACGGTGTGCCGCACCAACTGCTCGTGGACGGCGTCGGCGAGGACGTGCTCCCGGTAGAAGAGCGTCCCGCGCGGGGAGGCGCCGAGCCGTTCGAACGCGGCCGCGAGCCGGGCCGCGCCCGGCGGCGAGGTGATCTCCACGGCCGCGAACTGCCCGACCAGGGCGCCGCGCAGCGCCCGGTGCAGGCCGAACAGCGACATGGTGTTGACCACGGCCAGGGCGGGCGCGGGCACCACGTCCAGGTAGCCGCCGTACGCGGGGTCGAGGCCGAAGTCGGCCATCATCGCGGCGAACAGCTCGGCGTGCGCCCGTTCCGGCCGGCCCGCGCCGTACTCGTCGTACTGCACGGCGACCAGCGCCGCCTTCGCCGGGTTCGGCAGCCGGGGCACCGCCCACATCTGCGGGTCGGCCTCCTTCAGGTGGTACAGCGAGCGGTGCGCCAGGTACTCGCGGGCCTGCTGCCGGGTGCCCGCCGCCAGCAGGTGGTGCGAAGGCCCGTCGCCGTCCGGGGGTTCGGCCAGCAGGTCGGCCAACACCGCGGCGAGCGGCGGCGGTTCACCGACCTCCCGGCGCAGCGCGGCCAGGAACGCCCGCTCCAGCCGCCCGCGCAGCGCGAGCAGCGCCGGTGACCACTCCCAGCCGTCGTCGACGCCCGCGAAGCCCCGGTAGTGCAGCTCGTAGCAGACGTACAGCGCGAGTTGGGCGTCCTCGCCCCACGGGTCGGCGGACCGCGCGTCGGAGAGTCCGGCGGGCGGCCGGCTCGGTTCGGCGTGGCGCAGCGCGCCGAGGACGGCGGCCGAGAGCGGGCCGCGGTCGGCCGGGAGCGGCGGCGGGCCGGCGTCCGCGAGGGTGAGGGAGGGCGCTGGTGCGGCGTCCGGTTCAGGCGACACGGGGTGCCCCTCCGTCGACGCGTCCGCCCCGTTCGTCCGAACGCAGCTCCAGCACACAGCACTTGGGCCCGCCGCCGGCCTTCAGCAGCTCCGGGAGCGCGACCGGGACGGGCACGAAGCCCGCCGCCCGCACCTGTTCGGCCAGTCCGCGGGCGGCGGCCGGCAGCACCACGTGGCGGCCGTCGCTGATCGCGTTCAGGCCGAACGCGGCGGCGTCCGCCGGGTCGGCCAGGATCGCGTCCGGGTAGAGGCGGCGCAGCAGGCGGCGGGTGGGCGGGGCGAACGCCTCCGGGTGGTACATCACCCGGGAGTCGTCCAGGACGGCCAGCGCGGTGTCCAGGTGGTAGTAGCGCGGATCGGTCAACTCCAGTGACACCACCGGCAGTCCGAGCACCTGCTCGGCCTCCCGGTGGGCGGCGGGCGTGGTGCGGAAACCGCTGGCCGCGAGGATCCGCCGCCCGGCGACCAGCAGGTCGCCCTCGCCCTCGTTCACCTCGGCCGCCGTGCTGACCCGACCGAACCGGGCGGCCGCGAACCAGCGCCGGTGCGCCGCCGACTCGCCCGCGCGCTGCGGGTGCCGGAACCGCGCGACCAGCACCCGGCCGGCCACCACCGTCGCCCCGTTCGCGGTGAACACCATGTCGGGCAGCCCCGGCTCGGGCCCCAGCAGGTCGACCCGGTGCCCCAGACCGCGCAGCACCGCCGCCAGCTCCCGCCACTGCCGCAGCGCCGCCGCCCGGTCCACCGGACGGTCCGGGTCCATCCACGGGTTGATCGCGTACGTCACCGCGAAGTGCTCGGGCGGACACAGCAGGTACCGCCGCCGCCGGGCCCGCCGCGCGGAGCGGACGGGGCCGGCCGGGCCGGCAGGGCTGAGGGTGATCGGGACCGGGTTCATGCGGCGCGTCTGTCCGGGCCGGGCCGGGCCGAAACGGACTCCGGAGCGGCGGGCCCGGGCGGGGGTAGCGGGTGGGCGTCCGGGCAGACGGGAGGACCGGAGGTGGTGCCGTGATGTCCGGAGCCGGACGCCGTGCGGACGGCCGGGGCGGTGGCGTCCCCCGGCGGGGGCAGGTACGGGGGCAGGAGCGGGGACGGGGACAGGCGCGAGGACGGGGGCGGGTGCCGCTCGGGCCGAGGGCGTCGGGAGGGCGGTCGTACGCGACGCGGTCGTACCCCGCGCGGGGGTATGCGACGCGGTCGTACCCCGCGCGGGGCGTCCGGGCGGGGAGCGGCGGGCTGGAGCGGGCGGCGGGGCGGGCCTGGCGGCTGCTGGTGGTGGCGGCGGCCGGGTACGCGGGCTACCTGCTGGTGAGTCGGCTGCTGCTGCCGGTCGTCGCGGTGTTCGTCGCACTGGTGGTCACGGCCGTGCTGCGGCCGCCCGTCGACCTGCTGGCCCGCCGGATGCCGCGCGCGGTCGCCGTGCTGCTGGCGGTGCTGGGCGCGCTGGTGCTGCTCGCCGGGCTGGGGGTGCTGGTCGCGGTGGTGGTCCGGGCACAGGCCGGACAGCTCGGCGGGCAGGTGCGCGGCGGCATGGACCGGCTGGAGCACTGGCTGGAGGGCCCGCCGCTGCACGCCCGGCCCGGGACGCTCACCGACCTCCGGCACCGGCTGGCCGACCTGGTCGGCAGCCACCGGCAGGCCGTGCTCTCCACCGCGTTCACCGGTGCGGGCCGCCTGGTCGAGGCGGCCGCCGGGGCCGCGCTCGCGCTCTTCTGCGCGGTGTTCCTGGCCCACTCCGGAGAGCGGATGTGGGACTGGGCGAACGGCCTGCTGCCGGCCCGGACCGCGTCGCGCCGGCACCGGGCCGGTCGGGCCGCCTGGCGGACCTTCGCCGGGTACACCCGGGGACTGTTCCTGGTCGCGGGGACCAACGCCGTCCTGGTGGGCGTGGTGCTGGCGGTCCTGGGCGTGCCGTTGGCGGTGCCTCTCGCCGGGCTGGAGTTCGTGGCCGCGCTCGTTCCGCTGGTCGGTTCGCCGATCGCGCTGGCCGTCGCCTCGCTGGTCGCCCTCGCCACCCGGGGACCGGTCACCGCCCTGCTCGTGCTGGCCCTCATCGTGCTGATCGGCCAACTGGAGGGCCACGTCCTGCACCCCCTGGTGATGGGCTGGGCGGTCCGCCTGCACCCCGTCGCGGTCGCCCTCGCCGTGGCCGTCGGCGGCACCCTCGGCGGGATCGTCGGGGCGGCCGTGGCGGTGCCGGTGCTGTCGGTGGGCTGGGCGGTGTTCCGCGAGCTGCGTGACGGGGAGGAGGCGGGGTGAGGGGCGAGGGAGCGGGCGAGCCGTGAGGGCAGATGATCGGACCGGGGATGATCCGATCATCATGAGGTGATCATCGGATCCGCGACGTCGGACTCGTCGGATTGTCATCAGATGATGATCGGATCATCCTCGGCCCGGCGCTGGTCAGTACGGCCAGCACCACCGCCGTGACCGAGGCCACCGAGGCCGCAGCCGCCGTCGCCCCGACCCACCCCAGCCGCGCCACACCCGCGAGGACGGCCGGCAGGGTGAGCAGCGCGGCGAGCAGGACCCGGCAGGGCGGGCCCAGGACGGCGCGGACCTGGTGGCGGCGCATGGTGCGCAGGCGGAGGTCCAGTTCGAGGTCCACCCGGAGTTCGGCCTCCAGGGCCGCCAGCAGTTGGCGTTCCCTGGGGGAGAGCGTCGTGCCGTCCATCGGTCTCACCGCCAGTCGTCGGCCGTAGCCGTCCCGGGGAGTCCGCCCAGGCCCGAGCCCAGCACCGCGCACACCGCGCACAGGGCCGCCCAGACGGCCGTCCGCGCCCGGTAGCCCAGGCGGCGGAACCGGGAGCCGCCCCGCCGGGCCCGGCCGTCGGAGCCCGTGCCGGCCGCGTTCGTACCGCCCGCGCGCACATCGTTCACGTCGGGCGTCCCGTCCGTTCCGTTCATCGGGTACCCGCCCCCGGGCGGGCCAGCAGGCTGTCGTCCAGGTCGTCCAGCAGGGCGCCGACCGAGGAGTGCACTTCGGCGGCGCCCGCCGCGCGGAGTTCCGCCGCGGCGAAGCCGCCGGTCTCCACGCCCACGCACGGGGTGCCGGCCCGCTCGGCGGCCAGGGCGTCCCAGACGCTGTCGCCGACGAACACCGACCGCCCGGCCGGCGCGCCGACCTGTCGCAGGCCCAGTCGCACCAGGTCGGGGGCGGGCTTCGCGCTGTCCACCGCGTCCGCGTCGGTCACCGCGCGCACCGCGTCGTCGGCGTCCAGAACCCGGCGCAGTACGTCGAGTTCGCGGCCCGAGGCGGAGGTCGACAGTACTACCCGCCACCCCCGTCCGGCGCACTCCCGGAGCAGGTCCGCGGCGCCCGGGAAGGCCCGCAGGCCCGGCCAGTGCTGGGCGTACAGGGCGAGGTGCGCGGCGGCGACGTCGGCGTCCTCGTCGTGGTCCCGGTCGTCCCCGAGCAGGTGGTCGAGCAGTTGGTCGCCGCCCATGCCGATGGCCCGGTGGATCCGGGCGGCGTCCACGTGGTGGCCGTACTGCGCCAGCGCCTGCCACCAGGCGAGGGTGTGCAGGTAGGTGGTGTCCACCAAGGTGCCGTCCACGTCGAACAGCGCGGCCGCGACATCCGCTGCCATGCCGTCGCCTCCTCACGACCAGTGCTTCCGACCGGAGCCGTTCCGGTGCCTGTCCCCGTCTACCCCGGACGCCGTGCCCCACACCCCTCCGTTTCCGCGCCCGCCGCCCCGTTTCCGGGCCACCCCCGCGGACAGACGCCCCGGAGGAACGGGGGCCGAACGGAAGGGGGTCGCCACCATGCCCGCACCCGAGCAGCGCCGGGGCCGACACGAGACCCCGAACGAGCGGGCGGACCGGCGCTGGACCGAACTCCTCCAGGAGGTCCGGGTCGCCCAGACCGGTGCGCAGATCCTGTTCGGCTTCCTGCTGAGCGTGGTCTTCACGCCGCGCTTCACCACCCTCGACGGCTTCGAACGCGGCCTGTACGTGGTCACCGTCGTCCTCGGCGCCCTCGCGACCGGCGCGCTGATCGCCCCCGTCGCCTACCACCGGCTGCTGGCCGGCCGCCGCCTCAAGCCCCAACTCGTCGACGCCACCGGCCGGGTGGTCACCCTCGGCGTCGTCCTGCTCGCCCTCACCGTCGGCTCCGCCCTGCTCATGCTGCTGCACCTGGCCACCGGCGGCAGCCCGTACGCCTGGTTGATCGTGGCCGCCGTGATGGCCTGGTTCGGGCTCTGGTGGCTGCTGCTGCCCTGGCTGCTGCTGCACCGCAACGGAGACGGGAACGGGAAGGGGAACGGGAAGGGGAGGGGGAGGGAAGCGGAGGACGGGGACGGGGACGGGGACGGAGGGGGCGGCCGGAGTTGAGCGTCGGCCGCGCCGTGGCCCGCGCGTCCGCCGTCCGCGGTGACCGCCCCCTTCACCGAGAACACCCCCGCCGACTTCCGCCACGTCACCGAGGTCTCCCACCTCTACCTCGGCTACGTGTACGCCACCCGGGCCGCGCTGCGCCGGGTGCTGCCGCGCGACCGGGGCAGCGCGGTCCAGGCCGGCTCCGCGACCGCCTATCGGGGCCCGTTCCGTTGCAGCGCGCGTACAGCGGCGCCAAGCACGCCCTCCAGGGTCGCCCCGAGGCGCTGCGCTGCGAACTGCCGCACCAGGGAACGGCGGTGCGCTGCACGAAGGTGCAGCTACCCGCCGTCAACACCCCGCAGTTCCACTGGGTGCGCTCCCGGTCGCCCCGCCAGGGCCGTCCCCCGGCCCCGTCGGGGAACCTCGGAACCTCAGTGCGTGAAGCGGTGGCGCGGTCGGCCGGAGGTCGGCCGGGCGGTGGGGGGCTGGTTGGCGGCGGGCCGGTCGGCGGCCGGGGCGTCCGTCGGCGCGGCGGGGTCGGTGGTGCGGTCGAGCACGACGGGGTCGCCCTCCGGGGCGGTGGCGGCGGCTCGCCGGTGGCGGCGGTGCCAGCGCAGGCCGCCGCCCATCAGGGCGAGGCCGGCGCAGAAGAGCAGCGCCAGGGCCAGGCCGGCCAGGAAGGCGCCGAGGGTGCTGACGGTGGCGATCTGGTGGCCGAGCACGGTGACGCCCGTCTCGGGGCCGCCGCCGAGGTTGTCGGCGATCAGCAGGCCCGCGAACGCGCCGGTCGCGGCGAACAGCAGGAGTCCGAGCAGCAGCATGGTCCAGGTCCTTTCGCTTGGTCCGTGGCTTCGTGGTGCTCCGGGTCGGCGGGCGTCTGCCCACTGCGGCCGGGCCGAATCAGCGCGGTTCCGTCCCCGCCGGGCCGGGCCCTCCACCGCACGGGCCCGAGGCGCCCGGCCACGCCCGCGCGACGCCGAGCGGGCGTCAGGCGTCCACCCGGTAGGGCGCGGCGCGCCCCTCGGCGAGGGCCAGGCCGTGGCCGGGGGCGTTGTCCGCGCCGGGGGTGACGGTGCCGCCGGAGGGGTCGAGGATGCCGCCGAAGAGCAGCGACTCGACCCGGACGCGGTCGTGGAACCACTCCAGGTGCCGGACGCCGGAGCCCCGGGCGGCGGCCGCGTGGGCGTGCGCGTGCGCCGTCCAGGGCGCTCCGGTCGGTCTGCCCGACGATCGCCAGCACCGGAACGCGCCCGCCCCGCTCCCCGTCGGTGGACGGCGGGGAGCGGGGCGGGCGTGGACGGCGGGAACGGGCCGGGGGTCAGCCCCAGTTGCCGGTCAGCGGCCGGAGGCCGGAGGCGGTGCCGAGCTTGCGGGAGAAGATGTTCACCGCGTCGTCGTCACCGGCGTACAGCGTCTGGTCGCTCGGCCGGTAGACGCCGATGCCGTCGGTGCCGGACGCGTCCCAGTCGCCCTTGACCGGCAGGTCGCCGGGGTTGCCGTACTTGGCGCCGCGGTTCGGGACCGGCGCGGTGTTGGAGAAGCTCATGAAGAACTCCTGGGTGGACGGCCGGTAGATCGCCACCGTGCTGCGCCCGGTGCCGCTCCAGTTGCCGACCAGCGGCACGTCGCCCGGGTTGCCGAACTTCGGCGAGTAGGCGGGCGTCGCGTTGTCGTTGCTCAGGTAGAAGTGCTGGTCGTCGGGCCGGTACACGCCGATGGTGGTGCGTCCGGTGCCGTCCCAGTCGCCGACCAGCGGTACGTCGCCGGTGTTGCCGTAGGTGATGACGCGGGCGACGGTCGCGTTGTCGTCGCTGAGGAAGAACTGCCGGGTGGACGGCCGGTAGTAGCCGAGGGTGTCGGTGCCGGGGCCGTTCCAGTGGCCGGAGAGCAGGACGTCCCCGCTGGTCATGCCGAGGCCGCCGGCGCCGAGGTTCGCGGTGCCGAGCGGCTCGCCGCCCCGGCCGTACGCGGTGAACGCGCCGGTGGCCGGGTCGTAGCCGGCTGGGCCGGACGGGCGGGCGGTGTTCGTGGCACCGATGACCGCGCGGCCGATCGACTGCTGGGCGGCGACGGTCTTCGGGCTGCCGGTGTACTGGGCCTGGCCGATCCAGCGGAAGTTCATCAGGTAGGTGATCCGCGGGTCGGCGGCCGCGATCGCCCGGTAGTTCAGGTTCCCGGCCGCGATCGTGGCGTCGGTGGAGGTCCAGCAGCCGTCCGCGACGGGCTGGCCGACGCCGGCCGGGTTGGTCTCCGGGATCAGGAACAGGTGCTGGTCGGGCGAGGCGAGCTTGGCCTTCAGCTTGACCACGTTGGCCGCCGTCCGGGCCCGGCCGACGCAGTACTCGTCGTAGCCGACCAGTTCGACGCCGGCCGGCACCTTCTCGGGGGTGTTCAGCTCGCTGGCCACCAGCGTGAGGCCGATGCCCTTGCCCGGGAACTCGTGGGTGATCTGGCCGATCGCGGTGTTCTGGGCGGCCAGGTCCATGGCGTAGCCGGAGGGCTCGTCCACCATGTAGATCAGGCCGACCTTGCCCAGGTTGCCGTCGATCTTCTGCCGGAGCGCGGCCAGCCGGGCCGGCGTGTCCGGGAGCGGGGAGCCCTGGCCCCACACGGAGTTGTCCCAGACCAGGTTGCCGACGTCCAGCACGCACGCCTGCGGCAGGCAGTAGTCGAGGAAGCCGGAGCCCGGGTCCTGCCGGATGAACTGGCTGAAGTTGGTCCACGGCTGGACCTCGGGCAGGTGGTTGACCGAGTTCGGGTTGTTGTCCGGGTCCCAGGTGTCGAAGTACCCGTAGTAGTCCAGGCCGCCGAGCATGGACACCCGCAGGTCGTCCACGGCGGTCACCTGGCCGGCCGCCGACTGGTGGGTGCCCAGCAGCAGGTAGCCGTCCCGGGGCAGGTCGGCCGGGCTGTCCACCGGGAACGCGGTGCCGTTGACGGTGACCGTCGCGGTCCGCGCCGGGCCGGGCCGGACCGCGACCGACACCCGGTACGTCTCCGCCGCCGGGACGCTCCGCTCGGACGTCCACAGCGCCGTGCCGCCCTGGAACAGCTGCAACCGGCCGTCCGCCCGCACCCGCAGGCCCAGCGCGGCGTCCGCGCCCTCCACCCAGCCGGTCGACGCGGACGAGCCGCTCAGCACCAGCGAGGCCCAGTCCGCGGACGACGAGCTGCCGACCACCGGGGTCAGCGCCGCGCTCACGGTGTACGTGCCCGAGTCGAGGTCCGCGGTGGCGGGCTTGTTCAGCCGCACCGCCGCGTTCCCGCCGGACGCCGCGCTGCCGCCGGACAGCGCCAGCCGGTTCGGCTGGCCCGCGCCGTTGACCTTCGCGGCCCCCGCCGGCGGCGACACCGGCAGACCCGGCGCGCCGCTCACCAGCGAGTAGTTGGCCGACACCAGGGCCGGCTGGCGGGCGCTCAGCTCGCCGTTCAGGCCGTTGTCGGCCGCGCCGCCCGGCACCCCGTCGAAGGTGTCGACGAACGGGTGCGGGCCGGACGTCGCGGTGGTGTCCACCCGGCTGACCGTCAGGCCCCGGCCTGCACCGTTGCCGAAGGTGGTCGGCGACGCGTCGGTCGGGTCGTACGCGCCCAGGTACAGGTAGGCGCTGCTCGGCCAGCGGGTCACGTCCGCCGGTGCCACGGCCGAGAACGGGGTGCCGTTCACGGTCAGCCGCACCAGCCGGTCCGCGCCCGTCGACACGTCCACCGTGACGTCGAACGCGCCGCCCGGGCCCGGCGCCACGTGGCCGGACCAGAACGGCACCTCGCCGACCGACATGCCCTTGTGGAACAGACTGAGGTTGCCGTTCGAACTGACGGTCAGGCCGAGGTCGACGTCGTTCGAGGTGACGTAGCCGCTGCTGCGGTGGCTGCGCGCCAGCGAGATCGACGCCCAGTTGGCGCTCGACGTGTCGCCGGTCATCGGGTCGACGACCGTGCTGACCGTGTAGTGACCGCTCTCGTCGGCGATCACCGGGGCGTCCAGCATGATCGCCGACAGCCCGGTCATGAACGCCAGCCGGTTCGGCGTCGCCGCCTGCCCGACCCGGACGTAGCCGGACGCCGGCGCCGGGCTGCCGTCCCAGCTGCCCGACAGCCGGGTGTACCCGATGTCGCGCGCGGTGCCGCCCTGCTGACGCTGGCCCAGACCGACGTTCAGCCCGTACATCGGACCGGCGGCCGACGCCGACGGCAGCGCGAACGAGTCGGAGAAGCTCCCCGAGGCGTTCAGGGCGGCCGGCACGGGATAGCCGGCCGGGACCGGAGCGGCCGCGGCGGGCGGCGCGGCGGCCGTGGTCGCCGCGAGGGCGGCGGACAGCAGGCCCAGCGCGAGCGTGCTCGCGGCGAGCCGGCGTCCGGCGGTTCGGTGAAGTGGCACGGTGGTCGGTCCGTCCTCCGGTCGGGCCGCAGGGTGCGGCGGTGGGCGGCCGGGAGGAAGGCACGCGTGTTCGATCCACCCGACGGGGCGGCATCCTAAGGCATGGGCACGAACGTTCCGTGGGCGGTCGCGGCCTTCCCGGACAGGGCGGGGCGCCCCCTCGAACGCGCCCGCACCGAACCGGGGGCCCGGCGGGCCGGAAACCCCTGAAGCGGACCGGACTTCGACAGGGCGGCTCAGCGGGACGGGACGGGTCAGCGGGAGAACGACGGGACGGCGGTCGGGGGAGTGCTGGCCGGCGGCGCGGCGGGGGACGACGGGGCGGCGGTGGGGCGGGGCGGGAGCGGGGCGAGGTCGGCCGGGCGGACCCGGAAGCCGCCCTCGCGCACGGTGGTGAACGGGGCGAGGGCCATGCAGGTGCCGACGTCGCCCTTCGCCGGATCGGAGCTGCCGTGCTGCTCGTTGGCCACCGCCCAGGAGAAGCCCAGCCGGTCCGGCTCGTGGCCGTGGCCGTCCAGCACGCTCAGCCCGATCCGCTTGCCGACCCACCCCGCGACCTCCGGATCGGCCCGGGTGATCACCGCCGTCAGGGAGGCGGACGGCCCGCCGGTCACCAGGCAGTCGACCTGGCCCTCGGCCGTGACGGTGATGTCCAGGGCCTTGACGTGGTGCGAGATCCGGATCGTCCCGGTTGCGTCGGTCGGCATGCCGCCGAACGGCGAGCCGGGCAACGGCCGGGTCCAGGGCGCGGAGTGCGCGTCGATGCCGAACCGGATGTCGTCGTCCGGCGAGTACGCGAAGAAGATCCGCGCCGTACCCGTCACGCTCGCCGGGCCGGACGCGGAACCGCCCTTCGCCTCCGCCGCCGTCTCCGGCCGCGAGATCGGATCCAGGATCGGGTTCGGGCTGGTCGGGCTCTGGCCGGCCGCGCCGGCCGGGGCGGCCAGGCCGCCGCCGAGCAGACCGGTCAGGGCGAGGGTGGCGGTGAGGGCCGCGACGGTCCTGCGGGACATGGTGAACTCCTTTGCCCGGCAGCCCCGTCGGCCGCCGTTTCGACGTCCTCAGCCTGGCCTGCGGGGCCGGTCCGGGCCCATCTGCCGTTCGGGGGAGCCGGTGGGGGCGGTCCTCTGCCGTTCGGCGGAGACAGCGGGCGGTCGGCCTTCCGTAGAATCCCGCTATGGGTTGGCCGGCGAACCATCACGTCACCTGCTCGGTAGCGGGATTGGGTGCGGTCGCGGTCGGACTGGCGGCCGACCGCTGGTCCGCCGCGCCGGCCACCGCCGTCTCCACCGCCACCGCGGTCGGCGTGCTGGTGTGGGGGCTGCTGCGGCTGCCGGGGTCGGGCCGGCTGATCGGGCCGCCGACGGCGGCGGCCGGCGCGGTGTCGCTGCTGGCCACCGGGCTGTCCGCCTGGCCGTCCGGCCTGCCTTTCGCCTGGTCGTCGGCCGTGGCTTCCGGAGCGGCCGCGGCCCCCGGAATGGCCACGGCCTCCGGAGCGGCTGCCGAACGGGCCGACGCCGCCTGGAAGTTGCTGGGGGTCGGCGTCCTGCTGGCGCTGATCGCCGCCACCGTCCGCTGGGCGCCGCGCCGACCCGCGGTCGCCGCCGGGGCGACGGCGGGCGCCGCGTGCGGGCTCTGGGTGGTGCCCTACCTGGAGGCCGACCTGATGACCCGGATCGGCGCCTGCCTGTCCTGGCTGCTGATCGTCGCGGTGGTGGCCGCCGGCGGCGCCTACCCGCGCTGGACGGCCCAGCGCCAGCGCGAGGCGGTCGCGGCCGCCCGCCGCGAGCAGCAACTGGTGCTCGCCCGCGACCTGCACGACTTCGTCGCCCACGACATCAGCGGCATCGTGGTGCAGGCGCAGGCCGCCCGCTTCGTCGCCGCCGCGAACCCCGCGCAGGCACTGGCCGCGCTGGAACGGATCGAGGCCGCCGGACTGCACGCGCTGGCCGCGATGGACCGCACCGTGCAGATGCTGCACGAACGCGGACCGGCGGAGCGGCGGCAGCCGCCCACCGTCCCGGCGACCGCGTTCACCGGGCCGCCCGGTATCGCCCAACTGCCCGACCTGGTCGAGCGGTTCACCGCCGCCGGGGCGACCGTCGCCCGGCTGGACATCGCCCCCGGCGTGGCCGAGACGCTCTCGCCGGAGGCCGGGACGACGGCGTACCGGGTGGTGGTGGAGGCGCTGAACAACGTCCGGCGGCACGCGCCCGGGGCGAAGCTGGTGGAGGTCGAACTACGCTTGCTGGAAGGGGAATCGGTACAGGTGATGGTCGTCAACGGAGCGGGTGCGGGAGGGGCCCCGTCCGCCCCCGGGCTCGGACTCGGCCTCGGACTCGGGCGGCGTGAGCGCGGCCGGGGCGGGCGGGGGCTGCGCGAACTCGCCGCGCAAGTACGTTCCACCGGAGGGGAGTTCAGCGCAGGGCCGACGGGGCCGACGGGGACGACGGGACCGGGCGGGACGGGTGGGACGGGCGAGGCGGGCTGGCGGGTCGTGGCGGAGATCGGCGGGCGGCGTGGCTGAGACGTCGACCGCAGCGTCCGCCACGGCGTCGACCACGACCCGGATCCTGCTGGCCGACGACCAGGACGACATCCGCAGCGGCTTCCGGCTGATCCTCGACTCCCAGCCCGACATGACGGTGGTCGGCGAGGCCGCCGACGGCCTCCGGGCGATCGAGCAGGCCCGACTGCTGCGCCCCGACGTGCTGTTGGCGGACGTCCGGATGCCCGGCGCGGACGGGCTGGAGGTCACCCGGGTGCTGGCGGGCGGGCCGACCAGGGTGATCGTGGTGACCACCTTCGACGACGACGCGTACGTGCGGGCGGCGCTCGGCAGCGGCGCCTGCGGGTTCCTGCTGAAGCGCTCCGGGCCGAACCTGCTGATCGAGGCGGTCCGCGCCGCGATGGCGGGGGACACTCTGATCAGCCCGCAGATCACCGTCCGGCTGCTGCGCGACCTCGGCCACGGCCCCGCCGCACCCCGGCCGCCACAGCCTGCCGAGTCGGCGGTCGAGCCGCTGACCGAACGGGAGTGGGAGATCGTCGAGTTGGTGGCGCAGGGGCGGACCAACGCGGAGATCGGTGCCGGGCTGTTCATCTCGGCGGGTACGGTCAAAACCCATCTGGCCAACGTCCAGGGCAAGTTGGGCACCCGCAACCGGGTCGCGATCGCCGCCTGGGCCTGGCGGACCGGGCGGATCAGCCCGGAGCCGTGACGGCCCCGGAGCCGTGACGGCCCCGGGGCCGGGGCGGCTGTCAGGCGGTGGGCAGGTGCATCGGGCTGTTGTGGTAGGCAGCGATCAACCAGCGGCCGTCGCGCTTCTCCAACACCCAAGTGGCGTACACCTTGTGGGCGTCGGGGACCTCGGACGCGCCGCCGAACAGGATGCCCGACTCGTTGACGACCAGGGCGGCGTCGCGGCCGAGGAAGCGGATGCCGAGGGTGCGGTTCCAGGTGGAGGTGGACTTCAGCGGGCCGGCGAAGGCCAGGTCCATGCTCGCCCGGACGGCCTCGCGGCCGTCGCGCAGCGAGCCCGGCAGGATCGCGGTGGCGTCCTCGGTGTAGTCGGCGACCATGGCGGTCGCGTCGCCGGCCTCCCAGGCTCGGTAGGACTCGGCCAGTACCGCCCGGATCGCGGCGACGTCCGCCGCGCGAGTGTCCGACATCGGACTTCTCCCTTGCGCTCGTTCTCGATCGGCCCCACGGGTGCGGGGCCCACCCGTACGTACCGGCGGCGCGGCGGAAACTCATCGCGGCTCCCGGGAGGAATTCTCCGGGAACCGCGCGGACGGGGCCGGGGACGTCGGCGAGGGGCGGGGCGCGGAGCGGTCAGAGTTCCTTGATCCGGGCCTTGAGCAGGCAGAACACGTTGCCCTCCGGATCTCCGGAGAGGCGGTCTTAAGGGTTCTATGGCAGAGCCGAGAGAGCCCCGCCCGGATCGGTCTTGGACGGGGCGAGGGGGTTCTACTGCGCGGGGCGGACGCCCGTGCGGTGGTGCGGAACGGCCCAGCAGTCGCGCGACCAGTACCGCACCGCGCCATCGGTCCACGGTCGGCAGTCCTGCGGCGTACGCGGCTCGTAGCGGACCGCGTAGCGGGCTCCGGCGAGGATCTGCCACCCGTCCCGCTCACACTGCCGCAGTCCCCGCGTGTTGCCTCTGCGGGTGCCGTCCGGCAGAGCCTTGACGTAGGGCTTGGCCATTACGCCACCGGCCCGAGGGCGTGTGCACCGGGGAGGGCGTGCGCACCGGAGTAGGTGTACCCGGGGTCCGGCTGCCCCATCACGACTGCGCGCAGTGCTGCGCGGCGCTCCCGCTGGCGCTGCATCTCCTCGTACCGACGCTGCATTTCGTCCAGCTCGGCCCGCCATGCCGCGCGGTCGACGTAGGGACGTACCAGGGGGCCCGCGTACGGGTTCTCTTCCTCGACCCACGGGGCGGGGCGCTGTTCGGCACCCGTGGTCCGGATGGGTTCGGGGGTTGCCGGTACGGCGCGGTGCTGGCCCCGAGCTGGCAGAACCAGGCCGAGGGCAGTACGCAGGGCGCGGGCGATAAGGTGTCGCATGTTCGTTCAGCTCTCCCAAGTAGCTGTGCGGACATGCCCCCGGAGCCGGTCCTAAGCGGCCTCGGGGGCTCTTTCGGCTTCGACGGTAAGGCAACTCCTCTACCCTCGTCTACCTACGTATGCCGAAAGCTCGATATGTGGCCCGTTGTCTACGCTTGCCACATGGCCTCGGAAATCGACTACGACTCGCCCACTCCGCCGTACCAGCAGATTGCGGCAGAGATCATCCGCGACATTGAGTCCGGGGCCCTCGTGGTGAACCGCCCGATTCCGTCTGAGTCGGCTCTGATCCAGCGGTGGGGCGTGGCTCGGGACACGGCGAGGCGTGCGGTTCGGCATCTGCGCGAAGGTGGATACGTCTACACCGTGCCGCAGCGAGGGACGTACGTGGCTGATCGGACCGCCGAGAAGTAGTCGGCCCCGCCTTGCCGGATCACCAGCGGGACGGGGCCGAGTTGGGCGCGCGAGTCGGCAGGGGTCGTCTTCCCATTGGCGCCCAGCGCCCCGGCTACGGGTATCCGGCTCAGATCGGCAGGTTCCAACCCGGACCGGCCTCGCTGCCGATCCACACGCGCTGACCGTGGGGCGAGACCGTGATGCCAAACCCGTCCTGGTGGGGCACGCCGACTGCCTGCCAGGCTTCAACAGCGGTCTCCACCTGGTCCCACAGCCGGAGCGGCCCGCGCTGGACCACGGTCCACCCGCCGTCGGGATTGGGCATGGTTCGGGCCTGCGATCCGGTCGCCACGTCCGAGAGGATCTGTTGCCCGCCCGCGCCCATCCGCTCGGCCGAGGGCGCCGCGAGCTGAGCCACCCAACCGCCGGTCCACGTGCCGATGATCTCGGGGTCAATCCGGGTCGGCCGTTCGTCACCGGGCAGTAGCGCGAGATTTTGGCGGGGCGGCCGGTCGTGCGGCCGGGCGATCATGAAGGACGTGTAGCCGGGCAGGAACCGGCCCATGGCACTGCCGGGCTCGGTCACGGTGAGCAGCGCGAGGCCGAACCCGTACGACCAGCCGGAGAGGGTGACCAGGATCTTTCCGCCCGGCTTGACCTGGTAGAGCCACGGTTGCGGAATGTAGCGAACCGAACAGGTGGCAATCAGGCGGTCATACTCGCCCCCGTCGGGGTCGCCGAGTAGTCCGTCACCGATGATCAGCCGGGGAGCGTGTCCGGCGGACTTGAGTGCCGCGGCAGCCGCTTCCCCTACGGCCTGGTCGTACTCAATGCTGGTGACGTTGGCGTCCCCGAGGCGGTACGCGCCGAGGGCGGTCGAGTAGCCGGTTCCGGTGCCGATCTCCAACACTCTGTGCCCGGCCTCGGTGTCGAGCTGGTGCCACATGCGCAGCACCAGTGACGGCAGGGTGGACGACGAAGACGGCGAACCACTCGCCTTACCGTCCTCGGGCCGGGCGCGGCCGTCGAGTTGGGTAATCAGGGTCTGATTCGTGTAGACGCCCGCCAGCCAACCGGGCTCGCCCTCCTGCACGGGCCGGTACTCGGTCGGGACGCTCCCCTCTACGGGCAGGAAGTAGGACCCGACGAACAGTTCCCGGGGAACGGACTTGGCAGCGCGGTCCCACGCCGGATCGGTGACCATGTCGTCACCAGTGAACCCGTCCACCAGGGCGGCGCGAAGTTCGGCCGATGTGCTCACGTGTCGGAGCCTTTCTGTAGCTGGTCGGCGAGGGCATCGGCGACGGCGGCAGTCGTCTCCGTCGGCTGCCACGCCCATTGCCCGTTTGCGTTGCACTCAAAGAAGTACCAGGCGCCGTCAGGGGTCGCGGCGAAGTCGAACGCGCCGTAAACCAAACCGAGTTCGCCAAGGTAGGCAGCGACCGAACGCGCGACCGCCTCGGGAATCTCGATCGGCGTGCACGTCATCAGGTCTTGTCGGTAACGCCAGTCAAGATCGGGGCTGTCCACACGAACCCCGAACAGGCGGTCGCCGACGGCGGTCACCCGCACGTCGAACACCTTCGGCACCTTGGCTTGGAACAGGTGGGGACACAGGGACACGTCGTCGGTGATCTCTGCCGGGTCGACCCCCCTCACCCATACCTGTTGTGCGGCGCCCTCAGCGTCCCGGTAACGGCTGTCCCACAGCGGCTTGTAGACCGCGCCGCCGGGTTGGGCGGCGCAGAACTCCCGAGCTTCGTCCGGGTCCGCTGTGATGACCGTGTCCGGCACCAGGAACCCGCTCCGGAGCGCCACCGATAGCTGAGCCGGCTTGTACTCGGCATTGCGGATACGCCACGGATGATTGACGTAGTGCGCCCCCGGGAGCGAGGCCAGGATGCCGCCGGTGCCCCAAAACCCCTGTGCGGCAGCGAACTTGCCGTCATGCTCCGCCATGCCGGGCGGGGGGTCGTAGGGCGAGGGCCTACGGACCCACACGGACCGCACGTCGGTCAGATCGAGCGTCCGGCTTGCCGTGCGAAGGGTGCCCCGCTGTCCGCCCGTTCCATAATGGGCAGACAGCGAGGCACCCGTGTGCAGATCGGCGCCGGGGTCGACACGGACGACCGGCACCCGGCGGTCAGCCAGGCGGCGTAACACCAGGTCCGCGGTCACGTCGTACGGGTTGGTGAGGACCAGTACGGCCCCAGGCCGATCCGCCATCAGCCGGTGCCCTGGTCCTGGTCGTTCGCGGGCATGCTGTCCATGTCGGTGGGCGTGTTCTGCCCCCCGTTCTGCCCGTCGCCGCCCCCGGTGTTGGTGGGGGTGCTGGTGTTGGTGCTGGTGCCGTGAGCACCCATCTCGACCGTGCGCCCGTGCTCGTCCACGATCACGGCAATCTGCGTCTCGGGGTCGATCACGGGCGTGTACTGCGGAACGGTGGTGGTGGGCGCATACGGTGCCATGCGCCCCGTTCCCCACGGTGCGGGTGTCGTCGTCATCTGTGCTGTTCCTCCTTGTCGTGGTGGTGCCAAGTAGGTTCAATCTCCCTGCGGGATGGCAGGGTTCGGGACAAGCCCGCCCGGGTCGAGCACGGCCACGTGACGCCCGGGGCGGGAGTGATGCCCAGTCCTGGCGGGTGATTCCCTTTCCGTCCGCCAGGACGGGTGATCGTAGGGGCGCTAGCTTCCGCGCCCGAGGGGGTACACACGGCGGATCGGAGCCGGCTCGCCGGGCTTCGTCCACCCGAGGGGGAACAACTCCGGCTCGCCCGGGAACAGCTCGGCCCACTCGGCGGCGAGGAAGGCGCCCCACCTGCCGCACGTCAGACACCGCCAGACCGGCCCGCACGGACCGCTTTGCACGGCGCCCGAATCCTCGGCCCGCTCGACCTTGTGTCCGGCACCCTCGGGGCATTCGTACATCCGCTGCTCTCCGCCGCTAGCTCTCGGTTTGAGCCCCGCCCCGGTCGTCCGCCGATCCGAGTTGGCGTCACCGGGGCGAGGATTGTGCATCCCGAAGGGCGCAGGATCCGCCGGGAGTTGAGATCGGTAGCCCCGGTCCGATCTTCGACGGAGGAGCCAGAGCGACCGGCGTGAGCACCGCAGCACGCGCCTACCCGCCGACAGTCGGCGAGTCCTTCCCCACCCCGAGCCATGTCACGTGACGGTGGCAATGCTCGGGGCGGGTGTTGGTGCCCAGGGATGCCGCGGGGAGGAGAGCGGCAGCCCCGGGAGATCGGAGAGCTACCCCGCGGCGTCGATCCGCGCGAGGGTGTGCCGCCGCAGCGAACCGGCCCATACGTTCAGCTTCGGCCCGAGGCGAAGCCGGCGGACGTACGGCCCGTGGTGCTCGCGGCAGACCGCCATCTGTCTACGCCGAGGCGTGGACGGTATCTCGGTCACCTCGGCCTCGGACCCGCACGGCACGCACCAGCCGGCACGCCACCCGGACGGCTCACCGGTCACCGGGCTGCCCGCCGTTCTCCGGCCTCACGGCACAGTGCAGCCCGAACCCGAACCTGTGCCCGCCGACGGCGCTGCCATCCCTCGATCCAGTCGGGACCGTAAGACGTGGCGATGAGCGCGACCGCCAGGGCGACGAAGCAGCAGACCCAACGGCGACCGTCGTTCGGCACCAGCATGGCGAAGCCGAGCACCACGCCCGCGGGCAGGGTGCAGAGCCCGAGCGTCAGAAAACCGGTCACCAGCGTCAGCCGGGTCACGTCGGTTCCTCGCTTCCGTCCTCAACCGGAGCCAGGAGCGACCCATCCGCTGGTGAGGTCCACTCTTCGCCACCACCCTCGGGGCGAAGGTGATACGAGAACACACCTTCGCCAGGAACGTCGACCACCACGCCCGTTCGACGATTGGCCAAGTCTCTTGCCAGGTCGCCGAGTTGGGGCAACCAGCGATCATCCCTCCGAGAGGCGCCGCGAGGGGGATCACCCCCAGGAGTCTTACGTCGTCCGCTCATGCGACAGAAAGTATGCGGGCGACTACAGCTGAGTATGAATCAGCGGAATACAGCCCTACCCGTCCAGATGGAAGCGGTCAGACATGCGCCTCAACTTCTCCCGCGTAGAAGCCCGTTCGGCGTAAACGATCTTTCGGAGCGTGGCGCGAGCGATGGGGTGGTTGCGGATCAGTTGCGGGGCGATCCGCTCCGCCTTTTCGAGTTCCGCCAACGCCCGGTCGCGGTTTCCGTCCCAGAGCCAGGCCCGAGCCACATCCATGCAGTGGTGGCCGCGCCGCGAGTTCGGCAGCGCCTCAATCTGCGCCGCGTCGGATCGCTCGGCGAGCGTCAAAGCTTGTGAGTGGTCACCCATCTCCACCTGTACAGAGATGGCATGGATCAAGACATTCCCGGGCGAGAAGGTCAGAGAGTGCCGATCGAAGGCAGGTTGCCCAGTGAGTCGGCCCGCTGCCTCCCGAGCCTGCTGGATATGATCTTCGCAGACCGGAGGATCGCCAGCGCGAGCGGCAGAGACGGCGGCCCGCAGGTGCAGCGTCCCCCAAGCGCGCACGGCCAAGGGATCACCTGCGCGGTACTCCCCCTCGATGGAGCCCAACGCCCGATCCGACAGTGCGACGGCATCGGACCAGTCCGCGCTGGCCCACATGTCCCATACCCGCATCCAGTCGGCTACGGCGGGAAGCACGGGATCACCCGAGAGCCGAGCCGCCCAGGCTGCGCGCTCACAGGCCATCGTGACCAACTCCGGGTGCCCAAGAGCATGAGCCGACGTGTGGGCGAACTTGCAACACACCGCATAGACCGAGAACGCCTCCTCCCGCTCCCGCCCCGTGGACACCTCAGCCAGCGCACGTGCTTCGCGGAGCATGTCCGGCAGTACGCGCAGGATGGCAACGTTCGATGCTGTGTCGCGCAGTCGGTGAAGGCGCAGCGTGTCACGCCACAGCTCAGCGGACCGGCGCGGCGCACCGTCGAAAACTGGAGTCAAGTCGTAGCGGCGCAACTCACGCAAGATGCCCGAGGCTGACACCTGCCACTGATTCTCGGACGACTTGCCCGCCACGTACGGACGCTCGATCAGGTCGTTGGGGTGGCAGTGCAGGGCAGCCGCAAGCTGGTTGATGATGCTTGCTCTATCAAGTTCCACCTTGCCGTTTTCAACCTTGGATACCCACCCTTGGGTCCTGCCGATCGCCGCGGCTAGGTCAGCCTGCGGCATACCCAGCCGTAGGCGTTGGCGCTTCACGCGCTTGCCGATGGTCTCCCGTTCCTCCAGCACCGCTCACCCTCCCTCGTGACTACAGGGACCGTACCGTGTCAGCCGTGGCAAGCTGCGTGGCTACGGCCCTGCTGCCCTGCCACGGGGCGGCAAGGCTTCCTCCTGCCTAGGTCGCAAGCTCATCTAGGGTGCCACGCGAAAAACGGCCCCCACACCCACCGCCCACTAGGGAAGGGAGTATGGGGGCCGTTCGCGAATGTTCCTAGCGACCAGAGCCGTCATCGGCGCAGAAACGCCCGATTTCGCCATCAGACTTATCTGCCTCCCTGCCGCGCTTCTGGCTAGGAGAGGGGAGGCACCCGGGTGGGGTGGGCCCGGAGCTGCAACCCTGTGTCGGTCGGTCACACGTAGGACGTGTGCTTCATGCCGGAGCGGGCGGAGGAATCACCGGCGGGTTGATCGGTCGGCCGTCCGACTGCCTCGGTGTTACGTCCACGGCCAGCAGCCGGCCGGGGTGGCGGGGGTCGCGCGTCGGCTGGATACCTCTTGGCATCGGCGCCCCACCGTTGGCTACTGGTAGGCCAGTTGGAGAGTCTGACCATACGGGCCGTCCCTGCGCATCGCGGGGGAAGTGCGGATAGGTCCCTCCCGGGCCGGGGTCGAGTGCGTCAACGGCCATGTCAGTCCGTCGCTTCGATGTAGGCGGTTCGCTTGGCGTCCAGTTCCTCCGCGTAGGCTGCACCGATCTCGGCGGCCATGCGCTCGGTGGTCTCGATCAGGTCCTCTATCAGGCGCAGGTCATACATGCGAGGCTGCGGCACGGTGCCTGGCTGGCCAGTGGCGGACTGAGCACGCTGGGCGGCATACATGATCTTCTCCCGCTTGTGCCGCTCGGCCCGGGACTCCATGTAGGCCATGAACCACGGTTCCTCGGCGAGCAGTTCGACGAACCGTTCCCGGTTGGCCTTGTCGGCGTCACTGGCTTGCTGTGCGCGCTCACGCCACGAAGCGGCGAACGCACGGTCATACTCAGTGGCCCGCTCGGCACGACGGGCCTCCTCGGCCTCCTCGGCGACCGCCAGGGCGGCTTCGGCCTCGGCGAGTGGCGTAGCGTACTTGTCGGCCTGGGCGCGCAGCTTGGCGAGCTTGTCGGCAGCCTTGGAAACGTCGGGGTTCATGTTCAGGCCTCACGATCGGTGGGAGCGGAAACGCTGCGGCCGAGCTGCACGGCGGCAGCCTTCGCGATCTCGTAGTGGCCGAGCGAGATGCGGGAGAGCGGGTTCATCTGGTCGTACTGCTCGGGGCGGTCGCGCTTCATCTCGGCAAGGTGCTCCATAGCGGCGCTGTACCGGAAGGCATCGGCGCTCCGACGAAGCTTCGCAGTCTCCCGGTCCTCGTACGTGTAGGTGTAACTGCCAGGGTTGCTCACAGGGATACCTCCGGTGGGCCGTCTGTCGGCGACATGAAGAAGCCCCTGCCCCGGGCGACGGGGAGGGGCGGTGAAACTGGTCATGCCCCGAATGAATGGGGCAGGTCGTACGGGTATTAGGGGCAGCCACAGGGCTTGTCGGCGTCCTTCAGCGGTGTGCACGGTACGCCCGCCCCTACTGTTGTGGAGAGTGGACGGGATTCCTGGCACCTGCGGGGTGGTGGTGGGTGACGTTGGAGACGCAAAATCTAGGTTCTTCTATACACACGGGTGTCTAGATAAAACAGAAATCGGCCCTTCGAACGTCACCCATCACCACCCGCCGACGCCCTACGCTGCCGACGCCCCGACGGGCTCGGCGAGACGCATCCGGCTGCCTGCCGCGGGAGCGGTCTCGGGGGTCATGGTCAGTTCGTCCCGGAGCCCGGCCCACGACTCCACCGCGGGGTCAAGGTCCCCGGTCACCGTGAACGACACCCGGCGCGGGTCGAGCGTCCGCCAACCGCCCCGGACGCCCTTGCGGATCTCCAGCCGGGCCCCGGCGTCGAGCAGCAGTCGCCGGCGAGCGTCATCGTCCGACTTGCCCCACAGATCGGCGAACGTCTCATCCGTGGCGACCTTCTCGCGCGTCTCGGGGCGGGCCGGAGTGCTCTCCAACGTGGCCATGCGGTTGTCGAGCGCCGCAGCCCGCCGCTTCCATGCTGCCTTTGCCGCGGTGGACTTCTGCTCGCCCTTCTCCTCCTGGTGGGCTTCGTACTCGGCGAGGACGTGCGCGAGTTCCTGCGCCGGGTCGTACCCGGGCGTGATGATGGTCCGCTGAATCCGGATACGGCCCGTGAGTGCCAGGAACTCCCGCTCTACGTAGTCTTCGACCCAATCCGCCCGGATGGTCATCGGAGACGCGCACTTGACCCGCGTAAGGTGTCCGCCGCAGGTGTAGGCGCGCTGCTGCTTCTTGTTGGTCTGGTGGTACATGCGAGATCCGCACGTCCCGCAGTGGACGACCCGGAGCAACTTGGATGCGTCCGTGGGGATGGCACGGGGCTCGGTGATCTTGCGGTCATCGAAGAGCTTCCCGATCACGTCGAACTCTTCACGGGTCAGGATCGGCTGTTCGGTCGCCAGGATCGGCGCGCCCTCGGCATCCCGGATCGGGTCGCCGTTGTGCATCTTCCAGCCCAGCAGCGCAGGATTCGTCAGGATCTTCTTAAGGACCGTCGGCACCCACTTGAACACGTCCCGGACGTTGGTCTCACCCTTGGCGCCCCCGGTCTTGCCGCCGGTCTTCCTGCCCCGGCTGACGGACCAGTGGTCGCGCGGGGTCGGTACTTCGTCGTTCTCCAGCTCCTGGCATATCCGGGTGATGGTCTTGCCGTCCAACAGGTCCCGGATGATGCGGATGATGACCTTGACGGCGCTTTCGTCCTGCCCGAGCGTCTTACCGACCCCGCCGTGTTCCGCGGGCATGGGAATGATCTTGTACCCGTAGGACGGGCGACCGCCCTTGAACCGGAACGGCATCCGGCGCATGGCAGCCTGCGCCCCGGTGACGCGTTCCTTGATGGACCACGCTTCCATCTCGGCGGCGAACGCAAACTGATTGAGCATCATGCGCGTAACCGGGTCGAGCGGGTTGCGGAAGTCGAACGTCTGCTGACTGCCCCCGACGCCCTCGGCGAAGACGATCATCTTGCGGTGCTCGCTCGCCCACTCCGCGAGCTTGTGCATGTGCCCCTGCGACCGGACGGCACGGTCGAAGCGCCACCACACGATCACGTCGAAGCTGTCGGGGTCCGCGAGCCACTTGCCAAGCTCCGGACGTTCCCACGGAGCGGTCTTACTCGCCGACACGTCAAGGTCGACAGCCTCGCGGCGCTGGTCGCCCTCGCCGAAGTCGATGTTCAGCATCTCGGCGGTGCGGTCGTTGGCTTCGCGCTGCCGCTCGGGGCTGGTGGTCTCGTCGGTCAGCACCGACAGCCGGATGGCGGAGACACCCCGTAGGCGTCCCGTGAACACGGTGCCCTCGGTGCCTGCCAGGGGTGCAGTAGTGGTCATACTGCGTTGGGAGGGGGACGAATTCCCCTGGTCACGGGTAAGGGTGGCGGTCGACACCGGGCGTCACTCCAGAACTGTGAATCCGGAGTGTTCGGGTCGCTGAGGACGTGCCACGGCTCCTCGCCGGTCTGGCCGATCTCGGCGGGGCGGGCACCGAGGGCCAGCAGCCGCTCCAGTTCGGCGGCCTGGTCGCGGTCGGTCGGGTTGACGTCGATGTGCAGTCGGGGCAGGCCGGGCGCGGGCTCGGCCTCGGCGCTCAGGAACAGCGTCGGCTGCGCGCCGCCGAAGCCCTCGCGCGGGCCGATCTCGACGCTGCCGTCCGCCTCGCGGTCCAGGACCACGAAGTCCAGCACCTCGCACCAGAACCGTGCCAGGACCTCGGGCTCGCGGCAGCCCAGGACGAGTTCGCTGATTCGACTGGCCATCGACGAAACCTGCTTCCGGTGAGGGGCGTTGGCGGTCCGTCCACGCTCCGGGGCCCATCGGCCGCCGGGCCGCGCGCACGCCGCCGACCGTACCCGCCGGACCGCCCCGCCGTGAAGGGCCCGCCGACCGTCCGCGTGTCGCCCGACCCGCCCCGCGCGGGGCGGGTCGCGGGCGGGCCGATCGGCGAGTCGGGGTGGGGCTGGTGGGCTGGTGGGCGGGTGTTTCCGGAGTGCCGATCACCTGCGTGCATGATCGTTTGGCGGGGGTACGATCGAACCCGAGAACGGCAACGACTGCCGATTCGCGACGGGGGAGACACAGATGAACGCACGTCAGGGCGGCTTCGCCATGCCCGGTTACCGATCGATCGCACCGGAAGCGCCGCAGGCCGCGCCGGACCCGGCAGCGCCGTGCGCGCTGCTGACGGCGGCCGGGAGCGTAGGCACCGGAGGCGCGGCGGCGGTCGGGGTGATCGACGCCGCGCCCGTCCTCGCGGCGGGGTTCAGCGCCGGTCCGCTCGACCTCACCGCCGTCGGCCGACCGGGAGGGACGAGCCTGTCGCTGCGCCGGGTGGACATCGCGCCGGGGCAGAGCACCGGCTGGCACTACCACCCCGGGCCGATGGTCGTCATCGTCGGCTCCGGGACACTGACCCTCACCAGTGCGGAGGGGACGGTGGAACGGCCGACCGGCAGCGCGTTCGTGGAGGCCGCCGGGCCCGGCCACGTCCACAACGGCCACAACACGGGGAGCGAGACGGTCTCCCTGTTCACGCTCTCGTTCATGCCGCCGGGCGTGCCGATGTCCTTCCCCGTGCCCGCGCCCGACTGGGCACTCGGGTAAGGCCGTTGGCGCCGGCGGTTTGGTGCGCTGCCGGCCGTCGGCCGCCGACGGTCAGCCCCGGATGACGGCGAGCAGCCAGAACAGCGGCGTCAGGACGAGGCCGAGCAGGCCCGCGCCGAACAGGGTGCCGAGCCAGGCGAAGACGTAGCCCTCGCCGCTGCGGGCCCGCCCCCGGCGGGCGGAGGAGAGCAGCCAGAGCGCGGGCAGACCGAGGGTGGAGGCCGTCCAGCCGGCGAAGGCGACGTACTCGCCGGCCGTGACCGGCGAGGGCTCGTAGGCCCGGCCGCCGACCTCCCGGACGGCGCGCCGGGCGCCGGGGTGGTGCTGTTCGGCGGCCCCGCGCAACGTCATCGGCCGGGACTCCGCCCCGACCGGGGACGCGGGGGTGTACCGGCCCTCGCAGCTGACGTCGGTGCTCTCCGCCGCCTCGAAGCAGCCGGACACCGAGTAGCTCCCGGTCGGCCCGCTGACGCCGCTCAGCGCGAACAACTGCCCGCCGAACAGCAGCCAGACCAGCACCGCCGCCGCCGCCAGCCACAGCACGGCGAACGCACCGCCCACCCGCCAGGGCCACGTCCGGCCCAGCCGCTCCACCCCGCGCACGCGACGTCCCCCCGCTCCGGCCCGCAGCCGCCTTCGGAGGCTCTACCCGCCGCCAGGATCGAACAACCGGACGGGGTAGGGGAGTTGTGCGTCCCTGCCGGGCCAGGCCGGGGTGGCCCGGAGCGGGTGGGCCCGCTACGGGATCGGCTGCGTGGCGGGCTCGGGGTGCGGGTCGGGGTGGAACGGCGGGCCGTGGCGGTCCGGGGGCTCCAGCGGGTCCGGGGCGGGGACCGGCCGCTGCGGGTCCGGGTCCGGGTCCGGCGTCGGGTCGGGGCGGCCGGGGCCGGGCGGCCCGGGGTTCGGGGGTTGCGGGTCGTGCGGTATCGGCGGGGCGATCGGCGGATCCGGGTCGGGCTGCGGCGGGGTGGGGCCGAGCGGGTCGGGCGGATCGGTCGGGCGGGGCGGTGCGTCCGGCGGGTCGGGCGGGCGGACGTCCGGGTCGGCGGGCAGCGGCACGGTCAGCAGGGGCGTCGCGGTCGGGGGCGTCGGGGGCCGGGTGGGGGTCGTCGGGGTCATCGGGGTCACCGTCCCAGCGCGTGCGCGAGTTGGGCCTTGTTCATCTTCGAGCGGCCGGCGACGCCGCGCTGCCGCGCCTCGTTGTAGAGCTGCTGGTACGTCGGACCCCCGGCACCGCGGTGCGAGCGCTTGCCGCCCCGGTGTCCGGAGGAGACGTCGTGGGTGGAGCTGCGGCTGGCCGTCCGGCTCTCGCCGTGCCGGGCGCGTTCCTTGTTGACGGTGCGGGCGGCGATCTCCGTCGCGCGCTCCTCGCTCGCGCCGCGCTTCAGCTCGCTCTCCTTGATGTGCTCGTACTGGCGCTCCCGCTTGGGGCTCGAACCGGCAGGCATGGTCGGACTCCTCTCGTCGTCGCCGAACGGGGACCCGGCGCGCCTACCCGGTTCGCGGTGGATGAATCGGGTGAATCCGGCGAATCGGGTTGACGGCGCCCTGGGTGGGTAGGAGTAGGGCGCCACGCCGAGCGCGCACCGCCCGGCGCGGTCGGCCCGTGCAGGGCCGCAACGCCACGGCACGTGAGCCCAGGGCCGAGAAACCGAGAGCCACGAGTCACGTGCCGGGAGCCGTCGCCTGAAGAAGCCGGGTTTCACGGTTCTCCCACCCGTTCCACCGCCGTCCCGCCGTGTCGCGCGGCCGCCGGTCCCGGACGATCCGCCCCGATTCTGGTCGGGGTCCGACCGTCCGCCGCCCGGTGCGCCCGCCGCCGACCGGGATGCCGGAGCGGGCCCCACCGTACCCGGGAGATGACTCCCCGTGACCACCCGTACCACGACCCGTACCACCACCCGCCCCGCAGCCCGCCCCGCGGCCCCTCCTGCGGTCGACCGCGCTGCCGACCGGGCCGCCGGCGAGGTCGATCCGACCCGTCGGCCGTCTCCGCGCGAGATGCGTGCCATGGGCAAGTACGAGGCACGCCGGCTCAGCGACGCGCTGTTCCGCCGGCTGGCCGGGCTGAACCCCGAGGACCCGGTGCACAGTTACGTCCGGGGCACCGTGATCGAGCTGAACATGCCGCTGGTGCGGTTCGTCGCGTCCCGGTTCCGGCACCGTCCCGAGGAGCTCGACGACATCGTCCAGGTCGGCACCGTCGGGCTGATCAAGGCGGTCGACGGCTTCGACCCGGACCGCGGCGTCGAGTTCGTCACCTACGCGATCCCCACCATCTCCGGTGAGATCAAGCGGTTCTTCCGCGACACCTCGTGGCCGCTGCGCGTCCCGCGCAGTGTGCAGGAGCGCTACCTGGCGGCCGTGCGCGCCTCCGACCGGCTCGAACAGGCCCTCGGCCGGCTGCCCGACACCGCCGAACTCGCCGCCGAACTGCACGTCACCGAGGACGAGGCCGCCGAAGGGCTGGAAGCCGGCCGGCTCTGCCGCTGCGACTCCCTCGACTCGCTGCGCGACGACGGCTCCGACGACGCCGGCAGCGCCCTGATCAACCGGCTCGGCGGCTGCGACCCCGAACTGGAGGTCGCCGAACTCCGGGTGATGGCCACCCCGTTCCTCAGCCGGCTGCCCGAACGGGAACGCACCGTCCTGCTGCTGCGGTTCTGGGGCGGGCTCACCCAGAGTGAGATCGCCGCCCGGATCGGCGTCTCCCAGATGCACGTCTCCCGGATCCTCGCCGCGACCCTGGCCGGGCTGCGCGAACGGATCGAGCACGGCGGCGACGACGGCGGCGAGTCCGCTGGTGGGGACGGCGGCGAGGGCTGCGGCGACGGGGCCGGGGAGAGCGCCGGTTGAGCCCCGGCCGGTCGGGTAGCCGCGATCGGGTGCCCGCCCCAGGGTAGAAGGACCCGACGCCTTACGGCAGGAGGTGTTCGAACCGTGGAAGCACAGCCCCGCGCGGAACCAGGCGCCGCAACGGAGCCCGGAACGGAGCCCGGGCCGGGCGCCGAACCGGGCGCCCCGCTCGCCGTCGCGCTGCGTCGCCCGCCCGGCGCCCTCGTGGTGCGGCCCGAGGGCGAACTCGACCACGACAGCGTCGGACCGCTGCGCGACGTCCTGGAACGGGCCGTCGCCGACCCGCCCGGCCGGCTCGTGGTGGACTGCGGCGGCCTCGACTTCTGCGACTCCACCGGCCTCAACCTGCTGCTGCGCGCCCACGGAGCCGCCCGCCGGGCGGGCGTCCCGCTGCTGCTGGCCGCGCCCGGCCCGGTACTCGGCCGGATCCTGGAGATCACCGGCGCGGACGAGGTGCTGGACGTTCACCCCACCGTCGAGGACGCGCTCGCGGCCGAGGCGCCACCGCCCCCGGGGGCCGGTGGCGATCCCGGTGCTGGCCCGGGCGCGGGACCGGGCGCGTCCGGGGAGCCGTGATGGGCGCCCGTCCGTCCCGCCCCACCGGGCCCGCAGGTCCCGTCCGGGGCGGGCCGGAACGGCGCAGCCTGCCGCTGACCGGCGCACCCGGGACGGTCGCCCGGGGCCGGGAGTTCACCCGTCTGGCGCTACGCGCCTGGGGCTGGCTGCCCGCGCCGGACGACGACGGGCGAACCGCCGCCGAGGACGTGCTGCTGATGGCCGGCGAACTGGTCACCAACGCCTGCCAGCACGCCGCCGGCCCCTACCTGCTGGAACTGGCCAGCTACGGGCCGCTGCTCCGGGTCGCCGTCCGGGACGCCGACGACCGGCCGCCGGTGCTGCGCCCGGCCCGGGTGCCCGCCCGCCCCGGCGGCTACGGGCTGCGGGTGGTGGACCGGCTGGCCCTCGCCTGGGGGTGCGAGCCGGTGCCGGGCGGCGGGAAGACCGTGTGGCTGGAGGTGGTCCGCCCACCGGCGGCCGCCGCCGTCCCTTCCGCCCGCCCCGACCGTCCTCCGGCGGAACCTTGAACGAGGGAGTGCCACAGTGGAGGCAGGGAGCGGTCCCGCCCGCCGGGGCCGCGCGGCGTTCCCGGCGACCCGCGGCGGCGCGCGGCGGCGCGCGGAAGCCCGCGAAAGTTCCCGGAAGCTCTCGGAGCCGAGGTGATGGTCAGGTGGACAGCAGCACCCCCGACCCCGGGCGGCCGCAGCCGCAGCCGCACTCGCAGCCGCCCGCCGACGAGGCCCCGGAGGCCGTCGCCGCCCCCGACGGCGTCGCGCTGCGCCGCCTGCTCGCGGGCCTGACCGCCGTCCGGGACGGCGATCTCACGCTGCGGCTGCCGGACGCGCCCGGCGTGCTGGGCGAGATCTCCGGCGTCTACAACGACATGGCGGAGCGGCTGGCCCGGCTGAACGCCGAGGTCACCCGGGTCGCCCGGGAGGTCGGCACCGAGGGTGTGCTCGGCGGCCAGGCGGAGGTGCCGCAGGCGCACGGCGCGTGGCGGGAGCTGGCCGACTCGGTGAACGCGATGGCGGGCAACCTCACCACCCAGGTCCGGAACATCGCGCAGGTGACCACGGCGGTGGCGCGCGGTGACCTGACCCGGAAGATCGACGTGGACGCGCGGGGCGAGATCCTGGAGTTGAAGAACACCGTCAACACGATGGTGGAGCAGCTGAGTTCGTTCGCCGCCGAGGTGACCCGCGTCGCCCGCGAGGTCGGCACCGAGGGCATCCTGGGCGGGCAGGCGGACGTCCGGGGCGTCTCCGGGACGTGGCGCGACCTGACCGACAGCGTCAACTTCATGGCGGGCAACCTGACCGCGCAGGTCCGCTCGATCGCGCAGGTGGCCACCGCCGTGGCGCGCGGTGACCTGACCCGGAAGGCCGACGTGGTGGCCCGGGGTGAGATCCTGGAACTGAAGAGCACCGTCAACACGATGGTGGAGCAGCTGAGTTCGTTCGCCGGCGAGGTGACGCGGGTGGCCCGCGAGGTCGGCACCGAGGGCATCCTGGGCGGGCAGGCGGACGTCCGGGGCGTCTCCGGGACGTGGCGCGACCTGACCGACAACGTCAACGTGATGGCGTCCAACCTGACCGGCCAGGTCCGCTCGATCGCGCAGGTCGCCATCGCCGTCGCGCGCGGCGACCTGTCGCAGCGGGTGACCGTCGAGTCGGAGGGTGAAGTCGCCGCGCTCGCCGGGGCGTTGAACACCATGGTGGACACCCTGTCGGCGTTCGCCGCCGAGGTGACGCGGGTCGCCCGCGAGGTCGGCACGGACGGTCGGCTCGGCGGGCAGGCCCGGGTGCCGAACGTCGCGGGCACCTGGAAGGACCTCACCGACAGCGTCAACTTCATGGCGCACAACCTGACCTCGCAGGTCCGGAACATCGCGCAGGTGACCACGGCGGTGGCGCGCGGCGACCTGACCCGGAAGATCGACGTGGACGCGCGGGGTGAGATCCTGGAGTTGAAGAACACCGTCAACACCATGGTGGAGCAGCTGAGTTCGTTCGCCGCCGAGGTGACCCGCGTCGCCCGCGAGGTCGGCACCGAGGGCCGGCTCGGCGGCCAGGCCGAGGTGGAGGGCGTCTCCGGCACCTGGAAGCGCCTCACCGAGAACGTCAACGAGCTCGCCGGGAACCTCACCCGGCAGGTCCGCGCGATCGCCGAGGTCACCAGCGCCGTCACCGCCGGCGACCTGACCCGCTCGATCACCGTCGACGCGTCCGGCGAGGTCGCCGACCTCAAGGACAACGTCAACGTGATGGTGGAGTCGCTGCGCGAGACCACCCGTGCCAACCGCGAGCAGGACTGGCTGAAGACCCACCTGGCCCGGCTCACCGCGCTGATCCAGGGCCGCCGCGAACCCGCCGCCGTGGCCGAGCTGTTGATGGACGAGCTCTGCCCGCTGCTGGACGCCCAGTACGGCACCTGCTACCTCGCCGAGGAGACCGACGACGGCACCGTGCTGACCCGGGCCGCCGCCTACGGCCACCACTACGCCGACACCCCGCGCCGGTTCGGCCTCGGCGAGTCGCTGATCGGCCAGGCCGGCCGCAGCCGCCGCCCGATCGCGATCAGCCAACTCCCGCCCGGATACGCCGAGATCGGCTCCGGCCTGGGCTCCGCGACCCCCCGCGAACTGCTGATCCAGCCGATCGCCATGGAGGACCGGCTGCTCGGCGTGGTCGAGGTCGCCACCCTGCACCACTTCACCGACCTGCACCGCGACTTCCTGGAACGCCTCGCCCAGGACATCGGCACCACCCTGGCCACCCTGCTGGCCAACGCCCGGACCGACGAACTGCTCCGCGAGTCCCGCCGCCTCACCTCCGAACTCCGGGCCCGATCCGAGCAGTTGGTCGACGGCCAGGAGGAGCTGCGGCGCTCCAACGCCGAACTCGGCGAGAAGGCCGAACTGCTGGCCGCGCAGAACCGCGACATCGAGGCGAAGAACCTCCAGATCGAACAAGCCCGTCGCGAACTGGAGGAACGCGCCCAGCAGTTGACCCGCACCTCGATGTACAAGTCGGAGTTCCTGGCCAACATGAGCCACGAACTGCGCACCCCGCTGAACAGCCTGCTGATCCTGGCCCAACTGCTCGCCCAGAACACCGGGGGCAACCTCACCGGCAAGCAGGTCGAGTACGCCGAGGTGATCCGCTCGGCCGGCTCCGACCTGCTCCAGCTGATCAACGACATCCTGGACCTCTCCAAGGTCGAGGCCGGCAAACTCGACGTCACCGTCGAACCGTTCGAGCTGCGCGAACTCCTCGACTACGTCGACACCACCTTCCGCCCGCTGGCCGCGGAGAAGGGCCTCGACTTCCGGATCACCGCCGCCCCCGGCGCCCCCGAGCAGCTGTACACCGACCAGGCCAGGCTGCGGCAGATCCTGCGGAACCTGCTCTCCAACGCGGTGAAGTTCACCGACCGCGGCTTCGTCGAACTCGCCGTCGAACCCGCCCGCCCCGGCGAACTCCCCACCGAGCGCAGCGACCTGGCCGCCGTCGCGTTCCGCGTCCAGGACTCCGGCATCGGCATCGGCGCCGACCACCTGGAATCCATCTTCGGCGCCTTCCAACAGGCCGACGGCACCACCAGCCGCAAGTACGGCGGCACCGGCCTCGGCCTGTCCATCAGCCGCGAACTCGCCCGCCTGCTCGGCGGCGCGGTCAGCGCCGAATCCGCACCCGGCGAAGGCAGCCGCTTCACCCTGCTGCTCCCCGCCGCCCCCGCCCCCGCCACCGCCGCCCCCGCCGCCGACGGCACGGCGGACGGCACGCCGGAAGGCCGCCCGGACGGGGAACGGGCCGCCGCCGAACGCCGCATCCTGGTGGTCGAACCCGACCCGCCCGGCCTGCTCACCCTGCTCGCCCGCAGCGGCGTCACCGGCCGCGACCCCGCCACCACCGTCCACAGCGCGGGTGACCCCGACAGCGCCCTCACCGCCCTCGACCGGACCCCGTACGACCTGGTCGTCCTCGACCTCGGCCTGCCCGACGACGGCGCCCGCGCCCTGCTCACCGCCCTCGAACAGCGCGAGTCCCCCGTTCCCGTCCTCGGCCACACCGGCAGCGCCGGCAGCGCCGACAACGCCCTCCCGGCCGCCGAACGGCTGGAGACCACCACCGGCCTGGACGAACTGCGCGAACGCATCGCCAAGGCCGTCGCCGCGCCCGACACCCCCGCCGCAGCCCCGGCGCCACTCGTCGGACCCGCACCGGCCGGAACCTCGCAGGCCGGACCCGCGCCGACCGGGAGCCTCGCCGGGCGGACCGTCCTGGTCATCGACGACGACCCGCGCAACGTCTACGCCCTCAGCACCGCACTCGAACTGGAAGGCGCCACCGCCCTGCACGCGGCCAACGGCCGCACCGGCCTCGCCCTGCTGCGCACCCACCCCGAGACCGACCTCGTGCTGATGGACCTGATGATGCCCGAACTCGACGGCTACGCCGCCACCGCGGCGATCCGCGCGGGCACCGACCACCCCAACGTCCCGATCGTCGCCGTCACCGCCAAGGCCATGCCGGACGACCGCGCCCGCAGCCTCGCCGCAGGGGCCGACGACCACCTCACCAAACCCGTCGACGCCGCCGAACTGATCACCACCGTGCAGCGCTGGGTGGAGAGTTGACGCAATGGACCACCCGAAGGAGCAGCCCGAGAGCCGCCCGCGCCGCCCCGAGCGCCGGCCGCATCCCGCCGAGCCGCGCCCCGGCGTCCGCCACCTGCTGGCGCTGCGCCTGCGCCGCGCCCAGGACGAGACCGAGGAGCTGCGCGCCGCGCTCGCCACCCGCCCGCTCACCGCGCTGGCCACCGGCGTCCTCGCCGAACGGCTCGGCTGCGGGCCGGCCGAGGCCGGGGCGCAGCTGCTCGCGCTCGCCGAACGCGCCCACCTCGGCCCGCAGGAGCTCGCCGCCGACATCCTCACCACCCTGCCCGCCGCCGCCGACGGCGCCACCACCACCGGCCCGGGGCCCGCCCCGCCGGCGCCCCCGGCCGGGCCGTCCGGACGGCCGCCGCCGGTGGTCGAGGCCGCGCTCGCCCAGGTCGCCGGCATGCTCGGGGCCAGTGCCGCCGTGCTCTGGACCGTCCAGCCCGGCGGCGTCCTGCACGCCGCCGCCGCGCCGGGCTTCAGCGAGGGCGAGCGCGCCGCCTGGCAGCACGTCCCGCCCGGCGTCCCCACGCCCGCGCAGCAGGCCCTGGACCGCCGCGCCGAGCTGGGCCCGACCGGCCCGGTCACCGCCACGCTCGGCGCCGGCCGCGCCCCGTACCGCCTGGCCGTGCCGCTGCACCGCGCCGCCGGCCCCGCCGCCGTCCTCGAACTCGCCTGGCCGCGCCGCCCGGCCGAGCCCACCGCCGCCGAGCGCCGCCGGCTGCGGGTCGCCGCCGAGGTCAGCGCCCTGGCCCTGACCGACCGCCCCGACCCGATCGGCGCGGCGGTCGCCGACGAGCCCGACACCGCCGCGCTCGACGCCGCGCTCACCCCCGCCCTGCTGCTCGCGCCCGAACCCGCCACCGGCCCGCCCGCCGACTTCCGGATCGTCCGGGTCAACGCGGCCTTCACCGACCCGGCCGACCGGCCCCCGCACCGGGTCGAGGGCCGCACCCTCACCGCCGTCTACCCGCGCGCCTGCGCCGACGGCCTGCTCGACCTGCTGCTGCGGGTGCACGCCACCGGCCGCCCGTACCACGCCGACAGCCTCGCGCTGACCTTCCTCTCCGGGCAGACCCCCGTCCCGGTCCTGCTGGAGCTCGCCGCCGCCCGCCTCGCCGCCCCGCCCGGGCGCCTGCTGGTCGGCTGGCGGCCGGCCGGCGCCGACGACCGCGACGACCGGCTGCTGCGAACCGCCCAGCGGCTGACCCACCTCGCCGGGTTCGAGGAGGACCTGCGCACCGGCGAGATCCACTGGACGCCGCGCACCGCCGAACTGCTCGGCCTGCCCGCCGGCACCGCGCCGATCCCGCTCGCCGCGCTGCCCGCGCACGTCCACCCCGACGACGAGCAGAACGTCCGCCGGGTCGTCAACTCGGCGCTGGAGAACGGGCGTTCCGGCGCCGCGGTGTTCCGGATGCGGCACCTCAGCAGCTACACCCACTACGTCCGGCTGGTCGCCGAGCCGGTCCCCGACCCCGGCGGGCGCACCGCCGCCGTCCACGGCGCCTTCCAGGACGTCTCCGCCCAGCACTGGACCGAGACCGCGCTCGCCGCCACCACCGAGAGCCTCGCCGACAGCCGCCAGCAGTCCGCCGAACGCCACCTGCTCGCCCGGCGCCTGCAACAGGCCATCCTGCCGCCCGCCCCGCCCCCGCTGGAGAGCGCCGGACTGCGCGCCGCCGTCCGCTACCGCCCCTCCTCCCAGGAGGACCGGGTCGGCGGCGACTGGTACGACACCACCCTGCTGCCCGACCGCACCGCCCTGCTGGTCGTCGGCGACATGGCCGGCCACGGCGTCGAGGCCGCGCAGGGCATGGTCGCGCTGCGCCACGCCCTGCGCGGCCTCGCCTACACCGGCGCCGGACCGGGCCGGCTGCTCGGCTGGCTCAACCGGGCCACCACCGACCTCACCGGCGCCGCCACCGCCACCGCCGTCTGCGCCCGCTACCACCCCGACACCCGCACCCTGCACTGGGCCCGGGCCGGCCACCTCCCGCCCGTCCTGCTGCGCGACGGCACCGCCCGCCCGCTCCCGATGCCGCACGGCATCCTGCTCGGCGCCGCCGACGACCCCGACTACCAGGAGCACCACCTCGCGATGCGCCCCGGCGACGTCCTGCTGCTGTACACCGACGGCCTGATCGAACGCCGCGACCAGTCCGTCGAGGAACCCCTCGCGCACCTCACCCGGATCCTCGCCGAACCCGCCGCCGACCTCGACGCCCTGCTCGACCGCGCCCTCGCCACCAGCACCGCCGACACCGACGACGACACCTGCCTGATCGCCGTCGAGGTCCTCCCGGCCGCCGACACCGATCCGGGCGAAAGCGTTTGACCCGGGACGAACCGGTCAGACGCCCGGCACGACCGCAGCGGGCCGGCGCCCACCGCACCCGCTGCCGAACCGAGGAGGCGCGACCGTCGTGCTCGCGATGCTGTTGGTACTGCTGCTGATCATCGTCCTGTTCGGCGCCGGATTCGCCGTGAAGGTGCTGTGGTGGATCGCCCTCGCCGTGCTGGTCCTGTGGCTGATCGGCTTCGTCGCCCGGAGCAGCGGGACCGGCGCCGGGAGCGGCGGCCGCTCCCGCTGGTACCGCTGGTGACCCCACCCGACCCGACCGGGCCACCCCCTCTCCCTGTCCCTGCCCCTGGTCCTGCCCCGGCCCCGTTACCGGCACTCCCGACCCTGTGAGCGGCACTCCCGGCGCCGCCCCGCCCGTCCGGCGGGGCGGCGCCGCCGCGCGCTGCCCGGGCCCCGGGGGGTGTGCGCCCCGCCGCCCCGGGGCAGACGCGCCTGCGGCGCGCCCGGACCGCCCGGGCGGGCAGCCGGACGACGGAGGTCGAGATGTCCGCACCAGAACGCCGCCGCACCGAGCCCGCGGGAGCCGCGAGAGCCGCCGGGGCCACCGGAGCCGTCGGGCCCACCGTCGAGACCGACGTCCCGGGCCGGCTGGACCGGCTCCCGTGGTCGCCCTGGCACTGGCGGATCCTGATCGGCCTCGGCACCGTCTGGATCCTGGACGGCCTGGAAGTCACCATCGTCGGCAACCTGGCCGCCCGCCTCGCCGAACCCGGCAGCGGCATCGCGATCAGCACCGCCCAGGTCACCACCACCGCCGCCGCGCTCTACGTCGCCGGGGCCTGCTGCGGCGCGCTGTTCTTCGGCTGGCTGACCGACCGGCTGGGCCGCAAGAAGCTGTTCATGCTCACCCTGGCCGTCTACCTCGCCGCGACCGGCGTCACCGCGCTCTCCTGGACCCCCTGGTTCTTCTTCCTCTGCCGCTTCCTCACCGGCTTCGGCATCGGCGGCGAGTACGCGGCGATCAACTCGGCGATCGACGAACTGATCCCGGCCCGGGTGCGCGGCCGGGTCGACCTGATCGTCAACGGCAGCTTCTGGATCGGCGCCGCGCTCGGCGCGTTCGCCTCCATCGCGCTGCTGGACACCGCGCTGTTCGCGACCGACGTCGGCTGGCGGCTGGCCTTCGGCATCGGCGTGGTGCTCGGCCTGGTCATCCTGCTGGTGCGCCGGCACGTCCCGGAGAGCCCGCGCTGGCTGATCACGCACGGCAAGGGCGACGAGGCGGAGGAGATCGTCCGGGACGCCGAGGCGATCGTCGAGCGCGAGACCGGCGAACCGCTGCCGCCCGTCGAGGACCCGCCGATCCGGATCCGCGAGCGCGGACCGGTCGGCTTCGTCACCATCGCCCGCACCCTGGTCTCCAGCTACCCGCGCCGGACCGTCCTCGGCCTGTCGCTGTTCATCGGGCAGTCCTTCCTCTACAACTCGGTCACCTTCGGGTACGCGGCGATCCTCACCCAGTTCTTCGACGTCCCGGCGGGCGACACCGGCTACTACTTCGCGGTGATCGCCGTCGGCAACTTCCTCGGCCCGGTGCTGCTCGGCCACCTCTTCGACTCGGTCGGCCGCAAACCGATGATCGCCGGCAGCTACATCGGCTCCGGCGTCCTGCTGTTCGGCACCGCCTGGCTGTTCCAGCAGGGCGCGCTGAGCGCGGTCGGCATGACGGCCTGCTGGACGGCCGTGCTGTTCCTCGCCTCCGCCGGGGCCAGCGCCGCGTACCTCACCGTCAGCGAGATCTTCCCGCTGGAGACCCGCGCCCTGTGCATCGCCTTCTTCTACGCGGTCGGCACGGCGGCCGGCGGCATCTCCGGGCCGCTGCTCTTCAACGGCCTGGTCAGCAGCGGCGAGACCGGCGACGCCACGCTCGCGTTCTGCATCGGCGCGGCCCTGATGACGGCGGCGGGCCTGGTCGAGGCGTTCCTCGGCGTCCGGGCCGAACGCCGCAGCCTGGAGTCGCTGGCCGCCCCGCTCAGCCAGGTCGAACGGGCCGACGCCACGCCCTGACGGCCGCCGCCCCGCGCCGCCCCGTTTCGTCCCGCGCCGCCCCGCCCCGCGCCGCCCCGCGCCGTCCCGCGCCGTCGCCGGCCGGGGCGGCGCTTCGGGAGGAGGGTCAGCCGATGTCAGCCGATGGTCGCGGCGTACGAGGTCTCCGCGCCGAAACCCCAACCCGGGCTGGCGTCCCAGGGGTTGGGCAGGACGTCGTCGGTGGCGTACGCGTACCCGGCGCCGCGGGCGAACGCGGTGTCGAGGGCGGTGTGCAGGGCGGCGGTGTCCGGGACGGCGTGCACCAGGTGCCAGAACGAGGTGCCGTCCGGGTCGAACGAGGCGCCCGAGTAGTAGCCGGCGGTGAGGTTGAAGACGTTGCCGCCGAGCCAGCCGCCCCCGGTGTAGGCGGCGTAGGTGTTCTCGTAGGTGACGAAGGTGTCGGCGGTGCGCTTGCCGGGCTCCAGGAAGCAGTCGGCGACGGCGGTGCCCGGATTGTCGACGACCAGCTCCTCCGCGTCCGGGTCGATCGCGTGGACCAGCGACTGCACCTGCCGGCGCAGGTTCAGGTAGTAGTCGCGGTTGGCGTTGCCCGGGCCGCAGTCGCGGCTGGTGGTGTCGAAGAAGATGCCGTCGACGTGCAGCCTGCCGTCCCCGGTCACCAGGTAGTTGCGGACCGAGGCGAGCACCGCGTCCACGTCGCGGGTGGCGTTCTCGGTGTGCACGTAGCCGAGCACCCGGGTCTTCCCGCCGGCGGCGGTGGTCCGCCCGCGCAGCGCGTCGGCGCGGGCCTGCCAGGAGGCGTCGAACGGCACGTCGCCGTTGCCCGGGTTGAGGATGACGATGGACGGCGCCGGCTGGGCGGACTGCGCCGCGAGCAGCATCGGGTCGTTCGGGTAGACGTAGGCCGGGACGCCGATCTCCAGCCCGCGCACCGGGGCCGCGGAGGCCCCCGGGGCGGCGGCGGTGACGGCGAGCATCGAACCCAGCAGGAGGGCGGCGAGACCCTTGGCACGCGTGCGCATGCGATTCCCCCAAGCAGTCGGCGGGTGTCCCCCTGACGCCCGCTCGGCCCCGATGCTAACCGGCCGCGGTGAACCCCAAGACCGACGCCGCCGACCGGGCAGCCGAACGGTCATCGATCGTCAATCGGGGGTTTATCGCCCCGGCGCACAGTGGTGCCGCGGCCGCAGGAAAGTCCGCGGCCGACACCGGGGGCCTCTGACCCCGGACCAGTGACCAGAGCCCCGCGGCGGGAGAACGCGGCAGGGCTCTCCGAGCGGTGGACGACCGCGGCCGACGGACCCCGAACGTCCGGCCCGGCACCACCGCCGCGCGGAGCGCCCCGGAGGGGGACCGGGGCGCTCCGCGTGCACCACCCGACCGGCGGCGGGCCGTCCGGCTCTCCTTGTCCCTCCCCCGTCTCTCGGTCGGTCAGGAGAACACGAACCAGTTGAGGTTGACGAAGTCGGCGGGCTGACCGCTGCTGAAGGTCAGGTACACGGTCTGGACGCCGGTGATCCGCGCCAGGTCGGCCGGGACGGTCCGCCAGGACTGCCAGCCGCCGGTGCCCGCGACCGCGAAACTGCCGACGGGGGCGGCGGTGGGACTGCCCAGCCGGACCTGCACCAGCCCGCTGACCCCGGACGCCGCGCCGGACGCCACCCGGGCGTCGATCCGGGTCGCGCCGCTCGAACCGAAGTCCAGCGAGTAGCGCAGCCAGTCGCCGTCGGCCAGCCAGCCGACGTCCGTACCGCCACCGGTGTCCGAGCAGACCTCGGTCTGCGCGCCCGACTGGGCCGTGTACGACTCGGCCTGCACGGTGGCGAACGCGCTGCCGCCGCCGGGGGCGGGGGACGGAGTGGGCGTGGGAGACGGGGTGGAGGTGCCGCCGCCGGCCAGGCCGCCGACGGTGATCACCCAGCGGGCCGGGCTGCCGGACTGCACCTTGCCCTCGAAGTCGACGCCCGCCGGGTGCACGTCGTCGTAGGGGAAGGCGTAGCCCAGGCCGTCGGGCGTGGTGGAGTGCAGGATCCGGGCGTAGTGGTTGGTGCGGGCCTGCGTGTAGAAGGCGGCCGGGTTCTCGCCGGTGGGCTGGTTGGCGTTGCCCAGCAGGGTGGTGCGGTTGAACGCGGCGGCCAGCCGGGCGCTCAGGTTGCCCATCAGGTCGTTGCCGGTGGTGAACGGCGCGTCGCTGCAGGAGAAGATCGCCAGGGTCGACGGCTTGGCGAACGACCCGGCGCCGGGGAAGTTCAGGGTGCCGCCGCTGACCCGGCCGGTGAACGCGCCCCAGGTGTACTGGGTGTCGATCCGCAGGTCGGTGCCCGCGTACTTGCTCCACACCTGGTCGACGTAGGGCTCGAAGTACCCGCTGAACAGGGCGCTGTTGCCACGGATCGCCAGGTTGGGCGCGAGCACCCGCAGGTCGGCGCCGGAACGGTTGACCACCAGCCGGCTCCAGTCCGAACCGTCGGCGGCCGACTGGGCCCGCAGCGCGGACGCCACCCGCGCCAGGCCGTCGGACGGCAGGCCGCGCACCGTCTGGGTGGCGCCGCCGGAGACCTCCAACTGGAACGCGATCGGCAGGCACACCATGTCGACGAAGGTGATGTTGCCGAACAACTGGTCGTTGTTGAAGGTGAATTCGCAGAAGTCGTGCCGGACGTCGATGTTCGGGTCGCTCGGGTTCACCACCGACGGCAGCGCCAGCCCGCCGCCGCGGTTCATCAGGAAGGTCAGCTTGGCCCCGACCGAGAAGTAGATCCGCCCGCTGTCCAGGTGCGGCAGCGTCACCCGCCGCGCCGCCGCCCCGGAGGCGTTCAGCGCGATCGCGCAGTCCACCCCCAGCGGCGTCTGGTCGCCGGCCGGGTTCGGCGGGTGGTACAGGCTCGCCCCGTCCGCCTGCAGGAACGCCCACCCGCCCCCCGCCGCCGGGTCGCGGCCGACCACGTACGCGTAGACGGTCGCGCTGCCGGTGGTGTTCACCAGGTCCAGCGGCAGCGTCGCCGGCGTCTGCGCCTCGGCCCGCCCGCCGACGGCCAGGTACGAGGCGGGCAGCGCGAGCACGGCGGCGGCCAGCAGGGCTCGCCTGGAGACCCGCGAAGCCCGGGGGCCGGTGGGAGCGGAGCCGGGAGTGGGGACGGAGCCGGGGGTGAGGGCGGAGGCGGAGGCGGAGGTGGGAGGGGGTGTCATGGCGTGGGGGAGTCCTCTCGGGTGGGAGGGAAGCGGGGAGGGAGGCAGGGTGAGGGGCGCGGCCGACCGGGGATGGGGGCGAGGGACGGCCGGCCGCGCGGGGAAGGGGCCGGTGGGGGCGGCCCGTGGTCGGTGTCGCGTCATCAATGACGCGCCATGCGTGTTGCGTCATCGGTGACTGGTCATTCGTGTCGCGTCATCGATGACGCCGCATAGGTGTCGCGACATCAGTGTCGTGACATCGATGTCGTGACATTGGTGACGCCGCATCCATGTCGCAGCATCGATGCCGCGACAGTGGGTGGGCGATGCCGCATTGATGACACCTCACGGATGACGCGACATGGGTGTCACGTCATCCGTGCTGCGTCATCCGTGCTGCGTCATCGGTGTCGCGACATCAGTGACGTGACATCAGCCCAGCGTCCACTTCTGCGCGCCGCTCCCGTTGCAGGTCCACAGCTGCAGCCGGGTGCCGTCGGCCGCGGAGCCGTTGGGGGAGTCCAGGCACTTGCCGGAGCCGGGGTTCAGGAAGTCGTTGCCGGAGCGGTGGGTCCACTGCTGGGCGCTGGTGCCGTTGCAGGTGTAGAGCTGGATGACCGCGCCGTCGTTGTGCGAGGCGGCGGCGACGTCCAGGCACTTGCCGAGGGCGCGGACGGTGCCGTCGGTGCCGACGGTCCACTGCTGGGCGGCGTTGCCGGTGCAGTTGTGCAGCTGGATCGGGGTGCTGTCGGCGCTGGAGGCGCCCGCCACGTCCACGCACATGCCGCCGGGGCCGGTGATCCGGCCGGTGTAGTCGCCGCCGGTGCTGCCGCCCCAGGTGGTGGTGTGGACGTAGTCGACGGTCATGGTCTGCGGGTAGGTGGAGGAGCCGTCGGGGCTGCCGGGCCAGTCACCGCCGACCGCCAGGTTGAGGATCACGAAGAACGGGTGGTCGAACACCCAGCGGTTGCCGCCCAGGTCGGCGGGGGTGCGGGTCTGGTAGGCGGTGCCGTCCACGGACCAGGTGATGGCGGTGGGGCTCCAGTCGACCGCGAAGGTGTGGAAGGCGTCGGCGAAGGACTGTCCGGCGGGCAGGCTGTACGGTGCGCCGATGCCCGCCGCGCCCGAGTAGCCGGGGCCGTGGATGGTGCCGTGCACGGTGCCCGGTTCGCGGCCGATGTTCTCCATGATGTCGAGCTCGCCGCTGTTGGGCCAGCCCGCGGTGGAGAGGTCGTTGCCGAGCATCCAGAACGCGGGCCAGATGCCCTGTCCGCGCGGGATCTTGATCCGCGACTCGAAGTGCCCGTACGCCTGGGTGAAGGTGCGGGAGGTGTTCAGCCGGGCGGAGGTGTACTGGCAGGTGCCGTACCAACAGGACAGCCCGGCGTCGGTGTTGCGCTTGGCGGTGATGACCAGGTGGCCCTGGCCGTCCAGTGCGGCGTTCGCGGCGCCCGCCGTGTAGTACTGCAGTTCGTGGTTGCCGTTGCCCGAACCGCCGGTCTCCGGCGTCCACTTGGCGGGGTCGACGGCCGATCCGGCCGGTCCGTCGAAGTCGTCGCCCCAGTTCGAGGCGGCCAGCGGTGCGGCCGGCGGTGCGGCCGCCGGCGCGGCGGCGAGCGGGGTGGCGGCGGACGGGGCGGAACCGGTGGGGGTGGGGCCGAACGGTGCGGCGGCCACCAGGGCGGTGGTGACGAGGAGCACGAATCCGCCGAGGGACCAACGGCGCGTGCGTGGGGCAGCAGCCATGGGGGGAATCCTTTGCTTGAGAGCGCTCTCTGCGGCGGGGCGCCTCCGCCGGTAGACCCGAATCGTACGGACGGGCTATCGGCATGGCAATGTCAAAGAACAGGGGATTTTCTCGACCTTGGCGGCAACTCGCCTTCGCTTCTTGGAAGCTGCAGGGGGCCCAGTCCGGGCGATCTTCTGAGAGCGCTCTCTCACGAGTGTGTCGCAGGGCTCCACGCTGTCCCGGCAGGGCCCTGGCGCCGCCCGCGTCGATCCCTAGGCGGGCAGTTCGAACAGCCGGGCCGCGTTGTCGTGGCAGACCGCGCGCAGCCAGTCGGCGCCGAGGTCCAGCCGTTCCAGGCAGCGGAGTTGGTGCAGGTACGGGTAGGGGATGTTGGGGAAGTCGGTGCCGAGCAGCACGCGGTCGCCGTGCGCGGCCAGCCGGGGCAGCAGTTCGGGCGGGAAGGGCGCGAACTCCTCGGTGAAGTCGGTGAACGCCATGGTGGTGTCCAGGTGCACCCGCCGGTACCGGTCGGCGAGGTCGAGGAACTCGCGGTACTCCGGCATGCCCAAGTGGGCGACGATCAGCGCCAGTTGCGGATGCCGGGCGAGGACGCGGGCGATCGGCTCCGGCCCGGTGTGCCGGCCGGGTGCGGGGCCCGAGCCGCAGTGGATCACCACGGGCGTGCCGGCCTCCGCCAACATCCCCCACACGGCGTTCAGTTGCCGGTCCGCCGGGTCGTAGCCGCCGACCTGCACGTGTGCTTTGAACACCCGGGCCCCGGCGTCCAGCGCCTCCCGGACGTACCCGGCGACCCCGTCCTCCGGGAAGAACGTCGCGGTGTGCAGGCAGTCCGGCGTCCGGGCCGCGAACTCCGCCGCCCAGCCGTTCAGCCAACGGGCCATCCCCGCCTTGTGCGGGTACAGCATCGAGGTGAACGCCCGCACCCCGAACTGCCTTAGCAGCGCGGTGCGTTCATCCTCCCCGTGCCGGTAGGTGATCGGCCAGCCACGGGTGCCGACCAGTGGACCGTTCGCGTCGAAGTACTCCCAGACCTTGCGCAGCACCCGCTCCGGCATGAAGTGCGTGTGCACGTCCACCAGCCCGGGCAGCCCCAACGCGCCCCAGAAACCGCGTACTTCGCGGGTCTCGTCGCCCTCGGGGGCCGCTGCCTGCTGCGGGGAACTCATCGGGACTCCTCTCGTGCCGGGTTCGTCACGGGACGATCATGCCGCACGTCCGTTCGCTCACCAACGGCTGTGGCGGTGTGGCGGCGACGGCGGTAGCGGTCGCGGGATCGAATCCGCTGGCGTCCGGTGCGGGCGGCTGACAGGGTCGGCGTCGTGGACGACATGGGGATCAAGGGGTTCGACCGGGTGCCGCTGGTCGGCCTCGACGCGGTGCGGCGCGCGCACGGGGAAAGGCTGGCGGAGTTGGCGGGGCGGCGGCTGACCGGGTTCGCGGTGGTGCGGTTCGCCGAGGACGGCGACTGGTACGCGGACTGCCCGGTGGTGCTGGAGTTCGACGGTCGCCGGGTCGAGCTGTGCCACTGGCAGCTGGACGGGCTCTCGATCGACTGGGACGCGATCGACACCGCGGCGCCCATCACGGGCTGGGAGTGGGCGGAGTTCATCCCCGAGTGGTCGCGCCGGCACGACCTGCTGGACGACCTGCGCGGCCGCGAACTGCGCGAAGCCGCCCTGCTGGAGTGGCGCCCGTCCGATCGCCGGGACGTGGCGGCGGGCACCGTCGCGGTCGAGTTCGCCTTCGCCGACGGCGAGCGGCTGCGGATCGTCAACGGCCTCGACGAGAACCGGCTCGAACGCGGCCCGGCCCACCCCGAGTACGTCCGCCACCGGCTCTGAGCCCGACCGCCCCGCCGCTTGCCAGGAGGGCAGACGGGGCGGCAGGCGGGACGGAAGCGCTCAGCCGGTGCCCTCCGACGGTTCCAGCCCCGGCCCCGGTTCCAGGTCCAGCTCCCAGCGGACCTCGCCGTCGTGCCAGCGGTCGGTACGGGTGAGCCCGGCCGCGGCGGCGACGGCGGCGGACGCCGCGTGGTCGGGGTGGACGTGGGCGACGACCGTCCGGACCGGTCGCTGTCGGAGCCAGCCGACCAGGCCGAGGGCCGCCTCGCGGGCGATGCCGCGCCGCTGCCAGGGGGAGCCCAGCACCCAGGCGATCTCCGCGCTCGCCCCGGTCCGGCCGCCGGCGGTGACCGTGGCCTGGACGGTGCCGACCAGGCGGCCACCGTTCCCGTCGCCGTCATCGCCGCCGTCATCGCCGTCGCTGTCGCGCAGCAGGACCGCCCAGTTGCACCAGGTTTCGGCGGGGTCGGGCGAGCCGGCCGCCCAGCGCGCGTACCGGGCGCGCAGCGTGTCGGCGTCGTCCGGGGCGCCGCCGATGAAGGCGTGCAGGGCGGGGTCGGACAGTGCGGCGGCCAACTCGTCCGCGTGCTCGGCCCGCAGCGGCAGCAGGGTCAGCCGCTCGGTGCGGACGGTTTCGGGAGCGAACGCGGCCGCGCCGCCGTCTTCGGGTCGGAACATCGGACAAGTATGCCGGGCACGACGCCACCCAAGGACCCGGGCCCGCACCCTCCCCGCCGTCCCACGCCGTCCCTCGCCGTCCCGCATTGCGGCCTGCCCGGCCCGAGTGGACGCTGGACGCAGCGGGTGGGTCGCCCGCCCGCGTGAGCCGAGGAGGCCACCGGTGAGGTTCATCCAGATCATCGAGTACCGGACCGGGCGGATCGAGGAGTTCGACGAGCTGCTGGAGGAGTGGGCCGCCAAGAACGAGGGCCACCGCCTCGCCGTGCGCGCCCTGCAGACCAAGGACCGGGACGGCACCGACACCTACCTGAACATCGTGGAGTTCCCCTCGTACGAGGTGGCGATGGAGAACTCGCAGCGCCCCGAGACCACCGAGTTCGCGGCCCGCGCCGCCGCGCTGTGCGACGGGCCGCCGACGTTCCGCAACCTGGACGTGATCAGCGACCGCACCCTGCTCGACTGAACCCGGCCCGACTGGCCCCGGCCCGGCGGGCCCCCGCCCGACCGCTGGAACCCGAGGACGTCCGGCCCGGCGGGCGGGGCTTCCGTCCGCCCCCGGTCGCCGCCGTCCGGATGTCGGAGGGGGTCTGGTCAAGGCCGTCCGGGGTGCGCAGCATGGGTACCCGTCGGTACCGCCCGGTCCAGGAGGCCACCTTGTCGCACGATCCGCTCCCGCTCAGCCACGCCTCCGGCCCGTCCGGCACGCCGCTGCTGGACGACACCGTCGGTGCCGCCCTCGACCGCGCGGTGCGGTCCTTTCCCGAGCGGGAGGCGGTGGTCGAGCACGCCACCGGCCGGCGCTGGACGTACGCCCGGCTCGCCGCCGACGTGGACGCGGTGGCGCTCGGTCTGCGCGCCCGTGGGGTCGGGAAGGGCGACCGGGTCGGCATCTGGGCGCCGAACCGCGCCGAGTGGACGCTCGTCCAGTACGCCACCGCCCGGCTCGGCGCGATCCTGGTGACGATCAATCCGGCTTACCGCGCCCACGAGTTGGAGTACGTGCTGAACCAGGCGGGGGTGCGGCTGCTGGTCGCCGCCGAGCGGTTCAAGACCTCCGACTACGCGGCGATGATCGCCGAAGTGCGGCCGCGCTGCCCCGAGTTGGCGGACGTCGTGCTGCTGGACGGCCCGGACTGGCCCGCGCTGCTGGCGGCGGGGGAGGCCGCAGGCGCGGCGGGGGACGGTGGGCAGGCCGAACTCGCGCAGATCGAGCGGGGGTTGAGCGCCGACGACCCGATCAACATCCAGTACACCTCGGGCACCACCGGCTTCCCGAAGGGCGCCACCCTCTCGCACCGCAACATCCTGAACAACGGCTACTTCGTCGGCGAGCTGTGCAACTACACCGAGCGGGACCGCATCTGCATACCGGTGCCGTTCTACCACTGCTTCGGCATGGTGATGGGCAACCTCGCGGCCGTCTCGCACGGCGCCTGCACGGTCATCCCGGCCCCCGCCTTCGACGCCGCGACCACCCTGGCCGCAGTGGCCGCCGAGCGCTGCACCTCGCTGTACGGGGTGCCGACCATGTTCATCGCCGAGCTGGCCGACCCGGGCTTCGACGGGTACGACCTGTCCAGCCTGCGCACCGGCATCATGGCGGGCGCGCCGTGCCCGACCGAGGTGATGAAGGGCGTGATGGAGCGGATGGGCATGACGGAGGTCTCGATCTGCTACGGCATGACCGAGACCTCCCCGGTCTCCACCCAGACCCGGGCCGATGACTCGGTCGAGCGCCGGGTCTCCACCGTCGGCCGGGTCGGGCCGCACCTGGAGGTCAAGGTGGTCGACCCCGAGACCGGGCACACCGTGCCGCGCGGCGAGCCCGGCGAACTGTGCACCCGCGGCTACTCGGTGATGCTCGGCTACTGGGCCGAGCCCGTGAAGACCGCCGAGGCCGTCGACCCGGACGGCTGGATGCACACCGGCGACCTGGCGGTGATGGACGCGGACGGCTACCTCTCGATCACCGGCCGGATCAAGGACATGGTGATCCGCGGCGGCGAGAACGTGTACCCGCGCGAGGTCGAGGAGTTCCTGTACGCGCACCCGGACGTGCTCGACGTCCAGGTGATCGGGGTGCCCGACGCCAAGTACGGCGAGGAGCTGATGGCCTGGGTGCGGATGCGCGAGGGCGCGCGGCCGCTCACGGCCGAGGCGGTGCGCGCATTCTGCACCGGGCGGCTCGCCCACTTCAAGATCCCGCGCTACGTGCACGTGGTCGACGAGTTCCCGATGACGGTCACCGGCAAGGTCCGCAAGGTCGAGATGCGCGAGCGCGCGGCGGCCATCTTGGCCGGCTGAGCCGTCCTCGAAGCGCCGCCGACCTGCTGTTCCGCCGAGGCCGGACCCCGAACGGGGTCCGGCCTCGACGCGTGTCGGTGCGGACCGACTCTGCCGCAGGTCTTGACGCCCCTCTTTTCTCAGACGTTAAATCTCGCCGTGAAGTAAGCGGTCGGGGTCTGCGGCTGACGTGCGGTCAGCACGCACCCCGGGCCCGGCCGCCGTCCCCGGATCCCACCAGACGGGTGTGCACCCCCATGAACCGAGCTCCCCGGTCCCGCCGCTACGGCCTCGCGGCGGCTGCCGCGACCGCCCTCGTCGCGGCCCTCGTCACCCCCACCACCCAGGCCGCCGCCGCCCCCGTGCCGCCCGGCGGCGGCAGCCTCGGCGAGAACGTCGTCGTGCTCGACCCCGGCATGCCCAAGGCCCAGGTCCAGGACCGCCTGAACGCCCTCGCCCAGGCCCAGGCCGGCAACGAGTTCGGCCCCCAGCGCTACGCGATCCTGTTCAAGCCCGGCACCTACGGCACCGCCGCCGACCCGCTGGTCTTCCCGGTCGGCTTCTACGAGAGCGTGGCCGGCCTCGGCCGCAACCCCGGCGACGTGGTCATCAACGGCTCCGTCAACGTGTACAACCAGTGCGTCGGCGGCGACCAGTCGCAGTGCTACGCCACCACCAACTTCTGGCGCTCGCTGAGCAACCTCACCGTCAACGTCGCCGGCCAGAGCGGCTGTTACGGCGGCACCGACTTCTGGGCGGTCTCCCAGGCCGCACCGCTGCGCCGGGTCCGGATGAACGGCAACGTGACGCTGATGGACTACTGCACCGGCTCGCCCGCCTGGGCCAGCGGCGGCTTCATCGCCGACTCCGAGTTCACCGGCGGCACCGTGATCAACGGCTCCCAGCAGCAGTTCTTCACCCGCACCAGCACCCTGGACGGCTGGACCAACGGCGTCTGGAACCAGGTCTTCTGCGGAACCGAGGGCGCCCCCGCCCAGTCCTTCTCCACCGACCCGGCCGCCTCCCCCTACACCACCCTCGACAGCTGCCCGGTCACCCGCGAAGCCCCCTACCTCTACCTGGACGAGCACGGCGAGTACCGGGTCTTCGTGCCCGCCGCGCAGCGCGACTCCCGTGGCACCACCTGGAAGAACGGCCCCACCCCCGGCAACTCCCGCTCCCTGGACGACTTCTACCTGGTCCGCCCCGGCGCCACCGTCCAGCAGATCAACGCCGCCCTCCGGGCCGGCCGCGACCTGCTGCTCACCCCCGGCGTCTACCGGCTGCCCGAGGCGATCAAGGTCACCCGACCCGGCACCCAGGTCGTCGGCCTCGGCTTCGCCACCCTCGTCCCGACCGACGGCAACGCCGCGATCAAGGTCGACGACGTGGACGGCGTCAACGTCTCCGGCCTGATCATCGACGCCGGGGAGCAGAGGTCCCAGGTCCTGATGCAGGTCGGCAGCCGCGGCAGCAAGGCCGCGCACCGCGACGACCCGATCGCGCTCTCCGACGTGTTCTTCCGGGTCGGCGGCGCGCTGAACGGATCCGCGACCACCGCCCTGGAGATCAACAGCGACGACACCCTGATCGACGACGCCTGGATCTGGCGCGCCGACCACGGCACCGGCGGCGGCAACTGGACCAGCGCCCGCAGCGACACCGGCCTGGTCGTCAACGGCGACCGGGTCACCGCGACCGGCCTCGCCGTCGAGCACTTCCAGAAGACCGAGGTGCAGTGGAACGGCGAGCAGGGCCGGGTGGTCTTCTTCCAGAACGAGAACCCCTACGACGTGCCCAACCAGGCCGCGTGGATGGCGAGCAAGCAGCAGAAGGGCTACCCGGCGTTCGCCGTCGGCCCGAAGGTGAAGACCTTCGAGGGCTGGGGCATGGGCAGCTACTCCTACTTCAACCAGGGCGTCGACATCCGCAACTCGATGGCCTTCCAGGCCCCCGCGACCCCCGGCGTCAAGTTCCACGACCTGCTGACCGTCTTCCTGAACGGTTCCGGCGGCATCGACTCGGTGATCAACGGCACCGGCCGCGCGGTCGACCCGAGCTTCGGCGGGCCCAGCAACGTCGTCTCCTACCCGTGACACGTCATCGATGACGGGTCATCCGTGACGCGACATCTGTGATGGGACATCCGTGACGCGACATCCGTGATGGGACATCTGTGACGCGACACCCATGACGCGTCATCGGTGATGCCTCATCGATACCGGTGACGTGTCACCCAAATACGTGGCGTGTCACCGAAACCCGTGACGTGTCACCGAGCCGCCGAACCACCGAGCCCGGCCCGCCGCGCCCTCCGGCCCGAGGACGTGGCGGGCCGCACCACGCGGACCCCCGCCCCCGACCTGGGGGCCCGCGCCCCGCACCGCCACCCCACCCCCACCCCCACCCCACCCCCACCCCACCCCCACCCCCCACCCCCACTCGTAGCGGAGTCCCCCATGACCGAGCTCAGCCGCCGCAACGCCCTGCTCCTCGCCGCCCTCACCGCCGGCGCCACCGGCCTCCCCCTGTCCGGCCCCGCCCCTGCCCAAGCCGCCGCCCAAGCCGCCGCCCAAGCCGCGGCTCAAGGCGCTGCCCAAGGCGCCGGAGCCCCCAGCGGGTTGGCCTGGGACGCGGACTGGGCCGCCGCCGCGTACGCCGCCGATCCGGCGGCCGCCAGTGCCTCCGGGGCCGAGGGCGGGCCGTTCGGGGCGGGGGCGGCGTTCGACGGCAACGCCGGCTCGCGGTTCTCCAGCAACTTCGCCGACGACGCCTGGATCCGGATCGACCTGGGCAGCGTGATCCGGGTCAGCCAGGTGGTGCTGGTCTGGGAGGCCGCCTACGGCCTCAGGTACGTGGTCGAGGTCTCCCGGGACGGCGCCGCCTGGCAGTCGGTCTACACCGAGAACGCCGGGACCGGCGGCACCACCACCATCCACACCCACCCGCAGCCGGCCCTCGCCCGCTACGTCCGGATGCGCGGCCTGCAGCGCGCCACCCCGTACGGGTACTCGCTGTACGCGTTCCAGGTCTACGGCGGCGCGCCCGCTCCCGCCGCCACGAGCACCGCCGACCTGGCGCTGAACCACCCCGGTGACAGCAACTACTACCAGGACGCCGGCCACACCCCGCTGCACGCCTTCGACGGCGGCGTCCCCGCCGGGCTGACCGGTGACGCCACCCGCTGGGCCAGTGACTGGAACGACCACCGGTGGATCTCCGTCGACCTCGGCGCCCCCGCCCGGATCACCGCCTTCGACCTGCACTGGGAGTCCGCCTACGCGGTCGACTACCAGCTCCAGGTGTCCGACGACAACCAGAACTGGCGCACCGTCCACCAGCCGACCGCCGCCCAGGTCGCCGCCCGCGACGCCGACATCGGCACCCCCGGCAGCTCGGCCGGCCTGCACGACGCGGTCACGCTGCCCGCCGCCGTCACCGGCCGCTACGTCCGGATGCTCGGCCTGCGCCGCCGCCGGTTCTACAGCCCCGCCCCCTACACCGCCCAATTCGGCTACTCGCTCTACGCGTTCCAGGTCTGGGGCACCGGCGGCAGCGCCGCCGCCGAGTACCCGGCGCTGCCCGTCGACGGCACCGGCGCCTACCGCACCGTGTTCTTCGACGACTTCGCCGGCACCGCCCTGGACCGGAGCAAGTGGCGGGTGGTGGTCACCGGTTCCACCATGGGCTCGGTCAACGGCGAGTCGCAGGCGTACGTCGACGACCCCAGCACGCTGCGGATCTCCGACAGCCAACTCCTCATCACCCCCCGCCACCTGCCCGGCGGCTACACCGCCCCCGGCGGCGGCAGGTACGCGTTCACCTCCGCCCGGATCGACACCAGCGCCGCCGTCCGCTTCACCCACGGCCGGGTCAGCGCGCGGATGAAGCTGCCCGTCGGGCTCGGCCTGTGGCCCGCGTTCTGGCTGCTCGGCGCGAACGTCGACGACCCGGACGTCTCCTGGCCGGACTGCGGCGAGATCGACGTCATGGAGAACATCGGCTACCCGGACTGGACCAGCAGCTCCCTGCACGGCCCCGGCTACTCCGCCGACGGCAACATCGGCGGCCTGCGGCACTTCCCGGCGGGCCAGGACGTCACCGGCTGGCACGTGTACGCCGTCGAGTGGACGCCCGCCGGCATGCGGTTCAGCCTCGACGGCACCGCGTACCTGGAAGTTCCCCGACAGAAGACCCTCGCCACCCGCGGTGCCTGGGTGTTCGACCGCGACCAGTACGTGATCCTCAACTTCGCCCTCGGCGGCGCCTACCCGGCCGGCTGGAACAAGGTCACCACCCCGTACTGGGGCCTGCCGCAGGCCACCGTCGACCAGGTCGCGGCCGGCGCCGCGACCCTCGCCGTCGACTGGGTCCGGGTCGAACAGCGGGCCTGACCGTTCACCCTCCCGAATGGCGTCATTCTCAGCAAATAGTCAGGAATGCCGCCGTTCGGCCCAATACGCCGATCGACCGTCTGACGGATGGTCAGGTAGAAGTGCCTTCGCGGGAAGGCGTCTTGACCATTCGTCAGAGGAGTCCCCGACGTGTCCCGTCCCCAGCCCACCCCGTCCACCCAGCCCACCCCGTCCACCCAGCTCGCCCAGGCCGCCCGCCCTGCCCGTCTCACCCGCCCCACCCGGCGCGCACTGACCGCCACCGCCGCGTTCGTCGCCGCCGCGAGCGCGCTGGCCGTCCCCGCCGCGCACTCGGCCGGCGGCCGGGCCGCCACCGCGCACACCCGGGTCACCGCCGCGCACACCATCACCGAGAACCGGCTGCCGTTCACCACCCGCTTCCAGGGCGACTTCCACGGCGGCATCACCCACATCGGCAACACCCTGATGACCTGCGACGAGACCGAGCCGCCGGTCGACCCCGCCCAGGCCCCCTGCGAACAGGCCCGCAACGGCGACGGGCCGCGCCCGATCAACAACAACTTCCCGATGAAGTACATCAACATCGACGGCCCCGGCCACGTCGGCCCGCTCGGCGACGCCATCTACTCCTCCAGCTCCGCGGACCTCCTGATCCCCGAGGGCGCCACCGTCAAGTACGCCCGCCTCTACTGGGGCGGCACCCGCGGCATCGGCGACACCGTGCTGCCGGAGAGCCAGGTCGACGAGATCTACTTCAAGTTCCCCGGCGACGCCCAGTACACCAACATCGCCAACCAGCAGCCCTCCATCGGCTACATCACCACCGACGACGAGAGCAGCTACCAGGCCTCCGCCGACATCACCGACCAGGTCCGCGGCCACGGCTCCGGCACCTACGAGGCCGCCGACATGGACTCCGTCGTCAAGCCGCACAGCTGGGGCGGCTGGACGGTCGTCGTCGCCTACGAACGCGACTGCGAACCGCTGCGCCACCTCCACCTCTGGGACGGCTTCCAGCCCGAACTCCCCAACAGCCCCGCCCTCACCGGCACCCTGACCGGCCTCAAGACCCCCGCGACCGGTCCCGTCACCGGCCACCTCGGCTGGGTCGTCTACGACGGCGACCACAAGTGGACCGGCGACACGATGGACCTCAAGAGCACCAACGGCCCGCTCACCCGCTTCAGCGACGCCCTGCACCCCGCCAACGACGCCTTCACCTCCAACCTCGACAACGCCGACCCCGCCCAGCGCTTCCCGCGCAACCCCGCCTACCCCAACACCTTCGGCTACGACGCCAACCGCTGGGACGTCTCCCCGTACCTGCGCAACGGCGACACCGACATCAGCGTCACCGTCAACACCGAGGGCGACGGCTACAACCTCGGCGTCTTCTACGCGGACATCGACATCGACCCGGCCACCCTCCGCGGCGCCAAGTCCCAACCGCGCTCGGCCTGGACCGGACAGCAGTAGCGGCCGGCGGCCGTCGGGCCGCGCTCCCCGCCCTGGCGGCCGGGCGGGGAGCGCGGTGCCGGGTCACCGGACGGGGATGTCGACCTTGAGGACGAAGGCGTGCGGCGCGGGGTCGGCCGGGGCCTCGTAGGTCAGGGTGGCGGTGACCGTGCCGCCGTGCGGGGCGGTGGGGCTGATCCGGACGGCGAAGCCCCGGTTGAGCCAGGCCCAGGTGTTGCCGACGCCGTCCGGGCAGACCGCGGTCGTCGCGTCGTCCGAGTACGCGCACGGGGACGAGTCCGGCGCGGAGCTCAAGAAGGTCGAGCCGGGCGGCAGTTGGGCGACCAGGCGGCCGCGCCACGGGTAGTCGGTGGACGGGCCGAGGTTGCGCTCCTCCACCTCGAAGTCGGCCGGGTCGCCGGGCGCGGTGGGCAGCGGGGGCCGGGCCAGCGCGAGGTACGCGCCGGTGACCGGGGCGGAGATCTCCGAGGTCCAGGTGGCGAGGTTGTCGGCCGGGTTCTGCTCGCCGTCCCAGCTGACCTCTGCGGTTCCGCCGGGGTAGCTCCTGGGGCCGGGCAGGGTGCTGACGGTGCGCGAGCGCAGTTTGAGATAGCTGCACTGGTTCGGCCGGAGACCCTGGGCGACCGGGAGCCGGATCCAGTTCCAGCCGCCGCCGGTGGCCTCGACGGAGTCGGAGGAGAGCTGCATCCCCTCGTCCGGCGGCCCGTTGACCACCAGGGTGGCCGGGGTCTGCGGGGTCTCGGTGCCGTGGTTGCAGACCACGACGGTGAACGGCACGGTGGCGCCGGGCGGCGCGGCCGGGTCGGGGGCGGCGACGGTCACCGCCAGGTCGCGGGCGTAGGGCGGGGCGGACCGCTGGGACGGTGCGGCCAGGGCGGTGGTGGGGACGAGGGCGGCCGTCAGGGCGGCGGCCAGGATGCTGGGGATCCGCATGGGGACTCCATCGGGACGGGCGCGGGCGCTGCGGTTCGGCGCCCGCGTTCGTCCACGAAGCTAGCCCGCCCGGCCCGTTCCGCCCGGCCGACGCGACCGGGCCTTCATCCTCCCGGCGGGGCGCGCCCGCGACGACGGTGACCGGGCCGGGGCTCCGGGGCGGTCCGGTCAGCGGAGGCTCGGGAGCAGGCCGCGGGCGGCGAGGAGGGGGAGCAGGCCCTCGCCGACGCGGTACGCCTCTTCGAGGTGGGGGACGCCGGAGAGGACGAACTCGTCCACGCCCAGCCGGTGGTACTCCTCGATCCGGTCGGCGACCTCGGCGTGGCTGCCGACCAGCGCGGTGCCCGCGCCGCCGCGGACCAGGCCGAAGCCGGCCCACAGGTTCGGGTACACCTCCAGGCGGTCGGCCGATCCGCCGTGCAGCTCCCGCATCCGCCGCTGCCCCTCCGACTCGCTGCGGGCCAGGGCGAGTTGGGTCTCCCTGATCCGCTCGGCGCCCATGCCGGCCAGCAGCCGATCGGCCTCCGCCCAGGCCTGGGCGGAGGTGTCCCGGGTGATGGTGTGCAGGCGGACGCCGAACCGCGGCCGGCGTCCGTGCGCGGCGGCCAGCTCCCGGATCCGGCCGACCTTCGCGGCCACCAGCGGCGGCGGTTCGCCCCAGGTCAGGTACACGTCCGCGTGCCGGGCGGCGACCCGTTCCGCCGCCGCCGACGAGCCGCCGAAGTACACCGGGGGCACCGGAGCGGGCAGCCGGGTCAGCTCGGCGCCCTCCACCCGCAGGTGCCGGCCCGCGTGGTCGACCCGTTCGCCGCGCCACAGCCGTCCGGTCACCGAGAGGAACTCCCCGGCCCGCGCGTACCGTTCGTCCTTGTCGAGGAAGTCGCCGTACGCGCGCTGCTCGCGGGACTCGCCGCCGGTCACCACGTTCAGCGCCAGCCGGCCGCCGGACAGGTTCTGGTAGGTGGTCGCCATCTGGGCGGCCAGGGTCGGGGAGAGCAGGCCCGGCCGGAACGCCACCAGGAAGGACAGCCGCTCGGTCCGGGCGGCGAGCATCGCGGTGGTCAGCCAGGCGTCCTCGCACCACGGGCCGGTCGGGGTCAACACCCCGGCGAAGCCCAGCAGTTCGGCCGCCCGGGCGATCTGCCCCAGGTAGCCGAGGGACGGCGGCCGGTCGCCGCCGGACGCCCCCGGCACCGAGCCGTGGCCCCCGCCGACCACCTCGCGGCTGTCGCCGGTGGTCGGCAGGAACCAGTGCACGGTCAGCCCCACGGGCCCTCCCCGGCGCCCGGCGCGAACCCGCCGAACCCGCCGTCGTGGTGCAGCAGCGGCTCCCCGCCCCGGACGTCCGCCGCGAGCACCTCGCCCACCACCAGCAGGTGGTCACCGACCGGGTGCAGCCCCACCCGGCGGGCCGTCAGCCGGGCGGTGGCGCCCTCCAGCAGCGGAGTGCCGTGCGGGCCCTCCTGCCACGGCACCCCGGCGAACCGGTCGGTGCCGCTGCGGGCGAACGCCCGCGCCAACTCCTCCTGGCCGCGGTGCAGCACGTGCACGGTGAACACGTCGGCCGCCCGCACGGCCGGGGCCGTGGACGCCCCCGAGGCGAGGTAGAAGGAGACCAGCGCGGGCTCCAGGCTGACCGAGGTGAACGAGGTCGCGGTGAACCCGGCCGGTCCGGGCACGGTGATCACCACCACCCCGGACGCGTGCCGGCGCAGCGTGCGGCGCAGCAGTTCGGCGGGTGTCGCGGTCGGCGGGCGTTCGTCGAGGGTGGTCACGGAGGGGTCCTTTCGAAGGGGGCGGGCGAGGGGCGTCGGGGTGGGCGGTCAGCCGCCGGAGCCGGAGCCGGAGCCGGAGCCAGGGCCGGAGTCGGAGCCGGAGTCGAGCGGGACGAGCAGGGGCGGGGGCGGGACCGGCCGGCGGTCGAGGCCGGCCCGGAGACGCTCCAGCCACAGCACGGTGCGGGCCGCGACGCTGCGGTGCGCGGCGTCGTTGAACGCGTCGTGGCGCCCGTCCGCCACCGCGACCGCCTCCACCGACGGCAGCCGCCCGGCCAGCGCGCGCAGCGCCCCGACCGGGGCGACCGGGTCGGCCAGCCCGTGGAACGCCAGGACCGGAACCGCCGGACGGGCCGCAGCCGCCGCCCCCGCCAGCGCCGCGGGCACCGGGTCGAACAGGGCACCGGGCCGGAACCCGGGATCCGTCGCCAGCAGGCCCCGGTGGACGGGGCACGCCGTACGCGCGGACAACTCGTCCGCGACCGGCTCGTCCGCGACCGGCTCGTCCGCGACCGGCTCGTCCGCGACCGGCTCGTCCGCGACCGGCTCGTCCGCGACCGGCTCGGGCCGGTCGCCGTCCGGCAGGCCGGCCAGCAGCAGGCCGTCCGGTCCGAGTTCCCCGGCCAGGGCGAGGGCCAGCAGCGCACCGGTGTCCGAACCCGCCAGCACCACCGGCCCGCCGTCCGGCTGCCCGGACCGCGCCCGGGCGAACAGGGCGGACAGGGCGGTGGGGGCGGTGGAGTGGTCGGCGGGGACGAGGAGGCGGTAGCCGTCGAAGGCCAGTCGGCGGCCGAACCGGGCGTACAGGCCGGGGTGTTCGCCCCGGCCGGGCAGCAGCAGCACGGTGCCGCGGACGGCGACGCCGGGCGCCGGGTCCCAGCGGGCGTCCGCCCCGGCGTCCGGGGTGGTCGCGGTCGCCGGAACGGCCGCGGTCGTGGTCGCGGTCGCGGTCACCGGACACCGGCGGCGGCCGGGACGGCGGTGGCGGCGGCCGCGTCGCGGTGGGCGACCTCCTGGCGGACCAGCGGCAGCAGCTCGCGGCCGTAGTCGAGGGCGTCGTCCAGCGGGTCGTAGCCGCGGATCAGCAGCGTGGTCACGCCGATCTCGACGTAGTCCAGCAGGGCGCGCGCGACCGTCTCCGGCGAGCCCACCAGGGCGGTGGAGTTGCCGCCGGCGCCGGTGGCCTTCGCGGTGGCCGTCCACAGCGCCCGGTCGTGCAGGTCGCCCTTGGCGGCGGCGGCGAGCAGCCGCTGCGAGCCGACGTTCTGCGGCGTCGCGTCGGCGCCGTTCAGGGCCGTGCCCCGGCGCCAGCCGGGCGTGCTGCCGCGCTGCTCGATGGTGCCGAGGATGCCGCGGGCCCGCTCCCAGGCCGCCTCGTCGGTGCGGCCCAGGATCGGGCGGAACGAGACGCTGATGCCCGGCAGGTCGGTGCGCCCGGCGGCCTCGGCGGCGGCCCGGACCCGGGCGATCTGCTCGGCGGTCTCGGCCAGCGGCTCGCCCCACAGCGCGAAGGTGTCGGCGTGCTTGCCGCCGACCCGGTAGGCGGCCTCGGAGGAGCCGCCGAAGTACAGCGGGATCCGCGGCTCCTGCACCGGCCGCACGTCGGAGCGGAAGTCGGCCAGCCGGTAGTAGGGGCCGTCGTGGTCGAACGGGGCGTCCTCCGTCCAGGCCTTCTTCACCACCGTCAGGTAGTCGTCGGTGCGGGCGTAGCGCTCGTCCTTGGTCAGGTAGTCGCCGTCGCGGCGCTGCTCGGCGTCGTTGCCGCCGGTGATGACGTGCACCGCGACCCGGCCGCCGGAGAACTGGTCGAGGGTGGCGAAGGTGCGGGCCGCGACGGTCGGCGCGAGGAAGCCGGGGCGGTGCGCGACCAGCAGGCCCAGGCGCTCGGTGTGGGCGGCGGCGAACGCCGCGACCTGGTTCGGGTCGGGGCTGCCGGAGGACTGGGCGATCAGGATCCGGTCGAAGCCGGCCTCCTCGTGCGCCTGGGCGAAGCGGCGGGTGTAGCCGGGGTCGACCACCGGGCCGGTGGCCGGGCGGGTCTCGGAGACGTCGTGGGTGGAGATCATGCCGACGAACTCGACGGGCATGGCGGTGGTCCTTTCGGAAGGAGCGAACAGGAGGAGGGAAGAGCGCAGGCCGGAGGAGGAGGGGTCAGCGGGGGCGGACGCGGTCGAGGGCGGCCCGGCCCGCCGCGAGCAGGACCGAGTCGTCCTGCGGGGTGTGGACGCGGGCGCACAGCACGTCGCGCAGGTGGCGCTCCAGCGGGTGGTGGCGGGTCAGGCCGTGGTTGCCGACCAGGGCCACCGCCTGCTGGACGGCGTCGATCGCGGCCCGGGTGGCGAGCAGCTTCGCGCCGCCCGTCTGCTCGGCGGCGCCCGGCTCGCCCGCGTCGACGGCCGCGGCGAGGGCGTCGACCAGCCGGTCGGCCCCGGCCAGCGAGACCTCGATCTCGCCGACGGCGGCCTGGAAGCGGGGCAGCGAGGCCAGCGGCGCGCCGAGGGCGCTGGGGGTGCGCTCGTGCAGGAAGCCGAGCAGCCAGTCCCGGGCGGCGCCGGCGACGCCGAGGTACAGGGCGGCCAGGCCGAGGCCGTTCCAGGCGCCGCCGATCGAGTGGCGGCTGCCGTCGGCGCCGGGGAGGGCGAGTGGGCCGACCCGGTCGCCGGGCACCGGGACGGCGTTCAGGTGGACGTCGTCGCTGCGCGAGGCGCGCAGGCCGAGGTGGTCCCAGACCGGTTCGACGGTCAGGCCGGGGCTGCCGGCCCGGACCAGGAAGGAACCGACCCGGGGCCGCTCCTCGTCGGTCGCGGCCCAGACCAGCAGCCAGTCCAGCAGGTACGCGCCGGTCGAGTAGATCTTGTGGCCGGTCAGCTCCCAGCCGTCGCCGCGGCGGCGGGCGGTGGTCGCGGGCAGGCCGCCGCGCACCGGGCTGCCCAGCTCGGGCTCCACCCGCAGCGCGTTCACCAGGACCGGGCGCTGCGCGGACTCGGCGAGCAGTTCGGCGAGCGGGCCGGCCGGCCAGTACGGGGTGCGGGCCTCGGCGGCGTGCGTGAACAGCGTCATCGCGGTGACCAGTGCCACCGCCGGGTCGCCCGCGCCGAGCGCCCGCAGGATCCGCGCGGTGTCGGCCAGGCCGGCCCCGGGACCGCCGTGCCGGGTGGCCACCGTCGCGGTCAACAGGCCCGCACCGTGCAGGAGTTCGAAGTCCGCGAGCGGGAGTTCGGCGTCCCGGTCGTGCGCGGCGGCGCAGGCCGCCAGCGCGGCGGTCACGGCGGGCAGCCCGTCCAGTGCGGGGGCCGGGAAGCCGGGCGAGGCAGTGGTGGTGACGCTCATCGGACGGCCTCCGGGGGCGGTGCGTGCTCGGGACGGGGGACGGGCGCCGGCTCGGACGCCGGGTCGGGCGTTGCCTCGGACGTCGGGTCGGACGTCGGGGCGGGGAGCAGGACGGGCGGGTGGCGGACGGTCACCGGGGGCGGGTCGCCGCCGGTCCAGCGCTCCAGTTGGACCGGGGCGTGCTGGCCGGTGCAGCCCTGGGAGAGCCGGGAGCTGGGCAGGTCGGCGGTCAGCGCGTTGGGGTTGCCGTGCGCGCACAGCGGCGGCTCGGTGTCGGGGACGGGGTCGAACCAGGCGCCGGTGGGCAGCCGGACCACGCCGGGGCGCAGCCGGTCGCTGAGCCGGGCCCCGGCCAGGCAGGCGCCGCGGTCGTTGAAGATCCGCACCAGGTCGCCGTCGCCGATCGCGCGTTCCGCCGCGTCCGCGGGGTGCAGTTCGACGGCCTCGCGGTCGGCCACCTTGTCGGCCAGACTGGCGGCGCCGACGTCGAGTTGGCTGTGCAGCCGGGTGGCGGGCTGGTTGGCGATCAGCAGCAGCGGGTGCCGCCGGGCGGTGGCGGGGTCGGGGCGCGGGTCGAGCCAGGCGGGGTGGCCGGGGCAGTCGGGCAGGTCGAGGGCGGCGATCGCGGGGGAGTGCAGTTCGATCCGGCCGCTGGGGGTGGCCAGCGGGTGCCGGTCAGGGTCGGCCCGGAACTCGGCGAACAGGGTGCGTTCGGGGTGCTGCTCGGGCAGCCGCCACTCGCCGTCGGCCCAGAACCGGTCGAACGACGGCGGGCCGCCCGCGCTGCCGGTGCTGCCCGCGCCCTCCGCCCCGTCCGCGCGCAGCTGCTCGGCCCACTGCCCGTACAGGTGCTCCAGCCATTGGCGCGGGGTCCGGTTCTCGGTGAACTCCGCTGCGAAGCCGAGGCGTTCGGCGAGCGCGGCGAGGATCGCGTGGTCGTCGCGGGCCTCGCCGACCGGGTCGGCGGCGCGGTGCATGGCGATCAGGTGGGTGTCGCGCCGACCGCCGCCGAAGTCCTCGCGTTCCAGCGTCGTGGTGACGGGCAGCACGATGTCGGCGTGCCGCGCGGTGGCCGTCCAGTGCGGCTCGTGGACGATCACGGTCTCCGGGCGGGCGAAGGCCCGGCGCAGCCGTCCCAGGTCCTGGTGGTGGTGGAACGGGTTGCCGCCGGCCCAGTGCACCAGTCGGATGTCCGGGTAGCGGCGGGTGGTGCCGTCGTACGGGTACTCCTCGCCGGGGTGCAGCAGCAGGTCGGCGATCCGCGCGCAGGGGATGAACTCGTCGACGGGATTGGCCGGTTGGGGCAGGAACGGCAGGCGGAGCGCGGTCCCGGTGTCGCCGACGTCGCCCATCGAGCCGTAGCCGTGGCCGAACCCGCCTCCGGGCAGGCCGAGTTGGCCGAGTGCGCTGGCCAACGCGATGGCGGCCCAGACCGGTTGCTCGCCGTACCGGGCGCGCTGCAGCGACCAGGTGACGGTGACCAGGGTCCGGGTGCCGGCCATCTTCCGGGCCAGCGCGCGGATCCGCTCCGCCGCCAGCCCGCAGATCGGCGCGGCCCAGTCGGCGTCCTTCGGGGTGCCGTCGGCCCGGCCGTCCAGGTAGCGCTCCAGCACCGGCCAGCCGCTGGTGTAGCGGGCGAGGAACGCCCGGTCGTGCAGGTTCTCGGCGACCAGGGTGTGGGTGAGGGCCAGCATCAGCGCGGTGTCGGTGCCCGGGGCGACCGGCAGCCAGTCGGTGGCCGGCCCGTCCGGCAGGTCGTCGCGCAGCGGGGAGACCAGCGTCACCTCCGTTCCGGCGGCGGCGAGTTCGGCGAGGAAGCCGGGCGTGGTGTGCCGGGTCACGCCGCCCGGCGTGACGTACACGTTCTTCGCCGGGACGCCGCCGAACGCGACCAGCAGCCGGGTGTGCCGCACGATCGTCGGCCACGAGGAGGTGGCCCGCAGCACCGCCTCGGCGTCCCCCAGCACCCGGGGGAGCAGCACCAGCGAGGTGCCCAGGCTGTACGAGTTCCGGGAAGCGGTGTAGCCGCCGAACAGGGCCAGGAACCGGTGCAGTTGGCTCTGCGCGTGGTGGAACCGGCCCGCCGACGCCCAGCCGTACGACCCGCCGAACACCGCCTGCGGGCCGAACTCCCGCTTCACCCTTGCCAGTTCACCGGCGACCAGGTCGAGTGCCCGCTCCCAGGAGACCTCCACGAACGGCTCCCGCCCGCGCCCCGCGCCGGTCCCCGGCCCGCCGCGCAGCCAGCCCTCCCGGACGGCCGGCCGGCGCACCCGGGTGCGGTGCCGCAGCGAGCCGGGGACGCCCGCCAGCAGCGGGGAGGGCGCCGGGTCGTCCGGGTGCGGCTCGACCAGCACCCCGCCGGCGGGGTGCGGGCCGGCCCGGAAGGCGCCCCAGTGCGAGGTGGTGGGCAGCGTGGTCATGGTGGGCGGACTCCAGAGTTGACGGACCGTCAGGAAGCTTCAGTGTGGCGCCAGTCGGCGCTGCGGTGGCAGGCCACCGTCCGGCCCGGCAGCGGATCGGACTCCGCCGGGCGGCCCGCGCAGCCGGCGTCGGCGAACGCGCAGCGGTGCGCGAAGGCGCACCCGGAGGACTCCGGCCGGGCGGGCGCCGGGGCGCGCAGCCGCGCCAGCTCGGCCCGCCGCTCCGGCCCGCCGCCCGGCGCGGACGCCGCCAACAGCGCCGTGTACGGGTGCAGCGGCCGCTCCAGCACCTCCGCCGCCGGTCCGCTCTCCACGATCCGCCCCCGGTACAGCACCGCCAGCCGGTCCGCGACGCCCGCCAGCGACTCCAGGTCGTGCGAGATCAGCACGACGGCGAGGTCCAGCTCGCGGCGCAGCTCGTCGAGCAGCCGCAGCACGTGGTTGCGGTTCGAGGCGTCCAGCGCGGAGACCGGCTCGTCGGCGAGCAGCAGGCGCGGACGGGTCACGATCGCCCGGGCCAGCGCGACGCGCTGGCGCTGGCCGCCGGAGAGCAGGCCCGGGCGGCGCCCGGCCAGCGCGTGGTCCAGGCCGACCAGGTCCAGCGCCTCCAGCACCCGCCCCCGCCGCTCGCCGGCCGGGACGCCGGCCACCGCGAGCGGCTGGCCGACCAGCCGCAGCACCGTCAGGTCCGGGTCCAGCGACCGCAGCGGATCCTGGAACATGTACTGCACCGCCCCGGCCCGCCGCGCCTCCCGCAGCGCCCGCCCGCGCAGCCCGGTCCGCTCCCGGCCGTCCACCGTGATCCGCCCCGCCGCGACCGGCGCCAGCCCCACCACCGCCCGCGCCAGCGTGGTCTTCCCGGAGCCGGTCTCCCCGATCACGCCGAGGATCTCGCCGGCCCGCACCCGCACGTCCACACCGTCGAGCACGGGCGTGCCCCGGTCGAACTCGACCTGTAGCGAACGGACTTCGAGCAGAGCGGTCATGGGACGACACCTCCGGGGACTCGCGGACAGACAGAGTGGACGGGACGGGACGGGACGGGACGGGGCGGCGCGCGGCAGCGCGGCCGCTCCGGCCGGTACGAGACTGCGGGCGCCGCCTCAACGAGGCTTCAGGCAGCGGACCTTGCGGTCCCCGTCCCCGTCCGGGGCTGAGACCAGCGGGACCGGGGCGAGTGAGCACTCCGGCTCCGCGTAGGCGCAGCGCGGGGCGAAGCGGCAGCCGGCGGCGGCGGTGCCGGGGGCGGGGGGACGGCCGGGGATGACGGGGAAGCGGGTGCGGGCGCCGGGGCCGAGGCCCGCGACGGCGAGCAGCGCCTCGGTGTAGGGGTGGGCGGGGGCGGCGACCACGCTCGCGGTGGGGCCGTCCTCGACGACCTCCCCGGCGTACAGGACCAGCAGCCGGTCGGTGGCGTCGGCGACCACCGCGAGATCGTGGCTGACCAGCAGCAGGCCGAGGCCGCGTTCCTCCCGCAGCCGGGCCAGCAGGTCGAGCACCTCGGCCTGGACGACGGTGTCCAGCGCGGTGGTGGCCTCGTCGGCGACCAGCAGGTCCGGGTCGCCGCTGACCGCGATCGCGATCAGCACGCGCTGCAGCATGCCGCTGGACAGCTCGTGCGGGTAGCGCCCGTACACGGCCTCCGGGTCGCGCAGGCCGACCGAGTCGAGCAGTTCGACGGCGCGCCGGCGGGCGTCCGCCCGGGACAGGCCGCGGTGCACCCGCAGCGGTTCGGCGAGCTGGCGGCCGACGGTGAGCGCCGGGTTGAGGAAGGAACCGGGGTCCTGGAAGACCGCGCCGAGCCGGGCGCCGCGCAGCCGCTGCCAGCCGCGCGCGTCCAGGCCGAGCAGGTCGGTGCCGCCGAGGGCGAGGGTGCCGGCGTCGGACCGGACGCCGGGGGCGGCCAGCCCGAGGACGGCCCGGCAGGTCAGCGTCTTGCCGCTGCCGGACTCGCCGACCAGGCCGACGGACTGCCCGGCGAGGACGGTGAAGGACACCTCCCGGACGGCCTCGGCGGCGCCGTGGCCGACAGTCACCCGCAGGCCCTCGACCTCCAGGACGGTACCGCCGGGCGCGGGCCGGTCGGGCGCGCTGCCGCCGGACGAGGGGCGGTCGGACGAGGGGCGGTCGGACGAGGGGTGGTCAGACACGGACGCGGTGGTCATCGCGGGCCTCCTCCGGCGCTCGCAGCGGGTTCGGGACGGGCGCCCCGGGCGGGGCTTCGGGCGCGGGCCCGGCCGGCTCGGCGTCCCGCAGCGCGTCGGCCAGCAGGTTGAGCGCCCCGACGGTCAGCACGATCAGCGCGGTGGGGACGACCGGGGCCCACGGCTGCTGGGCGAGGAAGCCCAGGTCGCTGGCGAGCATCCCGCCCCAGGTCGGCGCGGGCGGCTGGACGCCGATGCCGAGGAAGGTCAGCGAGGCGACCGTGAGCAGCGCGGTGGCCAGCGCGTGCGCCGTGGTGACGGCGAGGGTCGGCAGCACCTTGCGCCACACGTGGGTGCGCAGCACGGTGAGCCGTCCGGCGCCCATCAGCTCGGCGGCCTCCACGTACTGAGCCCGGTCCAGGCCGAGCGCCGCGGCCCGGGAGACCCGGAAGAACAGCGGCGCGAGCAGCACGCCCAGGGCCAGCATCGCCTGGTGCAGCCCGTTGCCGAGGACGCCGACCGCCGCGATCGCGAACAGCGTGAACGGCAGCGTCATCAGGGCGTCCACGGCGCGCAGCGACACCCAGGCCAGCGGCGCGGAGAACCGCACCGAGGCCAGGCCCGGGAGCACGCCGAGCAGCAGGGCGGTGCCGACCGCCTCGGCGGCCGCGGCCACCGACAGGCCGGTGCCCGCGAGCAGCCGGCTGAGCACGTCCCGGCCCAGGTAGTCGGTGCCCAGCGGGTGGCCGGTGCCGGGGCCGTTCAGCAGCCGGGCGGTGTCCTGGGCGAGCGGGTCGAGCGGGGCGAGCCGGCCGCCGAACACGGCCAGCAGCGCGACCACGGCCAGCACCGCCAGCGAGGCCCGCACCACCGGTCGGCGGGCCACCGGACGACGCCGCGCCGCACCCGTCGCGTCCGCCGCGCTCATCGCGCACCCGCCGGGGCCGGGCGGCGGGTGGTGCGGCGGGCGTCACGGCGGCCGGTGCGGCGGGCGGCCGGGTTGAGCGCCAGCAGCCCGGCGTCCACCGCCAGGTTGGCGGCCAGCACCACGGCGACGGTCACCAGCAGGGTGCCCTGGATCACCGGGACGTCGTGCTGTTCGGCGGCCCGCAGCGACAGTTGGGCGATGCCCGGCAGGTTGAAGATCCGCTCGGTGACGACGGCGCCGCCGATCAGCATCGGCACGCTCATCCCGAGCACCGTCACGGCGGGCCCGGCGGCGTTGCGCAGCACGTGCCCGAACAGCACCCGGCGGTGGGACAGTCCGCGCATCGCGGCGCCGGTCGCCCAGTTCTCGCGCAGCGCGCCGACCAGCGAGGTGCGCAGCTGCCGGGCGATGCCCGCCGCCGCGTCCAGGCTCAGCGCCAGCGCGGGCAACAGGGCGAACCGCAGCCACTGGGCCGGGTCCTGGTCGAGCGGCACGTAGCCGCCCGAGGGCAGCAGCCGCAGTTGCACGGAGACCAGGGTGATCAGGCCGATCGCCACCACGAACGCGGGCAGCGTGCCGAGCAGGGTGCACAGCGCGGTGACCGACCGGTCCAGCCGGCTGCCGGGGCGCAGCGCGGCGGCGACGCCCCCGGCGGCGCCGAGCAGGACGGCCAGCAGCAGCGCCAGGCCGGCGATCGACAGGTCGACCGGCAGGGCGGCCGCGATCGAGTCGCCGACCGGCAGGGTGGTGAACCAGGACCGGCCCAGGTCGCCCTGGACGGCGTGCCCCAGCCAACTGCCGAACTGCGTCCACAGCGGCCGGTCGAGGCCGAACTCGTGGTCGAGGCGGGCGATGTCGGCGGGGGTCGCGGTCTCGCCGAGCACCGCGGCCGCCGGGTTGGCGTCGGAGACCGCGCCGAGCCCGAAGGTGAGCAGCGAGGAGAGCAGGAACACGGTGGCGGCCGAGGCCAGCACCCGGCCCAGCGAGCGGGGCGCCCGGGCGGCCCGCCGCAGCACCCACCCGGCGGTCCGCGACCCGGCGGTCCGCGATCCGGCGGTCCCCTCCCGCCCGGCCGGGGCTGCCGCGCTCACGCGACGCTCACCCCCTCGAAGCGCTGCACGACGGTGAACGCGGGGATCGGCGAGACCGACTTCCGGCGGGCCAGCAGCCGCGGCACGCTGTACAGGAACACGTTCGGCATGGTCCGCACCGCCAGCGCGGTCGCCGCCCGCAGCGCCTTCGGGTAGTCCGGCGAGTCCAGCGGGGTGCGCGAGACCTGCTGGACGGCGGCCTTCAGCTCCGGCGGGGTGGTGCGGCCGGGGTTCATCAGGCCCTGCTCGCCGAACAGCACCTGGAACGCCTGGGCGGCCGAGTCGCGGCCCGCGAACTGGTCGGTGAACAGCGTCTTGGAGTGCTGCACGTAGACGATCTGGGTGGCCTGCGCCGCCGGGATCACCTCGATGTTCACCCGGATGCCGACCTCCTTCAGCTGCGCCTGCAACTGCTCGGGCAGGCCCTGCGCGGTGGTGGTGGTCAGCGTCAGGTCGACGCCGTCCGGGTGTCCGGCCTTCGCCAGCAGCGCCCGGGCCTTGTCCGGGTCGTGCCGGAACAGGTCCTCCGAGGCCGGGTCGTGGCCGACGTAACCCTTCGGGAACGGCTGGTAGTTGACCTCGCCGTGGCCGAACAGCTGGGTCTTCACCAGGGCTTCGCGGTCGATCGCGTACTTCAGCGCCTCCACCACGTCCGGGTTGTCGAACGGCGCCTTGGTGGTGTTGACGTCCAGCACCGCCACCACCAGCGACGGGATCTCCTGCACCTCCAGCCCGGCCGCCTTGGCCGCCTCCACCTGGCTGCCGGGGATCTGCGCGACGTCGAACTGCCCGGACTGCAGGCCGCTGACCACGGTGGCGGCGTCCGGCAGCGGGTAGAGCTCGAAGTTCTCCAGCCTGATCGCCCCGGCATCCCAGTAGCGCGGGTTGCGGCGCAGCACCGCCTTGCTGTTCTGGACGTAGGAGACCAGGCTGAACGGGCCCGAGCCGGCCGGCTTGGCGGCCAGCGCGGCGGCGTCCGACTCGAACGCCTTCGGGTTCACCACCAGGCCGGTCTTGCCGGCCAGCAGGTTGGGCAACTGGTAGTCGGGGGAGGCGAGTTCGATCACCACGGTGGTGGCGTCCGGGGCCAGCACCTGCTTGACCTGGGTCAGCTGCGGGGCGACCAGCGACTTCGGCTCGGTGCGGCCGCGGTCCAGGCTCTTCTTCACCGCGGCGGCGTCCAGCGGGGTGCCGTCCTCGAAGACCAGGCCGGGGCGCAGGGTGAACGTCAGCCGGGTGCCGTCGGCGTCGTACGTCCAGCCGGTGGCCAGCGCCGGGACGGCCTTGCCGCTCTCGTCGAGCTTGGTCAGACCGGCGTACACCAGGGACAGCGCGTGCACGTCCCAGCCGGCCGAGGAGAACACCGGGTCCCACGAAGTGGGCAGCGCCCAGCCCCACTTGAGGGTGCCGGAGCTGCCGGACGAGCCGGTCTGCGCGACGGTGGCGCCGCCGCACGCGGCGAGGGCGAGCGCGGCGCCCGCCCCCAGGCCGAGGCCGAGGAACGAGCGTCTGGCGAGGGCGGAGGCGGTGGAGGGCAGGACGGAACTGGTCATGACGGGGCGTCACCTTTCACGGCGCGGCGGGTGCCCGGGCACGGGCGTCGACGCGGACGGGCCGCGGACGGCGGGAAACGGGCACGACGGCGCGGCGGGGCACCGGCGCGGAGGGGACCGGCGGGGGAGTGGGGCCGGCGGCCGCCGCCCGGTCGCGGGCGGGGCGGTTCACCGGGGGAGAGAGGTCCGGGGACGGCGGCCGGAGCCTGCCGTGCGGCGCGGGGAGGCCGCGTTCCGGGGGCCGCGGGCGGTCGGGTCCGCCGGCGGGAATGGGGGCGCTCAGCGACAGAGGTCGCTGCTGGTGCGCCGGAAGTCCACGTACCGGCACACCACGTTGGGGTGCGTCGAAAGCATGCCGCCATCCTGTCGGGCGGCCGGGCCCGGTGTCAATGGACACCAAAAGGTGTCTGTTTGATCGAGGGGCGGCCGCGCCACCGCTTCGCGGCCAATCCGTGCGCAGCGGAAGGAAAGTGACGGACCGTCAAGCCGGACGGACCGGATCGGGCGCGTCCGGAACGTCTCAGGATGCGGAGAGCAGCGGTGAGACGGCGGCCTCCCGCGGCGACAGGTACAGCGGGCCGCCCGCCGTCCCGACCGTCACCGCGCCGGGCGGCGGACCGTCCGGCGCCTCCGGAGCGGTCAGGCTCCCGTAACGGCACAGCAGTTCGGCCGGCCCGGGCCCGCCGTCCGCCGCCACGGCCAGCCCCGGGCACACCGCCCGCGCCGCGCCCAGGTACTCCGCCGGTGACCGCCAGCCCGGCACCACCCGGCACCCCGCCGGGCCGCGGAACAGCAGCGTGGGCAGGGCGTAGCGGTGCCCGGCCGCGATCTCCTTCGCCCCGCCCGGGTGCGGGCCCGGCCCGCGCAGCCCCACCACCTCCGGGCGCGGCGCCCGGGTCTCCGCCCGGTCCCGCGCCACCCGCGCGCGCACCGGCGCCGAGGCCGCGGCGGCCGCCAGCGCCGCCCCGTCCAGGCCGGGCACCCCGCGCAGCGCCGCCGCGATCCGCTCCGGCGTGTCGGCGGGCTCGCCCCGGACGAACGCCGACTCGCGCAGCCGCCGCAGCACCCGCTCGGCCACCTCGGGCCCCTGCCGCTCTGCGGCCGCGGCCGCCAGCGAGGCGGGCCAGCTGCTCGCCGCCACCCAGCGCAGCCGGGCCGCCCGCGGCGCCCCCGTGTGCCCCGACACCCGGGCCACGAACTCCCCGTACCAGGCGGCCTCCGCGTCCGGGTCCGGCGCCGGCTCCTCGTCGTCGTCGAAGAGGATCCCGAACACCCGCCGGTGCGCCGCCGCCCCGGCCAACGCCCGGCGCAGCCCGCGCAGCGCGGGCTCCGAGCCCCAGGCCCACGGGCAGAACGGGTCGGTGAACTCGACGACCTCCAGCGGCGGGCGAGTGCCTGGCGGGAGCGCGTCCGGCGGGAGCGCGTCCGGCGGGAGGCCGGTCGCCGGGGGCGTGTCCGGGCCGGTCACACCGCCTCCGGGAGCGGCCGGGGCGCCGGGCGCCGGGAGCGGCGCACCAGCGCGGCCACGGTGGTGCCCGCCAGCACCTCCCCGGCGCGCTCCTCGACCTCGCGCCAGATCCCCGGCAGCGCGTCGGCCGGCCCGGGGTAGGCGAGCCCGGTCAGCGGCTCGCCGCGGAGCGTGATCAGCTCGCCGTCCACGGCGCGCACCACGTCGAGCAGCGTGATCTCCGCGGCCGGGCGGCCCAGCCAGTAGCCGCCCTCGCAGCCGCGCTGACTGCGGACCAGTCCGGCCCGGCGCAGGTCGCCGACCACCGACTTCAGGAACCGGAACGGGATCTCCTGGGAGGAGGCGATCGCCTCGCAGGTGAGCGGACGCCCGGTGTCGCAGGCCAGTTCGACCAGTGCGCGGGCGGCGTAGTCCGCCTTCGCGGAAATATGCATACCCCGAAGTATCCACCGGGCCGGGCGATCATCAAGCCCCCGCCGGAGCGGCCGCCGCCACCCCCGGACGAAAAGACACCTCTTGACATCCTTTTCGGGCCGCGCCTAGCGTTCCCCACGATCCGCGCACCCCGCCGACGTGTTCCCGGCACCCCCGCCGCCGTCCGCGCGGCGCCCCCGCGCCAGCACCCGCCACCACCACCGGGAGAGCCCGTGTCCGCCGCACCGCACCACCCCGCCCCGGCGACCGACCGGACCGCCCCCACCTGCGCCGGCGAGGGCTTCCACCCGCACCTGCCCGCCCCGGACGCCGCCGCCCAGGACCCCGCCGCCCGGCTGCACCACGTCCGGGCCGGCGAACTCGACGGCGACACCGCGCAGAGCGGCGGCATGCGCAGGTTCGCGGCGATCAGCGGACGCACCGTCGGCTCGGAGAAGCTCTGGATGGGCCAGACCCACGTCGCCCCCGCCACCGCCTCCTCCGACCACCACCACGGCGAGTCGGAGACCGCGATCCACGTGGTCAGCGGCCACCCCGAGTTCGTCTTCCTCGACGACTCGTCCGGCGAACCCGTCGAGGTCAGGCTGCGCACCGGCCCCGGCGACTACGTCTTCGTGCCGCCCTACGTCCCGCACCGCGAGGAGAACCCCGACCCCGAGCACGAGGCCGTCGTGGTGATCGCCCGCAGCACCCAGGAGGCGATCGTGGTCAACCTCCCGAGCCTGCACACCCCGCCGCCGACCGCCTCCTGACCTTGCGGTTCCCGCCGCCGGACCCGTCCCACAACGGGCCCGGCGGCGGGAGTACGGGGTGGGTCAGCCGACGGCGATGTCGTCGAGCAGGAAGACGGTGGCCAGGTAGGTGTCCTCGGTGCCGGCGAACTCCAGCTTCACGCTCCGGCCCTTGTAGGCGGACAGGTCGACGGTCTTCTGGACGTATCCGGCGGATGCGTTGGCGTTGGAGTAGGTGGCCAGGGTGGTGCCGTTGACGTTGACCTTGAGGGTGTCGTAGGCGGTGGGGCCGGACTCCGCGGTGGTGACCTTGAGCCAGAAGGTGAGCTTGGGGCTGCCGTTGGCCGGGACGGCGATGTTCGACTGGGAGAGCGACTCGATCGCCGAGGTGCCGTAGCCCATCATCCAGGCGTACCAGGAGCCGCCGTGGGCGGCCTGGAGGGTGGAGTTGGTGATGTCGTTGTCGCTCTGGGTCCAGCCGGCGGCGCCCTGTTCGAAGGTGCCGTTGGCCAGCGCGTTGCCGGTCGGGGTCGACGAGGTCGAGGGGGAGGCCGAGGGGGAGGGCGAGGACGAGGGCGAGGACGAGGGGCTGGCGGAGGCGGAGGTCGAGGGGGTCGGGCTGGGGCTGCCCGTGCCGGGGTCGGGCAGGGCGGTGCCGACGCTGACGGCGGCCCACGCCTTGGAGATCAGGTACCGCTCCCGCGAGTTGGCGCCGTACAGGTCGGCGGCGGCCTGGAGGGTCGCGGTGCGGGCCGAGGCGTAGGTGGTGGTGGAGGTCATGTAGGTGGTCAGGGCGCGGTACCAGACGGCGGCGGCCTTGTCGCGGCCGATGCCGGTGAAGGTGTCGTTGTTGCAGGTGGTGCCGTTGTGGGCGAGGCCGCCGATGGTCTTCGCGCCGGTGCCCTCCGCCGCCAGGTAGAAGAAGTGGTTGCCGATGCCGGAGGAGTAGTGGACGTCGACCTGGCCGGCGCCGGAGGTCCAGCAGCCGAGGCTGTTCCCGTCGGAGGCGGGGTTGTCCATCCGGCGCAGCGAGCCGGCGGACATGTTGAGCTTCTCGCCGATGTAGTAGTCGCCGGGGTCCGACGGGTTGTTGGCGTAGAACTCGACCATGGTGCCGAAGATGTCGCTGGTGGCCTCGTTGAGGCCGCCGCTCTCGCCGGAGTAGGTGAGGTTGGCGGTGGCGGCGGTGACGCCGTGGCTCATCTCGTGGCCGGCGACGTCGAGCGCGGTGACCGGGGTGTTGCCGTTCTGCGAGGAGCCGTCGCCGAACGACATGCAGAAGCAGTTGTCGTCGTAGAAGGCGTTCAGCAGCTGGTTGTCGACGTGGACGTACGCCGGGGCGCCCCGGCCGTCGTTGCGGATGCCGGAGCGGTTGAAGGTGCTCTGGTAGAAGTCCCAGGTCTTCGCCAGGCCGTAGGAGGCGTCCACGGCGGCGCTCTCCCGGCTCGAAGTCGAGCCGTTGCCCCAGGAGTTGGACGACTTGGAGAACGTCCGGGCGTTCTGCTTCGGGTTGGACTGCGGGCTGTTGTACGAGTCGTAGACGATGGTGCCGCCGTGCGCCGCGTCGGTCAGCGTGTAGCCGCTGCCGCTCTGGCTGGTCTCGATGGTGACCTGGCCGGCGGTGACGCCGTTGCCGGTGCCGGTGACGCCCTGGTGCAGTTCGTACTGGTCGAGCGGCGCGCCGCTGGCCGCGTCGACGATCACCGCTTCGCGGGAGGCGGGGCCGCTCTCGCCGTCGCCGGTGACGGTGGAGCGGTAGGCCAGGACGGGGATCTTGCCGACCGCGTACACCACCAGGGTGCTGCCGTCCGCGCTGTCGGACTTGGCGTTCCTGACGTGCTTGGCGTGCTTGGCGGCCGCGGCCGAGGCGTCGGAGGCGCTGAGCTTCGGCGTCACCCCCGCCACCTTGATCGCGCCCTGGTGGGCCTGGTCGGAGCCGGTGGCCTTGCCGTTGCTGTCGTAGTGGACGACCAGGTCGCCGCCGATGACGGGCAGGTTGCGGTAGGTGCGGTCGTAGCGCACGTGCCGGGCGCCGTCGGTGTCCAGGAGCACGTCCTTGGCCACCAGGCGCTCGTCGGGGCCGAAGCCGAGCGACTTCGCGACGGCGGCGGCCTCCCGGTCGGCGGTGCGCAGCGCCTCGGCGCGGGCGTCGGCGCTCACCGCCCGGAAACCGGCGCCGGGCCGGGCGGTGGTGCCGGCGGCCGCGGTGGACTGGGTGGCCACCACGGTCAGGGTGCCCAGGGCGAGCGCCGCGGCGACGGCGGCGGCGAGGGCGTTCTTGCGGGACATCGTGTTCCTCCCGCCGAGCTGGGGTTGAGGGGGAGGAGGACGCCGGGCGTCGTCGTGGGGTGGGGGGCGTCCGGCGGCCGTGGACAGCTCGGCTGTGGCGATGAGGCTAGGGAAGGCCGGGGGCGGCCGACATCAGGGCGATCCCTTGTCCTGGCGCAGCGGGGCGTCGGGGGCGCACCATGGCCCGATGCCAGACTCCGCGACGTGGGTGAGTGAGCTTCGGGAACCGGCCGTGGCCGTGCTGCCGGTGGTGCCGGACGATCTGCCCGGCACCCGCCGGGTGGTGCTGTTCGGGCCGCCCGGCATCGGCAAGAGCACCGCGGCCGGCCTGCTGGCCCGACGCCTGGGCCGGCCCGTCCTGCGCCTGGCCCCGGGCCCGCAGGACGCCGGCGTCCCGTACACCGGGCTGCTCGAACTCGCCCTCGCGCTCCCGCCGTCGCCCACCGCGCGGGACCTGGCGGCGGCCCTGGACGAGGCCGCCGACCCGGCGGCCGCCCCCGACGGCACCGGGCCGGCCCTGCGACTGCGCCGGCTGACCGCCGCCGCGCTGCGGGACGCGCCGCCCGTGACCCTGGTCGCGGACAACGCCCAGTGGCTGGACCCGGCCAGCCGGGCCGTCCTGCGCTGGGCCCTGCGCCTGACCCCGGAGCTGCCCGTCATCACCGCCGAACGCACCTGGCGGCCGGGCAGCGGAGGCCACTGGAGCGGCGAGGACGCGTACGCGGTGCACGTCCCGCACCTGACGGAGCCCCAGCTCGCGGCGCTGCTGGCCCCGTACCGGCCCGCCCCCGGCGAGGTCGCCCGGGTGCACACCCGCAGCGGCGGCAACCCCGCCCTGGCCCTGGCCCTCGCCGAGGCCGGCGGCCGCACCCCCGGCCCGCCGACCGTCCGACGCCCCGCCGACGACGACCCCGTCCTGCCGCCCCGCGCCCGCCAACTGGTCGGCGAATGGCTCGACACCGTGCCGGACGACGTACGGGAACTCCTGACCCTGGCCGCCCTCGACGACCGGCCCGACCTCGACCTGCTCACCCGCCTCGCCGGCCCGGCCGCCGCACACCTGCTGGCCCAGGCCGAGACCGCCGGACTGCTCGACCCCGTACCCGCCGACGGGCGGGTGCGCTTCACCGCCACCGCGATCGCCGCCGAACTCACCACCAGGCTCCCCGCCGCCGCCCGCCGACTCCTGCACGCCCGCCTGGCCGGAGCCAGCCACGACAGCCTCCGCCGCGACCGCCACACCGCACTCGCCGCCGACCCCACCGACCCCCGCACCGCCCGGCACACCGCCCGCGCCGCCGGCCACGCCCGCCTGCGCGGCGAACACCCGCTGGCCGCCGAACTCTCCCTCCTCGCCGCCCAGCGCACCCCGCGCGAGGACCCCGGCCTGCTCGCCGAACGCGCCCTGACCGCCGTGCGCGACGCCAGCCACTGCGGCGACCTCCCCCGCGGCCGGGCCGCCGCCCGCCTCGTCCTCGAACACGACACCAGCCCCGCCCCGCGCGTCGGCGCCCTGCTCGCCCTGCTCGACGCCAGCGGACAGCGCCTGCACGGCGCCGACGAACTCTTCGCCGACGCGATCCACGAAGCGGCCGGCCGACCCGACCTGACCGCCCAGGTCCTGCTCCGCCAAGCCATCTGGGCCAACGTCAGCGAAGGCGCCCCCCACCGGGCCGCCGCCCTGGCCGAACGCGCCGCCCGACTCGCCCGCACCGCCGGCGACACCACCACCACCGCGCTCGCCCTGACCATGCTGGCCCGCGTCCAACGCGTCCTCGGCCACCCCGACGCCGACACCACCCTCGAACACGCCCTGTCCCTGCCCCGCACCGCGCTCGTCCCCGTCAACGCCACCCCCGAACACCTCGCCGCCCGCCACGCCCTCTTCGACGACCGCCCCGCCGACGCCCGCACCACCCTGCTCCCCCTGCTCGTCCAAGCCCAGCGGACCGGGGACGCCGAAGCCGTCGTCGACCTGCTGCGCAGCCTCGCCGAAACCGAACTGCGCGCCGGACGCTGCGCCGAGGCCCTCGACTACGCCCGCCGCGCCCACACCCTCTCCGACCGGACGGGCATGCCACCCGGCCCCGCCTGCTACACCTCCGCCCTCGTCGAAGGCACCGCCTCCCGCACCGGCACCGCCCTCGCCCACGCCCGCCGGGGCATCGACGCCTCCCGGCACGAGGACAACCGGGTCTTCCTCTCCCGCAACCTCTTCGCCCTCGGCCACCTCCTGCTCACCGCCGGCCGCCCCAAGGAAGCCCTCGAACCGCTCCAGGAGGTCCGCGCGCTGGAAACGCTCCAACAGGTCCGCGACCCCTCCGTCCTCCGCTGGCACGCCGACCTCGCCGAGGCGCTCCTCGCCGCCGGCCGCCCCGACGAAGCCGAAGAGCTCCTCACCGACACCCACCGCACCGCCACCGATCTCGGCCGGGACTCCGTCCTGCCCGCCCTCGAACGCGCCCGGGCCCTCCTCGACGCCGCCCGCGGCCAGTACGACACCGCCGCCCGCCGCCTCACCGACGCCGCCGAGCAGCTGCGCCAGCTCCCCCTCGAACGCGGCCGCACCCTCCTCGCCCTCAGCCACACCGAACGCCGCGCCCGCCGCCGCGCCGGCGCCCGCACCGCCGCGCAGCGGGCCGCCGACCTCTTCACCGCCCACGGAGCCCACCCCGGGGCCGACGCCGCCGCCCGCGCCCTGCGGCGACTGGAACCCGGCCCCCCGGCGGACGCCACCCCGCAGGACGGCGCCCGCGCCCGCCTCACCGACGCCGAACAACGCTGCGCCCACCTCGCCGCGGCCGGCGCGAGCAACCGCGACATCGCCGCCGCCCTCACCGTCAGCGTCAAAACCGTCGAAGCGACCCTGACCCGCGTCTACCGCAAACTCGACCTCCGCTCACGCGTCCAACTCGCCCACGCCGTCACCCCGGCACGCGAATGACCGACCGGCCCCGGCCGCACCGGAACAGCCCCCGGGCCCCGCCCGCGCCGCCGTTCGGGGGAAGCGGGGGTTCGGGGCCGGGGGCGCGGGAACCGATGGCGGGTGGACGTGCTCGCTGTGCTGTTCGCCGTGTTCGGGGCCGCCTCCAACGCGGCCGGGACCGCCTTCCAGCGGAAGGCGGCGGCCCGGCTGGACCGGGGCGGGGGACTGCGGTTCCTGCTGGTGCTCGCGCGCGACCCGGCGTGGGTGGCGGGGATCGTCGGAGTGGCCGGGGCCGCGCTGTTCCAGGCGCTGGCGCTCGCGTTCGGGCCGATGGCGCTGGTGCAGCCGGTGTTCGTGCTGGAGCTGCCGTTCGCGCTGCTGATCGCCGCGCCGCTGCTGCACCGCCGGATGCCGGCCGCCGGCTGGGCGGGCGTCGCGGCGGTGGTCGGCGGACTGGCCCTGTTCCTCGGCTGCGCCGCCCCGGCCGGCGCCGAGGACCAGGCGCCGATGAGCCGCTGGACGCCCGTCCTGGTCGGCTGCCTGGGCGCGATGGCGCTGTGCGTGGCGGCGGCCCGCGGGCGCGGACCGGTGTTCCGGGCCGGGGCGCTCGGCACCGCCGCCGCGGTCGGCAACGCGCTGACCGCCGCCCTGCTGAAGTCCGCCACCGGCACGTTCTCCGACCACGGCCCGGCCGCCTTCCTGACCGCCTGGCAGACGTACGGCTTCGCGCTCACCGGCATCGCCGCCGTCCTGCTGCTGGAGAACGCCCTCCAGGCCGGCCCGCTGGTGGCCTCGCAGCCCGCGCTGACCATCGGCGACGCGGCCGTCAGCCTGCTGCTCGGCGTGGTGCTGTTCCAGGAGACGATCCGCACCGGCTGGCTGCTGGTCCCCGAACTCCTCGCCGTCGCCCTGGTGGCGGGCGGCGTGGTCACCCTGGTCCGGGCCGTCCCGAACATCCGGGACAGCGCGCGCTGAGCATGCCCCCGCGGGCCGGCCCCGCGCCGCACGACAGGCTCGCCGCAGGACGCGGAACCGCGCCGCACGACAGGCTCGCCGCAGGACGCGGAACCGCGCCGCACGCTCGCCGCGTCCGTCCTTCTCGACGGCGGCCGGGTGATCATGGCCGCCGGCCGCCGCCCTGGGAGGAGCGTTGTGACGGACGACGGTACGCCGGAGAACGAGCCGGTGGGGGAGAAGCGCCGCTGGTGGCGGCGGGCCGCCGCGGTGCTGGGCGGGGTGCTGCTCGCCGGGCCGGCCGTGCTGGTGGCGGTGCGGCTGGCCGGGTGGGACGACGGGACGTGGTGGGCGCTGCCGATGGCCGGGTTGCCGTACGCGGCGCTGCTGTGCGCGGTGGTGCTGGCGGTGGCCGCGGCGCTCCGGCTGCGCTGGGTGGGCGGGGTCGCGGCGGTCCTGGTGGTGGTCCAACTGTGGTGGCTGGTACCGAGGTTCGTCCCGGACGGGGACGACGCCCCGGCCGGCGCGCCCCGGCTGCGGGTGGCGACCAGCAACAACTACATGGGCCAGGTCTCGCCGAAGTCCCTGGTCGACCTGGTGCGCGAGCAGCGGATCGACGTGCTCGCGGTCGAGGAGCAGAGCGACTCCGCCGCCGCCGCGCTCGACGCGGCGGGCATCCGCGAACTGCTCCCGCACCGGGAGCGCCCGGCCGACCGGGACACCGCGATCTACACCCGGCTGCCGGTGACCGCCGCCGCCGACCCGGGCTGGCCGACCGTCAACCTGACCGTCGAGGTCGGCGGCCGCCCCGTGCAGATCGTCGCCGTGCACACCTACTACCCGCTCGGCGACGCCCGCCGCTGGGCCGAGGACCTGCACGAGCTGACCGCCGCCGCGCCGGGCCGGACCCGCAACGCCGTCCTGCTGGGCGACTTCAACGCCACCCTCGACCACCGGCCGATGCGCGACCTGGTGGACACCGGCCTCTCCGACACCCACGAGGAACTCGGCGCGGGCCTGTTCCCGACCTGGCCGGAGAACCACCCGGACTTCCGCGGCGTCCCGCCGGTGATCCAGATCGACCACGTCCTGCACGGCCCGGCGCTGACCGCCGTCACCGTCTCCGAGCACGCCCTGCCGCGCAGCGACCACCGCGCCGTGGTCGCCGAACTGGCGGTCGGGTAGCGGACGGTGAGGCGGTGGACAGCGGCGTGCGTGGCGGACGGCCGGCGTACCCGGTGAAGGCGCGGCCGCCGGGGACGCCGCCGCCGGACGTGCGGGGAGCCGGGGGCGGCCCCACACCGCCCCGGCTCCTCCTCCTCGCTCCCGGTCGGACCCCCACGGCCGCCGGGAGGTTGCGGCCGCTACCCGGCGGGCGTGATCAGGCCGTAGTGCCCGTCGTAGCGGTGGTACAGGACGTTGCCGCGGCCGGTCGCGGCGTCGGTGAAGAAGACGAACGGCAGGCCGCTGAGGTCCAGCCGTCCCCGGGCCTGGCCCGGCGTCAGCACCGGCACCCCCAGCCGGCTCGCCACCAGCCCGGGCACCGCCGCCGCCGGGAGCGGGCCGGCCGAGGCCAGCCGGTAGCCGCCCGCCGTGCCCCGGTAGACGACGCTCTCGCGGCCGCTGTCCGCGTCCGTGAACAGGTGGAAGTCGTAGTCCATCGCCTCCAGTTCGCCCACCGCGTCGAGCGGCGCGCGGCGCGCCAGCCCGTAGCTCTTGTGCCGCACCACCTGCCGTTCCTCGGGCGGCCTGACCCGCCGCTCCGGGCGGTGCGCGGGGCGCTGCTCCGGCCGGTGCTCGGGCCGGTGCTCGGGGCCGCGCCGGTGGTGGCGCAGCCGGGCCAGCCGGGCGGCGAGCCGGTCCTGGAGCAGGTCGACGGCCTCCCGCATGGTCGCCGCCGCGACGTGCGCCCGCACCGGGCGGCCGTTCAGGTCGACCACGACCTGCGCCAACGACGGCCGCGCCACCGCGTGGTTGGCCTCCTGCGCGAGCCGCACCCGCACCGCGAGCACCGGCTCGTCCAGCCGCTCCAGCACGGCCGCGACCTTCCCCCGCGCGTACTCCGGGGCGCCCGCGCTCACCGCGCCGCGCGTCTCCACCAGCACCTCGGCCCTGGGACGGGTCTGCAGACGGTTCATCAGCCTCTCCTTCTCCCGAATCCCGAATCCCGCTTCCCGACGGCCACCACTCTGCTCCGGTCCCGGCGGCGGGCCGAGGGCCGAACGGTCCCCTCCGGCGGGTCGGTCGGCCCCGCGCCGACGACCCGGCACCCGGGCGGTGCCCGGCGGGGCCCGAACGGGCAGACTGGGGAGGTGACAGCCACTCCCCTCGCCAAGGGCGCGAACCTGCCGGTCGCCGCCACCGCCGTCCGCGCCCGACTCGACCGCGCCACCGGGCCCGGCACCCCCGGGCTGAGCGCCGCCGCGCTGGTGCTCGGCGCGGACGGCGGACCGCGGCTGCTGCGCGCCGGGGAACGCGCGGCGGGCGTCGCGGTCCGGCCGGACGGGGCCGACGTCGACCTGGCGGCGCAGCCGCCCGGCGTCCAGCGGGTGCTGCTGCTGGCCGTCTCGGACGGCGCCGGGCTCGGCGCCGTCCCCGGGCTGGCGCTGCTGCTCGACGACGCCCGCGACGGGGTCGGGCTGGTCCGCTTCGAACCCGGCGCCGGCGCGGAGACCGCGCTGGTCTGCGGCGAGCTCTACCGGCGCGCCGGCGGTTGGAAGTTCCGCGCCGTCGGCCAGGGCTGGACGGACGGCCTGGCGGGCCTCGCCGTCGCGCACGGGTTCACCCTCCGCGAGCCGCAGCCGCAGCCCGTGCCGCCGCAGCCGGAGCCCGTCCCGCCGCAGCCGGAGCCCGTGCCGCCGCAGCCTGTGCAACCGGCCGCCGGCCCGTCGCCGTCGCCGGAGCCCGCGCAACTGACGGCGGAGGAGCAGGCGTTGCCCGTCGACATGCGCAAGCGGCTGACCCTGCGCAAGCAGCAGGTCGCGGTCAGCCTGCGCAAGCACGGCGCCCAGCACCTCACCGCCCGGGTGATCCTGGTGCTGGACGCCTCCGGTTCGATGAGCGCGCTCTACCACCGGGGCGTGGTCGCCGACGTGGTCGAGCGGATGGCCGCCGTCGCCGCCCAGCTCGACGACGACGGCGCCATGCAGGCGTGGACCTTCGCCACCCACCCCGCCCGCCTCCCCGACCTGCGGCTGGCCGACCTCCCGGACTGGCTGCGGCTGCACGTCCGGGTCGGCGAGCTCTCGCTGTTCGGCCGCCGCCGGATCCGGCCGCCGCTGCCCGACGGGCGGGTCGACATGAAGGCCGTCGGGTTCCAGAACGAGGAGCAGCGGGTGATCGCCCAGGTCCGCGACCACGTCCGGGCCAACCCGGCGGCCGACCCGACCCTGGTGCTGTTCTTCTCCGACGGCGGCGTCTACCGCAACGCCGAGATCGAGCGCGAGCTGCGCGCCGCCGCCGAGGAGCCCGTCTTCTGGCAGTTCGTCGGCCTCGGCGACGGCGACTACGGCGTCCTCGAACACTTCGGCACCCTCCCCGGCCGCCGCGTCGACAACGTCGGCTTCTTCGCGGTCGACGACATCAGCACCCTCCCGGACCCGGAGCTCTACGACCGCCTGCTGTCGACCTTCCCGCAGTGGGTGACGGCCGCCCGCCGGGCGGGGATCCTGCGGTAGCGGGACGGCGCGTCCGAGGGGCGGCGGGCGGCCGGTTGCCGATCATGGCCTGATGGTGGACGCGGCGGAGCCGGAACGGCATGCGGGCTGGAACGAACTGTTCTTCGACCTGATCGCGGTGGCGGGCGTCGGGCAGTTGGCGCACCTGCTGCACGCGGGGCCGGGCTGGGGGGCGGTGGGGCTGTACGGGCTGCTGGTCGGGGCGTTCTGGCTGAGCTGGGCGTGCTTCACCGTGTACGGGGACGTGGTCGCGGAGCGGACCAGTTCGTTCGCGCTGTTCGTGGCGATGGCCGGGATGGCGGTGATGGCGGCGGCGGTCGAGGGCGTGCACGAGGAGGCGCGGGCGAACGCCTTCGCGCTGGTGTACGTGCTGCTGCGCTGGTACGCGGGCCGGCTGTGGCGGCAGGGGCGGAGCCTGCTGGTGGTGCCGGACTGGCCGATCGCGCAGTACGGCGCGGGGGCGGTGCCGTGGCTGGTGTCGGTGGTCGCGCCGGACGGCTGGCGGTACTGGCTGTGGGGCGCGGGCCTGCTGGTGGACGCGCTGCTGCTGCTCGCGGTGCGCGAGGACGGGGAGCGGGTGGCCTCGCGCTGGGCGGCCCGGCGGGAGCGGCACCAGGGCGGTCCGGGCCCGGACCGGCCGGCGCCGGAGCTGCGGGAGGCGGGCGTGGACGCGGCGCACCTGGGGGAGCGGCTGGGGCTGTTCATGGTGATCGTGCTGGGGGAGGGCGTGGTGCAGGTGATCCGGGCCGCGTCCGACCAGCAGCACTGGGACGTCCGGCTGGCCTGGACCGGCCTGGCCGCGATGACGCTGCTGGCCTCGCTGTCGGTGCTGAGCGTGCGGCGCGGCGCGGCGGCCTTCCCACAGCTGGTCGCGGGCGGCCGACCGCGCTGGGTGATGCTCTGCCACGCGGCGGGCTCGGCCGCGCTGGCGGCGCTGGCGGCCGGCCTGGGCCGGGCGGTCGAGCACGCCGACGGCACGCTCCCGGACGACACCCGGCGGCTGCTGTGCGCGGCGCTGGCCGGCTACTTCGCGGTGACGCTGGCAGCGGTGCTGCCGACCCTGGACGGGCCCGGGCAGGTCCGCGGCGTCCTGGTGCACACCGTCCCGGCGGTGCTGCTGTCACTGCTCCTGGCCCTGCTGCCGGTGTCGCTGGCGGCCGGTCCGGTGGTGCTGCTGCTCCTGCTGGCCACGCTGTGGGCCCGCGGCTACCGGGTGGGGAGGCCGGAGCGGCGGGGGTGACGCTACGAATCGGTCACGTTCCGTTCTGTTAAATAGAACTGTTTGTATGTTCACCGTCAGGATCTCGGTCGGCTACCCCTCAGCTACCCCGACTGGAGTCCCGCGTGAGCCCCTCCTCCGCGCGCCGCCGCGCCCTCGGCACGGCCGCCCTCGCCGCCCTGCTCCTCGCCTCCGCCACCACCGCCACCACCGGCAGCGCCACCGCCGCGCCCGGCCGGGACGCCGCCGTCGCCCGGGCCCGGGCCAACGTCGCGGGGCACGCCGCGCTGTTCGGCTACGGCCCCGGCCAGGAACTCGTCCTGCGGGACGTGGTGCTGGACCCGGACGGCGCCCAGCACGTCCGTTTCGACCGCACCTACCAGGGGCTGCCCGTGGTCGGCGGCGACCTGGTGGTGCACCAGGACGCGCGCGGCCGGCTGGCCGACTCCTCGCGCGCCAAGGGCCACGACCCGGCGGTGCCCACCACCCGCCCGGCCGTCCCGGCGCAGCGCGGGGCCGCCGAGGCGCTCGGGCAGGCGCCGGGCATATCCGGCGCGGTGTCGGTGCCCGAGCTGGTGGTCTGGGCCGCCGACGGCACCGCCCGGCTGGCCTGGCGCACCACCGTCAGCGGCACCGGCAAGCAGGGCCAGCCGGCCGGCCGGGTGGTGGTCACCGACGCGACCACCGGCGCCGCGATCGACAGCTACGACGCCGAGCACTCCGCCACCGGCACCGGCCACTCCGAGTACACCGGCGACGTCCCACTCGCCACCACCCAGCAGCCGGACGGGAGTTACGCGCTGATCGACCCCGTCCGCGGCCACACCACCAAGGACGCCCACAACCTCGCCGCGAACAGCGTCAAGGCCACCTCCGGCACGCTCTACACCGACACCGACAACGTGTGGGGCGACGGCCGGAAGTTCTCCGCCGACCGGGCCACCGCCGCCGTCGACGCGCACGCCAACACCGCCTGGACGTACGACTACTACAAGAACACCTTCGGCCGCAGCGGCATCAAGAACGACGGCAAGGGCGCCACCGTCTTCGTGCACGTCGGCACCGACTGGGACAACGCCCAGTGGTCCGACGCCTGCTTCTGCATGATGACCGGCGACGGCAACGGCACCACCGACCCCGAGCAGGTCGACCTCGACACCATGGGCCACGAGATGACCCACGGCGTCACCAGCGCCACCGCCAACCTCCGCTACAGCGGCGAGTCCGGCGGCCTGAACGAGTCCACCAGCGACATCTTCGGCACCATGGTCGAGTGGTACGCGGGCAACGCGCTCGACCAGGGCGACTACCTGTTCAGCGACCAGTCGACGCCGCCGTGGCTGCGCCGCTTCGACAAGCCCTCGCTGGACGGCGGCTCGGCGGACTGCTGGAGCAAGTCGGTCGGCCGACTCGACGTGCACTACTCCTCGGGCGTCGGCAACCACTGGTTCTACCTGGCCAGCGAGGGCAGCGGCGCCAAGACCGTCAACGGCGTCGCCTACAACAGCCCGACCTGCAACGGCTCGACCGTCACCGGCATCGGCAACCAGAAGGTCGCCGCCATCTGGTACCGGGCCCTGACCGTCTACATGACCTCCACCACCGACTACAAGGGCGCCCGCACCGCCTCGCTGAACGCGGCCCGCGACCTCTACGGCGCGGGTTCCGCCGAGTACGCGGCGGTGGGCGCCGCGTGGAGCGCGGTCTCGGTCTCCTGAGCCGGGCCCGGCGGGCGGGCGCCGGGCCCGGGGTGCTCGCCGCGCGGCAGGTACGACGGCGGCCGGGGGCCGGGACGCGCTCCCGGATCCCCGGCCGCCCCGCCGGCGGACCGCCTGACGGATCGTCGGGACGGGCCGTCAGGCGGTGAACGCCTCGAACAGCGTCCAGGCGCACAGCACGACCATGCACAGGCCGCCGACCCGCTGCACGGTGCGCAGCGGGACGCGCTTGGCGATGAAGCGGCCGACCAGCAGGGCCAGTGCGGAGACCGACATCAGGGCGGCGGCGGAGCCGATCGCGGTGGGCAGCCAGCCGTTGGTGGCGGCCAGGTTGGCGGTGGTGATCTGGGTCAGGTCGCCCCACTCGCCGATGAACACCGTCATGAACGCGGTGCCCCAGACCGGCCAGAAGCCGGTCACCGTCTTGGCGCCGCCCTCCTCGTCGTCGTCGTCACCGCCGGAGCGGAGCAGTACGAACGCGCCGAAGCCGAACAGCGCGGCGGAGACCAGCTTGACGGCCAGGCCGGGCAGCAGGCCGAGCAGGCTGCCCGCGCCGACCGCGAGCGCGACGTGCACGAGGAACGCGGCCGAGGTGCCGAACCAGACGTACAGCGGGCGCATGCGGGTGCCCATCGCCAGTGAGGCGAACATGGTCTTGTCGGGGAGTTCGGCGAGGAAGATCAGCCCGAAGGCGGTGAGCATCGCCAGGGGGTCGAAGGACATCGGAGCGCTTTCTGCAGGGGCCGGGCCGCAAGGCTCGAACGGCACCGGGCTGGCGACGGGCGACCCTCTCGGCCCGACGCGACGAGACCTGCCGCACGGTGGGTGCGGCAGGGCCATGCACGGGCCGAAGGTCTCGTCCGTCGCGGCAGATGGCCTGCGCGACCCACGGGCCGGGACGGTGAACCGTCCAGTGTGTCGACCGGTGGTGTTTCGGGACTACTCCCCTTCGCGCCGCCAAGTGTAGATGATCAGACCGGCCCGGATGAACCGCCCCCGGGTGGCCGGTTCCGTGCTGTCCGGTGTCATGGTCATGGCTGGTGGGCGGCGGTGCGGCGGCCGTCCGGCGGGCCGGGTTCCGGACAGAATCCGCTCCGGCGGCCCGGCGCGCTTTCCGCGGGCACGGAACGCGAGTTAGCGTGACGGTGAGTTAGTTGCCTGAGGCACTCAATTGCCGGGTCCGCCCTGCCGCACCCCGTACCCGCCCCGCCACCGGGGCCGGGACCCGGACGGCAGCCCGGGCCGGAGAGGGAAACCAGCATGGCCACTGCCGCCCCCGCCACCAGCCACCCCGCCGCCGCGCACCCCGCCACCAGCCACCCCGCCCCGCGCGGCGCCTGCCCGTTCGCCCCGCCGCCCGCCTACCAGCAGGCCGTCCGGGACGAACCCGTCACCCGGGTCGCGCTCTGGGACGGCGCCCCCTGCTGGCTGGTCACCCGCCACCAGGACACCCGCGACGTCCTCGCCGACCCCCGCTTCAGCGCCGACGCCGCCCGCCCCGGCTTCCCGTTCCTCAGCGCCGCCGCCCGGCAGATCGGCGCCGGGAAGACCTCCTTCATCCGGATGGACGACCCCGAGCACAGCCGCCTGCGCCGGATGCTCACCGGCGACTTCACCCTCCGCAAGACCGCCGCCCTGCGCCCCGCGATCCAGCAGGTCGCCGACCGGCTGTTCGCCGCGATGACCACCGGCCGCACCCGCGCCGACCTGGTCGCCGACTTCGCCCTCCCGCTGCCCTCGCTGGTCATCTGCCTGCTGCTCGGCGTCCCGTACGAGGACCACGAGTTCTTCCAGCGCTGCAGCCGCAGCCTGCTCAACCGGGACAGCCCGGTCGAGGAGGTCCTCGCCGCCCAGGACGCCCTCACCGAGTACCTCGACACCCTCACCGACAGCAAGCGCGGCAACCCCGACGACGGCATCCTCAGCCGCCTCGTCGAACGCGGCGAACTCCCCACCGAGGAGATCGGCGCGATGGGCCGGCTGCTGCTGATCGCCGGCCACGAGACCACCGCCAACATGACCGCGCTCTCCGTCCTCGCCCTGCTCCGCCACCCCGACCAGCTCGCCCACCTGCGCGCCCACCCCGAGGCCACCCCCGCCGCCGTCGAGGAACTGCTGCGCTGGCTGAGCATCGTCCAGACCGGCGTCACCCGGGTCGCCGTGGAGGACGTCGAGGTCGGCGGCGTGCTGATCCGGGCCGGCGAGGGCGTCATCTGCCAGCTCAACACCGCCAACCGCGACGAGGACCGCTACCCCGACGGCGACACCCTCGACCTCACCCGCGACACCCGCCGCCACGTCGCCTTCGGCTTCGGCGTCCACCAGTGCCTCGGCCAGCCGCTGGCCCGGCTGGAACTGGAGATCGCCCTCGACACCCTGCTGCGCGGCCTGCCCGACCTGCGCCTCGCCGTGCCGTTCGAGGAGATCCGGTTCCGCCACGAGATGACCGTCTACGGCATCGAGACCCTGCCCGTCACCTGGTGACCACCCCCGCCCCGACGGCCCCGACGGCCCCGCTGGCCCTGACGACCCCGACGACCCCGACGACCCCCGCGAGAGGAACCCCCGTGCTCGTCCACGTCGACCCCGACCGGTGCTGCGGCGCCGGGCAGTGCGTGCTCGCCGCCCCCGACGTCTTCGACCAGGACGAGCGGGACGGCACCGTCGTCCTGCTCGCCGCCCGGCCCCCCGCCGACCTCGCCCGCGAGGTCGCCGACGCCGTCGCCGCCTGCCCCGGAGGGGCGATCCGGCTGGAGGAGGGAGTGCCCCGGTAGGCTGCCCCACCGTCGGCAGTGAGCAGCGGGGGGAGCGGTACGTGCAGGTCACCGGGTACGCCCCGCGCGAGGTCGCCGACCTGCGCGGCCGGGCCGGCGGGGCGCTGGAGCTCCGCTACGGCCCCGACGCGGTCGTGGTGGTCGGCGGCGTCCCCGGCAGCGGCAAGTCCACCCTGCTGCGCCGCTGGGACGCCCCCGCCGCCCTGGTCGACCCCCGGCTCACCCGCCTTGCCTGCCAGGCCCGGCTGCCCGCCGCCGTCCCGTACGCCCTCTACCGCCCCGCCGTGCGCACCCTGCACCTGCTGCGCACCCGCGCCGCGTTCCGCCGCCCCGGGCCGCTGCTGGTGCACGACTGCGGCAGCCGCTGGTGGATGCGCCGGGCCCTCGCCCGCTGGGCCCGGCGGAACGGGCGCGAACTGCACGTCGTGCTGCTCGCCGTCCGCCCCGCCGAGGCGCTGGCCGGGCAGCGGGCCCGGGCCCGCACCGCCGCGCCGCGCACCTTCCGGCTGCACGTGCGGCGGATCGCCCGGCTGGTCGCCGGGATCGAGCGGCGCGGCCGGGCCGCGTTCCCCGGCGCCGCGTCGGTGCTGCTCGCCGACGCGGCCTCCCGCGGACGGCTTGCCGGGGTCCGATTCGGACCCCGGCGCTGAGCGTCGGCGGACGCCCGGCCCCCGTCCCCGAGCCGGGCCCCGGGCTGGGTGTCAGTGGCCGCGGGCGATCCACTCGTCCAGGTGCGGGGCCTCCGCGCCGACCGTCGTCGAGTCGCCGTGGCCGGTGCGGACCACCGTCTCCGGCGGCAGCGACAGCAGGCGGCCGCGGATCGACTCGATGATGGTCGGGAAGTCCGAGAACGACCGGCCGGTCGCGCCCGGGCCGCCCGCGAACAGGGTGTCGCCGGTGAAGACCGTGCCCAGCTCCGGCGCGTACAGGCTGACCGCGCCCGGGCTGTGCCCCGGCGTGTGCAGCACGGTCAGCACCGTGCCCGCCACCGACAGCTCCTGCCCGTCGGCGAGCGGCCCGTCCGGTGCCCGGTCCGGGTGGGTCTGCCGCCACAGCACCTCGTCCGCCGGGTGCAGCAGCACCGGCGCGCCGGTCAGGTCGGCCAGCTCCGGCGCCGCGTCCACGTGGTCGTTGTGGGCGTGCGTGGAGACCACCGCGAGTAGCCGCCGGCCGCCCAGCGCCTCCTTGATCGCCGCCGCGTCGTGCGCCGCGTCGATCACGATCGCCTCCGCGTCGTCGCCGACGATCCACACGTTGTTGTCGACCTGCCAGGTGCCGCCGTCCAGGCTGAACTCGCCCGAGGTGACCAGCTGTTCGATCCGGGCCGCCATCAGAACACCACCACCGAGCGGAGCACCTCGCCGCGGTGCATCCGGGCGAACGCCTCCTCGACGCCGTCGAGCGGGATCGTCTCGCTGACGAACGCGTCCAGGTCCAGCCGGCCCTGGAGGTACAGGTCGATCAGCATCGGGAAGTCCCGCTCCGGCAGGCAGTCCCCGTACCAGGACGACTTCAGTGCGCCGCCGCGCCCGAACACGTCCAGCAGCGGCAGCTCCAGCGTCATCTCCGGCGTCGGCACGCCGACCAGCACCACCGTGCCCGCCAGGTCGCGGGCGTAGAACGCCTGCCGGTACGTCTCCGGGCGGCCCACCGCCTCGATCACCACGTCCGCCCCGTTGCCGCCGGTCAGCTCCCGGATCGCCGCCACCGGGTCGACCGTCCGCGAGTTGACGGTGTGCGTCGCGCCCAACTGCCGCGCGGTCTCCAGCTTCCGGTCGTCCACGTCCACCGCGATGATCCGGCCCGCGCCCGCCAGCAGCGAACCCACCACCGCCGCGTTGCCCACCCCGCCGCAGCCGATCACCGCGACGCTGTCGCCCCGGCCCACCTGCCCGGTGTTGATCGCCGCGCCCAGACCGGCCATCACCCCGCAGCCCAGCAGACCCGCCGCCGCCGGCGACGCCGCCGGGTCGACCTTCGTGCACTGGCCCGCCGCGACCAGCGTCTTCTCCGCGAACGCGCCGATCCCCAGCGCCGGCGACAGCTCGGTGCCGTCCTCCAGCGTCATCCGCTGCTTCGCGTTGTGGGTGGCGAAGCAGTACCACGGCCGGCCGCGCTTGCACGCCCGACAACGCCCGCACACCGCACGCCAGTTCAGGATCACGTAGTCACCCGGCGCGACCTCGTCGACCCCCTCGCCGACCGACTCCACCACGCCCGCCGCCTCGTGACCCAGCAGGAACGGGAACTCGTCGTTGATCCCGCCCTCCCGGTAGTGCAGGTCCGTGTGGCACACCCCGCACGCCTGCACCCGCACCACCGCCTCACCCGGCCCCGGATCCGGCACCACGACGGGCACCACCTCCACCGGCGCCCCCTTCGCACGCGCGATCACACCCCGGACGACCTGAGCCATGTTCCGTACCCGTCCTCACTCGCTCGACGGCGACGCCCGAGACCGGACGCCGCCCAGCAGCGAACTTACGCCGATCCGCCGCGGAAATCGCCCGTTCGGCCCTACGGCACGCGAAGCGCCTCCGGCGGGGCGGGGCCGAACGAGTAGGGACGGGCCGGGCGGGGGCGCGGGGAGGGCGGGTCGGACGCCGGTCCGTCAGAGCACGTCGCGGTGGTGCTCCTCGACCACCACCTCGTTCACGGCCCGCCCGCCCAGGTAGCGGCGGCGGCCCAGCACCCGGGCGTACACCACCACGCCGATCAGGCCCGCCGCCATCAGCACGACCCCCACCACCGTCAGGTTGACGCCCGCCAGGTGCCAGTCCACGCCGAACGCCAGGATCGCCCCCACCGCCAACAGGATGATGCAGCCACCGAGTCCCATGATCGCCTCCGTCGTCGTGTCGTCGCGCCCCGCCACCGGGGCCGCCCGGCGCCTACCCCCGACCGGCCGGAGGATTCCCGCCCCGCGCCCGGGACTGCGCGGGCCGCGGGCGGGCAGACGGATGATGGAGGAACCGTGCTGGAGCCCCGCCCGCCGGACGGTCGGGCGGGCGGGCGGGGCAGAGGTGGAGGGAACGCCGATGGTGTCGAAAGGTGAGCCGGACCCGCGGGACGAGGTCACGGCGGACGAGGTCGCGGCGGAGCTGGCCCGGATCGCCGGTGAGGTGGAGGACCGGGACGAGGACCCCCGGGGCCCGCTGGCGCGCCGGATGGGCACGCTGGTGGTGAAACTGGGCGGCCCGCTCGGACGGGGCGGGCGGCGGCTCGGGGCGGGCTCCCGGACCGGACTGCGGGTGCTGACCGACCGCCTGCTGGACGCCGCGCCGCGGATCCCGGTCCGGGACCTGGCGACGCTGCGCGCCCAGCACCCCGGGGCCGCCACCCCGGAAGAGCTCGCGGACCTGCTCACCACCGGCTCGGTGCGGGCCTCGACGGCGGTCGGCGCGAGCGCTGGGGCGGTGGCGATGATGCCGGTGCCGCTGGCCATGCCGGTCGAGCTGGCGTCCGAGCTGCTCGCCTCGGCCGCGATCGAGCTGAAGCTGATCGCCGAGCTCTACGCCGTCTACGGCCAGGTGCCGCCCGGCACCGCCCGGCAGCGCTCGTACGCCTACCTGGCGGTGTGGAGCCAGGGCCGCGCCCTGGACCTCACCCGCCCCGGGGCGCTGCTGGCGCTGAACCGCGGCGCCGCGCTCCGCCGACAGGTCAGCAAACGGCTGACCCGGGCGGGGCTGCGCAAACTGCCGACCCTGGCCCCGCTGATGGCCGGCGCGCTGCTCGGGGCGCGGATCAACCGCACCGACACCCTCCGGCTGGCCGTGACCGTCCGGATGGAACTGCGCGAGCGCCGCCCCGCCGACCTCGGCTACTGGGACGCCGCCGAGGCCCGGCCGGAGCGCTGACGGCTCGGCGCGACTCGGCACGCGGCGGGGCGGTCCCGGGCGGCGGTCAGCCGCGGGGGATGCTCAGCAGGGCGTGGGCCCGCTCGTGGGTGACCAGTTCGGCGAGCAGCGGCTCGGCCAGCAGCGAGACCGGCGCCAGGTGGTTCGCGTCCAGCGGCCGCCAGAGCGGCATCGCCGCCAGCAGCTCCGCCCACGCCCGCTCGGCGAACTCCTCCGGGAAGCGCGGCTCCACGGGCGGTGCGGGCCGCTGCTGCCCGTCGACCCACCGGGTCACGGTCGCCGTCAGCACCACCACCCCCGGCGGCGGGACGGCGGGCGCCCGCTGCGCCTCCCGGGCGGCGGCCCGGTGCGCGGCGAGCCGTTCGACCAGGGCGTGCACGGCCGCGTCGAACTCCGGCGGACCGAAGACGAGTCGGAACCCCGGCTCGGCCGACGCGGCCTCGTACGCGGCGATCGCCGCCCGGGTCGGCTCCGGCGCCGACTCGCGCAGTCCGGGCAGCGGGAGCAGCGAGTCGTGGCGGGCCTCCCGCTCCTGCCGGAGCAGGACCGGCAGGAACTCGCGGCTGAACAGCGGTTCGGCCAGGTAGGTCTCCTGGTCGCGCGCTCCCCGGAAGGCGCCCGGCAGTTCGCGCTCCCAGCCGTGCAGCAGCGCCCGCAACTGCGTCGCCAGCAGCCCGGCGCGCGGCCGGCCGAACGCCTGGGCCTCCTCCAACAGGTCGAGCGCGGTGTCGAGTTCGCCCGCGAGCGCGGCCCGCCGGCCGCGCTCGGTCTCGCCGTCCCAGAAGTCGCGGGTCGGCCCGGCCGGGCGGCACACCGCGTGCAGCGAACGCCACTGGCGGTACATCAGCTCGGCGAACGACCCGAACCGCTCCGGGCCCAGGCCCGACCAGGACGCCAGCCAGTAGCCCGCCCACTCGCCGTCCTCGTCCACGTCCTCCGGGTCGAGCAGCATCACCGCGCTGTCGCCGGCCAGCGAGAGCCGCAGCGAGCGGGCCAGCACCCGGGCCTGGCGGGTCAGCCAGGCGTCGTGGTCGTCCGCGTCCCCGTCCCCGTCCGTGTCTTCGCCTTCGCCCGCGTCCTCGGCGAGGCCCTCCCAGGTCCTGATCCAGGTGCGGTCCGGGGTGTCCCGCAGCCAGGCGAGTTCGGTGGTGCCGGCCATCCGTTCGATGAACAGGCCGGCGTTCCGCCAGCCGTCGGTGACCAGCAGGAACTCGCGCAGCGAGGGCGGCAGCGGGCGGCCGAGGCGGGCCTCGGCGGCGGCGACGGCCGCCTCGGTCGCGGGGGCGAAGCCGAGCCAGCGGTCGCGGAGCACCTCGGGGGCGAGCGGGCCGGCCCCGGGGTCGTCCTGCCGGGCCGTGATCCACTCGCCGCTCCACAGCCCCAGCAACTCCCGCCACCGCGCCCGGTCCATGCCCCGCCCCCAGCCCTCCCGACCCGATCGAACGGGGCCCACTCCATCACGGGCCACCGACAGCGGTTCGGCCGTTCGTGTGGTGGGCGGACGGCATCGGTGAAGGTTCTGCGTCGGTGCGGGGATCCCGGGGCCGGGCGGGTAGTCGGGCTCCTGCCGGCAGTTATCGGCAGCACCGCTCCCGGCACCGTCCCCCGCCGCCGTCTGGAAGGAAGGCCACCCCGCATGGCCGTCGCCACCTGCTGGTCCACCGCCGTCACCCTCCCGCACAGCCCGCACCCCCACCTGGCGGTGGAAGCCGGGCTGCACTTCGACTCCGCGCTGCCGTACGCCGTCCGGCTGGTCTTCCCGCCGGTCGGCCGGCTGGACGCGGTCGAGTGGGTGTTCGGCCGCGACCTGCTCAACGAAGGACGCCTCGCCCCCGCCGGCCACGGCGACGTCACCGTCCGGCCCGGCGCCGAGGGCGAGGTGCTGGTCACCCTGCGCGGCGGGGGCGGGGAGGCGGTGGTGAACGTCCCGGCCGAGATCGTCACCGGCTTCCTGGTCGAGTGCTACGCGCTCGTCCCGGCCGGCCGCGAGCACGAACACCTGGACGTGGACGGCCTGGTGGCTCGGCTGACGGTCTGACCGGGTCGGGGCCGGGGACGGGGACCGGGGCCGGGGGAGGGCTTGGGGAAGGAGCGGGCAATCCGGGCGGCCGGCGGCGACGAAGACCGGGCAGTCGTGTCGTCGAGTCGTCGCGGCCGGGAGTCCCGGCCGCCGCAGGGGAGGCCGTTGTGCCGGTCGGGGAGTGCGAGAACGTCGTCGTGGACGGGGTGGCCACCGGATGAGCCACGTCGTCTCACTGGCCCCGCCCCGGCGGCCCGGGCCGGACCTGCGGGAACTGCTGGCCCGGGTGGTGCGCGGCGACCAGGACGCGTTCTCCGCGCTCTACGACGCCGTCGCCGGACCGGTGTTCGGCCTGGTCCGGCGGGTCGTCCGGGACGCCGCGCAGTCCGAGGAGGTCGCCCAGGAGGTCCTGCTGGAAGTGTGGCGCACCGCCGCCCGCTACCGGGCCGAACGCGGCGAAGTCCTGCCCTGGGTGCTGACCATCGCCCACCGGCGCGCCGTCGACCGGGTCCGCTCCGCGCAGGCCGCCGCCGACCGCGACCGGCGGGCCGCCACCGCCGCGCACGGCGGCGCCGCCTACGACGAGGTCGCCGAGCAGGTCGAAGGCCGACTCGAGCGCGAACAGGTCCGCCGCTGCCTGCGCACCCTCACCGAACTCCAGCGCGAGTCGCTGACCCTCGCCTACTACCGGGGCTACAGCTACCCCGAGGTCGCCGAGGTGCTCGGCGCCCCGCTCGGCACCGTCAAGACCCGGATGCGCGACGGACTGATCCGGATGCGCGACTGCCTGGGGGTGGGCGCGTGACCACCACCGACCCGTACACCGGAACCGGCCACCCGGACCCGCACACCCTCACCGGCGCGTACGCCGCCCACGCCCTCGACCCCGAAGAGAACGATGCCTTCGAACGCCACCTCGTCCACTGCCCGTCCTGCACGCGGGAGACGGCGGAATTCGCCGCCGCGCTGGCCCGGCTCGGGGCGGCCGAAGCCGTACCCCCGCCGCCGGAGCTGAAGGCCCGGGTACTGGCCGCGCTGCCCGGCGTCCGCCAGGAAGCCCCGCAGGTCGCCGACCGGCCCGTCGCCCCGCCCGGCCGCCCCGCCCGCCGCGCACCCCGCTGGGCCCTCGCCGCCTGCCTCGCGCTCGCCCTCGGCGCGGGTGCCGTCGCCGTCCGCCAGCACCAGGACGCCGAACAGGCCCGCGACCGGGCCGCCGCCCTCACCCGCCAGCAGGAGACCCTCACCGCCCTCCTCACCGCCCCGGACAGCCACACCGCCAGCGCCCCCGCCGGCGGCGGCGGGACCGGCACCGTCGTCTGGTCCGCCACCCGCGGCAGAGCCGGCTTCCTCGCCACCGGACTACCCGACCCCGGCCCCGGCCGCACCTACCAACTCTGGTACGACGACGCCGGCACGATGCGCCCGGCCGGCCTGCTCCCCACCGGCAGCGGCACCCTGCTGCTCACCGGCCCGCTCGACGGCGCGGCAGGCGTCGGCGTCACCGTCGAACCGACCGGCGGCTCCCCGCACCCGACCGGCGCGCCGGTGCTACTGCTGGCGTTCGGCTGAGCGAAGGGGGCGGGGAAGGGGGACGGGGACGGGGACGGGGCGCGGACACCTCACCGGGTGGTCCGCACCCGCGAGGCGCCCGTCCGGGCAGCGCCAGCGGGACCCCGGGCGCGACGACACCTGCGCGCCCTCACGGCCCTCCCCACCCCTGGAGCTTCCCCACGGACCCGGACACCTGGAGACCGGGACGTGAGGTTCCGGAGGAAGTGGAGCCGGGTGAGCGACAAGCAGGGCAAGCGGTAGGTGGGAGGAGTCCGCCCCGGGAGCCGTCACGTGGCCGGCACGGCGTCTTCGTGCCGGCCACCCTTTGGCCTGGAGAGGAAGACCCGGCGGGTCGGCAGCTCGATTTCCGTGACGATGACGGCGATCTCCTCTCCGGCCTCGAAGTCTTCCACCGGACTCACCGCAGCCCGGCCGTGGACTTCCCTGAAGGGGACCAGTCCGACAATCCCGTCCCCGAGGTTGACGAAGATGCCGAAGGGGAGCACTTTCCCAACCGTTCCGCGGAGTTCCTGGCCCGCTGCTGTGTGGTCGGCGAAAGCCCGAAGGGGGTCGGGCTCCAGTGCCTTCAGGGACAGCCTGGCCTCCGCGTTGTGGGTGTCGAACTGGAGGAACTCGCACGAGACGCGCCGGCCTACCTGAACGACATCGGTGACAGCGTCGATATGCCGCCAGGACAGTTCGGGGATGGTGATGAACCCGACACCGGGGAAGGTGGGATGGGCAGGCCCGTCGTCCAGGGTCACGAAAACCCCGAACCGTTCGATCGCCGCGACGGTCCCGGACACGATGTCGCCGCGGTGCAGAGACTCCAGGAACGCCCAGAGGTCCGGACTCTCGGACTGCCAATCCATGCCGCCACCCTGGCACACGACATCGTGGGCCGACCATGTCCTCGACGAACTGTCCCCCTGCGATTGCCTCAGCCGTCGGCACCGTGATCGGCCGGACGAGGAGGCGTGGTTCTTGTCGGCCAGGATCGGCGGGCGGGTGTCCGGGGGCGTGGCGGAAGCACCGACGGGGACGAGCGGATCACGAGGCGTTGTCGCGGTGGCGGCGGGGCGGGAGGGGGAGGAAGGAGCTGGTGCGGGCGGTGTACTCGGCCCAGCCGGGGCGTTCGGTGGTGGCGAGGTGGCGTTCGAGCATGGGTTTTCCGCTGCCGAAGGCGAGCAGCCAGGTCATCAGCAGGGGGCTGCCGACGAAGAGCCAGCCCGCCGGGGTGTCGGCGGCGAGGAGGAACAGGCCCCACCAGACGCAGGCGTCGCCGAAGTAGTTGGGGTGGCGGGTCCAGCGCCACAGGCCGCGGTCCATGACCCGGCCGCGGTTCGCCGGGTCGGCTTTGAAGCGGGCGAGTTGGGCGTCGCCGACGGCTTCGAAGAACAGGCCGACGGCCCAGAGGGCGGTGCCCGCCCAGGCGGTCGGGCCGGGTGGGGTGGGCTGGTACTGGGCGGCCAGGACCGGGAGGGCGACGAACCAGACGAGGGCGGCCTGCAGCAGGTAGACGATCCGCAGCGCGTACCGGGTGCGGGCCGGGCCGGCGGGGGCCTTGGCCAGCATCCGGGCGTAGCGCGGGTCTTCCGGGAGGCCGCGGGCCCGCCACCACAGGTGCGCGGCGAGCCGCAGGCCCCAGACGGTGACCAGCGCGGTGGCCAGCGCCCGCCGCCCGTCGTCCCCGTACCCGGCGGAGAGCCCGCAGCCGGTCAGCGCGACGGCGGTGAACGCCAGGCCCCAGGCGGTGTCCACGTCCCGGTGCCGGCCGGTGCGGAGCCCGACGGCGAAGGCGAGCAGCATCACGGTGAGTGCCGCGCCCGCGGCCGCCGCCGCGCCGACCGCGAACGCGGCGGCGTTCACCGCTCGCCGTCCCGGTCGAGCAGCACCTGGTGGACGTTCAGGTAGCCGGTCCGGAATCCGGCCTCCGAGTAGGCGAGGTACAGCTCCCACATCCGCCGGAACACCTCGTCGAAGCCCAACTCGGCGACCTGTCCGGCCCGTTCGGTGAACCGTTCGCGCCACAGCCGGAGCGTCTCGGCGTAGTGCGGCCCGTACGCGTCCGCGCTGTGCACCCGCAGCCGGGTGTGCGCGGCGGCGGTGTCGGCGATCGCCCGCAGCGAGGGGATCTGGCCGCCGGGGAAGACGTACTTGAGGATCCAGGTGTACGTGTCGCTGCTGGCCAGCATCCGGTCGTGCGGCATGGTGATGGCCTGGAGGGCGACCCGGCCGCCGGGGGCGAGCAGCCGGTCCAGGGCGGTGAAGTAGGCGGGCCAGAACGGGCGTCCGACCGCCTCGATCATCTCGCAGCTGACGATCGCGTCGTAGCTGCCCCGGGCCTGCCGGTAGTCGCACAGCCGGACGTCGACCCGGTCGGACTGCCCGGCGTCGGCGATCCGGCGGCGGGCCAGCGCGAGCTGCTCGGCGGAGAGCGTCAGCGTGGTCACCTCGGCGCCGCGGGCGGCGGCGCGCAGCGCGAGTTCGCCCCAGCCGGTGCCGATCTCCAGCAGGCGGGTTCCGGGACCGACCCGGGCCAGGTCGAGCAGGCGATCGATCTTGCGGTGCTGGGCGGGCACCAGGTCGGCCCAGCGGGTCGCGGCGGAGGGCGCGGAGAACACCGCCGAGGAGTACGACATGGTCGGGTCGAGGAACAGCGCGAACAGCTCGTTCGACAGGTCGTAGTGCCGGTGGATGTTGCGCGGCGCGTTCGCGGTGGTGGGGCGCTCGGCGGCCGGCGGGCGGCGCACGTACAGCCGGCGCAGCCACCCGGTGCCGGGCGGCACCAGGGTCTCCGGGCGGGCGGCCAGCGCGGTCAGCAGCCGGGCCAGGTCGGGGCTGTCCCAGTCGCCCGCCTGGTACGCCTCGCCGAAGCCGATCAGGCCGCCCGCCCCGACCCGGTGCGCGAACGCCGCCGGGCGGTGCAGCCGCAGCACCGGCGCGTCCTGTGCGTCCGGGGATCCCGGTGCGTCCGGCGAGCCCGGCAGTTCGATCCGCAGCCCGCGCAGCGCCGCCGCCCGCCGCAGCAGCCGCCCGGCCGCCGCGGCCCGCAGCGGGGCGTGCGGCACCCGGGCGACGTCCGGCCAGCGCAGCGGGTCGACGGCGGGCGGGTGGACGGTGGTGACGGTCATCGGCGGGCGGCCTCTCCAGGACGGGGACGGGGACGGGGATGGTGACGGGGACGGGCTGGTGGTCGTCATCGGCGGGTGGCACCTCCGGGGCCGGCCGCAGCAGGGGCCGCGGCAGGGGCCGGGGCCGTGGTCGTGGGCCGGGGGTGGACGGGCAGGCCGCGCAGCCACAGCCGGATGCCCTGGGCGCGGATCCGCAGGCTGACCGCGTAGGTCGCGAACGGGTGCCGCAGGACGGCGCGCAGCAGCGCGGCCGGGGTGGCCGGGCGGCCGGTGCCGGAGACGGTCGCGGTGAACGCCCGGCCGCCGGGCAGGTCGAGGCGGACGGCGAGGTGCAGCCGGGCGCCGTCGGGGGCGGGTTCGGGCAGCAGCAGGTGGTAGCGGCCGTCGAGCGGCAGGAACGGCGAGACGTAGAACGCCTTCGCGGTCTCGGCCCGCCCGGCGGCGTCCGGGGGCAGCAGGTAGCGGTGCCGTCCGCCGTAGGTGTTGTGCACCTCGGCGACGGTGCACAGCGGCGCGCCCGCCGCGTCCCGGCACCAGTACACCGTCAGCGGGTTGAAGACGTACCCCAGCGAGCGGGCCTGGGTCAGCATCAGCACCCGGCCGGCCGGCGGCAGGCCGTGCGCGGCCAGTTCGCGGTCCAGGTCGGCACGGAGCGCGACGGTGTCGGAAGGGGTGTGGTCGCGGGGCAGGAAGCGGGCCAGCGGGCGGAGCGGGCGCGGGAGTTCGGGCAGCCGGTCGAGGTCGACCAGCCAGAGGAAGCCGCGGTGCCGGAAGAGCCGGCGCGGCTGGGCCCGGACGTGCGTGGTCCGGGTCTCGTACAGCACCGCGCCCCACGGGCCCGGGAGCGGGGCGGCCGGGCGGCTCACGGCGCGACCGCCGCGAGCAGGTGGTCGGCGGCGGCGAGGCCGGAGCGGCAGCCGTCCTCGTGGAAGCCCCAGCCGTGGTAGGCGCCGGCGAACGCGGTGCGGGCGGTGGTGAGTTCGGGCAGGCGGCGCTGGGCGGCGACCGAGCGGGCGGTGTAGACGGGGTGCTCGTAGACGGTCCGGGAGACCACCAGGTCGGCGGGGACGGGGGCCTGCTCGTCCTCGTTCAGGGTGACCAGGTAGTCCTCGGCGCCGCCGAGCCGCAGCAGCCGGTTCAGGTGGTAGCTGACCCGGACCCGGTCGGCGGACGCGTCGCAGCCCGGCATCCGGTAGTTCCAGGAGGCCCGGGCCCAGGCGGCCCGGGGCAGCAGCGAGGCGTCGCGGTGCAGCACCGTCGGGTTGCGGGAGTAGCCGAACGCGCCGAGCACCTCCTGTTCGGCGGCGGTCGGGTCGGCCAGCAGCCGCAGCGCCTGGTCGGCGTGGACGGCCACCACCACGGCGTCCGCCCGGGTCGACCGGCCGTCCTCGGTGGTGACGGTGACGCCGTCCGGGTGCCGGCGCACCGCGCGGACCGGCGCGTCGCGGTGGACGGTGCCGGACCGGGCGGCGACCCGCTCGGCGATCCGCGCCACGTACGTGGCGGAGCCGCCGGTCACGGTGCGCCAGGTCGGCGAGCCGGTGACGCTCAGCAGGCCGTGGTTGGACAGGAACGCGAACAGGTAGCGGGCCGGGTAGTCGCCGGCCACGTCGGGCGCGCAGGACCAGACCGCGGAGACCAGCGGCGTCATGAAGTGCCGCACGAAGTACGGGGAGAAGCCGTGCCCGTCCAGGAACGCGCGCAGGCTAGGGTCGCCCTGCCCCTGGTCCGCCAGCAGGGCGCGGGCCAGCCGGTGGAAGCGCGGCACCTCGCCGAGCATCCGCAGGTACCGGCCGCGCACCAGGTTGCCCGGCGCCGCCAGCAGCCCGCCCGGGCCGCGGGCGCCCGCGTACTCCAGGCCGCAGCCCGCGCAGGACACCGACATGCTCATGTCGCTGTCCTGCGTGCGGACGCCCAACTCCTCGAACAGCTTGACCAGTTCCGGGTAGGTGCGGGTGTTGTGCACCAGGAAGCCGGTGTCCAGCGCCAGCTCCCGGCCGTCCGCCGCCGTGGTCCGCTGGGTGTGCGCGTGCCCGCCCAGCCGGTCCGCCGCCTCGAACAGCTCGACCACCGCACCCGCCCGCGCCAGCGCGTACGCCGCGCTCAGCCCCGCCACCCCCGCACCCACCACGGCCACCCGCCGGGCCCCCGCCCGCTCCCGCTCCGGCCGGTGCGCCGGGGACGGGACCGACCCGCCGGTGGAAACCGTGCCGAGTGTCGTCACGTCGCTGTCCTCCGCTGTTCCGCTGTTCCTCGGCCGCGCCCGGGCGGCCCTCGCAGTACGGATTCGGAGGCGGCGGTGGCGCGGATTGGTCCGAACGGGTCAGCTTCCGTCCGCGGCCCGCCGACCCCCGTCCAGCACCTCGGGCAGCCGCCGCGCCACCGCGTCCGCCAGCCCCTCGAACTCCCGCCGCAGGAACGGCGTCGCCAGCCGCGCCAGCCCGTGGAAGCGCAGCCGCGCCCGGTAGCGCACCACCGTGCCGTCCGGGCCCGGGTGCAGGACGATCTCGTCCGTCGCCGTCACCGTCCGGTTGCGCCCGACGAACACCAGCCGGTCCGACTCCCGCACCACCCGCTCGTACACCAGCTCCGTCCGCCGCCCCCGGAACACCGAGACGTTCCGCCACCGGCCCCCGCCCGCCCCGAGCGGGACGCACTCCACCGTGCCCGGGTCCCACTCGACGGTGTGCGCGAAGTCCGCCAGGTACGCCAGCACCTCGCCGGCCGGCCGGCGGACCGCGAGCTCCCGCACCACCTCGATCATCGGAGCCTCCTGTGCGCACAGTCGTCGGGACGTCGAACGGGGTTCGGAGCCGCGACCGCAACGGATGGGCGCGGACGGGCGGACGGGCGGCGGGGCGGGCCCTTCAGCGGGGGATGGCCGTTCAGCGGGGAGGGCCCTTCAGCGGGGGAGGGCGCGGGCCGCCAGGTCGAGCGCCCCGGCCAGCGAGCGCGGCAGGGCGGCCGCCGACGGCGGGCCGGAGGGACCCCAGCCAGGGCCGGCCACCAGGACGGCGGAGGCCGTGCGCGCGCCGCGGTGGCCCCAGCCGGACTCGGCCAGCAGCCGGACCAGCCGGTGGTCCGCCGTCTGCGCGTTCTGCGACCAGAGCAGCACCGCCGACGGGCCCAACCGCCGCTGCGCGTCCAACAGCGCCCGCGCCGGGACCGACGCCCCCAGCATCCGGAACGGCAACCCGCGCTCCGCCGCCCCCGCCGCGACCGCCTCCAGCGGCAGACTGTGCTGCTCCCCGGGCATCGCCGCCAGCAGCAGCGGCGGCCCCGGCCGCACCGGCACCGCCGCCGCCCGCAGCGCGACCGCCCGCAGCACGCTCGACACCTGCCAGGAGAGCAGGTGCTCCACCTCGACGTACCGCTCCCCGTCCGCCGCCCACCGCCGCCCGGCCGCGCGCAGCGCCGGGGCCATCACCTCGGTCCAGGCCCGCACCGTGCCCAGCGCGTCCACCGCCGCGCCGAGCAGCCGGGCCACCTCGGGGGCGTCCAGCCGCAGCGCGGCCGCCGCCAGGCCCCGGCTGCCGGGTCGCGGGGCGGGCGGCCGGGGTGCGGCGGCGAGCGGCGGGGTGCGGTCCGGCCGTGGGGCGCGGTCCGGCTCCGGGGGGTCGGCGGGCCGCGGGGCGTGGCCGGGGTGCTGGGCGTGGCCGGGGTGCTGGGCCAGGGCGGTGCGGGCCGCCTCGCCGGGCGGGAGGCCGTGGGCGGTCAGCCGGCACATCGTCTCCAGCACCGAGACGTCCTCGCTGTGCCAGCGCCGGTGACGCCCGGGCTCGTGGCGGCTCGGGCCGATGCCGTAGCGGCGCTCCCAGGAGCGCACCGTGGTGGGCGACACCCCGAGCTGCCGCGCGACCGCGCCGGTCGGCAACCCCGGGTCGTCGGCGGGGGCCGGGTCATCGGTGGGGGCCGGGTCCGGGACGGCGCTCGGGTCGTCGGCGGTGTCGGGGCCGGGGGAGCTCGCCGGACGGGTTTCCGGGGGCGCGGGGGGTGTGGTGAGCGTGGGGAGCGTGTGGGGACGCGGCATGCCGCGAGTGTGCGCCCGGTCGTGGCCCGGCGCCTTCTCGCAGCGTTCTTGCAGCGTTTTGGAGGGGCCGGTGTCCGGCGGCGGTCGCGAAACGCTGCACCAGCGCTGCGAGTGGGCCTCCGGTGCGGTACGGGCGAAACCTTTCATCGGGGAGGGGTAGCCGCGGTGGGCAGGGCCCGCCGCCCGGAGAGGAGAACCGCCATGCGATCCCACGACCGGACGTCCGCCGACCGCCGCCTGTCCCGGATCCACCGCCTCGGCGCCGGCCTGTGCGCCCTGCTGCTGGCGACCTTCGGGGCGCTCGGCCTCGCCGACGGCCTGCCCTACTTCGGCACGCGCGGCGAGCCGGTCGCCGGGCTGTCCGGCAACGGACTGCTCAGCACCGTCTCGCTCGCCACCGCCGCCGTCCTGCTCGCCGCGGCGCTGCTCGGCGGGCGGCAGGCGTCCACCGTCACCACCACCGTCGGGGCGCTGTTCGTGCTGAGCGGCTTCGTCAACCTCGCGCTGCTCGACAGCCCGGCCAACGTGTTGGCCTTCCGCGTCCCGAACGTCCTGTTCAGCTTCGCGATGGGGCTGCTGCTCGCCACCCTCGGGATGTACGGCCGGGTCAGCGGCGGGCTCCCGCACGACAACCCGTACTGGCTGCGCCGCCACCCGAACGCCGCGCGCCCGAACGCGCTGCCCCCGAACGCCGTGCTGCCGAGCGCCGTGCCCGGCCGGGCGGCGCTGCCCGGCGGCCGCGGCTGAGCCCCGGCCGCCCGTCGACGCCCGCCGACGCCCGCCGGCACCCGTCGACACCCGAACCGACCACCTCCGAACCGGCACCCGACCCCCTCACGGAGAGGCGGCAGATCCGATGGACACCCGACTGACCGCACGGGAACGCGTCCTGCTCGCGGAGATCGAGCACCGGCTGCGCCGCACCGACCCCCGGCTGGACCGGCGGCTCGCCCGCCGGCCCGGGCCCGTCGCCCGGTGCGCCCACCGTCCGGGGGTACTCGTCGTCACGGTCGCCCTGTCGGCCACGGCGGCGGCCGCCGCCGCGCTCTGGGCCGGTGCGCTGTGGGTCGGCGCGGGCGGGCCCTGGGCGGCGCCGGCGGTGCTGCTGGCCGTCGGGGCCGCGCTGCTGAGCGCGCTCGCGCTGCGCCGACTGGCCCGGCGGGGAGGGGCGTGAGGGCGCGGCGGGGGAGGGTGAGCGGCGGCGTTGCACCCTGCGGTGGAACCGGGTGGGCGGGCCGTGACCCCGGCGGGGGTCGGGAGTTGGAGCGAGTGTGACAGAGCCTGCGCATACCAGCCCGCTGCCCGTCGTCCGCCCGCAGTGGACGCTGCTGCAACCCCTGCTGGCCAGCCTCTCGGCGGCCGGGGTGCCGCTGCGGCCCGGCGACCTGGACCAGTTGCAGCACGCCGCCGCGATCGGCCCCGAGTTCGCCCACGCGCTGGCCCGGTGGATCCGGGACGCGCACACCGCCGGACCCGCGCAGCCCCCGGCCGCCGCGGTCCGCAGCCTCGCCCCGCGCGCCGAGCGGCCCGCGCTGGGGCCCGCCGTCGCGGACCGGCACGCCTCCTGAGGGGCGGCCGGAGGCCCCGAACGACCTCCCGACGGCCCCGCGTCGACCACCCGATCGTCCCGGCCGCGTAACCGTCGTGGCCCGTGACCCGTTGGACGGAGCATGCCCGTGATCAACGAACCGCGCCGCCCGCAGGGCGGGCAGCAAGCGGCGACGCCCCCGCGCGTCCCCGAACCGGCCGAACCGCACGGCCGGCCCGCCGGCCCCCACCAGCTCGGACACCACGCGTCCGGACACCACCCGTCCGGGCACCAGGCGCACGGCAGTCAGCAGCACGGAAGCCAGCCGCACGGCCCGCAGGCCCACGGCCACCAGCCGGGCGGGCACCAGCTGGGCGGGCACCCGTCGCACGGCCCGCAGTCGCTCGGGCACCAGGCCGCCGCCCAACTGCTCGGCCTGCGCGAGGTGATGCTGCCGGCCGCCGTGGTCGCCGCCGCCGATCTGCTGCTGGGCGACGCTCTCGGCAGCGACGACCCGGTCACCCGGGAGGCGGCCGCCGCGACGCGCGGTAGGCTGCGGGCCGCGCTCGGTCTGGGGTAGCGGCGGGCGGTGGAGGCAGTGCGGCCCGCCGCCGGAATCCCGGTGGAATGGCCGGAAATTGACGGCAGATCGGCTTGAAGTCGCCGTTCCCGGAGGTTTCGGAAAGGAATTCAATTCGCCGGTGAATTGATTCTGCTGATTTCGGTTCATATTCGCGGACGCGCGCATTAGCCTCGTGCCATGGCGAACGGCGTGTTCCACACCCTGTACGGCATCGAGCTCAACCTCACCCGGCCCGACCTGGGCCACCCCGACCGTCCCGGGCTGCTCGCGGAGATCACCGCGCCGATCGACCGGCGCGAACGCGAACTCCTGGAATGCCTCCAGCACCACCGCGAAGGCCGCTGCGAAGCCGAGGACCGGGCGGCGGAACGCTCGCCGTGGATGCACGTACGGCGGCGCACCGTCGGTGGACGCACCACCTGGGTCGCCGCCCACCTGCCGCTCCGCCGCACCCCGACGCCGGACGAGGACGACCGGCGCAAGGCGCTCCAGGAGCGGATCGCCCGCGCCGCCGACCGGCACGGCTGCCGCTACGAGCTCGGGGCCCGCGGCGGCGGCGGGAGCGGGAGCGGCGGCGGGAGCGCGGACGGGACCGGGGGCGGGAGCCGGATCCGCAGCGACGTGCTGGTCACCGGCCCCGGCGGGCTGCGGATCGGCTGGGCCGCGCAGTACGCCCCGATCAGCGCCGAGGCGGTGCGCCGGCGCTCGCGGGCGGCCGCCGAGCACGGCATCGTGCCGCTCTGGGTGACCTGCGACCGGCGGGCCGCGCTGATCGACCGGGCGCCGTGGGCCCGGGTGGACGACCTGCCCTGGCAGCGGATCGCCTCCCGGTCGACCCGGATGACGGTCCGGGCGGGCGTCCGACACCTGCAGCAGTGGAAGTGCGTGCGCGGCAGCGCCCGCCCCTGTCCGCTGAACGGCTCCTGGTGCGGGCGGATGCACACCGGCTGGTACCTGCCCGCGCTCTGCCTCCCGGCCCGGCCCCCGCTGGACGTGGAGGAACTGGTCGGGGCCAGCGCCGCCGGCGAGCTCGTCCCGCTGCGGGTCCCGCTGCGCCCCGGGGCCGCCGCAGCCGCCGGGGCCGCCGGGGCCGCCCGGATGTGGGCGCCGGTCGCCGACCGGGACCGCTGGCGGGAGACCGTCGCGGAGGAGGAGCCGTCCGGCCCGGGCGCGCCGTTCGACGCCGGGGTCGACTACGCGTACGAGGAGCTCGACCCGGTCTGCCGCTACCGCGAGGAGGAGGGCCGGGCCCACGGCGGCCCGCGGCTGCCGCGCTCGCGCCGCCACGCGCACCACCGTGGCTACCCAGCGGCCGACGCCGGAGCAGACGCCGACGCGGGCGCGGTCGCCCTGCACACCCGGGACACCGTCCCCCGGCGGCTGCTGGTGATCCCCCCGCAGGTCCGTCGGGGCCTGGTGGTCACCGACGAGGAGCGCCGCGCGGCGGCCGTCCTGCTGGAGTGTCACATCGCCCACGTCGGCCCGTGCGGCGGCTGCGGTGCCCCGATCGACCGCTACGGTCCGCGCGGCGCGCACGCCTGCGCGCCCTGTCGGGCCCGGGTGATGGCGGGGGCGCTGCGGGGGTGACGGCGGGGGTGTCCGGGGGCCGTGACGCGCGGTAGTCGAATGGATGTGAGTTTCTACACGTCCAACACGACTTCGTCACAATCGGGCGCGATTGGCATAAGAGAGGTTCATACCTTTCATATGATCAGCGATGCTGCTCACCGGCTCCCCGGGCGGCCCGGATGCCAGGCCGCGCCCGCTGCTCCGGTACCACCGGAACGCGCGGCGGAAGAACCATGGCACCTCCCCCTCCTGCCCCTCCTGCCCGCGACATCGCCGTCGTCCTCGGCACCCGCCCGGAGATCATCAAGCTCGCCCCGCTGATCCGCCTGCTCGGCGACCGGGGCCGGATCGTGCACACCGGCCAGCACTACGACAGCGCGCTGTCCGGCGCGTTCTTCGCCAACTTCGGCCTGCGCGAGCCCGAGCTGCGCCTCGACGGCGCCGCCGGGGCCGGCGGCCGCGGCGACCAGATCGGCACCCTCACCCGGGACCTCGCCCGCGCGTTCACCGCCGAACCGCCGCGCGCCGTCGTCGTCCAGGGCGACACCAACAGCACCTCCGCGGGCGCCCAGGCCGCGCACTACTGCGGGATCCCCGTGGTGCACGTCGAGGCCGGGCTGCGCTCCGGCGACCGGGCGATGCCCGAGGAGATCAACCGGCTGGTGGTCGGCGTGCTCGCCGACGCGCACTGCGCCGCCACCGCCGAGGCCGCCGCCAACCTGCGGGCCACCGGCACGGACGGCGACCGGATCCGGATCACCGGCAACACCGTCGTCGAGGCGACCCTGCACTCGCTGCCCGCCCCCGCCGAACGGGACCGGATCGTCCGCGAACTCGGCGCCCCCGCCGACTTCGTGCTCGCCACCGCGCACCGCCCCGAGAACACCGACCGGCCCGACCGGCTGGCCGCGCTGCTCGGCTCGCTCGCCGAACTCGGCGAGCTCGGCCACCCGGTGCTGCTGCCGCTGCACCCGCGCACCCGCGGCCGGGTCAAGGAGTTCGGCATGGAGCACCTGCTGGCCGGCCTCACCGTGGTCGACCCGGTCGACCACCCGACCTTCCTCGCGCTGGCCGACCGGGCCGCGCTGCTGGTCTCCGACTCCGGCGGCGTGCAGGAGGAGGCGACCGTCCTGAAGAAGCCGCTGCTGGTGGTCCGCACCAGCACCGAGCGCCCCGAGGCGGTCGCCGCGGGCTTCAGCCGGCTGGTCGAGCCCGGCGCCGAACTCACCGCCGCCGCCCGCGCGCTGCTCGCCGACGACGGCCTGGCCGGGCGGCTGCGCGACACCCCGTCCCCGTACGGCGACGGCCGCGCCTCCGAACGGATCCGCGCCATCGCGGTGGCCCTGGCCGACGGCGCGCCCCTGCCGGGCGACGCGCCCGGCCACTGAGCCCCACCCCCCAGCAGCCGCCCGTGACCGCGCGGCGGTGGCCGGAGCCCACCGGGGAAACCGCCGGCGGGCTCCCCGACGAGAAGGAGGCCCCGTGTACGGGTCGGCAGGAAAGGGCGCCGTCGGCGCCGGAGTGGTCCTCGGCGGAGGCGAACTCGCCTACACCGGCGGCTTCGGCGTGCCCGGCATCGTGATGACCGTCCTCGCCGTGGGCCTGGTCCTCGGCGGCGTGCTGATGATGCGCTACGCGCGGATAAGCCGCGCCCAGGGCTGATCCCGCCCCCAGGTCCGGCCGGCCCGGCCGGCCGGACCACCCCCCTCTACCGGGCGGCGACCCGCCCACCGACCTGGAAGCCCTGTGACGTCCTCCGAGCCCTCCGGCCTGCTGGGCCTGCTCTCCGACCTCAGCCTCGTGCTGAGCCTGCTCTTCCCGCTGTACCTGCTGACGCTGGTGCTGCCGCTGCTGGTGCGCCGCACCCGGCGGCCCGGCAAGGCGGCCGACTACGAGTGGCACCTGTTCGTGCCCTGCCGGGACGAGGAGGCGGTGATCGGCGACACCCTGCACTACCTGCGCCGCTCCTGCCCCGAGGCGCACATCTGGGTGATCGACGACGACTCGGAGGACCGCACCGGCGACATCGTCCGCTGGGCCGCGATCCAGGACCCGGCGATCCACCTCGTCCAGCGCCGCCGCCCCAACGCCCGGCTCGGCAAGGGCGAGGCGCTGAACGCCGCGTACGACGCGCTGTGCGCCGCGCTGCCGCCCGGCACCGACCGGACCCGGGTCGTGGTCGGCGTCTTCGACGCGGACGGCCGCCCCGCGCCCGGCTGCCTCGACCACATCGCCGCCCGCCGCTTCCTCGGCCGCGCCGACATCGGCGGCGTGCAGATCGAGGTCCGGATGATGAACCGGGACGACGCCCGCCCGGCCCCCGACGGCGGCGCGGTGCGCAACCTCTACAGCCGGCTGCTGATCCGGATGCAGGACCTGGAGTTCCGCGCCCCGGTCGCCGCCCTCCAGCACGCCCGCAAGACCTCCCGCACGGTCTGCCTCGGCGGCAACGGCCAGTTCGTCCGCCTCGCCGCCCTCGACGACCTGGACGCCGAGCGCGGCCGCCCCTGGACCGGCCGCCTGCTGGAGGACTTCGAGCTCGGCATCCACCTGATGCTGGTCGGCTGGATCAACTCCTTCTGCGCCGACACCTACGTCGAGCAGGAGGCGCTGTTCGACACCAAGCGCTTCCTCACCCAGCGCACCCGCTGGGCCCAGGGCGTCATGCAGTGCCTCGGCTACATCCCGGCGATCTGGCGCAGCAACCGGATCCCCAACACCGGCTTCCTGGAACTCACCTTCTTCCTCTGCCAGCCCTGGCTCCAACTGCTCGGCGCGCTGCTCTACCCCCTCCCGATGATCGCCCTGGTGCTCTCCTGGCAGCGCCACCCCGAGGCGGCCCTCGACTACCTCTCCGACGGCGGCTGGCGCGGCCTGCTGCTGTACGCGGTGATGGCGGTCGGCCAGTTCGTCATCTGGGGCCCGATCTACCGGCGCAAGTGCGAACCGGGCACCGGCTTCTGGCGGGCGCTCGGCTGGGGCCTGGTCTACCCCGCCTACCTGCTGTTCCTGTACGTGGTCTCCTGGCGGGCCGTCGGCCGGATGCTCAGCGGCCGCAACGGCTGGGCCAAGACCCGCCGCAACGCCGAGGCCGCGGCCGGACCGGTCGCCAAGGAAGCCTGACCGGTTCCGACCCCGGCCACCCGGCGCCTCCCCGGCTCTCCGGCTCGTCCCGGGAGCCGGGTGACGGGTATTCATTTGCCGTTTCCGGTAGGGAAGTTAGGATGGCCGGTCATGCCATCGACCTCCATGGACGACCTGCTGTACCCGCCGACCGGCCCCTACGACCGCGGGTTCCTCGACACCGGTGACGGCAACCGGATCTACTACGAGCAGCTCGGCAACCCGGCCGGCAAGCCCGCGCTGTACGTGCACGGCGGCCCGGGCGCGGGGACGCCGGACCGTCCCACCCGGGCGTGGGACCCGGAGCGCTACCGGCTGGTCCGCTTCGACCAGCGCAACTGCGGGCGGAGCACCCCGCACGCCTCCGACCCGGCGGCCGACATGGCGCTGAACACCACCGACCACCTGGTCGGCGACATGGAGCGGCTGCGCGAGCACCTCGGCATCGAGCGCTGGCTGCTGAACGGCGCCTCCTGGGGGTCGACGCTGCTGCTGGCCTACGCGCAGCGGTACCCGGAGCGGGTCAGCGAGATCGTGATCCAGGCGGTCACCACGACCCGCCCGGCCGAGACCGACTGGCTCTACCACCGGGTGGCGGCGTTCCGGCCCGAAGCCTGGGACCGCTTCCGGGCCGCCGTCCCCGAGCACACCTGGGACGGCGACGTGTACGCGCTGCTGGCCGCCTACGCCCGGCGGATGGAGGACCCGGACCGGGCGGTCCGGGCGGCGGCCGCGGACGCCTGGCTGGCCTGGGAGGACGCGGTGATCACCGGCGAGCCGAACGGGATCCCCGGCATGTACGGGGACCGGGAGGCGGACGACCGGATCGCCTTCGTCCGGATCTGCGCGCACTTCTTCAGCCACGGCGCCTGGCTGGCCGAGGACCAACTGCTGCGCGGGGCGCACAGGTTGAAGGGCATCCCGGGCGTCCTGGCGCACGGCCGGTACGACATGGGCAGCCCGGTGCAGACCGCCTGGGAGCTGGCCAGGGTCTGGCCGGACGCCCGGCTGCACGTCTTCGACGACTCCGGGCACGTCGGCAGCGAGGCGCTGCGGCGGACGGTGCTCGCGGCGCTGGAGGAGTTCAAGCACCGCTGAGCACCGTCCGCCGAGGCCGGGCCCGTCCGCCGTCCCCGGTGCGGGTTACTTCTGCCAGCCGACCGAGGTGATCACGGTGCTGGCGAGGCTGCCCGCGCCGTAGTTGGCCAGGCCCTTGCGGACGGCGACGATGCTGGGGCGCTGGTAGAGCTCCAGGGTGTGGCCGAGTTCCCAGATCTTCGCGTCGGCCTGGTTGTACAGCTCGGCGGCGGCGGCCGGGTCGAGGGTGGCGGCGGCCTTGCGCAGCAGGGCGTCGATCTCGGGGGTGCTCAGCTTCGAGTAGTTGCCGAACACGTTGTCGCCCTGCGGGGCGCGGTAGATCGACACCGTCTGGGAGAGCGGGAAGGAGTCGGTGTTGCGCCAGCTGGCCAGGTCGAACTTGCCCTGGTTGATGTACTTGGTGAAGTACTCCTTGCTGGGCACCTTGTCGACGGTCAGCTTGACGCCGACCTGCTGGAGCATGTTCTGCACGGCGGTGGCCAGGTCGGCCTGGGCCTGGTTGGAGCTGTCGTTCAGCACGTAGTGCAGCTCCAGCGGCTGTCCGTCCTTGCTGCGGCTGCCGCCCGCGTCCTTCCAGCCGGCCTCGTCCAGCCACTTCCTCGCGGTGGCCGGGTCGTAGGCGGCCCAGTCGGCGGAGTTGTCGCGGTAGCCGTTCTGGTTGGTCATGAACAGGTGGTTGCCGAGCGGCTTGAACTCCACCGGCACGCCCTTGTTGGCGATCTTGATCAGCGAGGCGCGGTCCAGCGCCCGGCCGAGCGCCTGCCGGACCTTCTGGTCGGCCAGCGGGCCGTTGCCGCCGAAGGAGATGTGCACCTCGTCCCAGGGGGTGCCGGTGCGGATCGCCGCGTCGGGGGCGTCCTTGAGCTGGCCGTACGAGGCGGCGCTGCCCGCCGAGGCGAAGTCGGTCTCGTTGTTCAGGAACGCCTGGGTGATCGCGGCGGCGTCCAGCACCCGGTAGGTGATCCGGTCCAGCTTCGGCTTCGGGCCCCACCAGTGCGGGTTGGGCGTCAGGGTGATCGTCTGCGCGGTCTTGTCGGCCTTGGAGACCACGAACGGGCCGCCGAACAGCGGGACCTTCTCCACCCAGCCCTCGTTGAAGTCTGCCGGGGCGGAGATCCCGGCGGCCGGCAGCAGCGGGTTGAACAGGTTCTGCCAGTCGGCGTACGGCTCGGCGAAGGTCACCTTGACCTCGCCCGGGTCCTTGCCCTGCTCGACGGCGGAGATCTGCTCGTAGCCGGAGGGGTCGGCGATGTTGTACGCCGGGTCCTTGCCGTTGGACGCCTTCCAGACCGCCGCGAAGTCGCGGTAGCCGATCGGGGTGCCGTCCGACCAGACCGCCTTCGGGTTGAGCTTGTACGTCACCACCTGCGGCGAGGTGGAGGTGACCTCGGCGGAGACCAGGTACGAGGGGTCGGGGTGGAAGACGCCCTTGGCGTCGACCCGGAAGAGCTTGGCCTCGGTGTAGTACATGATCTCCACCGCGTCCCCGTACCGGCCGTCGACCTGGTACGGGTTCCACTGGGTGATCCACTGCTGGAGCGGCAGCCGCAGCTCGCCGCCGTCCTTGACGTTCTCCGGCGGCTGCGGGTTGTTGTCCTCGGCGTCCACGGTGGGGGCCACCGTCTTCGCCACGTCGGCCGACCCGCCGCCCGCGGAGCTGCAGGCGGTCGCGGCGAGCAGCACGGCCAGGGCCGCGGCGGCGGCGCGACCGGTGCGGTGTCCGGTGGGGCGGGGAGCGGGCGGTCTGCGCATCGGGGGAGTCCTCGGATCTCGAAGAGTCGGGGCCGCCAGGTGTGGCGGAGCTTGACTGTGGGCAGCCAAAACGATGTCGGCGGGCCGAACGTAACAGCCCGTCAGTCCGGTCGCCAGGGTGGTGCGCGGAACTGATCGAAAAGAAACGCGGTGCAACACGACGGAAACGCGCCGTCCGCACTCGTCTGATCCACTCTGACCATTGGGTTCACCGGGCCGCCCGGACCCGGCGACCCGCCGAACCCTGGACGGACCGCCCGGCATGGCGTACAACTGCTGCGCGAAAGTGCGTCAAAACCCGTACTAGCGAAGGCAAATGCCCATGTTCCCCAGGTGTGCGAACCACACCGGAGGCAGACCGTGACGCGATACCTCGCGGGACGGCTCGGCTACTACGCCGCCCTGCTCCTCGCGGCGGTGTTCCTGTCGTACGTCCTCACCGGCAGCGCGCTCGGCCCGCGCGCCTACTTCGAGGCCAAGCAGCCGCGCCCCTCCGCCGCCTCCGTCGACCGGCAGCTCACCGCGCTCAACCTCAACGACCGCACCCCCGTCGTCGAACGCTTCGGCACCTGGGCCGGCGGACTGCTCCGCGGCGACCTCGGCCGCACCATCCACGGCACCGCCGTCAACGACGAGTTCGGCCGCCGGATCTGGGTCTCGCTGCGCCTGCTGCTGGTCGGCAGCCTGCTCGGCATGCTGCTCGGCGTCGCCGCCGGGGCCTGGAGCGCGGTCCGCCAGTACCGGATCTCCGACCGGCTGCTGACCGTGTTCTCCTTCGTGCTGCTCTCCACCCCCGTCTTCCTGGTCGCCCTGCTGCTCAAGAACGGCGCCATCGCCGCGAAGGACGCCGCCGGCCACGAGGTCGTCCCGTTCACCGGCTACGAGACCCCCAACCTGGCCGGCGGACTCGGCACCCACCTCGCCGACTGGGCGCTGCACCTGCTGCTGCCCACCCTCTCGCTCGCCCTCGGCGGCCTCGCCGCGTACAGCCGCTACCAGCGCGCCACCATGCTCGACGTGCTCGGCGCCGACTACCTGCGCACCGCCCGCGCCAAGGGCCTCACCCGCGGCCGCGCCCTGGTCCGGCACGGGCTGCGCACCGCCGTCATCCCGATGACCACGATGTTCGCCTACGCCTTCCTCGGCCTGTTCACCGGCGCCGCCATCACCGAGACCGTCTTCGGCTGGCACGGCATGGGCGAGTGGTTCATCCAGGCCGTCAACGAACAGGACGTCAACTCGGTCGCCGCCGTCAACCTGTTCGCCGCCGTGGTGGTGCTCGCCGCCGGCCTCCTCGCCGACACCCTGCACGCCGCGCTCGACCCCCGGGTGAGGACCGCGTGAGCGCCCCCGCGACCGCCCTCGCCGAGCCCGCCGAGCCCGCCGAGCCCGCCGACGCCGCCGACCCCGTCGTCCCGCGCGGGCGGCTGCGGCTGGCCGCCGCCCGGCTCGCCGCCTCGCGCGGGGCGCTCACCGGGCTCGCCGTCCTGGCGCTGCTGTTCCTGCTCGCCTTCGCCGGGCCCTGGCTCACCCCCTGGGACTACGCCGCGCCCGACTACACCGCGCTGCGCCAACCCCCGTCCGCCACCCACTGGTTCGGCACCAACGGGCTCGGCCAGGACGTGTTCGCGCAGACCGTCCGCGGCCTGCAGAAGTCGTTGGCGATCGGCCTGCTGGTGGCCGTCCTCTCCACCGGACTGGCCTCCCTGGTCGGCGCCTGCGCCGGGTACTTCGGCGGCTGGACCGACCGGCTGCTGACCTTCCTGGTCGACCTGATGCTGATCTTCCCCGCCTTCCTGGTGATCGCCGTCCTCTCGCCCCGGCTGCGCGGCAGCGGCTGGATCGCCTTCGTCCTGCTGCTGGCCGGCTTCAACTGGATGGTCACCGCCCGGGTGGTCCGCTCGCTGACCCGCTCGCTCCGGGAACGCGAATTCGTCGCCGCCGCACGCTACATGGGCGTCGGACCGTTCCGGACCATCTGGCGGCACGTGCTGCCCAACGTCTCCTCCTTCCTGATCGTCGACGCCACCGTCGCCGTCGGCGGCGCCGTGATGAGCGAGGCCGCGCTCTCCTACTTCGGCTTCGGCGTCCGCCCGCCCGACGTCTCGCTCGGCACCCTGCTCGCCGCCGGCGCCGCCGAGGCCCCGGTCTTCCCCTGGCTGTTCTACTTCGCCGCCGGACTGCTGGTGCTGTTCGTGCTCGCCGTCAACCTGGTCGGCGACGGGCTGCGCGACGCGCTCGACCCGACGGCCGCCGGCGACCGCCGTTCCCGGCGTCCGAGCGGTTCGCGCGGTTCGCGCGGTTCGCGCGGTTCCCGCCGTTTCCGCCGTTCGCGCCGTGGGGGTGCCGCATGACCGTCCCGCTGCTCAGCGTCCGCGACCTCGGCGTCGACTTCGACGGCCACCCGGCCGTCCGCGGCGTCGACCTCGACCTGTGGCGCGGCGAGACGCTCGGACTGGTCGGCGAGTCCGGCTCCGGCAAGTCCGTCACCGCGCTCGCCCTCCTCGGCCTGCTGCCCGACGGCGCCCGCGTCCGCGGCTCCGTCCGCCTCGACGGCCGCGAACTGCTCGGCCTGCCCGACCGGCAGCTGTCCGCCGTCCGGGGCCGCCGGATCGCCATGGTCTTCCAGGACCCGCTCTCCGCCTTCACCCCCGTCCACCGGATCGGCGACCAGATCGCCGAAGCCCTCCGCGTCCACCAGGACCTCGGCCGCGCCGCCGCCCGCCGCCGCGCCGCCGAACTCCTCGACCTGGTCGGCCTCCCCGACCCCGCCCGCGCCCTGGACGCCTTCCCGCACGAGTTCTCCGGCGGCATGCGGCAGCGCGCCATGATCGCCATGGCTGTCGCCAACGATCCGGACGTCCTGCTCGCCGACGAACCCACCACCGCCCTCGACGTCACCATCCAGGCCCAGGTGCTCGACGTCCTGCGCACCGCCCGGCGCGAGACCGGCGCCGCCCTCGTCCTGGTCAGCCACGACCTCGGCGTGATCGCCGGCACCGCCGACCGGGTCGCCGTCATGTACGCCGGACGGATCGTCGAAACCGCCCCCGTCCACGACCTCTTCACCGCCCCCCGGCACCCCTACACCCTCGGCCTGCTCGGCGCCGTCCCCCGCCTCGACGGCCCCGGCGGCCCGCTCGTCCCCATCCCCGGCCGCCCGCCCACCCCCGACGACCCGCCCGCCCCCGGCTGCGCCTTCGCCCCCCGCTGCCCGCTCGCCGAAGCCCGCTGCCACGACGCCGAACCGGCCCTGGCGGGCCTCGAAGGCGCACAGGCTTCGGTGCTCCTGGCAGCGCCCCCGGCCCCGGCCGCCGAGCCGCTGCCGCCCGCCGCCGACGCGCACCTCGCGGCGTGCGTGCGGGCGGCGCACCTGGCCGCCGTGCGGCCCGCGCCCGCCGAGGTGTACCCGGTGCCGGCGCTGCCCGCCGCCGTGCCGGGGGCGGGGGACGGGCGGGAGCCCGTGCTCGTGGTCAGGGGGCTGCGGCGCAGCTTCGCCGGGCGGCGGGGCGGGGTGCTGCGGCGGCGCGGCGGCGAGGTGCACGCCGTCGACGGGGTGGACCTGGACGTCCGGCGGGGGGAGACGCTCGGGCTGGTCGGCGAGTCCGGCTCGGGGAAGTCGACCACGCTGTCCGAGATCCTGCGGCTGGCCGCGCCGCAGGGCGGCCGGATCGAACTGCTCGGGCAGGACACCGGGACGCTCGACCGGGCCGCCGTCCGGCGGCTGCGGCCCCGGGTGCAGATGGTCTTCCAGGACCCGGCGGCCTCGCTCGACCCGCGGATGCCGGTCGGCGACGTCCTGGCCGAGCCGCTGCTCGCCCAGCGGGTGCCGACCGCCGAGGCCCGCCGCCGCGTCCCGGCGCTGCTGCGGCAGGTCGGCCTGGACCCGGCGCACGCCGACCGCTACCCGCACGAGTTCTCCGGCGGCCAGCGGCAGCGCATCTCGATCGCCCGGGCGCTCGCCGTCCGGCCGGACCTGCTGGTGCTGGACGAGCCGGTCTCGGCGCTGGACGTCTCGGTGCAGGCCGGGGTGGTCAACCTGCTCCAGCAGCTGAAGGCCGAACTCGGCCTGGCCTACCTGTTCGTGTCGCACGACCTGTCGGTGGTGCGGCACCTCGCCGACCGGGTCGCCGTCATGTACCTGGGCCGCACCGTCGAGTCCGGACCGGCCGCCGACGTGCTCGGCCGCCCCCGCCACCCGTACACCCGGGCCTTGCTGGCGGCCGTCCCGCTGCCCGACCCGGCGGCCGAACGGGCCCGCCCCCGCCTGCTGCTGGCCGGCGACCCGCCGTCCCCGACCGCCCGCCACACCGGCTGCCCGTTCCGCGCCCGCTGCCCCCTCCACACCACCCTCCCGCCCGCCCGGCAGGCCCGCTGCGCCACCGAGCCGCCGACGGCCGAGCCGGGCGACGGCCACACGGCGGCCTGCCACTGGAGTGACGGGTGAGCGACACCTGAGCCCCGGGCGCCCCCGGGGCGTGCGGCGGACCGGACACGCGGCTGTCGCCCGGCGGTCCGACGGCCCATCATGGGGGGACCCCAGCACGCACCACCGTACGGAGGCACCCATGCGTACCCCGCGCCGTTCCGCCACCGCCCGCTCCGTCCCCGCCCTGGCCGCCGCCGTCCTGGCCGCGGTGCTGGTGCCGGCCGGCACCGCTCACGGCCAGACCGTGCTGCTCGACTGCGCGGCGAGCACCACCGCCACCTACAGCCCGGCGGTCACCGACACCGCGCAGAGCGTCACCGTCGACGCGAGCACCTCCTGGACGTGCACCGGCCTGCCGACCGGCTACACCTCCGCCACCGCCTCGGACCACTACACCACCACGCTCACCTGCACCGACCTGCTGAACTTCCCGACCGGCAGCAAGACCTACACCTGGAACGACTCCACCACCAGCACCTTCTCCTTCACCCGGATCAACACCCGGGTGGTCAACGGCACCACCGTGGTCGAACTGGCCGGCAGCATCACCGCCGGCACCTTCCAGGGCGCCACCGTCAGCTCGACCGCCGTCGCCGCGAACACCCAGCTCGACGCCTGCTCCACCACCGGCGTGGCCGAACTCGACTTCACCGGCGACACCGTCATCACCGGCCTCTGACCGGACCGGCCGCGAGGAAGGGGCGACGGGAGTGAGCGTGGAGCTGAGCCGGTACGGCACCCTGACCGGTGGGGCGCGCCGGGAGCTGCTGGCGGTGTACGCGGACGTCCGGGCGCCGCTGCTGCACCTGCCGAACTACCGGGTGGCGGCGTTCGCCGAGCGCCTCGACGGGTACGCGGCCGGGCCCGGGTTCGGGCTGGTCCTCGGGCGCGCCGAAGGCAGTGGCGTCGTCGGGTACGCGTACGGCACCACCGTCGCGGCCGGCGACCGCTACTGGGCGCGGATGGCCGAGCCGCTGCCCGCGGGCTTCACCGACGCGCCGGTGCTGGCGCTGCGCGAGATCGGCGTCCGGGCGGCCTGGCGGGGGAGCGGCACGGCCCGCCGGATCCACGACGCGCTGGTGGCGGGCCGGGCCGAGGGCCGGGCGGTGCTGATGGTCAACCCGCTGGCGGGGGAGGGGAAGGTGCTGCGGGTGTACGAGAGTTGGGGGTACGAGGCGTTCAACTCGCAGGCGGCGACGGCCGATTCGCCGCGCCTGCTGGTGATGGTCCGCCCGGCCCGCTGAACGGGCCGGGCGAACGGGTCACTTGGCGTAGACGCCGACCTCGTCGAGCGAGTAGCGGTTGTCGGTGCCCCGGGCGAGCAGCACGATCCGGACGTGCCGGGCGTCGGTGGGCGGGAAGGCGCGGTTCTCCAGGCCGCCCCGGTCGGTGGTGGTGGAGTAGGCGGTGCGCCAGGTGGTGCCGTCGGTGGAGAGGTCGATCCGGTAGGCGGTGGCGTACTGGTCGGACCAGTCGAGGACGACCCGGCCGACCTTGCGGACGCTGCCGAGGTCGACGTTCAGCCAGGCGGTGGCCACCGTCTTGGACGCCCAGCGGGTGCCCGGGTCGCCGTCGACGGCCTGCTTGGGCGGGTAGGCGACCACCACGGCGTCCTGGTAGTCGGAGGCGGTGGCGGTGGCGCCCCGGGCCAGGTTGGTCAGGTCGTCGGTGCGGCGGGCCGGGAACTCCACCACCTGCTGGTAGGTGGGCCGGTTCTGCCAGGCGATCCGCGGCACGGTGATGCCGCCCATCGCCCGGTGCACGATCGAGTCGGCGCACAGCTGGTCGCCCGCCGCGCAGTACTTGTCCGCCGGGTAGGTGGTGGTGGCGGGGGTGGCCACGGCCTGGCCGAGGGTGGTCAGCAGCAGCTGCCGGCAGGCGGCCGGGGCGCCGCCGCCGCAGTAGGCGCGGTCCAGCGGGCCGGTGACGGGCCGGCCGAGCACCGTCCGCAGGTCCTTGTCGACGTACGACCACCAGCCGTGCTGGAACGCCGAGCCCTTGTGCGCCTGGCCGGCCGCGATGTCGTCGCCGCCGGACGTCGCGCCCAACTGCCCGCCGGAGGGCGTCTCGTTGATCGGCGCGACGGCGGTCAGCGCGCCCCACGCTGCGTCGCCCAGGCCGGGCCGGAACTCGCCCTCGACCAGCAGCGGCCACCAGGCGTCCAGGATCCGGATCGCCTCCGCGTCGGTGTACGCGCCCGCGCCCTTGCTCGCCTCGCGCCGGTGCGAGCCGCCCGCCGCCCAGGCCCGCAGCTTGGCGATCGCGGCGGCCGCGGCCGGGTCGGCGACCGGCGCGGAGTCGAGCACCGCGAGCAGCTCGGGCAGCACCCGTTCGGCCCGCAGGTCGACGTTGGCGGCGTCCTCCATCGCCTGGACCAGGTCGGTCCGGGTGACGCCGCCGCGCTGGGCGAGCGCCTTCACCCGGGTGTCCAGCAGGTCGGCCCGGTGCACGGCGCCGTTGCCCCAGGCGGAGGTGAAGCCCGGTGCCTGCTTGTTGTTCCAACTGACGTAGTAGTCCTGGTCGGTGGACTGCGCGTGCCGGGCCGGCGGTTCGACCGCCGAGGTGTTCGCGGCCCGGTCCCAGCCCTGCCAGGTGTAGCCGGACCGGGCCAGGATCGGCAGGTCGGGGTCGGTGCCGGGGGCGCGCAGCGGCTCGGTGCCGGAGTTGTAGTACGCGGTGTGGTCGGCGTCCGCGTAGAACCAGTTGAAGGTGTAGCCGATGTCCTGCGCGGCGCGCTGGAAGGCCGCCGCCGAGGTGATCGCCGCCGGGTCGTTGAACTGCTGGAAGCCGATCACCGAGTCCACCTCGTGCCGGTAGGTCGAGCGCAGCGCGGTGTACGCCACCGGCCGCCCGCCGACCGTCCCGGTGTGGGTGACCAGGCCGTACGCCGAGCGCAGCGCCACCAGGTCGTACGAGCCCGCCGCGGTCGAGTCGGCGGTGCTCGGCTGCCAGGCGTTGTGCTGGGTCAGCCGCTCGAACGGGGTGCAGGCGCCGTCCAGCAGGTAGCCGGTCGAGGAGGTGCTCGGGGTGCCGCCGCCGGGCTCGCACAGGTCGACCGCGAAGGTGTCGGTGATGTCCTGGTTGGCGGAGGTCGCGCTCCACGAGTAGTCCAGGCCGCGGCCGATCTCCACGTAGAAGCTCAGCCCGGGGAAGGACGCGCCCCGGCTGCGCAGGCCCGGGCCGTCCAGCTCCTGCACCATCAGGATCTGCGGCGCGTAGTAGCCGGTCTGCGGGCCGTACACGGCGATCGGGTGCCCGGAGGCGGTGTGCGCGCCGGACACCAGCAGGGCGTTCGACATGCCCTTCTTCGCGGTGATCAGGTCGGCGGGCAGCACGCCTTCGGCGGACTGGGCGGTGCTCGCGACCGCCGCGCCGGTGCCGGTGCCGTTGGCGGTGTGCGGGACGGCGGCGACCGAGCCCGGGTCCGGCAGCGCGGTGCCCACCGGGTTCGCGGGCGAGGCCGCGTACGGGAAGGAGGTGCCGTCGTGCACGGTGGCCGTCGCCTCCGGGTCGTCCCCGGCGCGCCAGGCCGCGTACGCCCGGTCGCCCGCCTCGGCGCCGTACTGCTGGCGCAGCGCGATCCGGGCCAGCGCGTTGCCGACCTCGCCGCCGCCACCGCCGCCGAAGATCGCCCCGATCACCGAGGAGATCGCCGCCACGTCGGTCGCCGTGAACGGGGCGATGGTCGAACCGTGCCCGGTCAGCACGTACTCGCCCGGGTAGTTGTTGGCCGCGACGTCGGCCGCCGCGAACGCGTTCAGGCCCGCCACGTAGTCCTGCACGTCCTGCCACGCCTGCGCCCCGCGCGGGCCGGACGCCCGCACCCGGTCGAGCTGCTGCTGCAGGTCGGCCTCGGTGTACGGGGCGACCGCCCACAGGCTCTGCTCCAGCGCCCGGTTGCCCGCCGCGCCGCCCGCGAACGAGGACAGCTGCCCGCGGCCGACGTGCCGCAGCACGTCGATCAGCCAGAGCCGGTCCTGCCCGGCCGCGTACCCGGCGCCGAACTCGGTGTCGGACCGGGTGACGCCCTTGACGTGCGGCGTGCCGGTCGCCTTGTCCCGGGTGATGGTCACGCCCGGACGCGGCGTGGCGGTGCTCTCCACCTGCCCGGCGGGCACCCCGAACGAGGCGTCGTCGAAGTACGCCGACAGCTGGTCCGGCGTCAGGCCGCTGTAGTCGTGCAGCAGCGCGTCGTACGCGTCGACCTGGTCCGCGGAGTGCGCCGGGCGGGTCCCGACGCTCTGGTGCAGCAGGATCCCGGCCAGCGTGGCGTGGCCGTTCTCGCCCGCCGTCAGGATGTCCTGGCACTGCCCCAGGCACGGATCCCCGGCGGCCGGGACGGGCCCGGCGGCGGCGCCGGCGGCGGGCTGGGCGGTGAGCGCGCCGAGCAGCAGCGCGGCGGAGGCGAGCACGGCGAGGGTCGCCGAGCGCAGTCGGCGGGGGACGGGGGCAGCGGGCACCTGGGCCTCTTCCTGACAGGGGGTATCGGAAGTCCGGCCGCACGTTAGTCCGCGAAGTGACCCCCGGGTAGGGGTCCGGCGGACGGCGCCACGGAACTGTCATCCGCCTGTCATGAACGCGAGTTGACGACCCGTCCGGGCAGGCCGGAACGCGCACGGCCGTGCCGCGGCCCCTCCGCGGCGGCCCGCGCCCCGAGACCCGTCCGGGCGGCCCGGAACGCGCACGGGCGGGCCGCGGCCGATCCGGAACGGCCCGCGCTCCGAAAGGCCCCCGGAACCACCGGTGATCACAGGGGGCGGACGGAATGGAACGGACCGACGGCGGTGACCGGGCCCGACCGCCCTGGCCCGACCTGCTCGCCGACCACCGCCCCGCCCTGGTCGCCCCTGCCGCCCCGCACCGCCCCGCCCCCGCCGGCGAGGGCTGGACCGGACCCGACACCCTCCCCGCGCTCCGCGAGGACTGGGCCGCCGCCTACGACGGCACCCGCCTGGTCGTCACCCGCCCCGACGGCACCCCCTGGTACGACGGCCCGCTCGCCGCCGCCCGCGAATGGGCCCGCGCCCTGCGCGCCCACCGCACCCTGATCCTCGTCACCGGCCCCTTCACCAGCCCCTTCGACTTCCGCCCCGCCGCCGCCGCAGGCCGCCTCGCGGTCCTCGCCGTCCCGGCCCGGCTGGTCGACACGCACTGAACCCGCCGCCCGCCGGGGCCTCACCCGCCGGGGCGCCTCACGCGCCGAACTCCCGGACGAACGCCCCGAGGCCGAGGCCGAGGCCGGGACCGAGCGGCCGAAGGCCCACGGCTCAGCGCGCTCCCGGTCGGCGCTGACCTGGAAGCCGGTTCCCATCGCGGGCTCCTTCCGTTGCTCCGGCTGCCGTTCCGGCCGTTCCGGCCGTTGTGGAGACTCCAGGGGCGGCGCGCGGGCGGCCGAGCAGGAGGCCGGCCGCGATCAGGGCCATGCCGGTGAACTGGGCCGGGCCCAGCGGCTCGTGGTCGAGGGTGGTGCCGAGGAGGGCCCCGGTGGCGGGGTTGAGGAGGCCGATCAGGCCGACGGTGGCGGCGGGGAGGCGGCGCAGGCCGGCGAACCAGGCGAGGAAGGCGAGGGCGGTGGCGATCAGCGAGGTGTAGGCGAAGGCGGGCAGCGCGGCGCCGGTCAGGGCGGGCGGCGGGCCCTCGGCGAGGACGGCGACGGGCAGCAGGAGCAGGCCGCCGATGGTCAGCTGCCAGGCGGTGGGGGCCAGGACGCCGGGGCCGCCGTCCGGGGGAGTCCAGCGCTTGGTGAGGGCGTGGCCGACGGCGGAGACCAGCAGGGCGCCGAGGGCGGCGAGCAGGCCGGCGGGGGAGGGCGGGCCGGTGGGGGCGGCGAGCAGCAGGGCCGCGCCGGTGACGCCGACGGCGCCGGCGGCGAGCTGGGCGGGGCGGGGGCGTTCGCCGGTCAGCGGCCAGGCGGAGAGCATCAGGGCGAGCGGGGAGAGGGCCATCACGGTGGCGGCGGTGCCGGCCGGGAGCCGCTGCGAGGCGAGGTAGACCAGGACGAAGAACGCGGCGGTGTTCAGCGCGCCGAGCACGGTCGAGCGCCACCACCAGGCGCCGCGCGGGCGGCGGCGGGCGGCGGCCAGCAGCAGGAGCCCGGCGGGGAGGGCGCGCAGCGCGGCGCCCCAGAGCGGGGCGTCGGCGGGGAGGTAGTGGTGGGTGACGTAGTAGTTGGCGCCCCAGGCGACGGGCGCGAGGGCGGTGAGCGCGCCCCACCGGAGTATCGCTTCCATGGAAGACAATATAGCTTCCGAGGAAGACATCCCGGTTATGCTGGGACCATGGAGCAGCCCCTCGACCACGTCGCCCGGATCCAGGCCGCCTGGCGCCGCGAACGCCCCGACCTCGACGTCGCCCCGCAGGGCGTGATCGGCCGCCTGCACCGGGTCGCCACCCTGCTCACCCACCAGCTGACCGCCGTCTACGCCCGCTACGACCTGGGCGAGGGCGAGTTCGACGTGCTGGCCGCCCTGCGCCGGGCCGGCGCCCCGTACGAGCGGGCCCCCGGCGAACTCGCCGCCCACACCATGGTCACCACCGGCGCCGTCAGCAAGCGGATCGACCGCCTGGAGCGGGCCGGCCTGGTCGCCCGCCGCCCCGCCGCCGACGACCGGCGCGGCCGGGTGGTCGCCCTCACCGAGGCCGGCCGCGACCTGTTCGACCGCGCCTTCACCGACCACATCCGCAACGAGCACGACCTGCTCGCCCCCCTCACCCCCGCCGAGGCCGCCCAACTGGAGGCCCTGCTCACCGGCTGGCTGGCCCGCCTCGAACCCCCGGGAGAACCGGCCCGCTGAGCCCCGCCCGGAAAAGGCTCCGCCCGAGAAGGCCCAGCCCGAGAAAGACCCCGCCCGAAAAAGCACGAATAGCCGCGCATGTCCGCGCCGGAACCGGGCAGCCGGTTCGCAGATCGATGAACTCCCCTCGACAAGGAGGAAGTTGTGAGCGACGGCATGTGGGGCTACGAGAAGGCCGAGGGCTACCAGCCGGGCGTCGACCTGACCGGGTACCGGGTCGAGGCGACGGACGGGCACATCGGCAAGGTGGACAAGCACTCGTACGAGGCCGAGGACGGCTACATCGTGGTCGACACCGGCCCGTGGATCTTCGGGCGGGAGGTGCTGCTGCCGGCGGGGGTGATCCGGCTGATCGACGAGAGCGAGAAGACGGTCTGGGTCGACCGGGCCAAGGAGGAGATCAAGAACTCCCCTGAGTACCACCGCGAGTCGCACGCCCTGGACGCCGACTACCGGCGCGGGGTGGGCGGTTACTACGGCACCGGGATGTGACGGCGGCCCCGGCGTGAGGACGCCGCAGCGCCCCGGCGGCGGCCGGGGCGCTGCGGCGCGTGCGGGGAGGGGGCGGGGTCAGGAGGCGCGGACGGTGGCGGTGGCGCCCGGGGCGACCGGGACGGTGACGTAGGAGTAGACGGTGCCGTCGACGGTCTTGGTGGCGGCGGGCCGCGGGGTGCCGTCGACGGTCAGGGTGGCGTGGGTGCCGGGGATCCGGGCCTCCCAGGTGTAGGTGTCGGCGCCGGTCTTGTTGGTCAGGGTGGAGGCGGTGGCGCCGTCGTGGCGCAGCGCGAAGGTGTTGCGGCCGACGGCGAGGTCGTCGATGCCCAGCCAGTCGGTGCCGGTCGGCAGGTGGGAGGCGGTGGCCAGGGTGTGCGCGGGGGCGTCCGGGTCGACGCCGAGCAGGCCCTGGACGGTCTGGCTGAGCAGGGTGAAGGAGACCTCCGGGTAGTCGCCGTTGGGGCCCTGCTTGGTGACGATGTGGCGCTCGTCGCGGCGGTCGTAGACGTACTGCATCCACTTCCACGCGGTGTCGTTGCGGTTGTAGGCGAAGAAGGTGTCCGGCAGGTAGGTGTACGCCTCGATGTTGCTGGGGCGCTCGTCGCCCTGCGACTGCTCGTCGATGTAGTCGAGGTAGGCGTCGTTGCGCGGCCCGGCGTCGACGATCTTCTTCAGCGGCATGAACCAGCTGTTCTCCCGGCCCCAGCCGGTGATCGGGGTGCCGCTGGTGCTGTAGCCGCGGACCATGTCGGCGCCGGTCCCGGTGCCGCTCCAGGTGGTGTTGAAGTAGGTCTTCAGGTCGGCGGCGCGCTGCCGGTACCGCGCGGCCAGCGCGCTGTCGCCGCGCCCCGCGGCCAGGTCGGCGACGGCCAGCAGGGCCTGGTACTGGGAGCCGATCGAGTCGCCGGCCTCGGCGAAGCGGTCGTCGCCGCTCTCGTCGTAGCTGGCCGCGCCGGAGAAGATGCCCTTGCCGGTGCCCTCGGCGACGCCGTTGGGCTTGGCGGAGTCGTGCAGCGCGATGAACTCGTTCGTGGCGTGCTGGTAGTAGGCCCACAGCGCGGGGTCGTTCACGTAGGAGGCGTCGCCGCTCCAGCGGTACGCCTTGTCGGCCTTCTCGACCAGCTCGAAGGTCGAGGGCACCTCGCGGACGAAGACGCTCGGGCTGCGGTAGTCGATCGACAGGTTGGTGCGGTCGTCGAAGTTCAGCGCCCACACCGGGTAGTACGCGTGCTCCTCGGTGGCGGTGGCGGCGAACGCGCCGAGCATGTCGCGGTTCTCCGCGTCCAGGCCGAGCACGGCGGCGCCGTCCACCTGGTGGGCGGTGTCGCGGCCGTAGAAGGCGGAGCGGTGCGCGTAGCCCGCCCAGTACGACGCCTCGTAGGTGGTGGAGCCGGTGCCGCCGGTCTGCCGCTCGTCGGCGTTGACCGGGCCGGTGGCGCCGGGCAGTTGGGCCCAGCTGCCGGCCTTGTCGGCGGCCCAGGCGAAGAGTTCGGCGATCTTCGGGTCGGAGGAGGCGACCTTGGGCCGAGTGGCGGGCAGCGGGGAGACCATCACGTCGTCGACGTTGACCCAGCCGGCGCCGGCCGCCGAGGCGAAGGCGATCTCGACCCGGTCGCCGGCCTTCAGCGCGACCCGGGGGACGGTGTAGCGGGCGTACTTCGGTGCGGCGGGCAGTGCGACGGTGCCCGCCGCGGTGCCGTTGACCCGGACGGTGAAGGTGCCGCCGGGGCCGCCGGTGGCGATCCAGGCGGAGAAGGAGTAGGTGCCGGGGCCGTTCGCGGTGAGGGTCTGCGAGACCTTCGGGCCGGCGCCGTCGTCCAGGTAGACCAGCTTGCTCCCGCTGTGCGGGTTGTTGGTCGCGACGCCGGTGCCGTCGGTGAACTGCCAGCCGCCGCCGCCCTGTTCGAAGCCGGGGTCGGTGACGGCCGGGCCGGACAGCGCCAGCGAGACGTCGTCCGCGTTGATCCAGCCGTCGCCCGACTCGAAGGCGATCTCGATCCGGTCGCCGGCCTTCGCCGCGATCCGCGGGACGGTGTAGCGGGCGTACGCGGCCCGGTAGGGCAGGTCGACGCCGCCCGCGACGGCGCCGTTGACCCGGACGGTGAACCTGCCGCCGGTCCAGCCGGTGGCGATCCAGGCCGAGACGTCGTAGCTGCCGCCCTTGCGGGCGCTGACGGTCTGCCAGACCTTCTTGCCGGTGCCGTCGTCCAGGTAGACCAGCTTGCTCCCGCTGTGCGGGTTGTTGGTCGCGACGCCGGTGCCGTCGGTGAAGTGCCAGGCGGCGCTGCCCTGTTCGAAGCCGGCGTTGGTGAGCTTCGGCAGGGCCGCGGACGCGTCGGCGGTCGGCACGGCGACGGTCAGCGGGGCCAGCACGGCGGCCGTCGAGAGCGCGGCCAGCAGGGTCGTGCGGGCGGGGCGGCCAGAGCGGGCGGTGCGGGCGGGGCGGGCAGGGCGCATGAGGGTCTCCGGTCAGATGGGTGACGGGGGATGCGGTGCCGGACGCTAGCAGCCCTGTCGGAAGCCCAACAAGACACTTGCACGCTATGGGTGCCATAACCGGCAGAAAGTTTTCAATGACATCTTGCAAGTCAAAACCGCTGGTTGCTACCGTCCTGGCACGCCGACGCCCCCGTCGGCCCACCCTCGCCACCCTCGGAAAACAAGGCGGTTCCCCCCATGAGCCTGTCCCGTCGCACCGTCCTGAGAGCCGGCGGAGCCCTCGCCGCCGGAGCCGGCCTCACCGGCCTCGCCGCCTGCAGCGGGTCCGGCAGCGGCGGGGGCGGCGGCGCCGTCGGGGCCGCCGACCAGGGCGAGATCAGCGTCTGGAGCTGGGCCGGTCCGGCCGCCGAACTGAAGGCGCTGGTCCCCGCGTTCAACGTCCAGTACCCGGGCGTCAAGGTCACCGTCGAGGACATCGGCAACCCGGCCATCTGGGACAAGATCACCACCGGCCTGGCGGCCGGCGGCGCCGGCCTCGCCGACGTCCTGCACATCGGCATCGACTACCTGCCCGGCTACACGGAGAAGTTCCCGAACGGCCTGGCCGACCTCGCCAAGCTCGGCGCCGACCGCTACAAGGACGCCTTCGCCCAGGGCCTGTGGGCCACCGTCGGCGGCAGGAACGGCCGGATCAACGCCCTGCCGTGGGAGGCCAACTCGGGCGGCTTCTACTACCGCTCCGACGTGTTCGAGCAGGCCGGCGTCGACGTGAAGGCGCTCGACACCTGGGACGACACCGTCGAGGCCGGCAAGACGATCAAGGCGAAGACCGGCAAGTACCTGCTCGGCATCGACAAGCCCGCCTCCGTCCCGGACGCCGCCAACTTCTTCCAACTGCTGCTGCAGCTCCAGGGCGCGTTCTACTTCGACCTGGACGGCGCGATCACCCTCGACTCGCCCGAGGCCGTCAAGGCCATGACGATCATCAAGCAGCTCAACGACGCCGACCTGCTCGCCGACCTCTCCGGCGGCTGGAACGCCCAGATCGCCGCGATCAAGGCCGGCACCAGCGCCGTCCTGCCGATGCCGACCTGGTACGGCGGCATCATCGAGGAGACCGTCCCCGAGGAGAAGGGCAAGTGGGGCGTCCGGCTGCCCCCGGCGGTCCGCCGCGGCGGCTCCACCGCCGCCACCGTCAACTCCACCCACCTGGCGATCTCCGGCACCAGCAAGCACCAGGCCGCCGCCTGGAAGTTCGTCGAGTTCGCGCTCACCCGGCCCGCCTCCCAGGTGAAGATCTACCAGGACAAGGGCATCGCCCCCGCCCTGATGGCGGCCTACGACGACCCGGCCTTCCACACCCCGTCCGCGTTCTTCGGCGGCCGGCAGAAGGGCGAGGTGTTCCTGGAGGCGCTCAAGGCCCCCTCCCCGGCCTTCAACTACAGCGCCGACTACGCCCGCGCGCTCAAGGTCGTCACCGACGCCCAGACCAAGGTGCTGCTCAAGGGCGCCGCCCCGGCCGACGTGCTCAAGCAGGCCGCCGACCAGCTCGCCCAGCAGACGGGCCGCAAGGTCGTCCGATGAGCAGCCCCGGCACCACCACCGCCCGCCGCCCGGGCACCGCCACCGCCCGCCGCCGGCCCGGGTCCGGGGCCCGGCGGGCGGCCCCGTACCTGTTCGTGCTGCCGGCGCTCGCCCTGTTCGCCGTCTTCAAGCTCTACCCGATCGCCCGGTCCTTCGTGCTCAGCCTGCACAAGACCGTCGACGGCCAGGACACCTTCGTCGGCGCCGACAACTACACCCGGCTGCTGCACGACCCGCTGTTCTGGACCGCGCTGAAGAACACCGCGACCGTCCTGGTCGTCCAGGTCCCGCTGATGCTCGCCCTCGCCACCGGCCTCGCCGTCGCCCTCGATTCTCGGCTGCTGCGCGCCCGCGCCGTCTTCCGGCTCGGCTTCTTCCTGCCGATGGTCACCGGCCTGGTCGCCTACGGCGTGATCTTCTCGGTGCTGCTCAACGAGAAGTACGGCCTGGTCAACTGGCTGCTGCAGTTCGCCGGCATCGACGCCGTCCCCTGGCTGACCGATCCGCTGTGGGCCAAGCTCTCCCTGGCCCTCGCCCTGACCTGGCACTACACCGGCTACAACGCGGTCATCCTGCTCGCCCGCCTCCAGACCATCCCGACCGAGCTGTACGACGCCGCCGCCGTCGACGGCGCCGGCGGCTGGACGTCCTTCCGGCACGTCACCCTGCCCGGACTGCGCCCCGCGCTGCTGCTCACCACCGTGCTCTCCACCATCGGCACCCTGCAGATCTTCGACGAGCCGTACGTCCTGACCCGCGGCGGACCGGACAACGCCACCCTCACCATCGGCATGTACCTGTACCAGAACGCCTTCAGCTACTTCGACTTCGGCTACGCCTCCGCCATCGCCTACGCGCTGGCCGTGCTGATCGGCCTCCTCGGCCTGGTCCAGTTCAAGGTGCTCGGCGACCGCGACGGCGACAAGTCCGGCCACAAGCCCGGCCACAAGCCCGGAGGCAAGCGATGAGAACCACCGCCCGGAGCATCACCCTGACCTGGGGCCTGGCCCTCACGCTCGCCGCCGTCCTGCTCCCGTTCTACTGGCTGGTCGTCGCCGCCACCCACAGCAACACCGACATCTTCGGCTCCCCGCCCCCGCTCGCCCCCGGCGGCCACCTCGGCGCCAACCTGCGGACCCTCCAGGACCAGGCGCACTTCGGCCGGGTCGTGCTCAACTCGCTGCTGATCGCCGGGATCTACACCCTGTGCGCCGGCACCGTCTGCACGCTGGCCGGCTACGCCTTCGCCAAGTACCGCTTCAAGGGCCGCCACGGGCTGTTCGCGCTGCTGATGCTCGGCCTGGTCGTCCCCGCCCAGGTCACCCTCGTCCCGCTGTTCCAGCTGATGGCCGACCTGCGCTGGCTCGACACCTACCAGGCGGTGATCCTGCCCAACCTGGCGCTGCCGTTCGGGATCTTCCTGATGCGCCAGTCGATGGGCACCATCCCCGACGAACTGCTCGACTCCGGACGGATCGACGGCTGCGGCGAACTCCGGCTCTTCCTGCGGGTCGTGCTGCCGCCGATGCGGCCCGCGCTCGCCGCCCTCGCGATCTTCCTGTTCCTGTTCCAGTGGAACGACTTCGTCTGGCCGCTGATCGTGCTGCGCGACAGCGCCGCACTGACCGTCCCGGTCGCGCTCGCCTCGCTCAAGGGCGTCACCGACACCGACTACGGCGCGATCCTGGCCGGCACCGCCGTCGCCGCGATCCCGATGGCGATCGTCTTCCTCGCCCTCCAGCGCCACTTCGTCTCCGGCCTGCTGGCCGGTGCCGTCAAGGAGTAACCACCGTGACCACCCCGGCCCTCGGGCCCGTCACCACCCCGGCCCCCGGGCCCGTCACCGCCGCCGTCGCCACCCCGGCCGACGAGGCCGTGACCACCGCCGAACTCGCCCCGGCCCGGTACGCGCCGCTGCTCGACACCGTCCGGGCCGCCGTCCTCGCCGACGGCGCCGACACCGCCTGGACCGCCACCCGCGACCCCTCCGGACTCACCGTCCTGGCCGTCCACGCCCCCGGCGCGCACGTCGAGGTCCGGCTCACCCTGCCGCTCGGCGACGCCGCCGGCTACTGGCACCCCGGCGCCGACTGGCGCCGCACCCCCGTCGCCGACTGGGAGGGCCGGGCCGCCACCAGCCTGGTCAAGGGCCTGCCGGCCGGCTGCCTGCACGACCACTCCGGCGCCACCCTGCTCACCTTCGCCGCCGCCGACCCGGTCCGCGAGACCACCCTGCGCTACGGCGTCTCCGAGGAGAACGACAGCTACGTCGTCCACCTCCACCTCGCCCCCGCCGACCGCGTCCACCGCGTCCTGTTCGCCCCGCGCGCCCCCTCGGTCGCCGCCGCGCTGCGCCCGCTGCGCGCCTGGTACGCCGCGCGCACCGCCGCGATGCCCGTCCCCGAGGCCGCCCGGCTCCCGCTCTGGTGCACCTGGTACGCCTACAACCAGCGGGTCAGCGCCGCCGAGGTGGAGAAGCAGGCGGCGCTCGCCGCCGGGCTCGGCTTCGGCGCGGCCATCCTGGACGACGGCTGGCAGCGGCACGGCAGCGGCCGCGGCTACGCCGGGGTCGGCGACTGGCGGCCCGACGAGGCCAAGTTCCCCGACCTCGGCGCGCACGTCGCCGCCGTCCGCGCCACCGGCCTGCGCTACCTCGCCTGGACCGCCCCGCTGCTGCTCGGCCCCGACGCCGACTGCCACGCCGCCTGGGCCCGGTACGCCCCCCGCCCGGCCGGCGTCCCCGGCGCGCACGTGCTCGACCCGCGCCGCCCCGAGGTGCGCGCGCACGTCGTCGACACCTGCGTCCGGCTGGTCCGCGAGCACGGCTTCGACGGTCTCAAGGTCGACTTCCTGGACGAGGCGATGGTCTACGCCCGGGACGGCGGCGGAGACGTCGGCGCCGCCCTGATCGGCCTGCTCACCGACCTGCGCGCGGCCCTCGAAGCCGTCCGCCCCGAGCTGCTGCTCGAACTGCGCCAGCCCTACGTCGGGCCCGCGATGGCCGAGTTCGGCAACCTGCTGCGCTCCTTCGACTGCCCCGGCGACACCACCGCCAACCGGATCCGCACCCTGGACACCGGACTGCTCGCCGCCGGCGGCGCCGTGCACAGCGACCCGCTGCTCTGGGACGCCGGCGCGCCCGTCGAGACCGCCGCCCGCAACCTGATCAGCACCCTGCACGCCGTCCCGCAGGTCTCCGTCCGGCTCGACGAACTGCCCGCCGAGCACCTCGACGCGCTGCGCTTCTGGCTCGCCCGCTGGCGCGAGCTGCGGCCCCAACTGCTGGACGGCGACGTCGAACCCGGCCGCCCCGACGAGCAGTACACCCTGGTCGAGTCGGTCGCCGACGGCGTCCGGGTGGTCGACGTGCACACCGAGCGGGTCGTCCCGCTCGACCCCGCCGCGCACCGGGAGACCGTGCTGGTCAACGGCAGCGCCGCGGACCGGGTGGTGGTCGAGGTCCGGGGCGGCCCGGTGGACGCCGAGATGGAGGTGCACGGCCCCGACGGCCGTATGATCGGGCGGACCCGGAACACCCTGGCCCCGGGCCTGCACGGCGTGCGGGTCCCCCGGATGGGACTGGCCCGGATCCGGGGCGTCCAGTGAGCGGCCCGGCGGAGCGTCGTCCGCTGAGGGTTCCGGTGAGGGTGAGGACATGAAGATCGGCATCGTCGAGATCGCCGCGCACGCGGGCGTGAGCGAGGCCACCGTCAGCCGGGTGATCAACCGGCGGCAGGGCGTGGCGAAGCGGACCAGGGACGCCGTCGAGCGCGCGATGGCCGACCTCGGCTACGAGCGGGCCGTCGAGGGCCAGTTGGTCGCCGTGGTCACCGAGCACGTCTCCAACCCGTTCTTCGCCGACGTCGCGGAGCGGATCGAGTCCGCGCTCGCCCCGCACGGCCTGAAGACCGTGCTCTGCCCGTCCTTCGCCGGTGGCGTCCAGGAGCCCGAGTACATCTCGGCGATCATCGACAAGGGCATCGCCGCGGTGGTGTTCCTCTCCGCGTCCAACACCGTCGAGGGCGTCGCCACCGAGAGCTACGAGATCCTGCGCTCGCGCCGGATCCCGTACGTCGGCGTCAACGGCGAGTTCGCCGACGGCGTGCCCGCCCCGGTCTTCTCCACCGACGACCGGCTGGCCGCCGAACTCGCCGTCGACCACCTGCACCGGCTCGGCCACCGCGTCATCGGCATGGTCTCCGGCCCGGCCGGCAACCGCCCCGCCGACCGCCGGGTCCGCGGCTTCCTGGACGCGATGGCCCGGCGCGGCGCCACCCACCCCGAGGAACTGGTGATCCGCCAGTCCTACACCGTCGAGGGCGGCCAGGCCGCGGCCGGCGCGCTGCTCGTCCGCGGCGCCACCGCGATCGTCGCCGCCAGCGACTACATGGCGCTCGGCGTGATCCGCGGCGCCCGCCGGCTCGGCCGCTCGGTGCCCGGCGACGTCTCGGTGGTCGGCTACGACGGCACGATGATCACCGAGTTCACCGACCCGCCGCTCACCACCGTCCGCCAGCCCGCCGACCGCCTCGCCCTGGAGGTCGGCCGCAGCGTCCTCGCCCTGGTGGCCGGCCGCGACACGCCGACCGGCGAGCTGCTCTTCGACCCCGAGCTGGTCATCCGCTCCACCACCGGGCCCGTCCCGACGGCCTGAACCCCGGGTTCCGTTCCACCCCCGACGGGGTAGCCATCCGTCGGGGGTGGTTGCTGATGGCCGGTCAGGCGAGCGGTGGCGGCGGGGGAACGGGCGGCACGGGCGGGGCAGGCGGCAGGAGGGGCGCGGCCGGCGGGCGGCGGGGGCGGCCGCTGCCGTGGCCGGCGCTGCTGACCGCGATCGCCGCCGTGATCACCGCGGTCGCGACGCTGATCGGGGTGTTCCTGGCGACGTCCTCGGACGGGGGCGGGCCCGAGGCGGCCGGCGCGCCGTCGGCGCCCGCGCCCGGCACTTCTGCGCCGCCCGCCGGCTCGCCGTCGGCTGCCGCCCCGCCGTCGGCCTCCGCCCCGCCGTCGCCGGCGGGCGGGTGGGTCGGTGACTGGCAGGGCACGATCACCCAGAGCGGCCGGAAGTACGTGCTGAAGGTCAGCATCCGCGAGCCGAAGCTCGGCGAGGAGTTCGCCGACGCCGAGTACACGCCGCTGGGCTGCACCACCCGGTGGACGCTCACCGAGCGCACCGACCGGCGGCTGACCGGGCACGAGGCGGTCGTCCGCAACACCGTCACGACCTGCGTCAGCGGCGACTTCACGCTGGACCTCCGCAAGGACGGCGGACTGGACTTCGCCTGGAACCGCACGGTGGCCGTCGGCACGCTGACCCGGCAGTAGCGGCGACCCGCCCGCCCGCGCGGCGCACCGTCACTCGTTCGGCTGACGGTGCGTCGCGCGGGCGGGTTCCGGCACGGTCGGTCGTACTCGACCTGTCATGGTGGACGGCGGGGCGTCCAACGCCCCCTCAACCGCCAACTCCCGTACTGGGAGGCCCTGCTGCGCGCGCCGGCGAACCCCGGCCCGGGCCCGGCCCGGTGCGGCGGAAAGGACGTCGAGCGCGATGACCGACGACATCTCGTACGCGAAGATCCACCCCGCGATCGGCCTGGCCCGGCTGGGCAACAGCACCCGGCCGGACGGCTGGTTCCACGGCCCGGAGACCCCCGAGCCCGAGCCCGTCACCCCCGGCGCGCACAAGGACGACACCGGCGCGATCAAGCGCCAGGCCGCTCGGTTCCGGATCTACGGCTACGACGCCCAGGACCGGGTGGTGCGCGAACTCACCACCGCGGAAGCCGGAGTGGCCATCGAGTGGGCCGTGCACGTCGCCAACCGGAAGTCCGCCTGGTACAACTTCGACCTGGCCTTCGACATCCCCGACATGGCCGGCATGCAGTCCGCCCGCCGCAACCCCGAGCAGGCCGACCGCGGACAGCTCGTCATCGACCCCGGCCGCAGGACCCTGCGCGCGGGCAGCGGCGAACAGGTCGAGTTCACCGGCGGCACCTTCCTCGGCGTCGACGTCCCGCTCGGCCGGATGCACACCGACGACCACGGCCGACTGGTCTTCCTCGGCGGCACCGGCACCTCCGGCGCCCCCAACGGCGAGGAACTGCACTCCTTCGGCAACAACGACGGCTGGTACGACGACACCTCCGACGGCCCCGTCACCGCCACCCTCACCCTGGACGGCCGGGACGTCCCCGTCCACGGCGCCTGGGTCGTCGTCGCCCCGCCCAACTACGCCCCCGACGTGAAGACCCCGCGCACCCTCTGGGACCTGCTGCACGACGTCTTCCTCCGGCAGGGCAGCATCCCGCCCGACCCCCGGGTCAACTTCGAGCGCGACGTGCTGCCGATCCTCCGCCGCTTCCACGAACTCCAGTGGGTCAACCACGGCTTCGCCGCCCAGTACGGCTTCGGCGGCCCGCAGGACTTCCTCGCCCCCGCCACGCTCGCCCGCCTCGGCAGCACCGCCGAACGCCACCGCGAAGCGCGCCGCCAGATCTGGACCGCGATCCGCGACCACGCCCGCGACGGCCTCTCCCCGCAGCCCTGGCCCTGGTTCTACGGCGACGCGATGGCCAGCAAGCCCAAGTCGCCCCTCCAGTACATGACCCTCTCCGACACCCAGATCGCCCGACTCGGCGCCTGGGCCAAGGGCGACTTCGACACCACCCCCTGGCCCGGCTTCCCCCGCCGCCTCGAAGACGCCCCCGTCGCCGACCAGCCCGCCCTGCTCGACCGCGCCGCCCTCGACTTCTGCCTCGCCGACGCCTTCCACCCCGGCTGCGAGGTCACCTGGCCGATCCGCCACCCCACCATGTACCAGGAGCCCTTCCGCATCCTGCACCGCCCCGACGGCCAGACCGAACCCGACTACGGCCCCGCCCTCACCACCCGGCAGGCCCTCGCCGAGGACGGCCCGCTGCACGCCCAGGGCCCCGGCGACCTCACCCGCTGGATGGCCATCCCCTGGCAGACCGACACCGCGAGCTGCCGCTCCGGCTACGAGTCCACCGCGCTGCCCAGCGTCCGCTACGACCCGTACGTCCCCACCTTCTGGCCCGCCCGCGTCCCCAACCACGTCCTCACCGAAGAGGACTTCCGGATCGTCAACCAGGAGAACGCCGGCACCGTCCACACCGACGACGAACGCGAGGACGCCTTCGCCCGCCGCTCCTCCTGGCTGCGCGGCCTGCGCGGCGACTACCTCGAACAACTCGCCCGCTCCATCGGCGAATGGCACGAATTCGGCATCGTCGAGACCCGTCGCTACACCGTCGGCGACGGCCGCTTCCCCGCCACCCTCCAGGTCGAGTCCACCCCCGGCTTCCCGCTCGAAGGCGTCTCCCCCGACCGCAACACCGTCACCCTCCACATCCCCGAAACCACCCTCGGCACCGCCACCCACACCACCCTCCTCGCCGCCACCGCCGCCCACACCGGCTACTCAGCCGACGAGATCGCGGTCGGCTACGTCGACAAGCTCGACCCGTTCGGCGAGGAGTCCGCGAGCGGTGGCGGGGCGCGGCCGGAGGGCGGGGCGGCGTGAGGCGGCTCGCTGTGTTCAAGGCGTTCGGGGTGTTCGGGGCTCCTGGCGGAGGGCCTGGGGGAGAGGGGGAGGAGGGGCGAGGAGTCCGTGAGCGGTGGTGGGGCGCGGCCGGAGGGCGGGGCGGCGTGAGACGGCTCGGCGGGTGGCCGGCGGTGCGGTGGTGAGCGGGGCGCGGTACGACGTGGTGGTGGCCGGGGGCGGGCCGGCCGGGGTGGCGGCGGCGATCGTGCTGGCCCGGGCCGGACGGGTGGTGCTGCTCGCGGACGCGGGTCGCGGGCCCGGCTCGGTCGGGGAGGCGCTGCCCGCCGCCGCCCGGGTCCTGCTGCGGGACCTCGGCGCGGACCGGGTCCTCGCCGACGGCCACCTGCCCTGCCCGGCCAACCGCTCGGCCTGGGGCGGCCCGGAGTTGGCGTCGACCGACAGCATCCGCGACCCGCACGGCCACGGCTGGCACCTCGACCGTCCGCGGTTCGACGGCCGGCTGCGCGACCGCGCCCGCGCACAGGGCGTCCAGCTCGCCGAGCGCACCGCCGTCCGGCCGCTCGCCCGGACCCCCGACGGCGGTTGGACGGTCGAACTGCGCGGCCCGGCCCGGGAGACGGCCCGCTGCCGCTGGCTGCTGGACGCCACCGGCCGCCGTGCCGCCCTCGCCCGCGCCTGCGGGGCCCGCACCCTGACCCGGGACCGGCTGGTCGCCGTCCACCTCACCCTCGACCCCGCCGACCCGCCCGGCGCCGACACCACGACCACCGTCGAGTCCGCCCCCGACGGCTGGTGGTACACCGCCCCCCTCCCCACCGGCCACCGGCTCCTCGCCTGGTACGCGGACGCCGACGGCGGCGACGCGCGCCCGGCCGGGGAAGCCTTCGCCGCCCGGCTCGCCGACACCCGCCACGTCGGCCCGCTGGCCGCGGCGCACCCCTGGCCCGCCGGGGGCGGCGCGCTGCGGCGGGCGCCCGCGCACACGGCGTGGCTGGACCGGGTGGACGGCGAGGGGTGGGTCGCGGCGGGGGACGCGGCGCTCGCGTTCGACCCGCTGTCCTCGCAGGGGATCCTGACCGCCCTGTTCACCGGCCTGCGGGCCGGCCAGGCGGTGCACGCCCGACTCGGCGGGGACGGGGAGGCGCTGGGCGGCTACGCCCGGGAGGTCGCCGCCGTCCGCGCCGCCTACCTGCGCACCCTGCGCAGCCACTACGCCGCCGAACGGCGCTGGAGCGACCGGCCGTTCTGGCGGGACCGGCAGTACCCGCAGCACCCGCAGCACCCGCAGCGCACTGCCACCACCACGACCACGACCACCGAGGAGACCCCGGTATGAGCACCCCGCCCCTGTCCGACACCCTGAGCGCCACCGGCGACCGGCACGGCCACCGGTTCCTGCTGATCGGCAAGAAGACGGTCTTCAGCTACCACCTGGGCCTGTACTTCGTCCCGATCCACGCCTTCCAGCTGATCACCGCCTTCGGCCTGGACGACCGGCTGCGCACCACCTACCTCGACGACCTGGCCGCGCACGAGGACCAGCAGGTCTACTACTCGCTGTTCACCGAGGGCCACTGGCCGCTCCGGGAACTGGTCGACGGCACCCGCACCTCGCTGCCGGTCGAGCTGGAGCGGGTCACCGTCGACGCCGAGGGCAGGCGGACCTTCACCCCGCTGCTCCCGGCGATCGACGTCAGCAGCCGGAAGGAGGACGTGGTGCACTACCTGCCGCTGGTGGCCGACGCCGGCTACCCGGACCACCTGACCGAGCTGGTCTTCGGCCGGGGCGACGAGGTCCACCTCACGCACACCCTGGCGGGCGCCCCGAACTGGGACGAGGTGATCACCACCGTCGACCCGCAGGGCTTCCAGGCCGCCGACCTGGCCCCCGCCGCGACCCTCACCGTGCCCTCGGTCAAGGACCCGCACGGCGCCGCGCCGCGCAGCCCGCTGGCCACCGGCACCCGCTACGAGGCGCGGATCGGCGAGCGCGCGGTGGCGTTCACCGCGGGCCGCCAGGGCTGGTGGAACAACACCTCGCTGAACGCGCAGTAACCGTCCCCGCCCGCCTTCCGTCCCCGGCTTCCCGGGACGAAAGCCCTGGTGACCGGGGGCGGAAAGCGGGGCAGGGTGGAGGGTGGGAGCACGGCCCCGATCGGGCGGGGCCGGGCGGCCGGCCGGGGGCACCGGGGAACACCGGGAGCCGCCGGGGGCACATCGGGGGACACCGGGGGCCGCCGGGGGGAGGAAGTGGAAGCCGTCATGCCGCTGCGCCCCGTCGCACCCCCGTCGCTGTCGGCCGTCGCCCTGTCGGTGTCCGCGCTGGTGGCCGGGGCCGCTGCCGTCGGCGGCTACCTGGTCAACGAGCGCCACGAGAGCACCGTCCGCCACCTGGAGGACCGGATCCGCCCCGCCCAGGCCGCCCTCGCCCAGGCCCGCACCGCGGTCGGCGACGCCCGCAGCGCCTGCCTGGCCGACGGCGGCGCCCAGGCCGCCGCCCTGCACGCGGACGCCCGCGGCCGGCTCGCCGGACGGCTCCCCGAACTGCGCGAGCTCTCCGACTGGCACCCGCGACTCGCCGCCGCCGCCCGGGAACTCGACCTGACCACGACCCGCTGGCTGGACACCCTGCCGACCGCCGACCGGGACGCCGCGCTGGAGTCCTGCGCCGCGTCCGGCACCGCCGCCGAGGGCTACCCGGCCGTCCGCGGCCACGCCGACCGGCTCACCGCCCTGCTCGCCGCCGAGGCGCACACCACCACCGCCGACGCCGACCGAGAGAGCCGGGCCGTGCTGTTCTACCTGCTCGCGCTCTGCGGCGGGCTGGTCGTGCTGGCCGGGCTGACCGCCCGCCAGATCACCCGCCGACTGCTCGCCCCGCTGGCCGGCATCGAACGCCGGATGCGCCACGACGGCGCGCCCCGGGCCGTCGACGCCCGGGCGCCCGTCGCGCTGAACCGGCTCGCCCAGGCCGCCGACACCCTCCGGACCCGGCTGCGCGCCGCCCAGTGGCAGGCCCGCCGCGACCACCAGGCGCTGGAGCAGAACGGGCGCTGCGTGCAGGGCCTCGGCGCGATCCTCGCCTCCCGGCACCGGGCCGGCCCGGGCGTCCGCGCGCACGGCGAACTGGTCGCCGCCGAGGGCCTGCTGGCCGGCGACTACCTGGGCGTGCTGGCGCTGCCCGACGGCACCACCGCGCTGCTGCTCGGCGACGTCTCCGGGCACGGCGTGGACGCCGCGCTGCTCGCCGTCCAGCTCAAGTGCGCGCTGCGCGGCTCGCTGCGCACCGCCGCCGACCCGGTGGCCGCGGTCCGCGCCGCCTGGCACACCCTCGACCCGGACGAGGACCGCTTCACCACCCTGGTGCTGGTCCGCCTCGACCCGCGCACCGGCCGCCTCGGCTGGCTGAACGCCGGCCACGAGCGCCCGTTCCTGCGCCGCGCCGACGGCACCGTCGAACGGCTGGAGCCCACCGGCCCGCTGCTGCACCCGCTGATCGAGCCCGAACCCGGCACCTGGACCGAGCGCCACACCGCCTTCCACCCCGGCGATCTGCTGCTGCTCTGCACCGACGGCCTCACCGAAGGACGCGGCCCGGCGGGCGAGTTCGGCGAGCCGCGGGTCGCCGACCTGCTGGCCGCCCACCCCGGGGCCGCCCCCGCCGGGGCGGTCCGCGCGCTGCACGCCGAGGCCGGGCGGTTCGGCCTGGACTGGGGCCGGGACGACGTCACCGTGCTGGCGGCCGCGCTGGATTGACGTCGCGTCGGGGGTGCGGGGGTCGGGTGCGGCCGGACCTCAGGCGAACGCCACCCGCTGCCCGGGGTCGAGGAACGCCGCCAGCCGCCCGGCCTCCGCCGCGACCCGCTCGGCGGCCTCCGCCGGCAGCGGGCGGAACGGGGTGACCAGCAGCTCCGCGCCCTTCACCGCCCAGCTGCCCGCGACGAAGCCGTCCAGCAGGAAGGTCGGCAGCACCCGGGCCGCGCCCGGCATCACCCGCGGCCGGTCCGGCTCGGCGAGCACCCGGGTGCGGTCCGCGTGCCCGAGCAGCAGGTTGTCGTAGGCGGGGAGGAAGCGCACCGGGACGGGCCGGTCCGGGTCGGCGGGCGCCGCGTCGGGCAGGTCGAACAGCTCGGTGCCGCGCTCGTCCCGGTAGACCCGCAGCCCGGGCCGCAGCTCCTCGAACACCGCCCGGGTCCGGGTCAGCCCGGACCACGCCTGGAAGTCCTTCACCCCGGCCGGGCCGAACGCCGCCAGGTAGCGCAGCACCGCCGCGCCCGCCGACAGCTCGCCGGGGCGCGGCTCGGCGAGGACCAGCGAGGTGTTCGTCCGGGGGCTCCAGCCGCCCCAGGCGGAGCTGTCCGGGCCGTGCACCATCGGCACCCGCAGCTGCACCGCGCCCGCCAGCAGCTTCCCGTCCCGCCCGGGGTAGCGGGCGCCCAGCTCGGCGGCGAGCTGCTGCCGGGAGAGCCGCCGCCCGGCCAGCAGCTCCCGGCCGACCGCGGCCAGCGCGTCCAGGTCGAGGCCGCCGGTGGCCGGGGTGAAGTAGCCGGCCCGCGAGGTGCGCTCCAGCACCGGTTGCAGCAGCGGCCGCCAGCGGTCGTAGTCCGCCCCGCCGGACAGGTGCTGGGTGCTGCGCAGCGACGCCCCCCGCACCAGCCGCCCGTCCGCGAGCAGTTCGGCCAGCTGCTCGCGCCGGAACCCCTCGATCCGGGCCCACAGCCCCAGGTAGGGCCAGTTCGGCTCCTGCGCCTGGAGCGCGACCAGCCGCTCCACCATGCCGGGCACGCCGAGCCCGGTCCGTTCGGTGAGGAACTGCCGCTCCAGCAGCGTCCGGTTCAGGGTGCGGACGGACAGCACGTCGTTCATGCGGTGCGGGTTCTCCCGTCGGGTGGTGGGCCTGCCGCCACGCTACGGGCCGCAGCGGCCAGTTCCCGTCCGCAATCCGCGGTTCACCGGAAGCGGGCGACGAAACGGCGCTGCCAGGGCGTCTCCACGGCGCGCGGGGAGTAGTGGGCGCGGACGTAGGCGACCGCCTCGGCGGCGGGGACGCCGTCCAGGACGGCGAGGCAGGCCAGGGCGGTGCCGGTGCGGCCGTGACCGCCGCCGCAGGCGACCTCGACGCGCTCGCCGGCGGCGCGGGCCCAGGTCTCGCGCAGGGCGTCGGCGGCGTCGGCCCGGTCGGCCGGCAGCCGGAAGTCGGGCCAGCGCAGCCAGCGCGACTCCCAGTCGGTGGCGGGCGGCCGGCCGCCCAGCAGGTACAGCGCGAAGTCGGGCGGCGGCCCGGCGGGCAGCGGGCGGCGCAGGCCGCGGCCGCGCACGAGCCGGCCGGAGGGGAGCGGCAGCAGGCCCGCGGTGCCGGGCGGCCAGGAGGGGGTCACGGGGGCGAGCCTAGTGGCGCTGCGGGCCCTGCGGGTGTGTCGCGCGGGCGGATCGATCTCCGGCGGTCAGGATGGTGCTTCCCCTGCCGAACCGCCCCCCGCCGGGGCTGCGACGAGGAGCAGTCACTTGGACGTGTCCGCGGGTCTGTGGGCCGCCACCATCGCGGTGCTGATCGCGCTGATCGTGGCCGACTTCTTCATCGGCGGCCGCAAGCCGCACGAGGTCTCGATCAAGGAGGCCGGGATCTGGACCACCGTGTGGGTGGTGCTGGCGGGCCTGTTCGGCGGCTTCGTCTGGTGGTACGGCGGCTCGAAGCCCGCGGTGGAGTTCTTCGCCGGGTACGTCACGGAGAAGTCGCTCAGCGTGGACAACCTGTTCGTGTTCATCCTGATCATGGGCAAGTTCGCGGTGCCGAAGATCTACCAGCAGTGGGTGCTGATGTTCGGCGTGATCATCGCGCTGGTGCTGCGCGGGATCTTCATCGCGGGCGGCGCCGCGCTGGTCGCCAAGTTCTCCTGGGTGTTCTACCTCTTCGGCGCCTTCCTGGTCTGGACGGCCGTCAAGCTGGTCAAGGAGGCCGGGCAGGACAAGACCGAGGAGGAGTTCGAGGAGGGCCGGCTGCTGCGGCTGATCAAGAAGCGGGTGCCGTCCACGAACGAGTACCACGGCACCAAGCTGTTCGTCCGGATCGACGGCAGGCGGCTGATGACGCCGATGATGACGGTGATGCTGGCGATCGGCACCACCGACATGCTGTTCGCCCTGGACTCGATCCCGGCGATCTTCGGCCTGACCCAGGACGCCTACATCGTCTTCACCGCCAACGCCTTCGCGCTGATGGGCCTGCGCCAGCTGTACTTCCTGATCGGCGGCCTGCTGACCAGGCTGGTCTACCTCTCCTACGGGCTGTCGGTGATCCTCGGCTTCATCGGCGTCAAACTGATCCTGCACGCCCTGCACGAGAGCGGCGTGCACGTGCCGGAGATCAGCATCGCCTTCTCGCTGGCCTTCATCGTGGTGGTGCTGGCGGTCACCACCGTCGCCAGCCTGCTGGCCTCCCGCAGGCAGGACCGGGCGGCCGGCGCCTGACCCCGGGGGCCAGGCGCCGGCGCACCGTTCAGCCGCGCGGGCTGAGCTCGGCCATCGCGCTCCAACCGGTGCCGGGGACCTCGACGTTGACGATCTCCGGGGTCCGGCTGATGAAGTCCGGCATCCAGGCCATCGCCGTCTTGAAGTGCTCCGACTCGACGTGCCGCGCTCCGGCCTCGCCGTCCCGGAACGCCTCCAGCAGCACGTACTGGTGCGGGTCGTCGACGCTCCGGGACCACTCGAAGAAGACGTTGCCCTCCTCGGCGCGGGTCGAGGAGGTGAACTCCCCGACCCGCTCGATCCAGCCGGCGCTGTGCTCGGGCCGGACGGTGAACTTCACGGCGATGAAGATCACGGCTGCTGCTCCTCTGCGGTGGGTTCGCACACGCGCGCGTGTGCCTTCACCTGCAACGATCGCAGATCCTCACCCGCGGCGCGTCAGCGGTGCCGCAGGTACGCCGCCGCGGTCTCCCGCAGCCGGTCGTGCAGGCCGTCGTACGCCCGGGCTCGGCCGAGGACGGACTTCGGCAGCTTGGCGGCCATCGTGTAGTTGGTGTCGCAGACGTTCGCCGCCGGGGCCAGCCCGGCCTGGCTGACCAGCTGGTACGCGTCCAGCTGGTCCAGGCCGAGCAGCTCGGCCGTCCAGCCGACCAGGTCGTGCTGGCTGATCCGGAACGCGTCCTCCAGCGGCCGGGCCGAGCCGGTGCTGATCAGGAAGTCGTCGTTCTCCAGCCGGGGCCAGGCCGGCCCGCCGCCCTTGACCAGGTCGACGATCACGGTGGTGCGCATCGCGGCCTCCACCGCCGTCCCGCACACCTCGCCCTCGCCCTGCCGGGCGTGCCCGTCGCCGATCGCCAGCAGTCCGCCGTCCACGTTGACGCCGAAGTACGCGGTGGTGCCCGCGCGCATCTCCGGCGTGTCCAGGTTGCCGCCGTGCGCGCCCGGCGTGATCGAGGCCAGCACCTCGCCGGCCGCCGGGGCCACCCCGACCGTCCCGTGCATCGGGTCCAGCGGCAGCGCGACCGCGAAGTCGCTGTTGCGGGCCCGGAAGTGGCACAGGCCCGCCGCCACGTCCAGCTCGTACACCCAGACCCGCTCCTCCAGCGCCGGGTGCAGCATCGCCGTCTGGTGCGTCGCGGTCAGCGCCCCGAAGTGCGGGAAGGTGCTGGAGAAGCCGCGGTCCCGGGCCGGGGTGATCTCCACGAAGTGCACCGCCAGCACGTCCCCCGGCTCGGCGCCGGCGACCGCGATCGGCCCGGTCACCGGGTTCAGGTACGGGAACACGCAGACCCGGCTGGGCAGGTCGTCCACGCCGCGCACCTTGCCGCCGAAGCAGTCCTCGGTGGTCAACTCCACGACGCTGCCGGGCCGGACGGTGGTCAGCGGCCCCCGGCCGCCGAAGGTGTAGGCCCAGTCCTCCGGGCCGGGGGACAGGCGGACGATCTCGTCGGGCAGGGTCACGGGTTCTCCTTGGCGGGGGAATCGGTCGGGGAGTCGGCGGGCGCGGGAGCCTCGGCGGGCGCGGGCGCGGGCGCGGGAGCCTGGGCGGGGACGGCGGCGATCGGCTCGGCCACCGACAGCTGCGGCTTGCGGCCGGTCGCGATCAGCCCGGTCAGCACCAGGGCGCCGACCAGCACCCAGACGAAGCCGAGCCGCTGCGCCGCGATGTTCGCGTTGACCACCACGTACGCCAGGATCGCGAAGCCCAGCACCGGGGCGACCAGGTGCCGCCAGTAGTCCCGGCTGCGCTTGCGGACCAGGTAGTGCACCACCACGGCGACGTGCAGCACCAGGAAGGTGCTCAGCGCGCCGAAGTTGACCAGCGAGCTGAGCAGCGTGATGCCGTCCGCCCGGGAGGTCATGTAGAGGCCGAGCGCCAGCGAGACGCCGGCGGTCAGCAGGGTCGCGTTGACCGGCACCCGGCGGGTCGGGTGGACCTTCGCCAGGAAGGACGGCAGCTGGCGGTCGCGGGCCATCGCGAACAGCAGCCGGCTGGTCGCCGCCTGGGCCACCAGCGAGTTGGCGAAGCCCCAGGCCACGGCCGTCGCGGCGGCGGTCAGGGTGGCCAGCCAGCCGCCGGCCGCGGTGCGCGCCGCGTCGTAGAACGCGGTGCCGTCCGGATCGCCGTCCGCCACCAGCGCGTCCGGGTCGGCGACCAGCAGCGACGCGATCCAGGTCTGCACGATGAACAGCGTGCCCGCCAGCAGCAGCGCGGCCACCATCGACCGGCCGATCGCCTTCGCCGAATCCCGGTTCTCCTCCGAGAGGGTGGAGATGCCGTCGAAGCCGAGGAAGCTCAGCACCGCGATCGACACCGCGCCGAACACCAGGCTCCAGGAGAAGGTGTGCCCGTTGTACAGCGGCGTGAAGTCGAAGCCCCGGCCCTTGCCGCCGGCCAGCGCCACCACGCCGACCACCACGAACAGCGCCAGCACCACCAGTTCGCCGACCAGCACCGCCTTGTTGACCTTGGCGGTGGTCTCGATGCCCAGGTAGTTGACCGCCGTGTTCAGCAGCACGAACCCGACCACCCAGAGCCACACCGGCACCGACGCCACCAGCGAGTTCATCGCCACCCCGGCGATCAGGTACAGCAGGCTCGGCACCAGCACGTAGTCCAGCAGGATCATCCAGCCGGACAGGAAGCCCACCGGCGCGCCGATCCCGCGACCCGCGTAGGTGTACACCGAACCCGCCATCGGGAACGCCCGCGACATCTGGGCGTACGACAGCGCGGTGAACATCATCGCCACCATGCCCAGCACGTACGCCAGCGCGACCATCCCGCCGGAGCCCTGGAAGACGCTGCCGAAGATGCCGAACGGCGCGATCGGCACCATGAAGACCAGCCCGTAGACGAGCAGGTCGGTGAAGGTCAGGGAGCGGCGCAACTCCTGTCGGTAGCCGTAGTTCTCGATGCCCTGGGGCGCGGGTGTGTCGGCCATGGTGCTCCCTCTCCGTGACGGGACAGCGGGTGTGGGGGAGACTGTAGGGGTAAGTATTTCCAGATGGAAGGGTTTTCTCGGCGTGCGGGACCGTTACCCGCAGTGGTGGCGGGGGTGGGAAGCGATTCAGGGCAGGACGGCGAAGCCCGGGCCCTCGGCCCGGGCCAGGTGCACCGTGCGCCGCCCGGCGCGCAGCAGCGGGGCGGCCGCCCGGGCCAGGCCGGCCGGCTCCAGGGCGCGGCGGGCGGCCAGCGTCGCCAGCAGGTGCAGGCCGTCGTACAGGCCCACCGCGTAGGCGTCCAGCACCGGCGCCCACGGGCCGCAGAGCGCCCGGTGGCGTTCGGCCAGCAGTTGGCGGGGCTCCTCGGCCAGGGTCGCGAACGAGGGCATCGCGGCGTACAGCGTGCCGGTGCCGTCGCCGCCCAGGGCCAGCAGGCCGTTCTCCTCCAGCGAGCCGGAGAGCCGGACCAGCCGGCGGTCCAGGCCGCTGCGGCGCAGCGCCCGGTTGAACAGCACCTGGTCGCGCCCGATCAGGCTGAGCAGCAGGGCGTCCGCGCGGGTCGCGCGCAGCTCGTCCAGCAGCGGTTCGACGGACCGCTCGACCGTGCCGAACGGGAGCCGGCGCTCCAGCACCACCCGGGCCCCGGCGCCGGCCGCCAGGCGGGCGGCCGCGCGGTGCACGCTGCGCGGCCAGATGTAGTCGTTGCCGACCAGCGCCCACCGGCGCAGACCGTGCAGCTCGGTCAACCGGGCGATCGCCGGGCCGAGTTGGGCCGCCGGGGCGATCCCGGTGCAGAGCACGCCGGGCCGCCGGGAGCCGCCCTCGTGCGGCGGGGTGAACACGTACGCGATCCGCTCGGCGGCCACCTCCTCCACCGCCCGGTGCACGTCGCTGGTGTGGCAGCCGGCCAGGGCGTCCAGCGCCCCCGCCGCGAGCAGCCGGCGCACCTCGGCGGCCACCGGCTGCGGCGCGCCGCCGCCGTCCACCAGCACCAGCTCCAGCGGGCGGCCGAGCACCCCGCCGCGGGCGTTCACCTCGTGCGCGGCCAGCAGCGCGCCGTCCAGCGCGGACGGGCCGGTCAGCCCGAGCGTCCCGGACTGCGGCACGACGAGGCCGACCCGGAACGCGCCGCCCTCCCGTCCGAGGTGCAGCGCGTCGAGCGGGTCGACCAGCCTGGCGTCCAGCGTCACTCCGTCCTCACCAGTGCGAGTATGGTCGTGACCCCCGCCGCCGGGAAACCCGGGCGGGTCACGGCAAGGGGAACGGAACGGGAGGCCGGATGTCCGCCGACGCCACCACGCGGGGCGCCGCTGCGCGGGAGGCCGCCACGCCGGGCGCCGCTGCGAGGGAGGCCGCCACGCCGGGCGCGGCTCCGGCTCCGCTGCTGGTCGAACTCGTCGCGCTCGCCCACCGCCGGCTCACCGGCGGCCTGGCCGCCGCCCTCGCCGAGGAGGACTGCACCGTCGACCAGTGGCGGGTGCTGCGCGCCCTCGCCGACGAACAGGGCCACGCCATGGGCGAGTTGGCGCAGTCGCTGCTCATCCCGCAGGCCAGCCTGAGCCGCCTGGTCGACGCCCTCGCCGACGCCGGCCTGGTCTACCGCCGGCAGGGCGACCAGGACCGCCGCCGGATCACCGCCCACCTCTCCCGCCGGGGCCGCACCCGCCTCACCCGCCTCGACGCCCTCGCCGCCGCCCACGACGCCGCCGTCCGCGCCGCCTGCGCCCTCGCGGCCGCCGAGGACGGGGCGCTGGCCAGGCTCGCCGCGCTCTGACGCTGCCTCATCGGGCAGACCCGGTGCCGGTTTTGGGCGGCGGCGCCCGTTGTGTCCGCCGCCTGTAGCGCGGTTGTGACGGCCGGGGGACACGGGTGTGGATCACGGGGCGATAGAACTCTGCCTGCACGTACTCCACCCACCGCCCCCACGCCACCGAGGTAGACCCGCCATGCGCACCATCACCCGCCTGACCGCCACCGCCGCCGTCGCGCTGCTCGCCGGGCTGACCCTCACCGCCTGCGACGACGACGGGGCCGCCACCGGCACCGCGGCCTCCTCCTCCGCCGCCGCCTCCGCCCCCGCCGCCGCGCCGACCACCAGCGCCACCGGCGCGGGCAAGGGCGGCGCCACGGGCAGCGCGTCCGCGCAGGCCGCCGGGAGCGCCAAGTGCACCGCCAAGGACGTCAAGCTGACCGTGACCGGCCCCAACGACCGGGCCACCCAGCAGTCGTCCGCGCTGGCCGAGCTGCGGGCGCAGAACACCTCCGGCAAGGCGTGCACGCTGACCGGCTTCCCGGGCGTCCGGCTCGCCGACGACCAGGGCAAGTCCGCCCCGCTGGACGCCGTCCGGCAGAAGGAGACGGCCGCGGGCACCGTCACGCTGTCGCCCGGCAAGTCCGCCGTCGCCCAACTGCTCTACAGCAACGTCAACTTCGAGGGCAGCGCCTCCGGCCGGCTGGTCTGCCCGGTCACCGGCACCAAGGTCGCGGTGATCCTGCCCGACACCACCGAGCAGGTGCAGGTCCCGGTCAGCGGCGGCGTCGACAACGGCACCCTGAACGTCTGCACCGACTTCACCGTCCGCCCGTTCGAGGCCGTGGCCTGACCGTGGACCCGCGTCGGGTGGTCCTGCTCGACCTCGACGACACCCTGCTCCCGGACCTCCCGGACCTCCCGGACCTCCCGGACCTCCCGGACCTCCCGGACCTCCCGGACCTCCCGGACCTCCCGGACCTCCCGGACCTCCCGGACCTCCCGGACCTCCCGGCCGCCCGGCCGCCCGGGAGGCCGTCGCCCGCACGCACTGGCGGGCGGGGCCGCACCACCCCCGGCTGCGCGACCTCGGCGTCAGCTCCTGGGAGGCCCTCTGGGCCGACCTCACCCACCCCGACCTGCCGGACGCCGCCGCCTGGGGCCTGCGCTACCGGGCGGCGGTCTGGGGCGGACTGCCGGGCGCCGGGGGAGTGGACGCGGCCGCCGCGGACCGACTGTTCGGCGCCCACCGGCGCGCGCTGGTCCGCCCGCTGGTCCGCCCGCTGCCCGGCGCGTCCGTCCTGCCGGCCCGCGTCACCGCCGGACACCACGCCTGGCTGATCACCAACGGCGCCCCCGGCTCCAGTGTCTCAAGCTCCGACTGAGCGGCCTGGAGGGCCACTTCGCCCGGGTGTTCGTCTCCGGCGAGATCCGCCACGCCACACCGCACCCCGCCTTCTTCGCGGCCGTCGAGCGCGCGCTCGGCCCCGACCGCACCGTCTGCTGCGTCATCGGCGACAGCCGCACCGCCGACCTGGCCCCCGCCGCCGCCCGCAGCTGGCCCGCCGTCCACGTCTGTGGCCCCGACACCCCCTGCCCGCCGGGCGACCCGGCCGGCCCGGCCGCCCCCGTCCGCCACGCGCCGGGCCCCGGCGCGGTGCTGCTGCCCTGCGCGCACTCCTGACCGGCGGGCGGTGCCGCCGTGCCGGGGTGGGCAGACGGACCAGCCCGCCGTACCCGCCCTGTTCGACCGCCGGATGCGCCGGGAGGTGCTGCCCGACAGCCCCACCGCCCGGGTCGAGCGGGACGGGGCCGTGGTGCGGCAGGTCGGTGAGCCGCACGACTGGAACGGGGTGCTCCCGTCCGGCCTGGGCGCGGACGGCGCCGGGCGGACGAGGCGATCGCCGGGCAGGCCCGGTACTTCGCCGCCCGCGGACTGCCCTGCGCGTGGAAGGCGTACGCGCCCGACCGGCCCGCGGACCTCGGGCGGCGGCTGCGCGCGGCCGGGTGCACGGCGCTCCCAACTCGCCACCTGGGCCCTCAGCCCGCTCGCCGCCCTCTGGTCCTGGACGGTCCTGCGCCCGCTGCGCTGGTACGCCGCCCTCACCTGCCCGCGCACCGGCTGGGGCACCCGCCAGCACGGCCCCGAAGTCGAACTCGCCCCGGCCGGCGGCCGCTGAGCCCCCGCCCCCGCCCGCGCCCCCGGCCGTCGCGGGCCCGGCGGCGCGGCCGCGTTCGAAGGGCGTCGGCGCCAACCCCTACGATGAGCGCCATGACGACAGCCGGGCCGGGCGGCCAACTGATCGACGGCCGCTTCGAGTTGCTCGCGCGGCTGGGCGGCGGCGGGATGGGACTGGTCTGGAAGGCCAGGGACACCATGCTGCAGCGCGAGGTCGCGCTCAAGGAGGTCCGCCCGCCCGACCCGGCGATGCTCGCCGCCGACCCCGCCGCCGCGCACGAACTGCGCGAACGCGTCCTGCGCGAGGCCCAGGCCCTCGCCCGGCTCCAGCACCCCAACGTGGTCACCATCCACCACATCGTCGACAACGCCGAACTCGCCCACCCCTGGCTGGTGATGGAACTCGTCACCGGAGGCTCCCTGCACGACCGGATCACCCGCGGCCCGCTCGCCCCGCAGGAGGCCGCCCGGATCGGCCGCGGCCTGCTCGCCGCGCTCACCGCCGCCCACGCCGCCGGCATCCAGCACCGCGACGTCAAACCCGGCAACGTCCTGCTGCGCGCCGACGGCACCCCCGTCCTCACCGACTTCGGCATCGCCGCGCTCAGCGAGTCCACCAGCCTCACCGCCACCGGGGCGCTGATCGGCTCGCCCGAGTACATCGCCCCCGAACGCATCCGCGGCCACGAGGGCGACCCCGCCTCCGACCTGTGGTCCCTCGGCATGACCCTGTACGTCGCCGTCGAGGGCCACCACCCGCTGCGCCGCGCCACCAGCATCGCCACCCTCGCCGCCATCCTCGACCAGCCGCTGCCGCCCCCCGCCCGCTCCGGCCCGCTCGGCCCCACCCTCAGCGCGCTGCTCGACCGCGACCCCGCCCGGCGGCCCGACGCCGTCCGCCTCGACCGGCTCCTCGCCGCCGCCGAACAGGGCATCGACGGGACTCTCGGCGGCAGCCCCGCGTTCTCCCCGACCGAGACCAACGGCACCGTCCCGTACAGCCCGACCCAGACGCACGGGGCGCACGGGGCGCACGGGACGCACGGCGGGGGCGGCGGGTACGCGCCGACCGAGCAGGTCCGGCCGGGCCCGGCGCCGGCGCCGGAGTCGCGGCGGCGGAGCGGGGCCGTGCTGACGGCGGTGGTCGCGGCGGTGGCGGCGCTCGGGCTGCTCGGGTGGGCGTTCGGGCCGAAGCTGTTCGAGGAGCAGAAGAAGGGCGGGACGTCGGCCGCCGGGGCCTCCGCCCCCGCCACCGCCGGGACGGCCGCCGGGACGGCCACCGGGGCCGCGCCGCCCGCCACCCCGTCCGGCGCCGTGCCGTCCGCGACACCGCCCAAGGGCGGCTCCGGCTCCGGCTCCGGCGCGCCCGCCGCCGGCACCGACCTGCTCACTCCGGACGGCGCCCGCGCCCTGGTCGAGTCGATCCGGACGAGCACCGGCAGCTCCACGATCATCGACATGACGGTCCGCTCCGACAACGCGCACGCCAGGGTGGTCCGCAAGGACAACCCGGCGCGCTACGACATGGTCGACTACCGGGCGGGCAAGATCACCGTCAGCAACGGCAGCACCGTCGACAGCATCAGCGCCAAGAAGCTCGTCGACCTCGGCAAGATCGACTGGAACCAGCTCCCGACCGTCACGGCCACCGCGAAGAGCCGGCTCGACGTCCCGCAGCCCAAGGACCGCTACCTGCTGGTCGACTACGGCTGGTTCGCGGACGAGATCACCATCCGCTACTACCTCTCCGACGACCAGGGCAGCGGCGGCGGCTACCTCACGGCGGGCGCCACCGGGAAGGTGCTCAAGGTCGTCAAGTCGACCGACTGACCCGGGCGGCGGCCAGCCGCCCGAGCGCGGTGCCGGGGTCGGGATGCCGCAGGTCCAGTACCAGCCGCATGGCGCTGACGGTCTCCTCCAGGAGGACGGCGGCGTGCTGCGGGCGCCCCGCGGCGGTGTGGGCGTGCCCGAGCGCGCTGCGGGCGACGAGGGTGTGCGGGTGCTCGGGGCCCAGGACCCGGGTGCTCAGGATGACGGCCTGCCGGTAGCGCTCGACGTCGGCCAGCGGCGCGACCGCCGGGGCTGCGGCCGGCAGCCGGAGCAGTGCGGGGTCGGGGAAGGCGTGGAGCGGCCCGGGGCCGGGTTCCACCGGGTCCATCCGGACGTCCTCGGCCCGGACCGGACGGGTGGTGGCGCCGTGCCGGACGGCGAGGCCGCTCCCGCACCCGGCCCGCACCACGTGCGCGCAGCTGACGACCAGCCCGGGGCGGCCAGGAAGCCGCTGCCCAGGAACCGGCCGTCGGCGCTCCCCTCCCACCGGTCACCGCATCCTTGACCGGGCCTCAGGGCAGCCGGACGGAAGGGGAGTCGACGGCGGAACGGCCCCGCCCCCCCGGAGCCGGGGAGACGGGGCCGCGGGCCGGGGTCGGCCGTCCGGGGTCAGCGGGCCGGAGCCGGGGCGGGGGTCAGCCGGTGGCGGCCTTGGCGACGAACTCGGTGGTGTAGGTCTTGGCGAGGTCGATGCTCGCCTCCTTGCCCTGGACGTCCGGGTGGAAGGCGGCCAGGACGGCGAGGACGGTCTTCGGGCCGTCGGCGGGCATCACGCCGTCGGTGGTGAACATCGGCAGGGTGGCCTTGATCGCGGCCGCGTACTCGGCGCTGCCGCCCTGCGCGTAGTCGGCGGGCATCTGGGCGGCGATCTCCTCCGGGGTGTGGGTGTTCATCCACTTGAGGGTCTTCACGAAGGCGTCGGCGAGCTTCTGGACGGTCTCCTTGTGGCCGTCCACCCACGCGGTGTTCATGTAGAGCGAGGAGGACGGGTAGAGCCCGCCGAGCGCGGCCTTCGAGCCCTCCGGGGTGCGCATGTCGTACAGCACGGTGCCGAGCTGCTTGGACAGGATGTTCGCGACCGTCGGGTCGGTGGTCATGCCGGCGTCGATCGAGCCCTGCTGGAGCGCGGCGATGAAGGTCTGGCCCGCGCCGACCGCGATCGGGCTGAACTCGCTGACGTTGACGCCGTTCTTGACCGCCAGGTACTTGGTCAGGAAGTCGGTGGAGGAACCGATGCTGGTCACGCCCAGCTTGCGGCCCTTGAAGTCGGCACCCGACTTGATCGCGTCGGCCTGCTTGGCGGAGACCACCTCCACCTCGCCCGGGGCCTGCGAGAACTGGACGACCGACTCGACGCTCTTGCCCTTGGCCTGGAGGTCGATGGTGTGGTCGTAGAAGCCGACCGCGCCCTGCACGTCGCCGGCCAGCAGCGCGGTGGTGGCGTTGACGCCGGCCGGCTCGCTGAGCAGCTCGACGTTGACCCCGGCGTCGGCGAAGAAGCCGAGCTGCTGGGTCAGCATCGCGGGCAGGTAGATGACCTTGTCCAGGCCGCCGACCATGATCTTGACGGTCGGCCCGTCGACCTTCTTCCCGGCCGGCGCGGCCCCGTTGTGCGAGGTGGCGGCGTCGTTGGCACAGGCGGCCAGCGGCAGCAGGAGGACGGCGGCGAGGGCGGCGGCAGCGGTTCTGCGCATGGTGGGGGAGCCTCTCAGGGGTGAACGGGTGGGGGAGGGGTCAGCGGCCGTCGCCGGCGTCGGCCGGCTTCCAGCGGAACAGGCGCTTCTCGGCGAAGGTCAGCAGGCCCTCGGTGAACAGCGCGACCACGGCCAGGATGGTCATCGCGGCGTACACGCCCGCCGCGTTGAAGGTGCCCTGCGCGGCCGCGACCATCAGGCCCAGGCCCTTGGTGGCGCCGATGTACTCGCCGACGATCGCGCCGATCAGCGCGAAGCCGAAGCTGACGTGCAGGCTGGTGAAGATCCAGGTGGTGGCGGCCGGGATGACCACCTGCAGGGTGACCTTCCGGTTGCTCGCGCCCAGGATCCGGGCGTTGGCGACCAGGTTGCGGTCCACCTCGCGGGCGCCCTGGAAGGCGTTGAAGAACACCGGGAAGAACACCAGCACCACGGCCGAGGCCACCTTCGAGGCCGGGCCCAGGCCGAACCAGATCAGGAAGATCGGGGCCAGCACGATCCGCGGGATCGCGTTCAGCACCTTGATGTACGGGCCGAACACGTCCGCCAGGAACCGGATCCGGCCCAGCGCGATGCCCAGCAGCACGCCGCCGACCACGCCGATCACCCAGCCGGTCAGCGCCTCGTACAGGGTGTAGCCGACCTGCTCGCCCAGCGAGCCCTGGGCGGTGCCGTGGGTGACCCACTGCCAGATCTGCGCCCAGATCTTCGAGGGCTGGGAGAAGTTGAACGGGTCGATCAGCTCGGTGCGGGCGGCCACCTCCCACAGGCCGAGGAAGCCGGCCAGCACGGCGGCCCGGGCCCCGTACACGCCCAGCCTCCGGTTGCGGGCGGCCCGTTCGCGGACCTCGGTGCGGGTCGCGGCGGCGGGGGCGGCGGGGGCGACAGCGGTCTCAAGCGGCACGACCCGCTCCTCTCTCACGGGTGATCCGGACCTCTTCGCCGAGCGAGGCCCAGATCTCTCGGTACAGCTCGACGAAGCGCGGCTCCAGCCGGACCGCCTCCACGGTGCGCGGGCGCGGCAGGTCGACGGTGAAGACCTCCTTGACGGTGGCCGGGCCGGCCGTCATCACCACCACCCGGTCGGCCAGCGCGATCGCCTCGTCCAGGTCGTGCGTCACGAAGACCACCGAGGAGCCGGTGCCCGCCCACAGGTCGAGCAGCTGGTCCGACATCAGCGCCCGGGTCTGCACGTCCAGCGCCGAGAACGGCTCGTCCATCAGCAGGATCCGCGGGTCGTTGACGAAGGTCTGCGCCAGCGCCACCCGCTTGCGCATGCCGCCGGACAGCTGGTGCGGGTAACGGTCCTCGAACGCCGACAGGCCCACCCGGGACAGCCAGTCGCGGGCCTTCTCCCGGGCCTGGTCGGCCGGGACGCCGCGGAACCTCGGCCCCGCCATCACGTTCGACAGCACCGTCCGCCACGGGAACACCGCGTCCTGCTGGAACACGAAGCCGACGTGCTCGTTGATGCCGGACACCGGCTCCCCGTACACCCGCACCTCGCCCTCGGTGGGCTCCTCCAGCCCGCTGACCAGCGTCAGCGTCGTCGACTTGCCGCACCCCGTCGGGCCGACCACGGCCACGAACTCGCCCGGCGCGACCGTCAGGTCGAGCTCCCGGACGGCGGTGTGCAAGGCGCCGGACGGCGTCCGGAAGCGTTTGGTCGCCCCGGTCAACTCGATCGCCGGGACGGCCCCGGCCTGCTGCGGGTCCACGTGAACCACCTACCTCCCCGGCCGGCTCCCTCGCCGGCCAGCTGTGCTGTGGACCGGGACGCTACGAGGGGCGGCCGGGGCGGCGGGAGCCTTGCGGGCGTAACGCGGCTTTGCCGCGTTGAGGGCTGTTGTGCTCGTTTTGCTTCCGTTACAACAACCGGAGGCGGAACACCGGGGTGAGCTGACAGAAACATCACGGAAACGTAAGGTGGCCCCTCACCCCCGATCCCCCCGCCCCGCACCCCCTCGCCCCGCACCCCTCGTACCGGGCCTGACCAGGAAGGACACCGCGATGCGACGACTGCGTTGGCCGCGCCGGGTCTTCGCCCAGCTGCTGCTCAGCCAGGCCGTGGTGACCGTCGGCGTCACCGCCGTCACCGCCGGCCTGTTCCTCGCGCCGGTCAGCGCCGAACTCGACCGCGACGCCATGCAGCGCGCCCTGTCCATCGCCCAGGTCACCGCCGCCGACCCGGCCGTCGCCCGGGCCGCCGCCGACCGCGACGCCGCCACCGCGCAGGACACCGCCGAACGGATCCGGCGCGCCAGCCGAGCCGAGTTCGTCGTCATCACCGACGACCGCGGCATCCGGCTCTCGCACACCGACCCGGCCCGGATCGGCCTGCGCGTCTCCACCGACCCCGAACCCGCGCTGCGCGGCGAGAGCGTCACCGCCATCCAGGACGGCACCCTCGGCCGCACCGCCCGCGGCAAGGTCCCGCTCCGGCTGCCCGACGGCCGGATCGTCGGCGAGGTCTCGGTCGGCCTCAGCGACGACTCCATCCGCGGCCGGCTGGTCTCGATGGCCGGCGGCATCCTGCTCTGCGCCGGCGCCGGACTCGTCGTCGGCCTCGCCGCCACCCTCGTCCTCGCCCGCCGGCTCAAGCGCCGCACCCACAACATCGCCGTCGCCGACATCGCCGCCCTGCTGATCGAACGCGAGGCCATGCTGCACGGCATCCGCGAGGGCATGCTCGCCCTCGACCCGGCCGGCCGGATCCGGCTCGCCAACGACGAGGCGCTGCGCCTGCTCGCCCTCCCGGACGACTGCGCCGGCCGCACCGTCGACGACCTGCTGCCGCCCGGCCGGCTCGCCGACGTCCTCACCGGCCGGGTCGAGGGCGCCGACCTGCCCGCCGTCCGGGACGACCGCGTCCTGGTCGTCAACCGGATGGCCACCGCCGACGGCGGCGCCGTCACCACCCTCCGCGACCGCACCGAACTGGAATCCCTCGTCCGCGAGCTCGACCACACCCGCGGCCTCACCGAAGCCCTCCGCGCCCAGGACCACGAACACGCCAACCGGATGCACACCCTGCTCGGCCTGCTCGAACTCGGCCGCCACGACCAGGCCGCCGCCTTCATCTCCGAACAGTCCGGCACCCAGGCCGCCCGCGCCGCCCGGATCGGCCGCCACGTCCAGGACCCGCACACCGCCGCCCTGCTCGCCGGAAAGGCCGCCGTCGCCGACGAACGCGGCATCCGGCTCACCGTCACCCCCGACAGCCACCTCCCCGACGCCCTGCACGACCCCCGCGCCCTGCTCACCGTCCTCGGCAACCTCGTCGACAACGCGATGGACGCCGCCCCCGGCGGAACCGTCGAGGTCCGGCTGCGCGCGGTCGGATCCACCCTGCTCGTCGAGGTCGCCGACAGCGGCCCCGGCATCCCCGCCGACCTGCGCGAACGCGTCTTCGAAGAGGGCTGGACCAGCAAGGACGCCCCCGCCCACCGCCCCCGCGGCCTCGGCCTCGCGCTGGTCCGCCGGCTCGCCGAACGCACCGGCGGCCGACTCGCCGTCGGCACCGGACCGCTCGGCGGCGCCCGCTTCACCGTCGAACTCCCCGAAGCCCTGCGCGCCGCCGGAACCGAACCCGTACTGGAGAACGCATGATCGACGTCCTCGTGGTCGACGACGACTTCCGGGTCGCCGACGTGCACGCCGCCTACGTCGCGAAGGTCCCCGGCTTCCGGGTCACCGGCACCGCGCACAGCGCCGCCCAAGCGCTCGCCACGCTCGAACGCGCCCCCGTCGACCTCGTCCTGCTCGACCACCACCTGCCCGACGAGACCGGACTCGCCCTGGTCCGGCGACTGCGCGACGCCGGGATCCGCTGCGACGTCATGATGGTCACCGCCGCCCGCGACGTCTCCACCGTGCACGCCGCCATGCAGCACGGCGCCCTCCAGTACCTCGTCAAACCCTTCAGCTTCGCCGGCCTGCGCGACAAACTCACCGCCTACGCCGACCTCCGCCACGCCCTCGCCGGACCGGCCGCCCGCGAGACCTCCCAGGACGAGGTCGACCGGATGTTCGCCGCCCTGCGCACCGGCACCCCCACCACCGCCCCCCTCCCCAAAGGCCACAGCGCCCCCACCACCGACCTCGTCCTCGACGCACTGCGCCGAGCCGGCACCCCCCTCTCCGCCCAGGAAGTCGCCGACGCCACCGGCCTCTCCCGCTCCACCGCCCAGCGCTACCTCAAACAACTCGCCCGAGACCACCGCCTGCGCCTCTCGCTCCGCTACGGCGACACCGGCCGCCCCGAACACCGCTACCTGCTGGCCGCCGCCGGCCGGTGACGTGCCAGCGGCCGGCGGCGGCAGCGATGACCACCGTGGACCGCCCGCAACCGCAGCAGCCGGCCCGCCGGTGCGCCGACGCACCGGGTGACGTCGTGCCGGTTCCCGCCGGTCAGCGCGACGGCGAGCGGGGTGCCGTGGCGGTCGACGATCAGATGCTGCTTGCTGCCCGGCCTGCCCCGGTCGACCGGCGGAGGTCCGGTGTGCGCCTCCTTTGAGGGCCCTGACGTGCGAGCCGTCGACCGCCGCGTCGTCCGTCTCCGGCAGGCCCGCCGCCCTCGGCTCGGCGAGCAGGACCTCGTGCGGGCGCCGCCAGGCGGAAGCAGCGGAGCCACCCGCTCCCGCAGGTCGTCAGGCACAAGATCACCCGACACGTGCAGCACTCTGTGGTCCCGCCACCTCGACTGCCAGGCCCCTGAGTCGAACTCATTTGGAAATGATCCGTCATGAAGCCGTTGTCCTTCCGATGGCGATGGGTGCGTTCCCGCTGTTCAGGCGTAGTGTCGGCGCCTTGATGGGAGAGGCGGGGTGTCGTGTCGCCTCTTCGGCGGAGGTGCCGGATGCCGTCGGTGACGGGGCTACCGGACGGTTGGATTCGACACCCACGAGCTGTGCGGGAGACCCCACTGCGATGCCCCGCCGAGTCGGCGGATTGGAACTCACGATCGCCAAGGTCGGTAGGGCAACGGCTAGTCAGCGGGGAGGATGGCCAGGCTGGCGGTTCCGTTGACCTCGGAGAGACCGGTCGTGGCGCAGGCGGTCGGGTTCAGCTGGGGAATGACGACGGTCTTGGTGACCGTGCTGCCCAGGCCGAGGCCGGAGGTGATCGCGCCCACGGCGGTGACCGTGGTCGTGCCGTCGGCCGCGTGCACCGCGGTGCTGCTGACGTAGGTGGCGGTGCTGCTCTGACCGGTGTTCCAGCTGTACGTCTCCGTCATCGTGCTGGTCGGAGGGGTCACCGCGAGGAGACAGCTCAGGGTCTGCACGACGGTGCGGTCCAGGTAACCGCTGCTCACCGCGGTGAGCAGCGAGGTGCAGCTGAAGTTGGTGGTGCGGTGGGCGGTGGTGTCCTGCTCGGTGTTGGTGATGGGCGGGTCGTAGGTGGCGTGCGTCGAGCCGAGGCAGGTGATGTCCACTCCGGCCGTCTGTGAGGCCCGGGCCGCGGCGGGGGCGAGCAGCGGCACGGCGAGGCCGAGCAGGGTCGCGGAGACGGCCGTCGCGAGGGCGCGCAGATGCTTCACGGTGGTTCCTTTCACGGGTGGACACGCCGGGGACCGTCCCCGTCGGTCAAGGGTGTGTGTCGAAGTGGAGGCCGGGTCTGCCGGCCTCCACCACGCATACGTTCCTGTCTGATCGAAAGGGCGCACGGTGCTGGGGCTGCGGGCGGTCCGGCTACGGGGCAGCGGCGTGGCGGGGGGTCAGAGCTCGGTGAAGGTCCAGGTGGCGGTGCCGGTGGTCTGGGTGAGCCCGGGCGAGGAGAAGCAGGCCGTGACGTTGGTGTTGGGTTCGACGTCGGTGTTGTTGAGGTTGGCGCCCGCGTAGCGGCCGGTGGTGATCGTGCCGTCGTAGGTTCCGACGAGTTGGCCGGCGCTGTTGGTGGCGACGGTGGAGTGCCATGCCCACACGGAGGTGCTGCCGTCGTTCCAGGTGAGGGTCTCGGTACCGGAACCGGACTGGATCGGCGAAATGCAGGAGGCGGTGTAGGTACCGGAGAAGGAGGCGGAGAACGACGTCAGGCCGGTGATCCGGCCGACGCCGGTGCAGCCGCTTCCCGTGTCGGTGCCGTAGGTGTCCACGGTCTGCGAGAAGGTCCGCAGGCCGGGGTTGTAGTTCGTGGTGTCGCTGCCGGTGCACACCACGGACACGGTCGTCAGCGCGCGGGTGGAGGCGCCGTAGGCACTGGGAGCAGCCGCGGTGGCGAGGGCCAGGGCGGCGGCGGGCAACAGGGCCAGGAGGTTCTTGCGCACGGTTGCTTCCTTCTTCCTCGGATGATGGCGCTGCACCGGTTCCGGGGCAGCGGACAGGGGCTGCGGTGGTGCGGGCGGAGGGAGCGGGTGGGGGCGCGAGCATGCCCCGGAGCTGAAAACGCGAACGCAGCCTTGGTGCCGGCGCGGCGCGCGACGCGCGGATCCTCGAGCGGGAGTGGGGCCCGGGGTGGTGTTGCCCCAGACGGGTTGGGTCAGGTTGAGAGGCCGGGGCCGTGGCGGCCCTGTGCGCCGGCAGGTCCGCCCGGGACCGGCCGCTGAGGCCCGTGGTGCACGAAGGCCCCAGGTCGCACCGGTCCCGGCGGGATCGGCATGTCGTCCGGAGTCGATCGATTCTCGCGGACGCCCTCCCCCACCGGGCACTGCCCGCAAGCACCAACATGTCAAATCTGATGAGCTGTCAAGGAGGCGACGGCGGGGCCCCGCCCGGCTGTGGGCCGCGGACATGATCTATGTGCGAACCCGGGAAGCCGTACTGCAGTCCGCCTGAACACACGATCACGGACTCCACGAAACCCGGGGCAGATCAGTTTCGGCATCACCGTCTCGTCCCTCGGCCCCGTCCCGCTGGTGAACTCCGGCAGGGCGGGGCCTACTCGTCTTCGGGAGGCCCTGCGTAGGTGCCCCGGCTCGGGACGGTGTGGACCGGGCCGCCGTCCCGAAGAACACCGATTGCCGACCGAATCGGGTTCCGGGCGACGCCGAACCGCTCGGACGAATCCATCGCCGACTCGGCCGCCAAGATGGCTGCCACGCCCCGGCCGGCCGAACCCGCCGCGGTCGGCTCAGGTCGGCTCAGGTCGGCTCAGGTCGGCTCAGGCCGGCTCAGGCCGGGGTGGCGGGTTCGGTGGGGGCGGCGGTGCCGGAGGGGAGGCGTGGCAGCAGGCAGAGCCCGAGGGCCAGCCAGGTGGCCGCCAGCAGCCAGCCGCCGAGGACGTCCAGTGGCCAGTGCACGCCGAGGAAGACCCGGGTGAAGCCGATCACGGCGGTGAACAGGGCCGCGACCGCCGCTGCCGTCCGGGTCGCGGTCGGCCGGGCCAGGGCCACCGCCACGGCCAGCAGGCCCGCGGACAGTGCCGCGGTGAAGGCGTGGCCGGACGGGAAGGACAGGCCGTTGGCCTCGAACGCCCAGTAGCCGACCGGGGGCCGGGGCCGGGCGAAGGCCCGCATCAGTCCCTGCCGGAGCAGTTGTCCCGCCAGCAGCCAGACCAGCGGGGCCAGCAGCACCACGGCCACCCGCCGGGCCGTCCCCGGCCGGCGGGCCCGGACCGACAGCGCGCCGGCCGCCAGGGCCAGCAGGTACGGGAAGACGTCGGTGCCCAGCGCGGTCACGGCCAGCGCCGTCGACCGGGCCCAGCCCGGGCGGTGCGCCGCCCCCCAGCGGACCGCCGCCGCCTCGAAGCCGAACGGCGCCCACCCGTGCACGGCCACCGCCGCGGCGAGCAGCGCGAAGGCCCCGCCGCAGGCCGAAGCCAGTACGGCGGGGCGACGCGGCAGGGTGGTGCTCACTCGGCCCCGGTCCGGCGGCGCGAGCGCAGCAGTTCCAGGCCCAGCGGCAGCAGCGACACCACGACCACCAGCGCCACGATCGGCAGCAGGTAGTGGTCGACGTTCGGGATCGACGACCCCAGCGCGTACCCGGCCAGCACCAGCCCCACCGTCCACACCAGGCCGCCCGCGACCTGCCACACCGTGAACGTCCGGACGTCCACCCCCAGCGCGCCCGCCAGCGGGTTCAGCACCGTCCGCACCACCGGGACGAAGCGCGCCAGGACCACCGCCTTCGCGTGCCCGTACCGGTTCAGGATCCCCTCGGCCCGCACCGCGCCCTCGTGCAGGTGCCTGCTGCGGGAGCGGGCCAGCAGCGCCGGGCCGCCGCGCTTCCCGATCAGGTAGCCGACCTGCGCCCCCGCCAGCGCGCCCACCACGGCGGCGGCCAGCACCTGGCCCAGGTTCAGGTGCGGACCGCTGTGCGCGCCCGTGGTGCACAGCAGGCCCGCCGTGAACAGCAGCGAGTCGCCCGGCAGGAAGAACCCGACCAGCAGACCGGTCTCCGCGAACATCACCACCGCGATGCCCAGAGCGCCGAACGAGGCCAGCAGCGACCCCGCGTCCAGCGGGTTCACCGCCAGCAGAGTGGAGGAGAGCATCGGCGGAGCGCCTTTCCGGACCGGGGCACCGCGCCGGGCGGCACCCTCACCACCCAGCATGGCCCAGCGGCGCTGAACGGTTCCTGAAGACCTGAAGGGAACTTCAGGCCGACCGCCGCTCCACCCGGACCAGCCACAGCACCGCGCCCGCGATCAGCACCGCCAGCACCAGGCTCACCGGCCCCGTCCCCAGCGCCAGCCCGCCGCGGGCCCGGCTCACCCCCGCCCAGTCCGCGAAGCACGCCCCCAGCGGCCGGGTCAGCACGTACGCCCACCAGAACGCCAGGACCTGCGGCAGCCGCAGCAGCCGGTGCCCCAGCGCCGGGACGGCGATCAGGCCCGCGAACAGCAGCCCCGACGGCAGGTAGCCCCAGCCCAGGGTCGCCGCCGTCAGGTCGCCCACCGCCGTGCCCAGCGCGAACGTCGCCAGCACCGCCGACCAGTAGAAGACCTCGCGCCGCCCGCCCGTGACCGCCTCCACCGCCAGCGTGCCCTCGGTGCGCCGCCACAGCGCGAACACCCCCGCCAGCACCAGCGCGAACACCCCCGCCGACACCGCGTACGGGACACCCGCGGCCACGTGCGCCACGTCCGCCGCCATCGTGCCGAACACGCTCACCATCACCACCGCCGCCCAGTACACCGCCGGCCGGTACCGCCCCGCCCGGGCCTGTGCGAACAGCGCCGCCGCCAGCAGCACCGCCGCCCCGCCCACCGCCGGGACCGGGCCCAGGGTGTGCGCCAGGAAGTCGGACGTCGTCTCGCCCATGCCGGTGGTCAGCACCTTCACCGCCCAGAACACGGCGGTCACCTCCGGCACCTTGCTCGCGACGCCGGTGCCGGCGGCGCGGCGACGGCGGGGGACGGGGGGTGTGCCGACGGCGGTGCTGCTCATGGCGGTCCTTCCGGAACGGGGAGGGGAGGGGAGGGAGGAGCGGCGGAGGGCATGGCGGGGGCCGGCCCGACGTGGTGCGGCGGTCGGGCCGGTGGGGAAGGGGGAGCCGCAGGAAGCCCGGAGGCGTCAGTCGAGGACGGTGTTGCCGGTCGGCGTGCCGGTCGTGCCGTCGAGCGTGACCAGGTGCCGCACGCCGTCCGGGCCGATCACCACGGCCCGCCAGGCCCGGCCGCCGTCGGTCGCGGTGGCCGTCTCCAGCGATTCGACCCGCCCGTTCGGCACGGTCGCCGCGGCCTTCGCCAGCGCCTCGGCGGCGTCCAGCGCGGGCAGCGGCGCCGGGGCGGTGCGGGTGCGCCCGCCGCTCTTGCCCTGCTTGGCGTTCCCGCCGTTCTGCCGGGTGTGCCGGTCGTGCTCCTCGGAACGGCCGTCGCGGCCGCCCCGGCCGTGCGTCCGGCCGCCGTGCTCCTCGTCGCGGGCGTCGGCCCGGCCGGCGTGCCCGCCGTGCCCGCCGTGGCCGTCGTGCTCGGCGAGCGCGGCCGCCCCGCCGCCGACCAGCAGCGCCGCGACCACCACTCCGCCGCCCCAGCGCGCCGCCCGTCCGCGCAGCCACGGCGGTATCGCCCGTCCCGACCGCTCCGGCTCCCGCTCGTCCACGGTTCCCACTCCCCGTTCCCCTCCGAGTCCGGGCGCACGGCCCGGACGGTGTTCCGCCCAGCATGGCGTGGGCGCGCTGAAGGGTAGCTGAAGACGCCGGCGGCCGGTCGCCGCACCGACCTGCCACCCTGGGGGCATGCGCGTACTGGTGGTGGAGGACGAACAGCGGCTCGCCCTGGCGATCAAGCACGGACTGGAGGCCGAGGGCTTCACGGTCGACACCGTGCACGACGGGCTGTCCGGGCTGGCCCGGGCCACCGACCACTCGTACGACGTGGTCATCCTCGACATCATGCTGCCCGGCCTCAACGGCTACCGGGTCTGCGCCCGGCTCCGGGCGGCCGGCAGCGACGCCGGGATCCTGATGCTGACCGCCAAGGACGGCGAGTGGGACGAGGCCGAGGCGCTGGACACCGGAGCCGACGACTACCTCTCCAAGCCGTTCTCGTTCGTCGTCCTGGTCGCCCGGCTGAAGGCGCTCGCCCGCCGGATCGGCTCCCGCGCCCCGCGCCGCGCCGTCCTCGGCGACCTGGTGGTCGACTCCGCCGCCCGCACCTGCAGCCGGGCGGGCCGGCCGATCGCGCTCACCCCGCGCGAGTTCGCCGTCCTCGACCACCTGGCCCGGCGGGCCGGCGAGGCCGTCTCCAAGCGGGAGATCCTCGAACAGGTCTGGGACGCCGCCGCCGACAGCGACCCCAACACCGTCGAGGTGCACATCAGCGCGCTGCGCCGCAAGATCGACACCCCGTTCGGGCGCAGCGCCCTGCAGACCGTGCGCGGCGCGGGCTACCGGCTGGAGCCCGACGGTGGCTGAGCACCCCGCCGCGCCCGGGGCCCGGCCCGGTGCGCCCAGGGCCCGGCTGCGCGTCCGCAAGGCCCGGTTCGTCCCCCGCTCGGTCCGGGCCCGCACCACCATCGCGGCCTGCGCCGCCGTCGCCGCCGTGCTGCTGGTCGCCTCCGCCGCCGTCCTGCTGCTGCTCCGCGTCAACCTGGAGCGCACCGTCCAGGACGGCGCCCGCGAACAGGCCCTCGCGGTCGCCGGACTGGCCGGCGACGGACACCTGCCCGGACAGCTGCCGCTCGGCCACGGCACCGACTTCATCCAGGTCACCGACGCCACCGGCCGGGTCGTCGCCGCCAGCCAGAACCTGGCCGGCCGCCCCGCCCTCACCCCCACCGGCACCCGGGACGGCCACGCCACCTACGACCTCGGCCTGCTCGGCGACGAACACCACCAGCGGGTCACCACCGTCACCGCCGACACCCCCACCGGACCGGTCACCATCCGGGTCGGCGCCTCGCTGCACACCGCCGACACCGCCGAGGACCTCACCACCGCCGCGCTCGCCGCGCTCAGCGCCGTCCTGGTCGCCACCGTCGGCGCCGTCACCTGGCGGGCCACCGGACGCGCGCTGCGGCCCGTCGAGGCGATCCGCTCCGAGGTCGCCGGGATCGGCGACCGCGACCTCGACCGGCGGGTCCCCGAACCCGGCAGCCGCGACGAGATCGCCCGGCTCGCCCACACCATGAACGCCATGCTCGACCGGCTCGAAGCCGCCGGCGTCCGCCAGCGCCGCTTCATCGCCGACGCCTCCCACGAACTGCGCAGCCCGCTCGCCGTGCTGCGCACCCAGCTGGAGGTCGCGCACACCCACCCCGACCCGGCCGTCCGCGCCCAGATGGTCGACGGCGCGCTCCAGGACACCGACCGGCTGCAGTCGCTCGCCGCCGACCTGCTGCTGCTCGCCCGACTCGACGCGGCCGGCCACGACGGCCCCCGCGAGACCCTCGACCTGGCCGAACTCGCCCGCACCGCCGTCGCCGACCGCCCCCGGGTCGAACTCCGGGCCCAGGACGGCGCCCTGGTGCTCGGCGACCGCCTGCGGCTCGGCCGACTGCTCACCAACCTGCTCGACAACGCCCAGCGGCACGCCCGCACCCGGATCACCGTCGAGGTCGCCGCCGACCCCGCCACCGGCACCGTCCGGCTGGACGTCGCCAACGACGGCCCCGCCATCGCCCCCGCCGACCGCGAGAAGGTCTTCGAACGCTTCACCCGTCTCGACGACGCCCGCAGCCGCGACCACGGCGGCACCGGCCTCGGCCTCCCGATCGCCCGCGACATCGCCACCCTGTACGGCGGCACCCTGGTCGTCGCCGACGGCCCCGGCACGGTCTTCCGCACCGTCCTGCCGGCCGCCGGATCCTGAACTCCCTCGCTAAGCGGGCGGGTTGGGGCGGGTCAGGCCCAGGTCGTAGGCGAGGATGACGGCCTGGACGCGGTCGCGGGCGCCGATCTTGGCGAGCACCCGGCCGACGTGGGTCTTCACGGTGGACTCGGACAGCACCAGGCGGGCGGCGATCTCGCCGTTGGTCCAGCCCCGGGCGACGGCCAGCAGGATCTCGCGCTCGCGCCCGGTCAGGGCGGCCAGCCGGGGATCGTCGTCGACCGGCCCGGGCGGCCGGGCCGGCAGGTGGTGGGCGTACGCGTCGAGCAGCCGGCGGGTGATCGCGGGCGCCACCACGGCGTCGCCGCCGGCCACCGCGCGGACACCGGCCAGCAGCTCCTCGGGGTGGGCGTCCTTGAGCAGGAAGCCGCTGGCCCCGGCGCGCAGCGCGGCGTGCGCGTACTCGTCGAGGTCGAAGGTGGTCAGCACCAGGACGCGCGAGCGGCCGCCGGTGGCGACGATCAGCCGGGTCGCCTCGATGCCGTCCATGCCGGGCATCCGGATGTCCATCAGCACCACGTCCGGCCGCAGCTCGGCCGCCAGCCGGACCGCCTCCGCGCCGTGCCCGGCCTCCCCGGCGACCGAGGTGTCGGGCTGGCTCTCCAGCAGCATCCGGAAGCCGAAGCGCTGCAGCGGCTGGTCGTCCACGATCAGGACGCTGGTCACGGCTGGCCTCCGGCCGGATCGAGGGCGTACGGGGCGGGGGCGTACGGGGCGTGCGGCGCCGGCGGGTGCGGCGCGGGGGTGGCCGGGGTGACGTTCAGGTCGGCGCGGACCGACCAGCCGCCGCCCGGGGCCGGGCCCGCCGAGACGGTGCCACCGTACAGCGCGGCCCGCTCCCGCATGCCGGTCAGGCCCTGGCCCTCGTCCGGCGGCGTGTCGGGAGGTGAGCCGGGCGCCGGGACGGGCGCGGGCCCGGTGGCGGGCGGGCCGTCGTCGTCGATCCGGACCAGGAGCCGGGGGCCGGCCAGCGAGACGGAGACCCGGCAGCGGGTGCGCGGGCCCGCGTGCTTGAGGGTGTTGGTCAGCGCCTCCTGGACGATCCGGTAGACCACCAGCTGCACGCCCCGGTCCAGCGCCGCCAGGTCGCCCTCGGTGCGGTGGACGACCTCCGGGCCGGCCGCCCGGATCCGTCCGCACAGCTCGGCCAGGTCGGCGACGCCCGGCTGCGGGGCCAGCCCGGGGCCGTCGCCGTGCTCGCGCAGCACGCCCAGCATCCGGCGCAGCTCGCCGAGCGCCTGCCGGCCCGCGTCGCCGATCAGGGCCAGCGCCTCCTGCCCGCGCTCCGGGGCGGAGCGGGCCGCGTACGCGCCGCCGTCCGCCAGCGTGATGATCACCGACAGGTTGTGGCCGACGATGTCGTGCATCTCGCGCGCCACCCGGGCGCGTTCGCCGGCCGCCGCCAGCCGGCTGCGCTGGTCGCGCTCGACCTCCAGCCGGGCGGCCCGTTCGCGCAGGCCGGCCAGCTGGGCGCGGCGCACCCGCACCGCGATGCCCAGCGCGACGGCGGCGGTCACCGCGGCGGCCAGGAAGAACAGCACGTCCCAGACCGACACCGCCGCGGACAGCCGGACCGCGACCAGGCCGATGCCCAGCGCGGTCACCGCGCAGGCCCAGGCGAGGTCGCGCAGCCGCCCGTGCAGGGCCAGCGCGTACAGCGCCAGCAGCAGCGCCGCGTCCGCCCGCAGGGCCGCGCCCAGCGACCACTGCGCCAGGAACACCGCCGTCACCGCCGCGAACGCCGCCGCCGGCCGGCGGCGGCGCCACAGCAGCGGCAGCAGCAGCGCCGCCTGGAACGCCAGCACGGCGGCCGGCGGCAGGTGGGTGAAGACGATCCGGCGCCCGCGCGGGCCGTCGCCGTCGCCGTCGTGCACCAGGTCGGGCACGCAGAACGCCAGGAAGGACACCGCCACCACGGCGCCGTCCAGCAGCCACGGGTGCCGGGCCGCCCAGCCGCGCAGGCGCTGGCCGCTCCGGGCCAGCCGGTCCAGCAGCGGATGGCCCGGGAGGGCGGGGAAGGGGGCGGCGGCGAAAGGCGCGGCGGCGGGTCCGGCGGAGCGGGGGGCCGGGTCGGGCATGGGCGGGTCCCAGGGGGAGGTCGGACGGCGTGCGCCGCGGTTCCGCGCGACGCACGCCAGTGTGTCAGGCGTCCTGCCGCCGCAGCCGGACGGCCGCGCCCGCGAGGGCCGCCACCGTCCACAGCGCGAAGACGGCCAGGCCGGCGCCGGGGGAGAGGGTCGTGCTGTCGTGGTGCAGGGCGAACATCGCCTCGCCCGCGTTGCTCGGCAGGTACGGGCTGATGTGGCTGTGCCACGAGTCGGGCAGCAGCGAGACCAGGCCGGGCACCAGCATCAGCGAGGCGACCAGTACCGAGATGCCGCCCGCGATCGAGCGCAGCAGCACGCCCAGCGCCACCCCGATCACCCCGACCAGGCCCAGGTACAGCCCGGCGCCGAACAGGCCGCGCACCACCCCGGCGTCCGCGAGGGTCAGCGCCGCCCGGGTGCCGGACAGGATCCCGCTGCCGCACAGGAACGCCACGAACACGCCCGCCGTGGCCAGGACCAGCGCCACCACCCCGTACACCAGGGCCTTCGCCCACAGCACCGGCAGCCGGCGCGGCACCGCGGCCAGCGTGGAGCGGATCATGCCGGTCGAGTACTCGCCCGCGGCGATCAGCACGCCCAGCACGCCGAGCGCCAGCTGCGCGAAGTTGGTGCCGAACAGCGAGAGGGTCAGCGCGTTCGCGTCGGCGAAGTCCCGGTCCAGGTGCCGGCCGGAGGTCAGCCGGGACTTGAACTGGAACGCCGCGATCAGGCCGAACGCGATCAGGAAGAGCAGCCCGAGGCCGAGGGTGATCCAGGTCGAGCGCAGCGACCACGCCTTCGCCCACTCCGAGCGCAGCACCCGGACGGCGGTGACCCGGTACGGCGGGCGGGCGGGGCGGGCGGCGGCGGTGGCGGCCGGTTCGGTGGCGGTGGTGGTGCTCACGCGGCGCTCCTCGAAGCCTCGGCGGGGCTGGTGACGGTGGTGGTGGCGGGGGTGGTGGTGGAGCCGTGGTACTCCACGGCGTCCCGGGTCAGGTCCATGAACGCCTGCTCCAGGGAGACCGTGCGGGTCGCCAACTCGTAGAGCGCGATGCCGTGTTCGGCCGCGACGGTGCCGATGTGGCGGGCCGTCAGGCCGGTCACCTCCAGCTCCTCCGCGCCGGCCAGGCCGGTGACCTCCACGCCCGGACCGGTCAGCAGCCCGCGCAGCCGCGCCGGGTCGGCCGAGGCCACCGTCACCCGGTCGCCGCCCGCCTGCCGGACCAGCTCCGCCACCGTGGTGTCGGCCAGCAGCCGGCCCCGGCCGACCACCACCAGGTGGTCGGCGACCAGCGCGACCTCGCTCATCAGGTGCGAGGAGACGAACACCGTCCGCCCCTCGGCCGCCAGCCCGGTCAGCAGGTTGCGGATCCACAGCACGCCCTCCGGATCGAGGCCGTTCACCGGCTCGTCCAGCATCACCGTCGCCGGGTCGCCCAGCAGCGCCGCCGCGATGCCCAGCCGCTGCCCCATGCCCAGCGAGAACGCCCCGGCCCGCTTCCGCGCCACCGACTCCAGGCCGGTCAGGCCGATCACCTCCTCGACCCGGGACCGCGGGATGCCGTGGGTGTGCGCCAGCGCCATCAGGTGGTTGAACGCCGAACGCCCCGGGTGGATCGACTTCGCCTCCAGCAGTGCCCCGACCTCCTGCAGCGGCGCCGCGTGCTCGGCGTAGCTGCGTCCGTTCACCCGCACCGAACCGCCGGTCGGCGCGTCCAGCCCGACGATCATCCGCATCGTGGTGGACTTCCCGGCGCCGTTCGGGCCGAGGAACCCGGTCACGCTGCCCGGCCTGACCGTGAAGTCCAGCCCGTCGACGGCGGTCTTCTCGCCGTAACGCTTCGTCAACTGCTGCGCCTCGATCATCGGCCCGCTCCCTGCCGCTCCCGGCCGGGACCGCCCCGGCCGCCTCACCGGCAACGCTAGGCGCCACCCGCCGCCGGACGGCGGCACCCCGGGACGATCATCCGGCGCCCGGTGGTACCGCGGTACCACCCCCTCCGGGCCCCGGCGCCGGCCGTTTCGGCCCGGGAGCCGAGGGCAGACGCGCCCGCATGGACCAGTCACAAGCGCCGGTGCTAGAGGCCCTCGCGGCCTTCCACGCCAACCCGCCGACCGTGTTCACCCCGCCCGGCCACAAGCAGGGGCGCGGCGCGGACCCGCGGGTGCTGGCCGTCCTCGGGGCGGAGGTGTTCCGCTCCGACGTGCTGGCCACCGGCGGGCTCGACGACCGCACCGGCTCGCACGGCGTCCTGCCGCACGCCCAGGCGCTGATGGCCGAAGCGGTCGGTGCCGAGCACACCTTCTTCTCCACCTGCGGCAGCTCCCTGTCGGTCAAGGCCGCGATGCTCGCCGTCGCCGGCCCGCACGAGGAACTGCTGGTCGGCCGGGACGCCCACAAGTCCGTGGTGGCCGGGCTGATCCTGGCCGGGATCAGCCCGATCTGGGTCGACCCCTGCTGGGACGCCGACCTGCACCTGGCCCACCCGCCGCGCGCCGAGGCGTTCCGGGTCGCGCTGGAACGCCACCCCGAGGCCAGGGGCGCCCTGGTCACCTCGCCCACCCCGTACGGCACCTGCGCCGACCTGGCGGGCATCGCCGAGGTCTGCCACGCTGCCGGGAAGCCCCTGATCGTGGACGAGGCCTGGGGCGCCCACCTGCCCTTCCACCCGGACCTGCCGCAGTGGGCGATGGACGCCGGGGCGGACGTGTGCGTCACCTCCGTCCACAAGATGGGCTCCGGCCTCGAACAGGGCTCGGTCTTCCACCTGCGCGGTGACCTGGTCGCCCCCGACGCCCTCAAGCAGCGCGAGGACCTGCTCGGCACCACCAGCCCCTCCGTCCTGGTGTACGCCGCGCTCGACGGCTGGCGCCGCCAGATGGTCCAGCACGGCCGCGACCTGTACGGGGCCGCGCTGGCCCTCGCCGCCGACACCCGCGAACGGATCGGGGCCCTCGACGGCCTGCGCGTCCACGGCCGGGACGACTTCTGCGGGCCCCGGCTCGCCGCCGACCTCGACCCGCTCCAGGTCGTCGTCGACGTCTCCGGCCTCGGCACCACCGGCTACCGGGCCGGCGACTGGCTGCGCTCGCACCACCGACTCACCCTGCACGTCTGCGACCACCGCCGGATCAGCGCCCAGCTCACCCACGCCGACGACCCCGCCACCGCCGACGCCCTGCTGCACGGCCTGCGCGGACTCGCCGCCGCCGCCGACACCCTCCGCCCGGCCGCCCGGGTGCGCGTCCCCGACCCCGCCGAGCTGCGGCTGCCGCAGGCGGCCCTGCCGCGCGACGCGTTCTTCGGCCCCACCGAGCAGGTGCCGCCGGCCCGGGCCGTCGGCCGGATCGCCGCCGAGATGCTCACCCCGTACCCGCCCGGCATCCCCGCCGTCCTCCCCGGCGAACGCCTGAACCACGCCGTCCTGGACTACCTGCGCACCGGACTGGACGCGGGCATGCTCGTCCCCGACAGCGCCGACCCCGACCTGGCGACCGTCAAGGTCGCCCGCGAGCCGTGAGCGCCGCCGCGCGCCGCCGCTTCGCCGACCCCGTCGGACCGACACCCCGGTCAAGGCGTTCGCGCCGCAGGCGCCGACCGCGTGGACCGGGACGAGAGGAGCCCCCATGCGCATCGGATACACCCTGATGACGGAGCAGCGCGGCCCGCGCGACCTGGTCGCCGACGCGGTGCGCGCCGAACGGGCCGGGTTCGACTTCGCGGTGATCTCCGACCACTACTTCCCCTGGCTGGACGAGCAGGGCCACGCCCCCTACGCCTGGGCGGTGCTCGGCGCGGTCGCCCAGGCCACCGACGCGCTGCCGCTGATGACGTACGTGACCTGCCCGACCGTCCGCTACCACCCGGCGGTGGTCGCGCAGAAGGCCGCCACCGTGCAGCTGCTCGCGCAGGGCCGGTTCCGGCTCGGGCTGGGCAGCGGGGAGAACCTCAACGAGCACGTGGTGGGCCGGGGTTGGCCGCCCGTCGCGGTGCGGCAGGAGATGCTGGCCGAGGCCGTGGAGATCATCCGGGCGCTGTTCGCCGGCAGGTACGTGACACATCACGGACGGCACTTCCGGGTCGACGGCGCCAAGCTGTGGGACCTGCCGGAGCAGCCGCCCCCGATCGGCGTCGCCGTCTCCGGGCCGGCCTCCTGCGCCACCGCCGGGCGGCTCGCCGACCTGGTGATCGCCGTCCAGCCCGAACGCGGCCTGCTCACCGCCTTCGCCGAGGCCGGCGGCGCCGGGAAACCCGCCGTCGGCCAGGCACCGGTCTGCTTCGACCGCGACCGGGACGCCGCCGTGGCCCGCGCGCACGCCCAGTTCCGCTGGTTCGGCGGCGGCTGGAAGGTCAACGCCGACCTCCCCGGCCCGGCGGGCTTTGCGGCGGCCAGCCGCTACGTCCGGCCCGAGGACGTGGCCGCGTCCGTCCCGTGCGGCGACCGGGTCCAGGACTTCCTCGCCGCCGTACGGCCCTACGCCGAGGCCGGGTTCGACGAACTCGCGCTGATCCAGGTCGGCGGCGACAGCCAGCCCGCGTTCCTCGACTGGGCCGAGCACGAACTGCTGCCCGCTCTGCGCGCCGCCTGACCCGGCAGCCGGCGCCGCCACCCTCCTCGGTCGTCCGGTCGCGTCGCGCCCGCCCGAGGTGCCCGGGGATACGGGGCGAGGGAAGCGACAGAGAAGAGACAAGGGCGATTTATCCGTTTCTGTCCGGCCCGGCCGGTTAGCCGTGTCGGTAACGCACCACTGTGCCCAGATTCGGAGGGACACCGATGACTGCCGACGACACCCGCCCCGACCTGCCCGGCACGCCGAGTGCCGGCGAGCCCACCGTGGAGGAGCCGGTCGAGCCGCGCCCGCCGCTGCCGCCCAAGCCCGACCAGGCCGCCCCCGAGCCCCGCTCGGCCACCGGCCGCGGCCCGCAGGACGACAGCGGCCCGGCCCGCGCCCAGGCCGGCGCGTACCTGACCAACGCGCAGGGCACCCGGCTCCCGGACTCCGACCACTCGCTCAAGGCGGGGCCGCGCGGCCCCGTCCTGCTCCAGGACCACCACCTGCGGGAGAAGATCACCCACTTCGACCACGAGCGGATCCCCGAGCGCGTGGTGCACGCCCGCGGCGCCGCCGCGCACGGCGTGTTCGAGAGCTACGGCGCGGGCGCCGGGCTCAGCAAGGCCGGCTTCCTCGCCGCCGGGGCCAGGACCCCGGTGTTCGTCCGGTTCTCCACCGTGCTGGGCTCGCGCGGCTCCGCCGACACGGTGCGCGACACCCGCGGCTTCGCGACCAAGTTCTACACCGACGAGGGCGTCTTCGACCTGGTCGGCAACAACATCCCGGTGTTCTTCGTCCAGGACGCGATCAAGTTCCCGGACGTGGTGCACGCCGCCAAGCCGCACCCCGACCGGGAGATCCCGCAGGCGCAGTCCGCCCACGACACCTTCTGGGACTTCGTCTCGCTGCACACCGAGGCCACCCACCACACCCTCTGGAACATGTCCGACCGGGGCATCCCGCGCTCCTACCGGACGATGGAGGGCTTCGGCGTCCACACCTTCCGCCTGGTCGACGCCGAGGGCGCCACCTGCCTGGTCAAGTGGCACTGGAAGCCGAAGCTCGGCGTCCACTCGCTGACCTGGGACGAGGCCCAGCTGATCGGCGGCGCGGACCCCGACTTCCACCGCCGCGACCTGTACGACGCCATCGAGGCCGGCGCGTACCCGCAGTGGGAGCTCGGCGTCCAGGTCATGCCCGACACCCCGGAGCAGACCTTCGAGGGCATCGACCTGCTCGACCCCACCAAGTTCGTGCCCGAGGAACTGGCCCCCGTGCAGCCGCTCGGTCTGATGACCCTGCACGCCAACCCGACGAACTTCTTCGCCGAGGTCGAGCAGGTCGCCTTCCACCCCGGCCACCTGGTGCCCGGCATCGACGTCACCGACGACCCGCTGCTGGCCGGCCGGCTGTTCTCCTACCTCGACACCCAGATCACCCGGCTCGGCGGCCCCAACTTCGCCCAGATCCCGATCAACCGCACCCACGCGCCGGTCAACGACATGCTGCGCGACGGCTTCCACCAGGACGCCGTGCACACCGGCACCGCCCCCTACAAGCCCAACTCGCTCGACGGCGGCTGCCCGTTCTTCGCCGGCGCCGACCCGCACGCCTTCATCGAGCACCCGCAGCCCGTCCCGGCGGCGCACAAGGTCCGGGAGCTGCCGGCCTCGTTCGACGACCACTTCAGCCAGCCCCGGACGTTCTGGGCCAGCATGACGCCGGTCGAGCAGGAGCACATCATCGCCGCCTACGGCTTCGAGCTGGGCAAGTGCACCGAGCCCGCCGTCCGCGAACGCAACCTGCGCGTGCTCGCCCGGATCGACGACCGGCTGTGCGCCGAGGTCGCCGCCGCCCTCGGCCTGCCCGCCCCGGAGCCCGAGGCCGCCGAGCCGCCCGCCCGGCCCAGCCCCGCGCTCTCCCAGCTCGGCCGGGAGTGGCCGGTCGCCGGACGGACCATCGGCATCCTCGTCGGACCCGGCACCGACCCCGGCGTGCTCGACGACGTCCGCAGCGCGGCCCTGGCCGCCGACCTGGTGCCGCTGGTGGTCGCCCCCTCCGGCGGGGACCCGGCGGAGGTGCAGCGCAGCTTCGCCACCGCCCGCTCCGTCGAGTTCGACGCCGTCCTGCTGGCCGGCGCCCCCGCCCCCGCCGCCGACGCGGCCCCCGCCCGCGACGCCCGCGCCGCCGGACCGCGCACCCTCCTCGACCCGCGGCTGGCCCTGCTGCTCGGCGAGACCTGGCGGCACGCCAAGGCAATCGGCGGCTGGGGCGACGCCCGCGACGCCCTCGCCGCGGCCGGCCTCCCCGCGGACGGCCCCGGCGTCGTCCTCGGCACCGACCCCGTCCAGGTCCTGCGCGAGGTCGCGGACCTGCTCGCCGGGCACCGGGTCTGGGACCGCTTCCCGCCGCCCGCGGCCTGACCCGCCGACATTCCCGGTGTGACGGAAGGATTTTCGTACCGCAGGGGGCATGGGTCGGCGATCACGGGGCACACGGCGGACGTACCGATGTGAAGCCGTACGAAGGAGACAAATCGTGGTCCCGCTCCTGCTGGTCCTGCTGCTCGCCCTGCTCCTGTTCGGCGCCGGTTTCGCGGTGAAGATCCTCTGGTGGGTCGCCGTCATCGTGCTCGTGGTGTGGCTGGTGGGCTTCGTCGCCCGCGGCACCAACGCGACCGGTGGCCGCGGCCGTTGGTACCGCTGGTAGCACCTGGAACCCGGCACCGACCACCGGGGCGGCGGCGGAGGCGAAGACCTCCGCCGCCGCCCCGGCGTCTGTGGGCCCGGCCCGCCGGCCCCGTCAGGTCCCAGCCGGCCCGGGGGGCGGGCTCACCAGGGGGACGGGCGCGCACGGGTGTCGTCCAGCAGCGGCGGGGAGAGCGGCTGCCACTCGATCATCATGATGGTGGCGTCGTCGGTCAGGTTCTCGTCCTGGTGCTCCAGGATCGCGTGCATCAGCCGCCGCAGGGTCTCCGGCGCGGTCTCCCCGGCCCCGGCGGCGCGGATCACGAAGTCGGTGAACCGGGCCAGGCCGAAGAACTCGTGATGGGCGCCCTTCGCGTCCACCACCCCGTCGGTGTAGAGCAGCAGCCGGTCACCCGGCTTGAGCGAGAAGGTCCGCACGGACCGCGGCGCGCCGGTGTGGTGGCCCAGCCCCAGCGGCAGCTCGCCCGGACCGTCGAGCGCGCCCTCGACCACCTGGCCGGAACGGATCAGCAGCGGGTGCGGATGTCCGCAGTTCGCCCAGTGCAGGGTGCCGGTGGCGATGTCCAGGCGCAGGAACAGGCCGGTGGCGAAGCGGTCCGGGAACCAGTCGTGCAGGGCCCGGTCGATGGTGTCCACCAGGTCCGGCAGGTCGGCGCCGTTGCGGCGCGCGTTGCGGCAGGCCGCCAGCGCCAGCGCCGCCGTCAGCCCGGACGCCAGGTCGTGCCCCATCGCGTCCAGCACCGCCGCGTGCAGCACCCCGTCCGCCAGCGAGTGCTCGAACGCGTCACCGCCCAGCCGGTAGGCCGGCTCCAGGACGGCGGTGGACACCGCGCGGTCGGTGCAGACCGTGCGCGGCGGGAGGAAGGCCCGGAGCATCTCGGACGGCAGGCTCATGGTGTCCGCGCGGGTGCCGTGCGCGTAGCTGTCGCTGGTGTCCCGCTTGGAGGTGATCACCATCGCGAGCACCGACGCCAGCAGCCGGCAGCGGCGGACCGCCTCCCGGTCCAGGGACGGCGTGCGCAGCCCCAGCACGCCCAGCCGCTCGGCCCCGTCGGTCAGCGGGAACCAGGCCGCCAGCCCCGTCCCCTCGTCCTCCGCGACCCGCATCGACCCGGTCCGGAACGCCCAGCCCGCCAGCGTCCCGTCGATCGGCAGGTCCGGGCCCTCGGCCAGGGCCACCAGCCGGTGCTGCTGGATGTCCGCCAGTTATCACGGGTTTGACGGTTCTTCCCAGCTCAGAGGGGTGGACGACCATCCGGGGTCAGCGAAAGGTCAGCAAGTTCCCGGAGGTACAGCCGACATGGCAACCACAGGCCTCACCCGCGGCATGGGCAGCTTCTTCAAGGAGTGCGAACACCCCGAGTCCCGCTGGACCAGGTGTCCCCACGAGTACAAGATCAGGTACCGCAACGCGGCGGGGCAGCAGACCGAGGAGTCCGGGTTCGCCACCCAGGAGAAGGCCAGGACCAGGCTCGCCGAGGTCTACCACGCGCGCAAGAACTCCCCGCAGAGCCAGCGCAAGGCGGAGCGCGTCCAGAAGTACGGCGGGACGCACTTCTCGGCCTACACCGCCGAGTGGCTCAAGGGGCAGCGCCACCAGGCCCCGTCCTCGCTGCGGACCATCGAGTCCAATCTGAGGAACCACCTCCTCCCGGTGTTCGGCAGCCGCCGCATGGGCACCTTCGACCACAAGGTGGTGGAGGCGTTCATCGAGACCATGGAACGCAACAACGTCGGCCTCGCGGCCCAGAAGCAGGCATTCGTCCGGCTGAGGACCATCCTGCTGGACGCACACCGGCTCGGCCTGTACGAGGGCAGCCCGCTGGACGGCGTCCAGCCCCCGCAGTACGACCCGAAGCGCGCGGTGATCCCCTCCCTCGCCCAACTGGCGGTGGTCCGGACCGCTGGCGACGACGCCTTCAACCTGGTCGCCGAACTCATGAGCGGCTGCGGCCTGCGCAACGGCGAAGCACTGGCGGTCAACATCGACAACATCGTCGCCGACGACGTCTACCGCGTCACCGAGCAGGTCAACCATGCCACCAAGACCTACGCACGCCTCAAACACCGCAAGGTCGACGAGTACCGCGACGTGCCCCTCCCGGCACGCACCAAGCGCGCCATCGAGCAGTACGCGCACACGCACGGGGCGGTGGACGGCTACCTGCTGCGCAACCCCAAGGACATCAATCAGGCCATGCCGCACTACATCATCAGCAACCAGTGGCGAAAGATCAGGGTTTCAGAGGGCGTTAAGTCCGTTTCTGGTAGCGGCCGCGTCCGGGTTGGTCGAGGATTCCCTGGCGGACGAGTCGTCCCAGGCGGGAGCGGGTGACGTTGATCGAGGGCTCGTCGGTGGGCAGGCCGAGGAGTTCGTGTGGTTCGCGGACCCGGAAGACCTGCCGGGGATGCTCGTTGAAGGCGGTCACGATGCGCTGGTGGACGGTGGCGGTCTCCGCGGGGGCCGGTTCGTGGCCGGGCAGGGCGAGGTCGTCGATGACCTTGCCGGTGGTGACGATCTCGGCGAGGCGGGCCTCTGTCTCGGCCAGGGCTGTGGTGAGTTGGTCGATCTGTTCGCGCGGGCAGTCGGCGCGTGCGGCGGTCTCGTCGTGTTCGGCCTGCGGCGGCCGCAGGAGTTCGGTGACGTTCACGCGGCCGGCTCGACGTCGTCGCGCCAGGCGGGGCTGGGGGTGGTGAGGCGGCGGAGCATGCCGGCGGTGGAGGCCCAGTAGACGCGGGAGGCGGCGTTGTCCAGCCGGTGGTCGTAGTCGCGGGCCAGGCGCCGGTGGAGCATGAGGGTGCCGTTCGTCCGCTCGACCACCCACCGCTTCGGCTGGGGAACGAAGCCTTTGCCCGCGTCGTCGGGGTTGCGCCGGACCACCTCGACGATGATGTCCTTCACCGCCCCGTGGATGATCACCGCGTCCTTGAAGCCCTGGTCGACCAGGGCCTTCTCCAGACGCATCCCGCACCGCACCGCCGCCTGGTCCAGCAGGGCGATGCCGGCCTCGTTGTCGTGCGCGCTCGCGGCCAGGACCACCACGCCGATGACCAGGCCCAGCACGTCGACGGCCAGTCCCCGCTTCCCGCCGGGCGTCTTCTTGTTCGCGTCCAGCCCCGTGGTCGCCTTCGGCACCCCGGCCGCCACGCGGACGGACCGGGTGTCGATGATCACCGGGGACGGGTCCTCTCATCGCCGGGCCCGCTCCCGCACCCGGCAGCGCAGGATCTCCTGGATCCGCTGGTCAAGGCCGTCCTGGCGCCACAGTGTGAAGTAGTAGAACACCGCCGACCAGGCCGGTAGGTCGTGCGGCAGGAGACGCCACTGACAGCCCGTCCGGTTCTGGTACAGCAGCGCGTTCACGACCTCGCGCAGGTCGCAGGAGCCCGGGTCCCCGGTCGCCGACCGCGAAACCCGCTCCTGCTTCCAGGCGGTGACCAGCGGCTCGATCAGGGCCCACTGCCCGTCGGACAAGTCCGTTGAGTACGGCATCCGTTCCATGCCCCGGACCCCATCATGCACACGACACGCCAGTCAGCCCAAGCAACTCCGTACCCACGAACGGGCGACACCAGAACATCCAGAAACGGACTTAACGCCCTCTCATGTGGGCCTGACCCTTTGACGACACTTCCTAGCAGTCGATCGTACAAGGATCAATAGGTGAGCCACGAAGGCTGGGCATGTTGCAAAGGTCACCTTGAGCGATGGCCCGTTCGGCTGCGGTAAGCAGCGCCCGGTGGCCGGCCTGGAGTTCTACCTGCCGTCCGGACCCAGTCGATCAGCACGGGCGGGGCGCAGGGCTCGGCGCAGATCAACGTGCTGGTGCCGGCTGTCCTGCCGTGGCTGCTGGAGCGCGCCAACGTGATCCACCAGTGCGGCCCGGCCAACGAGGCGCCGCTGCGCGAGCACACCCGCCCCTGCCCCCGCACCTTGCCGGGCACTACCTACTGACCGGCTACACCGTCACCCCCGACCACCTGCGCACCGCGCTGACCCCGCTGCTCGCCGGCCCCGACCGGTGCGCCGCGATCGCCGCCCGCGCCCGGGAACACGGCCGACCGGACGCCGCCCAGCGCCTGGTCGACGTCCTGTTCCGCGCAGTCGCCAGCAGTCGAACGAAGCCGTCGTCGGGGCCCCTCCGATAAACAGGGCGGACCCCTGATGCGCCAACTACGCTAGGAATTAGGGATTCTGCGGAACACTCACCACCGATACGGGCCACCGCTTCCCGCACTGTCGGCGGTGCCGCGCGGGTAACCCCCGGCACATCCTCCGGCGGCCAACGGGCTGAAGTGAACACCACGAGCCTCATGAACTCCGCCGGGCGGGGGCGAGAAGCCGTGCACCGACTCGTGAAGGGGGACACCGTGTCCGCGAAAGCACCGTCGATCGGCCTGGTCTCCGGTTACCTGCTGCGGCTGGTCCGCGAGAGCATCCCGCGTACCCAGGAGGGCCTGGCGGAATCCCTGGGCCTGGACGTCGGCACCGTGCAGGGCTGGGAGTCCGGCCGCCGCCCGCTGCCCCACCTGCGTACGGGCGACTACCTCGACCTGCACCGTCGCCTGGCCTTGCTCGGCGCCGACCCGCTGCTGCTCGCGCACAGCGGTGCGGCGCTGGACGCCGACCGCGTCCTGGCCGCCGTCCTCGACCCGCCCGCCGAGACCGGCCGCCACCCGCTGGCCGGGTGGGTCCAGCCCCGCGACACCGCCCTGCTGATCGCCTGGGCGCTGCGCGGCACCCCACCGCCGGCCCTGGCCGCCCGTGCATCCCGGCCCCGGCGCGGCCCGGCCCGCCCCGGCCCCCTGTTGCCCGCCGCTGATCGCGCCCGGTTCTTCACCAATCTGCGCGCCACCGCCGAGCGCGCGACCGCGGGCGGGCACGGCGGACTGCTGCACCGGCAGACCCTCTATCTGGCCTCGTACGACACCGCGCCCGATGCCGCCGCCTGGTCGGAGCAAGCCTTGCGCGGCATGCGGCCCGCGCTCGGCCGTCGCGGCTACGGTCCCCGCTCCATCGAGGCCCGCACCGTCGCCACCGTCGCCGCCCGCCAGGGCGACCCCGACCAGTTGCGGCACTTCATCTCCACCGCGCTGTTGGACGATGAGCACGGCGAACTCGCCAACCTCGCCTACTGGGCTCTGTGGCTCGGAGCGATGCCCGCCGACCAGAGCGACGACGGCTTCATGCACCGCCCCGACCCCGCGAGCTGGGACCCGATCCGCCTCTTCCGCGCCCTCGTCTCCTCCTTCCACCTCGCCCCCGGCACCGTCGACCTGTACGTCCACTCGATCAGCACCCTGCTCCGCCTGTACCCGTGGCTGCCGCACGCAGCACCGGATGCCGACCAGGCGTTCGGCGCATTCACGGTCCAACTCCTCGACGGCGCCCTGATCTCTCCGACGTCCCGCCGCGACCTGGGCCGCCTGCGCTACGGTCGAGCTGACGGTTGACGAACAGCCAGGAGGACTGCATGGAGCGCGAGTTCGACGGTGAAGGAGCAGTCGGCGTCGCCCGGCTCCTGTTCGAGGCCGGCTCCCTGCGCGCCCTGCCGCGCACCGGCTGGCGGCAGGACGGCATCCCCCTGGCCGCCACCGAGACGGTGGCCGAGCACAGCCACCGCGTGGCCGTCATCGCCGCTGCCCTCGCGGCCCTGGAGGGCGCGGATCCGAACCGCACCGCCCTGCTGGGCACGCTTCACGACGTCCCCGAGGCCCGCACCGGCGACCTGACCCCGCTCACCCGGCGGTACGTCACTGCCGCCGACCCCCGCAAGGTCGTCGCCGATCAGACCGCGGCGGCCCCCTCCGCCGTCCGGGGCCTCTTCGCCGACGCGATCGCCGAGTTCGAGGAGGGGACGACCCCCGAGGCACGCTGCGCCAAGGACGCCGACAAGCTCGACTGCCTGCTGCGCGCCGTCGAGTACCGGGCCGCGGGCGTCCCGGCGGTCCAGGGCAAGATCGACCGCTGCCGCGCGGCCCTCACCACCGCCTCGGCCCGGCGGATCGCCGACGCCGCGCTCGCGCTCGACCCCAGCGACTGGCAGGTCGCGCCAGCCTGACGAGCCGGGGCGGGTCCTACACCGTGAGCTGTTTGGCCAAGGCACGGTTCACCAGCGGGTCGCGGCCGGGGGCGTACGACGGGATCGGCTGGTAGCCGAGGTGTGCGTAGAGCGCCAGCGCGGCCAGGTTCCGGCTGCCGGTCTCCAGGATCGCGCGCCGTGCCCCGATGCCGCGCGCCTGCTGCTCCAGCCCCCGGAGGATCGCGCTGCCGATGGCGAGGCCGCGGGCGACCGGGGAGACGTACATGCGTTTGATCTCCACGGTGCCGGGCGCGACCAGGTGCCAGCCGCCGCAGCCGAGCGCCTCGTCGTGCCCGTCGGCGTGGGCGATGAGGAACAGTCCGTTCGGCGGCACGAAGTGGGCCGGGTCGGCAGCGCGCGGGTCGTCGGCGAAGCCGTACAGGGCGAGTTGCTCCGCGTGGAGCGCGGAGGTGAGGCGCTGGGCCTCCGGGTGGTCGTACGGGACGGTGGAGAGAGCAGCAGCGGTGACAGCGGGGCGGGCGAGTCCGGTCGGCGTCATAGGCCCGATAGTGCCCTGTCGATTCGGTCCAACGCATCAATTCCCGTGGGGGATTTGATCCGGCTGCCTGCGTGCCGGCGGAGGTCCGTCAGCAGGTTGCGGCAGCGGACGGACTGGACCGCGGGCACGTAGGCGGTGAGCCGGCCCAGCGTATCGAGGGTCGCTTCGGTGTCGTGGGCGAGGAGGTGGGCGCGGGCGAGGTGGACGCCGTGCAGGAGGGCGGAACGGGTGTAGCCGCTGGTGGGCCCGTGGGCGGTGAGAGGCGACAGGAGGCCGTGGGCCTCGGCCAGCAGACGGCGACACCGGCCCGGGTTGGCGGCCGCGAGGTCCACGAGGCCCTGTCCGTTCTCGGCGGCGACCTGCTCGGCGGTGAAGTAGTAGAGCGACGGTGGGTCGTCGTCGCGGCGGTGCTCCAGGTAGGCGAGGCAGCGGTCGGTGGACGTCCGGAAGGCGTCGATGTCGCCGGCGGCGGCGTGGGCGGTGGCGAGTCGGCCCAGGGCGCGGGCACGGACGGTGGGCACGCTCCTGGCCGCCGTTTCGACGGCCGCCTCGGCGAAGCGGATCGCCGCGGTGGCCTTCCCGCCGGCCGCGTGCTGGTACGCGAGCATGCCGAGCACGTTGGCGACGGTGTCGTGGTCGGCGCTGGCGCGGGCGAGGCGGATGGCGAGCAGTTGGTAGCGCTGGCCCGACGGTGAGAGGTCCGCGTCGAAGGCCATCCATCCGGCGAGTTGGGCGAGTCCGGCGGCGGTGCGCAGGAGCCGGGTGCCGATGTCCGGGGTGTAGCGGCTGTTGCGCAGCAGCGCCAGGACGCCGTCCAACGCGGTGCGGACGTAGCGCTGGGAGATGGCGCCGCCGCCGGTGGCGTCGTCGAGGCGGCGCAGGTCAGCGAGGTGGGATTCCAGGACGGCCATCATCGGCGGCAGCACGTGGTCGGTGCCGCTCTCGCGACCGGTGCTGTGGACCGCCTGCCGGTCGGCGTCCCAGACCGCGATGAACAGGTCGTCGGCCGAGCGGAGCGTCGCCTGGGTGGCGGGGTCGATCGAGTTCCACGCGGTAGCGGTCGCCAACACCGCGGGCAGCGAGTGCCGCCCCAACAGGCCGTCGGTGACGGTCCGCTCGTCGCTTCGGGCGACCGGTTCGGGCCGGCCCCAGAGCATGGCCTGGCTGTAGCTCCGGCCGGTCCTGTCCGACAGCACGGTGGCAGCCAGGCGGCGCACGGTCTCCGAGCGGGGAACCGCACCGCGGCTCCAGGCATGGGCGGCGGTCAGGTCGAGCCGCCTCTCGCCGAGGCCCGCGAGCTGTCCGTTGATCACGCGGACCAGGTCGCGGGGCGACCAGTCCGCGATCTTGAGGGCCTCCGCGAGAACCGTCCCGGGGCGCTCGCCGGCAGCTGTCGCCTCGCCTCCCGACTGGGACTCTCCGAGCGTCATCACGCGGCGACGGTACGTCAAATCCCCTGCTGCGTGAGCCAATTCGCGGCTTTTCACGCTGACCACGCGGAGTTCACGACGCTCGCGCCGTCCACCCCTGCCCATCGGCCGCCGGGGGGTGTGTCGTGGGGTACCCGCACGACGCTGCCGACGGCGCCGGGAGCGGCAACCCGTACTGCCGGTGAGTGTTTCCCAACATCGCCGCTTCCTAGCGTAGTTGGCGCATCGCGGGCTCGATTCGGCGTCGGGGCGACTCGACCGGTCGGCCCGCCGGGCGATCGCGGATGCGGCGCGCTGGCAGCGGAGCAGCCCTCTCGGGGCGCTCCGGCTCACATCTTGAGGAGGAGAACCATGGTGATCCCTGTATTGGTGCCCCCTGGCGCAACCGCGCCGCCGACGGGGGAGAATCCGGTCGTCGCGGAACTGCGGGGCGGCGACTTCCGAGCAAGGCGAGACCTGGGCCAGCACTTCCTGCGCTCCCCCGGAATCGCGACGCGGCTGCTGGAGCTGGCTGGCCTGCACGCCGGGGACGCGGTGCTGGAGGTCGGGGCGGGCCTGGGCACGCTCTCCGCCGCGGTCGCGCGGGCCGGGCACCGGATCTGGGCGGTGGAGAAGGACCCGCGGGTGGCCGAGGCGCTGTGCGCGGCGCTCGAACCTTACGGCGAGCGGGCCCGGCCGCTCCTGTCGGACGTCCGGGCGGTCGACCTCGACCGCGAGCTGCCCGTCGGCACGGTGTTCTTGTCGATCCTCCCGTTCGACTGGCCGCTGGCCTTCGGGATCGCCGCCCACGTGTTCGGCTCCACCGCCAAGGTCGCGCGCGGCCTGGCCGTGCTGCCCGCGGCAACGGTCGACCACACCGCGGCCGGGGACTGGTTCGGTGCCGGCCTGCGGCTGGAGGAGGTCGACGGGATCTCGCGCGATGACTTCTGGCCCCAGGCGGCCGTCCCGCTGCGCGTCGTGTCGATCACGAGGTGCTGAGCGTGGACGAGGCGCTGGGGATCAACACCGTGACGGTGGTGGCGACGGGCTGCTTCCACTCCGCCGTACCGGACAGCACGGGGATGCTGGCAGAGGTCCGGGCGCTGCGCGAGCAGGGCGCGCTGGTCGTGGATGTCGGCGACTTCTTCGGCGGCAGCGCCTTCCACGAGTACTCCCGGGGACGTACGGAGGAGCGGCTGCTCGCCGACCTGTACGACGCCGTGGTGCCCGGCAACCACGACCTGGTCGACCTGATGCGGCTCCACGAGCCCGAGCGGTTCCCGCCGGTGGTGTGCACGAACCTGACCCCGCCGCCGGCCTTCGCCGGGCGGTGGGAGCGGGGGCTGCTGCTGGAGGCGGCCGGTAGGCGCATCGGGGTCGTGGGTGTACTCGGCGTTCAGGCGTTCGGGGCGGTCCCAGCCGCCGAGCGGGACGGATTCGTGTTCGAGGAGCCGACCCCGGCCCTGCTGACCGCCGAGCGGGACCGGCTGCTGGAGGCGGGCGCCGACGTGGTGGTCGGGCTGAGCCACAGCGGCTTCGAGGCGGACGTGGCGCTCCAGCTCGCCGGCGGGCCGCTGGAGATCGTGGTGGCCGGGCACTGCCACAGCCCGACGGGCCACTGGGCGATCCCTCCGCGGTACGTCGTCAAGCCGCCCGAGTGCGGCACCGGTGTGCTGCGGATCGAACTCGGCCCGGCCGAGCCCTCGTTCGGCATCGAGTACACCGGCGGCCGCGAGGCCCCGCGCGGACTGGTGCCGCCCTACGTACGGGAGGCCGTCGGCGCGTTCCGGGCCTGGGGCAGCACGGCGATCGGCCACCTGGCCGCGCCGGTGCACGACCGGCACCGGCTCGCCGAACTCGTTGCGGAGCGGGGCCGGCGCGCGGCGGGCGCCGACGCCTTCGTCCTCAACCTCGCCACCCTGCGCACCGGACTGCCCCGGCACGTCGACCGGCAGGCACTCGTGGCCGCCGCGCCCTTCGACACCGCCCTGGTCGTCCTGGACGGCCCGCGCACCGCCGAGCAGGTCGCCGCCCTGGCCGAGGCCCGGGGAGAGAGCCCCGTCACCGCCGGGACGACCATCCGCCCCGGCACCGTCGCCACCACCGCCTACCTGGCCGAGCGCCTCGGGCTGCCGGCCAGGGCGCTCGATTCGCCGCGCACCCTGCGCGGCCTGCTCACCGACCACGTCAAGGAGGCATCGTGACCGCCCCACAGCCGCTCCCCGCCGCCGGTTTCCTCAACCGCCCCACCGCGCCGCGCGCCTTCGCCGAGCACATCACCGGCGACGGCGACGGGCGCGCGCTGGTCGCCTTCGACCCGGCCGACCACCGGCTCAACCAGGAACTCGCGCTCGGCCTGCTGTCCGCGCTGGGCCCCGTGCCGGCCGTCTACCCGGCCGACGGCTGCTGGAGCAGCCTCCAGGTACGCACCGAGGCCGACCCGGGCCGCACCCACGGCACCGGGGAGAACCAGCTCCACGTCGACCTGGTCGACCGCGACCTGATCCCCCGCTACATCGCGCTGTACTGCGAGCGCGAGGACCCGGCGGGCGGCGGGGCCTCGGCCCTGGCCGACCTGCGGGCCGCCGCCACCGAACTCGGCGACACCGAAAGGGCGCTGCTCCAGCAGCCGGTCTTCTCCTACTGGACCGACCAGGGCGTGCACGGCGTCGGCGACCCGCTGGAGCGCTTCGCAGTCCTGCCCGAGCGGCTGGAGCCGGGCCTGCCGATCCGGTTCACCAGCAAGATGCGCCCGCACCTGCTGCGCGGCGAACTGCTGGAGGGCACCGGCTCCGCCCGGCAGGAGACGGCCGCCGCGTTCGGCGCCCTCGCCGACGCCGCGCTGCGCCACCGCACCACGGTCCGGCTGCGCCCCGGGCAGCTACTCGTCTTCGACCAACTGCGCTGGGCCCACGGCCGAATGCCGCTCGGCGAGGGCCAGGAGGCGATCGAGCCGGGACGGCGGCGGCTGCTGCGCCAGGCCTACGTACAGGGCGGTGCGCGGTGATCCTCACCGGTTCCGCCATCGCCGACGCGGTACAGGCCGGCCACATCACCATCGAGCCGTTCCTGCCGCAGCACACGAACCCGAACAGCCACGGCTACCGGCTCGGCGACACGCTCAAGGTGTTCACCCGCACGCCCGTCGACCCGCGCACCAGCCCGCCGACCCGGACCGTCACGATCCCGGCCCGCGGCTACCGGCTGCGGCCCGGCCGGGTCTACCTCGGCTCGACCGTCGAGCGCATCGGCTCCGACCGCTACGTCACCAGCCTGATCGGCCGCTCCTCCGTCGGCCGCCTGGGGCTGTTCACCCAGATCTCCGCCGACCTCGCCCAGCTCGGCGCGGTCCACCGCTGGACGCTGGAGATCGTCGTCACCCAGCCCCTTCGGGTGTACGCGGGCATGGTCATCGGCCAGGTCTCTTTCTGGGACGCGGTCGGCGACCACATGCCGTACGGCGGGTACTACGGCACCCTCAGCGACCCGTCCCCGTTCGCTCCCCACGCCCTGGCGGGCGGCGCAGCCGTGCCCTTCCCGGAGGTGAGCGCCGCGTGATCCTCACCGGCCCCCAGATCGGAGCGGAGGTCGAGGAGGGGCGGATCGCCATCAGCCCCTTCGACGCCTCGCTCCTGAGCCCCAACTCCTACGACTTCCAACTCAGTTCGGACATCGGCTGGTACGCGCGGCACTGGTGGGGCGGGCACACTCTCGACTGCCGCCGACCCAACCCGTTCGTGCGCGCCACCATCCCCGAGGAGGGCATGGTCCTGCGCCCCGGCCGGATCTACCTCGCCTCCACCGCCGAGACGATCGGCTCCGAACACTTCGTGCCGATCATCCGGGCCCGCTCCTCCACCGCCCGCACCGGGTTGTTCGTCCACTGCACCGCCGACCTGATCGACCTCGGCTCGCTCGGCCGCCTGACCCTGCAGTTCCACGCCGTACAACCCGTGCGCGTCTACCCGGGCCAGCGGATCGGCCAGGTGACCTTCTGGGTGCCCACCGGCCGCCGGGAGCTCTACCGCGGCAAGTACCAGGGCAGCACCCTGCCCGAGCCGTCGCAGATCTGGCGCGACTTCCGAGCGGAGGATCCCCGTGGCAGCTCCGCCTGAACACGTCGTCGCGGTCGTCGCGCACCCCGATGACGCCGAGCTGATGTGCTACGGCACCCTGCTCCGCTACCGGGAACAGGGCGCGGCCGTCACCGTCGTCGTCGTCACCACCGGAATCAACGGCGTCTCCCTCGCCGATCGCGGCCTGGGCGTCAGCCTCACCGGCCGGGAGCGGACGGACGAATCCGCAGCCTCCTACGCCGGCAGCGGAATCGACCTCGTCACCCTCGGCTTCACCGACGGCGCCCTGGTGCCCGACCGCGAACTCGTCTCCCACATCGAGGCGGAACTCGCCCGGCTGGGCTGCACCGTCCTGATCACCCACAGCCTGCACGCCGGGCCCGACCACCAGGACCACCTCGCCGCCGCCCAGGCCGCCGTCAACGCCGCGACCCGGATCGGCACCTGCGCAACGATCCTGCACGGCCAACCCCACGCCCCCAGGGGCGACTTCCACCCCACCGTCCTGGTGGACATCACTGACCTGCTCCCCGACAAGGTCAAGGCCCTCGCCGCCCACCGCAGCCAGGCCGGCCGCTGGTACCTCGGCGCCGAGTTCACCCGCCACCGCGCCGCCGAGGCTGGCTGGAGCCTCGCCCCGGTCCGTGCCGCCGCCGGACGCCGCTTCGAGGCGTTCGAGACCTCCCTGATCAGCCTGCTCGCCCCCGAGGGGGACCGATGAACAACCGGCTCTACATCGAACAGCCGCCGTTCGCCCCGTGGTTGGGCTTCTGCGAGGCCCTGTTCGCGTGCTCCACCGTCGCCCTGTACGACAACGTCCAGTACGAGGACGGCGGCTTCCAGAACCGCAACCGGATCAAGACCCCGGACGGCGTGAAGTGGCTGACCGTCCCGGTGGTCAAGAACCACGGCCAGCTGATCAAGGACGTGCGGATCGCCGACGCCTTCGACCCGAACAAGATCCTCCGGCAGGTGCGGCTCGCCTACGGCCGCAGCCGCCACCTGGACGAAGTACTGCAGGTCCTCGCCCCGGTGCTCGGCGCCGGGCACCGGTGGCTGCTCGACCTCAACCTCGACCTGAGCACGGGCCTGGTCGCCGCCCTCGGCGCGCCCGCCCGACTCACCCTCACCTCCCGGCTCCCGATCGAGCCGACGGCCGACCGCGCCAGCCGGATCGCGCGGATCTGCCAGGCCGCCGGGGCCGACGAGCTGTGGGCCGGCTCCGGCACCCGCGGCTACCTCGACCCCGCCGACCTCGCCGCCGACGGCATCGCCGTCACCTGGAACGAGTACCTGCCCCGGCACCCGGTCTACGAGCAGGCGTGGCCCCAGCAGGGCTTCACGCCGAACCTGTCCGTCCTCGACACCGCCAGCGCGATCGGCTGGGCCGGCACCTCCGCCCTGCTGCGCAACGGCCTCGCTGCCTACCTCGACTCCCTCCAGCAGGAAGGACAACCCGCATGAGCGCCACCGCCCGGCTGCGGATCACCACCGGCATCGACCTGCCGCTGGCACCCTCCTGCGGCTCAATGATCTTCTGCTCCGACCTGTACCGGGAGATGGCCGACCGCGCCCGCACCACGTTCCTCGCGCTCCCGCCCGCCGATCCCGCCTGGCAGCACGGCTTCGAGGAGACCGTGTTCGCCACCGCCGCCAAGGCCCCCTACGGTCCCGGCTTCGCGGCCTACGTCGACGCCCTGACCGGCGAGGTCCGCCGACACCTCGACCGGGCCCGCCCGGACGTCATCCACGCCCAGCACCTAGGCTTCGGACTCTCCCTGGCCTTCGTGCGCGCCGCCCAGGGCACCCCGGTCGTCGCCATCGCCCACGGCACCGACGTCATCGCGGCCGACGCCGACCCGCTCGCCCGCGACGTCCTCACCGAGATCGTCGCGGGCGCGACCACCGTCGTCGCCCCCAACCACGCCCTCGCCGAGCGGATCGGCGACCTGACCGGCCACCGCTACCGCGACAAGATGGCCCTCGTCCCCTGGGGCATCCCCCTGGCCCGCGCTGCCCGTACCGTCCCGGCCACCCACACCGACACCCGCCCGCTGCGGCTGCTGCACGCCGGCCGCCTGGACGCCAACAAGTCCACCCGCACCGCCGTCGAGGCGATGGCGCTCACCGACCACCGGCACGAGCTGACCGTCATCGGCAGTGGCCCCGAGCAGGACGCCCTCCAGCAGCAGGCCCGGGACCTCGGCCTCACCGGCCGCGTCCGCTTCGAGCCGTTCGCGCCCCGCGATGCCCTGTGGCAGCGCTTCGCCGACTTCGACGCCTTCGTGTTCACCACCTCCGGCCTGGAGGCGTTCGGCCTGGTCGCCATCGAGGCCCAGGCCCACGCCCTGCCCGTCATCTACTCCGACGTCGCCGGGATGACCCGGACCCTCGGTGCCGCCGGCCTGCCCTATACCCCCGGCGACGCCGCCGACCTCGCCCAGGTGATCGACAAGCTCGCCGCCGACCGCACGCTGCGCGCCGAGCTGAGCACCGCGGGCCTGGCCAACGGCTCCTGCTACGGCATCGTCCACAGCGCCCACCGCCTCGACCAGGTCACCCGCGACGCGATCGGAGCCGCCGCGTGACCACCGCACCAGCCCCGCTGTTCGCATCCCGGCTGTTCCCCACGCCCCGCCCCCGCGCCACTGACCCCACCGCCCCGACCAAGGACCTGCTCGAACACCTCGGCCTCGTCGGCCGCACCGACACCACCGGCGTGCACACCCTGCTCCCGCTCGGCCTGCGCGTGCGCGACCAGCTCGACCGCATCACCCGGGACGCCTTCGAACGCAACGGTTTCAACAGCCTCGCCCTGCCCACCCTGCAGAGCCGGACTCTGTGGGAGGAGTCCGGCCGGTGGAAGGTCTACACCGCCGAGGGCGCGCTGGTCACCACCCGCGTCGGCGGCGCCGACATGTGCCTCGCGCCGACCTCCGAGGAGATGGCCACCGCCACCGTCCGCTCCCACCTGCGCTCCCACCGCGACCTGCCGGTGCGCCTGACCCTGAACACCACGAAGTTCCGCGACGAACTCTCGCCGCGCGGCGGCCTGATGCGCGGCAGGGAGTTCACCATGGCCGACGCCTACACCTTCGACCCGGACCGCGCGGGCATGCTGGAGTCGGTCCGCCTGCTTAACAGGGCCTGCACCGACGCCCTCACCGGCATCGGCCTGCACGGTGTCTTCCAGGCCCCAGCCGACGGCGGAGCCATCTCCGCCGGCCCGACCACCGAACACCTCGTCCTCGCCGACTTCGGCCAGAGCAGCATCCTCGCCTGCGACCACTGCGGCCACCGCGGCGACGGCACCGTCCTGACCGCCGCCTTCCCCCGCACCGCCCCCCGCGGCGAACCCGTCGTCAACGTCATCGTCTTCGCCGTCACCGGCCCGGACGACGCCACCCGGCCCACCGCGGTCTGCATCCGCTCCGACCTGACCATCAGCGTCCGCAAGCTCACCGCCGCCCTCGGCTCCGGCCACCACGTCGAACTCCTCGACCCCGACGAACTGCCCGCCCTGCTCGGGAAAGCCGCCGGCACCCTCACCCCCTGGGACTGCACCGGAATCGACGTCCTCCACGACCACTCCGTCACCCACCTGGAGCGCTTCACCATCGCCGACGGGCCCGACGGCCTGCGCACCGGAGCGTCGTGGACCGGCGCCACCGGCCTTGCGCCGCTCGCCCTCTACCCCGCCGACGTCCACACTGCCGCCGACGGCCTGGACTGCGGGCGCTGCTCAGCCGGACGCTACCGGGCCACCGAAGCCGTCGAGGTCGCGCACGTCTTCGAACTCGGCACCCAGTACTCCGGCAAGATGCACCTCACCTTCACCGACGACAACGGCATCCAGCGCACCCCCTACATGGGCTGCTCCGGCATCGGCCTCACCCGCTGCATCCAGACCCTGGCCGGCATCCACCGGGACGCAAACGGCCTGCGCTGGAAGCCCGGTACCGGCCCCGCCGACGTCCACCTCGTCGTCCTGCGCTCCGACCAGGCCGAGCAGCAGGAACGCACCGACCGCACCGCTCGCCGGCTCCAGCAGCTCGGACTGCGCCTGCTCATCGACGACCGGCCCCTGCCCGCCGGGGAGAAGTTCCACTACGCCCAGGCACTCGGCGTGCCCACCGCCCTCGTGCTCTCCCCCCAGCGCGCCGACGGGGAGCTGGAGGCCATCGACCGCTGGACCGGCCGCCGCAGCACCATCACCTCCGACCAGCTCCACACCCTGCTGAGGAGCGCCGCCTGACCTGACCGCCGACCACGGCAATTCCGGCACCGGAAAAGAAAGGCCCGGTGCCGGAATTGCCACGCCAAAATTCGGTTGAAATGGCTTGGCGATTGGGCATTGACGGCCCTTTCGGGAATGCGCTAGCGTTACTTTCATTGCGGGCTGGAGCTCAACGGAAAGAGCATGGCATAAGTGTTGCCAAGGAGCTGGTTCGAACCCGGCCAGCCCGACCACTGCCCCGCCGCCGCCGTCCGGCGGCCGAAGATGCGCCGCCCCGGACCTGCCTGCTGGCCCGGGGCGGCAGGGTTTCCCGGCCCGCCGCCGCCCCCCGCTCCGGGGGTGCCAACTTACTCCCGGAAAGGCGGCGGACGGATTTCTCGAAGCGGGCCTGACTTTCCGGAAACCTGCTACGCTCTACCGCGTGAATCGGAAAATTGGAATCACCGGCGGTGCGAGCGCCGGTCATGTCGTCCCCGCCCTGGCCGTGGCCGCCGAACTGCGGCGCGCGGAATGCGAACTCGTCTATTTCGGCCGAGCCGGAAGCATCGAAGCGGACCTCGCGGCGAAAGCCGGCATCCGGCTCGCGGCCGTCCCCTCGGCGGGCCTGCAGCGCTTCCGCTCCTGGAGCAACCTCGCCATGCCGCTCACCGTCGCCCGCGGGGTCTTCGCCGCCTGGCGGGCGCTGCGGCGCGAGAGGCCCGACGTCGTCTTCTCCAAGGGCAGCTACGTGTCGGTGCCGGTCGGGATCGCCGCCTGGCTCACCCGTATCCCCCTGGCCATCCACGAGTCCGACCACACCCTCGGCCTGGCCAACCGCATCCTCGCCCGCTTCGCCACCTCCGTCTTCCTCGCCGAGGACACCCCCGGCCTGCCCCGGTGGCTCAGCCGCAAGACGGTGGTCACCGGCCTGCCCCTGCGCGACGACCTCGCCGACGGCCGGCCCGAGGACTTCCGCGCCCGCCTCGGCATCCCGGCCGGGCCGCCGGTGCTGCTCGTCTTCTGCGGCAGCAGCGGCTCCCAGCGCGTCAACGCGGCCGTGCGCCGCCAACTCGGCGGCTTGACCAGGCACTTCTCCGTCGTCCACATCTGCGGGCGCGGCAACCTCGACCCGGCCCTGGCCTCCGCGCCCGGCTACTGGCAGCAGGAGTACCTGCACGGCGACATGGTCGACGCCCTCACGCTCGCCGACCTCGTCATCGGCCGGGCCGGAGCGACCACGCTGGCCGAGCTGCACGCGCTGGCCAAGCCCGCCGTCCTCGTCCCGCTGCCGGCCTCCGTCAGCCGCGGCGACCAGCTCGACAACGCGAAGGCGTACGCCCGGCACGCCACCTGCCTCGTCGTCGCCGACGAGGAGATGGCCGACGGGACCCCTCTGCTGCGCGCCTGCGAGCAGCTGCTGCCCGCGCTCGGCGGCAACCGCCGCCGCCCCGCCCCCGAAGCTGTCCGCCGCACCGCCCGGGACATCGCCGCCCGGACGATCGCCCTCGCCCGCCCGCGCGGGCGGCACGCCCGCTGAACCACCCCGGGCTCAGGCCAGGCCCTCCGGAAGGTCCCCCCGGAACAGCACGTGCACGTGCAGGTGCTTCGACTCCTGGTACACGCCCTCGTTCGTCACCACGCACGCCGCCCCGTACTCCTCGCGCACCCGCGCCGCCACCGCCCGCACCACCCGGAAGACGTCGACCAGGTCCTCCTCCGTGCCGTCGCCCAGGTTCACCAGCGACGGGATGTGCTTCTTCGGGACGACCACGATGTGCACCGGGTAGGACGGCCGGGTGTGCTCGAACGCCAGCACCGAGTCGGTCTCCTCCACCACCTTCACCGGCGTACGGCCGTTCAGGGCCTCGTCGCAGTAGAAGTCCGAGACCTTGGGGGCCTGGGGTGCTGAAGTCGTCACGATGCACCTGTCCTTGGCGCTGCGGCCGGCCCAAGCAGGGGGTGCTGGAGATGCCGCAGACGTAGAAGTTAACCAATTAGCGAACCAGCGTAGCTGCGACTGCTGACTCATCATCAATTTCCTTGACTCTTAAGAGGGCGTTAAGTCCGTTTCTGGATGTTCTGGTGTCGCCCGTTCGTGGGTACGGAGTTGCTTGGGCTGACTGGCGTGTCGTGTGCATGATGGGGTCCGGGGCATGGAACGGATGCCGTACTCAACGGACTTGTCCGACGGGCAGTGGGCCCTGATCGAGCCGCTGGTCACCGCCTGGAAGCAGGAGCGGGTTTCGCGGTCGGCGACCGGGGACCCGGGCTCCTGCGACCTGCGCGAGGTCGTGAACGCGCTGCTGTACCAGAACCGGACGGGCTGTCAGTGGCGTCTCCTGCCGCACGACCTACCGGCCTGGTCAGCGGTGTTCTACTACTTCACACTGTGGCGCCAGGACGGCCTTGACCAGCGGATCCAGGAGATCCTGCGCTGCCAGGTGCGGGAGCGGGCCCGGCGATGAGAGGACCCGTCCCCGGTGATCATCGACACCCGGTCCGTCCGCGTGGCGGCCGGGGTGCCGAAGGCGACCACGGGGCTGGACGCGAACAAGAAGACGCCCGGCAGGAAGCGGGGACTGGCCGTCGACGTGCTGGGCCTGGTCATCGGCGTGGTGGTCCTGGCCGCCAGCGCGCACGACAACGAGGCCGGCATCGCCCTGCTGGACCAGGCGGCGGTGCGGTGCGGGATGCGTCTGGAGAAGGCCCTGGTCGACCAGGGCTTCAAGGACGCGGTGATCATCCACGGGGCGGTGAAGGACATCATCGTCGAGGTGGTCCGGCGCAACCCCGACGACGCGGGCAAAGGCTTCGTTCCCCAGCCGAAGCGGTGGGTGGTCGAGCGGACGAACGGCACCCTCATGCTCCACCGGCGCCTGGCCCGCGACTACGACCACCGGCTGGACAACGCCGCCTCCCGCGTCTACTGGGCCTCCACCGCCGGCATGCTCCGCCGCCTCACCACCCCCAGCCCCGCCTGGCGCGACGACGTCGAGCCGGCCGCGTGAACGTCACCGAACTCCTGCGGCCGCCGCAAGCCGAACACGACGAGACCGCCGCACGCGCCGACTGCCCGCGCGAACAGATCGACCAACTCACCACAGCCCTGGCCGAGACAGAGGCCCGCCTCGCCGAGATCGTCACCACCGGCAAGGTCATCGACGACCTCGCCCTGCCCGGCCACGAACCGGCCCCCGCGGAGACCGCCACCGTCTACCAGCGCATCGTGACCGCCTCCAACGAGCATCCCCGGCAGGTCTTCCGGGTCCGCGAACCACACGAACTCCTCGGCCTGCCCACCGACGAGCCCTCGATCAACGTCACCCGCTCCCGCCTGGGACGACTCGTCCGCCAGGGAATCCTCGACCAACCCGGACGCGGCCGCTACCAGAAACGGACTTAACGCCCTCTGAGGAGTGAGGCGAGGGTGGCTGCGGCTTGGTAGGACACGGCGGTCTTGTCGTACCTGGTGGCGAGGCCTCGCCACTGCTTCAGGTGGTTGAAGCAGCGTTCGACGACGTTGCGGTGCTTGTAAAGCCGGCGGTTGAACGCGGTTGGGCGACCGCCACGGCTGCCGCGCCGCAGGCGGTTGGCGATCTGGTCGGCTCGCTCGGGGATGGTGTGGCCGATGCCGTGCTGTCGCAGCCAGGTTCGGATCGCCTTGGAGCTGTAGCCCTTGTCGCCCAGGACGTGGTCGGGACGGGTTCGGGGCCGTCCTGGTCCGATCCGGGGCACTCGTATCGCGTTCATGACGGCGGTGAACTGGGTGCAGTCGTTGGTGTTCCCGCCGGTCAGGACCATGGCCAGTGGTCGGCCGAGGGCGTCGACGGCCAGGTGGAGTTTGCTGGTCAGTCCGCCCCGGGAGCGGCCGAGCGCCTGGTTTCGGGTCCCCCTTTTCGCGCGCCGGCGGCGCTCTGGTGGGCCCGCACGACGGTGGAGTCGACCGACACGAGCCAGTCGATGTCGCCGGCCGCGTCCGCCTTCGCCCGCGCGGCCCGCAGCATCCGGTCGAAGGTTCCGTCCTCGGCCCAGCGCCGAAAGCGGGTGTGCAGGGTGGCCCAAGACCCGTATCGCGGTGGCACATCCCGCCAGGCCACCCCGGTCCGGAACTTCCACACGATCCCGTTCAGTACCGTTCGGTCGTCCAGGCGTGGGCGACCTGTGCCGGGCCTGGGAAGCAGCGGCTCCACCAGACCCCACTCGGCATCGGAAAGTTCATGGCGACGTATCACCTCACCATGATCCATTACCCAAGATCACTTTGACGACACTGCCTAGCGAAGCCCGCTCGATCGCCTCGCGGACAGTCTTTCGCCCCGGGCCGCCGGTGGCCCGGCTGTTCCCGTCAACCTGACTCCTGGTCAGCGCACTTGGACCGCTCGACACCGAGGCATGCAGTTCCAGAGCCAGTATGTCCCCCTCGAATTGCTGGTAGCGGACGAGGTCGATCCGGCGGTTCATCTCGCCGATCGCGTGGACGTCGTAGCGGCTGTACCCCGAAGCCACGCAGATGATCCGCAGACCGCTCCAGTCGACACCGTCGGCAGCCTCGGTTCCGAGCTGGCGTGCCACCAGGGCCTCGAACTCGGCCTTGTGGTCCCGCAACCAGGCGGAATAGAAAAGCGCTTGGTTGATCACGTTCTCGCTGCGCGACCGCTTGTACTCGATCACCACCGGGCTGCCGTCCTCGTCGAGGCCCAGCGAGTCGATCCGGCCACCGTGGACCGGTCCGGTGGAGTACTCCGAGGCGAGGAACCGCACACCAAGCATGGTGCCCATGTTCTGCTCGATCAAGGTCTGGAGATGCCGCTCCAGCTCCACCTCCGAGCCGGCAACTTCCTCGGCCGACCCGCCGTCAACCCGAAACAGGCGCAGACCCGTCATTTCTCCCCCGAAGCCAAGCGATCATGGTGATAGTCATCGTCGGTATGTGTCATCTATCGGCGGTAGTCGCACGCACCAGCGCCTCGAACTCCAGCCGGCTGCTCTTCAACCACGTCAGGTACGACAGCGCCTGCGACACGACCCCGCTGTCGCTGCCCTTCTTGAACTCGACCACCACCGGAGAGCCGTTCTCGTCCATCCCCAGCGAGTCCACCCGCCCCCGGTGCCATGGCCCCGTCGGGTACTCCGACGCCAGGAACCGGATACCCAGCATCCGCTCCATCCCGGCCTCCACCCGCCGCTGCAGCTCCACCTCCAACGCCACCGTCGAGCCCCGCACCTCCACATCCCGGCTGTCCACCCCGAGCCTGAACATCTTCAAATCGCTCACCCAGCGTCCCCCTTCGTACGATCGTGCGAAGAGACCAATCGCAAACAGCGGCTCCGTATTCCGATTCGGACCATGGCTCGAGAAGGAATGATCAACTCGCAGGGGAGGGACTGTCGATGGTGGTAGCGACCAACCCCCGCGAGCGCGGGGCCGAGGGCCTGACCACTCGTCACGAGCAAGAGGAGATGGAGCAACCCCCGCGAGCGCAGGGCCGAGGCCTGGGTGATGCCGGACAAGAGCCGGCCACGGGAGCAACCCCCGCGAGCGCGGGGCCGAGGACGTCAACGAGACCGACCTCGTCAAGTCGGTGGAGCAACCCCCGCGAGCGCGGGGCCGAGCTGGTGCATCCCGGTCACGCTACTCGGTTCGTAGAGCAACCCCCGCGAGCGCGGGGCCGAGGGTGGGTGGCGTTGCCGCACGGGCCCTCGTCCGGAGCAACCCCCGCGAGCGCGGGGCCGAGCCCGTAGCCCGGCTGAGCGCCAGGCCCTCATCGGAGCAACCCCCGCGAGCGCGGGGCCGAGTGCGGTCCACCGGATGGATGGGGCGGGCCCGCTGAGCAACCCCCGCGAGCGCGGGGCCGAGTTCAGGGTGTCGCCGATCCCGCCGAGGCCGATCGAGCAACCCTCGCGAGCGCGGGGCCGAGGGCCAGGAACAGCGCGCGGCCGTCGGGGATGGGGAGCAACCCCCGCGAGCGCGGGGCCGAGCGGGAGCCGGTCGCCCGGCCCCAACTCTCCCGAGAGCAACCCCCGCGAGCGCGGGGCCGAGCGGAATGGGTCGGGCAGACCGGCACGCCCAGAAGAGCAACCCCCGCGAGCGCGGGGCCGAGCCGGGGCGCGCGCCGGTGAGCCCGGTCCAGCGGGAGCAACCCCCGCGAGCGCGGGGCCGAGCAGCAGCAGGTCCTTGAGCGTGGCGCCGGGCGAGAGCAACCCCCGCGAGCGCGGGGCCGAGTACGCCTTGTCCTCGGCCGGGGTCGTGCCCCGCGAGCAACCCCCGCGAGCGCGGGGCCGAGTCACCCACCAGCGTGGTCAGCCTGTCCACCGCGGAGCAACCCCCGCGAGCGCGGGGCCGAGCTCGTCCGCATGACGTCCGCCCGCCTCGCCGAGGAGCAACCCCCGTGAGCGCGGGGCCGAGATGCCCCGCGAATATGCCATCTGTGTGACAGAAGAGCAACCCCCGCGAGCGCGGGGCCGAGCTCTCCGCCCCGGCGGCGGGCGCCCCGGGCCGGGAGCAACCCCCGCGAGCGCGGGGCCGAGACGAGTCCGATCCTGGCCAGGATCGCGAGACCCGAGCAACCCCCGCGAGCGCGGGGCCGAGGCCCGGCTGACCATCTCCTGCCGCGGCTCCCGGGAGCAACCCCCGCGAGCGCGGGGCCGAGGACATCTGCAGCCCGGCCTCCGGGTACACGCCCGAGCAACCCCCGCGAGCGCGGGGCCGAGCGGTGGGTTGAATCGCCGCGCCGCCAGCAGCGAGAGCAACCCCCGCGAGCGCGGGGCCGAGGCCCGGCTGACCATCTCCTGCCGCGGCTCCCGGGAGCAACCCCCGCGAGCGCGGGGCCGAGGACATCTGCAGCCCGGCCTCCGGGTACACGCCCGAGCAACCCCCGCGAGCGCGGGGCCGAGGAGGCGGTGGGCGGCGATGAGCGCGGCTTCGGCGAGCAACCCCCGCGAGCGCGGGGCCGAGCCGGCAGCCGCTACCTGAGGGTGGTGGTCGAACGAGCAACCCCCGCGAGCGCGGGGCCGAGTCCTTGCCGGTGGCCGCGCGGTGTTCGGCCGACGAGCAACCCCCGCGAGCGCGGGGCCGAGAGCAGCCCGCAGCCCCGGCCGCCGCTGTCCCGGGAGCAACCCCCGCGAGCGCGGGGCCGAGTTCACGATGTCCTCGACGTGGATCCCGGGCCGGGAGCAACCCCCGCGAGCGCGGGGCCGAGACGTTTCTCCGTCACGACAACCGCCCCGGTTGCGAGCAACCCCCGCGAGCGCGGGGCCGAGTGCCGGACTGCGAACTCACGGGCCATGTCGGTCGAGCAACCCCCGCGAGCGCGGGGCCGAGATCGGCTTCACCTTCACCAGCGGCGGCAGCCGGGAGCAACCCCCGCGAGCGCGGGGCCGAGCGACGAACCCCCGTGCTACGCCTGCAACGGCAGGAGCAACCCCCGCGAGCGCGGGGCCGAGATCACAACCCAGTTGGGCCTACGCTGGACACGTGAGCAACCCCCGCGAGCGCGGGGCCGAGTAGGCGTCGCGCTCGGCTCCGGCCGCCTGCTGGGAGCAACCCCCGCGAGCGCGGGGCCGAGCCCCCAGCATCACCGTCTCCGGCACCACGACCGGAGCAACCCCCGCGAGCGCGGGGCCGAGGAGGGACACGACGTCCTCCCCTCGGCCGTCCCGGAGCAACCCCCGCGAGCGCGGGGCCGAGACGTCGACACACGTCTGATGGAATCCACGTCAAGAGCAACCCCCGCGAGCGCGGGGCCGAGGCTTGATGAGCTGGTGTTTTGTGGGTTAGGGGGCAGTATTTTTGTTAGTTGAACTCGGTTGGGATGTGCGCATGGTCTGGGTGGCGGCCGGATTGTCAGTGGGGTCTTCTACGCTCCGGAGCGTAGCGGATCGGAGGCACAGGGAGTGGGTGGGCTTGTGAGTCGGTGGGGGCTCTCGGGGGAGGCGGCCGGGTGGTTAGGGGCGTTGTGGGGGAAGTCGGCGGGTAAGGCCGGGGGGACGGCGAACCTCCTGATCTCGCACATGTTGGACACGGCCGCGGTGGCCGAGGTGATGTGGGAGGAGTACTTGCCGCCGGTGACGCGTCGGAGGTTGGACGTGATCGCGGGTGGGCGGGGTCGGGGGCGGTTGTTGTTCGTTTGGCTTTGCGGTGTGCACGACTTGGGGAAGGCAACGCCGGCCTTCCAGTTCATGGACGCGGCCGGGGCTGCTGCGGTGCGGGCGGCGGGGTTGAGGTGGAACGAGTACACCCTCGCGGCTGGGAAGAAGTGGCGGCACGACCGGGCGGGTGGCCGGCTGCTGCGGAGGTTGCTTGCGGGGGCTGGCTGGTCGGAGGAGCAGACGGCTTGGGTGTGGCCGCTGGTGGCGGGGCATCACGGCACGATTCCGACGGTGGGGGATCTGGCTCCGCCGAAGAAGAACGAGGAGTTCCAGGGTCGAGGGGCTGCTTGGCAGGAGGCGCAAGCGGCTTTGCTCGAGGTCTTCAGCCGGGAGGTCGGTTTCGGCGGTGAGTGCCTGTTGGCCGAGGTGCAGCCGTGTGAGGTGCCGCCTCGGGCGGTGCAGTTGCAGCTCTCGGGGTTCGTGGTGATGGCGGACTGGATCGCCAGCAACGAGCAGCACTTCCACGGCGTCGCCGATCTCGCGCAGGTCTCGATGGAAGGCGCGCGCAGGCGGTCCCGGGCGGCGTGGTCGGCCTTGCAGTTGCGCGGTGGGTGGGGCCAACTTGAGTTTTCCGGGCCCGAGTTTTTCCAGGACAGGTTCGGTGACGGGCCCAGGTCGTCGCAGCAGATGGTGCTGGACGCGGTGTATCGGATGGGTGGGCCGGGGTTGGTGATCATCGAGGCGCCGATGGGGGAGGGAAAGACGAAGGCGGCACTCGCGGCGGCGGAGGTGCTCGCGGCCCGGAGCGGGGCGGACGGGGTGTTCCTGGGCATGCCGACCCAGGCGACGGCGGACCCGATGTTCACTCAAGTCCGTTCCTGGCTCGGGAAGATCGACGAACGACTCGCCGGCCAGGTGGCGCTGCTGCACGGCAAGCGGATCTTCAACAAGGAGTGGCGCGCCCTTCTCGACGGTGCTGACGGTTTCGGCGCGCAGGACTGTTACGGCTCGGTCGGCGAGGACGAGTACGGGATGACCTGGTCTTTCGGGGAGGACGAGTCCGAGCCGCAGCGGCGCGGCCCCTCCGAGTGGTTCCTCGGACGGCGGCGTGGTCTGCTCAGCCCGTTCGCGGTCGGCACCGTCGACCAGCTCCTCCAGGCCGCGACCCGGACGAAGCACGTGATGCTGCGGATGGCGGGCCTGGTGGGCAAGGTGGTGATCCTGGACGAGGTGCACGCCGCGGACGTCTACATGTCCCAGTTCCTGCTGGAGGGCCTGCGCTGGCTCGGCCAGGCGGGCGTGCCCGTGCTGCTCCTGTCGGCGACGCTCCCGCCCGGGCAGCGCCGCGACCTGGTGGCGGCGTACCTGGCCGGGGCGCAGTCGGCCGAGACCCTGCCGGAGATTGAACTCCCGCAGCCAGGCGGCTATCCGAACGTGACGACCGCGTGGGTTGGCGAGGACGGGCCACAGTTGCTGGTGGACAGCACAGACCCCTGGCGGGAGGACCTGAAAGTCAAGGTGCGTGTCCTCGACGAGCCGGTGGTCGATCAGAGGAGTGAGGACCCGTCAGGTCCGACCGCCGAGGCCGTGGCGGAGTTCCTGCAGGATCAACTCGTCGACGGCGGCTGCGCCTTGGTCATCCGCAATACCGTGGACCGGGCCCAACGCACCTTTGAGGCGCTGTGCGCGAAGTTCGGCGACCAGGAGGTGCACCTGCTGCACGGCCGGCTCCACGCCGGGCACCGCGCGGACCGCACCGCGGCAGTGCTGGAGGCGCTCGGCAGGCGGGACGACGGCCGGCCGCGACCTCAGCGAATGGTGGTCGTTGCCACGCAGCTCGCTGAGCAGTCCTTCGACGTCGACGCGGACCTGCTGGTCACAGATCTCGCGCCGATCGACCTGCTGCTGCAGCGCATCGGCCGCCTGCACCGCCACGACGGCAATCCACGACCGTCCAAGCTCACGCACCCGACGGTCGTCGTGACGGGGCTGCGCCGGGCAGGCGGCGGAGTCCCGTGGCTGCTCCGGGCTTCGGAGGGGATCTACGGTCGCTACCCGCTGCTCCGCACGGCGGCCGAGGTGATCGCGGCCGACGGCGGCGGATGGAGCATCCCGGGCCAGGTCCCGCAGCTGGTCGCCCGGGTCTACGGCACCGATCGGATCGTCCCGTCGGAGTGGGCCGAGGAGGAGTCGACGGCGCGGAAGCTCTGGAACGAGAATCGGTCCAAGCGCCGGGAGGCGGCCGCGCCGTACCTGCTCGTCCGGGCCGGCGAGCACGGGCAGCCGACCCTGGAAGGACTTCACTACGGGGGGCAGGGCGTACTGCGCGACGGGCAGATGGAGGCCCTGGTCAGGGACGGCGACCCCAGCGTGGAAGTGCTCTTGGTGCGCAGGGCCGGCGAGGGCTACCGGGCGATGACCGGCCGGGCGCTGGGTCCGAACGGCGAGACCGCGGCCGAGCTGCTGGACGACGTGCTCACCGGCACCGTCCGACTCCCGGCCAAGCTCACCGCAGCGGTCGAGCAGCACGCCCTCGGTCCGCTGCCGGGCTGGCGCGACCATCCGTGGCTTCGCTACGGCAGGGCACTGGAGTTGGACGAGCGGGACGAGGCGAGGCTCGGCGGTTGCAGGCTCCGGTACGACGACCGGCTCGGGCTGGTCGTGACCGGACGTCCGTAGCGAGTGCGGGGGTGGGCAAGGGAAACCCTGCCCACCCCCAACCCCGCGAGCGCGGGGCCTACTTGGCGTTGACCGGGGCGCGCAAACACGACCAGGGGCCATCCCCGCGACCAGTCCTGCGGGGCCAGCGGCAATTGAAGCATTTGCCGCACAAGGCGACGAGCGGAGTGCCAGGATGGCTTCAAAGCCCCGACTAAACATGACCAGTTGGGAGATTCACCCTTGCCCAAGTACAACCTGGTGGACGAACCGTGGTTGGCGCCGCGTCCGCTCGACGGCGGCCCGCCCGTCCACCTGGGAATCGCCGAAGCGCTGACGCGGGCAGACGAGTTCGACGGCCTGTCCGTCGATTTCGCCACGCAGCTCCCCGCGGTGCTGCGCCAGGTGCTCCTGCCGGTGCTCGTGGCCGCGCTGGGGGCGCCGGCAACGGCTGCGGCGCAGGGCGAGCGCCTGGCCCGGGGGGAGTTCAGCGCGCAGGAGAAGGAGCGCCTGCTCGCGTACCTGGCCGCGCACCGGGCCCGCTTCGAGCTGTTCGACGAGTCGGCGCCCTTCGCCCAGGTGGCCGGTCTGCGGACGGCGAAGGACGAGACGAAGGGGACGGCCGCCCTGGTGGCCACCGCGGCGAGCGGCAACAACGTCCCGCTGTTCGCCAGCCGCTCGGATGCCGACCCACTCGACCTGACGCCCGCGCAGGCCGCCCACTGGCTCCTGCACACCCACTGCTGGGACACCGCCGCGATCAAGACCGGCGTCGTCGGGGACGACCAGGCGAAGGCCGGCAAGACCACGGGAAACCCGACCGGGCCCCTCGGGCAGCTCGGCGTGATCGTCCCGATGGGGCGCACCCTGTACGAGACGCTGCAGCTCAACATCCCGGTCACCGCGGCCGCCAACCTCGGCAAGCCCCAGTGGGAGCGCCCCCCGGCCACACCGGCCTGGGAGCAGCGGCCGGCCGACGGCCTGCTCGACCTGTGGACCTGGCAGGCGCGACGCGTCCGCCTGATCCCCGAGCAGGACGAAGCGGGCGGGACGAAGGTGACTCGTGTCGTGATCAGCGCCGGCGACCGGCTCCCCGCCACCCCGGAGTGGGAGCCGCACACCGCCTGGACGTTCACCCCGCCGGCGAAGAAGGCATCGAGCCGTGCCCCTGAGCGCCGGCCGCGCCGCCACGCGCAGGGCAAGGCCGCCTGGCGCGGGCTGGAGGCGCTGCTCGCGCCCGTCCGGCAGAACGACGGGGGCGTCTTCGAGACCAGCGTGCTGCTCGACCAGATCGGCGCCCTGCAGGAGGACGGCAGGCTGGCCGCCGACTACCCGCTTCGGGTGGAGACCTTCGGCATGGTGTACGGCACGCAGTCCGCGGTGGTCGAGGACGTCGTCCACGACGCCATCCCCCTGCCGCTGCTCGCCCTCCACCAGGACGGTGAGACCCGGCTGTTCCTGCTGGACGTCGCCGAGCAGGCCGAGCAACTCGCCCGGGCCCTCAACAACCTCTCCGCCGACCTGCGCCGCGCGGTCGGGACCGACCCGATCCCGTGGGACAAGGGGCAGCGACCCGGTGAGCTGCTGCTGCACGTCCTCGACGGCCTGGTCCGCCGGGTGCTGGCCGGGGCCCGGGAAGCCGGTGGGGATGAAGACCGGCTGGAGCGCGGCCGGTTCGCCTGGGAGGAGGCGGCGGCCTGGCGGACCTGGGAGCACGCGGACGCCCTGCTCGCGGTGGCTCCCGCCAGTGCGTTCGCCGGCCGTACCGTCAGCCAGACGGGGAAGCCGGGCAAGACCCACACCTTCTCCCTCGGCACGGCGGCGGACAGCTTCAGCCGTGAGGCCGCCCGCATCCTCCCGCGCCACGCGCACACCGCCCGCACCGCCGTGCGGGACCGGGCCGGCGCGCCCGAAGACACTGTGAAAACCCCCTCCGGAGCCCGTGTTGACCACTGATCAGCCCACTGCCCGACGGCGGTACTGGGACGAGTACACCGCCCCCGACCACGGCTGGCGGATCGACGGCCCCTCCAAGCAACCGCGCCGTCCGCCCGGCGAGGAACTGGCCGCGCTGCGTTCCGGGCTCGGACGGCCGGTGATGGACAGCCCGAAGATGTGGCCGTACTACAGCACCGAGGTCGGCGACGTGCTGGCGCTGCGGGACCGGGTCTCCGACGAGCAGCAGGCCGAGCACGCCGCGCTCGCCCTCTACGGCCTGCACCAGCAGGGCCAGAGCCGACCGATGCACCGCAGCGGCGTCAAACTCGGCCGGGCGCTGCGCGAACTGCGCCGCGACGGCAAGTACAGCGAGAACGCGCTGGACGCCAGGGTCGCCCAACTGGCCGCCGCGACCAGCGTTCCCGCTCTCCTGGTCCACCTGCGCGGCCTGGTCACCCAACTGCGGACGGTCGGCCAACCCCTCGACTACGACCACCTGATGGCCGACATCCGCGCCTGGCACCAGTCCGAGCGCCGACCCCAGGTCCGGCTCAAGTGGGCGCTGGGCTACCGGGCGTGGCAGAGCAAGACCCCTGACGACGACGAGTGACCGCCGCCGACAACCGCACACCGTCCCGTCCGTTCCGATTCCAACCCCAGCCCCAGGAGAAGCGCGTGCCCTCCCGTCCCCGTCTCTACATCGACGTCCACATCCTGCAGACCGTCCCGCCGGCCAACCTCAACCGCGACGACAACGGCAGCCCCAAGGAGGCGTACTTCGGCGGCAAGCGCCGCTCCCGGGTCTCCTCCCAGGCCTGGAAGCGCGCCACCCGCCTGCACTTCGCGGAGCGCTACGAGCCGCAGGACCTCGGCACCCGCACCAAGCGCATCGCGGGCAAGCTCGCCGAGCGCCTCGCCGCCCGGGCCGGTGCCGCCCTGTCCGCCGAGGACGCGCAGCGCGTCGCCGGGGCGCTGCTGAAGCCGATGGGCATCGCGGCGGGCAAGAAGGCGGGCGACACCGCGTACCTGCTGTTCTACGGTCGCCGGCAGCTGGAGGGCATCGTCGACCTGGTCGCCGCCGACGCGGCAGAGCTGGCCGCCCTGGACGACCAGCAGCTGGAGGAGCGGGTGAAGAACCTGCCGGTGCGCGAGCAGCTCCAGCAGGGCCACCCGGTCGACGTCGCGCTGTTCGGCCGGATGGTCGCCGACATCCCCGGCCTCAACGTCGACGCTGCCACCCAGGTCGCGCACGCCCTCTCCACCCATGCCACCGAGCTCGAGTTCGACTACTACACGGCGGTGGACGACGAGACCGGCGACGAGGAGACCGGCGCCGGAATGATCGGCACCATCGGCTTCAACTCGGCCACCCTGTACCGCTACGCCACCGTCGGCCTGCACCAGCTGACCGACAACCTCGGCGAGGAGAAGACCGCCGTCGAGGCCGTCGACCTGTTCGTCGACTCCTTCGCCCGCTCCATGCCCACCGGCTACGGCAACTCCTTCGCCCACCGCACCCGGCCCAGCCTGGTCGCCGTCGTGGTCCGCACCGACCAGCCCGTCAACCTGGTCTCCGCGTACGAGAATGCCGTCCCGGCCGGCGACGGCATCCTCGCCGAGTCGGCCCGCCGCCTCGCCGCCGAGTACCGCACCGCCACCTCCCAGTGGGGCGACGAACCGCTGCACACCGCCATCTGCCACACCCTGGACGCCGCGAGCCCCGAAACGGCCGCGCTCGCCGAGGCGTTCGGCGCCAACCGCACCTTCGCCGAACTCCGCGAGGGCCTGCGCACCGCCCTCACCGAGCGGACGGCCACGCGCTGATGCCCGCCGACACCACCCCGCAGGGCGACCGGGCGGTCCTCCTGCTGCGGCTCGCCGGACCCCTCCAGTCCTGGGGCGACCGCAGTGCCTTCAACCGCCGCGACACCACCCCGCAGCCCACCAAGTCCGGCGTCGTCGGGCTGCTCGCCGCGGCCGCCGGGCGCCCGCGCGAAGCCGACCTCACCGACCTCGTCGGCCTGCGGCTCGGCGTCCGGGTCGACCAGCCCGGCACGCTCCTGCGCGACTACCACACCGTCAGCGACTACCGGGGCCTGCCGCTGCCCCAGGCCGGCGTCAACGCGAAGGGCGTCCAGAAGCCCACCTCGCCGAGCAAGCACACCCACGTGACGCACCGCTACTACCTCCAGGACGCGGTGTTCCTCGTCGCCGTCGAAGGGCCCGCCGAACTGGTCACCGCACTTGGCGAAGCCGTCACCCGCCCCGCCTTCCCGCTCGCCCTCGGCCGCCGCTCCTGCACGCCCACCCAGCCGCTGAGCCTTGGCGTTCGCCGCGGCACACCGCTGGAGACCGCCCTCGCGGAAGAGCCCTGGCAGGCCAACGAACCGACCAGGAAGGCGCACGAGCGGCAGGCGAAACGCGGCCAGGCCCCGCGCCGGACCGACCGCGTCGACCTGGCGGCCAGCTTCGACGACCCGCACGGCGACGACACCTGCCGGGACGTCCCGCTGAGCTTCGACCCGCGCCGGCGCGGCTTCGGCACCCGCAAGGTCCGGCACGCCTGGCTCAGCGTCCCCACCGGCCTCCGGGCCGCACTCCCCACCGAGCCGCCCGCCGACGGCGGCCACGACCCCTTCGCCCTGCTGGGCTGGTGACCCGACCCATGACCTACCTCTCCCGCGTCCGGATCAACCCGCTGCGCGCGGCCAGCCGCACCCTGCTCGCCAACCCGCGCGCCCTGCACGGCGCCGTCCAGGCCGGCGTCCCCGACCAGGCCCCCGGCGACCGGATCCTCTGGCGCCTCGACACCGACCAGCCGCGGCGGCCCCAGCTCCTGGTCCTCACCCCCGGCAAGCCCGACTGGACGCACCTCGTCGAACAGGCCGGCTGGCCCGACGCCGAAGGCGAACACTACGCGGTCCGCGACTACAGCCCCCTGCTCGCCCAACTCGCCCTCGGCCGCGAGTACGCCTTCCGCCTCACCGCCAGCCCCGTCCAGAACACCTCAAAGCCGACCGGCGGCAGCACCCACCGCACCAGGACCGCCGAGGAACTCCAGCACCGCTCCTACCGCCTCCCCCACCGCACCGCCGCACACCAGCTCGCCTGGTTCCTCGACCGCACCACCCGCTGGGGCTTCACCGTCCCCGAAGCCCGCACCGACACGCCCGCCCCCGGGCTGGGCACCCCGGACGGCGATGGGGAAGCGGCCCGCGAGGTCCGCATCACCGACCGCGACCGGCGCACCTTCACCAAGCCCGGCACCCGCACCCCCGTCACCCTCACCACCGCCACCTTCGAAGGACACCTGCGGATCAGCGACCCCGACCTCCTGAAGACCGCCCTCCTCGAAGGCATCGGCCCCTCCAAGGCCTACGGCTGCGGACTGCTCACCCTCGCCCCGCTCCCCGGCACCGGCACGGCCCGCTGACCGATGGCCGACATCTGGTGGAAAGCCCACCCCCACGACCTGCACCGCCTCTCCGACCGCGTCTCCAGCGTCTACGTCGAACGCAGCCACATCGACCGCGACGAGAACGCCGTCGTCGTCATCAACAAGCGCGAAACCGTCCGCATCCCGGCCGCCATGGTCGCCGTCGTCCTCCTCGGCCCCGGCACCCGGATCACCCACGGCGCGGTCAACCTGCTCGCCGACTCCGGCACCACCGTGTGCTGGGTCGGCGAGCAGGGCGTCCGCATGTACGCGGCCGGACTCGGCCCCAGCCGCGGGGCCGGCCTGCTGAACCGGCAGGCCTGGCTGGTCAGCCGCACCAAGGAACGCCTCGCCGTCGCCCGCGCCATGTACCGCATGCGCTTCCCCGGCGAGGACGTCGACACCGCCACCATGCAGCAACTGCGCGGCCGCGAAGGAGCGAGGATCCGCAAGCTCTACCAGGCACACGCACGTCGTACCGGCGTCCCCTGGAACGGACGCGTCTACCAACCGGGAGACGCCCACGCCGCCGGCGACGACCTCAACCGGCTCCTCTCCGCCGCCAACGCCGCGCTCTACGGCATCTGCCACGCCGTCATCACCGGCCTCGGCGCCAGCCCCGGCCTCGGCTTCGTCCACACCGGCCTCGCCACGTCCTTCGTCCTCGACATCGCCGACCTCTACAAAGCCGACTACACCATCCCCCTCGCCTTCGACCTCACCGCCCGCGGCCACACCGAAGAACGCGACGCCCGCCTCGGCCTGCGCGACCGCATCGCAGAAGACCGCCTCCTCGGCCGGATCGTCCGGGACGTCAAAGCCCTCCTCACCCCGGACGGCATCGACCTGGACGACCAGGACGTCAACCAGTTGTGGGACGAGAAGGTCGGCACGGTCCAAGGCGGCGTCAACTGGTCAGCGGAGAGCGCTGGTTCCGTCCTCCGCGCCATCGATCCCGGCATGGGGGACGAGAACGAACACCTGGCGATCATCGGCCCCGAATTCGACAACGACCCGAAGCAGCCCCCGCGATGACCGTCATCGTCCTGATCGCCGCCCCCGAAGGCCTACGCGGCCACCTCACCCGCTGGATGGTCGAAGTCCACGCCGGCGTCTTCGTCGGCAACCCCAGCCGCCGCATCCGCGACCGCCTCTGGGACCTCCTCGCCACCCGCATCGGCACCGGCCAAGCCATCCTCGTCGAACCCGCCACCAACGAACAAGGCTGGACCGTCCGCACCGCCGGCACGGACCGCTGGAAGCCCGTCGACTTCGACGGACTGATTCTCTCCGCCCGCCCGACCCGATAAAACCGCAGCCTCGGCCCCGCGCTCGCGGGGGTTGCTCCGGATCCGGGTCGCTGGCCGACCCGGTCGTCATCTCGGCCCCGCGCTCGCGGGGGTTGCTCCCGGGACCGCGAAGTCGTGCTCGCTCTAGTGGGCTCGGCCCCGCGCTCGCGGGGGTTGCTCCCTGCTCGCGGAGCTGCGGACCCGCGGCGTGATCTCGGCCCCGCGCTCGCGGGGGTTGCTCCGCCTACGCCGACGCCCAGCACACCCTCGCCGACTCGGCCCCGCGCTCGCGGGGGTTGCTCCTCACCCCCACCGAACTCCTCGCCACCGACGCCCTCGGCCCCGCGCTCGCGGGGGTTGCTCTCCAGCCGTGGGTGCCGCAGCAGTTCCACAGCACTCGGCCCCGCGCTCGCGGGGGTTGCTCCCTCGGCGAGGCTGCCGACCTGATCGACACCAGCTCGGCCCCGCGCTCGCGGGGGTTGCTCCAGGTTGACCCTGTAGGTCAGGACGCAGTGCTGCTCGGCCCCGCGCTCGCGGGGGTTGCTCGCGGCGAACGCGGCGCGCACCGCGTCCAGGTCGCTCGGCCCCGCGCTCGCGGGGGTTGCTCTCGGCGTCGCGCCGTCTTCCCCCGGGTTGTCGGCTCGGCCCCGCGCTCGCGGGGGTTGCTCCGGACATCTGGGGCGACGACGGGCGGGCGTGGTCTCGGCCCCGCGCTCGCGGGGGTTGCTCCGCGCCCTCGTCGTCGGTCAGGCCGTCGACGGCCTCGGCCCCGCGCTCGCGGGGGTTGCTCCCCCGCACATGTGTTGCATGGCGATGCTGGCTTGAGCTTGCCCCGCTTTGACAGACACCGTTGGTGTGGTGGTCAGGCCGCGAGGGCGGCCTCGTATTCGGCGGGACTGCGGTAGCCGAGGCTGCTGTGCAGCCTGCGTATGTTGTACCAACCCTCGATCCATTCGAAGATCGCGGTCCGTGCTGCGGCCCTGCTGGGCCAAGGCCGGTCGCCGGGCAACTCCCGCTTCAGCGTGGCGAGGAACGACTCGGCGAGCGCGTTGTCCCAGCACTGGCCGGTGCGGCCGACCGACAGTCGAATACCGAACTCGCTTGCCATGATAGCGAATTCACGGCTGGTGTACTGACAGCCGCGATCCGAGTGGAAGAGCGCTGTTCCGCTCGGGCGGCGGGTTTGGCAGGCGGTCCGTAGCGCGTCGGCGACCAGTTCGGCCCGCAGGTGGTCCGCGGCGGCCCAGCCGACCACGCGACGGGAGGCGATGTCGATGACGGTGGCCAGGTAGAGCCGGCCCTCGCCGGTGGGTATGTAGGTGATGTCGCCGCACCAGCGCGCATCGAGCCCCGCCCGGTCGGGCGTGAAGTCGCGCAGGACCAGGTCCGGCCGCCCGGCGGCCTGCAGGTCGGGGATCGTGGTGCGGTGGCGGCGCTTGCGATGCCGGCCCTCCAGCCCGGCCTGGCGCATCAGACGGGCGATGCGGCGGCGACCACACCGGTCCCCGTCGCGCCGGAGAGCGGCATGGATCCGTGGCGCCCCGCAGCTGTCGCGGGAAGCGGAGTGGACCTCGGTGATCTTCTCGGCGAGTTCGGCGTCGCGGACGGCGCGGGGGCCGGGGTCGGCGGTGCGGCGGGCGTAGAAGGCGGCTCGGGAGACCTTCAGCAGCTCACACGCCCGTTTGACGTTGTGGCCGCCCCGCTTCTCCGCCTCGATGAACGGGTGCAACGTCACCGGGTCTCCTTCGCGAAGAAAGCCGTGGCACGGCGGAGGATGTCCACGTCCTCGCGCAGTCGGCGGTTTTCCCGCCGCAGCCTGGCCAGTTCCTCGCGCTCGTCGCTGGTCAGGCCGTCCCGCTCGCCGGCATCGACCTCGCCCTGCCTGATCCAGTCCCGCACCGCGGTCTCGGTCAGGTCGAAGTCCTTGGCGACCTGACCGACCGAGCGGTCACCGCGACGGCACAGCTCGACGATCTCGGCCTTGAACTCCGGCGCGAACGCGCGACGAGGGCGTGGCTTCTTCTTCCCCATGCTCTCCATGATGGACATCATCCTTCTCGGGGCCGAAGCCCCTGATCAGAGGTGTCCGTCAAACCGAATCAAGCCCAGCTACTCGGCCCCGCGCTCGCGGGGGGTTGCTCCACCTGGCAGCCGTGGACGGACCTCGACCCGGCCTTGGCCTTGCGCTCGTAGGAGTTGCTCCCAGAAGCGGAGGTGCGACTGTGTGGGCCGTTGCGGGGGTTGCCCCGGTTCCATCGATTCGTACGTAGAGTGCCGCCAGGAGGGTGTTCAGCTCTTCGGTCGTCACAACCCGAACGCTGGACACCCTCCCCGCACGTTTGAAGCGGAAGCGGCAAACTCAATCGACTTCGGAACTACTCGTCTGGCACCGTCCGCATCTCATCGACGGCTGCCTGGTCAGAACCGGGCCGATCCATACCTCACCACGACCATCAGCAGAGCGAATTCCAGCTGAGCAAGCACATGGATTGCAGCTCAGCTGGATCAGCAGATCGCTCGGCGATGCTGGTGCTCGCGTTCGAAACTTGCGGAGAAGCGATGACCGCTTCACCTGCGACGCGTTGAACGAGTCCCGGTCGGATTCGGACGCAGCCAGCCATTAGGCTTGTAAGTGATGGTACTTAGGGCGATCAAGATGATGATCACAATCACCAATCCCGTAATCTGCTCAGGAGTGATGGTCGCCGGTTGTCCCTTGAGTGCACAGGTGGCAGAAGTCGTGGCCAGTGCAACCAGGTTCTTGTTCTGGCGCAGCTGACGTGCGACAATCCTGAGGATGCTGCCATGCGTTCGGGCATCGCGGATCGGGAGACGCATATGTCCTCCTGGTTTTAGGTGGGCGCCCCATTCAATGCTTGCGAGGCATGGGGCGCCCTTCTTTCATGCTTCGTGAGGGTCACAGTAGCGCACTGTCACCGCCTCGATCTACCTGATGGACCGCCAAGAGTGTTGGCAGACAGTTGAGTTCTAGACGCCCAGGCCGTGGCTACTTTGTTCTGCACTTGAGGTGTCGTCTTGGTCCCATGACTGATGGAGCTACCCCGCGAGCGCGGGGCCGATGCACAGCCGTGGGCTACTTTGGAGCCATTCCCGCAGGCGCGGGACCGGGTTCTGCCGTAGCAGTATCCCTTGGGTGGGCGCTGCAAGTATCCAAGGGGTGGCTGCCATACTCAACTTCCTGTCGGTCAGGGGCGGAGGGGTGCGGTGCAGGCTCGACGTGTTGTCGGCTTCATCGCGATGTGCAGGGCGGGATGCCGGTGCGAGACGTCGCCTCGGTGGAGACAAAGGCGGCGACCGGTCAGCAGTAGGGCCTGCACGGCAGTTGTCCTCCTGCCACGGGAACATCGTTCGACAAGCCAGAGTCCGATGTTTTCGGCCGACAGGCGTAGGCCGCCTGCCGAAGCTCATCTGCTCTCCTCGAGTTGGTGCGGAGCCCGGTGAGCCGTCAGGCGTGTTGCGCTGTCATCGTGAGTTCGGCGATCCCGGTGACGAACGTCATCCCGGGCCCCAGCTGAGTTCCGTGCGCAGTTGTTTGGAGCCGGTGGTCATGCGGCAGACACTGCCGAACCGGTACTCGCCCGTCACGGTCGGCGCCGGCTAAGGGCCGGTACCCGGTGGCGGTGTCCTCCCAGCGCTCGCGGGGGTCAGCTGTACTTTTTCAAGGCAGCCTCGGCGGTGTCGATGTCCTCCCCGCGTGTGGGGATCGTTCGGGCAGAACAGCGTTGGGTTGTCACCGGGGTCGAACGGTGGTGTGACATCGGTTGCGGTCCGTAGAATGACAGCCTGTTCGATGAGCCGAGGGCTACAGCCAGCGCTTCGGCCTCGTCCACGTCGACCTCGACACCCAAGTACGCACCCCGAAGGCCTCGTTCGCCTGGGAACGGGACTTCGTCCTTGGCGTCCTCGGCCAGAGCGCCGAACTCCCGCCCGCCCTCGTCGGACAGGTCGCCGATGTCCTGCTTGGCCTCGACCTGCTGCTCGAACGCGCCTACGGCTGGCCCGAAGCCGTCACCCCCGCTCTGACCGTCGCGGAAGCCGCCCGGCAGGCCAGCCCGCCCGCGTCCGAGGCGGCCGCCCGCTACATGCTCGGCGGCGCGCTCTGGCAGGTCGGCAGGTACGCCGAAGTCCCTGAGCACATCGACCGAGCCGTCGAGTCGTGCCACGACGCCGGCGCCACCCTGCGGCTCGCCGAGGTCCTCGCGGTGCGGACCATCGGCGACGGCGCCCGCAACGGCTTCACCGACGAGTCCGTCACCGCCCTGCACGGCGTCCTCGCCATGTAGCGCCGCTCCGGCGACCGCTCCGGTGAGGCCAACACCCTCGGCAACCTCACCTCGGTGTGCGCCCGGATGGGCCGCCTCGACGAGGCGGTCACCCACGGCGCCGGCGCACTCGCCCTCTGCCGGGCCCTCGCCACCGCCATTGGCGGCGTCGACCCGACCGGTCCGATGAGCTGCCCGCACGCCGAGATCCAGGCCCTGACCGGCCGCCTGCTCGCCCAGGACGCGGCCGACCCGGCCGGACTCGCCGAACCACGCCTGACGATGTACGGCCTGTACGCCGTCCTGGGGCTGCACACCCTGCAGGAGGAGGAGAGCCACCTCTCCCCGGCCGACACCGCCCCCCGACCACCTGACCGCCCCCCCGGCGGGCCCGGCGGCCCCGCTGTCGGTGGCGGCGCGCGGCAGTCTCCTGGGAAAGGCAGCGGGCCGTCGAGAATCGACCTCGGCGAGCAGTGTCCGAACGCCCTGGGTGTGGTCGAGGGTGTCTTCGGCATCTTTGGTGCGATGCTCGATCCCGCTCGTCTCCTGCCCCCGCAGGGCTCCAGGCCGTCCCCCGCCCCGACCGTCGCACTGGCCGCCGTCGGTACCGCCCCAGCTCGCGAATCCGGACTGGCGGACTGTCAGGTGAGGTCAGCAAAGGTCAGCATCGGTCTGAGCACACCGTGCTCCACTTGCCCGCATCGAGGAATCGAAGCTCCTGCGGCTGCTCGCTGCCGGTCACGCGGCGAAGCCGTCGGCATGGTGCCGGGCTAGTGGGCCGTTGCGGCGGCAGCAGCCGTTCAGGAGCCCGTTTGCGCAGGTGGAAGGCATGATGGGTGGGCCGTCGGCGCGGTCCTGGTGATCCTCCGAATCGCTTCGCGAGCCTTGCTCTGAGTCGCTATGCTCCCGATACCGGATCGGTCGACGTAGAACCGCCAGGTACACGGCCGCCGAACCGAGGCCCAGGGCCCGGGCGTACTGCTCGGCGAAGCGCGGCGCGTCCCGCGGGTCGAGGGTGCGGCCGGCGGTCAGGAACTGCTCCAGCAGCTGCTCGCCGAGGTTCAGCGGGGGAGCCGTGCTCTCGTGCTCGGACATCGCTCAGTCCGATCCCCGGGGCCGGGCGCGGGCCGCCCCGGCAGGCTGTTCCGTCCGTTCCGTCCGCCTGAATCCGCCGGACGGCGGTGCAGGGCTGGGGAGGGGGAAGGCGGGGGCGTCCAGCCGGAGCTCGCGTTCGAGCTCGTCGATGCGGGCCGCCACCGCCGCCGGGTCGGGCCGCGCCGCGACGCCGGTCCGGCCGCGGTCCAGGGCCACCGCCCCGAACAGGCCGTGCAGCGCCAGCAGGGGCAGCGCCACCGGCCACAGCGCGCCCGCGCACAGCGCGAACGCCTCGGTCTGCTGCCGCTCCTGCCGCTCGAACCTGCGCACCAGCCCCCCGTCGGCGGCATCGGTGGCAGTGCGCGCGCCGCCCGCCCGCAGGAAGCGCTCCCGCTCCTGCCGGAAGACCGCCCGGGCCGTCACCAGCCCGCCGAGCAGGTAGCCCGCCATGACTCCCAGACACAGCACCAGCACCGCTGACCGCCTCCTCGACCGTCCAGAGCCTCCGGACACGTCGCACGTATGCCCGACAATCCGGCCCCGCAACGGCGGGCCGCCGAAATCGATCAGGGCGCCGTACGGCCACGGCCCGTCAGCGCTCGGACGGGTCGTCCGCGCCGTGCGGGCGGGTGCCCCGCTCCGGTTCCCGGTCGTCCGGCGTGCGCCAGGAGTCGGCCCGCCCCGCGGCGGGACCCGGCCCGGCCGGCGGCCGGCGCCGGTTCCACCGGCGGCTGCCCCAGACGAACGCCCCGATCAGCAGGACGGCGACGATCAGCGCCGGAACGATCACCACCAAGAGGGGCGGACCGCTCGACTCCGCCGCCAGCACCACCGCGTCGACCGTCATGGCCTGCTCCTTCCGCTCCGGCGGACCCGCCCGCGCGGGTCCGCGACGCCCGGCGCCTACCCAGCGGTCCGCGAGGGATACCCGGTACGGGCAGATATGGGCGAGTTGTTCCCGGCGGCCCCGGCCCCGGCCCACTCGGCCCTCCCGCTGTCCACCTGTGCACCGACGGGCGCGGGGCGCCGGGTGTCGGCGGCGGCCCGGCCGGGTAGGCGCCGTCGCGCACACCGGAGGGGCGGGGCGAGGAAGGAGCGGGACACGTCATGACCGGCACCGACCTGCGGGCCGGCGGCCGCACCGTCCGGATCGAGCGCGCCGACAAGGTGCTGTTCCCGGCGGACGGCGGCACCGGCGCCCTCACCAAGGCCGACCTCGCCGCGCACTACCGCCGGGTCGCCCGGCGGATCCTGCCGCGGCTGCGCGGCCGCCCGCTGATGCTGGAGCGCTACCCCGACGGCATCGACGGACCCCGGCTGGTGCAGAAGGACACCCCCGGTACTTCCCGGAGTGGATCCGCCGCAGCGAACTGCCCAAGGCGGGCGGCACCGTCGCCTACCCCGTCTGCGACGACCTGGCCACCCTGCTCTACCTCGCCGGCCAAGCCTGCGTCACCCCGCACCGCTGGCTCGCCCGGGCCGACCGGCCCGACCACCCCGACCTGCTGGTGATCGACCTCGACCCGGCCGGCGACGACTTCGAACCGGTCCGCCGGGCCGCCGCCGCGACCCGCGGACTGCTCGACGAACTCGGCCTCCCCGCCGACCTGATGACCACCGGTTCGCGCGGCCTGCACGTCCTCGTCCGGCTCGACCGCCGCGCGGACTTCGACGAGGTCCGGGCCTTCGCCCGGGACGCCGCCGCCGTGCTCGCCCGCCGCCACCCCGCCCTGCTCACCACCGAGGCCCGCAAGGCGGCCCGCCGCGGCCGGCTCTACCTCGACGTCCAGCGCAACGCCTACGGCCAGAACGCCGTCACCCCCTACGCCGTCCGCGCCCTCCCCGGCGCCCCGGTCGCCACCCCGCTGGCCTGGGACGAACTGGACGACCCCGCCCTCACCGCCCGCCGCTGGACCATCGCCACCCTCCCGGAACGCCTCGCCGCCCCGGACCCCTGGCAGCCAGCCCGCCGCGCCCGCTCGCTGGGCCCGGCCCGGCGGCGGCTGGAACGGCTGGAACGGCTGGGCTGAACTCCGGCCCCGGCTCGACGCGCTGACCGCCGACCGCGCGCGCAGGACCGCCGCGTACGAGCGGCGGCCGGACGGCCTCGCGGACGTCCCGGACTTCCTCCGGGCGATGCCGGACCCCGCCGGGGTGGCGCCGGACGAGCCGTAGCGGTCCGTAGCGGCGCAGCCGGTCAGGCGCCGGTCAGGGCGGGCTCCGGCGCGGGGGACGGGCGGAGCAGGCCCGCGCGGGACAGGCGGTGGACGGCGGCGGCGCCCGCCAGGCCGGTCGCGCCGAGGGCCAGCCAGGGCAGCAGCAGGGCGTCGTGCCGGGCGCCGTAGTCCCACAGGGCGCCGACGGCCAGGTTGCCGGCGGTGATGCCGAGGCCGGAGACGGTGTTGTACAGGCCGTAGTGGGTGGCGACCAGGCGGCCGCCGGAGAGCGCCACCACGGTGTCCATCTCGAACGGGTAGACCACCGCGCCCGCCGCCGCCAGCACCGCCACCGCGAGGCCGAGCGCCGCCAGCCGGGCCGCCGTCCCCGCCCACGGGAACGCCAGCAGCGGCAGGAACGCCGCCCCCATCGCGGCCAGCCCGCGCACCAGCGCCCCGGACGGCGTCCAGACCCGCTTCGCCCAGGCGGTCAGCCGCAGTTGCCCGGTCACCGCGACGGCCGCCGAGACGGTGAACAGGCCGCTGGTGGCCGCCGCGCCCGCCCCGCCGTTCCCGCCGTTCCGGTCGAGGGCGAGGCCGGCGGCGAGCGGGAGGGCCAGGTAGACCTGGAAGGTCAGCACGTACGAGCCGATCATCGCACCGGAGAAGAGCAGGAACGGCCGGTTCGCCACCACCGTCCGCCACTGCCCGAGCACCCCCGCCCGCGCCGGCTCCGGCCGCTCCCGGCGCGGCGGCAGAGCCCGCCACTGCAGGGCGGTGAGCGCGGCGAAGACCGCCGCCGCGGCGGTGCACACGGCGGTGAAGTCGGCCGCCAGCAGGGCGAGTCCGACCAGCGGGCCGAGCAGCATGCCCGCCTGGTAGTACACGTGGAACGCGGCGAACGCGTCCACCCGCCGCTCGCCCGCCTCCGCCGCCAGGTAGGCCCGCACCGCCGGGTTGAACAGCGCCCCCGCGAAGCCGGTCGCCGCCGACGCGGCGAGCAGCGCGGGCAGCGAGTCGACCCAGCCAAGCAGCGCGAAGCCCGCCGTGCGCAGCAGGCAGCCCGCGATGATCGGCGCGCGGTAGCCGAAACGGTCCGCCAGCGTGCCGCCGACCAGGAACATGCCCTGCTGCGAGAGGTTGCGCACGCCCAGCACCAGCCCGACCGTCCAGGCCGCCAGGCCGAGGTCGCCGGCCAGGTGCGCGGCCAGGTAGGGCATCAGCATGTAGAACGCCAGGTTGATGGCGAACTGGTTGGCCATCAGCAGCCGGGCGGTCGGGCCGAACGAGCGGGTCTGCCGCCACAGCGCCCTCATCGGGCAGCCTCGGTCTCGGCCCCGGCCCCGGCCCCGGAACCAGCCTCGGTCTCGGTCTCGGTCAGGGGACGGCGGGCGAGCGGGTCGAGGACGGTGCGGCAGCGCGTCCAGCGGGTCACGACGCGCTCGCCGGGGTGGGCGATCTCGTCGGGCCGCTCGGGCGGGCGGTGGCCCAGCAGGCCGTGCGCCTGGCACCACGGGTCGTCGAAGACGGTGCCGACGTAGCGCTGCGGGCCGTCCGGGAAGACCGCCGCGATCCGGTCCTCCGGCGAGCCGGTCGCGGCCAGCCAGCGGGCCACCAGGGCGACCGCGCCGACGCTCCACCCCCCGCTGGCGTAGCGGGAGACGGCCAGCGCGCGGGCCGCCCAGACCGCCTCCGGCGCGGCCACCCAGTGCACCTCGTCGAACAGCCCGTACGCGACGTTGCGCGGATGGATGCTGCTCCCCAGGCCGCGCATCAGCCGGGGCAGCGCCGGCTGCCCGAAGATCGTCGAGCCGGTGGTGTCGACCCCGACCACCCGCAGCTCCGGGAAGCGGCCGCGCAGCACCCCGGCGATCCCCGCCGAGTGGCCGCCGGTGCCGACACTCACCACCAGCGTGTCGATCCGGCCCAGTTGGGCGACCAGTTCGAGGGCCAGCGGCCGGTACGCGGCGACGTTGTCCGGGTTGTTGTACTGGTCCGGGCACCACGCGCCCGGGTGCGCGGCCAGCAGTTCGCGGACCTTCGCGCGCCGCGCCTGCTGCCAGCCGCCGACCGGGTGCGGCGCGTCCACCACGACGGTCTCGGCGCCGTGCGCCGCCAGCAGCCCCGTCACCAGCGGCTCGATCCCCGGATCGGTCACCACCGTCACCGGATGCCCGTACACCACCCCCGCGAGCGCCAGCCCGAGCCCCAGCGTCCCCGAGGTCGACTCCACGATCCGCGCCCCCGCCCGCAGTTCACCCCGCTCCCGGGCGGCCCGCACCATGTGCAGGGCGGGCCGGTCCTTGATCCCGCCCGGGTTCCGCCCCTCCAACTTGGCCCAGAACCCCCGTCCTGGCGCGGTGAACGGCTCGCCCACCCAGAGCACCGGCGTGTCACCGACCAGCCCGGCGGGCGTACGGGCGGAACGGGCGTAACGGGCGTCGGGGGCCGCCGACGGGGCCGGGGGATCGGCGGGGTGGGGGCCGGGAAGGGTGTGCTGCGGCATGACAGGGGTCTCCTGCGGCCCGCACCGGAACGAGGACACGGCGGCGGGCCGTTGCTGGACGGCGGGTGACGGACGGTCGGTCGGGACGCGGCGGAGCCGGTCCGGACCGGTCAGGTCCGCCAGGTGCCGAGCGCGGCTCGGCCCCGACCGCCCCCCGCGCCCGCGCCCGCGCCGCTGTCCGCCCCCGCCGCCGGGGAGCGCCGGGGCGCGCCGGACGGCGGCCGGGCGGCGGACGCGGGGAGGGCGGCGGCGCCGTCGAGTTCGGCGGGCGCGGTGAGCGGGGACGCCTGCCAGCGGTCCGTCACCGGCTGGTCGGTGTCCGCGCAGGCGGCCCGGTGGCCGGTGTGCCGGCCGGTGCCGTCCTCGACCGCCGTCGGTGCGCAGTGCGCGGCGGCGGCCGGGAGGGTGTCGGCGGCGGTCGCGCCGCCGGTGAGCGGGCCGTGCGCGCAGACCAGGGCGTGCAGCAGCGCGGCGAGCAGGACGGCCAGCACGTACCCGAGCCTCCGCTCGCTCCGCGCACCGCACCGTCCCGTCATGTCGCCGAACGTACCCGACCGGACACGTGAGGTGTGCGTCAGGCGCCGTGCGAATCCGGGCCGGACGACGGGCCGGCCGAGGGGTCGGTGGGGCCGTCCCGGCTGGACGCCCGGCGGGGCGGGGGAATCGAACGGGGCGTCCCCGGGCGCGGGTCGCCCCGGGCGCGGCGCCACCCGGACGGGGTACCCGCCGCCCGTCCGGCGGGGTTCCGGCGTGCGAGGACCGAACGAACTGACGAAGCGTCAAGTTCCTTGCGGATCGGTGTTGTTCGTCAAATCATGAATCCGGCAAGCCGCTCCTGCGACGCCCTCGCGCACGTAAGCTGAAACGGCACGGCGATCGGGCCGGGCGGGGACCGGGGGAGACGGGGATGACCGGGCGCGGGGCGGCGTGGGGCGGGCGGTTCGCCGTGCTGCTGGCCGTCGCGCTCGCCGCCGTGCTCGCCGTGCTGACCGCCGGCCCGCCGGCCCAGGCCCGGATGCCCAGGCCGCCGGCCGCCTCCGTCGCGGAGGAGCACGTCGAGTGCGGGCACCAGCACGAGGCGCAGGTCCCGACCGGCCGGGCGGCCGGACGGCACCGGGCCAACGGCGGCCCGCCCGCCCGTACCGGGGCCCGGCCCGACGAGGACGCCGCGACCGGCGTCCCGCGCGCACCGCTGCCCGCCGGGCCGGTCCCGGCCGCCGGCGGGTCCAGACCGGCCGCGCTGGCGCGCATCCAGGTCTTCCGCTGCTGAGCGGGTCCGCGAGCCGACCGTGACGAGACGAGTCGAGGGGCGTTCCGCCCCCCGGCCGGTTCCGCCTGCCCTGACGGCGGGTCGGCTCGCTCCGCTGCCCTGACCGCGGCCCCCGTCCGGCCCTCGACGCCGGACGGGCGGAGAAGGAGAAGACACCGATGCGCTCACCCTTGCCCTGCCACACCCCTGCCCCGTCGGGCCTTTCGAGCCGGGAGGACCGGTCGCTGTGAACACCGAGAAGAGGAGCGAGAAGAGCGGGACCCCCGGAACGAACGGGGTGAACGGCGCCGGCGCCGCCCTGCTGCGCCGGGCGTTCGTCCACTGGCGGCACGACCTGCCCGCGTCGCTGGTGGTGTTCCTGGTGGCCGTCCCGCTGTGCGTGGGCGTCGCGGTCGCCTCCGGGGTGCCCGCCGAGCGCGGTCTGGTCACCGGGATCGTCGGCGGCCTGGTGGTCGGCCTGCTGCCCGGCAGCAGCCTCCAGGTCAGCGGACCGGCGGCGGGCCTGACCGTCCTGGTGTTCGACGCCGTGCAGCGCTTCGGGCTGGAGTCGCTCGGGGTGCTGGTGCTGGCCGCCGGGCTGCTCCAGGTCGCGATGGGCCTGCTGCGGACCGGCCGCTGGTTCCGGGCGATCTCGCTGTCCGTCGTGCACGGCATGCTGGCGGGCATCGGCCTGATCCTGATCCTCGGCCAGCTGTACGCCGTCTCCGGGCGGACCGCGCCCGGCAGCGGTGGCGGGAAGATCGCCGGGCTGCCGGGGCTGCTCGGCGACTGGTTCACCGGCCGGGCCGCGACCACCGCGCTGCTGATGGGCGCCGCGACCGTCGTCCTGCTGACGCTCTGGAAGAAGCTGCCCGGCCCGGTGCGCGCCGTGCCCGCGCCGCTGGCCGCCGTCGCGCTGGCCGCCGCGGCCACCGCCGTCTTCGGGCTGGACGTGCCCCGGGTGAGGGTCGACGGCCTGCTGGACGCCGTCGCGCTGCCCACCCGGGACGGCCTGGCCGCCGTCACCGGCCTCGCCGGACTCGGCACCGTCCTCGCGTTCGCGCTGATCGCCTCCGCGGAGAGCCTGTTCAGCGCGGCCGCCGTCGACCGGATGCACCACGGCCCGCGCACCGACTACGACCGCGAACTCACCGCCCAGGGCATCGGCAACACCCTCAGCGGCCTGCTCGGCGCGCTCCCGCTGACCGCCGTCATCGTCCGCAGCGCCGCCAACGTCCAGGCCGGGGCCCGCAGCAAGACCGCGCGCGTCCTGCACGGGCTGTGGCTGCTGCTGTTCGCGGCCCTGCTGCCCGCCGTCCTCGGGCTGATCCCGCTGGCCGTGCTCGGCGGCGTCCTGGTGCACGCCGGGGCGAAACTCATCCCCGTCGCCCCGACCGTCACGCTGTGGCGCGGCCACCGCGGCGAACTCGCCGTGATGGCCGTCACCACCGCCGCGATCGTCTTCACCACCCTCTTCGAGGGCGTGCTGGTCGGCGTCGCGCTCGCCGTCGCCAAGAGCGCCTGGCAGACCTCCCAGCTGCACATCGACCTCACCGACACCGGCCCCGGCGGCCCGCTGCGGATCAGCCTCAGCGGCAACGCCACCTTCCTCCGGCTGCCCAGGCTGCTGGACACCCTCGAAGCCCTCCCGGCCGGCCGCGCCGTCGAACTCGACTGGACCGGCCTGCGCCACCTCGACCACGCCTGCCACACCGCCCTGCACACCTGGGCCGCCCGCCACTCCGCCCACGACCCCACCACCGTCAGCTGGGAGCCGCCGCTCAGCGTCACCTGACCGGCGCCCCGCACCCCACCAGGGGTCAGAACCGGCGCCAGCGCGCCGAGAGGAAGGAGAACACGCCGTACAGCACCAGCCCGGCGGCCACCACGGCCAGCAGCCAGGGGCCCGCCGGGCTGGTCGCGAGCGCGCGCAGGGTGTCGTCCATGCCCTTGGCCCGGCCGGGGTCGAAGCGGACGGCCGCGACCGCGGCGAACGCCCCGGCGGCGGCGTAGAGGACGCCGCGCGCCAGGTTGCCGGACACGCCCGTGCCGGTCACCGCGGTACGGGTCCGCGGCCGCATCCCGGAGGTGTCCAGCTTGCGCAGGAAGCGCCGCTGGAGCGCCCGGACGCCGATCGCCACGCCGACGCCCGCCAGGGCCAGCCCGGCCGCGCCGACCAGCCAGCGGCCGCCGGGCCAGCCCAGCACGGTGGCGGTCCAGTCCCGGGAGGCGGCGTCGCTGTCGGAGCCGCCGCCCGACCCGGCCGCGTACGCGGCCGTTCCCCAGGCGACCGAGGCGTAGAACACCGCCCGGCCGGCCGACAGCACCCGCGAACCGGTCTTCCGCTCCCCGGCTTCGCCGAACACCGCCGTCCAGGCCCGCCAGAGCGCCATCCCGAGGAAACCGGCGGCCAGCACCCACAGCAGCACCGCGCCGAACGGCCGCAGCGCGACCTGGTGCAGCGCACCCTGCCGGTCGGCGTCCTCCCCGCCCGTGCCGAACGCGATCCGCAGCGCCAGCACCCCGACCAGGGCGTACACCACGCCCCGGGCCACGAACCCGGACCGCCCCGCGGCCCGCACCGCCCGGGCCGACGTCCCGCCGCCCGGGCCCGTTCCCGTCGCCGTTCCCGTTGCCGTCACGACCTGTTCCTCCCTCTCCGCCGCTGCCCGCGCCCCGCCTCAGTCGAGGGCGCGGCCACGGGTGACCAGGTTGCCGACGACGACGTACACGACGGCCGGGAGGCCGTAGTCGAGCAGGATCTGCGCCGTCCGGTTGGAGACCGTGAACAGGCCCCGGGACCAGCCGGCCAGCCAGTCGGCGGCGGTGTGGAACCAGTGCACCAGCGAGTTGTCCGGGTTGGCCTCGAAGAGGTCCAGCAGGATCCAGATGACCAGGATGGCGGCGATCGCGTGCGCCACCACCGATATGACCGAGGTTGTCCGTCTCATGGGCTCCGCCTTGCCGCATCCGGTTTTCCCAAACCCCCTGCCGCCCAACGGAGTTCGACTAAAAGGCGAAGATCAGAGGAAGTGCCGGATCGGGGCGGTGGCCGCCTCCAGGGCGCGCAGGCCGAGGCCGCGGCGGCTCCAGCGGGCCGGTACGACGGCCTCGCTGCGCGCCAGGTCCTCGTCGAAGTGCCGGTCCAGCACGGCGGTGAACTCCGGGTCGACCACGGCCAGCACCACCTCCTCGTCGTGGTCCAGCGAACGGCGGTTGAAGTTGGCCGAGCCGACCAGGGCGGCCGTCCCGTCGACGGTCAGCACCTTGGCGTGCATCATCGTCGGCCCGTACCGCCACACCCGGACCCCGGCCTCGGCCAGCCGCCCGAAGTGGCGCTCGCCCGCGAGCTGGCAGACCCGCTTGTCGGTGTGCTCGCCCGGCACCAGCAGGTCGACGGCCACGCCGCGCCGGCCGGCCGCGCACAGCAGGTCCACGAAGTAGTCGTCGGGCGCGAAGTAGGCCGTGGCCAGCCGCAACCGCCGCTCGGCGGAGGAGATCACCACCCGCATCAGGGTCTGCAGGTCCTGCCAGCCGACGGCGGCCGAGCCCCGCACCACCTGGACCACCGAGTCGCCGGGCTGCTCGTGCTCCTCGAACCGGTCCGCCGCGTCGTACAGCGCGCCGGGGGCGCACTCGGCCCAGTTCTGCGCGAAGGCGGCCGCGATGCCGTCCACCGCCGGGCCGACCACCCGGACGTGGGTGTCGCGCCACTCGCCCGGGTTCCGGGCGTCGCCGCACCACTCCTCCGCGATCCCCACCCCGCCGGTGAACGCCGTCCGGCCGTCCACCACCAGCACCTTGCGGTGGCAGCGGTGGTTCTGCTTGAACGGCGACAGCCGTACCGGCCGGCGGAACCAGCAGATCCGCACCCCCGCCGACTCCATCAGCTCCAGCAGGTCCGGCTCGATCAGCCGGCAGCCGAACCCGTCCAGCAGCAGCCGCACCCGCAGGCCCTCCGCGGCCTTGCGGGCCAGCGCCTGGGCGAAGAGCCGGGCGATGTCGCCGCGCCAGTAGACGAACGTCATCAGGTCGACGGTCCGCCGCGCCCCGTCGACCGCCTCCAGCATGGCGGGGAAGATCTCGTCGCCGTTGCGCAGCGGCGTCAGCAGGTTCCCCTCGGTGGCGGCGATGCCCAGCAGCCCCTCCAGCCGGCGGCGCAGCGCCCGGCCGCGGTCGGCCGGCAGCGGGTCGGGGGCGGGTACGGGGGCGGGTACGGGGGCGGTCTCCGTGGTGGTCATGGGTTCCTCCGATCGGAACGGGCGGCCGTGGCGGCCGCTCGGCTACCCGCTGGGCCGGAATCGACGCCTGCCGATCACGCCGGGATGAAAACCGCCGACCGGGGGAGACGGCTGCCATGACGAGGACGAAGAGACGGGCGCCGCTGCTCGGCGCGCTGGCCGCGGCGACCGTCCAGGGGCTGCTGCTGTTCGCGATGGGCGTGCTGGTCACCCACCCGCCGGGCGGGTGGTGGGACCCGCGCGAGGAGACGCTGGTCCGCCGGCTGGCCGAGCACCGCACCCCGGCGCTGACCACCCTCAGCTCCTGGCTGTCGGGGCTCGCGTTCACCCCGGCGATCGTGGCCGTCACCGCGGCCGCCGCCGCCCTGCTGCTGCTCCGGCGCCGCCCGCGCCCCGCCGCGCTGCTCGCCGGCGCGGTGGCCCTGCAGGCGACGCTGTTCGTGACGGCCGCCCACCTGGTGGGCCGGGCCCGCCCGGACGTCCTCCGGCTGGACGGCGCGCTGCCCACCTCCAGCTTCCCCTCCGGCCACGTCGGGGCGGCCACCGCCCTGTACGGCGGCCTGGGCCTGCTCGCGCTGCGCGCGCCGCGCGGACGGTGGCGGGTGCCGCTGTGCGCACTGGCCTGGACGGTGCCGGTGCTGGTCGCGGCCAGCCGGCTGTACCGGGGCATGCACCACCCCAGCGACGTGCTGGCCGGCGCGCTGAACGGCGCCGCCGCCCTCTGGGTGGTCTGGCGCGCGCTGCCCCCGCGCGCACCCCGCACCCCCGCCCGCCACCCGGCCAGGACCGACGCGCCAGCCCGCGCCGACGCGCCGCCGACCGCGCTGGTCTACAACCCGCTCGCCGTCGACGACGCCCTGCTTGAACGGCTCTCCGCCGTCCTCGTCGCCCACGGCCACCGGCCCCCCAGCCGCCTCCCCGGCGACCCGGACGACTGCGGCCGGGCCGCCGCCGAACGCGCCCTCGCCGACGGCGCCCGGCTGGTCGCCGCCTGCGGCGGCGACGGCACCGTCACCGCCTGCGCCGAGGCCCTGGCCGGCACCGGCGCCACCCTCGCGGTCGTCCCCTGCGGCACCGGCAACCTGCTGGCCCGCAACCTCGGCCTGCCCGTCGAACCGGTGGCCGCGCTCGCCGCCGCCCTGGACGGCCGCACCCGCCGGATCGACCTGATCCGCGCCGAAGGCGACGGCCTGCCCGCCCGGGCCGCCGCCACGATGGCCGGGATGGGGCTGGACGCCGCCGTGATGGCCGACACCGCCCCCGCCCTCAAACGCCGCCTCGGCTGGCCCGCGTACCTGCTGGCCGCCGTCCGCCACCTCGCCGACCGGCGCTTCGCCGTGACCGTCCGGGTGGACGACGCCCCGCCGCTGCGCCGCCGGGTGCGGACGGCCGTCGTCGGCAACGTCGGCCGCCTCCAGGGCGGGGTGCGGCTGCTGCCCGCCGCCAGGCCCGACGACGGGGTGCTCGACCTGGTCCTGATCGGGCCGCACGGGTTCCTCGGCTGGTGGCGGACACTGCTCTCGCTCCTCACCGGCAAACCCCCGGCGGGCCCGGACGCCCCGTTGGAGCACCACCGCGGCCACCGCATCGAACTGACCGCCACCCGCCCCCGCCCCCGCGAGTGCGACGGCGACCCGGTCGGCCCGGGCCGGACCCTGGTCCTCACCGCCCGCCCGGCGGCCCTGCTGGTCCGCGTCCCCGGCCCCGCCGGGCCGGAACCGGCTGCCGGTGCGCGGACGGCCGGGACGGAACCCGCCGCCGGTGCGCGGACGGCCCGGACGGAGGCGGCCTGATGGGGACCGCGAGCCGGGTCAGGCCCGGGTCCGAGCACCTGTCCGCCGACGAGGCGGTGGGCACCCTGCGGCGGCGGGAGTGGTGGGCACTGGCCCGGGACGCCTTCGTCAGGTTCCGGTACGCCGACGGGTTCAGCCACGCCCGCGCGCTGGCGTTCCAGGTGGTGCTGGCACTGGTGCCGTTCACGATCGCGGTGGTCGGCCTGGCCGGCTCGCTGCACGGCGGCCCGGTCGGGAGGCTGGTCGCGGCCGTGATCGAGCGGATGGTGCCGGAACCCAGCTCCGACCTGGTGCGGGAGGTGCTCGACCGGGGCCGGGAGCACACCGGCGGCACCTTCGCGCTCTGGTTCGGCGCCCTGTTCGCGCTCGCGAACCTGGTCACCGCGATGTCCCAGATCGAACGCGGGGCCAACCGCATCTACGGCATCGAACGGGACCGGCCGTTCGACCGCAAGTACGGGCGCAGCCTGCTGATGGCGGCGGGCGCCGGACTGCCGCTCGGGGCCGGCTTCCTGGTGCTGGTCGCCGGGCCGCAGCTCGCCGCGGCCGCCGACGAGGTGTTCGGGCTGGGCCCGCGCACCGCCACGGCCTGGACCCTGCTCCGCTGGCCGGTCGGCGTGCTGCTCACCCTGACCTCGGCGGCCGTGATCTTCCGGCGGGCCCCGCGCCGCCGCCAACCCGGCTACAGCTGGCTGGCGTTCGGCGCCGGCCTCTACCTGGTGCTGTGGCTGGCGGCGACCTGGCTGCTGAGCCTCTACCTCCGCCTGAGCGGTTCGTTCGACGCCGTGTACGGCCCGCTCAGCGCCGTGTTCTCGCTGCTGGTGTGGGCCTACCTGACCGCGATCGCGCTGTTCCTCGGCCTGTCCTTCGCGGCCCAGCTGGAGGCCGTCCGGACGGCCCGGCCCGGTCCGATCCGGCCCGATCCGCTGGCCCCGTCCGAGCAAGGCTCCGAGCAGGGCTCCGAGCACGAGTCCGAGCAGGGCTCCGAGCCGGGGGAGGAGGACCGATGACCCGCCGCCACCTCACCCGTCCGCGTGCCGCCGACCCGCGCGCCGCCGACCTGCGCCTGGGCGAGCGCCTGCTCGCCGCCGTCGCCGCGTTCGCGGTGGCCGCGGTGCCGGCCGCGCTGCTGCTGGTGCTGGTCGAGGCCAACTGGGCGCCGCTGCACCGGCTCGACGCCGGGGCCGCCCGGCGGCTGCACGCGGTGGTGCGCGAGCACCCGGCCGTGCTGGCGGTGCTGCGCGTCCTCAGCGACCGGGTCTGGGACCCGACGACGATGCGGCTGCTGGTCGCGGCGGCCGTCGCCTGGCTGCTGTGGCGGCGGGCCTGGCGGCTGGCGGTGTGGGCGGCCGCCACGGTGACCGCCTCCGGGCTGCTCGGCTGGGCGGTGAAGGCGGCCGTCGCCCGGGCCCGGCCCGCGCTGCCCGACCCGGTCGCGCACGCTCCCGGGTTCTCCTTCCCGTCCGGGCACGCGATGACGGCGGCGACCTGCGCCGCGGTGCTGCTGCTGGCGGCCTCCCCGGCGCTGCGGCCGGCGTGGCGCCTGGCGGCCCGGACGGTGGCCGGGCTGAGCGTGCTGGGCGTCGGGTTCACCCGGGTCGCGCTGGGCGTGCACTGGGTCAGCGACGTGCTGGGCGGCTGGCTGCTGGGTCTCGCCCTGGTGGCCGCCACCGCGCGGGCGTTCGAGGGCTGGCGGCGCGACACCGGGCGTCCCGTCCCGCCGCCGTTCGCGGACGGCCTGGAGCCCGAGCTGGCCCCGGGCGGACCGGCCCGCCCGGAGGGGTAGGCGGGGTCAGCCGTCCGGGCGCAGCGCGCCGAGGGCGGCGTCGACGCTCTCGTGCCGGGGCAGCAGCCGGTCCAGGCCGGTCATCGCGAGCAGCCGCCCGACGTCGGGGGTGGTGCCGACCAGGGCGAGCGAGGTGCCGGCGGCCCTGGTGCGGCGGAACGCGAAGATCAGCTCGGCGACGCCGAGGGAGTCGCAGAACCTCAGCAGCGTGAGGTCCAGCACCAGCGGCAGCGCCTCGGCGGTCCGCTCCACGGCGCGGTGCAGGCGCGGCGCGGTGTGGTAGTCCAGCTCGCCCGCGAGCACGACGACGGTCGCCCCCACGGGATGGCGGCGGACGTCGATGGTCAGGTCGTACTCGGGCACGGGAGCTCCGTACGGTGCGGGGGGCGGGCTCGGCGGTCGGCGCGGATCGGCGCGGGGCGGGGCGGTGCGGTGCGGTGCGGTGCGGGCCGACGCGGGCCGGGTCGGGGGCGGGTCAGTCCAGGCGGGCGATCAGCAGCGCGATGTCGTCGGTCTGCGCCCGGGCGAACGCGGACAGCAGCAGGTCGCCCGCCCGGTCCAGCTCCGGCGGGGCGTCGGCGAAGGCGTCCCGCAGGGTGTCCAGTCCGGTCTGGAGGTGTTCGCCGGGCACCTCGATCAGACCGTCGGTGACCAGCAGCAGGGTGCTGCCGGGCGGTACCGGGTACTCGGTGGTCGGCGGCTGCGGCACGTTCAGGCCGAGCAGGATGCCGTGCTCGCTCAGGTAGCGGGCGGAGCCGTCCGGGAGCCGGAGCAGCGGCGGCAGGTGCCCGGCGTTGGCGATCCGGACGCTGCGCCGGTCCGGGGCGATCAGCACCAGGCAGACCGTCGCGGTCAGGCCGGGGCGCAGCCGGGTGAGCAGGGTGTCCAGCCGGTGCAGCAGGGTCTGCGGGTCGTGGCCCTCGATCGCGTAGGCGCGCAGCGCGTGCCGCAGCTCGCCCATCGCCATCGCGGCCTCCAGCGAGTGGCCGGCCACGTCGCCGATCGCCAGCAGCAGCCCGTCCGGGGTGTCGATGGCCTCGTAGAAGTCCCCGCCGATCTCACTGCGGGCCGAGGCCGGCTCGTACCGCACGGCGAGCTCGACGCCGGGGACGGCGGGCAGCCGGCCGGGCAGGAAGCTGCGCTGCAGGGTGAGGGCGAGGGCGTGCTCCTCGGCCTGGCTGCGCTGCGCCTCCAGGGCGAGCGCGGCGGCCTGGGTGAGCTGGGGGAGCAGGTCGCGTTCGTCCGGGGCGGCGAGCGCGTCCCCGTCGACGACCACCGCCAGCGGGGGCCGACCGGGTTTGGTGCGGGCCGTCACCACGGCGACCGGCCCGGTCGGCAGCCCGGTGCCGGCCAGCCCGTGGTCGGCCAGCACGGCGCTCCACGCCTCGGCGTCCAGCAGGGCGGTGCCGGCGCCGGTGGCGTCGCCCAGGGTGTGGTGGGCGAGCAGGTCGAGCAGGACCGGCGGGGCTTCGAACAGGCGGACCTCCGGGCCGTCCGGGAGGCCCGGGTCGTGGTGGGCGAGGTGCAGGGTGTCGCGGTCCGGGCCGAGGGCGATCGCGGTGGCCCGGGCGGCGCCCAGCCGGACCGCGCCCAGCGCGGCCGAGCCGGCCAGCGCGTCCGGGTCGGTGGCCCCGTACAGCGCGAGCGTGCTGCGGTGCAGGGCGGCGACCCGGGCGGCCAGCCGTTCGGCGCGCCGGCGGGCCCGGGTGTAGCGCAGCACCGCGGTGACGGTGGCCTGGAGCTCCGCCGGGTCTATCGGCTCGGTCAGGTAGGCGTCCGCGCCGCGGTGCAGGCCCTGGGTGCGGTCGCTGGCCTCGATCGCGGTGGCGGAGATGTGGACGACGGGCAGCGCCGCGGTGCGCGGGGCGCCCTTGATCCGCTCGCACACCTCGAAGCCCGTCATGTCCGGCAGGCTGATGTCCACCACGGCCAGTTCGGGCAGCTCGGTGGCGGGCGAGCGCTCCAGCAGCGCCAGTGCCTGCGCGCCGTCGACCGCCTCGACGACGGTGTGCCCGGAGCGGCGCAGCCAACTGCCCACGACGTACCGGGTGGTGTCGTTGTCGTCGAGCACCAGGACGGTCGCCGGTCCGGCGTCGGGGCTGGTGGGGGTCACGATCCGTCCTCGGGCGGGAGCGGCCGCCGGGGCACGGCGGGACGCGGGGCGGACAGGGCGGCGGCGATCCGGCCGCCGTCCAGGGCGGACTTGGGCAGCACGGCGCGGGCGTGCGACAGCCGGCCGAGCTCGGCGGCGGACAGCGAGGCCGAGGTCAGGACGACCACCGGCAGCTGCCGCAGCGCGGGGTCGGCCCGCAGCCCGGCCAGCACCTGGTAGCCGTCGACCGGGCCGAGGTGCAGGTCCAGGACCACCCCGTCCGGCCGGGCCGCGCGGATCGCGCCGAGCGCGCCCGCGCCGTCCGGGACCTCCAGCACCCGGTCGGCGATCCCGTGCAGCACCGGGCGCAGCACCTCCCGGAACACCGGGTCGTCGTCGACCGCCACCAGCAGCGCGAGCCGCGCCCCGGCCGGCGGCACGGGGTGCACGGGCAGCCGGACGGTGATCGAGGTGCCCCGGCCCGGCACGCTGTCCAGGTGCAGCGTCCCGCCGAGGATCTCGGTCAGCCGGCGGGCGTACGGCAGGCCGAGGCCGGTACCGCGGCGGCCCCGCTGGTGCGGGCCCCGCACCTGGTAGAACTCCTCGAAGACCCGCTCGTGCTGGTCGGCCGGGATGCCGACGCCGGTGTCGGAGACGGTCAGCACCAGGTCCGGCGCGCCGTCCGGGTGCGGCTCGACCACGGCGTCCAGCCGCACCGAGCCGTGCTCGGTGAACTTCAGCGCGTTCGACAGCAGGTTGCGCAGCACCCGCACCAGCATCGTCTCGTCGCCCAGCAGCGCCTCCGTCCCGTCCGGCGCCGGGCCGATCCGCAGCGCGACGCCGGGGCGGGCCAGGCCGCGCAGGGTGCCCTCCAGGTGGGAGAGCACGGCGCGCAGGTCCAGCGGCGCCCACTGCGGTTCCAGGGTGCCGGACTCCGCCTTCGCGACGTCCAGCAGCTCGTCCACCAGGGCCAGCAGGGTGCGGCCGGAGTCGGCGATCAGCGACAGCTGCCGGGCCCGCTCCTCGGCCGGGGCGTCGGCGTCGGTGCGCAGCAGCTCGGCCAGGCCCACCACCGCGTTGACCGGGGTGCGCAGCTCGTGGCTGACGTTCGCCCAGAACCGGCTCTTGGCCTCGCTGGCGTCGCGCAGCTGCCGGGACTTCTCGTCCAGCTCGGCGTACAGCGCGACCACGCCCCGGTTGGTCTCCTCCAGCTCCTCCGACAGCTCCGAGTACAGCGCCAGGACGCCCCGGTTGGTCTCCTCCAACTCGCTGTTCAGCCGCAGCAGTTCCTCCCGCTGGGCCCGGGTGTGCTCCAGCGCGGCGATCAGGTCCCTGGTCTGCGACCTGGAGTCCTCCCGGGCGCTGGGCCCGGTGTGGCCGGTGTGCCCGGCCAGCACGTCGCGGGCCAGCCCGGCCAGGTCCGGGAGCGTCCCGGGCACCGGCCCTATCCGCTGCTCGACCCGGACCAGGCCGCTGCCGCCGCCGTACTCGTGGTGGGTGGGCAGCAGCCGGCCGGACGCCTCCAGCGCCTCCGCGGGCAGCCGGTGGCCGCCCCGCCAGGCCAGCGTCACCCGCAGCGCGGCCGGCGGCCCCGGCACCAGGTCGAACGCGGCGGCCAGCCGGTCCGCGCCGAGCAGCCCGCGGCCGAGCTCGCTCAGTGCGGTGGCCAGCCGGACGGCGTCCTGGCCGTCCACGCCGAGCAGGTCGGCGACGGCCCGGGCGCCGCGGCGCAGCCCGAAGGTGTCCCGTTCGTTGCCCACCGGCACCGTCTCCAGGTGCACCGGAGGGACGGCCTGCTCGGTCGGCGCGGGGAACTCCGGGGCGTTCACCAGGCCCCCTTCGCGACCAGCACGCCGGCGTCGTCCCGGCGCACCCCCGCCTCGCGCAGCAGCAGCGCCGCGGCGGTGACGGGCAGGTGGGAGAACAGGCCGGGTACGTCCGGGGCCCGCCAGCGGTCGGTCAGCCCGTCCGAGTGCAGCACCACCGCGCTGCCCGGCGCGAGCTGCTGCCGGACGATGTGCGCGGTGGGCAGCTGGTGGCCGACGATGCCGGGGGAGGACGGCAGCGCCCGCCGGGTGCCGCCGACCGGGTCGACCACGAACGCGCTGACGTTGCCGACCCCGCAGAACACCAGCCGGGCCTCGGCCGGCTCGACCAGCGCGACGGCGACCGCGCCGCCGCGGCCGGAGCGCAGCGCCCGGTGCAGCTCGGCCAGCACCTCCTCGGGCCGGTGCGCGGACGTGCGGTGGAACGCGGCGACGGCCTCCGCGGCGGCCCGGGCGGCCAGCGGGCCGTGGCCCAGCCCGTCGCAGAACATCAGCAGGAACGCCCCGTCGCCCGCCCCACCGCCGCCGCGGCGGCCGTCGCCGCCGGCCGGGCCGGCCCCGGTGCTGGTGGCCTCGGTGCGGGCGGCCTCGGTGCGCGGGCCGGCGGGGGAGTGGGTCCTGGGCGCCCGGTTGGTCAGGACCGCCCAGTCCAGGTGCGCCGCCGCCACCGGGCGCCGGTCGGCGGCCGGTGGCGGCGGACCGCCCGCCGGGCGCACCGCCCACGCGTCGCCGCACAGCTCCTGGCCGCTCATCGGGCGGGTCAGGCCCGCCGCGACCGGCTCGCCCGCGGCGGCGGCCGCCCGTCCGGACGGGGTGCGGTTCCAGAACCGGGCGGCCAGCACGGTGCCCCGGCCCGGCAGCGAGTGCAGGTCGAAGGCGTCGGCGAGCCGGGAGACCGCGCCCAGGCCGATGCCCAGGGTCGGACCGGAGGAGTAGCCGTCGGCCAGCGCGGCGGGCACGTCCGCCATCCCCGGCCCGCTGTCCACGGTGAGGAACTCCAGCGCCGCCTCGGCGTCGGTGCGCACCACCCGCAGCACCATCGCGCCGTCCACGGCGTGCCGGCGCAGGTTGGTGGCGGCCTCGCTGACGGCGAGCGCCACCTCGGCGGCCCGCTCGGGCAGCAGGCCGATCCGGTGCGCGAGCTGGCGGGCCGCGTTGCGGGCGGCGGCGGGCAGCGAGTCCGAGTGGCGCAGCCACACGGTGTCCTCGCCGAGGGCGACCGCGGGGGCCGCCGGGGGGGTCACCGGGCCCACTTCGTCACCGACACCTTCGTCCCGGCGCCCGGCTCGCTGTGCAGCTCGAACTCGTCGACCAGCCGGCGCGCCCCGCTCAGGCCCAGGCCCAGGCCGCCGCCGGAGGTCCAGCCGTCGGTCAGGGCGAGGTCCAGGTCGGGGATGCCGGGCCCGCTGTCCTCGAACACGGCGTGCACGCCCACCCGCGCCCCGCTGCGCACGGTGGCGCAGCGCATCAGGCCGCCGCCGCCGTACACCAGGGTGTTGCGGGCGAGCTCGCTGGCTGCGGTGACCAGCTTCGTCTGGTCGACCAGCGACAGCCCGCACTGCTGGGCGTACGTCCGGACGGTCTGCCGGGCCCGCACCACGTCGTCGTTGGACCCGATCGGCACCCGCTGCTCGTCCTCCACCCGGGGGCCGGTCACGGCCGGCCCGTACGCGCGGTACGGTCCCGCTCCAGCAGCGCCAGGCCCTTCTCCAGGGTGAGCGCGGTGCGCACCCCGCCCAGCGAGAGGCCCAGTTCGACCAGGGTGATGGCGACCGCCGGCCGCATCCCGACGACCACCGTCTCGGCGTCCAGCATCCGCGAGATCGCCGCCGTGTTGGCCAGCATCCGGCCGACGAAGGAGTCGACGATCTCCAGCGCCGTGATGTCGATGACCACCCCGTTCGCGCCGGTGGCCACGATCCGCTCGGCCAGGTCGTCCTGGAGGTCCAGGACGACCTGGTCCTCCAGGTCGACCTGGATGGACACCAGCAGCACCTGGCCGATCTTCAGCACCGGAACGCGGTCGCTCACCGGGCACCGCCCGCGGGCGCCTGCGCGCCGCTGAGCTGCAGCACGTGGCGCAGCGCGTCGGCCAGGGTGGCCTTGGTGACGATGTCGCCGAACTGCACGCCGAGCGCGACCAGGGTCTGCGCGATCTGCGGGCGGATGCCCGAGATGGTGCACTCCGCGCCCATCAGCCGGGCCGCGACCACGGTCTTCAGCAGGTGCTGGGCGACCTCGGTGTCCACGGCGGGCACACCGGTGATGTCGATGATGGCGTGCTCGGAGCCGGAGTCCACCAGGCTCTGCAGCAGCTTCTCCATCACCACCTGGGTGCGGGCCGAGTCCAGCGTGCCGACCAGCGGCACCGCCACCACGTCCTCCCAGAGCTTGACCACCGGCGTGGACAGTTCGAGCAGCTGCTCGGCCTGCGCGCTGATGATCTCCTCCCGGGTGCGGGCGTACGCCTCGATGGTGAACAGGCCCAGCGCGTCCAGCAGCCGGGTCAGCTGCAGGTACGCCGTGATGTCCTCGGGGGTGCTGATCGACGTCGGCTCCAGCACGTCCTTGCAGGCGAACACGCTGACGGCCGTCTCGGTGGGGGTGAAACCGTACCGGGCCCGGCTGCGGGAGAGCTCCACCAGCAGGGCGCGCACCTCCGAGTACGCCTCGCCCTGCCAGTCCAGCCCGCCCTTGTCCAGCGCCTGGAGCAGCGCCTGGTAGAGGTCCGACAGCTCGCGCTCCAGTTCGGCCCGGCTGATCCGCGCGCCGAGGGCCGCCGCCACGGCGTTCACCCACTGGTCCTGCACCGCGTCGTCCCGGGTCAGCAGCTCCACGAGCCGCTCGGACGCTTGCTCCACCGCCATCAGGCGTTCTCCTCGCTGGTCGGGCCCCGTGGTCGGGGCCTCGGCCGTCGCACGACGGCGCGCGGCACCCGGCCGGTCGGCCGGGTCGCCACGCGCCGTCTGCCCCGGTCGCCGCGGCATATGCACGTCGACCGGAATCTTTTTTTCCGGGCCGGGCCCGATCGGCCCCGGCGCCCTGGTTCAGCCCTGGTTCAGCCCCGGTTCAGCCCCGGTTCTCGGCCCGGAACATCCAGCTGTGCTCCTCCAGCGCCGCAGTCACCCCGATCAGCAGGTCCTGGGTGACGGGGTCGGCATCGCCGGTCTTGGCGATCCGCTCGCGCATCCGGCCCACCACCGTCCCGAGCGCCTCCACCAGCCACTCCACCACCGCCGTGTCGGCCTGCCAGCCGGCCGGCGCCCCGGGCAGGCCGCCCGCCGCGACCGTCGCGGCCCGCCCGTCCGGGCTGACCCCGATCGCGGCGGCCCGCTCGGCCACCTGGTCGGCGTAGTCGCGGGCGGTCGCCACCACCTCGTCGAGGTGCAGGTGGACGGAGCGGAACCGGGGGCCGTACAGGTTCCAGTGCGCCTGCTTGCCGACCAGCGACAGGTCCACCAGGTCGACCAGGGCGCCCTGCAGCGCCTCCCCGGCCGTTTCGCGGTCGTGTGCGTTCAGCGGGCTGCCGTCGGCGATGTCCATCATCGGTCCTCTCCACGGACGTCGGGGCGGCCGGCGAGCGCCGGCCGCCCCTCGGCTGCCCGCCCGCGCCGGACCGAAACACCCGAAAACGCCCCAAGGCCGTCGAACGGCGCCGAAGGGGCGACGGATAACGGTTCGGCAACCCCGGCGTGGACCGCCCGGGCCCGGGTAGCCGGGCCCGCGACACACCGGCCGTCCAGGCCGCGTCCCGGGTGCGTCCCCGGCCATCGGCGCCCCGCACGAAGACAGTCAGGAAACAGGAATGGGGACCCGCATGCCCGCCGCCGTGTTCAGGTCGTTCTCGGTCACCCTCCCGGAGAGCGCCTACCCCGACACCAGGGTCGCCGCCCGGCTCCGCTTCGACCCCGCCCTCCCCTACGGGGTGGAACTGGCCTTCCCGCCGCACCGCCCGGGCGGCGAGGAGATCACCTGGCGGTTCGGCCGCGACCTGCTCGCCGAAGGCCGCCTCACCCCGGCCGGCGAAGGGGACGTCCGGGTCGCCCCGGGCCCGGACGGCCGGATCCTGATCACCCTGGGCGCCCTCGGCCCCCAGGCCGAGCGGGCCCTGATCAGCACCCCCGACACCGCGGTCGCCGCGTTCCTCGCCGAGGCGTACACCGAGGTGCCGCCCGGCACCGAGACCGCCCACCTCGACCTCGCCCCCGGCCTCGCCCGCCTGCTGGCCTGAGCCCCGCCGACCCGACAGGCCGGACGGGACCCGGTGCCGCGTCAGGCAGCCGTCGCCCGTCGCGACGCCCGGCACGCGCCCTCCTCGCCCGCCACCGGGCAGGAGGGGCCCGCCACCGGGCAGGAGCGGCCCGCTCGCCGCACCGGCCGAAAGCCCGAGTACGTCCAAGTACGAGGCCGTGGGGCCGGCACTCCCAGCCGGGCGCCCGACACCGCGCGCTGATCCGACAAGACCGACCGGACGGGACCTAGCCGGTCAGGGTGATCCGGATCCGCTTGCCGCCGCCCGGCAGCGGCTCGACCTCCCAGTGCGAGCTGACCAGTCGGACCAGCGGCCAGCCCCGGCCGCCCAGCCGGGTCGGGTCGTCCAGGTGGGCGGCGTCGCCGGACGGGCCGGCGTCGGCGGCGTCCTCGACCTCGATCGTCAACCCGGCGGCGCGGTCCGCCCGCACGGCGAACCCGGTCACCCCGCCGGCGTGCCGGATCGCGTTGGTGACCAGCTCGGTGGCGGCCAGGCAGGCGTCGCCGTGCAGGCGCCCCCCGACCGGGAAGCAGCGGGCGAGCGCCTCGGTGACGGCCGCCCGCGCCTCGGCCGCGGTACGCACCGGCGGACGCGCGGGCAGGCCGGGCCGCTGCGTCAGGTCGGTCTCGGCACCGGACATCTGAGGCCCTCGCATCGGTCGGGACGGGGCGGGGAACGCCGCCCCGGACAGTCGGCTGCCCGGACGGTGCGTTGTCACACCGGGGAGCCGGGCACGTCGCCGCGCAGCGCGGCGGCCATGTCCGGCGCGACGGGCAGGTGGCTGCCGGCGGCGGCGAGGTCGATCAGCCTGCGGACGGCCGCCCGCAGCGGCCCGGCCAGGACCAGCCGCCCGCCGTCCTCGGCCATCCGCCGCCGGGCGACGAGCAGGCCGTGCAGCACCGAGGAGTCGGCGAACGTGACCTCGGCGAAGTCCACCACCAGCAGCCGCGGACGGCGGTCGAGCGCCGCCGCCAACCGCTGCCCGAAGTCCTGGGCGTCCTCCCAGTCGAGCTCGCCCCGGGCCCGCACCGTCTCGACGTCCGCCCGACGACCCGTCCCGGCCGCACCGTGCGTGTGATCGGTCATGACGGGCATCGTAGCCCGCCCCCCCGAGCCGGGCCCCGCCCCCGCCCCCGCGCCGGACAGCCGGCCCGCCCGCCCCGGGCGGGCCGGCTCCGCGGGCGCCGGGGGAGCCACCGGGCAGCGGTAGCATGGTGGTTCGGGTGCGGCCCGCCGGACCCCTCGCGGGGCTCGCGGACCCCGCCAAACCCGCCCGCCGCCCAGTCCCCCCACGGGCCAGGTGGCGCCGGCGGAAACCAATTGCGAGGTGAGGGTCCGTCAGGGCCCGGACGATGGCATCTTCGATTTCCTCCGCGGCGATCACGGACGGGGACTTCCTCGCCGGTTCCCCGTACCCGGTGGCGCTGCTCGGCCCCGACGGCCGGATCCTGCACGCCAGCGACCGGGCCCGTCGCCTGCTGGCGGACCGGGACGGCACGCCCGGCTGGCTGCGCCGGGCCCACCTGGCCCTGCCGGACGACGGCCCCCGGCCGCGGCCCGTCCGGCACACCGACCCGATGGCCGGCCCGGTCGAGGCGCACCCCACCCGCCGGCCCGACGGCAGCGCCGTGTGGTGGTTCGTCAGCCGGGAGGACCGCCCGGCCGGGCCGTCCCCGGCGGACGGCGGCGGCCCGCACGACTGGGAGCTGCTGGCCCGGCTCTCCGGCCTGCTGCTCTCCTCGCTGAACGCCGACCGGGTCCTGGAGACGGCCGCCCGCCAGGCCGCACTGCACCTGGCCGACGCCGCCGTCCTGGTCGCCCCCGGTTCGGGCCGGGTGCTGCGCCTGGTGACCTGCCTGCGCGGGGCCGACCCGGCGCACGCCCAGGTGCGGGCGGACCCGGCCGAGGTCCCCGGCCTGGCCGAGGCGCTGCGCGGCTTCCCGCCGGTCCCCTCGCGCTGGATCGACCCGGGCGCCGCGCCGCACTGGCTGGTGCCCGACGGGTTCGGCCGGGTCGGCTCGGTACTGGTCACCCCGCTGCCCGGGCACGGCGTCCCCGCCGGGGCGCTGGTGCTGCTGCGCACCCCGGCCGCCGGCCCGTTCGACCCCGCCGAGGAGAGCTTCGCCCGGATGTTCGCCGTCCGGGCCGGCGCCGCCGTCTCCGCCGCCGTCATGTACTCCGAGCAGGCCGCCGTCACCGACCTGCTGATGCGCGAACTGCTCCCGCCCCGGCTCGAACACCTCGACGGGGTGGACTTCGCGGGCGGCTACCGGGCCTCGGGCGACCGCGACCGGATCGGCGGCGACTTCTACGACGTCCACCCCGCCGCCGAGCCCGGCGGCGAGACCCTCGCCCTGCTCGGCGACGTCAGCGGCAAGGGCCTGGAGGCCGCCGTGATGACCGGCAAGGTCCGCAACACGCTGCACGCGCTGCTGCCGCTCGCCGACGACCACCAGCGCGTCCTGCACCTGCTCAACCGGGCCCTGCTGACCTCCCGCCACACCCGCTTCGCCAGCCTGGTGCTCGCCTCGGTGCGCCGCGAGGACGACCGGGTCCGGGTCCGGCTCTCGGCCGCCGGGCACCCCGCGCCGATGGTGGTCCGGGCTGACGGCAGGGTCACCGAGTCCACCACCCTGGGCAGCATCGTCGGCGTCCTGCCCGAGGCCACCACCCGGACCGACACCGTCCTGCTCGACCCCGGCGAGGCGTGCGTCCTGTACAGCGACGGCATCACCGAGGCCAAGGGCGGCCCGACCGGGCGCGAGCAGTTCGGCGACCACCGGCTGCGCCGGGCCCTCGCCGAGTGCGCGGGCCTGCCCGCCGAGGCGATCGTGGAACGGGTCCAGATGCTCGCCGCGCAGTGGCTGCGTGAGAACCGGCACGACGACATGGCCGTGATGGTGATCGCCGCGCCCCCGCGCGGCCACGTACCCGTGATCGGCCGACAGCGAGGACTCCCGGAATGAACGACCGCGCATCCACCGCCACGCTCGGCCCCGAAACGGGAACGGGACCGGGAACGGGAACGGGCGCCGGACCGGCCACCGGCACCGGCCCCGAAGCCGGCCCGGTCGACCGCACCGAGGAGCTGTGGGAGGCCGTCCTCGGCGGCGACCAGGCCCGGGCCGCCGCCCTCGCGGTGGCCGCGCTGGAGCGCGGCCTGCACCCCGAGGAGCTGCTGCTGGACGTGATCGGCGCGCTCCAGGCCCGGATCGGCCGCGAGTGGGCCGCCGACCGGATCACCGTGATCCAGGAGCACGCCGCGACCGCGGTCAACGAACGGGTGGTGGCCGTCGTCACCGGGCACCCCGCGTTCGCCGCCGCCACCGCCCCCCGGCGCCCCGGCCGGATCGCGGTGGCCTGCGTCGAGGGCGAGTGGCACGCCTTCCCGGCCCGGCTGCTGGCCGAGGTGCTGACCCTGCGCGGCTGGCGGGTCGACTACCTCGGCGCCCAGTGCCCCACCCCCCACCTGATCGCCCACCTGCACCGCACCGCCCCCGACGTGCTCGCGCTGTCCGCCGCACTGCCCACCCGGCTGCCCGCCGCGCACAGCGCGATCACCGCCGCCCAGGCCGCCGGCGTGCCCGTCGTCGTCGGCGGCGCGGCGTTCGGCCCCGACGGCCGGCACGCCCGGCTGCTCGGCGCCGACGCCTGGGCCCCCGACGCCCGCGCGGCCGCCCGGCGCCTCGCCCGCGGCCTGCCGCTCCCCGCCTCCCCGCACCGGCCCGTCGACGACCTGCCGCACCTCGCCGACCAGGAGTACACCCTGGTCGGCCGCGACCCCCGGGCACCGGCCGCCGCCGTCCTGGCCGCCCTGGCCGACCGGCACCCCGCCGTCCGCGCCTACACCGGCGCCCAGCGCGAGCACACCCTCGACGACCTGACCCAGATCGTCGAGCACCTGGCCGTCGCCCTCTACACCGGGGACGCCGAGCTGTTCACCGCGTTCACCGACTGGACCCGGCACGTCCTGCTCGCCCGCTCCGTCCCGGACGCCCTGCTCACCTCCGCGCTGAGCGTGCTGCGCGAGCACCTGCGCGACCTGCCGCGCAGCGTCGCGATCCTCACCGCCGCCCTGGCCGCCGCCCCGCCCGCCACCCCCCTGACCGCCGCCGCCCCGCCCCGGACCGACACCGCCCGGCCGACCACCGGAACACCCGCATGAGCGCGCACCCCGTCCCCCCGCCCGGCCCCGCCGCCCCGCACCGCGCCGTCACGGTCCGGGTCGAGGGCGAACTCGACCACGAGAGCTGCGAGGAGCTCGTCCGGGCGGTCGCCGCCCACCTGGCCGCCCAGCCGCCGTACCAGGTGGTCCGGGTCGACTGCGCCGCCATGTCGCTGTGCGACTCGATGGGACTGTCCGCGCTGCTCCAGATCCGCCGCGACACCGACGCGGCCGGCCGCCGCCTGCTCCTGGAGCACCGCCCCGCCCACCTCGACCGCCTGCTGCGCCTCACCGGCACCGCCGCCTACCTGCTCGCCGACCGCGCGCCCTGAGACCGCGGCCCGTCCCGGCCCCGGTTTCCGATCCCCGGACCGGGGCAGCCGACGGCCATGGACCCACGACAGCACCCCCGGCCGAACAGCACCCTCCTCCGCCCGACCCGCGACCGCGGGCGGCACCCCGACCCGCGCCGGCGGCCCGGCCCGCCCGGACCGCTGCGGGCCGTCCCCGCCCGGGTCCGCTGAGCCGGCCCGTGCGCGACGGAGAGGGGGACAGGACCGTGCGGGACGGCGAGCCGAGCAGGGAACGGCACGACGGGAAGCGGCACGACGGGAAGCGGCACGACGGGAAACGGCATGACGGGAAGCGGGACGGGAACGGCGGCCGGTCCGGGTGGGCGGCGCGCTTCCCGGCCCGCGGCCGGCTCGCGGTGCTGCGCCGCACCGCCGGGGAGTTCCTGGACGACGAGCTGCCGGACCGGGCCGCCGCGCTGACCTACTACGGGGTGCTGGCGGTCTTCCCGGCCCTGCTGGTGCTGGTCTCGATCCTCGGCCTGCTCGGCGGCCCGGTGACCGGCGCGGTGCTCGACAACCTCCGGCAGCTCGCCCCCGGCCCGGCCCGGGACGTGCTGAGCGGATCGGTCGAGCAGCTGCGCGACGGGCGCGGGGCCGGCGGGGTGTTCGCCGCGGTGGGCCTGCTGGGCGCGCTGTGGTCCGCCTCGGGCTACGTCGCCGCGTTCATCCGGGCGGCCAACGCGGTGTACGACATCCGCGAGGGCCGCCCGGTCTGGAAGCTCACCCCGCTGCGGGTCGGCCTGACCCTGGTGCTGATGGTGCTGCTGCTCGCCAGCGCCGTGATCGTGGTCTTCACCGGCCCGCTGGCCGAGCGCGCCGGGGACCTCCTCGGGATCGGCCCCACCGCCGTGACGGTCTGGTCGGTCGCCAAGTGGCCGGTCCTGGTGCTGCTGGTCTCCGTGATGATCGCGCTGCTGTACTGGGCGGCGCCCAACGTGCGCGGCCGGGGCTGGCACTGGATCTCCCCGGGCAGCCTGCTGGCCGTCCTGCTCTGGCTGGCCCTCTCCGGCGGATTCGCCGCGTACGTCGCCTGGTTCGGCTCCTACAACCGCACCTACGGCACCCTCGCGGGCGTGGTCGTCTTCCTGGTGTGGCTGTGGCTCTCCAACCTCGCCGTGCTGCTCGGCCTGGAGTTCGACGCCGAGCTCGCCCGCGAACGGGCCGTCGAACACGGCCTGCCGCCCGACGCGGAGCCCTTCCTGCCGCCGCGCGACACCCGCGAGTGGCCCGAGGACGCGGCGGCGCCCGACACCCGGACGCACCGGACCGGGGAGCAGCGATGACCGCGTGCGGATCCCTCCCGTCCGGCCGGGAGTCCATCCCGCCGGAGGCCCCGCGCCCCACCAGCGCGCCGTGCGTGCCGTGCGCGCCGAGGACGGGCCCGGGCACGCTCCCGCCGACCCCGGGAACCGACCCGGGAACCGGTCTCCGGGAAGGGGCATGACCTGCGGAGGGACGGTTAGACGGCGGTTGTTCGATTCGCCACTCCGTTCGGAGGACACCGTCGTGACCATGGTCTCCCGCCTCCCCGGCGCACAGACGCACCACTGGGACTGGCAGCTCGAAGGCTCCTGCCGCACCGTCGGCGGCGAGGTCTTCTTCCGCCCCGCGCACGAGGGCCGGGCCGAGGCCCGGGAGCGCGAAGAGGCCGCCAAGCGGGTGTGCGGCGGCTGCCCCGTCCGGCTCGAATGCCGGCGCCACGCCCTCGCCACCCGGGAGCCCTACGGCGTCTGGGGCGGCCTGACCGAGGACGAGCGGCGCGTCCTGCTGGTGCGCCGCGGCGCCGGGGCCGACGTCACCTCCACCGCCGCCTGAGGCGCCCGCTACCGAGGGCCGGCCGGATCCCGGCCGGCCCTCGGCCTTCCCGGGGGCCGACCGCGGTCGGCGCGCCGCTCCCGGAGCGGGTCGCTGTTCTCGACCGGCAGGTACGGCGCGGACCTGGTGCTCTCCAGGACCCGGCGCACACAGCGCGAGGGCGAGTCCAGGGCCAGCGCCACCCCCAGGACGCGGGCCGCCAGACCGGCCCGCAGCAGGGCGTTCAGGCCCGCCGAGGTGAACAGGTCGACCGCCCGCAGGTCGACGCGGAGCCGGTCCGGGCGGGCGCGCAGCCCGCGGGCCAGGGCCCGGGCGAACGCCTCCTGGTTGTCCTGGTGCAGGGCGCCGACCAGCGCGCACCGGACGGTCCCGCCGCTGCGCCGGGTCTCGATCCGCAGGTCCGGTGCCCGCACCACGACGGCCCGCTCCGCCGCGCCCGGCCCCGCCGTCCGGCGGCGCCGGGGACGTCCCGGCCCGCACCCCGGCCGGGTCAGGAGGCGGGCAGCGGGTCGGGCGCGCGGGCGGCTCCCGCCACCGCGCGCAGGGTGGCCCAGAGCGCGACGGCGTTCCCGCGCAACTGGCCGGTGGCCGGGGTGCCGTCCTCGACGGCCGCGAGGTAGGCGCTCACGCCGGCGATCGCGTACCGCAGCTGCGGCGGCAGGGCCGGGACGGCACCGGTGCCGCCGGTCAGCGCGTCCGTGAGCTCCTGGAGCTGGGCGCGGGTCGGGCACTCCACCACTTCGCCTCCTGGTGCCGAACGGGGAACCGGCACGTCCACTCTCCCCGCGCCGCTGATGCACGTCAATGAATACACGAAAATTATGTCATGCATTCGGAGTCGCGAATCCCGGTACCTATCCTTGCGAGGTGGAGAGAGCCGCCGAAACCAGCCGCCAGTGGACGTTCCTCACCAACCACGCGAGGGTGCTGATCCAGATCTACCGGGACCCCGGCATCCGGGTCCGCGACATAGCCGCCCGCTGCCTGCTCACCGAGCGCGCCGTCCAGCGCATCATCGCCGATCTGGAGGACGCCGGGTACCTCTCCCACGAGCGTCGCGGCCGCACCAACCACTACCACGTCATCGACGGCCAACTGCGCCACCCGGCCGACGCCGGACCCACCATCGCGGAACTGCTCTCCGCCCTCCTCACCCCGCCGCCGGACCCGCGCTGACCGACGCGCGCCGATGCCCGGCCCCCGTCGGTCAACGCGGGGAGCCGGGCACCGGCCGGTCGGCGCGGGCCCCGGTCTCAGGGGGCCTGGCTGTCCGCCGCCGGCGGCTCGGGATCCTCGTCCCCGCCGTCCCGGCCCGCGGCCTTGGCCCGGACGTCCGCCGGGGTCGGCGCGGTGATCTCGCGCTCCTCGGCCGACCGCTCCCGGACACTCTCCCCGGGCGCCTCCTCGGCGGCCCGGTCCTTGCCGTCCTGCGTGGTCATGGCTGCTCCTCTCCATCCTCCCTCGTGGGCACCCGGCGACTACCCCGGACCGCCCCGCCCACACGGGACCGACCGGACGGATCGCGCGCGGGCGGTCCCGCGCGGGCGGTGGTCCGGTTGGTCAGGAAAGCCACGGACCGGCGGGCCGGGCCGGCGGCGGGCGGGCACCGCGGCGGTGATGCCGGTCTGTGCGACGTCGCGGGCGGTCACCGGGACGTCGGCGGGCGGCCGGATCAGGGACTCGAACCGGCCGACCCCCACCAGGCGCCCGCCCTCGGAGCGCAGCGCGAGCGCGGCGACCTCGGTCGGTTCCGCCGGCCGTCCGGCGGGGTGAGCCCTTCGAAGTCGATCACGATCACGGTCAGGCGGGTGAAGGACGGGACGCGGAGCAACCCCGTCACGCCGTGCCCTCCGATCCGGTCGCCGCCCGGGGCGCCGTCGGGTCCTTGGTCGCGGTGCGGAGGCGGGCCATGGTCCGTAGGCCGCGCTCCAGGAGTTCGGGATCGCCGGAGGCGGAGCCGCAGCGGATCCCGTCGGCGGCCTGGGTGAGTTTCGCCAGGTCGCCGACGTCCCCGGCGAAGCCGAGGACGAAGTCCTGCCTGCTCCAGGTGCGGCCACGGTAGGCGCGAAACCCGGGCCGGGTGCCGTGCGCACCCGGCCCGCGCGGACAGCGGGCGGGCTCCTTTCGGCCGGCTCCTGGTGCGTAGCGGGAGGTGGGGCGGGGTGCGGGGGCCGGGACGGGGCGGCACCGTCGAAGGCGCGTCCCGCACCGGTACCGGGCGGTCGCCGTCGGCGCGGGTGCGGATCGCGGTGACGGGCGGTCAGCGGGTTCCTCTCCCCGGGGCGTTGTCGGCCCGTCCTGGGGAGGAGGGCGCACTGCCAGGTCAGTGGGTTGGTGCGGCAGCGGGTCGGTGCTGCCGCGCGGTGAGCAGGACGGCTGTGAGGGTGCCGGCCTCGGTGATCCGGCCGTCGGCGCACATCGCCGCCGCTTCCTCCAGCGGGACCCAGCGCAGTTCCATGTCGGCCTCACTGGCCTCCCGCTGGTGCTCGCCGACGGTCAGGCCGGTGGCCAGGTAGAGGTGCTCGCGGGTCCGGGCACCTGCGGGCATCCGCCACATCGTCGTCAGCTGCTCGATCCGGGCGGCGCGGATGCCGGCTTCCTCCAGCAGTTCGCGCCGCGCGGCCGCCGCCGGGTCCTCGTCCGCCCCGCACCCGCCGCCGGGGCACAGCAGCAGCCGCCGGCCGCACACGTAGACGTCCTCCGCCACCAGAGCGATCCGGCCCCGGTCGTCGAGGGCCAGGACGCGCACCCCGTCGACGGCCTCGGTGTACTCGTAGCTGCCCGGGCTGCCGTCGGGCCGCCGGACCGTGTCGCGGCGCACCACCACCCAGCGCCCGCGGTAGACCTCCGTCGACTCCTCCGTGGCCCAGTCTTCGATCATGTCGTTCACTCCTTCGTCGTGCGGTCGGGTGGCAGGAGCAGGGGGTCCGTTCGGGGCGCGGGGCGGGGCCACGGGGGCAGCGGTGGCGGTGGCGGGTCCAGGCAGTTCGACGTGGCGCTCGCACCGGCCGTCCAGCCCGTACACGGTCCGGTAGGCGTAGGGGACGGTGCTGCCGTCGAAGACGACGACGCCCTCCTCCACGACGGGCCGTCCGGTGCCGGCGGCATGCCGCAGGGCGGCGGCGTGTTCCGGCGGCGGGGGATCCGGCGGCCGCCGGTGGCGGCCCGTCACCGGCCGCCCGCTCTCGGGGTGCGGCCTGGGGCAGGAGTCCCGGCGGCCCCGCCGGTCCGGGCGGTCACCGGTTGCTCCGGTAGGCGGCTGCCTGGGTCTCGAACATCTCCGCGTAGGTGCCGCCGAGGGCGATCAGTTCCCGGTGGCTGCCGGCTTCCACGATCCGGCCCTGGTCGAAGACGAGCACCTGGTCGCAGGCGACGGCGGGGGCGAGGCGGTGGGAGACCAGGACGGTGATGGTGTCGGGACCGGCGTACTCGTCGAGGACGGCGCGGAAGAGCCGGTCCTCGGCGAGGGGGTCCATGCTGGCGGTGGGCTCGTCCATCACCAGCAGCGGGGCGTCGTCGTCGTTCAGCGCGCGGGCGCAGGCGATCTTGGACCAGTTGCCGTCGGAGAGTTCCGCGCCGCCCTCGAACTGGGGGCTGAGCACGGTGTCCCACTGGTGGTCCAGGTCGGCGATGACCCGGTCGGCGCCGGTGGCCCGCACGGCGCGCATGACCCGGTCGGGGTCGGCGGTGGTGATGTTCCCGGAGCCGATGGTGATGTTGGCGAGCGCGGACAGCGGCCAGTGCCCGGGGTCCTGGAGGACGAGGGCGACCCGTCCGGTCAGGCTCGCCGCGTCGAACCGGCGCACGTCCGTGCCGTCCCAGCGGACGGTGCCCTCGGTCGGTTCGTACAGCCCGGCCAGGATGCGGGAGAGGGTGGACTTGCCGGAGCCGTTCGCGCCGACGAACGCGTACCTCCTCCCCGCCTCCAGGGTCAGGCTCACCCCTCGGAGGGCCTGCTTGCCCTGCGGGTACGTGAAGTGCACGTCCCGCACCTCGATCTCCTTGACCGCGGCGGGCGCGGGCGCGCCGGTGCGCGGCAGGCGGGCCCGGCAGCTCTCCTCGAAGCGTTTCAGGTCCTCGACCCACAGGGCGTGTTCGAACACCTGGTGGCCGGCGATCACCAGGCGCAGCAGGGCGCTCTGGCTGGCCTGGATGGCGAGGTAGGCGGCGCCGCCGGTGGCCAGCGGCATCCAGCCCGCGCCGAGCATCCAGGCGAGCGCGGCGTAGGTGGCGAACATGCCCAGGCCGCCGAGCGCGCGGCCGAGCAGGGCGGCGCGGCTCTGGTGCTCGCCGAGGGCGACCTCCTCGTCGGTGATCCGGGCGGACAGGGCGCGGTGCTCGTCCAGCAGGGCCTGCTGGGCGTTGGAGGCGCGCAGTTCGGGAGCGGTGTCGCGCTCGAACAGAACCCAGGAGAACTGCAGCATCCGGCGGCGCAGGGTGCTCTGCCGCACGGCGGAGAGGTAGCCGGCGCGGATCGAGTGGACGGAGGCGGCGCCCTTGGGGACGACGGCGGCCAGCAGCAGCACCAGCAGGACCGGATGCAGGACGCCCAGGACGCCGGCCGCGCCGAGCAGCGCGAGAACGGCACTGGCCAGCTCGATCGTCTTGTTGACGGACTCCTTGGCGTAGTACAGCCCGCGGTCGTTGGCGCGGCGGACCTCGTCCGCCCAGGTCGGGTCGTCGACGGCGGCGAGCTCGATGCGGCTGGTCAGGGCGAGGAAGTCGGCCTCCAACTGCTGGCGCACCCGGGGGCCGAGCCGGGCCTGCCAGTGCGAGATGCCGGCGTCGACCAGGCCGCGGAGCATCAGCAGCACCGCGACCACGGCCAGGGCGGGCAGCGCCGCGCGGATGCGCTCTCCGGTCGCACCGCCGGCGAACACCTTCTGCAGGATGCCCAGGCTGGCGATCAGCCCGGCCGACACCATCGCGGCGGACACCAGCTGCAGCACGGCGACCAGGACGGCCGCCCGCGCGTCCGCGCGCCACGCGGTGCCCCATACCTGGACGACGATGGCCGGCAGGCGGCGGGCGATGGTCACCAGCCCGGTCCGGGACGCCTCGCCCTCGAAGGTCTCCCAGTAGCCCTGGGTGATCTGCCCGCCGAGGTCCCCGTCGGCGGGCACCGCCCGCACCCGCTCCGGCGGGGGCGGCAGCTCGGGGGTGCGGGGCCCCGGTACGGAGGCAGTCGTCGTGGTGTGGTCGTTCAAGCGGAACCTCCTGTGATCGGCACGGACGCGGAGACGGGGCGGGGCCGGGATCAGAGCAGCAGCAGCTCCCGGGACGGGCCCGCCCCGCTCACCGCCCGCACCGTCCCGGCCGGGCCGAAATCGAGGTCGTACGCGACGGGGCAGCCCGCCGCGGCCCAGCGGGCCCGCACCGCTTCGGCCTCCGCCCACAGGCGGCGCGGACCCCGCGCGACAGCAGCCGACCCGTTCGCGGTGACCTCCGCGCGGCGGCCCGTACCAGGCCCGAGTCGATCTCCAGCCCCGTCATTTGCGGCCCCGTCAGGCCGGAGGCCAGCGCGGCCAAATAGCCGGTGCAGTCGGCGGGATTGGCGGGGTCGGCGGGGCCGGTCAGGACGAGGCGCACCCCGGCGACGAGGGTGACGGGGGCGCTTGCCGGCGCGGCCGGTACATCCGGGGCGGGGTTTCCGGGCTGCGTGAGGGCGTTGTCGACCTGGCTCAAATGCTCTCCTGGCAGGGCGAGTTGGAAGTCCGGGCGAGCGGTTCGGCGTCCGATGATGGTGCTGTTCGACAGGGGTATTCAAGTGGGCGTCACCCCTGGGCCAGCCTGGGTCGAAAGGGATGTTTCGGGCGCCGCACGATGGTCTGGCACGGCATCGGCCGCCGCTTCGGCTTGCGCCTGCGGGGGCTGGTGGGCCAGTGCGCAGGCCGTGAGAGCCCGTTCGAACGTGTCGCGCGGCTCCGAGGCGGGCGGTTGGGTCGCTCCCCGGGGTGGTCGCTTTGGAAGTCATCTCATTTGGTCAGTCTGCGGTGGCAGACGAGGGCGGCGGCGATGGCGGCGAAGGCCGCGAAGTGGTCGGCTTTGCGTTCGTAGCGGCGGTGGAGCCGACGGAATCCGCCGAGCCACGCGACGGTCCGCTCGATGACCCAGCGGTGCCGTCCGAGCCGGGTGGAGGACTCGAGGCCGCGGCGGGCGATGCGATGGGTGATCTGTCGTCGTCGCAGGTGGGAGTGGATGAAGCGGTGGTCGTGGGCTTTGTCGCCGTGGAGCTTGCCGGGCCGGCGCCGCCTCGGGCCGCGACGGGAGCGGATGGGCGGGATCGCCTCGACGGGCGGGATCAGGGCCTGGCTGTCGTGCAGGTTGGCACCGGAGACCGCGAGCGAGAGGGGCAGACCGGTGCGTTCGGTGAGCAGGTGGATCTTCGACCCGTACTTGCCCCGATCGACAGGATTCGGACCCGTCAGATCCCCTTTTTCAGGGCCCGCATGTTCACCGAGTCGACCGCGCACCGCGACCAGTCCAACTCGCCCCGCGCACCGAGTTCGTCCAGGACCAGGCGGTAGAGCTTGGCCCACACCCGGGCCCCGGTCCACTCCGTGAACCGGCGGTGCGCGGTCGGCCCGGACGGCCCGAAGCAGTGCGGAAGCTGGGCCCACGTGCAGCCCGAGGACGCCACGAACACGATCGCGGCCAGCACCTCCCGGTCCCCGTGGCGCCGACGGCCACCGCCCTGCGGCCGGGTCGGCGCCGGCGGCACCACCCGCTGGAACAACTCCCACAACTCATCCGGCACCAGGCGCTCCACGATCGTCACGTGAACAGCCTACAAGCCCAAATGAGATGACTTCTGAGTACCGCCTGGCCGACGCCTTCCATTCCCTTCGCTCGTCCTACGGTGCTCCGGTGCGTTCTCGGCACCGGATGGGTGAACGTGGAACCTGTACGTGTCGGTCGCCGACTCCACCGCGTTCAGCCCCACCGACACCATGTCGCTGAGCGCCCGGGCCAAGGCCCTGATGGCGGTCGAGGGCATCGCCGCGCTCATCGCCTCCCTGCTGGTCATCGCTCACGCCGTCGGCGTCCCCGACCGGTGAGGGCCGGGCCTCCCATTCGGTCGCGCGGGGGTGCGCGGTGTCCGAATCGTTCTAGTTTGTCTCATGGTCGGGTCGTCACGGACCCGGCCCGGGCGCCGAGCGGCACCCGCCGTCCTTACCGATGGAGCGGACATGACGCAGCTTCCCCCGCCGATCACCCCCTACCTGGAGCCGGCCGCGAAGGAGTTGGCCGAGGCCACCGACCCGCACCCGCGGATCTACGAGGTGCCGCCGCCCGAGGGCCGGGACATCCTGCTCGGCCTGCAGAGCGGCGAGGGCGTCGAGCGCCCGGCCGTGGACGAGGAGTGGGTGACCGTCGACGCGGGCGAATGGGGACAGGTCCGGACCCGGATCATCAAGCCGAAGGGCGCCACCGGCCCGCTGCCCGTGGTGTTCTACATCCACGGCGCGGGCTGGGTCTTCGGCGACGACAAGACCCACGACCGGCTGTTCCGCGAACTCGCGGTCGGCGCGGGCGCGGCCGGCGTCTTCCCGGTCTACGACCGGGCCCCGGAGGCCAAGTACCCGACCCAGGTGGAGCAGAACTACGCGGTCGGCCGCTGGCTGCTGGAGCACGGCGCCGAGCACGGCCTGGACACCTCCCGGGTCGCCGTCGCCGGCGAGTCGGTCGGCGGCTGCATGTCCGCCGTGTTCGCGAACATGAACAAGGAGCGCGGCGGCCTGGACCTCAAGGCCCAGGTGCTGCTGTACCCCGTCACCAACGCCGACTTCGACACCCCGTCCTACCACCAGTTCGCCGAGGGCTACTACCTCACCCGCGACGGCATGATCTGGTTCTGGGACCAGTACTCCGACCCGGACCAGCGCAAGGAGCCGCACGCCTCCCCCCTGCAGACCCCGCTGGAGGACCTGCGCGGCCTGCCGACCACCCTGGTCATCACCGACGAGGCCGACGTGCTGCGCGACGAGGGCGAGCAGTACGCCAACAAGCTCCGCGAGGCCGGCGTCGACGTCACCGCCGTCCGGGTCGCCGGCATGGTCCACGACTTCCTGCTGCTGGACAGCCTGCGCGACACCCGGGCCGCCAACGTCGCCCGCCACCTGGCCGTCGACGCCCTGAAGAAGGCCCTGCACGGCTGACCCACCCCCCCGCGCCACCGGGCCCCGCCCCACCGTACGCGCGGGGCCCGCACCACCACCCGCCCGGGAGCGCACCGGGGCCGGGCGCCGTCCACCTGCGGCGCCCGGCCCCGGGCGTGCTCCCGGCCGGCCGCGGTGTGCGGGGGCCGTTCCCGTTTCCCCGACCCCCCTTGCCAGGAAGGCCCGTTCCATGCCCGACGACAGCGACGCGCGGCAGGTCACCAACGCGTTTCCCGAGAACACCGACCCGGCGGCCGGGGGCTGCCCGGTCCAGGCCGCGGCCGCCGACCCGATGAAGGGCGACGGCATCCACCAGTGGTGGCCCGAGCGGCTGAACCTCGGCGTGCTGCGCCGCCACGCCGCCGCCCACGACCCGAACGGCGACGGCTTCGACTACCCGGCGGCGTTCGGCGCGCTCGACCTGGCGGAGGTCAAGCGCGACATCGAGCGGGTGCTGACCACCTCGCAGGACTGGTGGCCCGCCGACTTCGGCCACTACGGCCCGTTCGTCATCCGGATGGCCTGGCACCTGTCCGGCACCTACCGGGTCACCGACGGCCGCGGCGGCAACGGAGCCGGACTGCAGCGCTTCGCGCCCGTCAACTCCTGGCCCGACAACGTCAACCTGGACAAGGCCCGCCGCCTGCTGTGGCCGGTCAAGCAGAAGTACGGCAAGGCACTGTCCTGGGCGGACCTGATGGTGCTGTCCGGCAACGTGGCCCTGGAGTCGATGGGCTTGGCCACCTTCGGCTTCGGCGGCGGCCGCGAGGAGGTGTGGGGCCCGGACGAGGCAATCTACTGGGGCCCCGAGACGGCCTGGCTCACCGACGAGCGGCACAAGGACGACGGCGAGCTCCTCGCCCCGCTGGCCGCCGACACCATGGGCCTGATCTACGTCAACCCGGAGGGCCCGCGCGGCAACCCGGACCCGATGGCGTCCGCCACCGACATCCGCGAGACCTTCGCCCGGATGGCGATGAACGACGAGGAGACCGTCGCCCTGTGCGCCGGCGGCCACACCTTCGGCAAGACCCACGGCGCCGCCGGATCCGAGCACCTGGGCCCCGAGCCGGAAGCCGCCCCGCTCCAACAGCAGGGCCTGGGCTGGAAGAGCGACTTCGGCACCGGCCACGGCAACGACACCATCACCTCCGGCCTGGAGGTGATCTGGACCGACACCCCCACCCGCTGGGACAACCGCTACTTCGAGATCCTGCTGGGCTACGAGTGGGAACTCACCACCAGCCCCGGCGGCGCCCACCAGTGGCGCCCCAAGGACGGCGCGGGCCAGGACACCGTGCCGGACCCGCACGACCCCGCCGCGCGCCGGACCCCGGCGATGCTGACCACCGACGTCGCGATGCGCGTCGACCCCGACTACGCCCGCATCTGCCGCCGCTTCCTCGAACACCCCGAGGAGTTCGCCGACGCCTTCGCCCGCGCCTGGTACAAACTCACCCACCGCGACATGGGCCCGATCACCCGCTACCTCGGCCCCGAGGTCGCCGCCGAGCACCTGATCTGGCAGGACCCCCTCCCCGAGCCCACCGAGGCCCCGCTCGACGCCGACGCCGTCGGACAGCTCAAGTCCCGCGTACTGGCCGCCGGGATCCCGGTCGCCGACCTGGTGTGGCTCGCCTGGTCCTGCGCGTCGACCTTCCGCCGCAGCGACAAGCGCGGCGGCGCCAACGGCGCCCGGATCCGGCTGGAGCCGCAGAACGGCTGGGAGGTCAACGAGCCCCACCGGCTGGCCGGCCTGCTCGCCCGGCTGGAGGAGATCCGCGCCGCGTTCGCCTCCTCCCGGCCCGCCGGCCACGGCGTCTCGCTCGCCGACCTGATCGTGCTGGCGGGCACCGCCGCCGTGGAGAAGGCCGCCGCCGACGCCGGGCACGAGCTGCGGGTGCCGTTCACCCCCGGCCGGGTCGACGCGACCCGGGAGCACACCGACATCGACGGCTTCTCCCACCTGGAGCCCGCCGCCGACGGCTTCCGCAACCACCTCGGCAAGGACGACACCCTGCCCGCCGAGTACCGCCTGGTCGACCGCGCCGACCTCCTCGGGCTGAGCGCCCGGGAACTGACCGCGCTGGTCGGCGGCCTGCGCACGCTCGGCGCGACCTACCAGAGCAGCGACCTGGGCGTGCTCACCGCCCGCCCCGGCGTCCTGACCAACGACTGGTACGTCAACCTCCTCGACCAGGACACCACCTGGACACCCACCGCCCACGACCCCGCCCTCTTCGAGGGCCGCGACGCCCGGGGCTCCCTGCGCTGGACGGCCAGCCGCACCGACCTCGTCTTCGGCTCGAACGCCGAACTGCGGGCCCTCGCCGAGGTCTACGCCTCCGCCGGCGGCGAGCAGCAGTTCGCCACCGACTTCGCCGCGGCCTGGGCCAAGGTCATGGACCTCGACCGCTACGACCTGCCCGGCCACCGCCACACCTGAGCGCCCCTCCGTCCGGCGCGGGTGCGCCGCAGCCGCGCCGCAGCCGCGCCGAGGGCCGCCCGCAGGCCCGCGCACCCCGCGTCCACGGCCCGCACCCGTGTGGCCACCGCCACCGGGGGCCTCCGCACAGCCGCACAGCCGCACACCGAAGGAAGGCAATCGATGGCCACCAGGGCACAGGACCCCCGACCGCGGCCCCCCGCCCCGACCCGGCTGCTGCGGGACGCGGTCACCCCGCGCGCCGCGCTGGTGATGTTCGGCGTGCTGCTCCTGCAACTCGGCTTCGCCCTCTCCTACATGGGAGCCTTCCACGACCCGAGACCGCACGGCCTGCGGGTGGCCGTCGTCGCCCCGCCGGCCGTGCTGCCGCAGGTGGTCGGGAGACTCGACGCCCTGCCCGGCGACCCGGTCGACGCCTCCCCGGCCGCCGACGAGGCACAGGCCCGGCAGTTGCTGCTCGACCGCGACACCGACGCCGCCGCCCTGATCGACCCGGCCCGCGACCAGGACACCCTGCTGGTGGCCTCGGCCGCCGGAACCTCCGTCTCCGACACCGCCGCCCGGATCGCCCAGGCCATCGAGCAGACCCAGGGCCGCCAGGTCGCCGTCCAGGACGTCCGTCCCCCCGCCAAGGGCGACTCCCGGGGCCTGTCCTCCTTCTACCTGGTCCTCAGCTGGACCATCGGCGGCTACCTGGCCGCCTCCGCCCTCAACATGGTCTCCGGCTCCCCGCGCCCCACCCCCGCCCGGATCGGGGTGCGGCTGGCCGCGATGCTGCCCTACGCCTTCGTCTCCGGGATCGGCGGCGCCCTGATCGTCGGCCCGCTCCTCTCCTGCCTGCCCGGCGCGTTCTGGGAACTCACCGGCATCGGCACCCTGGTCGTCCTCGCCTCCGGCGTCGTCGGGGTCGCGATGCAGCGCCTGCTGGGCACGATCGGCCTCGGCCTGACCATCGTGCTGTTCACCATCCTCGGGAACCCGAGCTCCGGCGGCGTCTACCCGGCCGCGCTGCTGCCGCCGTTCTGGCGGGCCATCGGCCAGGCCCTGCCGCCCGGCGCGGGGACGACCGTCGTGCGCAACACCGTCTACTTCGACGGTGCCGCCACCGCCGGGGCCGTCTGGGTCCTGGTCGCCTGGGCCGTCGGCGGCGTCCTGGTCGCCGTCGCGGCCTCCTTCCTGCTCCCCGCCCGCTCCGGCCCCGCCACCGCCCCCGTCCCCGCCCCGACGGCGGCCCCGGATGCCGGGTAGCGCGCCCGGGGCCGGCCCCGGGGCCGATGTGCGGGGACGGTCGAACGGGCCTTTGATGGAAGTGCGGAGCCCGGGGGCCCGCGTCCGCCTGCCGGTTCCGAGCGGAGGACCCGCATGAGCCTGTCACCCGGTTTCTCCGGCCGCCGCGGCTTCGACACGTCCCGGCTGCCGCCCGGCCAGTACCCCACCCACGACTTCCCCGTGCTGTCGGCCGGCCCCACGCCCCGGATCGACACCGACGACTGGGAGTTCACCCTCGACACCGAGACGGGGCAGCACACCGCCTGGACGTGGGAGCAGTTCCAGGCGCTGCCCCAGCAGGACGTCACCACCGACCTGCACTGCGTCACCCGCTGGTCCAAGTTCGACACCCGCTGGCGCGGCGTCTCCCTCGACACCCTGCTCGCGGACGCCGAGACGGCGGCGGACTTCGTGATCGCCCACTGCCACGGCGGCTACACCACCAACCTGCCGCTGGAGGACGTCCTCGACGGGCAGGCGTGGATCGTCCACGAGTACGACGGGTTCCCGCTCTCCCCCGAGCACGGCGGGCCCGCCCGGCTGCTGGTGCCGCACCTGTACCTGTGGAAGTCCGCGAAGTGGGTGCGCGGCCTGACCCTCAGCCCGGTCGACGAACCCGGCTTCTGGGAGGCCGCGGGCTACCACAACCACGGCGACCCCTGGCGCGAGCAGCGCACCTGGCAGGACTGACCGCCCCCCGAACGCACGAGGAGCCCGACGATGGCGACGCTCACCCCCGGATTCCACGGCCACCGCCGCACCCGCGGCGACCGCCTCCCGCCCGGCCAGTTCCGCACCGAGGACTTTCCCGTGCTCTCCGCCGGGCCGACCCCCGACATCCCGCTCGACCGGTGGGAGTTCACCCTCACCACCGAGAGCGGCGAACAGCACCGCTGGAACTGGGAGCAGTTCCAGGCGCTGCCCCAGCAGGACGTCACCACCGACCTGCACTGCGTCACCCGCTGGTCCAAGTTCGACACCCGCTGGCGCGGCGTCTCCCTCGACACCCTGCTCGCGGACGTCACCACCGACGCCCGCTACGCCCTCGCCGAGTGCTACGGCGACTACACCACCAACCTGCCGCTCGATGACCTGCGGGGCGGGCGGGCCTGGATCGCGCACACCTACGACGGCGCGCCGCTGGCCGCCGAGCACGGCGGCCCCGCCCGGCTGCTGGTGCCGCACCTGTACTTCTGGAAGTCCGCGAAGTGGATCACCGGCCTCACCCTCGGCCGCACCGACCGGCGCGGCTTCTGGGAACAACTCGGCTACCACGACTACGGCGACCCCTGGCGCGAGCAGCGCACCTGGACCGACTGAGGCGAGGACGACGCGATGACCGACTGGCGCCGGGCCGAACTGCGGGCCCGGACCCCCGAGAGCGCCACCGCCCGCACCCTCTACCTGACCGTGGACGGCTGGCCCGGCCACCTGCCCGGCCAGCACGTCGACGTCCGGCTCACCGCGGACGACGGCTACCAGGCGGTGCGCAGCTACTCGCTCTCCGCACCCGCCGACGGAGACCGGATCGAGCTCTCCGTCCAGCCCGCCCCGCACGGCGAGGTGTCGCCCTACCTCGCCGACGACTTCCCGACCGGAGCCGCCATCGAGGTCAAGGGCCCGCTCGGCGGCTGGTTCGTCTGGAAGCCCGGGCGCCCCGACCCCGTCCTGCTGGTGGCCGGCGGCTCCGGCGTCGCCCCGCTCGCCGCCATGCTGCGCGCCCGGCTCGACCTCGGCGGCGACGTCCCCCCGTTCCACCTGGCGTACTCGCTGCGCGACCCGGGGCAGCGCTGGTTCGGCCCGCTGCTGGACGGCATCGCCGAGGCCGAGGACCCCGCCGTCACCGTCGCCTGCCTCTACACCCGCGCCGCACCGCCCGGACACCCCCGGCCGGTCGGCCGGATCACCGCCGCCGACCTCGACCTGCCGGGCTTCCGCCCGGCGGACGGCCCGCTCGCCTTCGTCTGCGGGCCCACCGCCTTCGTCGAACGGGCCGCGAACCTGCTCGTCCACCTCGGCCACCGCCCCGACCGCGTCCGCACCGAACGCTTCGGCTGACACCCCTGGGAGACCCCATGCGCGACGGAAACGCCCTCGCCGGCCCGCTGTCCGAGCTGTTCGTCCCGGACCCCACCACCGCCCTTCGGCTCTGCCCGGGATGCGGCGCCGACGCGGCCCTCGCCACCCTGCACGTCTACGACCACGGCCCCGCGGCGGTGGCCCGCTGCCCCCGCTGCACCCGGTTGGCCTTCCGGATCGCCCACCACCCCGGCGAACTGTGGTTCGACTTCGGCCACGGCGGCGCCCTGCGCTTCCCGACCGCCTGACCGTCTGACCGTCTGACCGCCGCCGGGGCCGACCCGCCACGCACCGGGCGCGGGGCGGGTCAGGGCGCGCGGAACGCGCCGCGCCGGGAGAGCAGCAGGCAGAGCGCCCCGGTAGCGAGGAGGCCGAACGCGGCCGCCACGCGGATCGCCGACGCGTCGCCGGTGTCGGCGAGTCGCGACCCGGCCGCCCCGCGCCCCGTCGGCCGCGTCGCAGGGGCCGCCCCCGCCCGGTCATCCGCCGGTGGCGCCAGGACGGCCGGCCCGGGGTGGGACGGCGAGCCCGGAGCCGAGGCCGGTGCCGAGGCCGGGCCCGCCGGGCCCCCAGCAGGCGGAGAGGAGGTGGACGGCTCCGGAGGGGACACCACCAGGACCGTCGTCGGCAGCGGACCGGAGGGCAGCGCGGGCGAGGGGCCGGGGGACGGCGGGAGGGTCGGGGAGGAGGAGGGGGCGGGTGGTGGTGAGGTGCTTGGGGACGCGGAGGTGCTCGGGGACGGCGAGGGGGAGGGGGAGGGGGACGGTGGCGGGGAGGAGTGGGAAGCGGGCGACGGCGAGGGGGAGGGGGAGGGGGACGGTGGCGGGGAGGAGTGGGAAGCGGGCGACGGCGAGGGGGAGGGGGAGGGCGACGGCGAGGGGGAGGGGGAGGGCGAGGGGGACGGGGTGGCGGCGCGGCAGTCGACCTGGACCTCGCCGACGCGCAGGGTGGTGAGGGGGCCCTGGTACACCGGCTGCCCCTGGAGGTCGTCGAGGGTGCCGGTCACGGTGATGTCGATCCACGCCTCGGCGGTGGCCTGGCGGACCTGGGTCGGGGGGTCCTGGTGGGGGGTGACGGTGACGGTGAGGGTGCTGGGTCCGATCTGCGGGGTGCCCAGGTCGTTTCCGGTGATGGCCAGTTCGGTGGTGCCGACGGGGACGCGGCGGCCCAGGACGGTGATCTGCGCGGAGTCGGTGCGGGTGTAGGCGAGCGCCCACGGGCCGACCGGTGCGGGGATGCACTGGGCGTAGGAGTCGAGCGAGCCGATCGCCCCGGCCTCGATGCCGACCAGGGTGGTGGAGCGGAAGTGGACTTCCAGTCCGGTCAGTTGGGCCTGCGCGTAGCTGCGGTCGGCGGCGGTGGCGGTGTGGGCGGTCATCGAGCCGACCGTGACCCGGCCGAGGACGCCGTCGGGGTCGGAGAAGTCGCCGGTGTCCTCGGCCGCGCGGGTGGGGCTGGCCGCGTAGCCGTAGTGGCCGGCGAAGGCGGTCAGCCCGATCGCCGGGACGTCCGGGTTCTCCAGGGTCAGCAGCCGGGCGCTGGCGCCCGCGCCGGGCACGGCGGTGGTCGCGACGGCCCCGGGCGGGGCGGCGACGAACAGGACGGCGGCCGTGGTGAACGAGCCGAGGGCCGTCGCGCGCAGGGCGCGCGTCCGACCGGCGGGGGAGGAAGTGGAGGGCACCCCCCACAGCTACCAGCGACACCGGCCCCCGCGCGGCGGCGGGCCCGGAGCGGGGGCCGTACGTCGTCCGAACGGGTGCCGAGCCCGGTCGGTGGAGTCGGGCCGGGGGCTCCGCGCGATCGTCACATCACGCTGCGCCGTGGCCAGTTGACCGTCGGCGCGCATCGTTCGTGCATCGTTCGGGGGCGGAGGGGACCGCACGTGGTGACGGGCGCCCGGGAGGGTCGCTCAGCGCACCTCGATGCCGACCAGGCAGGTGTCGTCGTCGGTGTCGGCGCCGCTGAAGCGCAGCAGGTGGTCGAGGTGGGACTCCAGCGCGGCGGCGCCCGCGCGGGGCGCGGCCTCGGAGAGGGCCACCAGGTTGGCGAGCGAGGCCTGGAGGCCCTGGTCGCGGCGCTCGATCAGGCCGTCGGTGTACATCACCAGCCGGTCGCCGGGCTCCAGTTCGACCTCGCTCTCCTGGTAGTCGGCCCGGTCGACCACCCCCAGCAGGATGCCGTCCACCTGCGGCAGGCACGCGGCCGTCCCGCCGCGGGTCAGTACCGGCGGCAGGTGGCCGGCCCGGGCCCAGCGCAGCCGGCGGCGCTCCGGGTCGTACAGGCCGCAGACCGCGGTGGCGGTGACGTTGTCGGTCAGGTGGTGCGTCACGCTGTTCAGCCAGGACAGCAACTGCGCCGGGCCCGCCCCGGTCGCGGCCAGGCCGCGCAGCGCGTTGCGCAGCGCGACCATCCCGGTGGCGGCCTCGATGCCGTGCCCGGCGACGTCGCCGACGCACACCAGCACCTGCCCGGAGGGCAGCGGCAGGGCGTCGTACCAGTCCCCGCCGACCAGGTGCTCCTTCTCCGCCGGGCGGTAGCGGACGGCCACCTCCAGGTTGTTCAGCCGCCGGGGCCCGTCGCTCGGCGGCATGATGGCGTGCTGGAGCTGGAGGACCAGCCGGTGCCGCTCGGCGGCCTGCTGCTCGGTCTGCGCCAGCTGGTCGCGGGTCGCGGCGAGGGCGACCTCCGTCCAGTGCTGCGCGGAGACGTCCTGGTAGGCGCCGCGGATCGCGCTCAGCCGCTCCGGTCCGCCGTCGTGGACCGGCTCGGCGACCACCCGGATGTGCCGGGTCACCCCGTCCGCGCGCTGCAGGCGGAAGGCCGTGGAGGCCGGACGGCGGTGGTGCAGCAGGGTGCGCAGGAACCGGCCGACGGCGTCGCGGTCGTCCGGGTGGGCGTGCTCGGCCAGCCGGTCCAGCGGGATCGGCCGCGCGGTCGCCGGCAGGCCGTGCAGCTCGAACAGGGTGTCGTTCCAGACCACCTGGCGGGCGTCCAGGTCCTCCTCGAAGCCGCCGATCCGGCCCAGGCGCTGCGCGTGGTGCAGCAGCCGGGCGATCTTCGGGGTGCTGTCCTCCAGCCGCCACAGCACCGTGACGTGGTCGCCGTGCCGGCTCACCGACACGTACGCGTCCGCGGTCAGCGGCACCCCGTCGACCTGCGCCGCCAGCCGCATCCGGGGGTCCTTGAACGGCGCCCCGGTGGCGTACACGTCCTCCACGGCCTCCAGCAGGTTGCCGGGCCGCGCGGCCAGCGGGTACGCCTCCAGCAGCGGCGAGCCGACGACGGCGCCCGCCGGGCGGCCCGCGAAGTCCACGAACGCCGGGTTGGCGTGCCGGATCACGAAGACCGGCACCGCGCCGTCGTCCACCGCCTCCAGCACCATGCACGGGTCGAGCAGGCCGTCGACCAGCCGGGTCAGCTCGTCCAGCCGCCCGCTCGCCGGGCCGTCCTCGCCGGAGCCGTCCGGCCAGGTCTCCAGGGTCGCGGCGCACAGCCCGGCCAGCACCTCGAACTGCCGCTCCAGGGACTGCGACCACGGCGGCAGCTCCTCGCGCCAGCACACCTCCAGGACGCCGGTCAGCCGTCCGCCGACCCCGGCCGGCACGGCGACCCGCCCGCCGCCCGCCTCGTGCCGGCCGATCGTCGGGACGGCCGCGTCCGCCAGCGTGCGGTACGCCACCGGCCCGCGCTCGTCCAGCGCCCGGCGGGCCGCGGTCACCACCCCCGGCGGGACGTGCCGCCACCGCCGGGCCTCCGCGTCGGCGAAGCCCGCGCTGCCGGCCAGCGCCAGCGACTGGTCCGGCCGGGCCGCCCAGATCGCCACCGCGACCGCGCCGAGCGGGCGCAGCGCGTGCTCCAGCATCGCCCGGGCCGCCGCCGCCGTGTCCGAGCCGCTCAGCGCGTCCGCCTCGGTGCTGCGCAGCCGCACCCCCACCCCGGCGGACGCCGGGTCGGCGGCCCGGGCCACGAACTCCCGGGCCGCCTCGGAGATCTTGTCGGCGGCGGACTGGTTGACCAGCCCGGCGGCCAGCTCCAGCGGCGTCGTCCCGGCCTGCTCCGCCAGCGCCCGCAGCTGCCCGGCGGCCTCGGTCGGCCCGCAGCGCAGCCGTTCCACCAGCACGCCGACGGCCATCTCCACCACCGACCGGCCCGCGGCGTGCGCCTGCGCCTCCTCGAGCTGCCGCCGCAGCTTCTCCACCGTGCCCGCCAGCCGGCCGATCGCGCCGCCCGCGGCGGTGGCCTCCGGCGCCGTCTCCGTCTCCGCTCCCGTCACCGCCACCGCCACCGTCGGGGCGTGGCGCTGGGCCCCGATCAGCCCGGTGGCGTCGAGGGCGGTCGGCGGGCCCTGGTCGGGGCGGGGCTCCCGGGACTGGTGCACGGCGTGGACTCCTGCGGTCGGTCGGGATCGGTCGGGATGGGATGGGATGGGATGGGACGGGCTCGGGCGTGATCGGACGGCCCGGCGGGCTAGCGGGCGAGCAGTTGGGCCTCGATCCGGCTGATCAGCTCGCCCGCGTCGACCGGCTTGGTGACGTAGTCGCTGGCCCCGGAGCCCAGGCTCTTCTCCCGGTCGCCGAGCATCGCCTTGGCGGTCACCGCGATGATCGGCAGCGCCGCGTGCTGCGGCATCGCGCGGATCGCCGCGGTGGCGGTGTAGCCGTCCATCTCGGGCATCATCACGTCCATCAGGATCACGTCGATGCCGGGGTTGGCGGCCAGCGTCTCCAGCGCGGCCCGCCCGTTCTCGGCCTGGAGCACCCGCATCCCGTGCAGTTCGAGGATGCCGGTGATCGCGTACAGGTTGCGGTCGTCGTCGTCGACGACCAGCACCAGGCGGCCGTTCAGCGGGGAGTCCCCCGCCTCCCAGGGGGCCTCCGGCGGGGCCGGGCGCACCAGCGGCACGTCGCCGGGCCGGTCGGCGCTCATGTGCAGGGCGATCCGCTCGCGCAGCTCGTCCAGGCTGGAGATCACCTCCAGCGGCCGGCCGTCGGGGCGGGTGAGCGCGTCCGCGCCGCCCGGCGTCCCCCGGTTGCTGTGGACCAGCACCGGCACGCCCTGCAGCGCGGGGTCGCGGTCCATGTCGCGCAGCAGCGCGGGGGCCGCGCCGTCCGGCAGGTCCAGGGCCAGCACCACGCAGTGCGAGGGGGCCGAGGCCAGCACGGCCGCGGCCTCCGCCGCGCCGACCGCGGTGACCACCTCGATCCGGGGCCGGCCGTCCCCGCTGCCGGACAGGCCGGCCGGCTCGGCGGTGGCGTTCTCGGCGACCAGCGACAGCAGGCCGCCGGCCCGCTCCTCCACGACCAGCAGCCGGCGCGACTGCGGCGGCGCCGCGCTCTCGTCGGCGCCCTGGACCGGGGCGTCGCCGGCCGCGTCCGGCCCCCGCTCCGGCGCGCCGGACCGCGGCTCGGTCTCCAGGGCGAGGAACTCCGGACGGCTGACCGGCAGGAACAGCGTGAAGGTGCTGCCGGCGCCCAGCACGCTCTCGGCGGTGATCGCCCCGCCCAGCAGGTAGGCGATCTCCCGGCTGATGGACAGGCCGAGCCCGGTGCCGCCGTACTTGCGGCTGGTGGTGCCGTCGGCCTGCTGGAACGCGCCGAAGACGCTCTCCAGGTGCTGCGGCGCGATGCCGATGCCGGTGTCGGAGACCTGGAAGGCCAGCACCGGCCCGCCGCGCCGCACCCCCTCGGGGATCCGGTCCTGCGGGGCGAGGCCGATCCGCAGCTCGACCCGGCCCTGCTCGGTGAACTTCACCGCGTTGGAGAGCAGGTTCCGCAGCACCTGGCGCAGCCGGTAGTCGTCGGTGACCAGCCGCTCCGGCACGTCGGGCGAGGTGCGGACGGTGAAGGCCAGGTTCTTCTGCCCGGTCAGCGGCTTGAAGGTGGCCTCGGCGTAGTCCAGCAGGCTGCGCAGCGCCACCGGCTCCGGGCTGAGGTCCATCTTCCCGGCCTCGACCTTCGACAGGTCCAGGATGTCGTTGATCAGCTGGAGCAGGTCCGAGCCCGCCGAGTGGATGATGCCCGCGTACTCGACCTGCTTGGCCGTCAGGTTCCGGGTCGGGTTCTGGGCGAGCAGCTGGGCCAGGATCAGCAGGCTGTTCAGCGGGGTGCGCAGCTCGTGGCTCATGTTCGCCAGGAACTCCGACTTGTAGGTCGAGGCCAGCGAGAGCTGGTGCGCCCGCTCCTCCAGCTCCTGCCGGGCCTGCTCGATCTCCAGGTTCTTGGTCTCGATGTCCCGGTTCTGGGCGGCCAGCAGCGCGGCCTTCTCCTCCAGTTCCGCGTTGGACGCCTGGAGCTCCTCCTGCCTGGCCTGCAACTCCTGCGAGCGGGCCTGCAGTTCGGAGGTCAGCCGCTGCGACTCGCCCAGCAGCTCGTCGGTGCGGGCGTTGGCGACGATCGTGTTCAGGTTGACGCCGACGGTCTCCATCAGCTGGTCCAGGAAGGCCCGGTGCACGGCCGGGTACGGCCGGATCGAGGCCAGCTCGATCACGCCGAGCACCTGGTCCTCCACCACGATCGGGACGACCAGCAGCGACAGCTCCTCGGTCCGGCCCAGGCCGGAGGAGGCCGCCAGGTAGCCCGCGGGGAGGGCGTCCGCGGCGATGGTGCGCCGGCTGCGCGCGGCCTGCCCGACGAACGACTCGCCCAGCCGGAAGCTGGTGGGCCGCCCGCCGTCCGGGTACGCGTACGAGCCGATCAGCCGCAGCACCGTCCCGCCGTCGGTCTCCTCGGCCAGGTAGAACGCGCCGACCTGCGCGCCGACCAGCGGGGTGAGCTCGTCCATCACCGCCTCGGCGACCACGGCCAGGTCGCGCCGGCCCTGCAGCAGGCCGGAGAAGCGGGCCAGGTTGGTCTTCAGCCAGTCCTGTTCCTCGTTGGCGCGGGTGGTCTCGCGCAGCGAGCCGACCATGGCGTTGATGTTGTCCTTGAGGTCGGCGACCTCGCCGGACGCGTCGACGGTGATCGAGCGGGTCAGGTCGCCCGCGGCGACCGCGCTGGTCACCTCGGCGATCGCGCGGACCTGCCGGGTGAGGTTCCCGGCGAGCTCGTTGACGTTCTCGGTGAGGCGCTTCCAGGTGCCGGAGACGCCCTCCACCTCGGCCTGGCCGCCGAGCCGGCCCTCACTGCCGACCTCGCGGGCGACGCGGGTCACCTCGGCGGCGAACGAGCTCAGCTGGTCGACCATCGTGTTGATGGTGGTCTTCAGCTCCAGGATCTCGCCGCGCGCGTCGACGTCGATCTTCCGGGTCAGGTCGCCGTTGGCGACCGCGGTGGTGACCTGCGCGATGTTGCGGACCTGCGAGGTCAGGTTGTGCGCCATGAAGTTGACGTTGTCGGTCAGGTCCTTCCAGGTGCCCGCGACGTTCGGCACCCGGGCCTGGCCGCCGAGGATGCCCTCGGTGCCGACCTCGCGGGCTACCCGGGTCACCTCGTCCGCGAACGCCGACAGGGTGTCCACCATCGTGTTGATCACCCCGGCCAGCGCGGCGACCTCGCCCTCCGCCTCGACGGTGATCTTCTGGCTGAGGTCGCCGCGCGCCACCGCGGTGGCGACCTGCGCGATCGAGCGGACCTGGCCGGTCAGGTTGGACGCCATCACGTTGACGTTGTCGGTCAGGTCCTTCCAGGTGCCGGAGACGCCCCGGACGGTCGCCTGCCCGCCCAGGTTGCCGGCCGTGCCGACCTCGCGGGCCACCCGGGTCACCTCGTCGGCGAACGCGGAGAGCTGGTCGACCATCGTGTTGATGGTCTCCTTCAGCTCCAGGATCTCGCCCCGGGCGTCCACCCGGATCTTCTGCGTCAGGTCGCCCTTGGCGACCGCCGTCGTGACCTGCGCGATCGCCCGGACCTGCGCGGTCAGGTTGTCGGCCATCACGTTCACCGACTCGGTCAGGTCACGCCAGGTGCCGGACACGTCGCGGACGTCCGCCTGGCCGCCGAGCCGGCCCTCGGTACCGACCTCGCGGGCGACGCGGGTGACCTCGCCGGCGAACGAACTCAGCTGGTCGACCATCGTGTTGATGGTGTCCTTCAGCTCCAGGATCTCGCCCCGGGCGTCCACGGTGATCTTCTGCGACAGGTCGCCCTCGGCCACCGCGGTGGCGACCTGCGCGATCGCCCGGACCTGGCCGGTCAGGTTGCCCGCCATCGAGTTCACCGAGTCGGTCAGGTCGCGCCACGTCCCGGAGACGCCCTTCACGTCCGCCTGGCCGCCGAGGATGCCCTCGGTGCCGACCTCGCGGGCGACGCGGGTGACCTCGCCGGCGAACGAACTCAGCTGGTCGACCATCGTGTTGACGGTGTTCTTCAGCTCCAGGATCTCGCCCCGGGCGTCCACGGTGATCTTCTGCGACAGGTCGCCCTTGGCGACCGCGGTGGCGACCTGCGCGATGTCGCGGACCTGGGTGGTCAGGTTGCCCGCCATCGCGTTGACCGAGTCGGTCAGGTCCTCCCAGGTGCCGGACACCCCCGGCACCACGGCCTGGCCGCCCAACTGCCCCTCGGTGCCGACCTCGCGGGCCACCCGGGTCACCTCGGAGGTGAACCGCGACAGCTGGTCCACCATGCCGTTGAACACGGTCGCGATCTCACCCAGCAGACCGTCCGAGGTACCGGCCAGCTTGGTGCTGAAATTCCCGTCCCGCACCGCCGTCAGCCCCGCCAACAGCGAACGGAGCTCGGCCTCACCGATCGTCGACCGATCGGCCACCGCTCCCTGCCGCGCGTCCCGCGACGTCGTCGAGCCAGCCATCGAAAGCTCCGCCTCCTGCCACACCCCGCCCTGCGGCCGGGCAACCGAACAAAGCGCACAGGCCACCGGGAACCAGCCGTTCAGGGGTGCCGCCGGGCCTCGGGCGAGGCTACCCCAGCCGCCGCGAGCGGGGGCAAAACCCCTGCTCACGAGGGTCGGCGGCCAGGCCGGCGGCGGTCAGGCCGGCCGCCGGTAGAGCAGCACGGCCACGTCGTCCTCGTACCCGCCGGCCGGGGCCAGCCGGGCCGTCACGTGGTCCGGCAGCTCGGCCGTCGGCAGACCCGCGCCCGACACCACCGCGCGCCCGGCCCGCGCGATGCCCTCGGCCAGCCCTTCGCGCCGCCGCTCCACCAGCCCGTCCGTGTACAGCAGCAGCGTCGAGCCGCCCGGCAGGACCGCCGCCGCCTCCGGGCGCGGCCGACCGATCCGCACGGCCAGCGGCAGGGCGCGGCCGCCCTCCAACAGCTCCGTGCCGCCGTCCGCCAGGACCAGCACGCCCGGCGGGTGCCCGGCGCTGGAGTAGCGCAGCTCACCGGAGGCGGGGTCGAGGACCCCGCAGAACACCGTGCTGCAGACCGCCCCGGGCAGCGCCGCCGCGAACGCGTCCAGCGCGGACAGCGTCCGGGACGGGCTGTGGTCCTGGAGCAGCAGGGCCCGGCAGGCGCTGCGCAACTGCCCCATCACCCCCGCCGCGGCCAGCCCGCGCCCGACGCAGTCGCCCACGATGACGCCGATCCGGCCGTCCGGCAGCGGCACGGTGTCGTACCAGTCGCCGCCCACCTCCAACGGCGGGGTGGCCGGCTCGTACCGGGCCGCGAAACCCTCCGGCAGCCGGGCCGGCCCCAGGATGGCGTGCTGGAGGGCGATCGCCGTCTCGCGCTGCTGGTCGATCCGGTGCGCCCGGCCCAGCCCCTGGGCGAGCCGCCCGCCCAGCAGCGCCAGCAGCAGCTCGTCCTCCCGGGTGAACGGCCGGTGCCCGCCCAGCTCCACCGCCAGGGCCAGCGGCCCGTCCGGGTGCTCCAGCCGGACACCGGTCCACGACGGCCCCGGGACGGGAGTGAGCGCCGGCGCGTCGGCCAGCGCGGCCAGCGCCGCCCGCTGCTCCTCCGGCAACCCCGCCCAGTCCGGCCCCGGTCCGGCGGCCACCAGCCGGGGTCGACCGCCACCCCGGTCGAAGCGCACCGCCAGCACCCGGTCGGCCCGCCACAGCCCGCGCAGCTCCGCCAGCGCGCCGGCCAGCGCCTCCTCGGCCCCGGCCGCCCGAGCCAGGCAGTCGGTCAGCGCCGCCATGGCGCTCTCCCGCTGGACGGCGTAGTACTCGGTCGTGACGTCCCGGAAGGTGCCCACCGTGACGGCGCGCCCGGTCGCCGGGTCCGTCACCCGGTTGAAGGTCGAGTGCGTCCACACCCGGTGGCCGTCCCGGTGCACGGCCGGCACGGTGGCGCTGCCGCGCCCGCTCTCCTGCGCGCCGGCCAGCGCCTCGGTCGCCCGCCGCCGGCCCTCCGGGTCGGCCGCCGGATCCGGCCACCACGGGTGCGGCACCGGGTAGGGCACCCCCTCCGGGCCGTAGCCCAGCACGGCGCCGAACGCCGCGTTGACCCGGACCACCGCGCCGTCCTCGTCGCAGACGAAGAAGGCGTCCTGCAGCGAGTCCACCAGCGCCTCCTGCCAGCGCGAGTGCCGCTCGCGCAGCCGCGCCAGCCGCAGCGCCGCGCGCACCCGGACCAGCAGGTCGGCGGTGGCGAAGGGCTTCACCAGGTAGTCGTCCGCCCCCGACTCGAAACCGTCCACGGCGTCGTCCCGCCCGGCCCGCGCCGAGAGCAGCAGCACCGGCAGGGCCGCCGTGCGCGGATCGGCGCGCAGCGCCGCGACCAGTTGCAGGCCGTCCACGCCGGGCATCATCACGTCGCTGATCACCAGCTCGGGCGGCGACCCCGCCCCCGACCCGGGCGGCGACCCGGGCGGTGCCGCGCGCAGGACGGCCAGCGCCCGGCCGCCGTCGCCGACCGCGGTGACCCGGTGGCCCGCGCCGCGCAGGACCCGGGCCAGGTAGTCGCGCATGTCGGCGTTGTCGTCGACGACCAGGACGTGCGCGGCCGTGCCGGGCGCGGGGTCCGTCGCGGGTGCCGTCGCGGGCTCGGTGCCGGGCTCGTCCGGGAGGACGTCCCAGCGCAGGGCCTCCTGGAGGAACGCCTCCGCCTCGGCGGCCGGGCGCTCCGCCGGGGCGGGGGAGTGGCCGACGGCCAGCGGCAGGTCGACGGTGAAGGTGGTGCCGCTGCCCGCGGTGGAGGCGGCGGTGATCGTCCCGTCGTGCAGCTCGACGAGTTCCTTGGCCAGGGCCAGGCCGATCCCGCTGCCCTCGTGCGAGCGCGCCCGGGCGTCCTCGACCCGGTGGAAGCGGTCGAACAGTCGCGGCAGCTCCGCGGCCGGGACCCCGATCCCGGTGTCCTCGACACTGACCAGGGCCCGCCCGTCCCGCTCGCGCACCCGCACCCGCACCGTCCCCTCGGGGGTGAACTTCAGGGCGTTGCCCAGCAGGTTGAAGACCACCTTCTCCCACAGCCCCGGGTCCACCGCGACCGGGGCGCTCAGCGGCGGGCAGTCGATCTCCAAGGTCAGCCCGGCCCGCTGGACCGCCGGACGGAACACGGCCGCCAGCTCGGCGGTGACCGCCGCCAGGTCCACCGGCCGGGGCCGGGCCCGCATCCGGCCCGCCTCGATCCGGGAGAAGTCCAGCAGGGTGTCCACCAGCCGGCCCAGCCGCAGCGCGTTGCGGTGGATGGTCTCCGCGTCCTCCCGGACGTCCGGGTCGGCGTCCGCGAGCCGTCGCCGCAGGTCCTCGGCCGGGCCGGCGATCAGCGTCAGCGGGGTGCGCAGCTCGTGGCTGATGTTCGAGAAGAACACGGTCTTCGCCCGGTCCAGCTCGGCCAGCTGCTCCGCCCGCCGCCGCTGTGCCTCGTGCCCGCGGGCGCTGGCGACCCCCGCCGCCAGCCGGTCCGCGACCAGGCCGACGAAGTCGAGGCAGCCGTCGTCCGGCGGGCGGTGCGGGTTGAGGCCGACGACCAGGAACCCGCTCGGCCCGCCGCCGTCCGGACCGTTCAGCGGCACCACCCGGGCCTGCCGGGGCGGCACCTCCCAGGCCCCGCGCGGCAGGTCGGCGAACGCGCCCCGGGCCGGCAGCGCCACGGAGGCGGGCGCGCCGCCGCGGACCGCCGCGACCGGCCACGGCCCCTCCTGGCCGGGCCCGATCAGCGCGGGCGCGGCCGGGTGCCCGTCCGGCACGCCGGAGGCCGCGGCCAGCCGGGCGCCGCCCCGCTCGTCGAACAGGTAGACCAGGGTGAAGGGCAGGTCGTGCGGGTTGCGGGCGAGCTGCCCGGCGCCGAACGCCAGGAACTCGTCCTCGGTGCGCACCGCCCCCGGGTCGGACCCCAGGTCGCGCAGCGTCGCCAGCCGGCGCTCCGCGACGACCCGCTGGGTGTCCTCGCTGACCACGCACAGCACGCCCGCCACCTCGTCCGCCTCGTCGCGCAACGGGCTGTAGGAGAAGGTGTGGTAGGTCTCCTCGGGGTAGCCGGACCGCTCCAGGTACAGCAGCAGCGCCTCGTCCCAGGTCGCCTCGCCCTCGGTCAGCACGTGCTCGATCCGCGGCCGGGCGTCCGCCCAGACCTCCGCCCACACCTCCCGGAACGGGCGGCCCAGCGCCCACGGGTACTTGCCGCCCAGTGTGTCGCGCCGGTACGCGCCGTTGCAGAGGAACGTCAGCTCCGGGCCCCAGGCCATCCACATCGAGAACCGCGAGGACAGCATCGTGTCCACCGCCGAACGCAGGCTCTGCGGCCAGCGCGCCGGGTCGCCCAGCGGCGTCGCCGCCCAGTCCACCCGCGCCAGGTCGGCGCCCACCACCGGATCGGCGCCGAACACCTCCCGCGACCGCTCCCGCGCCAACGGGTCCCTCCCTCCGCCCGACCTCGGCCCCGCCCACCGCGGTACCGCCGTCCATTGTGCCGGGTACGCGCCCCGGCTCCTGCGGCTGCCCGCTCCCCGCCCGGGCAACCCGCCCGACCCTCCCGGCGGCCGCCCGCCCCCCGCCCGCTCCCCGTCGGCTCCCCGCCCGGGAGGACCACGGGGACCCGGGCCGACCGGGAGCCGCCGGACGCGGCTTACCATGGCCGCCATGACCGACCACACCCCGGGGACACCCGAGCCGACGGTGCTGCACCTGCGCGGAGACCTCGACCACGACAACGAGCGCGAAGTCGCCGCCGAGGTGGAGGCCGCCGCCGCCCGCAGCGCCGGCCTCCTCGTCCTCGACGTCTCGGCGGTCACCTTCGCCGACTCCTCCGCCCTGCGGACCCTGGTACTGGCCCAGCAGCGCGCGGAGGAGGCCGGCGGCGCCCTGGTCCTGCTCGGACCGCTCGGGCCCGCGCTCCGGCGCCTGCTGGAGATCACCGCCACCGACGGGTACTTCACCGTCGCCGACACCCTCCCGCAGGCCCGGGCCGCCGCCGGAGCCGCGCGCCGCCCCGATTCCGCCTGACCGCGCGCCACTCCGGTTCCGTCGCCACTCCGGTTCCGTCCCACCGCGCGCCGTCCCGGCCGCATCATCCGGCCCCCTCGGGGCACACGTCACCCGATCCCGCCGCACGTCCGGCCTCGCCAGCCGGCACACCCGGTGCCGAAGACGATTCGAGGTCGTTCATGCCCCACCACGACGCACGGCCGCCGCTCCCGGAGGCCGCCGTCCCGGGAGGGCAGCCGCCCCCGTCCGTGCGGACGGCGGGCCAGGCCCGCGCCGCCCTCACCCGGCTGCTGGAGGCCGCCGGGCACCCCGGCGGCCGGGTGCTCGCCGACGCGCACCTCGCGGTGACCGAGCTCGTCGCCAACGCCGTGCACCACGGCGGCGGCCTGACCGGCTTCGTCGCCCGGATCGGCCCCGGCGGGACCAGGCTGGTCGTCGAGGTCGAGGACGCCGACGACCGCCACCCGGTCGCCCAACCCCTGCACGACCGCGACCCGGCCGCCGCCGGCGGCCGCGGCTGGGCCATCGTCCAGGCCCTCACCGACAGCTGCCACGTCGAAGCGCTGCCCGTCGGCGGCAAGCGCATCCGGGTCACCTTCGCGCTGTAGGGAGAACGCCCCCGAAACGGGTGCATCTTTCCGGCGAACCGGGGCATACGGCACGTCGACAGTGTCGGAACCGACGGTCGGGAGGCCACCATGAGCACGGGCGACAAGATCCAGAACGCCGCCGAGAAGGCCAAGGGCGCCGCGAAGGAGGCCGCCGGCAAGGCGGTCGGCAACGAGCGGATGGAGGCCGAGGGCAAGGCCGAGCAGGCCAAGGGCGACCTCAAGCAGGCCGGCGAGAAGGCCAAGGACGCCTTCAAGCACTGAGCACCTCCCCCGCGGGGCCCCGGCGGTACGCCGCCGGGGCCCCGCGACACGCCCGGGCGGCGGGGTGAGGAGAATGGCGGCGACAGATCTCGCACGGGGGCTCGGTGAAGGGCAGGGAAGTTGCCGTACGTCGTCGTCAGTGCGCTCAGCCATGACGGAGTGGTCCGCGACCACAACGAGGACAGCCTCGTCCTCGGACCGTGGACGCTGTGCGCCACCTCGACCGACAGCCCGCAGAGCCTGGTCTTCCCGTACGGGGAGACCCCGGTGGTGGTCGCCGTCGCGGACGGCCTCGGCGGGCACCCGGCGGGGGACGTCGCCTCCGCGCTCACGGTCCGCCACCTCGCCGCGGCCGGGCCGCACCTGCGCGGCGAACAGGACGTCACCGACGAACTGCACGCCTGCCACGCCGCCCTGCGGGAGGCGTCCGAGGCCGACCCCGCACTGGCCGGCATGGCGACCACCGTCGCCGGGGCGGTCTTCGCGGACGGGCACGTCACCGTGTTCAACGTCGGCGACAGCCAGGTCTACGCGATCACCCCGGACCGCGGCGACGGCGTCGGACTGCGCCTGCTCAGCACCGACGACAGCCCGCCGCCCGCCCCCGGCCGGCGCACCAGCCACCTGATCACCCAGACGGTGGGCGGCGCCACCGCCCCGGAGGACTTCCGGCCGCACCTCGTCCGGCTGCCCGCCGAACCCGGCGCCCGCTACCTGCTGTGCACCGACGGCCTCACCGACCCGGTCGCCCCCGAGGAACTGGCCGCCCTGCTCACCGAGGCCGACGCCGAGGCCGACGGCGACGCACAGGGCGACGACCAGCGCGCCCTGGTCGACCTCTGGCGGGCCGCGATCCGGGCCGGCGGCCCGGACAACGTCACCCTCGCCCTGGTCCGGATCGAGGAGTGACCGGGGAGCCGCGCGTTCCGGCGGGCCGCTTCCGCGCCGCCCGCCGACCCGGCCCCCGCACGCCTTGAAACCGCGCGCCCCGGGTTCGAGCGGCGTTCCGGCTCCGGAGGGAAGGTGGACTCGCCTGTGGTGCAAGCGACTTGATCGCTGTGCCGCGGGAGGTGGCCGGTGGAGCGCGCGGTCACCCTGCGGATGAGGGGAAGCGTAAGGGTGGCGCTCTTCGGCGGCCGCGAAAGTTCCTGCCCTTCCCGGGGGACCGAAGCCCTGAGGTTTCCGCCTTCCGGCAGGACAGGAGAGGCCGGTGGCGGCCCCGGGGCGTCGGCGGACTCAGCTCAGGAGCAGGCAGGCGTCCCAGTCGGTCCCTTCCCCCGCAGGGGAGTTGAGGTGGCCGTGCAGCGCCAGGGCCGCGCCGGCGGTGCCCTCCAGGAGGGTGGCCGGGGCGTCGGCGGCCAGGGCGGCGGTGAGGTCCCGGGCGGTCGCCGTGGCGAGGGCGGGCAGCCGGGCGGCCAGGGCGGCGGAGCCGGAGTCCGCGGCCATCCGCTGGACGATCCGCAGCAGGCCGCCGGTGCCGTGGCAGAGGCCCGGGCCGTTCAGGTTCCAACTACCGCTGTCCGCCAGGGCGTTGTCGAGTGCGGCGACGGCGGCCTGCTGCCAGTCGGCGCGGCCCAGCGCCCGTCCGGCCAGGAACAGTGCCCGCGCCGCACCGGGCGTGCCGTAGCACCAGGCCGCCCGGACCGGCGGGTCGGCCGGTACGGCTCTCCGTTCCGCCTGCTCGATGCTCAGCGTCAACGGCCAGCCACCGGAAGGCAGTTGATGGGCGATGAGCCGATCCGCGAGCGCCTCGACCGCCTCGTCCTGACCGGGCACCCGGACATTCCGTGCCCCGGCCAGCGAGAGCAGCGCCAGCGGGCCCGGAATCCCGTGCGCCAGACCGAAGTTGAGGTGACCCCGGGAGCGTGTCGGGCCACCTCCGGGCCCGGGGGCCGGCACGGGTTCGGGAGCCGGCACGGGCTCGGGGTCGGGGGCGGCCGCGGTCCACCAGCGGGGCAGCGGTCCGTCCGTCGGGGCGGCGAGTTCGACCAGCGCGGACAGCACCTCGGCCGTGCCGGGGCCGTCCGGCGCCAGCTCCAGCAGCAGCCGGCCCAGACCGGCCGCGCCCGAGACGGCGTCGAAGGTGTGCGCCCGCAGCCCCGCCCCCGCCGCCAGGTCGGCCCGCAGCGCGGCCGCCCGTCCGGCGGCGGACTCCGCGACCCGGGGCGTCAGGGTGTCCACCAGACCTCGGTACTCGCCCGGCCCCCGGGCCATCACCCGGGCGGCGAACAGCACCGCGGCGGCGCCCGAGTAGAGCCCACCGCCCCGCATCGCGCCCGGCGCCCGCACCGCCGCCGCGAGGTGCCCGTGCGCGGCCCGGCGCACCTCCTGGTCCGGCCCCGCCAGCACGGCGAGGGCGAGCGCCGCGCCGCTGCGCCCGGTCCCGAGTCCGGCGCTGTCGGCGGTGGTCGCGGTGGCGTCGGGGCGGGACAGTCGGGCGGTGACCGCCTGCAGCGCTTCGGTGGGCGTCATCGCTCCTCGTCCGGGGTGACAGGGGCCGGTGCGGTGGGGGCCGGTGCGGTGGTGGTGGTGGTGGTCGTGGTGCGATGGCGGGCCCGGTGGGCTTCGAGGGCGCCGCGGGCGAGGGCGTAGGCGCGGCGCTCGGCCTCCCGGTCGATGCCGATCAGCCGGTTGTGGCCCATGTGCAGGAGCGAGGCGAGCGCGGGCCCCGCGACGGGGCCGGCGAGCCGGGGCGCGTACGCGGCGAGCCGCTCGGCGCGGAGCCGCCACGCCCCGGCGAGGGCGGCGTCGGCAGGTAGCAGACCGCCGGCGGGCGCGGCGGGGCCGTCCGGGCCGATGGCGCGCAGTGCGGCGGCCCGCTGGGTGCGGAAAATCCGTTGGTGCGCCTCGGACTTGGGATAGGTCGCGGCGACCCACGGCCCGACCGGCACCGGGACGGGACGGGCGGCCAGGAAGTCCCGGGCGGTGGCGGTCAGGTTGGCGGCGGCGAGCAGCTCACCGGGCGTACCCCGGGCCGTCCGGACCAGCCGCAGCGCGGCCAGCGCAACCAGGCTGTCGGCGTGGAAGACCCGCTCCGCGTCGGCCAGCACCTCCGGTCCGCCGTACCGGTCGGCCTCGGGCGCGTACCCCTCCAGCCGCAGGTCGGCGGCCAGCCCGGACCGGCGCAGCCCGTGCGCCCAGTCGTGCAGCGCGGGCAGCAACTCGCCTGTCAGCGCGGACGGTTCGCCGTGGAAGCGCAGCCGCAGGTGCGGCGCCGGATCCCGGTAGCGGACGAAGAACCAGCGGTCCACCTGCCCGGGAACCCGGGCCAGCAGCTCGGGCAGCCGGTCGGCGAGGATCTCGTCGTGCCTCGTTTCGACGGCCCCGATCCGGGCGAACAGCCATTCCCCGCCCGGGAGTTCGACCGTACGGGGGTGCGGCGCGGGCAGCACCCGGCGGGCCGGTACGCCGGTCCGCGCGGTGGCCTGCGCGCTGGCCTGCGCGGTGGTGGCTTTCGCGGCGGTGGCCTTCGCGGTGGGGCCGGTGCCGGCCGGGCGCAGCGGGACGACGATCTCGGCGGCGTGCGCGCCGTCCGGACCGGGCAGCCAGCCGCCGGACGAACCGGCGCCCAGGTCCTCCTGCAGGACGGTGGGCCGGTCGGCCCGGCACTGCCCGTACAGCAGGCGGCGGTGCCACGGATCGTCCAGGTCGAGACTGATCCGCTGGTCCCCGCTGAGCAGCCGCACGGCGGCGGGAACGCCCCACCGCCGACGCCAGCGGGCCAGGCCGTCGGCCCAATCCCCGTACGGCGCTGCCGAGTCGGGCACAGGAGCGGTCAGCCGCCAGGACGCGGGCGCCAGGACGACCCGCCCCCGGCGGACCCTCGGCAGCACGGGGGAACTCGCCGCCGCACCCCAGTCCCAGGGCTGCCAGGGGCGGTGGCCGCCGAGCGCCGTTTCTTGCAGGAACCGGGCCGCGTTCGGCGCACCCGTACGGAGGTTGAGCGCGTGGTGCGCGTCCGCCCGCACCTCCCGGCCGAGTTCGCGGGAGTACACGCCGAGGCGCTCGGCATCGGCCACGACGACCAGGTCGTCCAACGCGAGGACGGCCGGGCCGCTCGGGTCGGGAAAGGCGCTGACGACGACCCGGTGGCCGAGCCAGCGCGGGGTGAGCGCGATGTTCGCGTGCCGGGGGCGGTACGGGGTGAACTCCAGGTGCGCGTACAGGACTTCGTCATCATCGGGCAGTGCTCCGGCTGCCTCGGCGAGCAGCCTGCCGCCGCCGTTGCTGTTGTCGTCGCCGTAGCTGTCGTTGCCGTAGCTGTCGGGGTCGGAGCCGCCGGAGCCGGAGCCGGAGCCGGAGTTGGAGCCGGAGTTGGCGAGGTGGGAGGCGAAGCGGCCGAAGGTGGCTCCGGCCCGGTCGCTGCCGGCGGTGGGGGAGAGCACCAGGCGGAACCGCCCGGCGTCCAGCTCGGCGAGCGAGTCGGCGGCGAGCTCGGCGTACAGCTCCAGCGAGGCGGGCGGAGTCTCGGCGGCGCTGCCCGCCTGACTCTCCTGTTCCTCGCTCTCCTCCGCCAACGGGGCCAGTCGGTCCAACAGTTCGTCGTCGAGGACCACCTCCGGCAGCGGACCGCCGGGCTCGCGGTCGACCAGTGCGCCCGCGACCAGTTCGGCCAGCACCCGGTTCCGGGCGGCCTCCCGCTCGGTCCGGGCACGGGCGGGCTCCGGGTTCGCCGCGCCGCGCGGGCCGACCGGGCGGCGGTAGCCGGCGGGCGGGCCGAGACCGGTGTCGGCGTCGAGCAGTTCGGCCAGTGGGACGGGACTGTCGATGCCGTACCGCTCGACGAACTCCGCGTGGTAGGAGCGCAGATGTTCGGGCGCGCCGACCGGCGGGGAGAGCCGCCACAGCACACCGGCGGCCTGCTCGACCTCGACCCGCACCTGCTCGGGCAGCACCACCCCGCCCACCAGCGCGAGGTCCGCGTGCAACGGCCGCTCGGCGGGCCCGAGTCGGAGCATCCGCCGCCGAGCCTCCCGCAGCACACCGGTGGCCCGCCCCCGCGGCAACCCCGCCGCCCGCGCCAACAGGCCGCGAACCGCCGCCAGTTCGCCGCGTACCGGGTGCTCGCCGGGCAGCCGCTCCAGGACGTGCCCCAGCAGGTCGGTGCTGTGCGGCGGCGGCACCAGGTCGGTGAGCAGGAACCCCTGCGCGACCAGCGTGCGGACCAGCCCCGCGATCGCCTCGGCGGGCGCGGTCGGGAACCCGGCGGCCAACCCCGCCAGCAACTCGGCGTGCGACACAGGCCGTTCGGCCAACCGGACGACGGCACGCACGACGGGCGTCGCGCGGACAGTCCGCTCGGCGACCGGCCGGCCGGCGCCGGGAACGGCCTCCGCCGTGCTCTCCGGCAGGGTCGAGCGGTCGGGCAGGTACGGCAGGACGAGTCGGTCCCCGCGCAGCACGGCCTGCTGGTCCACGGCCAGCAGCAGCGACCCCAGCACCTGCGGATCGGTGCGCAGCCGGTCCAACAACGGCAGCAACCAGCCCAGGTCCGGACGGAACGCGCGGCGCTCGCCGCCCTCCCAACCAACCTCGGCCCGAGCCCCGAAGCGGGCCGTCCCGACGGCGGCCATCAACCCGAAGGGCGTCGCCCGGGTCGCCATCCGCAACCGGTACCGCCCGACCGCCTCGGCCGCCCGCCGCAGCGCGGCGGGGCGGAGCTCGGCGAGATGGAGTTCGGCGGCGCGAGGTCCGTCCTCGGGAGCCGCCACGGCCGGGACGGCCCGCTCCAGCAGGTCGGCCAGCGAAGGGCTGGAGATCTCGATCGCCTCGCGCAGCACCGGATCGGCGGCGGCCTCGACGAGCCGGTCGGCGAAGCACTCACCGATCTGCTCGCCGAGCGGATCGCCTCCCGGGCTTCCCCAGTGGGCAGAGTCGGCAGAGCCGGCGGGGCTGGCTGATGCTGCGGGTTCGGCGCGGCGATGGCGTGGCGGGAGGGGCAGCGCGGGAGTACGGAGCAGAACGGGGCCGGTGGCGGTGAAGATCGCGTCCTGGTGTGCCGTGTGCGACTTCTTCCCCACCGTGCTCCCCGAGTGCCTGGTACTGCCGTGCTTTCGTCCGGCCGTGCGGTCCTGTGCTGCGGTCCTGTGCTGCGGTACGGCGGTGCCGTGCTGCGTAGTCGTGGTGCTGGTGTGCCGGGTGATCCGGCCGGACCGTTCTATCCCGACGTCCCCGAACTGTCCATGGTTGACGGAGGATCATCAAGAGTTGGCTGAATTTGTCCATTCATCCGTGCGCACTCCTTGTCGATGCATACGCAGGATGCCTAGCGTCCGCAGCAGCCCGCCGCGGCCAGTCGCGGCACCGACGAAGGGACGCCCCCATGGCCACCGACATGCAGGAGCTGTTCGACCTCGACGTGCAGGACCTCGTTGCCGCCGAGAGCCCCGAGCACGAGGAAGCCGCCGTGAGCCTCTCCTGTGAGGGTTCCTGCACCCGCCCGTTCTGTATCTGACCGGCGTGACCGGGCCCATCGGTCCGGTGCGCTGAGTCGGCTGCTGCACGGCTACGACGGGCGCGGTACCACGGGCCGTTCGGGCGGTCCGGGGCGCCGCGCCCTGTCGTGCGTGTCGCGTCATGCGTGTTGTGACACGCATGCGCCATCACGTGTGTCGCGTCATGCATGCCTCGTCATCGATGTCGCGGCATACGTTGCTGCGTCATCGGTGTCACGTCATGGATCGCACGTCATCCGTGTCGCGACACGGGTGACGCTGCATTGATGACGCGTCACCCGTGACGTGTCATGCATGTCGCGACATGTGTGATGAGGCATCGATGTCACGTCACACATGTCCCGTCATGCGTGACGTGTCATCAATGTCGCGTCATGTATTGCCACGTCACGCATGTCACGGCATGCGTGACGCGTCACCTATGCCGTGTCCCGCATGCCCCACTCAACCCCCAGCAGCCCCGCTCCCGCCAGCCCCGCCCCTGCCAGGCTCGTCGCACCCGGCGCAGCCGCCGCCCCGGCGGGCAGCGGCCCCCGGGCGAGCTGCAGCAGCTCCTCCGGGGTCAGCGCGGCCAGGCGCTCGCGGCCGAGTCGCAGTACCTCGGCGGCTGTGGCCAGTACCTCGCTCGTGTCCGGGCGTTCGGGCAGGTCACCGGTCGGCAGGCCGGGTGTGGTCAGGAATTCGCCGAGGGCGGCGTGCAGGCGTCCGGTGGTTGCCTCCCGGATGGTGAACGACAGGTGGACCGACAGGCCCCGGTGGCCCGTTGCCGTGTGCGGGGCGCCGCGCGGGACGTAGAGGATCTCGCCGGGGGTGAGGGCCGTGCGCAGGGCGACCGGTCCGGGGGCGGGGGCGAGGCCGGGGCGCCAGTGGCCGTCGGCGGGGGGCTCGTGGACGGTCCAGTCCTTCGCGCCGGCGAGTTGGACGACCAGGACGTCCGCGTCGTCGCGGTGCACGTCCAGGCCGCGGCGGCCCGCGCCCGTGGTGAAGCAGAACGCCTCGGTGCGACGGCCCAGGTGGAGGGCGATGTCGGTGGCCATGGCCCGTACCCCGGCGTGCCACTGGTCGAGTTGGGGCAGCAGCAGGGTGGCGCCCTCGGCGAGCAGGGCGGAGATCCGGGCGGGGTCCGCCCAGCCGCTCTCGCGCCGCCCGGCCACCGTGCGGGTGGCGCAGAAGAGTTCGGGCTCGACGACCGCGCCGTCCCGCACCATCTCCACGTACGGGACGCGCAGCAGGCCGCCGTTCAGTACCGTCTCCAACTCCTCGACCCCGGGCAGTCCGGCGGGCCGCCCGGTGGGTCGGAACACCTGCGGGATGCCCTCCGCCACGGCCTTGGCGAACGCGTCGGCGTCGCCCGTCAGCTCGGTCAGCACGCGGCTCGGAGGCTGCCCCGCTCCCCGCCCCGGCCCCGCTCCCCGCCCCGGCCCCGCTCCCCGCCCCGGCCCCGGTTCCTGCCTCCGCGTCGGCTGCTGCCCCGTGGTCCGTTCCATCGTCCGCTCGCTCCCTCTCCTCGGCTTGCCCGGTGCGGGGCGTCCCGTCCGGCGGTGTGGCCGACCGTCCGGAGGGCTGCCGGCGGTCGGCCGGCGCCCGTTCCGGAACGGGCGGATGACCAAGGGGAACCGGTGGACGGTACCCGCCGCCAGATCGGAAACCGGCCACTTTGGCCCGCCGTTCACCGGTCATCGGACGCTGGGAGGGCCGGGGGGACGGGCAGTCGAGCGGCTGTCGGAGGGGCTGTTCCGACCCGTACTGATACCGGTGCCGGTGCCGGTCGGCTTCCGCTTCCGTGGGAGAGGGTCGTACGTCGGTGGTCCCGGTCGGTGGGGTCCGTGGGCGGATTGACGCTGCTCGGGGGCGGCGGTCGATCATGGGTGGGCGGGGTGGCGGCCGGTGGCGATCGGGAGGCGGGCGGCGGATGTGGGGCAAGTGGATCGGGTGCCGGGTGCCGGTGGCCGCGCGGGGGCGGTTCGCCACGGCACAGGCCGCCTGGCCGGCGATCGGCGACCAGCCCGGACTGCTCGGGCAGGTCGGCGGCTGGGACCCGGACGGCGGCGGCGCCCTGCTGCTGGGCCTGTGGGCTGACGAGGGCGCCTACCTGCGCTTCATGCGCGACCGGCACGCCGCCGTGGCCGCCGACAGTCGGCGGAGCGCGGACGAGCGGCACGGCCGGGCCGGCAGCGGGGCCGGCTACACCGCGATCGACGCCGCCGCCGGCGAGGTCGTCCTCGACATGCCGGGGGACGCGGCCGGCCTGCCGCAGGCGCTGGAGCGGGCCGCGCTGCTGCGGGTCGCGGACTGTCGGCTGGCGCCCGGTCGCGGGAGGCACTTCCTCGACGTCCAGCGCGAGGTGTGGGCGCCCGGCATGGCGGCGGCCGGGGGCATGCTGGCGGGGGTCGTCGTCCGGCTGGGGGAGGACCGCCACCTGGTCGCGACCCTGTGGTCCGACCCGGCGGCCCACCGCCGCTACGCCGACCGGCACCTGCCGGCCCTGAGGGCCAGGGCCGTCCCCGAGGACGACCTCCGGTCGGTGAGCGGCGGCGCCCTGCCGCTGGAACCGGCCTGGCGGGTCCTGCCGACCGGCCGTCCGAGGAGGTGAGTCCCCGGCAGTTTTGCCGGTATCAGGCGTTCGGGTTCCGGTCGGTGGCGGTGGCGGTGGCGGTGGCGGTGGCGCCGGTGTCGGTGTCGGTGTCGGTGCGCTGCCGCGCGGTGCGGCGCCTTCCCGGGGCGGTCCTCGCGGGGGCCTCGACCGCGACGACCATTCCCGGTGCGCGCGTTCGTACGGGTAGGCGCGGTTGCCCGATGGGGCAGGATCGGGCGGCCCGGCGGACGGGACCGAACCGGGTGGGGACGCGGGCACGTCGAACGGGCCAGTAGCGCTCGACCACCACCACCGAGGAGACCCGGGTGTTGAGGATCAAGAGGACCGCCGCCGTCACGATGGCATTCCTGAGCGTGGCGCTGGGGGGCGCGGTCGCCGGCGCCACGACGGCGCAGGCGGCCGTCCCCGCGAAGTTCCCCCGTGTCCACTGCAGCACCACCAAGATCGAGGTGAGGTCCCTCGACGTGGCCGGCGGCCCGGTCAAGTGCGGCGGTGCCCTGGGCGACCCGCTCTACTGCACCATCAACGGCGTCGACCACGTCTTCGCGGTCGGGACCGACAATGCCATGTGGGCGCGGTGGATCAGCCCGTCCGGCGTCCCCAGCGACTGGGTCTCGTTCGGGGGCAGCCTCACGAGCGAGATCCGGCTGTACGCCGACGGCTCCGGCAGCCTGGACTTCAGCGCCCGCTGGTCCGACGGCCACCTGTACGAGATCACCCGCAACGACAACGGCTCCTGGATCAACTGGCGCCGCGTCGACTGAGGAGGCACCGGGTGACCGGGCGTCACCCGTTCCGGGGGCCGCCGGCGAGGCGGCGGGCCGCTTCGGTCCCGGCGGGGCCGCGCGCCTCGCCGCCTTACCGCCTCACCGCCTCACCGGCCGGGACGACGTCCGTCCGACCCGGACCGGCACGGTCCATGACCGTGCCGGTCCCACGGCCCGTCCCGGTCAGAACCGGACGAGCCCCACCGACGGGTGCCGAGCGCGAGGGTCCAGCCGGACCGGTTGCCCGTGCCCGGAGCGCGCTGGTCGTTCTCGTGGATCGGGCCGTCGGTGCCCAGCGCGTGGACCGCGGCACCGCGCCGCCGACGTCCCCGCCGTCGGCCCGGGCACCTCCGCCACCGGCCTGCCGCCGCAGCGCCTCGAACGGTGAAGTGCGTGCTCAGAGGGTGTGGCGCGCGGCCCACAGCGCGTCGACCGCGGCGATGTGATCAAGCCAGCTGTCGCGGACCGCGGCACCGACGTTCGCCGCGTTGTGGTCGAGGAAGCCGGTGCCCGCCGGTTGCGGAGTCAACTCCGCGTACTGCCACCAGGCCCAGTGCCCTCCCCAGCCCCGGTGGGCGAGGCGGCGTCCGAGTTCCGCGCGCACTGCCGGGTGGGTGCAGTAGATGCCGTGGAACGGGTGCTGGGCCGCCCCGTCCAGGTCGGGGCCCTGGGTGCCGCCGCTCCTGCGGCGGATCCCGAGGCCGAAGCCGAGCTGCGGGACGCCGTCGGCCAGCCAGCCGGGGCGGCTGAGGACGACGGCGCTCTCCGCGTGGCCGCCGGACGTCGTGTAGTCGACGTGTCCGACGACGAGGTCCGCCCCGAGGCCGTCGGCGAGGGCGGCCAGCGCGACGCCGGTGTGTGCCGGAAGGCGCGTCAGCAGCCGCCGGGTCGCGGCCTGCGCGGCCAGCAGCGCGGTGCGGTGGGTGGCCCAGAAACGGGCGTCCTCGTCGTCGTCGGTGCTGATGCCCACCACGGCCTCCAGGTCGTTCAGGTAGTCCTCGGCATGTCGGCGCCCCGCGGCGCCCGGTCCTGCGCCGTCGGGTCCTGCGGCGTCGGGCCCCGTGCTGGTCCGGGCGAGCAGCCGGGCCAGGCGTCCGGCCAAGTCGCGCTGTGCGACGGGGCGGAAGCGCCCGTCGCCCGGTGCGGTGCCGTCCGGGGTGAGGTAGACGAACACGGCCGACTGCGCCAGACCGGCGAAGTCGTCCGCCTGACGGGTCGTCTGCCGGTGGCCTTCCGGGGCGTCGATCTTCAACTCGACGACCACCGAAGCTGCGGGGCCGGTGGCGACCAGGTCCGGCCGGCTGGCGTCGCCGGAGACCTGCCGGTGCAGCCGGGTGCGGTCGAGGCGCGGGTCGGCGGCCAGATCGGGGCGGCCCGCCAGTTCCAGCAGGGCGGCCAGCAGGCCCGCGCCCAAGCCGTGGTCCTCCCGCGGATCGAGGAGGAACGCCAGGTAGTGCTCGTGGCTGCTCTCCCGCCGCCGCGCGCCGAGGATCTGCAGCGGGGTCGGCGAGCGGTCGGCCCGCCGGGAGCGCGGCAGCGCCAGCAGGTCGGCCTCGACACCGGCCCAGCGGCCCGCCCCGACGTTCTCTTCCCACCAGGGCGGGCGCGGGGGCGGGTTGGGACCGCCCGTCGGTGGGGCGGGGGTCACGTCCGGGACCCGGAGGTGCGGTGCGGGGCGGTCCGCAACGCCCGGTGGGCGGGCGGGCGTGACCCCGTGCCCGTCGATGTCCGTGCTCATGTGCTCAGGTACTCCCGCCCCGCCGATGGCCTGCCGCCCACACCCCGGGGGCGGTGCCGCACATTCTGCTCCATGTCGCGACCGCCCGACGACCGGTCGCGCTGCTCGGTACACGGTGCCGGCGGGGCTCGTCGTCCCGGGAGCAGGGTCCCGGGACGGGGGTCGCCCCGGAGCGGGTTCCCGGGTGCCTTCTCGTCCTCGGCGCGGACGGATTGACGGTCCGTCGGATGGTCCTCTTGGAGGGCGCCGCGAAGAGCTCCGGCGCCCTCCCCAGAAGGGTTTCCCCGTGAACGAGAACGCACTGCGCCCGCACCGCGCCCACCGCCTCCGCGAGGACCGGCAAACCGATCGGCCCACCGGCCGACGCACCGATCGGCGCACCGGCCGACGCCCCGGCCGGGAGGCCGGCCGGGGCGTCACCGCGGTGACCGTGGCCGCGCTGGCCGCCGCCGTGGTGGCCGGAGTCCTGGCGCCGGGCTCGGCCTCGGCCGCGCCCCGGCCGGACGCGACCCGGCAGCGCCTCGACGCGCTGGTGAAGGCGGACGGGGTGCCCGGCGCCCTCGCCACCGTCAAGGGGCGGGACGGCCGCAGCCGCACCTACACGGCCGGCGTCGGCGACGCGGTGACCGGCGCCAAGGTCCCGGTGGACGGGCAGGTGCGGATCGGCAGCAACACCAAGGCGTTCACCGCCGTCGTGGTCCTCCAGCTGGTCGCGGAGGGCCGGGTCGGCCTGGACGCGAGCGTCGACACCTACCTGCCCGGCCTGCTGCGCGGCGACGGCGTCGACGGCCGGAACATCACGGTCCGTCAACTGCTCCAGCACACCAGCGGCCTGCCCGAGTACGTGGACACCGAGGGCGTGCTCGCCGACCCCGGACGGTACTTCGAGCCGCGCGAACTCCTCGACGCCGCGCTGGCCCGGAAGGCCCACTTCGCGCCCGGCGCCCGGTGGGAGTACAACAACACCAACTACCTGGTCGCCGGCCTGATCATCCAGAAGGTGACCGGCCGCCCGCTCGGCGAGGAGATCACCAAGCGGGTCGTCGACCGGATCGGCCTGCGCCACACCTACTTCCCCGCCCCCGGCGAGACGACGATCCGCGAGGCGCACCCCAAGGGCTACCTGCGGGCCGCCGACGGATCGCTGCGCGACTACACGAAGCTCGACCCGTCCTGGGGCTGGGCGGCCGGCGCGATGGTGTCCACCAACAGCGACCTCAACGCCTTCTACGGCGCGCTGCTCGGCGGCCGACTGCTGCCCGCCGCCCAGCTCGCCCAGATGCGCAGCACCGTGCCCGCCGAACTGCTCGGCCCCGGCGTCCGCTACGGCCTCGGCCTGATCAGCCGCCCGCTCTCCTGCGGCGGGGTCGCCTGGGGGCACGGCGGGGCGCTCCCCGGCTACGAGACCTTCGGCGGCACCACCGACGACGGCCGCGCCGCGAGCATCGCCGTGACCGGGTTCCCGGCCGGCGAGGAGGTCGGCAAGCACGCGGACCAGGCCGTGGACGAGGCGCTCTGCGGCTGACCGGCCGCACCGGCTCGCACCACCCCCCGCCAGCGAAGAGCGAAGAAGGAGCCCCGATGAACGAACACCCCCCGCGCCGCACGGCGCGCCGCATCCGCGCGGTCCGGCACGCGATGACGGCCACGGCCGCCGCCGGACTCGCGCTGACCGCCCTCGTCCCGACCTCAGCCTCAGCCTCAGCCTCAGCCTCAGCCGCGCCCGCCGCCGCACCGCGCCCGGACGTCGTGCAGCAGCGCCTCGACGCGCTGGTGAAGGCGGACGGGATGCCCGCCGCCCTCGCCACCGTCAAGGGGCGGGACGGCCGCAGCCGCACCTACACCGCCGGCGTCGGCGACCTGGCGACCGGGGCCGGGGTCCCGGTCGACGGGCAGATCCGGGCCGGCAGCAACACCAAGGCGTTCACCGCCGTCGTGGTCCTGCAACTGGTCGCGGAGGGCCGGGTCGGCCTGGACGCCAGCGTCGACACCTACCTGCCCGGCCTGCTGCGCGGCGACGGCGTCGACGGCCGGAACATCACGGTCCGTCAACTGCTCCAGCACACCAGCGGCCTGCCCGACTACATGCTCGCCCCGGCGCTGCTCGACTTCACCACCATCCAGTACCGGTACTTCGAGCCGCGCGAACTCCTCGACGGGGCACTGGCCCAGCGGGCGGTGTTCGCCCCCGGCACCGGCTGGGGGTACAGCAACACCAACTACCTGGTCGCCGGCCTGCTGATCCAGAAGGTGACCGGCCGCCCCTACGCCGAGGAGGTCACCAGGCGGGTCATCGACCGGATCGGCCTGCGCCACACCTACCTCCCCGCCACCGGGGAGACCGCCCTCCGCGAGCCCCACCCGCACGGCTACCTGAACACCGGCGACACCGGCGAACCCGCCTCGGGAGCGCGGCTGGTCGACTACACCGAGATGGACTCGTCGATGGCCTGGGCCGCGGGCGCCGTGGTGTCGACCAACAGCGACCTCAACGCGTTCTACGGCGCGCTGCTCGGCGGCCGACTGCTGCCCGCCGCCCAGCTCGCCCAGATGCGCAGCACCGTGCCCGCCGAGCTGCTCGGCCCCGGCGTCCGCTACGGCCTCGGGATCCAGAGCAGGCCGCTGAGCTGCGGCGGACTGGTCTGGGGCCACGGCGGCACCGCCCCGGGCCACCGGAGCCGGGGCGGCGTCACGGAGGACGGCCGGGCCGCGAACATCACCGTCACCACCGTCCCGGAGCCGCCCGCCGCCGAGCACGTGACCGACGCGGTCGACGCGGCGCTCTGCCGCTGACCCGGCCGGCGCCCCGGCCGGACCGGACCCGGTCGGGCCGGGCAGCGGGAAGCGGGCGGGGATCGGAGGAGCGGGGCCGGGCCCGATGTAACTTTCACGGCGACGGCCCCGCCACGGCCCGGTTTTCCGGCGCGGGGTGCCACCCGGCATTGGCCGGGCCGCGCCCCGCGCCTATCCTCGCCGGTCATGGCCTTCCTCTCGATGAACCTGTCCGAGCTGCGCGAACACCGGCCGGCCCGGACCGAACCCGACGACTTCGCCGCCTTCTGGGCGGGCACCCTGGCCGAGGCCAGGGCCGTCCCCGCCCGGCTGGACACCGTCGCGGTCGAGACCGGACTGGCCACCGTCACGGTCGAGGACGTCACCTTCCCCGGGTACGCGGGGCAGCCGATCAAGGGCTGGCTGGTGCGTCCGCGCGGGGCCGGGGGGCCGCTGCCGGCGGTGGTGAGCTACGTCGGGTACGGCGGCGGCCGGGGCCTGGCGCACGAGCACCTGCTGTGGGCGAGCGCGGGGTACGCGCACCTGGTGATGGACACCCGGGGGCAGGGCGGCGGGTGGGCGGTCGGCGACACCTCCGACGAGGCGCCCAGCGCGGGCCCGGCCCACCCCGGCTCGATGACCCGGGGCGTGCTCGACCCGGCCGCCTACTACTACCGGCGGCTCTACACCGACGCGGTGCGCGCCGTGGACGCCGTCCGCACCCACCCCGGGATCGACCCGGAACGGGTGCTGGTGGCGGGCAGCAGCCAGGGCGGCGGGCTGGCCCTGGCCGTCGCGGGCCTGGTGCCGGACCTGGCCGGGGTGGTCGCTGAGGTGCCGTTCCTCCAGCACATCCGGCGCGCCACCGAGATCACCGACGCCTTCCCGTACAAGGAGGTCGCCGACTTCTGCAAGGTCCACCGCGACAAGGTGGAGACCGTCTTCGCCACCCTCGCCTACGTCGACGGCCTGCACTTCGCGGCCCGCGCCACCGCCCCGGCGCTGTACTCGGTCGCGCTGATGGACGAGGTGTGCCCGCCGGAGACCGTCTTCGCCTCCTACCACCACTACCGCGGCCCGAAGGAGATCGCGGTCTACCCGTACAACGGCCACGAGGGCGGCGGCGCGCACCACGTCCCCGCGATGCTGGCCTTCGCGGCGAAGGTGCTCTGAGCGCGGCGCCGTCCCGGACGCGTCGGTGCCCCGGACGCGGCGGTGGCCTGGGCAGCGCCCGGGCGCAGGTGTCAGTCCTTGGCCGCCGGGCCGTCGCTGCCGTACCTTCCGGGGCATGCGGATTCGAATCGTCGACGCCTTCACCGACCGCCCGTTCGGCGGCAACCCGGCCGCGGTCGTGCTGCTGGACTCCGCCGGCTTCCCGGCGGACGACTGGCTGCAGCGGGTGGCCGCCGAGGTCAACCTCTCCGAGACGGCCTTCGCCCACCCGCTGCCGCCCGGCGGGGACGCGGACTGGGCGCTGCGCTGGTTCACGCCCGTCACCGAGGTGGACATGTGCGGCCACGCCACCCTGGCCACCGCGCACGTCCTGCACACCACCGGCACGGCCACCGGCCCGGTCCGGTTCACCGCCCGCTGCGGGATCCTGACCGCCGAGACCGGGCCCGACGGCGCGGTCACCATGGACTTCCCCACCTCCGACCTCACCCCCGTCGCGGTGCCGGACGGGCTGGCCGCGGCGCTCGGCGCCGAGCCGGTCGCGGTCCGGGACACCTCGGCCGACGTCGGCGACCTGCTGGTCGAACTCGCCGACGAGAGGACCGTCCGCGCACTGGCCCCCGACTTCGCCGCGCTGGTCGCCCGGCCGCTCTCCGCCCGCGGCATCATCGCCACCGCCCTCGCCGAGGACCCCGACGGCGCCTACCAGTTCGTCTCGCGCTGCTTCTTCCCCGCCTACGGCATCGACGAGGACCCGGTCACCGGCAGCGCCCACACCGCCCTCGCCCCGTACTGGTCCGCCCGCCTGCGCCGCGACGACCTCACCGGCCACCAGGGCGGCCGCCGCACCGGCCTGGTCCGCACCCGCCTGCGCGGCCCCCGCACCTTGCTCACCGGCCGCGCCGTCACCGTCGTCGACGGCGAACTGCACGCCTGACCCCGCGCCCGCGAGCCTCTCCGGGCCCGTCGACGTGCGCCGGTGCGGGTCAGGCCGGTGCGGGTCAGGCCGGTGCGGGTCAGGCCAGGTCGGGTCAGGTCAGGCCGAGGGCGGGCAGGACGGCGGCCTCCACGTAGCGCGCCAGGTACGCGGCGTCGGCGGGGCGGTCGGAGAACAGGGGGCGGATCCGGGTCATGCCGAAGATCATGCCGGGGACGAACTCCAGGGCCGGGTGGTCGGCGGCCACCTCGCCGCGGCGCACGCCGCGTCGCAGGAGGGCTTCCAGGGCCGCGAGCTCGGGGGCGATCACGGTCTCCCGGACCGCGTCGCGCAGGTCGCTGTCGGTCATCACCGCGTAGCCGAGGGCCTGGAGCAGGCTGGTGTCGTGGTCGGACCAGGCGCCGGCGGCCGCGGCGACCCGGCGCAGGTCGCCGGCCAGCGAACCGGTGTCGATGCCCGCGCAGCGCGGCTCCCGTCCGGCCCGCAGGGCGGCCGCGACGAGCCGGGCCTTGCCGCCCCAGTGCCGGTAGAGCGTCGACTTGCCGCACCGGGTGCGGGCGGCCACGCCCTCCATGGTGACGGCCTGGTAGCCGTGGGTGCGGACCTCGTCCAGCACCGCCTCGAAGAACTCCCGCTCGCGCGCGGGGCTGATCTTCGAGCGGGACGCGGGGGGGATCCGGCGGAGCGGCACTCGGTGGCGTCATGGCATCCCCGTGGGGTCGGTGCGGTGAAGGGCGAATGTACGATGCATAAACCATCGATACGTTCACGTATCGATACGTCAGCGTATCGACACACCCGGGCACCGTCCAAGCGGCGCGCCCGACACGGAGGGGGCAGCGGTGCACGTCCGAACGGAGCCGGCCGGACCCCGGAAGGGGACGGCGGCCCGGCCGCCGCTGGTGCGGGAACTGCTGCTGGTGCTGGGGCTGTTCCTGGTCTACAAATTCGGCCGCCGACTGGCCATCGGCCACACCACCGCTGCCTTCCACAACGCCGACCGGGTCTGGGGCCTGGAACGGGCCGTCCACCTCCCCGGCGAGGGCGGCGTGCAGTCGCTGCTGCTGCACAGCGGCGCGGTGGTGCACCTGGCGAACACCTACTACGCGACGGTGCACTTCCCCGCGACGGTGCTCTTCCTGGTCTGGCTGTACGTCCGCCGCCCCGCGCACTACCTGTGGTCGCGCCGGGTGCTGGCCGCCGTCACCTCGGTCGCGCTGGTGCTGCCGTTCGCCTTCCCGCTGGCCCCGCCGCGGATGCTGGAGTCCACCGGGCTCCAGGACACCGCCCGGCTCTACGGCCCCTCGGTGTACGGCCCGCCCGACGCCGACCACCTCTCCAACCAGTTCGCCGCGATGCCCTCGCTGCACTTCGGCTGGGCGCTGATGGTGGCGATCGGCCTGATCGCCGCCACCCGCTCGCGCTGGCGCTGGCTGTGGCTGCTGCACCCGCTGATCACCCTGACGGTGATAGTCGGCACGGCCAACCACTACTGGCTGGACTCGATCGCCGCGACCGCGCTGTTCCTGCTCGCCTTCACCTTCATCCGGGCCCCCGACCGGGCCGGCCGCCCGCGTGCCGGCCGCCCCCGGTGCGGCCGCCGGCGGGCACTGGCGCCCAGCCCCGGCTAACCGCGCGCCGGCTGACCGCGCGCCGACTGACCGCACCCCGGCGCGCGGCGTACGCGGGCCGGGATGCGGTCAAGTGGTCAAGCAGTCAGGCGCTCAAGTGGTCAGGCGGTGGCGGGCTGCGGCCGGGCCGGCCGCCGGAGCAGCACGCCCAGGGCGAGTCCGCCCGGTCCGACCACGGCGAACAGCAGGAACGCCCAGCAGAACATCACGGACGCCTCGCCCCCGTTCTGGATCGGCCACAGCGCGTTCTCCTGGTGCACGCTGAAGTACGCGTACGCCATCGACCCCGAGCACAGCAGCGCCGCCGGCCGCACGGCCAGCCCGACCAGCACCAGGGCGCCGCCCACCAGCTGGATCAGCGCCGCCCACCAGCCGGGCCACTCGCCGACCTGCGGCGCCTTGCCGTACGCTCCGCCCAGGACGCCGAACAGGGTCGCCGCCCCGTGGCAGGCGAACAGCAGCGACACCACGATCCGGGCCAGGCCGAGGACGGTGGGACGGGCGCGCTCGGCGAGCCGGGAGAGCTCTTCGGACATGACGACTCCTCGTGGGAAAGTGACCTCGAACGGATGCGGGGGAGCTTCCGGCGACGGGGAGGGGGGACGCCGTCCGGGCTGAAGGGACGCCGACAATTCTGACGTGGGGTCAGCTCTCCCGCCAAGTGCGGAAACCTCTGAGAATCCTCTGAGAATCGACCGGGCGGCCGGGCCCGCCACGGATTCCGTCGAGCGCCCGGCCGCCCCGTCCGGCTACCGTGCGACGGTGACCAGCAGCAACCCGTCCGGCCCCGACCGGACCGCCACCCCCGCCGACCTCGACGCCATGGTCTCCACCCTGACCAGCGCGTTCTTCCACGACCCGCTCTGGGGCCCGGCCTTTCCCGACCCGGCCCGGCGCGCCGAGCAGGCCGCCGTGATGTGGCGGCTGTACGCGGCCTCCGCGCTGCGCTACCCCTGGACCCGGGTCACCCCCGGCGCGGAGGCCGTCGCCGTGTGGATCCCGCCGGGCGGCACCGAACTCACCGCCCGGGAGGCCGAGCTGCTGCCCGGGCTGCTCACCGAGGCGGCGGGGGAGGAGGCGGCCCGGGCGATCCTGGCCGTCTACGACCAGCTGGAAGCCGCCCACCCCGGCGTGCCCTGCTTCTACCTCACCCTGCTCGGCGTCCACCGCGACCACCGCGGCAAGGGCCTCGGCACGGCCCTGCTCGCCCGCGGCCTGGAGCGGATCGACGCCCTCGGCGCCCCGGCCTACCTGGAGTCCTCCAACCCGGCCAACCTGGCCCGCTACCGCAGCCTCGGCTTCGTCCCGCGCACGGAGATCACCACCGCCACCGGCCACGTCGTCACCACCATGTGGCGCCCGGCCCGCTGAACCCGCTCGCCGCTCGCCACCTCCGGCCGGCCCGGCGCCGAGCCGGGGGACGGCCCGGGCTCAGCGGGTGAGTGCGCGGGCCGCCGTGAGGGTGTGCAGCAGCGGGGTCGGGTCGGTGCCGTCGGGGACGGTCAGGCAGAGGCGGTCGGCCAACGGGCCGTAGCGGTCGAGGAGTTCGCGGGCGGCCTCGGCGGGGGTGCCGGTGACGGCGAAGGCGCGCAGCACGGTGTCGTCCAGCGCCTCGCCCATCTCCTGCCAGCGGCCCCGGGTGGAGAGCCGGTGCAGTTCCTCCTGGAGGCCGCCCCAGCCGTGGGTCTCCAGGACCGGGCGGTAGGCGGGGGTGGAGGCGTAGAAGGCCAGCCGCTCGCGGACCAGCCGCAGGTTGGCCAGGTACTCGGGCTCGTCGCGGCCGGTGGCCACCAGCACGTTGGCGACCACCTCGAACGGGCGGGCGGTCCACGGCTCGCCGGCCGCCTCCGCCGCCGCCCGGGCGGCCCGCACGCCGGGCAGCACCCGTTCGGCCAGGTGTCGGGGCGTGCAGAACGGGTGCGCCAGGAAGCCGTCGGCGACGGCCCCGGCGGCGGCGGTCATCAGCGGTCCGACGCCGGCCAGCAGCAGCGGCGGCGGGCCGTACGGCAGCGGGTCGGGCGCGAACACCGGGGTCATCAGCGTGTGCCGGTAGAACTCGCCCCGGAACGCCAGCCGTTCGCCGGTCTGCCAGCTGTGCCAGACCGCCCGGACCGCCGCCACGTACTCCCGCATCCGGTCGGCCGGCCGGTCCCACGGCATGCCGAACCGGCGCACCACGTGCGGCTTGATCTGGGTGCCGAGCCCGATCGCGGCCCGCCTGCCGGAGCTCTCGTGCAGCCCCCACGCCTGGTACGCGAGCAGCATCGGGGTCCGGGCCAGCGCGACCGCGACCCCGGTGGCCAGCCCGATCCGCCCGGTCCGGTCGGCCGCCCGGGCCAGTTGCAGGAACGGGTCGTGCGAGGTCTCCGCCAGCGAGATCCGGTCGGCCCCGGCCTCCTCGGCCAGCCTGGCCAGTCCGGGCGATTCGGCGGGCAGGGCGGTGGCGGCGAGGTCGAGTCGCATCACGGTTCCTCCTGGACGGGGGCGCCGGCCGCCCGACAGGCGCCGGCCGTCCGATGCTATGCGCCCCGCCGCCCGTGGCCCGCACGCGGATGTTGAACCCCCGCCCCCGGACCGGCGGATTCCACCGGATTCCCCCGGACGCACCGCCACCTGCGGTGCGTCGGTGCCGAACTCCAAGGCAGGAGCGAACCAGAACCCCGCACCGCCGCAGCGGCGTGCGGAGCACCGTGGGAGGAAGCCGTGGAGCCCTACCGGATCAAGGCCGTCGAACCGATTCCCTTCCTGACGCCCGGTCAGCGGGCGGCCGGCCTGGCCGCCGCCGGGTACAACCTGTTCCGGCTGGACGCGGCGGAGGTCACCATCGACCTGCTGACCGACTCCGGAACCGGCGCGATGTCGGCCCGCCAGTGGAGCGCGCTGATGAACGGCGACGAGTCGTACGCCGGCGCCCGCTCGTACCGCCGCTTCGAGGACGCGGTGCGCGAACTCACCGGCCACCGGCACGTCCTGCCGGTGCACCAGGGGCGGGCGGCGGAGCGGATCCTGTTCCAGTCGCTGCCCGTCGCCGGCCGGGTCACCCTCGCCAACGGGCACTTCGACACCACCATCGCCAACGTCCTGCTGGCCGGCGGCGACCCCGTCGACCTGCCCGGCCCCGAGGCCCGGGACGACGCCCCGCACCCGTTCAAGGGCAACCTCGACCTCGACCGGCTCGCCGCCCACCTCGCCCCCGGCCACCCCGGGCCGCCTGCCGCCCTGGTCGTCCTCACCGTCACCGACAACGCCGGCGGCGGCCACCCCGTCTCGCCCGCGCACGCCCGCGAGGTCGCCGCCCGCGCCCGCGCCGCCGGCGTCCCGTTCTTCCTGGACGCCGCCCGGTTCGCCGAGAACGCCCACCTGGTCACCCGCCGCGACCCGGCCGCCGCCGGCCGCAGCGCCGCCGAGGTGGCCCGCGAACTGTTCCGGCTCGCCGACGGCTCCTGGTGCAGCATGAAGAAGGACGCCTTCGGCAACATCGGCGGCTTCCTCACCCTCCAGGACGACGAACTCGCCGAACGCTGCCGCAACCTGCTGATCGCCACCGAGGGCTACACCAGCTACGGCGGACTCTCCGGCCGCGACCTCGAAGCCCTCGCCACCGGCCTCGCCGAGGCCACCGACCCGGACTACCTCGCCGACCGCGAGTCCACCACCGCCTGGTTCGCCCGCGCCCTCCAGGACGCCGGAGTGCCCGTCCTCACCCCGCCCGGCTGCCACGCCGTCTACCTCGACGCCGCCGCGCTCCTCCCGCACCTGCCCGCCCGCAGCCTGCCCGCCGTCTCGCTCGCCTGCGAGCTCTACCGTGCGGGCGGCGTCCGCTGCGCCGAGATGGGCTCCCTCACCTTCGGCCGCCCCGACCCGGCCGGGGGCCCCGACACCCCCGCCCGCCGCGAGCTGCTGCGCCTCGCCCTGCCCCGCCGCGTCTACACCCGCAGCCACCTGGAGCACGTCGTCCGCACCGCCGCCGCCGCGGCCGCCCGCGCCGACCGCCTCGGCGGCTACCGGATCGTCCGGCAGCCCCCGCACCTGCGGCACTTCAGCGCCGTCCTGGCGCCCGAGACCGCTGCCTGACGCACCGTCAGAAGTCTTTTTGGACAAGGGAGTTCACCTGTTCGGTGCTGCGCCGCCGTGCTCCGTCGCGCCGATACAACCGGTACGGACGAAAGCGGCCGCCGGACACCCCGGCGCGGCCCCGGACGGAACCCGCAGGCAAGCCGCACGCGACCCGCACGCGACCCGCACGCGACCCGCACGGAAGACGAGGGCCAGCATGACGACCGGCCCCGACCAGCAGCACCGGCAGGGCCCGCGGAGCCTGAGCACCTCCGCCGCCCGCAACCTGGCGACCACCACCAAGACCGCCCCGCAGATGCTCGGCATCACCCCGCGCTACCTGCTGCGCGCCCTGCCCTGGGTCGAGTTGGAGGCCGGCGTCTACCGGGTCAACCGCCGGCGCGGCTTCATCCTCGGCGACGGCCTGGTCAGCAGCTACCAGGACGGCGACGGCCGGTGGCGGGTGATCGCCGAGGACCTGCGCGAACTCCCGCTGCTCAGCCAGCTCGACGGCCCCGTGCTGGCCGCCCTCGCGGACGCCTTCACCGAGCACGAGATCCCCGCCGGGCAGCCGATCGTCGCCCAGGACGCCCCCGCCGACCGCCTGCACGTCCTGGCCCACGGCCGCGCCGAGAAGCGCGCCACCGGCGCCCACGGCGCCGACGCCCTGCTCGAAGTCCTCGGCGACGGCGACTACTTCGACGCCGCCGCCTGGGCCGCCGGCCGCCCGATGCCCTACCGGGTCACCGCCGCCAGCCCCTGCACCGTCCTCACCCTGGACCGCCGGATGCTGCTCGAACTCGCCGACCGCGAACCCGCGCTGCGCGCCCGGCTCGACGCCTTCGACGCGGCCGCCACCGCCGCCGGCCGCACCGCCCCCGAGCACCCGCTCGACCTCACCTCGGGCCACCACGGCGAGCCCTACCTGCCGGAGACCTTCGTCGACTACGAGGAGAGCCCCCGCGCGTACGAACTGAGCATCGCGCAGACCGTGCTCAAGGTGCACACCCGGGTCTGGAAGCAGCCCGCCTTCTTCCTCGCCCACCCCCGCGCCATCGCCGCGTTCGGCCGCGAGTGCACCCGCCGCGGCGTGCCCCCGCAGATCGTCGAACTCTTCGGCAGCCCCTTCCTGACCTGGCGCGGCGTCCCGCTGCTGCCTTCCGACACGCTCGACCTGCGCGGCACCGCCGACTCCGCGCCCGGCACCACCAACATCCTGCTGATGCGGGTCGGCGAGGACCGGCAGGGCGTGGTCGGCCTGCGCCCCGCCAAGGTCCCCGACGAGGCCGAGCCCGGCCTCTCGGTCCGCCCGATGGGCGTCGACCGGCAGGCCATCACCTCCTACCTGGTGACCGGCTACTTCTCCGTCGCGGCGCTGGTCGACGACGCGATCGCGGTGCTCCAGGACGTCGAGGTGGCGCACTACCATGACTACTCCTGACACCCCCGCCGCGCTCCGCCCCCACCGCCACCCAGGCCCCGGCTCCGGCCCCGGCCCGTACGGCGTGCCGGTGCCCGCCGCGCTCGCGCACGCCGAACCCGGCACCCGCTACTGGCTCCCCGCCGCCCCGGCCGTCGTCCCCGCTCCCGCCGTCGCCCCGTCCGCCCTCCTCTTCGACGTCGAGGCGGTCCGGCGCGACTTCCCGCAGCTGCACCGCGAGGTCAACGGGCACCCGCTGGCCTGGCTCGACAACGGCGCCACCACGCTCAAGCCCCGGCAGGTCGCCGAGGCCGTCGCCCGGTACTGCACGGCCGGCGCCTCCAACGTCCACCGCGGCGCGCACACCCTGGCCCGGGAGGCCACCGAGGCGTACGAGGACGGTCGGGCGGAGGCCGCCCGGCTGCTCGGCGCGCCCGACCCGGCCCAGGTGGTGTTCGTCCGGGGCACCACCGAGGCGGTCAACCTGGTCGCCCAGTCCTGGGGCCGGGCCAACCTCGGCACCGGCGACGAGATCCTGGTCACCGCCGCCGAGCACCACTCCAACCTGGTGCCCTGGCAGCTGATCGCCGCCGAACGCCGGGCCCGGGTCCGCCCCGTCCCGCTGCTCCCCGACGGCCGGATCGACCAGGACGCCTACCGCGACCTGCTCGGCCCGCGCACCCGGCTGGTCGCCCTCACCCACGCCTCCAACGTGCTGGGCACCGTCCCGCCGGTCGCCGAGATGACCGCCCTCGCCCACCGCCACGGCGCCGTCGTCCTGGTCGACGGCGCCCAGGCGGTCAGCCACTTCCCGGTCGACGTCACCGAGTCGGACGTCGACTTCTACGCCTTCTCCGGCCACAAGGTCTTCGCCCCGACCGGCATCGGCGTCCTCTACGGCAAGCGCCCGCTGCTGGAGGCCATGCCACCCTGGCAGGGCGGCGGCAACATGATCGAATCGGTCGGCTTCGACCGCACCACCTACGCGCCGCTGCCGCACCGGCTGGAGGCCGGCACCGGCCACATCTCCGGCGCCGCCGGACTCGCCGCCGCGCTGCGCTACCTCCGCGGCCTCGACCGCGCCGCCGCCACCGCCCACGAGGAACGCCTCACCGCCCACGCCGCCACCGCGCTGGCCGCCGTCCCCGGCCTGCGCCTGGTCGGCGGCCCGCCCGGCCGGATCGGCGTCCTCACCTTCGTCCTCGACGGCACCGACCCGCTCGACGTCGCCCACGCCCTCGACCGGCTCGGCATCGCCGTCCGGGCCGGCCACCACTGCGCCCAACCCGCCCTCGCCGCCTACGGGTTGACCGCCGCCGTGCGCGCCTCGCCGGCGCTCTACAACAACCACCAGGAAGTCGACCGGCTGGCCGCCGCCCTGCACCGGATCGCCGCCGGGGAGGAACCGCTCAGGGAGTGAGGGTGAAGGTCAGGCTCGCCCCCGTCGCCAGGCAGAAACCGGAGTCGGTGACCGCCCGGACGTTGATCCGGTAGGTGCCGGGCGCGGCGTAGCGGTGCGTGGCGTACGTCTTGCGCACGTCGGCGGAGCCGGTGCCGTTGGTGTCGGTGTAGGTGGTGTTGCCGTCGCCCCAGTCGGTGGTGAAGGTGAACGTGCAGTCCGTCCACCCGCCGGACGAGGTCAGCTCCACCGTCGGGTCGTCGCTGGTGCAGCTCGCCGCGGTGGTGAACACGCAGCGCGGACCGTACGCCCGCGCCGGGGCCGACGACTTCGCGGGGGTCGCCGGGTTCACCGGGTTCGCCGGGTTCGCCGGGGGAGTGGTCGGCTTCGCCGCCGGGGCCGTCGACTTCGGCGCGGACGGTGTCGACTTCCGGTCCGGGTCGGCGCTGCTCTGCGCCGGGGAGTCGGTCGGCGGGGTGGACGGCGTCGGGCCCTGGTCCTGGTTCGGGCTCCGGTCCGGATCGGCGGCCGGCGTCGGGCCGGACGCCGCCCCGCCGCCCGGCGTCCCGCCCGGTGTCCCGGCCAGGCCGGGCGACGACGCGTCCTGGCCCTGTCCCTGGCCCTGTCCCTGGCCCTGCGACTGCTGGGGCGGCCCGCCGAACGGCAGCAGTTGCACGGCGGCGGTCCCGCCGGCGACCAGCAGCACCGGGACGACGAACGGGACGAGCCGCCGGTGCCAGCGGCGCCCGGGCTCCGGCGGCGGGCCGGTGACCCGCAGGACCTTCGTCGGCGCCCCGTCCGGCGGGAGCGGTTCGGCCGCGCCGTCCGCTGCCGGGTCGGCCGCCGGGGCGGGCTGCTCGGCGAAGGCCGACCTGGCCAGCAGGGTGCCCAGCACCGGCTCGGGCCAGCCGGCCCGCTCGGCGGGCGCCGGGCCGTGCTGGGCGGCGAGCCGGACCAGGCGGTCGGCGCTCGGCCGGCCGGCCGGGTTCTTGTCCAGGCAGGCCGCGACGGTCTCGGCGAGGACGGGGGAGAGCTCGCGCAGCGCGTCCAGGTCGGGCTCGGTGTGGATGACCCGGTAGAGCATGTCCACCCCCGAGCCCTCGCCGAACGGCGGCCGCCCGGTGGCGGCGTAGGCCAGCAGCGCGCCGAGCGCGAAGACGTCCACGGCGGAGGTGAACTCGCGGTCGCCGTTGGCCTGTTCGGGCGCCATGTAGGCGGGCGTACCGAGCACCATGCCGGTCCGGGTGAGCCGGCTCTGGTCGGCGGCCCGGGCGATGCCGAAGTCGATCAGGGTGGCGCCGCGGGCGGTCAGCATGACGTTCGAGGGCTTCAGGTCCCGGTGGATCATGTCCAGCGCGTGCACCGCCCGCAGGCTGGCCGCCGTCTCGCGCAGCAGCAGCCACACCCGCGCCGTGTCCAGCGGCCCGCCGTGCACGGCGAGCACCCGGTCCAGGGTCAGGCCGGGCACGTACGCGGTGGCCAGCCACGGCGGCCGCGCCTCGCGGTCGGCGGCGAGCAGCGGCGCGGTGGCCTCCTCCGGCAGCCGTGCCAGGTTGTCGAGCTCGTGGCCGAAGTGCCGGCGGTAGTCCGGGTCCTCGACGAACTGCGGCAGCACCTGCTTCACCGCCGCGTACCGGTCCCCGACCACCCCGAGGTACACCCGGCCCATGCCGCCCGCCCCGAGCCGCCCCAGCAGCGGCACCGGCCCGATCGCCCGCGGATCCTCCGCCGCCAGCGGCTCGGCCCCGCTACCGGCCAGGTCGAACCCCGACCCGCCGGTCCCCCCATGCGTTGTCATGGATGCGCATGTTAGCGAACGACACCGGCCACGAACGGACTCGATGTGTGTCGATCCCGTGCCCGCCGCCCCGCGGCCGGCCGGTCGCCCGTTCTCTCGCCGGCGACCGGGCCCCGCCGAAGTCCGCCACCGCGACGAGGAGTTCGTGTACTGGCCCGGCCTGGTGTCGATGTCGGGCGCCGATGCCGGGGCCCAACGCGCCGCCGCCGGGCGGGAGTTGTCGGCGGCCGCACGTAGACTCGCAGCGCCCGGAAGCCCGCGTCGAACGGAGCGGTTCCCCACCATGTCCAAGGTCACCGTGATCGCCCTGCTCAAGGCCGCCCCCGGCGCCGAACAGCAGGTCCGTGCGCAGGCGTTGTCGCTGGTCGCCCCCTCGCGGGCCGAGGCCGGCAACATCAGCTACCAGGCGTACGTCCACCCCGAGGATCCGAGCGCCTGGCTGGTCTTCGAGGAGTGGGAGGACCGCGCCGCCTTCGACGCCCACCTCGCCAGCCCGCACCTCACCGAGGCCCTCGCCGCCGGCCCCGGCCTCCTGCTCGGCCCGCCCGCCGAGCACGTGTTCACCGCGGCCGGGTGACCCCGCCTCCGAGCTCGGCCTCCCCCTGTTCGGCTTCCTCCCGTCCGGTCTCCTCCCGTTCGGTCTCCTCCTGGAAGTCGGCGACGGCCGCCCCGTGCGTCCGCGCCCAGTCGGTCAGGGCGGCGATCGGTCCGACCAGGGTCAGGCCGAGCTCGGTCAGGGCGTACTCGACCCGGGGCGGAGCCCCGGCGGGCGGGTGGCGTTCGACCAGGCCGTAGCCCTGCAGGCGGCGCAGCGTCTGGGTGAGGACCTTGCGCGAGACGCCGCCGATCAGGTCGACGAGTTCGCCGTGCCGGCACGGGCCGCGGCTGAGGGCGAACAGCACCACGGCCGCCCACTTGCCGGTGACGATCTCGATGGCCAGCCGGGCCGGGCAGTCGGCGAGGAAGACGTCTCCCGCGGAGTCGCGCATGGGCCGGAGGGTAGCAAGCACGGGTACCCGGAGGTACCCGTGGGCTCACTAGCGTCCTGTGCCATGACCATCGACACCGGTACCACCACCGGCACCACCACCACTGCCAGCGCCACTTCGCGAGCGGCGACCTACGTCCTGGTCCACGGAGCCTGGCACAGCGGGCGCGTCTGGGAGCGCGTGGCGCCCCTGCTGGCCCGGGCCGGGCACCGGGTGCTCGCCCCCTCGCTCACCGGCCACGGCGAGCGGGCCCACCTGCTCGGCCCGGAGGTGGGCCTCGACACCCACACCGCCGACGTCGTCGGCCTGCTGCTCGACGAGGACCTCACCGACGTGGTGCTGGTCGGCCACAGCTACGCGGGCATGGTGGTCTCGGCGGTGGCCGACCGCGTTCCGGAGCGGCTCGCCGCGCTGGTCTACCTCGACGCCATGGTCCCGGTCGACGGCGAGAGCGTGCTCGACGTCATGCCCGCGACCCGGCACCTGCTCGAACTCGCCGCCACCACCGGCACCCCCTGGCGGATCCCGCCGCTGCCCGAACAGCCCGCGCCCGTCGGCCTGTTCGGGGTCACCGACCCGGCGGACGCGGCCTGGCTGCGCACCCTGCTCTCGGACGAGTCGGCGCGCTGCTTCCGCCAGCCGGTCGGCCTGGCCAACCCGGCCGCGGCGGCCGTCCCCCGCACGCACATCCACTGCGTCGGCGCCCTGCCGCCCGGCGCCGTCCGCCGTCCCGTCCCCGCCCGCCAGCCCAACGGCGCCCCGTCCCGGGTGCGGGAGCTGCGCAGCGGTCACGACTGCATGGTCACCGCGCCGGAGCAGCTGGCCGAACTGCTGCTGGAGGAGGCGGAGTTCGCCAGCGAGCCGGCGCGCTGACGCCGCCTCGCCCCACGCGTACGGGCCCCTCCCGGGAACGGGAGGGGCCCGCGTCCTGCGGACGGGCCGCCGGCGCGTCGGTGCGTCCGCGCGGGCCCGTCAACGGTGGTCCGGTCAGCCGATGTTGGCGCAGGAGTTGCCGAACGCCGGGTTCAGCGCGCTGATCACGCCGACGCTGTTGCCGCACACGTTGACCGGGATGTGCACGGGGATCTGGATCAGGTTGCCGGAGAGGACGCCGGGCGAACCGACGGCCACGCCCTGGGCACCGGCGGACGCGGAGGCCATTCCGGCGGTGCCGAGGACGGCGGTGGCGGCCAGCGCGACGACGGCGAAGTACTTGCGGGTGCGGGACATGTCGACTCCTTGGTTCCTCATGGGGCGCCGCCCCGGGTAGGGCGGTGCCGGTGATTCGGGTTCGTGCCGGCGGCGCGGTCGGGGCGTTGTCGCACCCCCGCGGACGCGCCGTCCGGCGGGTCGGCCGATACGAACTCTCCACCGCCGCCGCGCGCGCTCCGGCCCGAACCCGCCCCGGCCACCCGTGCGGCCCAGCACGATCACCCGACCGGCGGTGCGCTGCGCGCCGCCCCGGGTCGTCGCGGATCGTCTCCGGCGGAACGGTGTTCGAACGGACGGGGGTTGACGGGGAATCAGGAGGGCGTCCGGGCCGGAGCGATCCGTCCGCGAGTTCCGTCGGCACTGTTGACCAGATTGAAGTGGCCATGGCATTTTCGTCCGGCGCGGGCGTGCGCCGACCGGTCGTACGCTCGCAATCCCCCACAAGGAGAGCCATGTTCAAGAGACTCGCCGCCAGGAGGTCCGCCGCCGCACTCGGCGCGGGCGCGGTCGTCGCGGGCGCCCTGACCCTCGGTGCCACCCCCGCGCAGGCCGTCCAGGCAGGTGACCTGACCTCCACCATCGCGCTGAGCAACTGCTCCGCCTCGCTGGTCCGCTACCCGAGCTCGGTCGACACCGACCGGGCCATGATGCTCACCAACGGCCACTGCCTGCCGACCATGCCGACGGCCGGCCAGGTCATCCAGAACACCAGCGCCAGCCGCAGCGGCACCCTGCTGGACTCCGCCGGGAACTCGCTCGGCACCGTCCAGGCCGACAAGGTGCTGTACGCGACGATGACCGGCACCGACGTCGCGCTCTACCAGCTCACCGACACCTTCGCGGCCGTCACCTCCAAGTACGGCGCGACCGCGCTGACCATCAGCGACACCCACCCGGTCGACGGCTCCGCCATGTACATACCCTCCTCGTACTGGAAGCAGGTCTGGAACTGCTCCGTCAACGGGTTCGTCGGAACCCTGCGCGAGGACCAGTGGACCTGGCGCGACTCGCTGCGCTACAGCGCGGGCTGCAACACCACGCACGGCACCTCCGGGTCGCCGATCGTCGACGCGGCCAGCCGCAAGGTCGTCGGCATCAACAACACCGGCAACGACGACGGCGCCATGTGCACCCTCAACAACCCGTGCGAGGTCGCCGCGGACGGCACCACGACCGCCACCAAGGGCCAGAGCTACGGCGAGCAGACCTACTGGTTCACCACCTGCCTGGGCACCGGCCGGGTCATCGACCTGAACGTCAGCGGCTGCCTGCTGACCAAGCCGGCCGGCACCGCCGTCACCGTCACCAGCCCCGGCAACCAGTCGACCGCGCTGAACGGCGCCGCCAGCCTGCAGATCCAGGCCAGCGGCGGCACCGCGCCGCTCGGCTACACCGCCACCGGGCTGCCCACCGGCCTGTCGATCAACGCCTCCACCGGCCTGATCAGCGGCACCGCCACCGCCGCCGGCACCTACAACGTCACCGTCACCGCCAAGGACGCCGCCAACAAGACCGGCACCGCCTCCTTCACCTGGACCGTCACCAGCGGCGGCGGCACCGGCTGCACCTCGGCCCAGCTGCTCGGCAACCCCGGCTTCGAGACCGGAACCGCCAGCCCCTGGACCGCCTCCTCCGGCGCGGTCGACAACTCCTCCGGCCAGGCCGCGCACGGCGGCACCTGGAAGGCCTGGCTGGACGGCTACGGCTCCGCCCACACCGACAGCCTCTCGCAGACCGTCACCATCCCGGCCGGCTGCAAGGCCACCCTCAGCTACTGGCTGCACATCGACACCGCCGAGACCGGCAGCACCGTCTACGACAAGCTCACCGTCACCGTCAACGGCACCACGGTCGCCACCCACTCCAACGTCAACGCGGCCACCGGCTACACCCAGAAGAGCGTCGACCTGTCGGCCTACGCCGGGCAGAGCGTCACGGTGAAGTTCAACGCGGTCGAGGACGCCTCGCTGCAGACCTCCTTCGTGATCGACGACACCGCCGTCCAGACCAGCTGACCCACCCCGCCCCCGCTGCGGTGCGGCCGTCGACGGACGCCCCGCAGCGGGGGCGCCGGTGGCTCCGGCCCGCCGCGCTCAGGCCGGGGCCAGGCCGAGCGCGGTGCGGCTCTCGCCCACCAGCCGGAGCGAGCCGAACACCACGATCAGCCCGCCGGGGCCCACCAGTTCGGCGGCCCGGCGCAGCGCGCTGGCGGTGTCGGGCGCGGTGTGGACGCGGTCCCGCCGGGCGGCGGGCAGCCGGGTGCGCAGGGCGTCGGGCTCGGCGGCGTCGGGGGAGCCGGTCCGGGTCAGGACCAGCGGCCACGGCGCGGGCAGCGGGGCGAGCATCTCCGGGACGTCCTTGTCGCGCATCGCGGCGAAGACGACGGCGGTCGACGGGGCGTCGGCCCCGGCGCGGGTGTCGGCGCCGCGAGCGGCGCCGGGGGCCGCCGTGGCGAGGCGTTCGATCTCGGGCATCACGGTGGCCACCCCCTGCGGGTTGGTGGCGCCGTCCAGCAGCACCCGGCCGCGCCAGCCGTCCAGCCGGGCGTCGGTGAGCAGTTCGAGGCGGCCGGGCCAGCGGGTGGCGGCCAGGGCCGGGCGCAGCAGCCGGTCGGACGGCAGGTCGGCGTGGCCGCGGTCGGCGAGCGCGGCGGCGGTGGCCAGGCCGAGGGCCAGGTTGTGGTGCTGGTGGACGCCGGGCAGCGGGCAGGGCAGGGCGCGGTGCTCACCGAGCGGCGTGCTGACGTCCAGGGCCCCGTCGGGCCGGTCGGCGTACCGGATCTCCCGGTCGACCTGCCAGCAGGTCAGGCCGCTGCGCTCGGCCAGCACCTCCCCGACGCCGGCCTGCGCCTGCGGGTCCAGCCGCCCCAGCACGAGGTGCTCGCCGTCGCGCACCGCACTGGCCTTGGCGGCGGCGATCCGGCCCAGCGTGTCGCCGAGGACGCCGGCGTGGTCCAGGCCGACGCCGGTGACCACCTTGACGTCGAGGTCCAGGAAGCGGACCGCCGCGCCGCGTCCCCCGATGCTCGCCTCGGCCACCACCCGGGTCACACCGGCCTGGCGGAAGTGCGCGGCGGCGACCGCGGCGCACATCGCACCGGCGCCCACCGGCAGCCCGTGCTCGCCGATCACCGCCAGCACCTCGCGGTAGGCCGCCGCGTACGCGTCCCGGCCGATCGGCCGCCCGTCGACCCGGATCCGCTCCCGCGGCTCCTGCAGGTGCGGGCTCGGCATGCTGCCGATCCGCTCCCCGGCCGCGGACAGCGCCGAGACCGCGAAGGCGGCCGTGGAGCCCTTCCCGTTGGTGCCGATCACCATCGCCCCGCGCAGCCCGTCCTGCGGGCGGCCGAGCGCGTCGAGCAGCCCGGGGAGGTTCCGGCGTCTCGCCACCCGCTCGGCGGGAGCGAGTGCGTACAGTCCGGCGAGGTGCTCCGCACACTGCTGGTAATCCACGGCCCCATGCTCTCACCGCCCCCGCCCGAGCGGGGCGGCAACGGCCGTGATCCTCCGAACGGATGAGCCCCGCGAGCGCGGGAGCGGGTACGGGAGCGGGCGTCCGGGCTCAGCAGACGACGTAGGCGGGCACGCCGGTGCGGACCGCGTCCAGGGCGGCGCGGGTGAGCCGGGCGCGGCGGGGGTCGGTACGGGCGGCCAGTTCGTCGCGGGCCAGCAGGACGACCTCGGTGTGCTCGGCCGGATCGAGCCGGATCGCGGCCAGCCGTTCGGCGGACAACTCGCCGCCGTGGAAAGCGAATCCGACCTTCGCCGGCCAGCCGCCCCGCGGCTGCTCGAACACGGTGGCCAGCAGCGGCAGCCGCTCCGGGTCGGGCTCCAGGAGGATGCCGGTCTCCTCCCAGCACTCGCGCACCGCGGTGTGCAGCGGGCTCGGATCGCCGAACTCCACGTCCCCGCCCGCCCATTGCAGACCCTTGGCCGGGTCGGTGGCGCGCAGCAGCACGGCCGCGCCGCCCTCGGCGGTGAAGAAGACCGAGCCCCACATCGGCGCTGCGGGGATCGTCGGCAGGTACACGGGCAGCGGCCGGTGCCCGGGCAGCACGGGCGGCGGCGCGCTGTGCCGGCGGATCAGCTCCGCCTCGTGGGCGGCGACCGGCCGCGGCAACCCGGCGGGCAGGACCCAGCGGTACGCGTCGTGTTCGGGCGACAGCCGCACCTCCCGAGGGCGGTCCAGCTGGGCGGCGACCACGAAGGCGCGGGTGACGGCGCCCCGGGTGTTCGGATAGTCGGCGTGCCCGAGGCGGGCGGTGACCCGGACCCCGGTGAGGCCGGTCTCCTCGCCCAACTCGCGCAGCCCGGCCGCGACGACGTCCTCGCCCGGCTCCGTCCCACCGCCCGGCAGCTCCCACCGCCCGCCCTGCGGCGCGCCGGCCGTCCGACGCAGCAGCAGGACCCGGCCGGCCGGGTCGGTGAGCAGGACACGGGTGGAGGTGCGTTCGACCCCGTCCGCCCTGGCCCGGGAGAACGGATCGAACAGCGGGTCGGTCTCGACGGTCAAGTGGCGCTCCGGGTGAGGGTGATCGGACAGGCCGGTTCCGGGTCAGTAAAGCCGAGAGCACGCCGCCACCGCTCGCCATTACCGGCGCGCGCACTCCGTCGGACAGGCCCCCGTCCCGTTCCGGGAGACGGGAGACGGGCCGCTCGCCGCCGTGCTACCCGGACCGGTCGCCCGGTGCGACCAGCCCCGTCTCGTAGGCCACGACGACGGCCTGGGCGCGGTCGCGCAGGCCGAGCTTGGCGAAGATCCGGGCCACGTGCGTCTTCACCGTCGCCTCGCTGAGGGTCAGTTCACCGGCCAGCTCGGTGGTGGACAGGCCGCGGCCGAGCAGGGCCAGCACCTCCAGTTCGCGCGGGGTCAGTGCGGTGAGGTCGCGGTGGACGGCCGGGGCGCCGGGGTCCCGGCCGGGTTCCGGACCGCCGGCCGGACCGCGCAGGGCGGCCGCGTGCGGCTGCTGCCACACCGGCACCGACCGCTCCCGCCGGGCCGGGTCGATGATCGCCGACACGGCGGTCGCGGCGGCGAACGGGCCCGGACGGCAGGCCGCCCGGGGCGCCGCGAAGCGCGAAGAGGGAAGAGGGTGGCGGTGCCGGAGCGGGCGTAGTCGTGGCTGCGGCGCTGTCGATGAACAGGGGGTCGGTGCTGAGCTCGAAGGTCTCGGCGCGGTGCGGGGCGAGGGCGAACGCGCGCCAGATCGGCGAGATCGCGGACTGGGACATGCCGGTGGCGGCGGCCATGGAGCGGGTCGACCAGTGGGTGGCGTTCTTGGGCTTCTCCTCACCGTCCGCTCAGCCCGCGCGCCTGCACCCCGTCCCCGATCCCCTCCCCGGCTCGGGCGATCCGGGCCGCCAGGAAGGCGAACGCCAGGGCCAGCACGGCCTGCACGGTCACGGCGACGGCGAAACCGCGGGACAGCCCGCCACCGGCACCGCCGCCGCCCGCCGTCGCGGTGGCCACGGCGTGGAAGAGCCCGCCCAGGAGCGCCACACCCAGGCCGAGGCCGAGTTGCTGCAGCGTGGTGAAGAGCCCGCCGGCGACGCCCGCCGCCCAGGTCGGGGTGCGCGACAGGACCGTGCGCAGGACCGGGCCGTACATCAGGGCCTGGGTGACGCCGAGCAGCACCAGCAACGGCTGCAGGGCCGCCGGGGCCCCGTCGCGGGTGCCGTCCACGGCGAGGGCGAGCCCCAGGAGCACGGCCGCCTGCCCGACGGCCGCGCCCGTCGTCGTCCAGCGCCCGGTGCGGCGTTCCACGGCCGGCAGGACGAGAGCGGTGACGACGAACGCCGCGCCGAAACCGAGCAACAGCAGGACGGTGCCCCAGGCGTCCACGCCGAACGCGCTCTGGGCGAGCGCCGAGAACTCGTACAGGAAGGCCCCGTAGCCGACGAAGAACAGCAGCGTCATCACCAGGCCCCGGCGCACGGCCGGCGTGCGCAGCACGCTCGGCGGCACGACGGGCAGTTCGCCGCGGCGTTCGGCGGCGCGCTGCGAGCGGGCGAAGACGGCGAGCACCGCGGCGCCCGCGGCCAGCATCACGGACACCGGGGCCGGGCCGCCCGCGGAGGTGCCGAGGGTCAGCGGTACCACGACGAGGAGCAGGCCGGTGCCGAGCAGCGCGGCCCCGCGCAGGTCGAGCGCCAGCGGGGCCGTCGAGCGCGACTCGGGCACGGTGCGCAGGGCGACCAGCGCCGCCGCGCCCAGCGCCCCGGTGAGCACCTGGACCAGCCGCCAGCCCCAGTGCTCGCCGGCCGCCTGCGCCACCGCGCCCGCCAGGAGCTGGCCGGTGACGGTGGCGATGCCGCTGACGGCGGCGAACAGCGTGACGCCCAGCGCCCGCAGCCGCCCGGGCGCCGTGGACTGGATGGTGGACAGCACCTGCGGGGTGAACAGCCCGGCGGCGGCACCCAGCACGGCGCGCAGCACCACCAGGACGACGAGGTCCGGCGCGAGCGCGGCCAGTACCGAGGCCGCGCCGAACGCGCCGACCCCGGCCGCGAGCAGCCGGCGCCGCCCGAACCGGTCGCCCAGACGCCCCGCGACGACGAGCGTCGCGGCGAACGCGGTGGTGTACGCGGACAGCACGAGCTGCCCGCCCGACACGCCCACCCCGAGGTCCGCGGTGATCGCGGGTTCGAGCAGGTTGACCGACCCGAACGTCATGTTCACGGGCAGGTAGGCGAGCAGCAGGACGGCGAGGCCGCCGCCGGTGAGGGCGCGCGCCGGGCGCGGCACCACGGGACGGGTCAGGGAAACGGTCTGTGCGGTCATGGCCACGACCCTGCGCCCCGCGTCATCCTGGTACCAGGAGCCTGCCGATACGGGTACCGGCGCCACCTGGATCCACCCGCCGCGAGCCGCGACACTGGTGCGGTGACCTCCTCGACATCCGACCGCAGCGCCCTCGGCGCCTTCCTGCGCGCCCGCCGCGCCCGCCTCACCCCCGGCGACGTGGGCCTGCCCGCGGCCGGCCGCCGCCGCACACCCGGCCTGCGGCGCGAGGAGGTCGCGCAGCTCGCCGGCGTCGGGGTCACCTGGTACACCTGGCTCGAACAGGGCCGGGCCAAGAACGCGTCCGACCAGGTCCTGGACGCGGTCGCGCGCGTCCTGCGCCTGGACCCCGCCGAGCACCGGCACCTGATGGTGCTCGCGGGCCGCGGCGCGGCCACCGAACCGGGACCGCCGGTGGACCTGCGCCCCGAACAGACCGCCCTGCTGGCCAAACTGCTGCCGTACCCGGCCGCCGTGCAGACCGACTGCTACGACCTGGTCGCGGCCAACCGCACCTACCGCTACCTGTTCGCCGACCTGGACGCGTACCCGGTCGAGGAACGCAACTGCGCCTGGCTGATGTTCACCGAACCGAGCTGGCGCAACAGCCTGCTCGACGAGGACACCGTCCTGCGCGAGATCACCGCGAAGCTCCGCACCCGCCAGCCCGAACACCGCGACGACCCCCGCTGGAACGCCCTGATCACCCGGCTGCGCCAGGAGTCGCCGGACTTCGTGCGGCACTGGGAGTCGTACGAGGTCGTGGGCGACCGCACCCAGCTGCGCCGCTACCAGTCACCGCGCGTCGGCACCCTCGACGTCCAGTTCCAGAGCCTGTGGCTGGACCGGGCCCGGGACGCCCGGATCGTCGTCATGACGCCCACCGACACCGCCACCGCCCAACGCCTGGAACGCCTCGACTCCCTGGTCGGCGCCGCTCCGGCCTGGACCTCCCGCGACGACTCCGCCGACAGGGCTGCCACCGGCGCCTGACCCCACCGCCCCGAGTCCCGTCCCCCGCCCTCGGCCCGGTCGGCTCCGCGGGACACTTCGGCATCACCGATGATCATCACCTCCGGGTGCGCGGTCTTGCGCTCGTAGCCCTCGTGCACCGCGGCCCAGCCGATCAGGCCGGCGTCGACGACATCGAGGTAGCCGCCGTCGACCCAGCCCAGGCCGCCCCGCGGAAACTCCTCCCCGAGCCCTTCCGGGACCAGCTTCCCCTCGGCCCGGTCCTGGACGGATCTGCTGCACCAAGTGCCGAGCCCAGCGCGACTGGCTGCCGACCAGCTGCCGCCGGCACGTGTGGATCCACTGCCGCTACGGACACAAGCGGCTGGAACCCGAGATCACCCGCGCCGACCTCGACGCGATGACCACCGACCCGACCTGGACGCACTACCCGACCGTCCGCGAAGGCGAGATCGCACGCGGGTTCGACTGGCGCCGGCCTCCGGGGTTTCCTGTCCCGACCTGGAATCGGCAGCCTTCGAGGCGATGCTGGAGGCGGATCACCTGCTTCACCCGGTGGCCGACGAGGCAGCCGGCCACGTGTCGCAGCGGTCCCCGGGAATCGCCGGCCGGCGCTGTGGTCCTCGGTGCTCGTGGTTACGAGGGCCAGCCGCCGTACGGCACGGTGATGAGTTCCATGGCGTGGCCCGCCGGGTCCATGAAGTACACGCCGCGACCACCGTCGTTGTGGTTGACCGTGCCGGGCTGCTGCCGCCGGGGGTCGGCGTAGTGCTCCACGCCGCGCTGTTCGATCCGCGCGTACGCCGCGTCGAACTCCTCCTCGGAGACCAGGAAGGCGTAGTGCTGGGGGGTGATGCTGTCCGCGGGGACGGCGGCGAAGTCCAGCGTGACGCCGTTACCCAGGGCGACCGCGATGAACGGGCCCCACTCGGCGGTGATCTCGAGGTTCAGCAGGTCCGCGAAGAACTCAGCGGACTCCCGGTTGTCCCGGGCGTGGACGATCGTGTGGTTCAGGTCGACTGACAAGGAATGCCTCCGAAGGCATGTCCCGACACCTCCATGTCTCACCCAGCCGGTGACCGACACGCGATGCTGCCGTGGACCCTAGCCTTGATCCATTCCGTGGGTCAACAGCAGCCGGTCGACCAGTCCGTCGACGTACTCCGGGGCGAGCGGGACCATGCCGAACAGGACCCGGACGTACATCGGGGCCAGGACGTGGTCCAGCAGCTCGAGCACGTCGGGCGCGTCCTCGCCGCGTTCGCGGGCCCGGTCGAGGACGGACTGCAGTTGCCGGGTGCGCTCGGCGCGGAGCTCCTGGCCCGCCCGCACGCCCTGCTCGCCGCTGCCGGACAGGGCGATGGCCAGGTGCAGCACCGCCGGGCCGTCGGGTCCGGTGATCTCGCGGGCCACCTGGGCCGCGTAGGTGCGCAGGTCGCCGGCCAGCGTCCCGGTGTCGGGCATCGGTGACCGCGCGTTGAGGCGGGTGAGCGCCACGTCGGTGAGCAGGGCCTCCAGGCTTCCCCACCGGCGGTAGATGCTGCTGTCCGCCACGCCCGCGCGGGCCGCGACCTCGCCGACGGTGAAGTTCCCGTAGCCGCGCTCGCCGATCAGCTCGGTGACGGCCTGGTGCACCTGGGCACCGACGCGGGCGCTGCGCCCGCCGGGGCGCCGGGCTTGCTGTCGCTCGTTCACCCCGCCACCTTAACGCAGTCGTTGGTTGCTTTTGCGGCGCGGGCGCCCTAGGGTCCTCTAACGCAGCCACTGACTGCTTTAGTCAGCCGGGATGCACCGGCGCCCGCGTCGCATCCGGCCGGATGCGGGCAACGATCGAAAGGAGGACCCTTGACGGAAGCGCGTGCGAACACGAACAGGCGACCGAACCGGGCCGCGCTGCTCACGGTGACTTGCCTGGGCCAGTTCATGGTCCTGCTCGACAACACGGTCGTCGGAGCGGCGCTGCCCGACATGCAGCAACGGCTGCACACCCAGCTGACCGGTCTGCAGTGGATCGTCGACGCGTACGTCCTGCTGGTCGCCATGCTGCTGCTGTCCGGCGGCGTCTTCGTCGACCGGTTCGGCCGCAAGCGGGTGTACCTGATCGGCGTGGCGGTGTTCACCGCCGCCTCCGTACTGTGCAGCCTCGCGCCCTCGCTCGGCTGGCTGGTCGCCGGCCGAGTCCTCCAGGGTGCCGGGGCCGCAGCCCTGAGCCCTGCCTCGCTGGTCCTGCTCGTCTCCGCCCACCCCGTGCCGCAGGAGCGGATCAGAGCGATCGGGCTGTGGGCCGGCCTCAGCGGCATCGGCCTGGCCGTGGGCCCGGTGGCCGGCGGCGTGCTGACGGACACCTTCGGCTGGCCCGCGATCTTCCTGGTCAACCTGCCCGTCGGCGTGGTCCTCCTGCTGGTCGGCCTGCGCCACCTCGACGAGTCCCGCAACCCGGGTGCCCCCGCGATCGACGTTCCCGGCACGGTGCTCTCCGCGCTGGGCGTGGGGGCGCTGACCTACGGGCTGATCGAGGGCGGTGCCCGTGGCTGGCTGTCGCCGACGGTCCCGGGGAGCTTCGCCGCCGCGGCGGTCCTCCTCGCCGCCTTCGTCACCGTCGAGGCGCGCGCTTCCGCTCCGATGCTGCCGCTGCGGCTGTTCCGGCAACGGCTGTTCACCGTGTCCAACACCGCGATGGGCGTGGTGGGGTTCGCGCTCATGGGCTCGACGTTCTTCTTCTCCCAGTTCTTCGTGTCGGTCCAGGGCAGCTCGGTCCTGCACGCCGGCCTGCAGACCCTGCCCACCACCCTCGCCATGGTGCTGGTCAGCCCGTACGCGGGCCGGCTCGCCGCCCGGTACGGCTTCCGCGCCGTGGTCACCACCGGCCTTGCCCTGGCGGGCCCGGGACTGCTGGCGCTCGGCACGGTGCACGCCGACACCGGTTACGGGAACGTGTGGTGGCGGCTGGCAGTCGTCGGCATCGGCTTCGGCCTGACCCTGTCCCCGTTGACCGGAGCTGCCGTCCAATCGGTCAGCCCCCAGGAGGGCGGCCTCGCGTCGGGCATCAGCAGCACCACCCGGCAGATCGGCGCGGTACTCGGCGTGGCACTGCTCGGAGCCGTCGTCCGCACCCGGCAGTCCGGCGGCGCCTCCTTCGAGACCTGCCTCGACGACGCCTTCCTCGCCGCCGGCGCCGTCACCACGACCAGCGCCGTGCTCACCGGTCTGTGGCTGACCAGGTCCAAACCCGCGGAGCCCGGACCCGCGGCCCCGCAGCACTTCGCCGATCCCCGCCCCGACACGCTCACCGCCTCGAACGAGGCGTCAGCCGGCACCCCGACCTAGTACTGCAACAGTGCTTACCCTGACGAGGCTTCAGCTCTTGGGCTGTGGCCTCGTCTCTTGTAATGGCTGGTCCGGGCCTGTTGTTGGCGTCTGCGGCGCCATCGGGACCAGTGCAGGACGTGGCCTATGCTGCGGCGGACAGGCCGGGTGAGCTGCGTGATCAGCCGGCGGATCTCGGGGAGGGTGAGGGGTACCAGGTCTGGCGTTCGAGCGGGTCCGGCCCCTTTTCGAGCTGCTGGGCCCGCACGACGGTGAGGTAGGCGTGGGCGGCCATGGCCAGGGTGATGTGCCGGTACCAGCCCGGGTGGCGGCGGACCTGGTAGTCGTCGAGGCCGCACTGGCCTTTCGCGGTCTGGAAGCACTCCTCGATCGCCCAACGGGCGCCCGCGACGGCGATCAACTCGTTGAGTGTGGCCTCGGCCGGCGCGTAGGCGATGTAGTAGGCGACCTTCGTGGGATCGCTGATGCTGCGGCGGGCCAGGACCCAGTGCCTGCGGTCAGGACGGTGCCAGGGGCGGACCTCCACGCGAGCCCAGTCGTAGATCCGCAGGCCGTGGGCGCCCTCGCCGCAGGAGCGGCGCTTCCACCTCTGCCGGGGCAGGTCGGCGACCAGGTCGTGCAGCCGATGGTCCATGGCCTGCCAGGTGACGACGGTGTCGTGGCTGGTGGTGGCCATGACGTGGAAGACGTCGGCCTGCTCGAGTTCGTAGCGCCAGCCCTTGCTGTAGCCGTAGCCGGCATCCGCGGTCACCCAGCGGAACGGGATCTTGTCGTCGATCGCGCGGCGGACCATCGCCCGTGCGAGCTGGACCTTGGTGGCGAACTCGACCTCGTCGCCGATCCCGGCCGTTCGGCAGCGCACGCGGTCGTCGGTCCAGGACTTCGGCAGGTAGAGCGCCCGGTCGATCAACGTCCGGCCCAGCTCGCTGGAGTAGGCGAGGAAGACTCCGACCTGGCAGTTCTCGGTCCGCCCCGCGGTGCCGGAGTACTGCCGCTGGACGCCGGCTGACCGCACGCCCTTCTTCAGGAAGCCGGTGTCGTCCACGATCAGCACGCCGCAGGGATCCGCCAGGTGCTCGACGACGTACTCGCGCACGTCGTCGAGCACCCCGTCCGCGTCCCAGTCGATGCGGTTCAGCAGCCTCTGGATCCGGTCCGGCCCGCCATGGCCGGCCTCCTCCGCCACCGTCCAGCCGTTCTTGCGCTCCAACGGCGCCAGCAGGCCCCGCATGTAGGCCAGTGCCGACTCGCGCGACTCGCTCCGCGCGAACCGGTGAGCAAACCGCTCGTGCAGGTCGGCCAGCCCGTCCGACCAGCGACGAGCATCGACCTCGGATATGTCTCCACCCATGAACCGCCCAACGAGCGAACCCAACAACCGTCACGGTAAGCACCGTTGCAGTACTAGGAAGTGTCGTCAAAGGGTCAGGCCCACATGAGGAGTGAGGCGAGGGTGGCTGCGGCTTGGTAGGACACGGCGGTCTTGTCGTACCTGCTGGCGAGGCCTCGCCACTGCTTCAGGTGGTTGAAGCAGCGTTCGACGACGTTGCGGTGCTTGTAAAGCCGGCGGTTGAACGCGGTTGGGCGACCGCCACGGCTGCCGCGCCGCAGGCGGTTGGCGATCTGGTCGGCTCGCTCGGGGATGGTGTGGCCGATGCCGTGCTGTCGCAGCCAGGTTCGGATCGCCTTGGAGCTGTAGCCCTTGTCGCCCAGGACGTGGTCGGGACGGGTTCGGGGCCGTCCTGGTCCGATCCGGGGCACTCGTATCGCGTTCATGACGGCGGTGAACTGGGTGCAGTCGTTGGTGTTCCCGCCGGTCAGGACCATGGCCAGTGGTCGGCCGAGGGCGTCGACGGCCAGGTGGAGTTTGCTGGTCAGCCCGCCCCGGGAGCGGCCGAGCGCCTGGTTTCGGGTCCCCCTTTTCGCGCGCCGGCGGCGCTCTGGTGGGCCCGCACGACGGTGGAGTCGACCGACACGAGCCAGTCGATGTCGCCGGCCGCGTCCGCCTTCGCCCGCGCGGCCCGCAGCATCCGGTCGAAGGTTCCGTCCTCGGCCCAGCGCCGAAAGCGGGTGTGCAGGGTGGCCCAAGACCCGTATCGCGATGGCACATCCCGCCAGGCCACCCCGGTCCGGAACTTCCACACGATCCCGTTCAGTACCGTTCGGTCGTCCAGGCGTGGGCGACCTGTGCCGGGCCTGGGAAGCAGCGGCTCCACCAGACCCCACTCGGCATCGGAAAGTTCATGGCGACGTATCACCTCACCATGATCCATTACCCAAGATCACTTTGACGACACTGCCTAGTACTGCAACGGTGCTTACCGTGACGGTTGTTGGGTTCGCTCGTTGGGCGGTTCATGGGTGGAGACATATCCGAGGTCGATGCTCGTCGCTGGTCGGACGGGCTGGCCGACCTGCACGAGCGGTTTGCTCACCGGTTCGCGCGGAGCGAGTCGCGCGAGTCGGCACTGGCCTACATGCGGGGCCTGCTGGCGCCGTTGGAGCGCAAGAACGGCTGGACGGTGGCGGAGGAGGCCGGCCATGGCGGGCCGGACCGGATCCAGAGGCTGCTGAACCGCATCGACTGGGACGCGGACGGGGTGCTCGACGACGTGCGCGAGTACGTCGTCGAGCACCTGGCGGATCCCTGCGGCGTGCTGATCGTGGACGACACCGGCTTCCTGAAGAAGGGCGTGCGGTCAGCCGGCGTCCAGCGGCAGTACTCCGGCACCGCGGGGCGGACCGAGAACTGCCAGGTCGGAGTCTTCCTCGCCTACTCCAGCGAGCTGGGCCGGACGTTGATCGACCGGGCGCTCTACCTGCCGAAGTCCTGGACCGACGACCGCGTGCGCTGCCGAACGGCCGGGATCGGCGACGAGGTCGAGTTCGCCACCAAGGTCCAGCTCGCACGGGCGATGGTCCGCCGCGCGATCGACGACAAGATCCCGTTCCGCTGGGTGACCGCGGATGCCGGCTACGGCTACAGCAAGGGCTGGCGCTACGAACTCGAGCAGGCCGACGTCTTCCACGTCATGGCCACCACCAGCCACGACACCGTCGTCACCTGGCAGGCCATGGACCATCGGCTGCACGACCTGGTCGCCGACCTGCCCCGGCAGAGGTGGAAGCGCCGCTCCTGCGGCGAGGGCGCCCACGGCCTGCGGATCTACGACTGGGCTCGCGTGGAGGTCCGCCCCTGGCACCGTCCTGACCGCAGGCACTGGGTCCTGGCCCGCCGCAGCATCAGCGATCCCACGAAGGTCGCCTACTACATCGCCTACGCGCCGGCCGAGGCCACACTCAACGAGTTGATCGCCGTCGCGGGCGCCCGTTGGGCGATCGAGGAGTGCTTCCAGACCGCGAAAGGCCAGTGCGGCCTCGACGACTACCAGGTCCGCCGCCACCCGGGCTGGTACCGGCACATCACCCTGGCCATGGCCGCCCACGCCTACCTCACCGTCGTGCGGGCCCAGCAGCTCGAAAAGGGGCCGGACCCGCTCGAACGCCAGACCTGGTACCCCTCACCCTCCCCGAGATCCGCCGGCTGATCACGCAGCTCACCCGGCCTGTCCGCCGCAGCATAGGCCACGTCCTGCACTGGTCCCGATGGCGCCGCAGACGCCAACAACAGGCCCGGACCAGCCATTACAAGAGACGAGGCCACAGCCCAAGAGCTGAAGCCTCGTCAGGGTAAGCACTGTTGCAGTACTAGGGCCGAAGGCGGTCGCGGGCGATCTCGCCGAGGCTGCTCGCCGCGACCGCCGAGCGGTGGCGCATGTGCAGTTCAGTGGCGGTTTCCGCGCGCCTTGAGGGCGACGTTCGGTAGTTCCGGCGCGGGCAGGCGGTCGCCCGGGTAGCCCTGCACTTCGCCGAACCGGGTCCCCTTCTCCCAGTCGAGCCGGGCCTGGACGATCTCCTCGCCGGTGCGGCCGATGAAGTTCCACCACATGACGATGTCCTCGCCGAAGGGCGGTCCGCCGAGGAGGACGAGGCGGGCGGGGGCGGCGGAGGTGTTGGTGACGGTGAGGGTGGTGCGGCCGGGCGGGAGGTGGCCGAGGTCGGCGGAGTGCAGGGGGGTGTCGGCGAAGAGGACGTCGCCCTGGTCGACGAGGAGGCCGTGCTCGAAGGCGGGGTCGACGTCCAGGGTGGTGGTGGCGCCGGCGGGGAGGGTCAGTTCGGCGCCGAGCAGGGGGGTGAAGGTGGGGACGGGGGAGGTGTCGCCGGCCAGGGTGCCGAGGAAGACCCGGGCCTCGCCGCCGCCGGGCAGCGGGACGGGGGAGGGTACGTGGTGGTGGAAGTCGCGGGCGGTGTGCCGGTGGGCGTCGGGGAGGGCGACCCAGAGCTGGACGCCGTGCAGGACGGTGGTGGCGGCGGTGGAGGTCTCGGAGTGCGCGATGCCCTGCCCGGCCGTCATCAGGTTGAGCTCGCCGGGGCGGACGAAGGCGTGCACGCCGAGGCTGTCGCGGTGCTCGATCTCGCCGCTGAACAGCCAGCTGACGGTCTGCAGGCCGATGTGCGGGTGCGGGGCGACATCCATGCCGCCGGTGGTGGCGACGTCGTCCGGACCGTAGTGGTCGACGAAGCACCAGGCGCCGATCAGGGTGCGCTCGCGCTGGGGGAGGGTGCGGCGGACGGTCATCGCGCGCGGGCCGCCGAGCGGGACGTCCCGCGGGGGCAGGACCTCGGCCCCGCCGGTCCGGGCGGCCGGGGCGCCCTCTACGGTGGGGGTGTTCGCGGTGGCGGCGGGGTCGGTCGTGGGGACCGGCCCGTTCTCGGTGGTGCTCATCTGGTGCTCCCTCCCGTGCCGCCGGGGCCGGCGGACACGTCCAGCAGATCGTTACATCTTCAACTATCATGGACCGGAGCGTCCGACCAACACCAGCGCGCACCACGCGCGTGCGAGGAGAGTCCAGGTGACCGAGGTGACCGAGGTGGCGACCACGACCGGCCGGGTCTACGTCGACAAGCAGACCCCGCAGGCCTTCCGGGCCATGGTGGGCACCGCCGAGGCCGTCCGGCAGGCCGCTGCCGACGCCGGGCTCGACCGCCGCCTGGTCGAGCTGGTCAACCTGCGGGTCTCGCAGCTCAACGGCTGCGCCTACTGCCTGGACGTGCACACCAAGGCCGCGCTCAAGGAGGGCGAGAGCGTGCAGCGGCTCGGCGTGCTGGCCGCCTGGCGGGACGCCGCGGTGTTCGACGCGCGCGAGCGCGCCGCCCTCGCGCTGGCCGAGGCGACCACCCACCCCGCCGACGCCGCCGCCCAGGAGGCGGCGTACGCGCAGGCCCGGGAGGTGTTCGGCGACCCGGAGATCTCGGCGGTGATCTGGGTGGCGATCGCCATCAACGCGTTCAACCGGGTGTCGATCCTGAGCAAGCACCCGGTCCGTCCGGCCCGTTGAGCGGCCGCCGGCCGAACGTCCGGGTGGCGGCGGTCTGCTGACGTGCTGTCAGCAGACGGGCCGGTGGCCCGCCGCACGGGTGGAATCGCGCGGCGCGGGCGGGCGGCGGGGCGCGCCGGGGTCGCCCGGATGGTGACCTGTGCGGAAACGTCCGCACCCCCTCGGGAGAGATGCCCGTCATGCGCCGTCCCCGCGCCCGCCGACTCGCCGTAGCCCTGCTCGCCCTGAGCACCCTCGTCCCCGCCGCCCCGGCCGCCGCCGACTCCGGCGCCCCGTTCGCCCGCCCCGCGCTGAAGCCCGCGCACCGCCCCGTGCACCCGCCGGCGGACGAGGACTGCCCGCTCGACCCCGCCCTCGCGGCCCGGCTGGACGCGGCGATCGCCGACGTCCGGGAACGCACCGGCACGCCCGGTGTGATCGTCGGACTCTGGCTGCCGGGACGCGGCACGTACGTCCACGCCGACGGCGTCGCCGACCGCGCCACCGGACAGCCGATGACCCCCAACCTGAACCTGCGGATCGGCAGCGAGACCAAGACCTTCACCGTCACCGCGGTGCTCGAACTCGTCGACCGCGGCCTGCTCGGCCTCGACGACCCGATCGGCAAGTACCTCGACGGCGTCCCCGACGGCGCGCACATCACCATCCGCCAACTCGCCGAGATGCGCAGCGGACTGTACTCGTACACCTTCGACGACGACTTCGTGCAGGCCCTGCTCACCGACCCCGAACGGCCGTTCAGCCCGCAGGAACTGCTCTCGTACGCCTTCAAGCACGACAACGTCTTCCCGCCCGGCACCGACTACCAGTACTCGAACACCAACACCGTGCTGCTCGGCCTGCTGGTCGAGAAGCTCGGCCGGATGCCGCTGCGCGACTTCATCCACCGCAACGTCACCGGGCCCGCCCGCCTGAACCACACGCTCTTCCCGCGCGCCGCCGAACTGCCCCGCCCCTACGCGCACGGCTACACCGACCAGACCCTGGACGGCTCCACCACCGACTCCACCCACTGGAACCCCTCCTGGGGCTGGGCGGCCGGCGCGATGATCTCCGACCTGCACGACCTGCACCGCTGGGCGAAGACCCTGGCCACCGGCACCCTGCTCAGCCCCGCCACCCAGGCCGAACGCGAGAAGTTCCGGCCCGTCCCCGGCTTCGGCGACGGCGCGGGCTACGGCCTCGGCCTGTTCCGGGTCGGCGGCTGGGTCGGCCACAACGGCTCCCTGCCCGGCTACGAGAGCGTCACCCTCTACCTGCCCGAACAGGACGCCACCCTGGTCGTCCTGCTGAACACCGACATCATCCACGAGGGCAGCGAACCCTCCACCCTGTTCGCCGAGGCCGTCACCTCCCTCGCCACCCCCGGCCACGTGTACGAGCTGCCCGCCGAGAAGTGACCCGTCGGCGGGCCGGCTCCGGCCCGGGCCGGCCTGTTCGGACGACACCCCGACCGGATCCGGCACCGGGCCAGGTCCGGTCGGGGGCGATCAGGGGCGATCAGGGGCGGTTGTCGGGCAGGTCGGCCGGGCGGATCCGGTACACCTGGAGGTTCAGGTCGTAGTACTTGGTGGTCTCGCCGACCCAGCGCATCCCCAGCCGCTTCGCCACCGCGTGCGCCCGGTCGTTCTTGGGCCGGGCCACCGCGAAGACCTCCTCGATGTCCTGGGTGAACACCCAGCGCAGCAGCGCCAGGCCCGCCTCCGTCGCGTAGCCCTGCCCCCAGGCCAGCGGGGAGAGCTGCCAGGTGATCTCCAGGTCCTCGTCGTACGGCGGCAGTGGACGGATCCCCAGGCCGCCGATCACCTTCCCGTCCTCGCGGCGCTCCACCGCCCACCGCCCGCGCGGCGGCAGCAGCGCGGACTGCTCCTCCACCCAGCCGCGCAGCACCGAGCGCATCGCCTCGGCGTCGACGACCTGGTCCATCACGGGCGTCAGCCAACGGGCGACGTCCGTGGAGCCGTACACGGCCAGCGCGTCGTCGGCGTCGTCCGGTGTCCAGTCCCGGACGACGAGCCGATCAGTGGTCAGGCTGATCCCCATGGGCGGGTCCTCCCTCAGTCGATTGGCGGACGTCTCCCTCCACCGGAGTGTGCGCTCCCTACCCGCCCGAGGCGACCCGGAAGCCTGATCCGCACCACCTGTCACCGGATGATCACCCACCCGTCGCCGGCCGTGCACCGAGCACCGACCGGGCGCCGGGCGCCCGGCGCCCGGCGCCCGGCGTTTGCGGGCCGGGGCCGGCTCTGGCGTCGGCGCCGGACGTGGTCGGCGGCCGGTCGGAGTCAGCGGCGGCCGGGCAGCGGGATGTGCAGGCCCTCCGGGTTCCGGCCGTGCAGGGCGAGGGCGGTGTCGACCTCCTCGGGGAGGGGGGCCAGGCCGAGCAGGGCCAGGGAGAGAGCGGCGGCGGCGCGGTGCCAGTCGCCGGCCCGCCGCATCAGGGTGTGACCGCTGCCCAGCACCCGGTAGCCGGCCACCCGCGCGCCGTCGCCCCGGGCCCGCAGCGCGAACAGGTCGGTGTCGTCGGGTGGGGTGATCTTGTCCCGGTCGCCGTGCAGCATCAGTACCGAGCGGTCCCGCAGGTGCGCGGTCGGCTCGTCCCGGGGGCACCACGGCGCCAGCGCCACCACGCCCCGCACGCAGGGGTGGGCCGCTGCCCGCAGCGCCGCCCGGCCGCCCATCGAGTGACCGATCAGCACCGTCGGCACCGGCCCCAGCCGCTCGACCAGGTCGGACAGCGCCGCTTCCGCGTCCCGGGCCGCGTCCGCGCGGTCGCCGTTCCAGCCCCGACACCGGTAGCGCACCGTGCCCACCGCCAGTGACCGCCCGTCCGCCGCCACCGCGCCGCGTCGCACCGCCTTCGCGAACGGCAGCATCCGCAGCCCCGGCAGGTTCAGGGCCGACGGCGGCGCGGCGCCGAACTCCTTGCCACCGTGCAGCACCAACACCGCCGCGTCCGGCGCCTCCGGCAACGCCCGCCAGACCAGCGACCGATGCGCCTCCGCCACCGCGCCGCCGGAGTGCACCGCCGCCCGCCCGCTCATCACACCGTCCCTGGCCGTAGTCGTTCGCCGTCACCCGGCGCGGTCGTCCACCCCAACCGTTCGGCTCCGCGCCCGGGGCTGCCCACTGTACGCGGACCCCGTGCCGGGGCGGCCCGGCCCGGGACGCGCGGGCCGGGACCGGCTCCGGCGGGGCGCGGGCGCCGGAAGGGCGGCGCACCGCGATCGCCGGTACGGGACGCTGGAGCTGACTGCTCGTAGGGTGGGAGCGTGCCCGCGGCGCGCGGCCGGGCCCTTCCGCTCGCGCGCCGATCCCGCGCACCGCGGACCCGACCGGGCCGGACCCGACCGGACCACACCGGATCGGGCCCACCCGGACCCGCTCCGCCCGGCGCAGTCCGGCCCAGTCCGGGCCGGGCCGGGTGCCCGGGACCGCGACCGACCGAAAGACAGAGCCGAGGGAGAGCCATGGCCGACGTCCACCCGCCCCGCACCGACGGCACCCCGAACGCCGACCTCGGCGTCATCGGCGGATCCGGTCTCTACGCCCTGCTCGACGACGTCACCGAAGTGCACGTCGAGACTCCCTACGGACCGCCTTCCGACGCCCTGTTCGTCGGCGAGGTGGCCGGACGGCGGGTCGCCTTCCTACCTCGGCACGGCCGGGGCCACCGACTGCCGCCGCACCGCATCAACTACCGCGCCAACGTGTGGGCCCTGCACGCACTCGGCGTCCGCCAGGTGTTCGGACCGTGCGCCGTCGGCGGCCTGCGCCCCGAGTACGGGCCCGGGACACTGCTGGTGCCCGACCAGTTCGTCGACCGCACCTCCGGACGGGCGCAGACCTACTACGACGGCCGGATCCTGCCCGACGGGTCGCTGCCCGAGGTGGTCCACATCTCCATGGCCGACCCCTACTGCCCGGACGGCCGCGCCGCCGCCCTGGCGGCCGCCCGCGACCTCGCCTGGGAGCCCGTCGACGGCGGCACCCTGGTGGTGGTCGAGGGCCCGCGCTTCTCCACCCGGGCGGAGTCGCGCTGGTTCACCGCCAACGGCTGGTCCGTGGTCGGCATGACCGGCCACCCGGAGGCCGTCCTGGCCCGCGAACTCGGCCTCTGCTACACCTCGTTGGCCCTGGTGACCGACCTGGACGCCGGCGTCGAGACCGGCGAGGGCGTCACCCACGCCGAGGTGCTGGAGGTCTTCGCCCGCAACGTCGACCGCCTGCGCACCGTCCTGTTCAAGGCCCTGGAGTCGCTGCCCGCCGCCCGCGACTGCATCTGCTCGCACGCCCTGGACGACCTGGAGACCGGCCTGCCCGGCGTATGACCCCGCTGCTCCACCCGTCGCCCGCCCCGTCCTCCCATCCGTCGTTCCAGCCGCTCGCGCCGCCCGCCTCCTCGCCGTTCCGTCCTTCCGCGTTGCCTGCGTCGTCCACGTCCACGTTCGTGTTCGTGTCGTCCACCGTTCAGATGCCCGGCCCGGGGTCCTGCCAGCAGAGCCCCCCGGGCTCGGCCGCGGGCCGGTCCTAGCGGATCCGCCCGCGCCGGCGCAGGTGGGTCGCGACCACCGTCAGCATCACCAGTACCACCGCCCAGCCGATCACCACGGCCAGCAGCAGGACCGGTTGGTTCAACACCACCGCCAGTGCCAGCAGCCCGAACGAGACGGCCAGGCAGCACGAGATCACCGCGACCACGATCCACGGACGCGCCACCAGCGTCCGTCGTAGTCGTGCCAGCCTCGCCGGCCGCATCGTGCGCAGCTCGCGCTCCAGCTCCTGATCGCTCCCCAGCTCGCTCTCGATCTGCTGGAGGATCAGTAGCTCACGCGGGGAGAGTGCGGGTCCGTCCATCAACCACCTCCGCGCCGCAAGGCAGGCACGCCCCGGCCTTCCCCGCCGGTGCGACCCTGCTCCCAGGTAGCAACACATGTGCCCGCTGGACGCCGGTTCTAACACCAGAACGCGTGCTCGACCTCCTCGATGTCCATTGGTGCTCCTGCCAGTTGACGCCCTTCCGTCCCCGACGCGTCACCGGGGCCCGGGCCCGGTTCGCCGGGGTCGGTGCTTGAAGGGACCGCCGATCCACGATCCTCCTGGCCAGGCAGCGGGTCCGGCCGGGCGGCGGTGCGGTCCGGCCGGGCGGCGGTGCGGTCCGGCCGGTCGGCCGGCCGGTTTGAGGTTGGCCGGTCAGTCGGCGGCGGGCGGTTCGGCGATCAGGGCGGTGGCTATTCGGCGGAAGCCCACGCTCTCGTAGATCCGGGCCACCGCGTCGTCGCTGGCGGAGAGGAACACCGTCCGCACTCCGGAGGTGCGGGCGTGTTCGACCAGGTGCGTGGTGACCCGGCGGGCCAGGCCCCGGCGGCGCAGGGCCGGCAGGGTGGCCACCGCGACGATCTCGCTGACCTCGCCGACCGGTTGGTGGCAGCCGGAGGCGACGGGGGATCCGTCCGGGCCGACGGCCGCGGTGAGGACCGTGCGCCCGGCCGTTATTCGTCCGGCCATCCGGGACACCGCGGCGTCCGTCCCCGGATCCTTCAGTGCCTCGACGAGCTGTTCGGGCCCGGCCGCGCCGATCCCGGTGCCGGCCTCGGCGAAGGCCAGGTGCGGGAGCGTGACGGCGCCGGCCAGCAGGGGGTCGTCGGCGCCGAGCACCCGGACCTCGGGGTCGCCGTCCGCCGCGGCCGGGGTGGTGGCCGAGGCGGTGGTGGTCGGCGGGGCGTCGAGGTCGAGCACCAGCAGTGGGTGCTCGTGCACCTTGAGACCGGCGGCTTCGACGGCGGTGCGCAGGCCCGGCGTGGTCTCGTGCACCCACTCGAAGCTCTCGGGAGCGCCGAGTTCGCGCTGGCGGGCGCGGACGCGCTCGACGTCCTCCGCCGTGAAGGTGCCGGGGCCGTTCAGCGCGGGCCGCCCGTAGTAGTGCCAGCCCTGCCCGGTGCGGACGAAGAGGGTGAAGGGGCCGTGCTCCTCGGTCGTCGCGGAGAACCGGGGAACCGCGTCGTAGTAGGTTTCGAGCCGGGCCAGGACGGCCTCCGGCCCGGAGTCGGGAGTGTTGTTGCTGTTCGTGTCGCGCATGGTGCCGTCCAGAAGGTCGCTGCGGCCTCTCGGGAGAGGTTGATCAGGCGGCATCACATCAGAGTGGTCGATCGTGTGCACGGGCTTTTTCGAACCACGCGCACCGTCCGTTCGAAGAGGAGTGCGTGGTGGCCCGTTGATGGCGAACCGTTTCTCCTCGCTGCGGATCGGTCTGCGCGCACCGGAAAACGGTCTGGCCGGCCGGGTGCCGAGTTCTCGCGGCAGCCCGACCGGCCAGCCGGATTCACCCGGGAGAGTGAACCCAGGGCGAGCGTGGAGAGACCTGAAGAGACGCGCAGGGAAGCGCAGGGAAGCGGGAGGGCAGCGCAGGCGGCCCCTACCGCCCGGCGACCTCGGCGAGCCGGGTCAGCAGCAGCTCGGCGGTCTCCGCGGGGCGCTCCAGCGGGGGCAGGTGGCCGGCCCAGGGGAGTTCGCGGTGCTCGGCGTCCGGCAGCAGGGCGGCCAGGTCGGCCGCGATCCGCCGGAAGTCGTCCAGGTCGTGCGCGCCGGAGTACACCAGGGTGGGTGCCACGGCCGCTCGCAGGTCGACCTCGACCCGGGTCGGGGAGATCTCGGTCTCGGGCGCGAGCTGCACCTCGTACGCGTTGCGCTGCATCACCCGGACCTTCGCCCGGGTCGCCTCGTCCGCGTCCGGTCCGAGCCAGGTCCGCACCATCAGCTCGACCGCCTCGTCCAGCCGGCCGGACTCGACCAGGTCGACCTCCAGGTCGTCCAGCGCCTCCAGTTCGGCGCTCGGCCGGTGGTCGGGGCTGCCGGGGCAGAACAGGGTCAGCGAGCCGACCCGGCCGGGGTGCAGGGCGGCGAACTGCAGGGCGATCCGGCCGCCGAAGGAGGAGCCGACCAGGGCGGCCCGTTCGATGCCGAGCCCGTCCAGCAGCTCCGCCAGGTCGGTCAGGTTGTCGTACGGGCGGTCCGCGCAGGGGGTCTCCCCGAAACCGCGGAAATCGCACCGCAGTACGCGGTACCCGGCCTCGCGCAGGGCGTCCCACTGCCCGTCCCACATCCGCCGGTCGCAGACGGAGGAGTGCAGCAGGACTACCGCGGGGCCGCTTCCAGCCACCTCGTGAGTGATCGTCATTCCGCCGACCGTAGAGCACGAAAACGCTTCTGACCAGGGATTTCCGCTCCGAGCGGAGCGCGACGGCAGAGCGCGGGGGCAGTGGCGGGGCAACTGCCGGAGCAGCGCGTGACGGCGGCAACCGGGCGGGAGGGTGCTCGGAGCGGTGTCGGCGGCGGGCGGCATGATGGAGGGCGTGCCCGAAGGAGACAGCATCTACCTCGTCGCCACCCAGCTGAACCGGGCCCTCTCCGGTCACCCGCTGACGGCGTCGGACTTCCGCGTCCCGGCCCACGCCACCGCCGACCTGACGGGGCGCCGGGTGCTGGAGACGGTGCCGCGCGGCAAGCACCTGCTGACCAGGTTCGAGGGCGGCGTGACGCTCCACACCCATCTGCGGATGGACGGTCGCTGGCAGACCTTCCAGCCCGGCGAGCGCTGGCGCAGCGGCCCCGCGTTCCAGATCCGGGTGGTCCTCGGCACCGGGAACGGCACCGCCGTCGGCTACCGGCTGCCGGTGGTCCAGTTGCTGCGCACCGCCGAGGAGCACCGGGTGGTCGGCCACCTCGGCCCCGACCTGCTCGGCCCGGACTGGGACGCCGCGGAGGCGCGCCGCCGGCTGCTCGCCGACCCGCGGCGCCCGCTCGGCGCGGCCCTGCTCGACCAGCACGTCCTGGCCGGGATCGGCAACGTGTACGCCAACGAACTGCCCTTCCTGGCCGGCGTCACCCCCTGGCTGCCGGTCGGTGACCTGCCGGACCCGGACGAACTGCTGGACGGCGCCCGGCAGCTGCTGGACGCCAACCGGCTGCGGCCCGGCCACGTCACCACCGGCGACCCCCGACCCGGCCACCGGAACTGGGTGTACGGCCGGGCCCGCCGCCCCTGCCTGCGCTGCGGCACGCCGATCCGCACCGCCAAGCACGACCGGGAGCGCGCCGCGTACTGGTGCCCGCGCTGCCAGCACGGCCCGGCGCCGACCGGTTGACCGGCCCGCGCCCCTCCCCGTTCCCCGAGGTCAGTCCCGCTCGACCAAGGCCGGGTGCCGGGGGTCCTCGACCCGCACCGTCAGGTCGGCCAGCGCGCCCGGTTCGGTCTCGGCGCGGTAGCGCTCGAACGCGGGCAGCGTCCAGTGCTCGGCCTCCGGGGTGCGGCGGGCCAGTGCGGCGGCGGACTGGTCGAGGTGCACCGCCAGTTCGAACGGCAGCCAGCGGCCGAGCAGGAGCGGGCCGTCCAGCAGCAGCACGCCGCGCGGCGGGAGTTCCACGTACCGGGCCCGGGTCGCGCGGTCGGCCGTCCGGTCCCAGAAGGTGGGCAGGACGCGGCCGTCACCGCCCGGTTCGAGCGGGTCGAGGACCTCGCGGAGCAGCGCGCCCTGGTCCAGCCACAGGTCGTGGAAGGCGTCGGCGTCCTGCTTGCCGTACTCGAAGCGCACCGACGCCGGGCGCAGGAAGTCGTCCGCCGACACCCGCCGCACCGGCCGGCCCAGCAGCCGCAACGGCTCCACCAGGGCGTCAGCCAGCTCGCCGGGCCGGGTGGCGGCCGCGCCGTCGAACGCGACCCGCAGCCGCCGGTCGTCGTCGGCCAGTTCGTGGATCCGCCCCGCGAGCAACTCGACCAGCCGCTCCGGGGAGATCGGGGTCACCCGCACCGGACGATCCCTCCCTTCGGTCAACCGGACTATACGTCGCGACGCCCCGGGAGCCGCCCCGCCGGAACGGGAGGGGCACGTCGCGTGGAACACTCCGGGCGAAGCACTACGGGCAAGGTGCCACGAGCAGAGCACTACGGACGGAGCACTCCGGGCGGAGTGGAGAAGGGGAGACACCGGATGAGCAGCACGCCGTTCCTGACCCTCGACGAGGTGGACGCCCTCGCGGCCCGCGCGCACGCCGGCCAGTACGACCGGATCGGCGTCCCGTACGTGGAGCACGTGCGCGCGGTCGCCGCCGGGGTCGCGCCGTTCGGCACCGGCCTGCGGATGGCCGCGCTGCTGCACGACGTGCTGGAGGACACCCCGCTCACCGCCGGGGAACTGCTGGCCGCCGGCATCCCCGCCGCGGTGGTGGCGACCGTCCGGCGGGTGACCCGGCGGCCGGGGACCGACTACCGGACGATGCTGCTGGACGTGGCCACCGACCACGCCGCCACGCTGGTCAAGATCGCCGACAACGCGCACAACTCCCGCGCCGACCGCGCCGCGCTGCTCCCCGCCGCGGACCGGGAACGGCTGGCCGAGCGCTACCGGGCGGCCCGCGCCGTGCTGTGGCCCGCCGTCGCGGCGGCGGACGTCCGGACGGTCGTCGGGCTGGTCAACCCCGACCTGCTGGCCGAACTCGACTGAGACCGCGCGCGGGGGCACGCTGGAAGGAGAGAACGGGGGCCAGAGCGAGGAGCCCGGGATGTCCGAGATGAGCGACAGGCTCGACGAGAAGGCCCGGCGGGACGAGGACGACGTCCGCGCCGCCGACCCGGAGGAGGGCATCACCTCCTACCAGACCATGCACGCGTGGGAGGAGTCCCAGGCGGAGGGCGACCGGATCGCGGACCCCCCGCAGCAGGAGGAGTGGCGGTGAGCGGGCACGCGGCGGCCCCCGAACCGCACAGCAGCGAGTGGTCGGTCCGGCTCCGGGTGGTCGAGGTCGGCGACCTCACCCAGGCGCACGCCGTCCTCGACACCGGCCTGAACCTGATCGAGGTCGAGGCCGAGGCGCACCGCAGCCGCCAGGACCCGGCCGACCCGGCGATCGGCGACGAACTCGCCGTCGGACGCGCCCTCACCGCCCTCGGCCAGCAGCTGATCCACCACGGCTCCGCCGCCGCCGAGGCCGCCGATTCGGCCCGCCGGCGCGGCGCGCCGCCGCCCGACAGCGCCTGGTGACGAACCCGGGCCCGGCGGTGCCCCGGGCGTGCTGACGATCAGTGCCCGCTGACGACCCGGGCCCGCTGGCGACCCGCCCCGGCGGGTTTCCGGGGAACCCCGACGATCAGTGTGCGAAACAGCCGAATCGTGACCTTTCCCCGCCCCCGTACCGGAACCCGCCCGGTCGGGGGCGCGTCACTCCCGGTGGCCGCGCACCCGCGCCGGCCCGCAGGCGACGGACGGGGCGCCCCGCGCAGCACGGGGACGCCGGGGGTGGACAAGGTGACGAACGACCGACAACCGGACGGCGGACCGGCCGACCGACCCGCGCGGGACGCCCGCTGGGAACTCCCCGACTACGCGCACGGACGCGAACTGGGCGCCGGAGCGTCCGGCCGCGTCGTCCTCGCCCGCCACCTCGCCACCGGCACCCCCGTCGCCGTCAAGTACCTGCTCGGTGACCACCCCGACCAGGCCGCCTTCCGGGGCGAGGCCGAACTGCTCGCCGCCCTCGACAGCCCGCACGTCACCCGCCTCTACGAGTACGTCGAGAGCCCGCACGGCGCCGCCATCGTGATGGAGCTCGTCGAGGGCGTCTCGCTCCGCGACCTGCTGCGCGCCGAGGGCGGCACCGGTCCAGAGGCGGCCCTGGCCGTCCTCAAGGGGTCGCTGCTCGGCCTGGCCGCCGCGCACCGGGCCGGTGTCGTGCACCGCGACTACAAGCCGGGGAACGTGCTGGTCACGGCGGACGGCGAGTCGAAACTCGTCGACTTCGGCATCGCGGTCCGCGACGGCGCGGGCGGCACCGTCGCCGGCACGCCCGCCTACATGGCCCCCGAGCAGTGGGCCGGCCGCCCCGCCTCCCCGGCCACCGACGTGTACGCCGCCACCGCGACCTTCTTCGAGTGCCTCACCGGCGCCAAGCCCTACGCCGGCACCACGCTGATGGAACTCGCCGTCCAGCACACCGAAGCCGAGATCCCCGACACCCAGGCGCCCGAGGCCCTCCGCCCGCTTATCCGCGCCGGACTCGCCAAGACCCCCGAACAGCGGCCCCCGGGCGCGGAAGCCCTGGTCGGCGAACTGGAGGCGGCGGCCGGCGCCGCCTACGGAGCGGACTGGGAGGAACGCGGACGCAAGCGGCTGGCCGCCCTCGTCGCCCTGCTGCCGCTGCTGCTGCCGTCCGCCCTCGGCGAGGGCGCGCTGCCCGGCGCGACCTCGTACGCGACGACGGTGCTCGCCGCCCCCCGACCCGCCCCGCGCGTCCCGTACCGGGGCAGGTTGATCGCCACCGCCGGCGCGGTCGTCCTCGTCGCGGGCGCGCTCGCGACGGTCGCCTCCGCCGGGCAGAACGCCGCCGTGGCCGACCCGCGCCCGGCCACCGCCCCACCCGCGACCACCAGCGTCCGGCCCGCCGCCGCCCCGACGGCCGAGGCCCCGCCGAGCCCACCGCCGTCGGCCCCGCCCACCGACGACCCCGGCCCGAGCACGTCACCCGACCCGACCCCCAGCCCGAGCCCGAGTCTCAGCCCCAGCCCGACGGCGAAGCCCAGCCCCACCCCGAAGCCGAGCCCCACCCAGACGGCCACGCCCACCCCCAGCCCCACGCCGCCCCCGACGCCCAGCACCGCGCCGCCGGTCACCGTTCGAACGGGACAGCCCACCGGCAGCCTCGACGGGTACACCCTGACGGTCAGGGTCCCGGTCTCGGTGCAGCCCGCCGGGAGCAGCGGAGTGACGATGACGTTCACCTGGACCGACATCGCGGGCGCCGCCAAGTCCGACGCCCCCGTGCAGGTCCAGGCCGGCCCGCGAGGGACGGTGACCGTGACGCAGCAGCACACGTTCAGCTGCCCGGGCCGGGGCGGCTTCTACGACGTGAGCGCGAGCGTGACCACCACGCCGGCTGCCGCCGGCGGGCCGGTGACCCTCACCAAGACCCTCATGTGCCCGGTGGGCTAGGAGGAGAGACACGATGACAGAGCTGCCTCCCGACCCCGGCTTCCGACTCGGCCCCGTTCGCAGGCCCGCCCCGCCCGCTCTGCCCGACCCGACCGTCGAGCTGCGGCCCGCCGCTCCGCGGGGCGACCTGCGCACCGTCCAGCTCCGCCCGGCCGTTCCGTCGCCCGATGCCGAGCAGACCGTCCGGCTCGATCCGGTGGAGACGCTGCCCGCGCCCGCGCCCGTGCCCCCGTCCGCACCCGCTTCCGCGCCGGAGGGCGGGCTGCGGCGGTTCGGGCCCGGGGTGCCGCCCGGGGCGGCGGCGGTGTGGCGCGGGGAGGCGGTCGCGGTGGCGCCGTCGCGGCGGTGGGACCGGTGGCTGCTGGTGCCGTTGGCGCTGCTGCTCGCGCTGCTCGGCTACCTGCTCTGGGACCGGTACGGGCGTCCCGTCGGGGTGGTCGGCGTGACGGTGGGGACCTCTGCGGCCGGGCCCGGGTGCGACGGGACCGCCGTGGTCGCCGGGACGCTGGAGACCGACGGCGGCGAGGGCGAGGTGCGCTACCGGTGGGTGCGCAGCGACGGCACCGACTCGGGGCCGGTCGTCCAGCACGTGGCGGCCGGGCACCGGCGTACCGGAGTGACGCTGGAGTGGACGTTCCAGGGGCGCGGCGAGTTCGCGGCGACCGCCCGGCTGGAGGTGCTGGAACCCGTCGGGGTCCGCCCTGCCGAGGCGGTGTTCGGCTACTCCTGCCCGTGAACCGTCCGCGAACCGCCCGTGAACCGTCCGTGAGCCGGGCGGTCGGGGGACGGCGGTCGGGAGATGGGGGACGGGGACGGGGACGGGGACGGGGCGCACGAAACCCGGGTCGCGGCCGACGGGGTGTCGGCGGCGGCCCGGGCGGGCTGACCGGTTCAGACCTGTGGAGCGGTCGCACCTCCGCCCGTCTTCACGGCCTCCACCATGCGCTGGTGCACCTCGCGCGCCGCCGCCTCGTCCGCGGCGGCCACGGGACTGCCCTCGACGGTGAACCAGTCGAGCGCGCCGCTGTACTGCACGGTCAGCCGCGCCTCGCCCTCGATCCACATGGTGTGCACCGTCAGGTCCCCGGTGATGACGCTGATCTCGACGGTCTTCACACCGCCGTGGCCGGAGAGAATGCCCTGAGTGGTCCAGGTTGCCCAGGTGTTCACAAGCCCGCTCCCATCCGCCGCCCAACGGGCCGCTCGGTCCCGACCCCACAGGTACCCGATCCGTGGCGACCGCTTCCCACTGTCACCCGAAGGGCCGAAAACCGCCCCCCGGGCGGGTGCTCGCCGCGCGGTCTAGCATCGACGTATGGGAGAGCGAGAGGGTGCGCTCACCGCGCCGAAACTGATCCTGGAAACCGGTGGCGACTCGACGGTCATCACCCCGAGCCGCAGGTACGCCCTCGGACGCGACCCCACCGGCGACATCGTGCTGACCGACCCGCGGGTCTCCTGGCACCACGCGGAACTGCACGCCGGCGGCGGCCACTGGATCGTCGACGACACCGGCTCCACCAACGGCACCTACGCCGCCGACGGCCACCGGGTCGTCCACCTGGAGATCGAACCCGGCACCGTGCTCTGCCTGGGAAGCCCGGGCGACGGGCCGCGCTGCACGTTCAGCGCGCTGCCCGAGCCGACCGCCGTGCACCCGCTGCCCGGCCGCCGCCCGTCCGCGCTGACCGCGATCACCGGCTCCCACCGGCCGCCGTCCAGCGTGATGCCGCTGCCGGCCAGGGTGGTGCGGATCGGCCGCGCGACCGACAACGACCTGGTGGTCGGCGACCTGTCGGTCTCCCGGCACCACGCCGAACTGCGCGCCACGCCCGACGGCCGCTACGAGATCGCCGACCTGGGCAGCCACAACGGCACCTACCTGAACGGCCAGGCCGTCCGGCGGGCCCCGGTCGGGCCCGGCGACCTGGTCGGAATCGGCCATTCGGTGTTCTGCCTGGTCGGCGACGAGCTGCAGGAGTTCGTCGACACCGGCGACATCGACCTCGACGTGGAGGACCTCACCGTCCAGGTCGACGGCGGACGCACCCTGCTCGACCAGGTCACCTTCCCGGTCGGCCAGAAGTGCCTGCTCGCCGTCGCCGGACCGAGCGGCGCCGGCAAGTCCACCCTGCTCAACGCGCTCACCGGCCTGCGCCCCGCCGACCGCGGCACCGTCCGCTACGACGGCCGCGACCTCTACCGCGACTACGCCGAGCTGCGCCGCCGGATCGGCCTCGTCCCGCAGGACGACATCCTGCACACCCAGCTGCCCGTCCGGAAGGCCCTGTCGTACGCCGCCGAACTGCGCTTCCCCGACGACACCGCGCCCGAGGAGCGGTCCGCCCGGGTCGAGGAGGTGATCGACGAACTCGGCCTCGGCAAACGCGCCGACCAGGTCATCTCCAGCCTCTCCGGCGGCCAGCGCAAACGGGTCAGCGTCGCCCTCGAACTGCTCACCAAGCCGTCCCTGCTGTTCCTCGACGAACCCACCAGCGGACTCGACCCCGGCATGGACCGGTCCGTGATGCAGATGCTGCGCGGCCTCGCCGACGACGGGCGGACCGTCATCGTGGTCACCCACAGCGTGCTCAGCCTCGACCTGTGCGACCGGCTGCTGCTGCTCGCCCCCGGCGGGCGGATCGCCTGGTACGGGCCGCCCGGCGAGACACTGGGGCACTTCGGGTTCGCGCACTGGCCGGAGGCGTTCGAGGCGTTCGAGAACCAGGCCGACCGGGACTGGGCCGGCGAGTTCCGGGACTCCGCCCCCTACCGCACCTACGTCGCCGGCCCGGCCGGTCGGCCCGGCGACCGGCCCGGCGCGCTCGCCCCCGCCGAACGCGCGCTGCCCGCGGACGCCACCCCCGCGCCCCCGCCCGAACCCCGGCGCTGGCGCGGCCAGGTCGGCACGCTCTGCCGCCGGTACGCCAGCGCGCTCGCCGCCGACCGGACCTTCCTCGCCGTGATGATCGCGCTGCCGTTCGTGATGGGCGCGATGGCGCACGCGCTGGCCGGCAGCCGGCTGAACCAGGACACCGCGCTGAACGCGCTGCTGATCCTGTGCGTCGGCGGCGTGCTCACCGGCGCGGCCAACGCCGTCCGCGAACTGGTCAAGGAACGGACGATCTACCAGCGCGAACGCGCCGTCGGCCTGTCCAGATCGGCGTACCTGTGCTCGAAGGTCGTCGTGCTGGGCACCGTCACCGTCGTCCAGTCGGTGGTGCTGACCATGGTCGCGCTGATCGGCGTGCAGCTCAGACCGCAGGGCGGCGGCGGGGTCTTCCTGCCGCCGCTGCTGGAGATCACCCTCGCCGTGGCGCTGCTCTCGCTCACCGCGATGATGCTCGGCCTGCTGATCTCCGCGCTGGTCAAGAAGGAGGAGGTGACCATGCCGCTGCTGGTGCTGGTCGCCATCGTCCAGGTGGTGTTCTGCGGGGCGCTGCTGCAACTCGACCACGTCCCGGTGCTCAACCAGCTGTCCTGGCTGGTCCCCTCCCGCTGGGCGCTCGGCGCCATGGCCGCCACCATCGACCTGCACACGACCGTGCCCGGTGCGCTCACCGACGACCCGCTGTTCGCGCACCGGCAGGGCGTCTGGCTGCTCGACATGGGCATGCTGGTCGTGCTGGCCGTCGCCTACGGCCTGGTCGTCGCCCGGCTGCTGCGCCGGCACGAACCCGCCGTGATGCGGCGGTAGCGCATGGGCCCGCCCGACGGATTCCGGCCCACCCACGTCGTCCCTGCCGACGGCCTGCCGACCTGGACCGCGCCCGACCCGGCCGCCGCCGGGGTGCCGCTCGACCCGCTGCTGCCGGTCGCGCTCGCCGAGGCCGACGGCAACTGGGCCCGGATCGTCTGCTCCAACGGCTGGAGCGCCTGGGTCGACGGACGGCTGCTGGTCACCCTCCCGCAACGCCCCCCGAGCACCGGCGGCCCGCTCGCCACCACCGACGACCCGCGCCCGCTGCTCGCCGCCCTGGAACGCTCGCTGGCCACCTACCGGCGGCTGATCGACGACTGGGCGGCCGGCCGGATCGACCTGGAGGCGTTCCGCGACGGCACCCGCGACCTGCGGCTCGGCGCGGTCCTCGACGGCTCGGACGCCTGGCTCCTCGACCTCGACCGGGGCCGCTGGTACTACTGCGACGCCGCCCAGCTGCAGGGCTACGCGGCCGCCGGCCGCGACGGCCCCGAGGGCCGTGCCGTCCGCGCCGGTCGCGACAGCCGCGACGGCCGGAGTTGACCGGTGCCCGGTGAGCCGCCCGAGCAGCCGTCCCTGGCCGCCGCCGAACCCGGCGAGCTGGACGGGCGGACCCTGGCCGGCTACCGGCTGGAGCACGTGCTCGGGCGCGGCGGCATGGCGGTGGTCTACCGCGCCGAGGACCTGCGGCTCGGCCGCACCGTCGCGGTCAAGCTGCTGGCCCCCGAGCTGGCCCGCAACGAGACCTTCCGGCAGCGCTTCGTCCGGGAGTCGCACATCGCCGCGTCGCTCGACCACCCGAACATCGTCCCGGTGTACGACGCGGGCGAGGTCGAGGGCGTGCTGTACCTGGCCATGCGGTACGTGCGCGGCCGCGACCTGCGGGCCCTGCTCGACCGGGAGGGGCCGCTGGGCCACGCCCAGACCGTGCGGATCGCCGTCCAGGTGGCCAGCGCGCTGGACGCCGCGCACGCCCACGACCTGGTCCACCGGGACGTCAAGCCCGGCAACGTGCTGATCGCCGAGGGCACCGACCCGGACCACCCCGAACACGCCTACCTGACCGACTTCGGACTCACCAAGAAGTCGCTCTCGCTGACCGGCCTCACCACCGTCGGCCAGTTCGTCGGCACGCTCGACTACGTCGCCCCCGAGCAGATCTCCGGCAAGCCGGTGGACGGGCGGTGCGACGTCTACAGCCTCGGCTGCGTCGTGTTCGAGATGCTCACCGGCGGCCCGCCCTACCGCCGCGACGACGACCTGGCGCTGCTCTGGGCCCACCTCAACGACCCGCCGCCGGACCTCCGGGAGCAGCGCGCGGACCTGCCCGCCGGGGTCGGCGCGGCGCTGGAGCGGGCGATGGCGAAGCGGCCCGAGGCGCGGTACGGGAGCTGCCTGGAGTTCGTCGCGGCGCTGCGGGCGGCGGGTGACGCGGGTGTGGTGGGGGCAGCGGAGGGTGCGGGGGGAGTCAAGGGTGCGGGGGACGCGGGCGGGGCCCGGGCGGGGAGTCCACCGCGGCCGCCGGAGTGGGCGCGGCCGGTGTTCGAGCCCTGAGCGGGGCGCCGTTCTTGTTCCGGTCGGGTTTCCGGGCGTAACGATCAGTGGCATGCACCTTTCAAAGTCGGATGTTTGCTGGCAGTCTGCCCCTCGGCCAGGGCCCCCACAGACCCTGGCGACCGAGAGGAGCACCATGAGCGACAGACTCCGCGCCCTCGCCACCCGCGCCGCCGCCGTCCTGGGCACCACCGTGCTCGTCGCCGCCGGTGCCGCGAACGCCAGCCCGACCGCCACCGCCGCGCAGGCCGCCGCCTGCACGCCGGCCCAGGTACTGGCCAACGGCGGGTTCGAGTCCGGCAGCACGCCCTGGACCTCGTCCAGCGGCGTCATCACCAGCGGCGGCAGCCAGAGCCCGCACGGCGGCACGTCCTACGCCTGGCTGGACGGCTACGGATCGGCGCACACCGACACCCTCGCACAGACCGTCACCCTCCCGGCGGGCTGCACCAACGCCACCCTGAGCTTCTGGCTGCACGTCGACACCGCCGAGACCAGCACGACCAGCGCGTACGACAAACTGACCGCGAAGGTCGGCAGCACCGTCCTCGCCGCCTACTCCAACCTGGACGCCGCCGCCGGGTACCAGAAGAAGACGCTCGACCTGTCCGCGTACGCCGGACAGACCGTCAGCCTCTCCTTCGGCGGCGTCGAGGACTCCGGGCTGCAGACCAGCTTCGTGCTCGACGACCTCGCGCTCGACACCTCCGGCGGTACCACCACCCCGCCGCCCGGCACCGACGCCACCCGTACCCCCGCACCCGCCGGATACACCGTCAGCCTCAGCAGCGACGCGAGCGGCGCCACCTGGACCGGACACCAGAGCATCGCCTTCGGGAACCCCTCGGCAACCCCGCTGACCGAGGTGTACCTGCGGCTCTGGGACAACGCCCACGGCAGCTGCCCCAGCACGCCCGTCACCGTCGCCAACCTCACCGGCGGCACCGCCGGCCCGCTCAGCGCCGACTGCACCTCGCTCAAGGTCACCCTGCCCGCGCCGCTGACCCAGGGCCAGAGCGGCAGCCTCGGCTTCGACCTGTCCATCTCCGTCCCCTCCGGCGCCGACCGGTTCGGCCGCGACGGGGCGTTCGCCTTCGTCGGCAACGCGCTGCCCGTCCTCGCCGTGCGCGACGCCGCCGGCTGGCACCTCGACCCGTACACCAACAACGGCGAGTCCTTCTACACGCTGGCCTCCGACTACACCGTGACCCTCGACCACCCCAGCGGCCTGCTCGTCCCCGCCACCGGCACCTCCGTCGACACCCCCGGCAGCGGCGGACGGACCGTCACGACCGCCACCGCCAAGAAGGTCCGCGAGTTCGCCTGGGCCGCCGGGCCGTTCAGCAAGGTCTCCGGCACCTCCGCGGCCGGCACCGCGATCAACGTCTACTCGGTCAGCGGGATCAGCACCGGCGACGCGCAGTCCATGCTGAGCACCGCGAAGAGCGCCGTCGACGCGCACGCCGGCCGGTTCGGCGCCTACCCCTACGGCGAGCTCGACGCCGTGATCGACAACAACTTCTGGTTCGGCGGCATGGAGTACCCCGGCTTCGTCCTCGACCTGGTCTCCACCACCGCGCTCACCCACGAGATCGGCCACCAGTGGTGGTACGGCATCGTCGGCGACGACGAGTACAACAGCCCCTGGATCGACGAGGCCTTCACCGACTACGCCACCGACCTCGCCCTCGGCAAGACCGGCACCAACTGCTGGAACAGCACCTCCTGGGCGTCCTCCGCAGAGAAGATCAGCAACTCGATGGCCTACTGGGACGCCAACTCCTCCCGCTACTCGACAGTCGTCTACGGCTACGGCAAGTGCGCCCTGCACGACCTGCGCCGCACCATCGGCGACACCGCGATGACCAAGCTGCTGCACGACTACGCGGCGGCGCACTGGTACGGGATCTCCACCACCGCCGAGTTCAAGACCGCCGCGCAGGCCGCGACCACCGTCGACCTGACGTCCTTCTGGACGCAGCACCGCATCGACGGCTGACCGCTGGTGCCCTGAGGGGGCTCTGGCGGTCGGCGGACCGTCAGAGCCCCGTCCGCCGACCCGGGCCTTCTCAGCCGGGGGCGGAGCCGGAGCCGGGGCCTGGGTCCGGGTCTGGGCTTGGGCCTGGAGGTGGGGGCGAGCCTGGGCCCGGGCCGGTGCCGGGGTGGGTGGCGGCGGCGCGGCGGTTGCGGGCCAGCAGCGCGCCCAGCAGGCCGGCCAGGGCGCCCCAGCCGGCGGCGATCGGGACGGCGGTGAGCAGATCCGGCTCCAGCACCGTCCGGCCCCCGCCGCCCATGCCCAGCATCGACAGCCCGAACACCGCCGACACCCGGGTCACCACCCCGACCGACAGCACCGCCAGCGCCAGGACGACCGCCGACTGCACCGCCGACCGCCACAACGGCAGCGGCGGACGCGTCCGGAGCGCCGCCGCCGCGCCCGCCGCCAGCACCAGTAGCGCCGCCAGCGGCAGCAGCAGCCAGGCCCAGCCGTTCTGCTCCGCCAGCGCGCCCAGATCCAGCGTCACGTCCCGTCCCGAGCGCAGCACCGCCGCCAGCGGATGGGGGAAGGGCAGGCCCAGGCTGTCCGTGACGTGGCCGTGCCAGGACGCACCCAGGCCCACCCCGAACCCCAGCCAGGCCAGGTTCGGCAGACCCAGGAGGACCACCGCCAGGGTCTCGCGCGGTTCGTTCCCCGCCACCGCCGCCACCAGGCCGCCCACCAGCGCCAGCCCCACGTACACCAGCAGCAGTGACAGCACCGCGTGCACCGTCGGCCGCAGCGTGCCGTGCCAGCGCACCAGGGCGGTCGGCAGCGGAGCCCGGCGCGAGGCCGCCAGAGCCAGCAGCACCACCACCGCCAACCACAGCAGGCCGAAACCGACCGCCGGGCCCGGATCCACCCGGAACCCCACCGTGGGCGCGGCGCCGAACGCCCCGCCCAGCTCGTCGAGCAGCGGATCGCCCGTCGACACCGTGAACGAGTGCCGCGCCGCCGTGGACAGCAGGAGCACCGCCACCGTCCAGCAGCTCGCCAGCGCGAGGACCCGGGCCGACAGCAGCCGCCCGCTCACCACCGCGTGCCGCCGCAGCGGCCGCACGAACAAGTACGCCGTCACCAGCGCTCCCACCAGCGTCACGGACAGCGGCATCGCCGCTATCCCGCCCTGAGTCGTCGCCACGAAGGCGGCGTCACCGCCGAGCTGCGCCGGCGCGCCCAGCGCCATCAGCAGCGTGGCGGCCAGCACCGCGCCGAAACCGCCGCCCGGCAGTTCGTCCGCGCCCGCCAGCCACAGGCCGACCCCACCCACCAGCGCCATCGCCGCCAGCGCGCCCACCACCGTCACCAGCGCGGAGAGCAGCACGGTGACGGGCGCCGGAGCCCGGCCGAGCGCGGAACCCGGGGGCGCCGGGGACGGTGAGCGGGGGTTCGCGGGGGTGGCGGCACCAGACACACGTCTCACCGGCCCTTCGAGCACGGCCCCCCGGGCGCCGACCCGGACCGGCCGACCCCTCCAGCTTCCGACAGGCCGCAGCGGACGGCGAGTCGCCACGGGCGGGGCTGCCGGTCGCCGGTGCGCGCCGTGGGGCGGCGGGTTCGGCAGGCCGGGCGGACAATGGGGGATGCGCACGTGGACTCGGGGGAGTCCGACCGGGAGGCAGTCCCGTGACCGAGCAGCCGGCACCCAGGCAACCCGAAGAACCGGACGACGAGAACGGCAGTGCCCAGACCCCGCCGCCGCACCGCCCCACCGAAGTGGCGGGCGGAACGGCCGGCCCGCCGACAGAGGTGGTCTGGCCCGGTGCGGCCGGAGCGGCGGACACCAGTGCGCAGGGGGTACCGGAACAGCAGCCGACCGAGCTGGTGCAACGCTCCGATGACGCGGGCCCGGGCCCGGCAACGGGTACGGGCGGGATGTCAGCGGCGGAGGCGCGGCCCACGGAGGTGGTGCGGCCGCCGAGCGGAAGCGCGCCGGGGAGCACGGCCGGAAGCGTCGCGGGAGGTGCGCCCGCGGCCGCGTTCGGGGCCGGTGGCGCTGCGGCTGCCGCAGGGGGAACAGGGGCGTCATCATCGGCTCCTCCTGGAGGTGGGGACGGGGGCGGGACAGGTCCGGCGGGGCCGCCTTCCGGACCGCTGTCAGCCGGGGGAATACGGTCGTCGGACGGGGTGGGTGCGGGGGTGGGGGTGCCGCTGGGCGGCAGCGGGGTCGGTGGCGGTTCGATGGCTGGCGGCAGCGGTGGTGGAGTGCCGCCGGGTGGTGGGCGGCCCACCGCCGGGGGTGGCGCGTCCTCCTCCGACGGCGGCGGGGATGGCGGGAGGCCGTGGTGGCGGCGGGGACCGGTACTCGCCGGAGCGGTCCTCGTCGCGGGGCTGGGCATCGCGCTCGGTGTGGTCGCCACCGGTGGATCCGGTGGCGGCGGCAGCGCCCAGGCCGTCGAGATGCAACCGGTGTCCGCCTCCGGGCAGGAACCGTTCACCGACTCGGTCGCCAACGGCGGCCCGCCCGCCTCGGCCTCGCCCAGCGGCGGCACCGCGTCCGGCGCGACCCCGTCCACGGCCGGGAGCCCGAGCGCTCCCGGCGGCACCGTGGACGGCAGCCAGCCCGGTCTGTACGGCGGAACCCGCGAAGTGGCCAGCTGTGACGTACCGAAACTCTCCGGATACCTCGACGCCAACCCCGACAAGGCCCACGCCTGGGCCGGCGTCGAAGGCATCGACAGCTCGCAGATCGACGGCTACCTGCACGGGCTGACCCCCGTGGTACTGCGCCAGGACACCAGGGTCACCAACCACGGCTACCAGAACGGACAGGCCACCCCCTACCAGGCCGTCCTGCAGTCCGGGACGGCCGTGCTGATCGACAGCCAGGGCGTGCCGCGGGTGCGCTGCGCCTGCGGCAACCCGCTGACACCGCCGACCGGTACGGGCGGCACCTACACGGGCACGGCGTGGTCCTCCTTCCATCCTGACGGGGTGGTGACGGTGCAGCTCGCGGCTGCGCCGGTGACCCAGATCGTGCTGGTGGACCAGACGACGGGCGGTCAGTTCGGACGCCCCGTGGGCGGGACGGGCGGAAGCGACGGATCGGCCTCGCCGAGCGCGTCCGGTTCTGGTTCGTCCGGCAGCCACTCGGGGACGGGCGCGCCGTCCGGTGCCTCCTCCTCGGCACCGTCCTCCGGTGCTTCCTCCGGGCCGTCGTCCGGTTCGCCCGGCTCACCCGGCCACTCGGGTTCGTCCGGTTCGTCCGGCCCGTCCGGGTCGCCCAAGTCCCCCGGTGCTGGCTCAGGTTCCGGCTCGGCGCCCGGGGTTCCCTCCGGTGGGGCATCGGGACCGGCGAGTTCCGCCGGGGCCGCCGGCGTGTCCGCTGGTACCCCGTGACGGGGTTCGGTGATCGTTGCTCGCCTCCCGGGGGCGGGGTGGCCCGTGCGGTCCGTACGGACTGAACGGTCGGTGTGGATCGTGCGGCGGGTACGGCTGACCGGGACGGGCGGTCAGCGGTAGGGAGGCGGTGCGTGGCGATGCGGCTGTCGGGGGAGCCGCTCGTCAGTACCGACTCTCGGTTGCGGCGTTCTGGTGTGGTCGGTCGTCGACCGGCACGGACATCATCGGCGCCGGGTCTGACAACGGCACCTCCGGCCCCTTGGCGGTCGAAGGTGCTGGCCACGGTACCTCCGCGTGGCATCCGGGTGGCGGATTTTGGCGGCAGGATGCGCCCGTACCGCGGAAAAGCAACCGGTGGTTGATGGCAGGGTCAACCGATCGGCTGATGGGACGTCAACTGATTGGCGCGCCAACGGCATCCGATCGTCTGATGGGCGGGCTCCGAAAGCGGGGCACACTTCACTCAGCAGGAGACAGAAGGTACGGACGGTGCGGATCGGGCACCGCGGTCGAAAGGGGATCACCATGCGTGAGATGCGTGAGATGCGCGGGACGAGTGGGGCGGGCGGGTGGCGGGAGGCGCGCTCGACAGGGGCGCCGAACGGTACCGGTGCGCGTGGTCTGCGAGCGATGCTGGAGCGCTGGTTCGCGGACGGCGTGGTGCCCGGGGCAGTCGCCCTGGTCGCCAGAGAGGGGCAGATCGAGGCGGCCGCCGTGGGCGAGTTGGACCGGGAGTCGCCGGTGCGGATCGCCTCGGTCGGAAAGCCCGTCACGGCTGCCCTGGTCCTGCAGTTGGTCGATGACGGGGTGCTGGCGCTGGACGATCCGGTCGAACGCTGGCTGCCGGAGCTGGCCGACCGACGCGTGGTGCGGACGCCAGGCGCCCCGGTCACGGACACCGTTCCGGCGGTCCGACCCTTCACGGTGCGGGACGTCCTGGAGTCGCGGGCCGGCTACGGCTTCCCGGCGGACTTCACCCTGCCCGCGTTGGCCCCGCTCGTCGCGGAGTTGGGGCAGGGGCCACCGCAACCCCAGAGAGTGGCACCGCCCGACGAGTGGACGGCCACCCTGGCGGGCATCCCGATGCTCCACCAACCCGGTGAGGCATGGCTCTACAACACCTGCTCCGACCTCCAGGGCGTCCTGGCCGCCCGGGCCACCGGCCAGCCGCTCGAACACCTGCTGGCAGAGCGACTGTTCGAACCACTGGGCATGCCCGACACCGGTTTCCACGCGCCGCCCGGCAGCCTCAGCCCGCTGTACCGTCCTGGCCCGGACGGCACGCTGATGGTGGCAGACCCGCCGGACGGCCAGTGGAGCACTCCACCCCCGTTCCCGTCCGGGGCCGGTGGCTTGGTCTCCACGCTCGACGACGTGTTCACCTTCCTACGGATGCTGCGCTCCGGAGGACGCGTCAAGGACGGGCGGCGAGTGCTCTCTCCGCACGCGGTAAGGCTGATGACCACCGATCACCTGTCGGATCGCCAGCGAGCTGACAGCAAGCTCTTTCTCGCGGGGCAGGGCTGGGGCTACGGCGGCTCGGTGGACGTGGCCCGCCGCGAGCCGTGGAACGTGCCGGGCCGCTACGGCTGGGTCGGCGGCACCGGCACCGCGGCCCACGTGGTGCGGTCCACCGGGCTGGTGACGGTGCTGCTCACCCAGCGGGAGATGACGGACCCCACCCCGCCACCGCTGATGCGGGAATTCTGGCGCTACGCGGCGGGCGGGTGAGCGTCGGTCGGGCCGATCGGGTTGATCGGGCCGACCGGGGCGGTCCGGGTAGCCGGCCCGGTGCGGTCGGTCGGGGCACCGAGGTCGGCGGCGGCGGTTCTGCGGTAGCTCGACCCGTCCCGGGTCCGGGTCAGTAGCAGGGCCTCGACCAGGTAACGGCGGAGCATGGAGGTGTCGGAGTGGACGGTGAGCAGTGCCTCGTTGACCTCCTGCTCGGTGTAGGAGCGAGCGGGGTCGAAGAGTGAACCAGCGAGGTGTTCGAGCAGGGCGGTGCGGCGGGCCGGCTTGCGCGGGATCGACGTCAGGTGGCCATCGGTGAAGAACGCGGCAAGGGTGGCCGGTGGTTCGTGAGCGGACATGACAGGCAGCCTGCCAGGGCGGTTGCAGGCAGACAACCGGATTACCAGGTGGGGCGTCGGCCGGGCGGGCCGGGACGACGCCCCACGGAAGGGAGGGAACGCGTGGGAGCGTGGAAGAGGGCCGCGAGCCGGTTCCGGCGGGCGGCGGCGCGGGCACTGCCGATGCTCCGCCCCCGACGGGGCACGGGATCAGGCCAGGCCGAACCAGCCGAGAACGGTCTGCCCCAGCAGGACGGTGGACATCAGGGCCACCCCGACGACCACCGCGGTCGCGGCGATCCGGTAACGCGGGCCGTTGGCGGCGGCGCCGAGCAGGGAGCGCCGGTTGGTCAGCACCAGCAGGTAGACCAGGACGATCGGGCTGATCAGCCCTTGGAGCACCTGGGTGCCGATCAGCAGGCGGATGACGTCGACCGGGGTCAGCGCCACGATCGCGCCCAGGGCCATCTGCGCGGTGAACACGCCGAGGAACAGCGGGGCGTCCCGGAAGCGCCGGGAGACCGAGCGCTCCACCCCGGCGGCCTCGCCGATCGCGTAGCTCGCCGACAGCGGGACCACGGCTCCGGCGAGGGCCGAAGCGCCGAGCAGTCCGAAGGCGAACAGCAGTTCCGCCCCCGGCCCAGCCACCGGTTCCAGCGCCCGGGCGGCCTCGGCGGCGGACTGCAGCGGCCCCGTGCCGCCGATCGCCGAGGCGGTGGCGATGATGATGGTCAGGCTGATCACGCAGGCGAACACCGCGCCGAGTACGGCGTCCGCCCTGATCAGTTTGTAGTCCTCCGGCTTCGCACCCCGGTCCACGACGCCGGCCGCCGCGTAGAACTGCATGTACGGGCTGACGGTGGTGCCGATCAGCGCGACCGCCAGCAGTACGAAGTCGCTGGAGGGCTGGAGGTGCGGCACCGCGAGGTTCCGCCCGACCTCGCCCCAGTGCGGGTGCCCGAGGACCATGGCGATCGGATAGGAGAAGAACGCCAGCGACATCACCAGGAAGATCCGCTCGGCCCACCGGTAGGAGCCGAACAGCACCAGCGCCCACAGCAGCACGGCGGCCGGCGGCACCACCGCCCACTTCGGGACGCCCAGCAGCTCGAACGCCGCGCCGATCCCGGCGAACTCGCTGACCACCAGACCGGTGTTCGCCAACAGCAGGCAGCCGACCGCCAGCGCGGTCAGCCGAAGACTGAACTGTTCGCGGATCAGGGCCCCGAGGCCCTTGCCGGTGTGCGCGCCGAGCCGGACGGCCATCTCCTGGACCATCACCAGGGCGATGGTCACCAGCACCATGAAGAACAGCGTGCCGTAGGCGTACTGGGAGCCGGCCGAGGCGTAGGTGGCGATGCCCGCCGCGTCGTTGCCCGCGTTCGCCGCGACCAGGCCGGGGCCGGCCACCATCGCCACCGCGGCGATCCGGCGCAGCCCGCGCCGACGGCTCGGGGCGGACGCGGGGGCCGGAAGACCCTGACCACTGTGGGGAGTTGTGGAGTCAGCCCGGGAAGGAAGGGGGGCGACGGGAAGTCCGGAGGCGGGCGGGGGCACGGCGGAGGCCGTGGTGGGGCTGGCTGCGGGATCGGTCGGGCCGAGGCCGGTGCGGGCGTTCACTGGAGGAACCTCCGGAAGTGCAGGCGCCCGCGTTCGGGCAGCAGGGCGTCGATGATGTCGTCGGCGAGGATCCGGCCCAGCGGCCTGTCGTCCTCGTCCACCACCAGGAGGGAGGACTTGCGGGCGGCCACCAACCTGTCGGCGGCCTTGGCCAGCCGGGTGTCGGGAGAGAGCGTCACGGGCGGGCCGAACTGGGCCAGCCAGGCCACCAGATCGGTGACCGGCGTGCTGTCCTCGGCCACCGCCAGGTCGAACAGTGGCAGGTCGGCGACCAGTCGGCCGGCCGGGTCCAGCACCACGACGGCGTCGATCTCGGTGCGGTGCTCGGCCTGGGCGGCCAGCTCGGCCCGGACCTCGGCCACGGTCTGCTCCAACCGGACGGTGACCAACCGGGTCGTCATGGCACCACCCGCGGTTCCCTCCCGGTGCGCGAGCAGGCCGCGCAGCTCGGCTGCCTCCTCACGGGGCATCCGGTCCAGCAGGGTCTCCCGCTCGCGCGGGTGGAGGTCGCGCAGCGCGTCGGCGGCCTCGTCCGGCTCCATCTCGTCGACCAGCCGTGCGGCGTGCTCCGGCCTGGCCTCGCGCAGCAGGTTCTCCAACTCGGCGGGCTCCATCTCCTCCAGCGCGTCAGCCGCCTGCTCGGGCTCCAACCAGCCCAGCAACTGCTGCCGTTCGCTGCGGCCGAGGTCCTCCAGGATGTCGGCCAGGTCCGCCGGGCGGAGTCGGTGCAGGGCCGAGCGAGAGGCCCGCAAGCGGACTTCGGCCGGCCCTTCGGTGGCCTGCTCGCCGAACGGGGCGACCGCCTGCCAGTCCAGGACGCGCTCCGGGGTGGGCCGGACCTGCCAGCGGCGCGGCCCGAGCCTGCGCAGCAGGGTCGGCAGCGACACATCCACCCCGACCAGCACCACCCGGCCGACCAGCGGCGCGAGGTACAGGTCGGCGGCCCGGGTGACCTGCACGCCGTCCACATCGACGAGTTGGTGGTCCAGCACGTCACGGGCCAGCAGCACCTCGCCGGGCCGGCGCTGGAAGTCCCGCAGGTCGACCCTGGACGCCCGGAGCCGGACGTGTCCGGCTTCGAGCCGTCCGATCGCGTCGGCGGGCAGGAAGGCCCGGCGCCGCCCGATCCGCAGGATCAGGCCGGTCACCGGAGGGTACGGGTCCGGGCCGTACAGCCGGGCGACCACGTCGGCCAGCCGGCCGACCTCCGCGCCGGCCTGGTTGGTGACCGGTCCGCCGATCAGCCCGGCCAACGAGACGAGGGAGGAGCGCACCGCGCGGCTGGTGGTGGCCCGGTGGTCGAGGTTGACCCGGCGGTCGCGCAGCCGGGCGGTGGTCGAACCGAAGAGTGTGCTGGTGGTCATGGGGAAACACCTCCGCTGCCCCGGCAGGGCGGGGCCGACGAGCGGTTCGCAACAGTTCCTCTCCGCGCACCCGCCACCGGGGCACCCGTGGACGGTCACCCATCGGCGGGCACGCGTGGCGGGAGGCCCCGGTCCCGCACCGGCGGCGCGCCGGTCGGTACCGGCCGGTCAGCCGCGTCCCGTCGTGCCCCGTCCGCCGTGGTGGGTCGCCGCCCAGGCGCGGAAGCGGGTACGGCCGAGTGGAGGGAAGGCAGGACGGGATGGGTCCGCGAGGTGACGGCTGGTTCCGGGCAGCGGACGACCGCAGCTGCTGCCGGACAACGGCTCCGGTACCGCTCCGGTGTCGCGGGGCGGCGGTAGTCCGACGAGCCGGTCGCGGTGCGGCGGCCGACACGACGGACGACCGGCGGCACCCGGCCGTGAGGGTCGGCGGGGTCTGCGGAAACCCGGTGGAATCAGGGAAGGAGGAACTGCCTCGAACCGCGGAACAACGGCGAGGAAGAACGTGGGAGGGGCTGACTGTGCCCCGGACTACTGCTGTCCATCTCGCCTCCTCCCGGTACGGCCCGGCGAGTTCGACTCGCGGGCGCGCGGCAGGCGACCGGGCCGCGGCGGCCCGGCACACCCCAACTCGTCAGAGCTTTGGCACTCCACGGCGTGTCCCCGACGGTGGGGAAGCCACTTGGGATCACCCCTTGGGCCGGGGAGACCTGTCCTGATCCGGAGCGTCTCTCGACGGGTGGGATCAGTGGCCTGTGTCCGTGAAGACGCCTCACCGAACGAGGTGTCTTGTCGTTGCGTCCTCAGGATAGGCCCCCACCACCCCCCATCACCTCATCCTTGACCAGGGTTTGACCGCCCGATCACGTTCCGTGCCAGGAGGAACCCGGTACCGGGCGGTCCGCGGCGGAACGACACCGGACGGGGGAGACGCGGGTCCGGGGCGTGCGGCAGGGCGCGGGCCGGGGGAGGGGTTGTGGCCGAACCGCAACGCGCCGGGTGACGTGATCGTGAAGGGCGGCTGGCGATGATGACCGGCACGGGGAAGACGGGGGCGGGGAGGAAAGATGGACGGCGGGTCGGGGCGCAGCGGGTACGTGGATCTGCTGCGGGCGGGGGCGATCGTGCTGGCGATGCTGGCCTGGCTGCTCGCCCAGTGCGGCCTGTGCCTGCTGCTCGCGCCCCACGCCCAACGGGCCCTGCGGGCCGGGCGATCCAGACAGTCCGGGCAGACCAGGCGGTCCGAACGGGGGCCGGCACGGCTGGTCGAACCGCTGGGCCGGGCCAGCATGTCGCTGTACCTCTGGCACATGGTGCCGGTGCTCGCCGCCGGCGGAGTGTTCTACCTCACCGACCTGGCTCCCGAGCCGGAGGTCGGTTCGCTCACCTGGTGGGCTTGGCGCCCGGTGTGGGTGCTGGTGCTGGGAGTACTGCTCGGGGCGCTGCTGGCCCTGCTCCGCCCGGTCGACGGTCTGTTGCTGCGCCTGGCCGGGCGAATACGCCCGCAGGACCGGACAACCGGAGCGGCCCGGGTCGCCGTGCTGTGCCTGGGACTGGCCGGGGCGGGCTGGGCACTGGCCCGCTGGGCGGTCCAGGGACTGGCCCGGGACGGAGCACCCGACTGGCGGATCCTGCTCGCCTTTGTCGTCGGTACTGCCCTGGTCTGCGGTGCCGCGGGCCGTCGGGAGGCCGCTGCGGAGACCGCCGGGGAGATCGGCGCCGCCCGGGAGGGCGCGCTGGAGGAAGCGGGGTGAGCGGCAGCCGGAGAACGGCGGCCGGAAGGCCGCCGGGCGGTCACAACGGGAGGCGGAACGCGATGGAGCGGTGGGTACGGCGGTAGCCCAGGGCGCGGTTGACCGCCAGCATGCCGGTGTTGTGGTCGGCGGTGTCGGTGAGCAGACCGGTGATCCCGGGGTGCTCGGTCCGCACCCAGCGGATCGTCTCGGCCTTCATCGCCCGGGCCAGGCCGCGCCTGCGGTGGGCGGGCTGCACGGCGGTGCCGTAGTGCTGGGCGTCGCCGGTCCGGCCGGCCGGAAGCACCAGTTCGCTGAAGCCCACCAGGTCACCGCCGGCGGTCTCCACCACGGCGACGGTGTGCAGCAGTTCGCCCCGGTCGGCGACGGCCCGCGCCGCGGACAGCACCCGCTCCTCGTCCCAGGCGACCGTCCCGAACCCGGTCTCGCCCATCGGCATGTCGTCCATGGCGGTGCGCGCACGGGCGAAGGCCGACAACCACTCCTCGGGGCAGCTGCCGATCCAGGAGGCCAGTCGGTAGCCGGGCGGCAGCCCGTTGCCGGAGCCGGTGCTGCCGTCGGCGGGGGGAGCCGCTGCCGGCTTCGAGCCCGAGCCCGAGCCCAAGTCGAGGCGGGCGAAATCGAGGACGAGGGCCCGTTCGAAGCCGCGGGCCGAGAGGAAGGCGTCGCCCGCGGACCCTTCGACGGCCTGGGCCAGCAGCGAACGGCGGCCGTCCGCCCGGGCAGCGGCCGTCGCGGCCGCGAGCAGGGCCGAACCGGCGCCGCGCCGCCGCTCGGCGGGGTGCACGTCCAGGGCCAGTTCGCACAGGTGGGACTGCCCGGGTGAGGTGAACAGCCGCAGGAAGGCGCTGCCGAGCGGGGTGCCGTCGGGAGCGGCCGCCAGCCAGGCGAGACGGTGGGAGTAGGGGCCGACGGCAGGGTCGGTGAGGGCGGTCAGGCGGAAGGTCACGGGTGGTGGGCTCCGGGGTGGGTGGGACGGGTGGGCACGCGCCACCGAAGCAGCTGGAGGCGCCCAGGGCAATCGGATTTCGGGCCGCGGTCCGGCGGCGGGCGGGAGGGGAAAGCAGGGAGAAGGCGGGAAGGGAGAGTCGAGGTGAAGTCATCTCTCATGCAGGAACGATCTTCTGACGATTGGTCAGATGACACGGCTGCCCGCGCGGCCACTGGTGTGCTCGGGCCGGCGGCGGGATCATCGTCGCTGTGGCGGACCGGACCGCGTGCGGCGGGCCGGGTGGCGGAGGTGGTGGGCGGATGACCGAGGCGCGGCTCACGGTGGAACGGCTGCGGGAACTGGTGGCCGAGGGGGCCGTGGAGACGGTCGTGCTGGCCGTCACCGACATGCAGGGACGCCTGCAGGGCAAACGCCTGGACGCCGGGTACTTCCTCACCGAGGTGCTGACCGGCGGCGCCGAGGGCTGCGGCTACCTGCTCGCGGTGGACGTGGAGATGAACACCGTCGACGGCTACGCCGTCTCCTCCTGGGAGAGCGGCTACGGCGACCTGGTCTTCGCCCCCGACCTCGACACCCTGCGGATGGTGCCCTGGCACCCGGCCACCGCGATGGTCCAGTGCGACCTCGCCCAGCACGACGGCACCCCGGTCGCGGTCTCGCCCCGCCAGGTGCTGCGCCGCCAGCTGGAGCGGCTGGCCGGCTACGGCTGGCGCGCGTACGTGGGCACCGAGCTGGAGTTCATGGTGTTCCGGGACAGCTACGAGCGGGCCTGGGAGCGGCACTACCAGGACCTCACGCCCGTCAACCAGTACAACGTCGACTACTCGATCCTCGGTACCGGCCGGGTCGAGCCGCTGCTGCGCCGCCTGCGCACCGGCATGGCCGGGGCCGGGTTGACGGTGGAGTCCGCGAAGGGCGAGTGCAACCTCGGGCAGCACGAGATCGCCTTCCGCTACGCCGACGCGCTGACCACCTGCGACGACCACGCGGTCTACAAGACCGGTGCGAAGGAGATCGCCGCGCAGGAGGGCGTCAGCCTCACCTTCATGGCCAAGTACGACCAGCGCGAGGGCAACTCCTGCCACGTGCACCTGAGCCTGCGCGACGAGCTGGGCCACCCGGTGTTCCCCGGTGCGGGCGCGCACGGCTTCTCCCGGACGATGGAGCACTTCCTGGCCGGGCAGCTCGCCTGCCTCGACCAGTTCGCGCTGCTGCTCGCCCCGACCGTCAACTCGTACAAGCGCTACGTGCCGGGCAGCTTCGCGCCCACCGCGATCGCCTGGGGGCGCGACAACCGGACGTGCGCGCTGCGGGTGGTCGGGCACGGGGCCTCGCTGCGGTTCGAGAACCGGGTGCCCGGGGGTGACGTCAACCCGTACCTGGCGGTGGCCGCGCTGATCGCCGCCGGGCTGCACGGGGTGGAGCGGCAGTTGCCGCTGGAGGGCGAGTTCACCGGCAACGCGTACGCCTCCGACGCGCCCAGGGTGCCGGCGACGCTGCGCGAGGCGGTCGAGCGCTTCGACCGCAGCGAGGCCGCCACCGCGGCCTTCGGCAAGGACGTCGTCCGGCACTACGCCCACGCCGGGCGGGTCGAACTCGCCGCCTACGACGCCGCGGTGACCGACTGGGAGCGCCGCCGCGGCTTCGAGCGGCTGTGAGGCGAGCAGGACGCGGACCCGAGAACGAGGAGGAGCAGGTGTCCCAGGAGCACGACCCGTACCAGGTGGTCAACCCCGCCACCGAGGAGGTGATCGCCACCGTCGACCTGGCCGGCCCGGCCGCCGCCGACGCGGCGATCGCCCGCGCCAGGAGGGCGTTCGAGAGCTGGCGGAACGTGGCGCCCGGGGACCGGGCCCGGCTGCTGCGCCGCTTCGCCGCCGAGGTGGACGCCGAACGCGAGTCGCTGGCCGCGCTGGAGGTCGCCAACGCCGGGCACACCATCGGCAACGCCCGCTGGGAGGCCGGCAACGCCCGCGACGTCATCGAGTACTACGCGGGCGCCCCCGAGCGGCTGTTCGGCCGGCAGATCCCGGTGGCCGGCGGCCTCGACGTGACCTTCCAGGAACCGCTCGGCGTGGTCGGCGTGATCGTCCCGTGGAACTTCCCGCTGCCGATCGCCGCCTGGGCGCTCGCCCCCGCGCTGGCCGCGGGCAACACCGTCATCGTCAAACCCGCCGAGCTCACCCCGCTCACCGCGCTCCGGCTGGCCGAACTCGCCCTGCGCGCCGGCCTGCCGGAGGGCGTGCTGCAGGTGCTGCCCGGCCGCGGCCCGGTGGTCGGGCAGCGCTTCGTCACCCACCCCGACGTCCGCAAGGTGGTGTTCACCGGCTCGACCGCCGTCGGCAGGTCCGTGATGGCCGGCTGCGCCGCCCGGGTCAAGCCGGTCACGCTCGAACTCGGCGGCAAGAGCGCCAACATCGTCTTCGCCGACGCCGACCTGGAGAAGGCCGCGGCCACCGCCCCGTACGCCGTCTTCGACAACGCCGGGCAGGACTGCTGCGCCCGCTCCCGGATCCTGGTCGAGGCGAGCGCCTACGACGAGTTCATGGATCGCTTCGAACGTGCCGTCCGGGGTGTCCGGGTCGGCGACCCGGCGGACGAGAAGACCGAGATGGGGCCGCTGATCTCGGCCGCGCACCGGGCCCGGGTGGCGTCCTACGTGGACGGCGACACCGAGGTGGCGTTCCGCGGCGGCGCGCCCGAGGGGCCGGGCTTCTGGTACCCGCCGACGGTGCTCGCACCGATCGCCCCCGACCACCGGGCGTTCACCGAGGAGGTGTTCGGCCCGGTCGTCACCGTGGTCCCGTTCCGCGGCGAGAGCGACGCGGTGCGGATCGCCAACGCCACCGAGTACGGCCTGTCCGGGTCGATCTGGACCAGGGACGTGGGCCGGGCGCTGCGCGTCGCCCGGGCCGTGGAGGCGGGCAACCTGTCGGTCAACTCGCACTCCTCGGTGCGCTACTGGACGCCGTTCGGCGGCTACAAGCAGTCCGGCCTGGGCCGCGAGCTCGGGCCGGACGCCCTGCACGCCTTCACCGAGACCAAGAACGTCTTCATCGCCACGGAGGAATGAGCGACATGAGCAAGCGACTCGACGGCCGGGTGGCCGTCGTCACCGGCGCGGGCAGCGGCATCGGTCTGGCCACGGTGCGCCGCTTCGCCGCCGAGGGGGCGAAGGTGGTGTGCGCCGACATCGACGAGGAGAGCGGCGCCAAGGCCGCCAACGAGGCGGGCGGCCTGTTCGTCCGCACCGACGTGACCGACGAGGAGCAGGTCAGGGCGCTGTTCGACACCGCCGTCGCGCACTACGGCAGCCTCGACGTGGCGTTCAACAACGCGGGCATCTCCCCGCCGGACGACGACTCGATCCTGGTCACCGGCCTGGAGGCGTGGAAGCGCGTCCAGGAGGTCAACCTGACCTCGGTGTACCTGTGCTGCAAGTACGCGATCGGCCACATGCGGCGGCAGGGCAAGGGCTCGATCATCAACACCGCGTCCTTCGTGGCGGTGATGGGCGCGGCGACCTCGCAGATCTCCTACAGCGCCTCCAAGGGCGGCGTGCTGGCGATGAGCCGGGAGCTGGGCGTCGAGTTCGCCCGCGAGGGCATCCGGGTCAACGCGCTGTGCCCCGGGCCGGTCAACACCCCGCTGCTGCGCGAGCTGTTCGCCAAGGACCCGGAGCGCGCCGCCCGCCGGCTGGTGCACATCCCGCTCGGCCGGTTCGCCGAACCGGAGGAGATCGCCGCCGCGGTGGCCTTCCTGGCCAGCGACGACTCCTCCTTCATGACCGCCAACACCTTCCTGGTGGACGGCGGCATCTCCGGCGCGTACGTCACCCCGCTCTCCTGACAGACAGCGGACGGCGGGCAGCGGGCAGCGAGCGGCGCCCGGTGGGGAGCTGACCGCCGCCGCGCCGGAGGGGGAGGGGTGTCAGTGCGAGGAGAAGGCGTCGCCGCCGACCGCGAGGGCGTCGCCGCCGTTGCCCAGCGCGTTGCCGCCGACCGCCAGCGCGGAGCCGCACAGCGCCTCGGCGTCGCCGCCGATCGCGCCCGCGTCGCCGCCCTCGGCCCAGGCGCTGCCGCCCACGGCGCCGGCGCTGCCGCCGATCGCGCCCGCGTCGCCGCCGACACCGAGCGCGTCGCCGCCCTCGGCCCAGGCGTCGCCGCCGATCGCGCCCGCGTCGCCGCCCTGGGCCGCCGAGTCGCCGCCGACGGCCAGCGCGCCGTGCGGGTGGACGTGGTGGCAGTGGGCGGAGGCGGTGCCCGCGCTGCCGAGCAGGGCGAGGCCGGTGAGGAGGGTGGCGGTGGTGACCTTGGCAAGGCTGGAACGCATCGAGTTCTCCAAGCTTGGCGCCGATCGCCGGGGCGTCGAGCGCGGGTTGGTGCCGGACGCGACGATCATCGGCGTCCGCGGGCCCGCACCGCACGCTGCGGGCCGACCGGTCACCCGGCCGGGGCACACGCACCGCCGCGACGGGTGAGCGTCGTACCGCCGGATGCCGTACGGGGTGACGCGCGCGGTTGACGGGCTTGCGGGGGAAGGGAGTTGACGCCGAATCAGTGTGACGATCGGACCGGCAGTTCCATCTCGAACCAGACCACCTTGCCGTCCTTGGTCGCCCGGCTGCCCCAGCGGTGCGCCAGCTCGTTGATCAGCAGCATCCCCCGGCCGCTCTCGTCCTGCTCGCCCACCGGCCGCAGCCGCGGCTCCCGGCTGTCCGCGTCCGACACCTCCACGGTCAGCAGCGCGCCCCGGAACACCCGCAGCTGCATCGGCGACCCGGCGTGCAGGACCGCGTTGGCCAGCAGCTCCCCGGTCAGCAGCACCACCGGCTCCACCAGCGAGGCCAGCCCCCAGTCGGTCAGCGTCCGCCGGGTGAACTCCCGGGCGTGCCGCAGCAGCGCCGGGTCGCCGGTCAGCGGCAGGGTGGCCAGCCGGTCCGCGCCGACCGGCCCGGCGTGCGCCATGATCACCGCGACGTCGTCCTGCCCCATCGTCGCCCCGAGCGCCCCCAGCACCGCGTCGCAGCCGCGCTCCAGGGTCGGCTGGCGGTGCGTCACCGTCTCGCGCAGCAGCTCCAGGCCCTCGTCCAGGTCCTGCCCGCGCCGCTCGACGAGGCCGTCCGTGTACAGCACCAGCAGCCCGTCCGCGCGCAGCGGGAAGCGCACCGACTCGAACGGCACCCCGCCCACGCCCAGCGGCGCGCCCGGCGGCGGCGTCACCAGCCGGGCCTGGCCGTCCCGCTCCGACACCACCGGCGGCAGGTGGCCCGCCGAGGCCAGGATGCACTCCTCGTCCACCGGGTCGAACACCGCGCACACGCAGGTCGCGAACTGCCCCTCGCCGAGCTGCGCGGTCGCCTCGTCCAGCCGGCGCAGCACCCGGGCCGGCTCCAGGTCCAGGGTCACCAGCGTCCGCGCCACCGTCCGCAGCTGGCCCATCGTGGCCGCCGCCCGGATGCCGTGGCCCATCACGTCGCCGACGATCAGCGCCACCCGGCCGCCGGTCAGCGGCACCACGTCGAACCAGTCGCCGCCGATCTCGTCGCCCACCGTCGACGGCAGGTACCGGTGCGCGATCTCCAGCCCCGGCGTGCGGTGCACGTCCTGCGGCAGCAGGCTGCGCTGCAGGGTCAGCGCGGTGTCCCGCTCCCGCCGGTACAGCCGGGCGTTGTCGATGCAGACCGCGGCCCGCGCCGCCAGCTCCTCGCCCAGCGCCAGGTCCGCCGGGGTGAACGGCTCCGGGTTCGCCAGCCGGACGAACTCCACCCCGCCGAGCACCTGGCCGCGGGCCAGCAGCGGCACCATCAGGTACGAGTGGATCCCGGCGTCCAGCCCCGGCTGGACCCGGTCCGGGTGCGCGACGATCCGGCGCAGCTCGTACTCGTCCACGTGCGGCACCAGGATCGGCCGGCCGGTGCGCATCGCCCGGGCGTACAGCTTGGCCGAGCGCGAGGTCGAGCCGATCTGGTCCGCCGCCCCGGTCAGCAGCGAGCCGCCGGCCCGCTCGCCCACCGCGACCGCCCGCAGCGCCACCGAACCGGACTCCGGGACGGGCTCCGGGTCCTCGCCGGTCAGCACCGCCTCGCGGATGTCCACCGTCGCGAAGTCCGCGAACCGCGGGATCACCACGTCCACCAGCTCCTGCGCGGTGATCGCCAGGTCCAGCGTGGTGCCGATCCGGGTCGAGGCCTCGTTCAGCAGCGCCAGCCGCTGCTGCGCGGCCTCCGCCGCCTCCAGCGCCCGCTGCCGCTGCTCGGCCGCGTCCCGCTCCCGGGTGTACAGCAGCGCGTTGTCGATCGACACCGCCGCCCGCGCCGCCAGCTCGCTGGCCAGCGCCAGGTCCGTGCGGTCGTACGGCGCCTCGGTCCGGGAGCGGAAGAACGTCGCCGTGCCGATCGCCGCGCCCCGGGCGATCAGCGGCACCACCATCAGCGAACGCACCCCCTGCGCCCGGATCGCCCCGCCGCGCACCGGGTCGTCGGCGAACCAGCTCATCGCCGCCCCGTCGGTGCGCGGCACCAGCACCGGCTTGCCGTGCGACAGCGCCCAGGCGTGCGGCGTGCTCGGGTGCAGCCGCTGCACCGCGCCGACCGGGGCGATCGAGGCCATCCCGCTGTCCGGGACGGCGTGGAACGCCAGCCGGCGCAGCACGGCGGACCGGTCCGCCCGGTCCGGCAGCGCGGCCGGCTCGCCCCGCACCAGGCCGTCCAGCACCTCCACCGCCACGGCGTCGGCCAGCCGCGGCGCGGCCGTCTCGGCCAGTTCCCGGGCCGTGGTCGCGAGGTCCAGCGTGGTGCCGATCCGGGCGGAGGCCTCGTTCAGCAGCGCCAGCCGCTGCTGGGCGGCGTCGGCGGCGGTCTCCGCCTCGAAGCGGTCGGTGATGTCGACGACCGTGGTGCTCACCCCGAGCACGGTGCCGTCCGGCTGCTCCAGCCGGAAGCTCGACACCGACCAGGCGTGCTCGCGCTCCGGGTCGGCCGCCGTCCGGCCGTGCGTCCGGCTGTCCACCAGCGGTCGGCCGTCGGCCAGGATCCGGCGCATCGTCGCCTCGGCGGTCCGGCTGTCGATCCCCGGCAGCACCTCGGACAGCCGCCGTCCCAGGTGCCGGGCCACCGGCAGGCCGTTGATCCGGGCCAGTGCCTCGTTCAGCCGGACGAAGCGCAGCTCGGTGTCGAACACCGCCATGCCGACCGGCGACTGCGTGAAGAAGCCGTCCAGCACCGCCAGGTCCGCCGCCAGCCGGCGGACCTCGCTGACGTCCGAGGCCACCGCCAGCACCATCGGCGAGCCGCCGCGGTCGAGCACCGGGAAGGTCCGGAAGTCCAGCCGCACCAGGTGCCCGTCCCGGTGCCGGACCGGGAACACCCCCGCCCAGGCGCGGCCGCCGAGGATCCGGCCGAACAGCTCCAGCGCCGCCGGGCGCCGCTCCGGGCCGACCAGGATGTCCGCCGCGCGCCTGCCCACCGCGGCGGCGGGCGGGAAGCCGAGCAGCGCCTCCGCGTCCGGGCTCCAGTGCAGGATCCGGCCGTCCGACGCGATCAGCGCCGTGGCCACCGGGATCGCCAGCAGGCCGTCCGGTACCGGCACGCTGCCGGCGGCGAGCGGGGAGGCGGGGCGGGCACGGACGATCGTGCCCTGTTTGTCGGTGTCCATCTGGCCACCTGTCGTTCCGGGGACGGATACCGCCCTGCCATCGTCGCACGGCGGGGCGCCCGCGCCCAGACGGGTGACCTGCCGCTAGGGTGGACCGGATGGACACCCGTCGGACGAGACCCCCGGTGGCGCGCGGTGGTGCGTAGGAAACCCGCCCCGGTCAGCCCGCTGCCGCAGCGCGACGGCATCGACCCCGTACACGTCAAACTGCCGCTGGACGGCGCCTGGCCGACCGTCCGCGCCTACCTGGAGGAGCGCTACGGCGCCGCCGCCGGGGACGGGCGGATCGCCGCGATGCTCGCGGCCGGCGAGTTCGCCGCCGCCGACGGACCGGTCACCGCTGACACGCCCTACCGGCCCGGCGGCCACCTCTGGTTCCACCGCGAACCCGGGCCGCCCGAGCCCGTGGTGCCCTTCCCCGTCGAGGTGCTCCACCGCGACGAGCGGATCGTGGTCGCCGACAAGCCGCACTTCCTCGCCACCACCCCGCGCGGCAGCCACGCCACCGAGACCGCCCTCGCCCGGCTCCGCCGCGACCTCGACCTGCCCCGGCTCAGCCCCGCCCACCGGCTGGACCGGCTCACCGCCGGCGTGGTGCTGTTCGTCGCCGACCCCGCGCTGCGCGGTGCCTACCAGGGCCTGTTCGAGCGCCGCGAGGCTGTCAAGGAGTACGAGGCCGTCGCCCGGCACGAGCCGGACGCCGCGGCCCGGCTGCCCGTCGTGGTGTGCAGCCGGATCGTCAAGGACCGCGGCCGGCTCGACGCCTACGAGGTGCCCGGCGAGCCCAACGCGGAGAGCCTGGTCGAGCTGGCCGAGGAGCGCGGCGGCCTCGGCCGCTACCGGCTCGCCCCGCGCACCGGGCGCACCCACCAGCTGCGGGTGCACATGAACGGGCTGGGCCTGCCGATCCTGGGCGACCCGCTCTACCCCGAGGTGCTCGGCGAGGGCGACCCCGAGGACTACCGGCGCCCGCTGCAACTGCTGGCGCGCTCGCTGGAGTTCACCGACCCGGTGGACGGGCGGCGGCGGCGCTTCAGCAGCGGGCGGGAACTGGCCGCCTGGCGGGACCCGGCGGGCTGGACCACCGGCTGACGGCGGGGCCGAGGGGCCGGCTGCGGGGACGCGGCGGTGGCGGAGGCGGGTCGGCGGCGCGGTGCGCACAGTGTATTGACGGAAAGTCTAATAACTTCTACCTTCGCGGCAGTGCCACCACTCCACCCTCTCCGCCCCCACCGCGAAGGAGCCGGCATGTCGCCCCAGCCCGCCCGCACCGCCCCCGACCGCGAACGCACCGCCGAACGCCTGCTCGCCTCCTCCGCGAAGCTCTCGTTCAACCCCCTCACCGACGTCGACTGGGACGCCGACCCCGTTCCCGGCGCCTACTACTGCCCGCCCCGACACCTCTCCCTCTACGGCACCGACCTCTGGGAGCGGATGACCGACGAGCAGCGGATCGAACTCTCCAAGCACGAGGTCGCCTCCATCGCCAGCGTCGGCATCTGGTTCGAGGAGATCCTCATGCAGATGCTGCTGCGGCACGCCTTCGACCGGGACCCCACCAGCAACCACGTCCAGTACGCGCTCACCGAGATCGCCGACGAGTGCCGGCACTCGATCATGTTCGCCCGCATGATCGCCAAGATGGGCGTCCCCGCGTACGGCGCCGGGTTCGTCGCCCACAACCTCGGCCGGCTGTTCAAGGCGATCTCCACCCACAGCCAGACCTTCGGCGGCACCATGTACGTCGAGGAGATCCTGGACGCCTTCCAGCGCGAGGTGATGAACGACGACACCCTCCAGCCGCTCACCCGCCAGGTCTCCCGGATCCACGTCATCGAGGAGGCCCGGCACATCAGCTACGCCCGCGAGGAACTCGTCCGCAAGCGCCTCGGCCCGGTCCGCCGCCGGTACGAGCAGCTGTTCATCGGACTGATCGTCTACTACGCCACCACCGCGCTGATCCACCCCCGGCTCTACGCCGCCGTCGGCATCGCGCCGAAGACCGGCCGGGCCGTTGCCCGCGCCAACCCGCACTGGCGGACCACCAAGGTCGAGATGGCGCAGAAGGTCGTCTCGGTCCTCGACCGGGCCGGACTGGTCGGCCGGACCAACCGCTGGCTGCTGCGCGCCGCCGGCGTGGTGCGCTGAGCCGCCAGGCGGCCGCCCGGTTGCCGTACGGGCGTTCACGGGCGTTCACGGGCGTCCGGGCGGGAATCGTGACCATGTGGTGTCCGGGTGGACTTCCGGTGTTCGAACGGCGCGGATAAAGTGCGTCGTCACCGAACCATCCGGGGGGTCCGTTCATGCGTCGCGCCACGGTCGGCACCACAGCCGCCGCCACCGCAGTCCTGCTGCTCACCGCCGTCGCCGGCTGCGGCGGGCCGACGCCCGCCCAGGACCGGACCGCGGCCGGCGGCGGGGCGGCATCCGGCACGTCCGCCGCGTCCGGTACGTCGGGCGATCCCAGCGGGTCGGGCGCGCCGACCGCACCGGGCCAGGCCGAGGGCACGCCGGACGGGACCGCGAGCGGAACGGCCGGCGGAACGGCCCCGGCGGCGGGGGCGACGAAGGGCGGCGGGGCGGACGGCAGCATCACGGTGGCCTTCGCCGGGGACGTCCACTTCGAGGGACGCACCGCCTCCCGGCTCGGCGCGTCCAAGACCGAAACCGCGCTCGGCCCGATCGCCGCGACGCTGTCCGCCGCCGACCTCTCGGTGCTCAACCTGGAGACCGCGATCACCAGCCGCGGCAAGGCCGAGGCCAAGACCTACACCTTCCGCACCACCCCCAAGGCGCTCGACGCGCTCAAGGACGCCGGCGTCGACGTGGTCTCCCAGGCCAACAACCACGCCGTCGACTTCGGCCCCGACGGCCTCGCCGACACCCTCGCCGCGAAGGCCGCCTCCCCGATACCCGTGGTCGGCATCGGCAAGGACGCCGCCGAGGCGTACGCCCCGTACGTCACCACGGTGCGCGGCGTGAAGGTCGCCGTGCTGGGAGCCAGCCAGGTCAACGAGATCACCAACCAGAAGTGGCGGGCCGGCGCGCACAAGCCCGGCATCGCCTCCGCCCTCGACGAGCCCGCGCTGCTGCGCGCCGTCACCGCGGCGAAGGCCCAGGCGCCCGTGGTCCTGGTCTACCTGCACTGGGGCGACGAGGGGGTGGCCTGCCCGACCCGGGCGCAGACCTCGCTCGCCAAGAAGCTCGCCGACGCCGGAGCGACCGCCGTGGTCGGCACCCACGCCCACACCATGCTCGGCTCGGGCATGCTCGGGAAGACCTACGTCGCGTACGGCTTCGGCAACTTCCTCTGGTACGGCACCTCGAACTACGCCGCCTCCGACGAGACCGGCGTCACCACGCTCACCGTCACCGCCGACGGCCGGGTCACCGGCGAGGTCTTCACCCCCGCCCACATCGACGGCCGCGGCGTGCCCGTCCCGCAGAACGGGAACGCCGCGCGGACCGCCCAGCAGCGCCGCGACGGCCTGCGCGGCTGCACCGGGCTGGCCGCCGCCCCGAAGTGACGGCGGCCGGCCCGGGCCGGTGTCACTTCAGGTCCAGCACCTGGCCCGGGTGGATCAGGTCCGGGTTCCCGCCGACCACCTGCTGGTTCGACGCGTAGAGCTCGGACCAGCCGCCGTCCACCGCGTGGGTGCGGGCGATCGAGGCCAGGGTGTCGCCCGGGCCGACGGTGTACGGCTGCGCGGACCCGGCGGCCGGGCCTGCCGGGGTGGCGGCCGCAGCCGCGTCCGTGGGTGCGGCGGTGGAGGGGGCCGGGGTTGCGGGGGCGCTCGGCGTGGCCGTCGTTGCGGACGAGGCGGACGGGGTGGACGGGGTGGGCGAGGTCGGGGCGTCCGGGGTCGGGCTCACCGGGGCGGTGGGGAACAGGCCGCTGCCGTTTCCGCCGTTCCCGTTGTTGCCGTTTCCGTTGTTGCCCTCGGCGGGGGCGCCCGGGGTGGGCGTGGTGGTCGGGCCGGTGGGCACCAGCGGGGTGCCGGGGGAGGCCGGCGGGACGGTCGGCGTGGCCGAGGCGTCCGGGGCGGGCGTGGTCGGGGTGCCGGGAGCGGGGGTCGCCGAGTCGGTCGGGGCGGGCGGGGTGGGCGTGCTCGGCTGCGGCTGCGGGTGCGTCAACTGCAGGTAGCGCTCGTACAGGCTCTGGTGGCTGGTCCAGAACCAGGCGCCGTTCTTCTCGTACCAGTACACGTGCGCGACCGGGTCGTAGCCGGGCAGCCCGGAGAACACCGGTGCGGTGCTGCCGTCCGCCGGTGCGGTGCTGCCGTCCGGGGCCGCGTTGACCGCCGCGATGCCGCGGGCGCCGCGCAGCGAACCGGTCTCGCTCGCCGAGTCGTTGTCGTCGACGACGCCCGGCGCGCTGGCGGTGTTCAGGCCGGCGCCGTCCGCGCAGGCGGACCAGGGCGACGGGCCCTCGGTGGCCAGGATGCGCTCGGCGACGGCGATCTGCTGGCTGCGGGTGGCGCCGTCCGGCAGCGGGGCGTACTGGGTGCCGCCGTAGTCGGTCCAGCGCTGGGCGTTGATCTGCAGGCCGCCGTAGAGGCCGTTGCCCGCGTTGGAGCCCCAGTTCCCTCCGCTTTCGCACTCGGCGACCCGGTCCCAGACCGCGCTGGGCGCGGCGTGCGCGCCGCTCACGGTGAGCAGCGGCAGGGCGATGCCGAGGCCGGCCACACCGGCCGCCGCGATCGCGCGCTCGGCGGTCTTCTCCGCCTGGCTCTGCCGGCGATGACGTCCCGAACCCGTGAAGAGCATGCGAGATCCTCTCCGCACGCCTGCGAGGTGAGCTGTCGGGTTCGGACCGGGAGGGAGGCCCGGCCGCCGCACTCCGGTCGCCCGGCGCTGACGGCTTCACCCCTAGCCGTGGGGGACGGCAACAAACGTGGTTCCCCCGCCCCTGCCCAAGGGTTGTGGTGGTCGACCCGGCGACGCGGTGGACAGGGCTCGGCGTTGTCGCGCTGCGGGGCCCGGCGGTGCGGGCAGGGAGGAGCCTATTCACTCGAACGTGGCAATCACAAGCTCGTCGCGCCCGGATCACGCCTTCGTCACGCTGGTTGCCGCCTGGTGTGTGGGCGACCTGTTGACGATGTCTCGGGTGGTTGACCGAGTCGCCGGGCGGCGCCGTCGGTCGAGCCGTCCGGTCGTCCGGTCGTCCGGTCGGTTGGTCGGTCGATCGGCTGGAGAAGTGTGGCCGATCGGTGGGATTGGAACGGTCGCCTGCGGGGGAGAGAGGGGCCCCGGCGTGGGGCGGCGGATGGCTCGGGAGAGGCAAGTCGCCTGTAGGGGAGGCAAGTTGGGGCCAATACGGGCAATCTCCGTGTTGCGGATAAATGGCGCGACAGGGTGTCGACGGACTTCCTACGATCGCCCTGCTCGCTGTTCCCGCGGGCGTGTCACCGAGTCAGTGGAGGAGGTCCCGTGCGCGTGCTGGTTCCCGAAGTGCTCCGCACCGAGCGCCGGTTCGCCAGGCTGTTCGTCGGCCAGTCGTTGTCGGTCCTGGGCGACCGGGTGTCGTTCGTGGCGCTGCCCTTCGCGGTGCTGTCGATCAGCGACTCGGCCGCCGACGTCGGGCTGGTCGCGACGGCGGGCCTGCTCCCGCTGCTGGTGTTCACACTCGTCGGCGGCGTCTGGGCGGACCGCCTGCCCAGGCAGCGGATCATGCTGGCCTCCGACCTGGTGCGGTGCGCTGTCCAGGCGGCCATCGCGGTGCTGCTGCTCACCGGCACCGCCCGGGTCGGGCTGCTCGCTCTGCTGGCGGCGGTGTTCGGTGTCGCGGACGCGTTCTTCCTGCCGGCCTCCACCGGCCTGCTGCTCCTGCTCGTCCCCGCCGACCGACTGCGCGAGGCGAACGCCCTGCGCGGCTTCGTGCAGTCGGCGAGCCTGGTGGTCGGTCCGGCGCTGGCCAGCGTACTGATCGCACTGGCCGGCCCGGGCGGCGCGCTGGCGCTCGACGCGGTGAGCTTCGCGGCCAGCGCCGCCGTACTGGCCCGCCTGGGCGCGGTCGGTGCAGTGGGCGCGGGAGGAGGGGGCGTCGGCGGTGCGGTCGGCGGTGTCGCCGGGGCGGCGGCGGGCGGGCGGCAGGGGTTCCTGGCCGAGCTGCGGGTCGGCTGGCAGCACGTGCGCGGTCGGACGTGGGTGTGGTCGGGGATGCTGGCGATAGCGGTCTACCACGTGGTGGTGCTGCCCTCGGTGTTCGTCATCGGGCCGCTGTTGGCGAAGCGCGAGTGGGGCGGCGCGAGTGCGTGGGCCGTGGTGGTCGTCGCCTTCGGCGTCGGCGCGATCGTGGGTGACGTGTGCGCCTACCGCCTGAAGCCCGCCCGCCCGATGGCCGTCGCGGCGGTGGCGATGGCGGTCGCCTCCTGCCAGGCGGTGGTCATCGGCTCCGGCGCGCCGGTCTGGGTGATCGCGCTGCTGGAGGGGGTCACCGGCGTGGGCGTGTCCCTGTTCTTCGTGCTCTGGGAGACCTCGCTCCAGGTGCACATCCCGGAGCAGGTGCTCTCCCGGGTCAGCTCCTACGACCACCTGATATCCGTCGGCCTGATGCCGCTCGGGCTACTGCTGGCGGGCCCGCTCGCCGAGGGCCTCGGCGTTCGCCTCGCGCTGTTCGGGATGACCGCGATCGCCGTCCCGGTATCCCTGGCCCTGCTCCTGCTGCCGGCCATTCGCCGACTGCCCGCGAGCCCGTCGGCGGAGGCTGAGCCGGCGGCCGGGTCGGTCGCCGAGCCGGTGGGCGCTCGATCGGGGACCGCTCCGGAAGCGGCGGTGTGAGCATGCACCCACCCATCGATCCATTCATCCATGAAGTATTGGAATATGATGACCTGCGGAGGGGTCGATCCCCGCCCCGCCCGCGCGCCGTCGTACGCACGCATCAGCCAGGAGCACCACCCATGACCCTCGAAACCGGGCACCCGCCCCAGGTCTCCGTCCCGCCCGAGCCCCCCGAACCGCCTGAGTCCTCCGAGTCCTCCGCGCTCCCCGCGCGCCCGCTGTCGGCCGTACCCGCCGGCGGCCGGCCGATCACGTTCGGTCTGCGCGCCAACCTCGCCCAGTTCGGTCTGCTGGTCGCGGTGAACGCCCTGGTGGGTGGCATGCTCGGGCAGGAGCGGACGGTCCTGCCGCTGCTCGCGGACCGGGCCTTCCAGTTGTCCGCCTACACCGGCGCGCTGACGTACATCCTGGCGTTCGGCGCGACCAAGGCGGTCACCAACTTCTTCGCCGGTACGCTCTCCGACCGCCACGGCCGCAAGCCGGTGCTGATCGCGGGGTGGCTGATCGCCCTGCCGATCCCCGCCATGCTGGCCTGGGGGCCGAGTTGGGGATGGATCGTCGTGGCCAACGTGTTGCTCGGCGTCAACCAGGGGCTCACCTGGTCCACCACCGTGGTCATGAAGATCGACCTGGTCGGCCCGGCCCGCCGCGGCCTGGCCATGGGCCTCAACGAGGCGGCCGGCTACCTCGCGGTCGCGGTCACCGCGACGGCCACCGGCGCGATCGCCGCGCACTGGGGGCTGCGCCCGGCCCCCTTCCTGCTCGGCGCGGCCTACGTCGCGCTCGGCCTCGGCCTGGCCGCAGCCGCCGTCCGGGAGACCCGGGAGCACGCCCGGGCCGAGGCCGCCGCGCACCCGGTCGCGGTCGGTGGCCAGGCCGTCCTCGGCACCGCCCGGATCGCCCGCACCGTCAGCTTCGGCGACCGGGCGCTGTCCGCCGCCAGTTGGGCGGGCATGGTCAACAACCTGAACGACGCGCTGGCCTGGGGCGTCTTCCCCCTGCTCTACGCCGCCCACGGGCTCGACCTGGGGCGGATCGGCATCCTCGCCGCGCTCTACCCGGCGGTCTGGGGCGCCGGGCAGATGCTCACCGGCTGGTGGTCGGACCACGTCGGCCGCAAACACCTGATCACCGCCGGGATGTTGCTCCAGGCCGCCGCCCTCGGACTCGTCGCGGTCGGCGGCAGCTTCCCGGTGTGGGCGGCGGCCCAGGCCCTGCTCGGCGCGGGCACCGCACTGGTCTACCCGACCCTGCTCGCCGTCATCGGTGACGTCGCCCACCCGGCCTGGCGGGCCCGGGCCGTCGGCGTCTACCGGCTGTGGCGCGACGGCGGTTTCGCGGTCGGCGCGCTGGTCGCGGGCCTCCTCGCCGACGCCTACGGTTTGACCACCGCGATCTGGGCGGTCGCCGCCCTCACTGCGGCGGCCGGCCTCACCGTGGCGATACGGATGTACGAGACCCACCCCCGGAACTGACCACGCCGCCCGGACCGGCGGTGTCCTTGGAACCGCAGCCTGGTGTTTCCCCGAACCGACCGCGCCCCCGCGCGCCGAGGCGGGCGGGGGCGGGTGAGGTCAGCGGTATTCGCAGAGGTAGGCCGTGTCCACCGAGACCTGGAGCTGGAACTTGCTGTCACCCGGAACGGAGAAGCGCTCACCGGCGGAGAAGGTCTGCCACTCCTCGGCACCCGGGAGCCTGACGGTCAGTGCGCCGCTGACCACGTGCATGACCTCCGGTGCGGCGGTGCCGAACTCGTACTCGCCGGGGGCCATCACGCCGACGGTCGCCGGGCCGTCAGCCGAGGTGAAGGCGACCGACTTGACCGTGCCGTCGAAGTATTCGTTGACCTTGAGCATGCGCGTTCTCCTGCGGAAGGTGTGCGGAACGGCGGCCGGCGCTTCGCGCGCCCGGCCGCGGCGGGGGCGAGCCTATCCGCGTGGGTGGCCGGTCCGCCGTGGGCGTCCGCTGGTTGGTCATCCGTGGGCCGCGGCCCCCGACCGGGGCGGGAACGCGCCGCGCAGGGCGGCGAGTTCGGCGGCCCGGGCGCCGTGGGCGAGCAGGTGCCCGTCCAGGGTGCCGTGGTGGGAGCGGACGGAGAGCAGCGCCCGGCGCAGGTGGACGGCGGAGACCGGGAGGCCGGCGTGTCCGGGCGCGGCCGCTCCGGCGGCGGCCCGGTCGGCGCCGGTCAGGCCGAGCGCGGTGTTGGAGCGGAGGAAGTCGGCGGTGACCTCGGCCTCCGGCGCGCCCAGCAGCGACTGCAGCAGGGCGACCACCACCCCGGTGCGGTCCTTGCCGGAAGCACAGTGCACCAGCACCGCGCGGTGCTCCGGAAGCAGCAACTGCCGGACGGCCGCCGTCACGGGCCGTCCGGCCAGCTCGCCCATCAGCGGGTACAGCTCGGCCTGCTCCGCCGGCCAGCGCCGTTCGGCGAAGACCGGCACGTGCAGGTACCGGATCCCGCTGCCGCCGAGCGCGTCCGGCCGGTCGGCGACCTCCGGGGCGCTGCGCAGGTCCAGCACGGTGCGCACGCCCAGGCCGCGCAGCGTCCGGGCGCCGTCGGGCGTCAGCCGGTCCAGCGCCCCGGAGCGGTACAGCACCCCGCGCGGGAGCGCGCCGGTGCCGCCCGCGTCCCGGAAGTTGCGCACCCCGGGGACGGTCGGGGCGGCTGCCGTCGCGGCCGCTGTGGCCTCCGCCGTCGCCATCGGTTCGTCAACGATCATGGCGGCCATCCTAGGCGGCTTCCGAGGCGGCCCCCCTGGGTGGGGACGCCGCCGGGGAGGCGCCCGGTGCCGCGCCGGGGAGCGGCTCTCCGGTGGATCAGCCGGTCGAGGCGTGCAGCATCACGGTGGTGTTCGCGCGGATCGCATCGCCGTCGTCGAGCTCGGCCCCGGCCCCGCCGCCCGTGGGCAGGGGCAGGGCCAGCGGGAGCAGCACGGCGGGGGTCCGCAGCGGGTCGTCGCACAGGCCGAGTTCCATCCCGGCGTCGACATGCGAGTACCGGGGGTCGTCGAGCCTGCCGGGCCGGTCGACCGGGATGCCGTGGGCGGTCAGGTAGTCGGTCATCGCGGGGTGGGTGGTGTGCAGGACCAGCGAGAGCGAGACGCGACCGGTCGCGGGGTCCTCCCGTGCCAGGTGGTGGACGTCTTCCGCCCCGGCCGGCAGGTCGAGCCCGGTGGCGGCCAGCGTCTGCCGCAACGGGACGACGGCGCCCGCGCAGGCGCGCTCGCCGCCGACCGGCTGCCCCGCCTCCGCGGCCCAGCGCACCGCTCCCGCCCCGGCCGGCGCCAGCGCCGCCAGTACGGTCAGGCCGATGGCCCGGCGCACCAGGCGTTCCCGCCGCTCCGAGACCCCGCACGCCCCGTGTCCGCAGGCGATCGATCATGTGCGGACCGGACGCTGGGCCCTGTCCTGCCGATCTTGCCGGGCGCGCGACGCCGGATCTCCCCCAGCCCCAAGGGGGGCTGGGAGGTGCCCCCTTCGGCTGGAAGCACCGGCCCCAGACCCGAGTACATCCAGTACGAGGGCGTGCGGCCGGCACTCCCAGCCGGGCGCCCGACGCCGCGCGCTGATCCGACAAGACCGACCGGACAGGACCGGGCAGGAGCCGCCGCACGTCCTTCCAGTCGGCTCCGAGGGAACGTTGACGAGGGGTCGGCTGCGAGGTGGCCGGCCCGGCCCGCCGGGGTGGTGGCGGGCCGGGCCGGTCGGCGTCCGGACGGGGACGCGGGGAAGGGCGGATCAGTCGAGGGCGATGCCCGGGTAGAGCGGGAAGCCGGCCAACAGGTCGACCGCGCGCTTGGCGACGGCGTCGCGCACGGCGTCGTCCAGCGCGTACTGCGCCTTCGAGGAGCCGACCGGCACGGCGGCCGTCAGCACGGTGTGGATCAGCTCGGCGACCTCGTCCAGTTCGGCGGCGCCCAGCCCGCGGGTGGTCAGCGCGGGCGTGCCGAGCCGGATGCCCGAGGTGTACCAGGCGCCGTTCGGGTCCTGCGGGACGGCGTTGCGGTTGGTGACGATGCCGGAGTCCAGCAGCGCCGCCTCCGCCTGGCGGCCGGTCAGCCCGTAGGAGGTGACGTCCGCCAGCACCAGGTGGTTGTCGGTGCCGCCGGTCACCAGCTTGGCGCCGCGCTTCGCCAGGCCCTCGGCGAGCGCCCGCGCGTTGTCCACCACCTGCTGGGCGTACCCGCGGAACTCGGGGCGGCGGGCCTCCGCGAAGGCCACCGCCTTCGCCGCCATCACGTGCGACAGCGGGCCGCCGAGCACCAGCGGGCAGCCGCGGTCGACGTGCTCGGCCAGTTCCGAGTCGCACAGCACCATGCCGCCGCGCGGGCCGCGCAGCGACTTGTGCGTGGTGGTGGTGACGATCTGTGCGTGCGCCACCGGGTCGAAGTCCCCGGTCAGCACCTTGCCCGCGACCAGGCCCGCGAAGTGCGCCATGTCGACCATCAGGGTCGCGCCCACCTCGTCCGCGATCTCCCGCATCGTGCGGAAGTTCACCAGCCGCGGGTAGGCCGAGTAGCCGGCGACCAGGATCAGCGGCCTGAACTCCAGCGCGATCCGCCGGACTTCGGCGTAGTCGACCAGGCCGGTCACCGGGTCGGTCCCGTAGCTGCGCTGGTCGAACATCTTGCCCGAGATGTTCGGGCGGAAGCCGTGGGTGAGGTGGCCGCCGGTGTCCAGCGACATGCCCAGCATCCGCTGGTTGCCCAGCTCGCGGCGGAGCTCGGCCCAGTCCCGCTCGCTCAGGTCGTTGACGTTGCGCACCTCGGCGCGCCGCAGCGCCGGGCTCTCCACCCGCTGCGACAGCACCGCCCAGAACGCCACCAGGTTGGCGTCGATCCCGGAGTGCGGCTGCACGTACGCGTGCCGCGCGCCGAACAGCTCACGGGCGTGCTCGGCGGCCAGTTCCTCCACGGTGTCCACGTTGCGACAGCCCGCGTAGAAGCGGCGGCCCGGCGTGCCCTCCGCGTACTTGTCACTCAGCCAGTTGCCCATCGCCAGCAGCACCGCGGGCGAGGCGTAGTTCTCGCTGGCGATCAGCTTCAGCGAGGCGCGCTGGTCGGCCAGCTCCCCGGAGATCGCCGCGGCGACCCGGGGTTCGACGGCGCGCACCACGTCGAGGGCGCTGCGGAAGGCGGTGTCGGCGGCGGGGCTGCCGTGGGTGTGCGCGGGCAGGTGCTCGTTCATGGGCGGTCTCCTCGTGCGGTCACGACGACGATTCGGACGGCCCAGGCGCACGGCGACAGCACACGGTGCCCTCAGAGCACCCTACGGAGCCGCTCCCTGATGGTGAATTCCATCCCAGCGCGCCAGTCACGGCTCACCACGATGCTACCAACCGCCGGGACGGGCTCCGAAGAGGGCCTGCGCGGGGCGGCCGCGGAACGGGGGGAACCCGGTGGGGCGGGTGGGAAACCCCTGGTGCGCACCGACCCGGGTCGGCATGATCGGGCACATGACATGGACCCTCCCCGCCACCGTCCGTACCGGCGGCTCGCTCACCGCCCCCGAGACCGAGCTGCTCCCCGACTACCTCGCCTGGCACCGCGCCACCTTCCTGCACAAGTGCGCCGGCCTGACCGGCGAGCAGCTCGCGCTGCGCCCGCTGCCCGCGAGCTCGCTCTCGCTGCTCGGGCTGATGCGCCACCTGGCCAAGGTGGAGCGGACGTGGTTCCGGATCCGCTTCGCCGGGCAGGACGTTCCGCCGCTGCACTTCGTGGAGGGCCACAAGGACGCCGACTTCGACCTGCTGGAACCGGAACGGGCCGAGCGCGAGTACCTGGCGCTGCTGGAGGAGCAGCGGCTCGCCGACCTCGCGGCGGCCGGGGCCGGGCTGGACGAACTGCTGGCGGCGCACGGCGAGGAGCAGTCGCTGCGGATGACGTACCTGCACGTCATCACCGAGTACGCCCGCCACAACGGGCACGCCGACCTGCTGCGCGAGCACATCGACGGGGTGACCGGCAGCTAGCTGGAAGTGAGGAGGGCGGGGGTGGACGGGGATGAAGTCCCGGGCCGGGGAAGGGTGCTGGGGCCGATTCGGAGCAGACGGGTCGTCAGATGATCGGATAGCATACTGAGTATGGGACCTCTCGAACCGAACGTGCCCGAGCTGATCCTCGGACTGATCGTCTTCTTCGCCCTCTTCTGGGCCCTCGGCAAGGTGCTGCTGCCCCGCATCGAACGCACCCTGGCCGAACGCCACGACAAGACCGACGGCGGTCTCGCCCGCGCGGAGGCGGCCCGGGCCGAGGCGGAACGCATCCGCCAGGAGTTCCAGGCCGAACTCGCCGCCGCCCGGCACGAGGCCGCCGCGATCCGGCAGGCCGCCGCCGAGGAGGGCGCCGCCCTGGTCGCGACCCTGCGGGCCGAGGCCCAGCAGCAGCGTGAGCAGCTGGTGGCCGAGGCGCACGTCCAGCTGGCCGCCGACAAGGTGTTGGCCGAGGCCGAACTGCGCGAGGACGTCATCGCGTTGGCGTCCGAGCTGGCCTCCCGGGTGGTCGGCGAGCCGCTCGCCGACCTGCCCTCCACCCGTGCGATCGCGGAGGAGTTCCGCAACCGCGCCGAGGTCTGACCCCTCTGACGGGGGGAAGGCGGACGGGCCGCCCGGTCCACGAGCTCGAAGGCTCGGGGCCGGGCGGCCCGTCCGTTGCGCGCTTGCGTCAGGTCACCGGATCGGAGGGGCGCCGGGGCGCCGGGGCGGGGGCGTCAGACGCACGGGCCGTCGTCGGCCCACACGCCCCACTGGCCGGTGCTGCCGGGGACCTCGTTCGTGGTCCACCACTTGGCGTGGTAGTTGTGGCCCTTGTAGCTGACCGGGTTGCCGCCGGTGTAGACGGTGCCCGCGCCCCACGGCGGCGCGCAGGGGGTGCCGGGCGGGGTGCTGGTGCTCGTGCTGGTGGTCGGCGAGGGGGAGGGGCTGGTGGGCGGGGTCGCGCCGGCGAACTTCACCGTGAACTTCGTGAAGTCCCAGTCGCTCTGCGCCACGCTGGAGCAGGCGCCGGACAGGCCGGGGTCGACGGTGCCGGGGCACTGCCGGTCGCGGTTGACCGACCAGTAGGTGTAGCGGGCCAGCTTGTGCGCGGTGGCGAAGTCCAGCACGGTCTGGAAGTCGGCCTGCTTGAAGTACTCGGCGGCGTCGGTGCGGCCGTTCATCAGCGACACGCCCTCGTGGGCGTACGCGGTGGCCTCGTTCCAGCCGAAGGTGTTCTGCAGGATCTGGTTGAACTTCACCAGCGCGTCGGTCTGCGCCGCCGCCCCGTTGAAGCCGCCGTCGAACGGCATGATCGAGTAGTTGTTCGGCGTGAAGCCCTGGGACTTCGCCTCCAGCAGCATCTGGGTGCCGAACCAGCCGGTGCCGGCGTTGGTGCCCGCGGTGGTGATGGAGACGTAGATGCCCGGGTTGTTCTGCTGCAGGATGCGGGCCGCGCCGATCTCGTTGTGGATCGCGGCGGTGTTCTCGTACTCGGGCTCCTCGAGGTCGAAGTCGATCGCCTTGAGGTTGTACTTGGTCACGACCTTCTGGTACGCGGCGGCGGTCGCCTCCGGGGTGCCGCAGGTCTGGCCCAGCTTGGTGCCGCCGTAGCCGCCCACCGACACCGAGACGTCGCCGCCCTTGTTGCGGATGGTCTGGATGACGGCCGGCATGGTGGTGTCGGTGTCGATCGAGGACGTCCCGCCCCAGGACGGGCTGCAGGTGTTGCCCTGGGCCAGGATGAAGGCCAGTTGGAACGCCTTCTGGCCGGTGGCGTCCATCACGGCGGCGGCGTCCGGCGGGCTGTTGTCCTCCGGCATCAGGTACGGCGCGGAGGCGTACCAGTTGGAGCCGAGCCCGTCCGTGGTCGCGGCGTTCGCCGAACCGGACGCGGCGACCGCGGAGACGCCGCCGGCCAGCAGGCCGAACACGGACAGTGCGACCGCGACGGCGCGGCGCGGCCGGCGGGGCCTGGCCGGGGCGGTGGCGGGGGAGTGTGGGGGAAGTGCGCGTTCCATCGAGGACCTCTCCAGGAGGCGGCGAGGACGGCGGTCCGGACGCGCGCAGGTGGGGGTGCGCGCCCGGCCCAACGGTCGGGTGCCTAGCCGAGGTTGACGTGACTGCCCACTGGTATAGACCTGTGCCAGGGCCCCGTCAACCCTTGTCGCCACACCCCGGGCGCACCGGTTCAGCCCCTGGTCAAATGCCGGTAAAGCACAGGGCAAGGCGGAGGCAGGGGTCGGGGTGACGCTCCGTCAGGAGGATCGCGGCGGGCGGCTCAGCGGCCGGCCGGCAGGTAGGTCTCCAGGCCGCGCAGGAACACCTCGATCTTGAAGGCGTAGCGCTCGTCCCCGTCGCCCGTCACCATGGTGTCCGCCATCTCCTGCAGGTTCGGGAAGCGGTCCGTCGGGAGCGCCAGCAGGAAGGCGCGCAACTGGTCGAAGTACGCGCCGATGTCCGTCCCCCGGGCGATCCGCTCCGCGTAGACCGAGGCCTCGTACGCGTCGGTGTCGATCAGCTGGCCGAGCCCGTCCAGCGCCCAGGCCGCGACCTGGGGCGGCAGGCCGACCCGCAGCAGCAGGTCGAGCAGGAACTCGCTGATGGTCAGCTGGCTCTCGCCCAGCGGGATGCTGCCCAGCGACACCAGCGAGACGTCCCGGTGCGAGGTCAGCACCCGCTGCGCCTCGAAGCAGATCTCGGTGATCTGCTCCTTCCAGCGCGCGGGCTCCGGGCGCCGGGGCAGCCGGATCTCGGCGACCACCCGCTCCAGCACCAGCTCGAACAGCTCCTCCTTGTTGGAGACGTGCGCGTACAGCGAGGCGGGGCCGGTGCCCAGCTCCTGGGCGACCCGGCGCATCGTGACCCCGGACAGGCCCTCGGCGTCCAGCACCCGCACCGCGGTCTCCACGATCAGCGAGCGGCTGAGCGGCTGCCGCGGCTCGGCCTTGCGGGGCTTGTGCCACGGGTTCTCGGGCATCTGCGCGGACAACGGGTCACCTGCTTTCGCTGAACGTTCCATCCACGATCATCGTACTCCGGGCGAACGTCGTTCGACGGGTGGGCGAAGGGTCCGCGCTCCGGAGGGGCTCCGGAGGGGTTCCGGGTGGGCGCCGGAGTGGACCGGGGCCTGATCGTGCGCGGGTCGGGGCCGGGTCGGGGCCGGGTCGGGGCCGGGTCGGGGTCGGGGTGGGGGAGAAGTCAGGGTTAATCCGTTTGACGGGAACGGCGCTCGACTCGTAGAACAGTGTTCGTCCAGAGAAACACCGTTCATCGCGCGGCCCCCGTCCACCGCGCCTGGTAGCACTCACAGGAGCTGTCATGACCGACACGGTCGGCCCCACCACCGCGGCGCCGCCCTCCGGCGCCGCCGCCGAACCCTACCGCTGGCGGTGGGTCGCGCTGTTCGTCATCCTCGCCGCCGAGGTGATGGACCTGCTCGACTCGCTGGTCACCAACATCGCCGCGCCCGCGATCCGGGCGGACATCGGCGGCGGCGAGTCGACCATCCAGTGGCTCGGCGCGGCGTACACGCTGGCGATGGCCATCGGCCTGATCACCGGCGGCCGGCTCGGCGACATCTTCGGCCGCCGCCGGATGTTCATGATCGGCGCGGCCGGCTTCACCGTCGGCTCGCTCGCCTGCGGCCTGGCCCAGGAGCCCTGGCAGCTGATCGCCGCCCGGGTGCTGCAAGGCGTGCTCGGCGCGGTGATGCTGCCGCAGGGCCTGGGCATCATGAAGGAGATCTTCTCGCCGAAGGAGCAGGGCGCGGCGTTCGGCATGTTCGGTCCGGTGATGGGCCTGTCGACGGTCGGCGGCCCGATCCTGGCCGGCTGGCTGGTCGACGCCGACCTGGCCGGCACCGGCTGGCGGATGATCTTCCTGATCAACATCCCGCTGGGCCTGTTCGCGCTGGTCGGCGGCCGGGTCTTCCTGCCCGCCCAGGCGCAGGGCCCGACCGTCCGGCTCGACCTGGTCGGCGCGCTGCTGGCCGCCGTCGGCGCGGCCACGGTCATCTACCCGCTGGTCCAGGGCCGCGAGCACGACTGGCCGCTGTGGGCGTTCGCGCTGCTGGCGGTCGGCGTGGCGGTGTTCGGCCTGTTCGGCTGGTACGAGGCGCGCCGCAAGGCGTCCGGGGCCGACCCGCTGGTCGAGCCCAGCCTGTTCGCCAAGCGCGGCTTCAGCGGCGGCATGGTGCTCGGCCTGGTCTTCTTCACCGCGATGACCGGCTTCTGGCTGACGTTCAGCCTGTACACCCAGCTCGGCCTGCACTACAGCGCCTTCAAGTCCGGCCTGACGGGCGTCCCGTCCTCGGTCGGCATGGTGATCGCGTTCGTCGCCTCCCAGGCGCTGCAGAAGTACGGCCGCAAGGTGATGCACGTCGGCCTGCTGGTGATGCTGGCCGGCGTACTGGGCCTGATGTACACCCTGCACAGCCAGGGCCTGGCCGTCACGCCGTGGCAGATGGTGCCCGCGCTGGTGGTCAGCGGTCTGGGCATGGGCCTGGTGATGGCCCCGTTCTTCGGCATGGTGCTGGCCTCGGTGGAGCCGCACGAGACCGGTTCGGCCTCGGGCACGCTGACGTCGGTGCAGCAGCTCGGCGGGGCCCTGGGCAGCGCCATCCTGGGCACCGTCTTCTTCGAGCGGCTGAAGACGGCGGACTTCGCCGGCGCCGAGCGGGTCACCCTGTGGACCGAGGTCGGCCTGCTGGTGGTGGTCTTCGCGGCGATCTTCCTGCTGCCGATGCACGGCCGCCCCGAGCACGAAACGGGCGAGGGCGGCGCCCCCGAGGAGGAGGGCGCGCTCCGCAAGGAGGGCGAGCACCAGCCAGCCTGACCGCGGGTCGGCACCCGCGGGGGTGGCGACCCGCGGTCAGGCGGCCCGGAGCGGTGTGCTCCGGGCCGCCGGCCCGTTCGGGGCCGGGGCGGATCAGCCCTGGTAGGCCGCGAAGATCTTCGAGAACTGGTACGGCGTCTGCGGGACGTTGGTGCACTTGGGCAGCGAGCCGGTGCAGGCGTTGGCGTCCCGGGTCATCTCCCAGAAGGCCAGCTCGCCGAGGTGGTTCTGCTGGGCGAAGGCGAGCAGCTGCTGCGCGTCGGAGATGTTGAACACCTCGGAGGTGGTGTCGTTCTGGCCGAGCATCGGGGTGACGCCGACCATCGCGTACGCCTGCGCGTCGGTCAGGTTGGTCCACACCGAGCGGATCTGCGCCTGGGTGGACTGCGCGGACTGGATCGCGTAAGCGCCCATCTTGCCCGCCGGGCTCGGGGCGGCCCAGTCGCCGAAGTCCATCGCCATCACGTTGACCAGGTCGACGGCCAGCCCGGCGTTCTTCGCCGACTGCAGGATGTAGACGCCGTCCGCGGTGAGGCCGCTGGGCAGCACCGGCAGGGTCAGGCTGACCTTCAGGTCGCGGCCCTTGGCGCGCTGGGCGGCCTGGACCTGGGCGAGGGCGGCGGAGCGGCGGTCGACCGAGGCGTGGTCGGTGACGGCGGTGCCCTCGATGTCGAAGTCGACCCGGTCGAGCGCGTAGACGTCGACGACCTTCTGGTACTGGGCGGCCAGCGCGGCCACCGTGGTGCAGGACTGGGCCAGCTCGGTGCCGTTGGCGCCGCCGAAGGACGGGCGGACGTCACCGCCGGCGTCCCGGACGGCGTCCATGTCGGCCTTGTTCCAGCCGGTGGCCGGGTCGTAGGCGCCGAACCAGCTGGCGGTGCACGGCTGGCTGCCGTTGATGATGAACGCCAGCGAGAACTCCTTGATGCCGCTGGCGGCGGAGAGCGCGGGCAGGCTGGGGGTCGGGTACGCGCCCAGGTCCACGTAGGGGGCGGCGGTGCCCGCGCTGGTGCCGGTGCCCGCGGTGGCGGTGACGGCCGCCGAGTTCGCGGACTCGTTGCCCGCCGCGTCGAAGGCGCTGACCGTGAAGGTGTGGCTGCTGCCCTGCAGCAGGCCGCGCACGGTGGCCGAGGTGCCGGTCACGGTGGCGACCACGGTGGAGCCCTCGCGGACGTGGTAGCCGGCCACCGCGGTGTTGTCGGTGGAGGCCGTCCAGCCGAGGACGATGCTGCCGGGCCCGGTACCGGTCGAGCGCGGGCTGCCCGGGACGGACGGCGCCACGGTGTCGGCGGGCGCGCCGGCGCACGGCTGGTTGTTGATCGTGCAGTTGACCGGGGCGCTCTGCACCGCGCCGGTGGTCACGCCGAAGCCGACCGCCGGGGCGGCCGCGCCGGGGGCGAGCGGGGCGGCCCAGGACGGCGAGGTCACCGTGTAGTGGGTCCCGGTGGAGGTGCTGGTGGAGGTCAGCGTGCCGTTCCACAGGCTGGAGACGCTCTCGCCGGTCGGCAGGTCGAAGGAGAGCGACCAGCTGTTGACGGTGGCGTTGGTGTGGTTGGTCACGGTGTACGTGGCCTGGAAGCCGTTCGACCAGCTCTGGCTGACCGCGTAGTCGGCGGTCAGGCCGGAGACTCCGGCCGCACCGGCGGCGGTGGCGCCCAGCGGCGCCGCGATCAGGGCCGCGGCCGCGGCGAGGGAGAGGGTGACGCGCCTCATGGGCGGGTCCTCCTTGGCGGTGTGTGGGGGATGGGTGGGGGCCGTGCTCAGGTGCGTGGGGCGCACCGGCGCACTCAAGATGGTCCAGACCAATCCGGGCCGTCAAGGTGAAGTCCTGCGGTTTTGCAAGGAGTTGACGGTTCAAGTAGGCGCACTTAAGGCCCTTAAGGCGGCCGTAGGACGGCCGGTGCGACACCGCTGTGAGGGGTGGGGCCGAGGGGGCGGCCGGGGGCCGGGGGCGCGCGGACGCGGCGCGAGCGGCGGAAGGGGAGAGCGGCGGAAGGGGGGAGCGCGAGGGTGAGACGGGGGAGGGGCGACGGAGGGCGCGGCCCCCGAGCGTGGGGGATGGGGCCGCGCCACCCGCCTGACCCAGGTCAGGCGTTCGTGGGCCGTCAGGCGGAGACGGCGGTGCCGCGCATCCGGCGGGCCAGGTGCACGCCCGAGGCGGTGGCCGCCAGCAGGCCCGCGCCGGCCAGGCCGAGCAGCAGGTCGCTGTGGCTGGTCCGGTTCACCGTGGCGGTGCCGGACGCGGCCACGACGGCCTCGGCGGTGGTGAGGTCGCCGCCGTGCCCGGAGTGCGACACGGTCGAACGGGCCGCGCCCGCGTCGATCTGCGCCTGGGTCGGCGCGGACGGGGCGTTGGCGGAGAGCGGGACGGCTGCGGCTGCGGCCGCGGCGGTGGTGCCGCCGAAGTCGAGGTCCGAGCAGCCGTAGAACGCCTCCGGGCTGTCCGAGCGCTGCCACACCATGTAGACCAGCTGGCGGCCGGTGCGCTGCGGCAGGTTGACGTTGACGTGGTAGTAGCCGTTGTCCGAGCTGCGCGCGGTGTCGTAGACCGCGACCGGGCTGGCCAGGTCCAGGTCGGACCACTTCAGCGGCTTGGTGGGGTCGTAGCCGGCCTTGGTGATGTACAGCTTCATGGTGCCCTGGTGGGGCGCGGTGACCCGGAAGTCGAAGTTCTTCGCGCCGGCCGCCACCGAGGTGGCGGGCCAGTCGGTGCGCGCCCAGTCCAGGGCGCGGTACTTGTCGCGGTTGGCCGAGCAGAGGTGGCCGTCCGGGATGATCTGCTGGCTCTGGCCGTTGGCGCTGGCGATGTTGACCTCGTTCCAGTCGTACAGCGGCTGGGTGCCGCTGTCCGCGACGAGGTCCTTGCAGACCTGCGACTTGGGGGTCTCGGGGCCTTCCGCGTAACAGGCCGCGATGCGGCTGGGCGGGCCGAACATGGCGCCGTGCGCGCCGGCGGTGCCGGCGGCGAAGGTGGTGGCGACCAGGGCGCCCGCGCCCACCGCGGAGGCGGCGAGCAGACGGCGGGACCAGGACATGGTTCTCCTAGGGAAGGTTCGGGCCGGTCGTGGGGGAAAGGCGGGCACGTCTGCCTGCGGACCACGGGGAGCGACCCCGGGGCGGCGTGGTGTGGACCCGGCACACCGCGAGCCGTCCGAAGGCTACGATTGGCCTATACCAATTGACAAGTGTCGGCCAACGGCGAGCGGTTGGCCGGTGGCGACATCCAGCCACCGCCACCGCCCGTGCGGACGCACCGACCTGGTGCGACGTCAGGTTCCCGCCAACGGAAGGCCGGTGGGAAAACCCCAGGAAAACAGGCCCCGGCGACGCCCGCCCCCGACTCCCACCGGGCTCCACCCCTGGTGCGGGACACCGCGCCCGGGACGCCCGGGACCGCTGCGTCGCAGGTGGCGGGCGGGAGGATGAGGAGGAATCCAAGCCGCGGATAATGCCCCGATAAGCCGGACGACGGAAGTCCGCGGGAGTGCCGGACGCAATGCGGCCGCTCTCCCCGGGGGCGGGAACGGTGGCGTCGGGAAGGCCGGGGGCGCCGAACGGCCCGGAGAATCCTGCACGGCCGCTCCGAGTTCGCCGGGAATCCGCCGAACGCCCGGCACGCCGCAGCCCGGGCCGGGGTCGCCGGCCGGCCGGCGAGCGCCCTCGGCGAGATCGGCTTCCGCAACCGGCCGGCCGTCAGCCGAGCGAGGCGAGCAGCCGCGCGCTGTCCAGTCCGACGGACAGGTAATCGACGAAGAGGCCGTTGTTCAACGCCCACGGCGAACGCCGCTCCCGGACCGACCGCACCGCCTCGGCGCACTCCAGGCCCGACTCCACCACTCCTTTCCGCGGCCGCCAACGCGGTGGAGCGGACCGGGGGTTCCCGCCTCGGGCCGGTGGTCGGGGAGCGGGGAAATGACGGGTCGGCAGGTTTGCGGGGTGGGCGGGGCGGGGGTTCGTCAGGCGTTCATGGCGGGATCAGGTGGCGGTGGTGCCCTGTTGGGGCGGGGTCGGGAGGTTGGGCGGCGCCGTTTCGCGGCTTTACCCGCGCATTGCCGTGTCTGTTCGTTGCTCTGCCCGTTCGTTGCTGTGTCTGTTCGTTGTTGTGCCCGCCCGATGCTGTGCCCGCTCACCGACTTCGAGGGACGGAACCCGTGACCGTACTGCGCGCGCCCGAGTGGCGTCGTCGACTCTCCCTGCTGCTGGCCGCCGTCGCCCTGCCGTTCCTCGGGGGCGGGGTGCTGGCCGCGCCCCCGGTCGCCGCGGCCAGTGCCGTGGCCTGGCCCGGCGGGTCCGGCGTGGCCACGGCGGACGGGTCCAACGTGTTCGGCTCCGACCTGTCCGGCCTGTACCAGGAGGGCGGCGTGATGTGGGGCGTGCAGAACTCCGGGAAGCTGTGGCGGCTCGTCCCGAACGGCTCCGGCGGCTGGAAGCCCGACACCGCGAACGGCTGGGCCTCCGGCAAGTCGCTGCGCTTCCCCGGCGGCAGCGGCACCCCGGACGACGAGGGCGTCACGCTGACCGGGGCGGGTTCGGCCGGCGGCGTGTACGTCTCCAGCGAGCGCAACGCCTCGTCCTCCTCGACGAGCCGGCTCTCGGTGCTGCGCTACGACGTCTCCGGCACCGGCGGCACGCTGACCGCCACCCGGGAGTGGAACCTCACCGCCGACCTGCCGTCCACCGGTTCCAACGCCGGCCTGGAGGGCGTCACCTGGGTGCCCGACGCCTACCTGACCGGTGCGGGCTTCAAGGACGCGTCGACCGGCGCCGCGTACGACCCGAGCCGTTACGCGGCGCACACCGGCGGCGTGTTCTTCGTCGGCGTCGAGGGCAGCGGCACGGTCTACGGCTACGTCCTGCTGGAGGCCGGCGGCTTCACCAAGGTCGCCACCGTCAGCAGCGGCATGTCCGGCGTGATGGAGGTGACCTGGGAGCCGCAGGCCAACCGGCTGTGGGTGGTCTGCGACGACAACTGCTCCGGTCAGCTGCGCACCTTCCAGGTGAACGGCAGCGGGGCGTTCGCCCTCACCTCGATCTACAACCGCCCCTCGGGCATGCCGAACATCAACAACGAGGGCTTCACCCTGGCCGGCGCGGACGAGTGCGTCGGCGGCAGCAAGCCCGTCTACTGGGCGGACGACAGCAACACCAGCGGTCACGCGCTGCGCAAGGGCAGCATTACCTGCTGACGGACCGCGAGGTCGGTCGGGCCCCGGCTTCGGACGAGCCGGGGCCCGGCGCGTTCCGGCGGCGGTCACAGGTTCGCGGGTGGCGGCTGGCGAGCGGCGGGCCGGTCACAGGTCGGCGGGCGGCTCGATGTCCGCGGGCGGGCCGTAGCCGTGCAGCCCGAGGGTGGAGGTGGCCCGGTAGCCGTCGCCCTCGCAGACCAGCGACAGCTCGGCGAGCCGCCCCCGGTCGTCGACCCGCAGGTCGGCGGCGCAGTCCGCGATGCCGTGCTCGGCGACCTTCCGGCGGACCGCCACCCCGAGCGCGGCGGACACCTCCCCGACCGGCAGCCGGCCCGCCAGGTGGTAGGCCGACGCGCCGTCGGCGTCGCCCGGCAGCGGCACCCGCCCCCGGTACGAGGCCGGGTCGGCGGCCAGCAGCGTCCGCACCATCGGGCGGTGGTCGGCGAGCAGCACCTCCTCGCCGCGCGGGTGGCTGGTCCAGGGCTGGTCGTCGACCCGGCTGTACACCCGGCTCCGCGTGGTGGTGCTGACCTGCCCCTGAGCGTCCCCCGAGGACGCGGTCAGCCGCATCGAGCTGGTCTGGACCTCCCCTATGCTCACCCGACCCCGGCCGCGCGCGGACGTCCGCCCGTCGGCGGCCTCCACCGAGATCTCCGCCGAGAACGGCTCGGCCGGCGCGTCGACCGCGGCGCGCAGCCGCTGGATCTCGGCGGACCGGTCGGTGATGGCGGTGGCGGCGGTGGCTGAGGTGGGGGAGCCGGGCGGGGCGGCGGACCCGGGATCCGCGCAGCCGGTCAGGACGGCCGCCCACACGAGACCACAGGCCAGCGCGCCCCCGCGCGTCCGTACCGACACGACCCCTACCCCCACCGGACATCCACGAACGGAACACAGCGTTCCCACCGTCCCGCAGTCGACGGGTACAGCGCAAGCCGATTCGCGGACCGGGCCCCGGAGACGGGGCGGTTTCCGGGGGTCAGCCGAGCGCGTAGCAGAGGGCGGCGGTGAGGACGACCAGCAGCGCCGCCCCGGCGGCGGTCGCCAGCACCCGGACGGTGCGCGGTCGGCGCAGGGCCGCGGCGAGGCCCGGGGCGAAGGCGCCGAGCACGGTGGCGGCCAGCGCGGTCAGGGCGCCGCCGGCCAGCAGCAGGCCGCCTGCGACGAAGGCCAGCGCGAGCACGTGGTCGCCGACCCCGAGCCGGGCGCACTCGCCGTCCGGGGCGCACCGCACGGTGGCGACGGTGCCCGGCCGGTAGTCGAGCGGGGCGCCGTCGTAGGTCCAGGTGCCGGTGGCGACGTTCGTGCCGGCCGGGTCGCCGGTGCCCCGGCAGTGGTTGGCCAGGCTCCGGGAACGGCCGGTGGTGTGGCAGTCGGTGACCGTCATCCGCAGTTCGGGCTGGTGGTGCAGGGCCCGGACGTCGCCCAGCGCGGAGACGCCGCCGAGCGCCACCCCCACCCCGAGCGCCAGTCCGGCCAGCGCCATCAGGGCGCCCAGCAGCGCCGCGACGGCCGGCGGCAGCCGCCGCCGGGCCGGGCCGCGGGCCTCGCTACGCTTCGGCGTCGCCGCGTACTTGGTGCGGTCCGGCCCCCCGGCGCGCCGACGCTTCTCCGCGCGCCCTGTACGTCCTGCCCGCCCTGTACGTCCTGTCCGCCCCGTCTGTCCCGTGCGACCCGTTCCCCCGGACATGCCGCCCCTTCCCCGTTGCCCCCGTGCGCGTCCGCGGGTCGGGGCGCGACGGCACAACCTACCGCCCCGGCGCGGGAGGTGGCGGGGCGTCGGGCGGGCGGGCGGGCGGCGCACGGGGCGGGCGGTCGGGCGGGGTGCGACGCGCGGAGGGGCCCGGCCCGCACCCGCGCGGCCCGGGCCCCTCCGGGGCGGTCAGGGCGTCAGATCAGGCCCTGGGCGAGCATCGCGTCGGCGACCAGCTCGAAGCCGGCGATGTTCGCGCCGACCACGTAGTTGCCGGGGCTGCCGTACTTCTCCGCGGTGGTGTAGCAGGAGTCGTGGATGTGCTTCATGATCTCGCCGAGGCGGGCCTCGGTGTGCTCGAAGGTCCACGAGTCGCGGGAGGCGTTCTGCTGCATCTCCAGCGCCGAGGTGGCGACGCCGCCGGCGTTGGCGGCCTTGCCGGGGGCGAAGGCCACGCCGGCCTCCTGGAAGACCCGGACGGCCTCGGGGGTGGTGGGCATGTTGGCGCCCTCGGCGACGGCCTTGACGCCGCCGCGCACCAGCGCCAGCGCGTCCGCCTCGTGCAGCTCGTTCTGGGTGGCGCAGGGCAGCGCCACGTCGCAGGCGACGTTCCACACGCCGGTGCCGGCCACGTACTTCACGTGCGGGCCGCGCGCCTCGGCGTAGTCGGAGACGCGGCCGCGGCGGGTCTCCTTGATCTCCTTGAGCAGGGCCAGGTCGATGCCCTTCTCGTCGACCACGTAGCCGGTCGAGTCGGAGCAGGTGAGCACGGTCGCGCCGAGCTGCTGGGCCTTCTCGATCGCGTAGATCGCCACGTTGCCGGAGCCGGAGACCACCACGCGCTGCCCGGCCAGGCTCTCGCCGCGGGTGCGCAGCATCTCCTCGGTGAACATCACGCAGCCGTAGCCGGTGGCCTCGGTGCGGGCCTGCGCGCCGCCCCAGCCCAGGCCCTTGCCGGTGAGCACGCCCGACTCGTAGCGGTTGGTGATCCGCTTGTACTGGCCGAACAGGTAGCCGATCTCGCGGCCGCCGACGCCGATGTCACCGGCCGGGACGTCGGTGTACTCGCCGAGGTGGCGGTGCAGCTCGGTCATGAAGGACTGGCAGAAGCGCATGATCTCGGCGTCCGAGCGGCCCTTGGGGTCGAAGTCGGAGCCGCCCTTGCCGCCGCCGATCGGCATGCCGGTCAGGGCGTTCTTGAAGATCTGCTCGAAGCCGAGGAACTTCACGATGCCGAGGTTGACCGAGGGGTGGAAGCGCAGACCGCCCTTGTACGGGCCGAGGGCGCTGGAGAACTCCACCCGGAAACCGCGGTTGACGTGGATCCCGCCCTTGTCGTCGGACCACGGCACCCGGAAGATCAGCTGCCGCTCGGGCTCGCAGACGCGCTCGATGATCCGGGCGTCGACCAGCTCGGGCCGCTGCCGCAGCACCGGGCCGAGGGTTTCGAGGACCTCGCGGACCGCCTGGTGGAACTCGTTCTCGCCCTGGTTGCGGCGGAGGACTTCCTGGTACAGCGGCTCGATCAGACGGGCGCCGGCGTCGGTGGACGCGGCGGAGGTGGGGGTGGCCGGCATTCAGGCACAACCTTCCGTGGATTCGGATGGCGCACGAGGGCGTTCCCGTCCCGGGGACCGCCCCTGGTCCTCCTCGCCGTTGAGGACCGTCCGGGGCGCGCCTGACACGCGCCGGTGGACGGGGTGGGACCGATGGTCTGCACCATTGTCACAGGGCTGACCTGCGTCCATCGACCGATCGTCCACGATGTGGACGCCCGAATGGGGGTATTTCGGTCGACCGACAGGTAAAGCCGAGGTCATCGGCCGCCCAACTTCGGCCCAGGCCGCCCAAACTCGGAGAACGGTGGGAATTCGGTGGGACTTCCGGGCGTGTCCTGAGAGTTCCCCGGGAGCCGGACGGAGAGCGGGTCGGATGGTGCCGACCGGCCCCCGGGGAGGTGCGGGTGCGGGTGCGCGGCGACGGCGGCGGCGGAGCGGCGGCCGCCGTTCAGCGGCGCGGCAGGATCCACCAGGCGGTGGTCCCGGCCGGCAGCACCCCCGCCTGGCACGGGCCGGAGGACAGCAGCGGCTGGCCGGTGACCGGCGCCGGCGCCGGGACGGTGCCGAAGTTCGTCGCCACCAGCAGGCCGTCGCCCCGGGTGAAGGCCAGCACGTTCGGCGGCGTCTCGATCCAGCGCAGCGTGCCCTCGCCCAGCTGCGGCAGCAGCCGACGCAGGTGCAGCGCCTCCCGGTACAGGTGGTACGGCGAGGTGTGGTCGGCCAGCGCCCGCTCCGCGGTGTGCCCCGCGAACGAGGCCGGCTGCGGCAGCCAGGTCGGCGCCGACCCCTCCGGGCTGAACCCGTACGGCGCCCGGCTGCCCGCCCACGGCAGCGGGACGCGGCAGCCGTCCCGGATGCCCTTGCGGCTGCCCGTCCGGTGGAAGATCGGGTCGGTGATCACCTCGTCCGGCAGGTCGTCGACCTCCGGCAGGCCCAGCTCCTCGCCCTGGTACAGGTAGGCCGCGCCCGGCAGCGAGAGCATCAGCAGCGCCGCCGCCCGGGCCCGCTCCGGGCTGCCGAAGCGGGTCGTGGTGCGAACCTGGTCGTGGTTGTTCAACACCCAGGTCACCGTCGAACCGGTCGCCGTGATGTCCCGCACCGCCGCGTCGATCACCTGGTGGAAGTGCTCGGCGTCCCACGGCGCGTGCAGCAGGTGGAAGAAGAACGCCTGGTGCAGCTCGTCGCCGCGGACGTACTTGGCCTGCTCGGCCGGGGTCGGCACCGAAGCCTCGCCGACCAGCAGCCGCTGTCGCCCGTCCAGCGCCGTGTACTCCTCGCAGATCGCCCGCCAGGAGCGCCACACCTCGTGCACCTCCGGCTGGTTCCAGGCCAGCGGGTTCACCGAGTCGCGGGTCCGCTCGTCCGCCTCCGGGTCGGGCGAGTCGGGCAGCTCCGGGTGCTTGAACAGGCCCGCCGCGACGTCGATCCGGAAACCGTCCACGCCCCGGTCCAGCCAGAACCGGAGCACCTTCTCGAACTCGACCGGCACCTCCGGGTTGCGCCAGTTCAGGTCCGGCTGCTCCGGGGTGAACATGTGCAGGTACCACTGGCCCGGGGTGCCGTCCGGCTCGGTGATCCGGGACCACGCCGGGCCGCCGAACATCGCCCGCCAGTTGTTCGGCGGCAGCTCGCCCGCCGCGCCCCGGCCGTCCGCGAAGTGGAACCGGGCCCGGGACGCGCTGCCCGGGGCGGCGGCCAGTGCCTCCAGGAACCACGGGTGCTCGGCCGAGCAGTGGTTCGGCACGGTGTCCAGCACCAGGCGCAGGCCCAGCTTCCGGCAGTCCTCGACCAGCAGGTCGAAGTCCTCCAGGGTGCCGAACATCGGGTCGACACCCTTGTAGTCGGCCACGTCGTAGCCGTGGTCGTGCTGCGGCGACGGGTAGAACGGGTTCAGCCACACCCCGTCCACCCCCAGCCGCTTCAGGTACGGCAGCCGGGCCCGCACGCCCGGCAGGTCGCCGATGCCGTCGCCGTTGGAGTCCTGGAAACTGCGCACGTACACCTGGTAGATCACCGCGTCGCGCCACCAGAGCGCGTCCGGGGTGAGCGGGGCCGTCCGTTCCTCCGGGAGCAGGCCGTCGGCGGTGAGGACGGCGGAGGCCTCCACGGCCCCGAGGGCCTCGGCGGGGCGCGGCGGGTCGGCCGGGACGACGGGCGTGATCATGCGTCACCTTCACGGGAGCGCGCGAGGGAGGTCGCGCTGACAGGCACGGGCCCCGCGCCTGACAGTCCGTCAGTTCCCCGGGGATACCTAGATGTTAGGTATAGGCCAAACACCCTGTCCAGGAGACAGGAGATGAAGATGTCACTTCCTGAGCCGCCGAGTGCCATCAGACCGGGCGAACCAGGGCGAATAAGGGGGCGCACAACGGGGTAGGGCAAAGCCCAGGAGAGCCGCCCGGCGTACGACCGACGAAGTTCGGCCGCACGGCGCACTCCCCCACACACCTCGAAGGGAGGCACCCGGGTGCGGCTTCCGCTCCTCGCGCTGCTCGCCACCGGCCCCGCGCACGGCTACCAGCTCCGGCAGGCCCTGGAATCGACGTTCGGCCCGGCCTACTCGCGCACCAACGACGGCCAGGTGTACGTCACGCTCGGCCGGCTGGAGAAGTCCGGCCTGATCGAGGGGCAGGCCGTCAGCCAGGAGCGGCGCCCCGCCAAGCGGGTCTTCGTCCTCACCGACGACGGCCGCCGGGTCCTCAGCGACTGGTTCGCCCGGCCGTCCGACGGCGGCAAGGTCCGCGAGGAGTTCTTCCTCAAGCTCGTGCTCGCCCCGCGCACCCGCCTCGCCGACCCGCGCACCCTGATCGACCTGCAGCGCTCGCACTGCCTCGCCGCCATCCGCGGCCTGCACGCCACCGCCGACCAGACCCCCGAGCACGGCGTCTCCCGGCTGCTGATCGAGGGCGAGGTGCTGCACCTGCAGGCCGAACTCGACTGGCTGGAGCGCTGCCAGCAGGAACTCACCTGAGCCGGGCGGTCGGGCGGCCAGTTGGCTGATGGGGGAGGCGGAGGGGCGAGAGGTCAGGGCAGGCCGGCCCGCATGCCGGTGAGCAGCCAGTCCAGGGCGCGGTGGAACTCGCGTTCGCGCAGGACGGTCTCGGGCTCGCCGGCGCGGTCGACCAGGACGCCGGAGTCGGCGACGCCCGGGATCTCGCGGACGGCCTCGGTGATCTCCTCGATCAGCTCCTCGGTGCTGCTGCCGGCCTCCGCGGCCTTCTCGGCCCAGTTGACCTCGGTGGCCGTGAAGCCGTAGGTGTACTGGAAGATCGCCGACAGGGCCGCCATCGAATCGGCCTCGGAGAGCGGGGAGGCGCGGGCGATCTCCAGGGCGCGGGCCGAGAAGCGGATCGAGTTCGGGCCGATGTTCAGGTAGTCGCTGTAGATCCGGATCGCCCACGGGTGCGCCAGCATCGCGGCCCGCCAGGTCGCGGCCAGCGCGCGCAGGCCGGCCTCCCAGTCGCTGCCGTCGCCCGCCGGGGGGAGCACCATCTCGCCGCCCACCACGTCGAGGGCGAGCTCCAGCAGGTCGTCCTTGTCGGCGACGTACCAGTAGAGCGACATCGGCGTGACGTCCAGCCGGGCGGCCAGGCCGCGCATCGAGAAGCGCGCCTCGCCCTGCTCGTCCAGCAGGCGGACCGCCGCGGCGACGATCACCTCGCGGTCGAGGCTGCCCGGGCCGCCCTCGCCGGCCCGCGGCGAGCGGCGGCCGCGGACCGGCCCGGGGGTGAGCCAGACGCTCTTCTTGACCTGCGAGGCTCGTTTGGTGGCCACGCTGCTCCTTCGCTTCGTACGGGGTGGCACCACCGTACGGCCTGGGGGCGGAGGCGGGCGGGGAGGGCAGCGGGGGAGGGAGGTCAGTGGGTGGTGGGGACGGCCTCCGGGGTGTCGGTCGGGGTGTCGGCGGGTGCGGTGGCGGTGGCGGGGGCGGACGGGCGGTCGGCGCGGTACAGCAGGGCGGCGGAGAGCAGGCCGCCGAGCAGGACGGCGGTGGCGCCGATCAGCTGGCTGGACGTCAGGCCGTGGGCGAAGGCGTCGTGCACGGCGGTGCGCGCGGCGGCGTCGGGGGCGGCGGCCAGCGCCTCCGGCAGGGACTTCGCGGACGCCGCCGGGACGCTCCCCGGCAGGCCCGCGGCGAAGCGGGAGCCGAGGACGGCGCCGAGCACCGCCACGCCCAGGCCGCCGCCGAACTCGGTCACCGTGCCCTGCACGCCCGCGCCGGCCCCGGCCCGCTCCGGCGGGATCGCGCCCATCACGGCCGAGGCCATCGCCGGGCTGGCGATCGCGATGCCGCAGCCCATCAGCACCAGGCCGGCCAGCAGCCCTGGGTACCCGTGCCCGGAGCCGAGCGCGGCGACCAGCGCCAGGCCGCCCGCCAGCAGCCCCATGCCGACCGCGACGGCCCCGGCGAAGCCGATCCGCGGCAGCAGCCGGGCGCCGACGCCGGACAGGTTGAGCAGCACGATCAGCAGTGCCAGCGGCGACATCCGCAGCCCGGCCTCCAACGGCCGGTAGCCGAGCACCAGTTGCAGGTACTGGGTGAGCAGGAACAGCGAGCCGGCCATGCCGAACGCGACCAGCAGGCCGCCCGCCACCGCGCCGTTGAAGCGCCGGTTCCGGAAGAAGGACATGTCGAGCATCGGCGCGGGCGTGTGCGCCTCCCAGGCGACGAAGCCGGCCAGCGCGGCCAGGCCGACCGCCCCCGACAGCAGCACCTGGCCGGAGCCCCAGCCGTGCAGCGGGCCGGAGATGATCGCGTATACCAGGCCGACCATGCCGACGGTGGACAGCACGGCACCCGGTACGTCCGGCCGCCGGGCCGCCGGGTCCTTGCTCTCGGGGAGCAGTCTGGCCACCGCGAACAGGCCGAGCAGTGCCACCGGGACGTTGATCAGGAAGACCGAGCCCCACCAGAAGTGCGCCAGCAGCACGCCGCCGAGCAGCGGGCCGCCCGCGAAGCCGAGCGAGCTGACCGCCCCCCAGACGCCGATCGCCTTCGGCACCTCGGCGCCCTGGAAGACCTGCATCACCACCGCCAGCGTGGTGGTCATCAGCAGCGCGCCGCCGACGCCCATGCCGGCCCGGGCGGCGATCAACTGCCCGGAGGACTGGGCGAGCGCCGCCGCCGCCGAGCCCAGGCCGAACAGCGCGAGGCCGACCAGCAGCGCGCGCTTGCGCCCGTACCGGTCGGAGAGGCTGCCGGCGGTCAGCAGCAGGCCGGACTGGACCAGCGCGTACGCGTTGATCATCCACTGGATGTCGGCCGTGCCCGCGCCCAGGTCTTCGGTCAGGGAGGGGATCGCCACGTTGAGCACGGTGTTGTCGAGCAGCACCACCAGGGTGGCCAGGCAGACCACCGCCAGGATGACCCACCGCCGCGGGTGCGGGGCGGCGGGCGGGGGGACGGGGGCTTGGGACAAGGGGACTCCAGGGCAGGGCGGGGCGCGGCGAGGCGGCCGGGCGGCCGTTCGTTGTACACCGTAGAGGAGTCCTTCTACGGTGTACAACGGATTTCCCGGGAGGGCGGAGGGGAGGGCGGAGAGGAGGGGAAGGGGGAGGGGGGAGGGAGCTGAGCGGAGGGGTCAGCCGGTCATGCCGCCGTCGACCGGGAGGCAGGCGCCGGTGATCCCCGCGCCCGGGCCGGAGGCCAGCAGCAGCACCGCCGCGGCCACCTCGTCCGGGCGGGTCAGCCGGCCGGTCGCGGTCCGGCCGGTGAAGTGCCGCACCAGGCCCGGGTAGTCGGTGCCGAGCACGGCGGCCGCGCGCGGCCCCTGCTCGGTGAACCAGTCGGTCTCCACCGGCCCCGGGCAGACGCAGTTGGCGGTGACGCCGTGCGGGCCGACCTCCTTGGCGAGCACCCGGGTGAAGCCGATCAGCGCGTGCTTGGCGGCCGCGTACGCGGACAGCCCCGGGTCCGGGTCGCGGCCCTCGACCGAGGCGATGTTGACGATCCGCCCGGAGCGCTGCGGCAGCAGGTGGGCCAGCGCGCGGCGGGTGGTGAGCAGCGCGGAGTCGAGGTTGAGGGCGAGGGTGGCGCGCCAGAGGTCGTCGGTGGTGTCGGCGACGGTCGCGAAGCCGCTCGCGCCGCCGACGTTGTTCACCAGCACGTCCAGCCGCCCGTACCGCCGCACGGTCTCGTCGACCGCGTCCTCCGCCTCGGCCCGGACGGTGGCGTCGGACCGGTGGAAGGCGATGTCCGGGCCGCCGTCCAGCTGCCCCAGGGCGGCGCGGCCGGACGGTTCGGAGCGGCCGGTGAGGAGCAGCCGGGCGCCGTGCGCGTGCAGGGTGTGGGCGATGGCGAGGCCGATGCCGCGGGTGCCGCCGGTGATCAGGGCGACGCTTCCGGTGAGGTCCATGGGCGGTGCTCCCGTCGTGGGGGCGGAGGTGGGGTCGCGGGCGGTTGGTACAGGGCGAGGGTGGCGGTGTGCGGGCGGCCCGGCAGGCGCAGCGGCAGCAGCTGCCAGCCGGCCGGTGCCCGGTTCCGGCCCAGCCGGGCCACGGCCGGGCGGGGCCGCAGGACGAGTTCGACATCGGTCAGCGCGCGCAGCAGCGGCCAGCCGAGCGCCTTCGCGACCGCCTCCTTCGCCGTCCAGAGCGCGAGGAAGCGCGGCAGCCGCAGGGCGGGCGGCAGCTCGGCCAGCGCGGCCCGCTCGGCGGCGGTCAGCGCCAGGTCGAGCAACTGCGCGGACGGCGGCGCGGCCAGGTGTTCGACGTCGATCCCGAGCAGCGTGCCCGGACGCGGCGCCGCCAGCACCGCCGCCACGGTGACCGGACCGCTGTGCGCGGCGGACAGGCACAGCGGCGGGAACCGGTCGGGCGCCGGCACGGGGCGGCCCAGCGGGTCGCGCAGCACGGCCACCTCGGCCGCGGGCCGACCGCGGCGCGCCCCGACGGCGTGCTGCAACAGCGCCCGCCCGCGTACCGGCGCCGGACCCGGGCTGACGTGCCACCAGAGGTCGACCGGGCCCGCGGCGGTCGGCAGCCGGCGGCGGCGCGCCCCGGACAGCGCGGGGACGGGCGCGCTCATCGGGCGGGCGGGGGGCTGCCGGCCGGGAACGGGGCCGTGGTCTGGATCGGGGCCGGGGCCGGGGGCGTTTCGGTGGGGGAGAGGTGGGCGAGGACGGTCGCGTGCAGGCCGGTGACCTGGGCGACGACCCGGCCGTCCGGGGTGCTGGCGGTGCTGGTGCCGCTCGCGGCGGAGTGCCGCAGGTGCAGCCCGTTCGGATGGGCGAGCAGCAGGTCGTGGTCGTCGCCGGGCAGGTGCAGGGTGATCCGCTCGATGTGGTGCGGCACCGCGACGGGGTGCCGCCCGTCGGGGCCCGGGCTGAGGGCCGGGGTGCGGGCGAGGCTGTCCAGCAGGACTGCCGGGGTGCCGAGCCGGGGAAGTGAGCCCAGCGCGTCCGGGTCGGGCCGCCAGTGGGCGGCGGTTCCGGTGGGCGTGGCGCGGCAGTCGGTGGTGGCCCGGAAGACGCCGGTCAGCAGGACCGGGGACGCCGGGTCGTAGTACGGGTCGTAGGACGGGGCGTCGTGCGGGTCGTCGTACGAACCGTCGACCGGACGGGCTCCGGCGGCGGCCGGGCCGGGCGGGGCGGGCAGCGGGGCCGGGCCGCCGAGGCGGACGGTGGCGTGGAAGTGCTCCCGGTCGGCGGCCAGCACCTGCCCGTCCGGCGCGACGACGTCGGAGCGGACGCTCACCCGCACCGCGTAGCCCGGCCGGGTCGGGCGGAGGTGCGCTTCGACCCGGAAGCGGGCCGGGCGGCCGTCGGCGCGGGCCCGCACCCAGCTGCGAAAGGCCAGCCGCTCGACGCCGCGGAAGGGCGCGTCCGGGCGGAGGGTGCGGGCGGCCTGCACGGCGAGGTCGGCGAGCAGGACGCCCGGGACGGTCGGGCGGCCGTCCACCAGGTGGTGGCGGAGGAAGGGGTGGCTGTCCAGGCCGAACAGCACCTCCCAGACCGCGTGGTCGGGTCGGCGGAGGACGGGGGCACCGAGCAGGCCGGGGAGGAGAGTGGGGGCGGTGGGTGCCGGGACGGTGGGTGCCGGGGTGCGCAGGCCGGGGAAGCGAGTGTCGAAGGACTGGTACTCGGCCGCGCCGACGAAGGTGACCACCCGGTCCGCGCGGCCCTCCGGGCGGGTGCGGCGGCGCAGTTCGGCCAGGAAGTGGGCGACCCCCTCGGCGGTGCTCATCCGGGACAGCCGCGCGGTGCGGGCCGTGTAGGACTGGACGACCGGGCCGGAGCCCAGGCCGGTCTCGTCCCAGACCGTCCAGGCGATGGTGAACTCCCGCTCGTCGGCGGCGGATTGGGCGGCGGCGGAGAGGAAGTCGTTGGCCGGCGAGTAGTCGCTCTCGCCGGGCAGCCCGACCACGCCGGTGACCGAGCCGAAGTTGCACCACAGCCCCGGGGCCAGCGGCCCGGCGAACGCGGCGCGCAGGTGGTGGTAGCCGGCCAGCTTGACGTCGCGGATCCGGCGCATGCCCGGCAGCGTCTTGCGGGTGATGTCGCCCGGGTGGTGCAGCCCCGCGCCGTTCACCAGCAGGTCGACCCGCCCCTCCCGGGCGCCGACCGCGTCGGCGACGGCCCGGACGGCGTCCGGATCGGTCACGTCGCAGGTGTGGAAGTGCACGTGCTCGGCACCGCAGGCCGCCCGCAGCGCGCGCAGGGTCAGCGCGGACTCGCGGGCGTGCAGCAGCCGGTCGAAGTCGGCGCTGATCTCGCCCACCGGGCGCCCGGGGTGCCGGGCGTGCTCGGCGGCGATGTGGCGGGCGCGGGCGGCCGGCAGCTCGTCCGCCCCGGCCGCCAGCAGCTCGGGCGGCACCTCGGCCGGTCGGCTCGACCCCACCAGGTGCACCCGCAAGGGGAGTTGACGGGCCAGGCCGAGCAGGCAGGCGGCCGTGATGCCGCGCGCGCCGCCGGTCGCCACCACCACCGGGTGCGGCGGGAGGAGCGGGGCATCGGCGGGCACGGGGGCGGACTCCTGCGGAGTGAGGCGTTGGACCAGGCGAGTGCCCGCGTGCCGCCTGGCCAGCGGCAACCCGTCCGCCGGGTGGGCGAGTTCACCCTCCAGTGCGGCCAGGACGGCCAGCGGGTCGGCAGGGTCGGCCGGGTCGGCCGGGTTGGCCGGGTTGGCCGAGTCGGCCGAGTCGGCCACCAGAGCGCGGACGGTGCAGCCCTCCAGCTCCCATGCCAGCGACTTGACGAACCCGGTGAACAGGTGGGCGTGCGGCGCGGGTTCCCCCACCCGGAAGGGTGTGCGCACGCCGACCGCCAAGGTGTCGAGCGTGTCGCGGAGTCGGCGCACCGCCCAGAACGCCGCCTCCTGCACGGCCAGCAGCCCGGCCGTCGGCGGTGCGGGCCACGGCGGCGCGGCGTGCAGGTCGGCCAGCACCCGCAGGTGCCGGAACCCGCCCGGATGCTCGGCCAGCACCCGGTCGACGGCCGCCCCCGGATCCTCCGCCGGCCGGACGGCGAGCAGCCGGGCACCGGCGGCGGCGACCGGGCGGAGCACGTCCGCCTGGGCGGCTCCGGTGATCACCAGGGTTTCGGCGGGGGAGGCGAGCGAGCGGGGGTCGGGCGCTCCGGTGGGCGTCCAGCAGAGGGTGTGCCGCCAGGTGAGTCGGGTGATCGGTGCGGGCGGGGTCGGCGGTGCGGGCGGGGTGGGGTGGGTGGCGACCAGGTGGCGGACGGCGGCCAGCAGGTCGTCCGCGCCGAGGTAGCTCCAGCGGTCGGGCGCGGGGGGCTCTTCCGGGGCGGGCCGTTCCAGGCGTTCGAGGACGCCGGCGAGGGTGTCGAGCACCGGCCACTGCCGAGCGCGGGCGACGGACGCCCGGGTGAGGACGAGTGCGAACGCGCCTTCGGCGGTGGGCCGTTCGGGAACGGTCTGTTCGGGAGCGGTCTGTTCGGGGGTGGTCAGTTCGGGGGTGGAGCGTTCGGGGGTGGAGACGCCGTTCGCGCCGATGACCAGCGCCAACTCCAGTTCGCCGCGCCGCAGGTGGGACGCCGCCGCGCGCAGGGCGGTGCGGCCCGAGGTGAGCCCCGTGTCGAGCGTCATGGTCGGGCCGTGCAGGTCGTGCAGGGCGGCGACCCGGGCCGGGATCACGTTCGGCATCAGCCCGGCCAGGGTGTCCTCCCCCGGGTCGGTGCGCCCGCGCACCGCGTCCAGGAACGCCTCGGTGGCCTTGCGCAGCGCCGCCGGGTCGAGGCCGTGGTTGTCGTCGGGTGAGTCGGGCTGCGTTGCGGGCTGCCCGAGGGCGGCCGTCAGGGCGGTCGCGTGGCAGCGGACCGTGAGGTCGGGCGAGGCCGACGGGACGCCGGTGTGGGCGGCGAACACCCCGCAGCCGTCGCGCAGTTCCTCCCACCAGGGCGGGGCGTCCGGCCGGGTCAGGGCCGCCACCGCCTGGAGCGCCATCAGCTGCGCCCGGTCGACGCGGGCGGCCGTCGGGGCGGGCAGGCGTACCTCGGCGAACGGGGGGATCGGGTAGGCGGCACCGAACGAGCGCGCGGAGGATGGGTTGTGATGATGCGTCAACTGATGTGCCACGTCCGGGGATCCGGGGAGGTGGGCCGACCAGGCGACCACCACCACCGGGTCGTCCGGCACCGGTTCGGGCAGCGAGGGCGGGGCGGACTCGCCCGGGCGCGGGGCGTCCTGGAGCAGCAGGTGCCCGTTGGTGCCGCCGAATCCGAACGACGACACCCCGACCGTACGCGGCCGGTCCGCCGGGCGGGGCCAGGGCGCCGGGGTGGTCGGCACCCGCAGCGGGGGTGCGCCGTCCGGTGCGCGGTAGGGGAGTTGGGGCGGGACGGTGGAGTGGGCGAGGCCCTGTAGCGCGTGCACCACCGACACCGTGCCGGCCGCCCAACCGGTGTGCCCGAGAACGGACTTGTTCGAGGTGCACCAAGCCTGCGGCAACTGCTCGGCCAGCACCTCGCGTTCCACCCCGTCGCCGACCGGTGTCCCGGTGGCGTGGGCGACCACCCAGTCGATCCGTTCGGCCGGGATCCCGGCCGCCTTCCGGGCCCGGGCCAACGCCCGCCGCTGGCCGGACGGGTTGGGCGCGTGCACCGCCCGGCCGCGTCCGTCCGAGGCCGCGCCGAACCCGGCCAGCACGGCCAGTACCCGGTCGCCGTCGGCCAGGGCCGCGTCCAGCCGCTTGAGCGCGACGAACGCCGCCCCGTCCGCGAACAGCACGCCGTCCGCGTCCGCGTCGAAGGCCCGCACCGCGCCGGAGCGGCTCAGTCCGCGCAGCCGGGAGAACAGCACGCCGTAGCGCGCGCCGAGTGAGAACGCCCCGCCACAGAGCGCGAGTTCGCACTCGCCGTCGAGGATCGCCCGGGTGCCCAGGTCGATCGCGTACAGGGCCGACGAGCAGGCCGTGTCGACCACCTGCACGGGCACCGGGCCGGGCAGCAGTCCGGCCACGGCGGCGCGGACGGCGGCGGGCGGCAGGTGGTCGTCCGGGTCTCCCGCGTGCCGGTAGACGGCGCGCAGGCGCTGCTGCAGCCGGGTGCGCAGGGACTCCCGGCCGGCCGGGTCGGGCCAGTGGGCGGCGATGCCGGCGGCCGCCGCCTCGACCAGTACGCTCTCCTCCACGTGCTGCGAGCCCTCGGCCCACGCGCCGGCGAAGCACGCGGTGCGAACTCCCGGGCGGGCGGCCAGGATCGGCGCTTCGCACTGGAGCAGCGCGGCGCGGGTCCAGGCGGTGAGGTAGTCCTCGGCCGGGTCGGGCGCGGGGCGCAGGTAGCCGGCCACCCGGCTGTAGGTGCGGTCCGGCGCGTTCTCGGGCGACCAGAAGTGTTCGAGCGGGAAGCGCTCCCCGGGTTCGCCGAACTGCGGGACGCCCTCGACGAGTCGGCGCCAGAGCTCCTCCGGGTCGTCGACGCCCGGGGCGACCAGGCCCGCACCGACCACGGCGACGGTCCGGGCCGCGCCGCGGATCGGGGTGGACGGCGCGAGGAACGGAACGGCCTTGGGGGGAGGGGGTGTTGCTTCCTGGTGCCGCTGCGGGGGCTGTGGGAGCTGCGGGAGCTGTGGGGGCTGCGGGGTGAGCATGGCGCGGCCGACCGAGAGGCCGCCGTCGGCGAGCAGGCACTGCCCGGAGATCCAGCGGGACTGCGGGGAGGCCAGGAAGCCCACCAGCCGCGCCAGGTCGTCCTCGTGGCCCACTCCGCCCAGCGGGGCCGCCGCCGCGCAGGTCGCGCGCAGGGCGTCCGAGCCGGGGAAGAGCGCGGCGGTCGGGTTGTCCAGCAGGCCGGCCGAGGCGGTGTTCACCCGGATCCCGGACGGGCCCAGATCGGCGGCCAGGTAGCGGGTCAGCGCCTCCAGTGCGGCCTTGCAGACGCCCACCAGCAGGTAGTTGTCCATGGCCAGCCCCGCGCCGATCGACGACACGTTGACGATCGCCCCGCCGCCCCGGGCCGCCATCAGCGGCGCCGCCGCCAGCGCGCACCAGCGGGCGCCGTGCAGGTTGGTGTCCAGCGCCCGCTGCCACTCGGTGTCGGTGAGGTCGTCGTAGCGGGCGAACACGCCCCGGGCCGCGTTGTTCACCAGGACGTCCACCCCGCCGTGCCGTTCGGCCAGTGTCGCGAACATCGCCGCCACCTGGTCGCGCTTGGCGACGCTCCCGCGCAGGCCCTCCGCCCGCCCGCCGGCCGCCCGGATCGCCGCCACGGTCTCCTCGGCGGCCTGCGGCGAGTGGAAGTGGTTCACCACCACCAGTGCGCCCCGGGCGGCCAGTTCACGGCTGATCGCCGCGCCCACGCCCTTGCCGCCGCCGGTGACCAGCGCGACCTTCCCGGCCAGGTCCTGACCGGGGGCGGAAGCGGGGGAGGGGGCGGGACGCTCGTTCATGTACGGGCTCCCGATGCGGAGGGCAGGGTGGGCAGCAGGCCCGCGAGGGCGTCCAGGGTGGTGTAACTGGTCAGCCGGGAGCCCTCGGTGGGCAGGCTGCGGCCGAAGCGGGCGACGGCCTGGGCGAACAGTTCGGTCTGCTTGATCGAGTCGACGCCGAGGTCCGCCTCCAGGTCGGCGTCCGCCGTCAGCACTTCGGGCGGGTAGCCGAGTGCCGTCGCGTACAACTCGCGGAGGACGGCGACGACTTCGCCGCGATCGGGGACGATCGGTGCTGCTGCTGCCGGGGGCGGTGGAGGGGGTGGGGGTGAGGAAGGGAGCGGGGAGGGGGCCGGGGGCGGGGTGGTGCCGGTCAACCCCCTCAGCTCGGCGGCCAGTTCGGGGCCGCCCAGGCGGCGGCGCAGCGGTGCGAGGGTGCGTACGCCCGGGAGGGTGGCCGCCACCAGGCCGCTGAGCACGCCGCGCGGTCCGCACTCCACGAACAGCTCGACGCCCTCGGCGTGCAGCAGCCGGACCGCGTCGGTGAACCGGGTGGGGCGCACCAGGTGGGCGGCGACCAGTTCGCCGACCGCGTCGCCGTCGGTGATCCGGCGGCCGAGGATGGCCGAATGCAGCAGCCGGCCGACCGGAGCGGTCGGCAGGGCGTCGGCCCGGCGGGCGAACTCGCCTGCCACGGCGGCCAGGAGGCGGTGGTGGAAGGCGTACGGGACGTGCAGCGGGGTGCTTCGGACGCCCACCGCCTCGGCCTTTCCGCGTACCCGCTCCAGGGCGGCGCTCGGGCCGGAGACCACGCACTGGCGCGGGCCGTTGTCGGCCGCCAGCATGACCTCCCACTCGGCGAGCCCGGCGAGCAGGGCCTCGGTCCGGGCGGCGGACAGCTCCAGCGCCAGCATCCCGCCGGGCTCCGGCGGGCAGGCGGCGAAAGCCTCGTCCCGGGCCGCGACCAGGGCCAGTCCGTCCGTGAGCCGGAACGCCCCGGCGGCGGTGAGGGCCACCAACTCGCCGAAGCTGTGCCCCAGCAGGACGTCCGGCCGCAGGCGGTGCCGCTCGGTCAGCAGGCGGAACAGGGCCATCTCGGCGGCGAACAGCGCCACGTGCAGATCGGCCGGCGCGTCCCGCGCCAACTCCTCCAGGGCCGGGGCCCGTTCGTCCAGCAGCAGCCGGGACGGGGCGCCCCGGCCGAGGCGGACGGCGGCGGCGTCCAGGGTGCGCAGGGTGTCCGCCACCAGCGGCTCGTCCTCGGCCAGCCGGGCCAACCCGCCCGGCAGGTAGGCCCCTTGGCCGGGGAACACGAAAGCGCAGCGCTCGACCAAAGCAACTCCTCAGCACAGAGCGACATTTGGGAGATGGAGAAGCGCGCGGAGGCGCGCACCGGCCCGGACGACGGGGCGGCGGGAAAGGGGTGAGGGAGAGGGGGAACCGGGCGCGGGACGGGCGACTGCCCTGCCGCGCACACGCACATTGACGTTACTCGGGCGGGCGGGGGCGGTCATCACCCACACGGGTGGGTCGTGTCGGCCGGAGGTTCGGGGTGCGCTCAGGCGAACGGACGGCCGGCGGGGGCGCTCAGGCGAACGGACGGCCGGCGGGGCGGTCAGGGGAGCGGGTGGCCCGGTGCGGGGAGCGGGGGCGGCGCAGCGCGGGGGTGCCGGCCCCGATCACGGCGACGGCGGCGACGCAGAGCAGGCCGCCGCTGACCAGGGCGGTGGTGCCGGAGGTCGCGGCGGCGACCAGGCCGCCGCGCAGGTTGCCCAGGTCGGGACCGGCCGTGCCGACGATCTGCTCGGCCGCACCGACCCGGCCCAACAGGCCGTCCGGGGTGTGCAGTTGGACGACCGTGCCGCGGGCGACCACGGACACGGTGTCCGCCGCGCCGGCCACGGCCAGCAGCGCCAGGCCGAGCCACCCGCCGGACGCCAGGCCGAACAGCGCCAGCGCGCCGCCCCAGGTCGCGGCGGCGCAGAGCATCACCAGCGGCTGGTTCGGCCGCCGGGTGAACGTCCCGGACAGGGCGGAGGCGAGGAGGCCGCCCGCGGCGATCGCGGTCAGGAACAGGCCGAGGGTGCGCGGGCCGCCGCCGAAGCGCTCCGCGTTGACCAGCGGGAAGAGGCTGATCGGCATCGACAGCACGGTGGTCGCCAGGTCGGCGAGCAGCGCGGCCCGTACGGCGGGTGTCCGGGCCAGGAAGGCCAGCCCCTCGCGGACGTCCCGCAGGGGGCGGGCGGCCGGTGCCGGGTCCGGGTTGGCGCCCGGAGCGGTGGCGGGGGTCGGAGCAGTGGCGGGGGTCGGGCGCAGGCGCGGCAGGCGGAGTGCGGCGTACAGGGCGGCGGCGAAGCTCAGCGCGTCGAGCAGGTGGCAGCCGCCGACGCCCGCCGACGCGATCAGCAGGCCGCCCAGGGCCGGGCCGAGCAGCATCGACCCCTGGAACGCGACGCGTTGCAGGGCCAGCCCCGCCGCGAGCCGTTCCGGCGGGAGCAGCCGGGGCAGGAACGCCCGGGCGGCCGGGCCCGCGAACGCGGCGCACGCGGACTGGCCCGCCACCAGCGCGACCACCCCGGCCGGCGGCAGCGGCCGCAACGCCGCCTGCAGGGCGAGCAGCAGCGCGCACCCGGCCTGCCCGGCGGTGGCCAGCAGGTACACCGTCCGCCGGTCCGACCGGTCGACCAGCGCGCCCGCGAACAGTCCGAACGCCAGCAGCGGTACCGCCTGGGCCAGGCCCACCGTACCGGTCCACACCGTGCTGCCGGTCCCCTCCCAGACCTGGAACACCACCGCCACCACAGCGAGTTGGCCACCCAGGCCGGACACCGCCGTACCGAGCCACCAGCGGCGGAACGCCGATGATCCACGCAACGGCGAGACGTCCAGCACCAGGTGCCGGGTCAGTGCCACCGCGGGTCCTCGGCGAGCTTCGCGCTGAGGCGATCGTGGAAGCTCCGCCGGGCCAACGCCTGCTCGATGTCGGCGACCACCCGGCTGAGCGGGTACGGGAGTTCGGCCTCCAGCTCGGCGAGCGCGGCCTCGGTGGCCTCCCACTCGGCGGCCAGCCGGGCGACCACCGCGCGCGCCTTCGCGGTCAGCGTGACCTTCTTGCTCCGGGCGTCCGCCCCCGGCACGGTCTCCACCCAGCCGGCCCGCCGCATCGCGGCGACCTTCTGGCTGAGCGCCGAGTGCGTGCGATGCACGGACTCGGCGAGCTCGCCGATGGTCATCGGCCCCCGGGCGTGCAGCCGCAGCAGCTCCATCACGAAGCTCGACCGGAGCCCCTCGACGGGGGCTTCGGCGTACAGCCGGGCGATGTCCGCCTCCACCGCGTCCTGGAGCAGGCGGAGCGGGCGCCAGAGGCTCTGCTCGGTGGGGTCGGTGGGGTCGGTGGGGCCGGAGGGGCGAGTGGGGTCGGGCTGCTGCGAGGCCATGCGGCCATCGTAACAGTGCTTGTATAAGTGCTGTTGTATTTTTCGGCGGACGGCGGCCCGGACCGGCGGCCCGGACCGGCGGGCAGGGGCCTCAGGACTTCCAGGCGCCGAGCAGCCCCTTGACCGCGTCCGTCGCCGCGAGTTGCAGCAGCGGGCCGTTGGTGATCCGGCCGACGCCGAGGCGGCGGAAGCGCTCCAGGTCGTGCCGGACCGGGTGGGCGGTGGAGTTGACGGGGACGCGGACGGCGCCGACCACCGCCGTGAGCAGGGCGTCGTCGTCCTGGATCCGGACCGGGTAGACGCTGTCGGCGCCGGCCCGCTCCAGGGCGAGCAGCCGCTCGACCGCCTCGTCGAGGACGGCGGCGGGCTCCGGCGCGCGCAGGAACAGGTCGGTGCGGCCGTTGATCCAGACCGGGACGCCCGCGTCGTCCGCCGCCGCGCGCAGGCCCGCCACGTACCGCGCGTGCTCCTCGGTGCCGCGCAGCCGGCCGCCCTCCGAGTGGACGGTGTCCTCGACGTTGAGGCCGACGCCGCCGACCCCGACCAGTCCGGCGATCAGGTCGGCGGGCGACTGCCCGTACCCGGCCTCCAGGTCGACCGAGACGGGCACGTCGACGGCCGCGATGATCGGCCGGACGGCGGCCAGCACCTCCTCGAAGGTCTGCCCCTCGTTGTCCGCGGCGCCCCGGGACTCGGCCAGCGGGTGGCTGCCGACCGTCAGCGCCGGGAACCCGGCGGCGACGGCCGTCCGCGCGGACCAGACGTCCCAGACGGTGGGCAGCACGAGCGGCTTGTGGTCGGCGTGCAACTGCGCGAGGCGCCGGGCGCGCTCGACGGTGGTGGAGATGTCCATGCCGAGGACGCTACCCCGGTTCCCCGCCTGCGGGCGGGGAACCGGGCCAGGAGCCTCAGAAGCCGAAGGAGTTGTGCGGTTCGGTGTCGGTCCGGAACAGCCGGGCCGTCCGGGCGAGCGCGTCCGCGGTGTGCGGGGTGGCGCGGCCCGCGTACGCCAGGTCGTGCACCGAGGCGCCGCCGAAGTAGAGCGAGCCGAGCGCCGGAGTGGTCAGCGTCAGCTCCGCCGCCCGGTCGGTGGCGACGCAGACGGTCTCGACGCCGTCCGTCCGCAGCAGCCAAGTCCGGTTGTTCGCGGGGCACATCAGGTCGTCATCGATGCCGAACACCAGCTCGTCCGCCCCGCCGTACGCCCGCCGGGACAGCGCGGCGGGCACGTCCAGGAGGCGGGCCCACAGGTTGTCGGACTGGCGGGTGACGCGCATCGCCCGGGGGTCGGCCAGCATCCAGCGCAGCGGCTCGTCGCGCGGGCGGCCGGGCGCCACGACCGTCCTGGTCAGGTCGAAGTCGAGCAGCAGCGCCCACAGCGCCCGGTAGGCCGCCGGGTTCGCCGCCTCCAGCGCCTCGACCACCAGCGTGCCCGCGTGCGCCGCCGTCGGCGACCACGGCAGCCGGAAGCGGGCCGCGCCGTCCACGGCGCCGTGCCGGTCGCGGTGGACGAGGTGCCGCGGGGGCCCGTCGGTGCCGTTCGGCTCGTCGGACAGCCGCTCCCAGTGCCCCGGCAGCGGGGTCAGCTCACCGGCCCGCCCGGCCCGCCCGGCCCGTACCAGCGCGTGCACGATCGGCCAGGCCGCCTGCGCCCCGGCCGCGTCGACCAGCTCCAGCGAGCCCGGGTCGGGCGCGGCCGGCCGCAACCCGCCCTGGTGCCTGGCCAGTTCCCAGCGGGTGCGGTGGGTGGCCGGGGAGAACCCGAACCGGCCGTAGATGCCGCCCTCGCTCGCGCTGAGCATCGCCAGGAGTTCGCCCCGCTCCAGCGCCGCGTCGAACATCGCCCGCATCATCCGCCGCAGCAGGCCGCGCCGCCGGTGGGTGGCGACCACCGCGGTGGACGTGACACCGCCCATTCCGACCGTCCCGCCGCCCGGGACCGTCACCCGGTACGAGAGCATCGCCGAGCCGCCCACGCACACCCCGTCGGCGAACGCCGCGACCGGGTGGAACAACCCGCCCCCGACGTCCTTCCGCGCCCATTCGTCGAGCTGCTCGTCCGTGGCCGGCCGCCGCCGCGGCGGCCACGGTTCGGGCCCGCCGTGCCACGCGGCGTCGGTCGGCTCCCACTGCGGCAGTCCGTTCGCGAACGGCAGGACCCGGTAGTACGCGCGCATCTCGTCCCGCCCCGGCGGGCGCACCTCGGTGATCACGCCTCACATCGCAGCCGGTGAACCCGCCCGGAGGCAAACGGTTTTGCCGGATCGCCCGCCTGCTACGCCGGGCCCGGCTCCCCGTCCAGCACGCCGGCCAGCCACTGGGCGAGGGTGATCCCCTCCGGCTGGCAGTCGCCCTCCGCGTTGTACCACATCGCGCCGTCCGGATCGCGGAAGTCGACCATCCACCACATCGTGCACCCCAGGTCGTAGAGCGGCACCACGCCGGCCGGCACCGTCCCGGTGGGATCCGGCCCGTGCTCGTACGGCACGGTGAGCAGCTCCCGCCCCGACCCGGTGCCGAGCGGCGGGACCCCGTCGGCGGGGCCGAAGCCCCCGTCGGACACCTCGGTGTAGAGCCGCCGCAGCAGCACCGGGAACGCGAACCCGATGACGCGCTCCGCCTCGGCCACGGCCTCCGGCGGGGCGGGCGGCGGCGCCTGCCGCTCCCGGGCGACCCGCAGGCAGGCCGCAATGATCTCGTCGTCCGTCACCCGGCGATCGTACGGGTCGGCTCCGACAGGGCCCGGCGGGCCCAAGGCGCTTCAGGGGGAAGGGAGTTCGCCGGGAGCGGGGGCGCCGGTGCGGACCAGGACGGTGTTCGGGGCGACGGTGATCCGGGTGCCGGGCGGGCAGCGGAGCGGGGCGTCCGGGATCAGGTCCTGCCAGCGTGTCGACTCCGAGCCGGGCGGGCGGTAGGACGCGCCGATGTCGCCGGCCTGGACGGTGACGGCGCCGTCCCGGAAGGAGACGGTCAGCGGGACGCTGTAGGCGGTGGCGGAGAGGTTGTCCAGGGTGACGCTGGTGCCCTCCTCGACGGCGTACTGGCCCGTGCGGAACCGGTCGTCGTCGGCGACGGCCTTGAAGTGCGCGACGGCGGGACGCGGGCCGGAGGCGAGCAGCGGGCCGCGGTGTTCGGCGCAGACGGCGCTGCCGCCGTCGAGGCTGGGCAGCGGGGGCGGGGCGTCGAAGCGGGGCAGGTACCGGGTGCAGGTCGGGACCGGGCAGCGCCAGATGTGCAGCGCGAGACCGGTGTAGTGGGCGGCGTCGTACTTGCCGTGGAGCGGGTTGCGGAGGGCGAGCAGTTGTACGGAACGATCGTCCGCGGGGGTGACGACGAGGTAGGTGAGCCCGGAGTTGGGCACGCGGGTCGGTTCGGTGGAGACGACCGGAAGCCCCAGGAGCAAGGCGACTTCGAGTGCCCGGGCAGGGCCGCCGCTGACCTCGACCAGGCCGTTGTCGATCCAGTCGTGGACGGTGACCCGGTCCTTCCGGTCGAGCATGTCCAACTCCCCCCGGTCGACGACCGCGTGGAGGCCGGGGGCCGGCTCCCGGTCGGCCAGCGCGAGCAGGACCGCGTAGACCTGCTCCACCAGTTCGAACGGATCGGCGCGGATCAGGTCCGAGAGGTCGAGCACCGCGTCGGCCGCGCCGGGGACGGTGGTCAGTGCGGCCTGCACGCGGTCGAGCCGGGCCGGGTACGGGGTGGCGGCCCGCTCGTACAGCCGGATCAGCGCGGCCTGCCAGGCGGGGCTGCCGGAGACCGGGGTAGCCGCCAGCAGGCGGTGGTACTCGCGGGTGGCGTGCCCCGGTGAGATGTCGGCGAGGTCCTGGATCCGGGCGAGGTCCAGCAGGACCAGCTGCTCGGCCAGTTCCAGCCGGAGCTGTTCGGCGGGGGGCACGGTGAAGGAGTTGACCAGCAGCAGGAAGACCGGTGGGCCGGTGAGCGCGTGCAGAGTGCGGAGCAGAGCGGAGAGCCTGGCGCGGTCCGGCGGTGCCATCGGGTCGAACAGCAGCACCAGGAGGGTCCGTTCGCGGCGGGTCGGCCGTGTGGTCAAGTCGTCGATGACCGGCCGCACCCCGTCGAGGCCCACGGCGGCGACGTTCAGCACGCTCTGCCGGACGCGGCGGGACAGCAGCCGCAGGACGCCGAGGAACAGGTCCAACTGCCCGGCCCGGACGGCCCGCAGCTCCCGGTGGGCGGGATCCGGCTGCTCCGCGTTCACCCAGGCGGCCAACTGGTCCAGCAGGTAGGGCCCTTCGGGGCCCGGGTGGGTCCCGGGCCGGCCCTCCGGGACGAGGAACGGCCGCAGCGCCGACGCGGTCGCGGGCGGGGCGAGGCGGGTGAACTCCAGCAGTCGGGACGGGTCGGCGCCGGCGGCGACCTGCTGGACCCGGTCGGCGAGGAGGAGGGGGAAGTCGAGGCCGGGGACGTCGCCGCGGGTGAGCAGGGTGAGGGACGGGCGGGTGTGGACCGGGAGGGAGGGCGGGGTGCGCAGCGGCTGCTGGTCGACGATCAGCAGCAGCCGGCCGAGGCGGCCGAAGGTGCGGCCGAACTCCTCCAGGGTCAGTCGGTCGACGATCAACAAGCTTTCGCGGAGCAGGAGTTCGACCTGCTGGCCGAAGCCGGCCATCACCTGGCCCGCCAGGTAGACCGCCACCAGGTCGTCGGAGCCCAGCCGGGCGTCCTCGGCCCAGCCGTGCACCGCCTCGACGGTGCCGCGTCGGCTGTCGATGCCGGTCGGCCGGTAGCCGAGCCGCTCGAACGCCTCGGCGACCAGCTCGGCGCCCACCGCCAGCGCCGCCGCGTCGGGTTCGTCGGGGCCGGGGACGGCGACGCCGGTGAGGGCGAGGAAGAAGCGCCGGCCGGGCCCGGTGGCCGGGCCCGGGGCGGCGGCGTGGGCCCAGGCGGCGGCGCCGGGGAGGGGGAGCGGGCCGGCCGGGTCGGGGACGAGGGCGGTGAAGCGGTCGGCCAGGGCGGTGCTGCGGGTGGCGAGGTGGGCGGAGAGGGTGGCGACGACCTGCTCGGCCTCGTCGCGGCGCAGCGTGGCGCGCAGGCGCTGCCGGACGCCGGGGGCGAACTCGTAGGCGCGGCCGAGGGGTTCGGCTCCGGGGGCGCTCTCCCCGATGCGCAGGATGCCGCTGAAGACGATCTCGGCGAGGTCGGCGGGCGGGCTGTCGGGCAGCAGCGCGGACTGCACCAGCCGCATCACGCCCAGGCTGAGCTGGTCGACGGCGGCGAGCAGCGCGGCCAGCCGGAAGACCCGGGGCTGGGCCTGGGCCAGGAAGGAGTCGAAGTCGCCGGTGGGCGGCGGGAACTGCGCGGGAGGTGGTGCGCTGCCGGCGGATTGCCCGGGCGCGAGCAGCACGGCGGGCGCGTCGTAGGCGTGCGCTCCGGCGGTGGCCCGGGCCCAGGGGGCGAGCCACTCGGGGGTGAGGCCCAGCACCGGAACGGCCAGGGTGCCGGGCGGCTGCGGGGGCGGGACGAGCCCGTACGGGGTGAAGCGCGGGCGCGGATCGGCCCGGTGGGCGGTGCGGAAGCGGCCCGGTTCGGGGGCCAACGCGGTCTGCGACCACAGGTGTTCGGGCAGCGTGTGCAGGACGGCGGTCGGCCCGGCCAGCGCCCAGCGGCGCAGCGCGGCGCGCAGCCGCGGCCCGGCCCAGCCCGGGTGCACGCCGTCGGTGAGCAGCAGGGTGGCGGTGCGCCCGGGCGGCCGCGCGGCGCTGTCCTCGTCCGGGAGGACGGGGCCGGTGCCGGAGCCGGGGCCGGGGCGGGAGCCGGGTTCGAGGCCGGTCAGGTGGTGCAGCCGGACGTCCCGGAAGATGCCCGACTCGGCCAGCACGGCGAGCAGTTCGCGGGCCAGCGGTTCCCAGAGCGCCGCGCTGTCGCCGTGCGCGTCGACCACCAGCCGGACGCCGAGCCAGCGGTCGACGGCGGGCACCAGCACCGGCCACCAGCGCGGGTCGCGGGCGAGCCGCTCGGCGGTGGCGTCCTCGTCCAGCACGGTGCGGTCGCTGGACGGCACGCCGCGCTTCAACGGGCGCAGCGCGCGGACGAGTTCGCGGCGGCGCGGGAGGGCGCGGGCGGTGCCGACCCGGATCGGCGCGGCGGCCCGCGGGCCGTCCGCCGGGGGTGCGGCGGGGGCCGGGCCGGGCAGGTGGAGCGGGCGGCGCCCGGTGGCGGGGGCCTCGGGCGCGGCGGGCGGGCGGTGCGGCTCGGGGGAGGGGTCCGGCGGGGCGACCGGCCGATCCGGCAGGGTGGTGGACGGTACGTCGGGTTCGAGAGGGTGCGGTTCCGTCCCGCCCAGTCGGGCGCGCAGCCAGAGCAGGTCGGCGAGTTCGCGTCCGGTCGGGGCCGGCCCGTCCTCGCCCGCGAGGGCGGGGAGGGCGGCGAGCAGCGCCGCCAGCCGGCGGACGGCGTCGCGTTCCGGGTCGGGGGCCGCGCCGGTCACGGCCGGCCGGGCGCGGAGTCGTTGAGGTGCTGCATGACCAGGTCGAGCAGCCGCTCCCGGTCCGGCCCGCCGGAGCCGCTGTCCGGGGCCAACAGGTAGATGGCGTTCAGGAGTTGGTCGGTGGCCAGCTCGCCGGTCGCGGCCCGGGCGAGGAACGCCCCGATGGCGGCCTCGGCGGCCGCGCCCGCACCCGGCAGGTGGGCCTCGACGATCGCCCGCAGCCGCTCGCCGTCCTGGTGCACGGACGGCAGGCGCAGCCGGATGCAGCGGCGCAGGAACGCGGGCGGGAACTCCCGCTCGCCGTTGCTGGTCAGGATCACGAACGGGAACGCCCGGCACTGCACCGCCCCGCGCACCACCCGCACCGCCGCCCCGCCGTCGTACGGGCGCACCGCGACCACCGGCTGCTGGTCGGCGGCCCGGGTCAGCTCGGGGACCTCGAAGCCGCCCTCCTCGAACACGTCCAGCAGGTCGTTGGGCAGGTCCAGGTCGCCCTTGTCGATCTCGTCGACCAGCAGCACCCGGGGCAGCGCGTACGGGGCGAGCGCGGTGCCCAGCGGCCCGAGGCTGACGTACCGCCCGAGGTCGGACGGGGACGTCTCGGCGAACGGGCCCTGGTTGCGGGCCAGGCCGGCGTCCTCCAGTCGGCCCAGCGAGTCGTACCGGTACAGGCCGTCGCGCAGCGTGGTACGGCTGTTCACCGACCAGCGCAGCACCGGGCCCAGCCGCAGCTCGCGGGCGACCGCGTCGGCCAGCGTCGACTTGCCGACCCCCGGGTCGCCACTGACCAGCAGCGGACGGCGCAGGTACAGCGCGGTGTTGACCGCGTCGACGGTGCGCTCGTCGGCCCGGTACGCGGCCCGGCGGGGCAGGCGGCGGCGGCCGCCGCCGGCCGCGTCGCGGTCCACGGCGGCCAGCGTGCCGTCCGCGCCGCCGTCGAACTCCCGCCAGGGCGGCGGGGGCGGCAGCTCGGAGATCCGGTCGTGGGGTTCGTCCACGCCCTGGTAGATGCGCCGGAGGGTCATCGCGGGAGTCCTTCCAGAGGGTCGGGTGCCACCGGGCCGGCCGGCCCGGCCGGGGCGAGACGGGTGCGGGGCAGGCGGCGGGCCGGATCGTCCCAGAGCAGCACCACCCGGTCACCGAGCGGCGGTTCCGGCGCCGGGTCCGGGCCGTCCGCCGCCACCAGGAGTTCTGCCTCGTTGCGCAGCACCGACACCCGGTCCGGGGCGGCGTCCCGGTGCGTGTCCGCGAGCGCGGCGCGCGCCGCGCGCAGGAACCGGCCGCCCGCGCAGTCCCCCCGGCCCGGCGCGGCGCACCCGGTGGCGCAGGCGTCCGCGCCCAGCGAGTGCGGCTCGCCGCCGCGCTCCCACAGCATCACCGGCACCCCGGAGGCCACCGCGACCCGGAACGCCTGCGCCAACTCGCCCTCGCGCGGGGAGCCGGCCAGCGCCAGCGCGGCCACCCCCGGCGCGGTGTTGAACGCGGCGTTCAGCGCCCGCGGCTGCTGCAACCGGCCGCGCCCGCACACGCAGACCAGCGCCCCGCCGAGCGGCCGGTCGGCCAACCGCTCCCAGCGGACCTGCCAGGGGCGGTGCAGCCGCGGCTCCTGGTGGCGCTCCAGCGAGCGGACCACCAGGTGGTGGTCGCGGCCCAGCGTCGACCAGAACTGCTCCGGCCACAACTGCCAGTCCGCGTAGTCCTCGTCCAGCGCCTCGTGCGGCAGGATCAGCTCCACCAGCGCCGGGCGGCCGGCGTCGTCCAGCGCCTCCACCGTCTCGATCTGCGCGGGCAGCGACCCGGCCAGCAGGGCGAGCGCCCCGGGCAGCGGCAGCTCGGCGGACTCCGCCCCGGCCGGGACGATCTCCTCCGGGCCGTGGAAGCGCCACAGCATCACGTGGTAGCGGGTGCGGTCGCGCAGCGAGTGCCGGACCCGGGCGATCACCGAAGGGCGGACCGAGGCGGCCGGGCGGGGCGGCTCCGGTGCGTCGCCGTCGGTCAGCCGGCGGGCCGCCTCGCCCAGACCGGACTCCGCGGCCCGGATCAGCACCCGGTCGCGGAGCCTCCGGGCCAGCGGCCCGCCCGGCGGCAGGGAGCGCACCAGGTCGGCGCAGTAGGCGAGTTCGGGCGGCAGCTGCCCGTCGCCGGCCGGCAGCAGCGCGGCCAGTTCCAGGTAGACGTCGCGGCGGTCCAGCAGCGGCAGCTCCGGCTCGAAGGCCCCCGCCGGGGCGGCGCGCAGGAACGCGGCCCGCAGCTCGGCGCCGAGGCCCTGGCCCTGCTCCGGGCTCGCGGGCAGGTCGGCGAGCAGCTCCAGGAACGCCCGGTCCGCGTCCCGTTCGGCGAGCGGACGCCGCTCCCGGCCCGGCGCGTCCGCCAGCGGGTCGGCGAGCGCCCGCCAGCGGCCGTCCGCCGCGTGGAAGCGGTCGTGCGCGGCCAGCACCCGCCGGTACACCGCCGGGTCGAGCAGCCGCAGCGCCGACACCGGCACCCCGTAGCCGCCCATCGCGGTGTCCGCCTCCCGGGTGGCCTTCACCACCGCGACCACCCCGCCCGACCGGCTGCTGAGCACCGGCCCGCCGGACAGGCCCGGGTTGACCTCGCCCCCCACCAGCTCCAGCATCGCCTGCCCCGGCCGGCCGGTCCGCCCGCCGGCCTCCAGCTTGGCCAGCCGGGCGCCCATCAGCGGGGTGAAACCGGCGGCGGTCAGCTCGGTCCGGAACGGCGGCGCCTCCGGGTCCAGCCAGACGCACGGGTGCCCGGGCGGCGGATCGTCCAGCTCCAGCAGCGCCAAGTCCGGGAACGGGTACAGGGATTGACCGGAGGCGGCGGCCGCGGCCGCGTCCGGCGCGGCGGCCAGCACCCGCCCGGCGTACGCCCGGCCCTCGTGCTCGACCGACGCCGGCCCGCCCACCGTACCGCCCGCCACGTGCGCGCAGGACAGCACGACACCGGGCGCGACGAAGAAACCGCTGCCCGTCGTCCGGCCGTCCACCCGGACCCGGCAGTGCTCCAGCAGCCCCTGGAGGGCGGACAGTTGATCGGAGTGCCGCATCGCGCGCGGGCGCCCGCTCAGCTCTCGACGGCGGGAGCGCCGGCCCCCGGCTCGGACCCCGGCTCGGACCCCGCCTCGGCCGCGGCCTCCTCCGGCGGGGCCACGGCGGCGGACGGCGTGCCTCCCGAGGTCCACTTCAGCCCGACCTTGAAAGTGGCCTTCCCGCCGACACCGGTCAGCGCCGCCACCACCCCGCCGCGCCCGGCGGCCAGCTCCAGCCCGAACTCCACCGACACCTCGTCCGGCCGGGCCGCCGCCACCGCGTCCCGCACGTTCGACGCGACCGCCTGCAACGACTCCCGCAACCCCTCGACCCGGGTGGCCAGTTGATCGCCGAACCCGGTGTCGCGCGGCCCCGACGGGCCGTCCACCAGCGCCCAGACCGTCTGCCCGTCCGGCAGCTCCAACTCGACCAACTGCTGCTGTTGCATCTCCCCGCCCCTTCGCCATCCCGCCGCTCCCCACGGCGCCCCCATGCTAGAACGCCCGCCCCACCGCCCGGGCCGGAACCCGGCGGGCGGGCCGTCACCCCCGCCGGACTTCGGCGGGACGGTGGGAGTAGTGCTCGGCGCCGCGCTCCAGGGCGACGTACCGCAGCCCGGGGTGGTGCACCAGGGGGGAGAGGTCGCCGTCCTCGACGACGGTGCGGCCGGCCAGCACCACCTCGCGCAGCGCGGGGTGGTCCGCCAGGGGCGCGAGCGAGGGGATCGGTCCGCAGTTCTCCAGGACGAGCCGCTCCAGGCGGAGCAGGCCGGAGACGAACTCCACCCCGGCGGGCTTCGCACCGTACAACTCGACGGAGCCCAGGCCCGGGACGGCGGTGAGCGCGTCGGCGTCGAGCAGTCGGCCGTCGTAGACCCGGAGTTCACGCAGCGCCGGCAAGTCCTCCGCCCCGCTCATCGACACCTCGCCGGTGCGCGGGCACTCGATCCGCAGCTGGGTGAGGCGGGGTTTCGGGCCCAGGACCGACGCCAGGCTGCCACGGCGCCAGCCCGGGGCGGTGACCGACTCCAGGGCGGTGAGGGCGGCGACGGTCTCCAGGCCGACCCCCGCCGGTGCTTCGAGTCGGCGCAGACCGGTCAGGCCGGAGAAGTCGACCCGGCCCCGCTGGCCGAGCCCGATCCGCAGGTCGGTCAGTCCGGCGCAGTCGGACAGCGGGCTCGGGTCCCGGACACCGAGGCCGAGCCGGACCGAGCGGAGCCCGGGCAGGGTCCGGACGAAGGACAGGTCGATCGCGGCGTCCGGCCGGGGGCAGCCGACGAACAGGCCGTCGCAGCCACCAGCGGAGAAGTGTTCGGCGTACTCCGGCCGCCAGTCCTCGCAGGTGAGTTGTAGTTCCTGCGGCCCGGAGCGGAGCTTCTTGATCTTCATGGTCGGGGTACCCGGCGTTTCGTGGTGAGTGGTGAGTGGTGAGTGTCGGGCGGCGGCGCGCGGCGGACCGGGGAACGGCCCGCCGCGCGCCGCCGCGGCTCAGAGGGTCAGCAGACGGTGGATCAGCAGTGGGCGTACTTCCGGGACGCCCGGATCTTATTGGTCAGTTTCACCCCGGCGTAGCACTTGAAGCGGTTGATGTAGCCCTGTTCGAGCTTCCGCAGGCTGCCCTTGGGCCGCAGCTGGTACTGCACCGACGCCACGTTCCCGAGCTTCCCCTTCCGGTTGTGCTCGTGCAGGCGCCTGTGGATGTTCTTGGACTTGCCGATGTAGGCCTCGCCGTTCTTGTACCTGATGATGTAGATGCCGCGCGCCGAGGGGGCATTGCTCGCGGCTGTGGGCAGGGTGGTGCAACTGGCGTTGTGGACCAGGACGTCGTGTTCGCCGTCCGACACCACGTAGGTGTGGACGTCCCCGACGTTGAGGTTGTAGACGAGCTGGTCGGCCAGTTCGCCCCGGTCCGTGACGCCGGTGACCGTGGTGACGGTGCCGTCGGGGGCGAGCAGGCCGTCGCCCGGCCGGAGGTCGACGGCGTCGACCCAGCCGCGGTCGACCACCCAGAACGGGTGGGCGGCGGTGGCTTCGATCCCCTCGCCGTCCGTCGCCGAGCCGGTGCGGATCTCCACCAAGTGCTTGGTGGCGAAGGAGGTGAACACCGTGAGCACCGGGCGCTCGGTGGTCTCACCGGTCGCGGGGTCGGTCGCCGCGACCAGGTCGCCCTCCTCGACCAGGCCGATCGGCAGGTAGCTGCCGTCGGCCATCAGGACGAGGGTGCCGGCCGTGAACGAGTTGCACCGGCCGATGACCCGGCGTGCCGCGTTCGCCGTGGCCCGGTAGCCGGTCCTGGCGGCTCCGGCGGCCCGGCCGACGGCTTTCGCCGCCCGGGTGGCCTTCACCGCGGTGACGGCCGCCTTGACGGCGGTGTTGGCGCCGACCGTGGCGGCCACCGCGGTCACGGCCATCTCGGCGGCCTTGCCCCAGTTGCCGGTCGCCGCGTACGACACCGAGGAGACGGCGGCGGCGAAGCCGCCGATCGGGCCGGGGATGTAGGAGGCGACCTCGGCGACCTTGGCGACGACCTCGACCGTCTTCTTCAGCCACTTGGGCATGCCCCAGTTGCCGTCGAGGTCGGTGCAGTTGACCGGGTCGCCGGTGCAGTAGTCGTACGGGCCGGCGTTGCCGCCGGGGACGGGGTCGACCTGGAGGAAGCGGCCGAGGGCGGGGCTGTAGAGGCGGGCGCCCATCAGGATGTCGCCGTCGAGGGCCTCGGCGGAGCGCTGCTTGCCGCCGAGCCAGCCGTAGCGGACGCCGGCCTGGCCGTCCTGGGGGATGCCGAACTCGTCGTAGTCCAGCACCTTGGGCGTCGTCAGCGCGGTGTCGGTGGTGACGACGACGCTGCCGAACAGGTTGGTGAGTTGGAGTTGGACGTCACCGGTCCCGCTGGTGGTGGCGACCAGGTCGGTGTCGGGGCCGGAGACGTTGCGGGTGAGGGTGCCCTGGGTGGTGTCCTCGATGGTCCAGCGGACCTCGTCGCTGTCGTCGCCGTAGTGGTTGAGCTTGCTGGTGGCGTTGGCCCAGGAGCCGTCGGCCTGCTTCTTCTCGGTGGTGAAGGCGGTGGAGCGGTGTGCCGGGTCGAGCTGCCAGGTCTGCTTGTCGTCGCCCTTCTGCTGGGAGGCGGCCTTGTCGTTGGCCCAGTAGGTGTTGGTGGAGCCGGTGCCGGTGGTCACCGTGCGGCCGAAGGCGTCGTAGCTGAACCCGGCGTCGGTGAGGCGGTCGGCGCTGTCGTAGGTGTGGGTCTCGGTGGCGGGGTTGTCGGTGCCGCAGTCGCCGGTCGCCGTGGACGGCGAGGTGGACTTGGCGAGGCGGTTGGAGTGCGCGTCGAAGGCGTACTGCCGGGTGACGCAGCCCGCCGCGACGGTGCTCTGCCGGGCCTTGGTGAGGCGGCCGAGGCGGTCGTAGGCGTAGGAGCGGGTCGCGGTGGACGAGGTGTCGGTGGCGACGACGCCCTGGGTGGAGACGTCGACCGACTGCGCCCAGACGACCGCGCCGTCGGAGGCGCGGGTGTAGGTGCGGCCGGTGGCCTCGCCCACCGCGTTGAAGGTGTCCTTGCGGACGATGCCGCCGGGGTAGGTCTGTTCGACCAGCTGCCCGTCGGGGCCGTACTTGGCGGTGAACTCGCCCGCGACGCTGTCGTTGACGGAGGTGACCAGGCCGCGGGGTTCCTTGGCGCGGTCGTAGGCGTAGGTGGTGGAGCCGGTCGGGTCGGTGACCTTGGTCGGCTTGCCGTACGCGTCGAACTCGGTGGTGGTGGTGCCGCCGTCGGCGTCGGTGTACGAGATCAGCCGGCCGAGGGCGTCGATGACGCGGGTCAGCGACTTGCCGCCGGCGGTGGTCCTGACGATGTCGCCGGTGGCCGGGTCGTACTCGGTGGTGACCTGCGGGAGGGCCTGGCCCTGGTCGGAGGTGATCTGGGCGGAGACGATCCGGTCCGCGCCGTCGTAGACCGTCACCGAGGTGCGGGACTTGCCCGCGTTGGTCTCGGTGACCTCCTCGACGTCCCCGAACCGGGAGTAGCGGGTGACCCGCTTGACCGGCAGGGTGGTCGGCATCCGGGCCGCGTCGGCGCCGGTGATCGCGCCGCCGGGGCCGGTGGTGCACGGGCTGCCCGCCCACTCGGGGCGGTTGCCGCAGGCGGCGTCGTCCGGGTTGGCGCCGGCCGTGTAGAACACGGTCTTCACGGTGGACGCGTCGGTCCCGGTGGAGCCCGGCTTGCGGGACTCCACCGCGCGGCCGGAGGCGTCGTAGCGGACGGTGGCGGTGAGCGCCTGGCCCGTGGCGTCCGTGGTGACGGACGTCGCGACCCCGAGCGTCCAGCCGGAGGCGCCGCCGATCGGCGCGCCGTAGCCGTTCTTGGTGACCCGCTGCTCCGCGTCCTGCGCGTAGCCGTCGATCCGGGCGCCGTCGGTGGCCGTGGTGACCAGGTGGTAGGCCCGGCCGTCGGGCTTGCCCTCGTCGTAGGTGTTGGTGTTGTGGTCGCGGGCCAGGACCGGGGTGCCGGCGGCCAGCGACGGGTTGACGGTGGTCTTGGTCAGGGTGAGGGTGTCGATGCCCGCCTGGTAGAAGGGCGACACGGCGGACGGGTTGGTGCCGGTGACGACCAGGTCGAGCTGGTGGTCGCCGCGGGCCAGCCGGACCGGCGCGCCGGCCGACCAGGGCGAGGTGGTGACGCCGTTGTTGTAGCCGTCGAAGGTGCCGGTGACGTCGGTGCCGTCCAGGACGAACTTGACGGTGCCGTAGTCGACGGCCCGGGTCATCCGCGCGGAGAGCAGGTACGTGCCCTCCTCCGGGACGGTGACCCGGAACGAGGCGCTGTCGCCCGCCTTCGTGCCGACCAGCATCACCTGCGCGTTGCCGGACCAGCCGCCGCCGCCGACCCAGGCCGAGCTGCCGTTCTGGGTGATGACCTGCGCGGTGGTGCCGAGCCGCGGCAGCGCCTCGCCCTCGACCGTCACGGTCGCCGGGGTGGAGGAGCCGGCCACGTCCTCGGCGAGGGTGGCGCGGTAGAGCGGGCCGAGGGTCTCCAGCACGTCGAGGCCGTCGGCGCTGTAGGTGGTGCGGGAGTCGAGCAGCCGGGCCCGGTCGGCGGAGTTCGCCGGGAGGCCGAGCTCGGCGGCGAACCGGGCGGTGTCCGGGTGGGTGCCCAGCGCGATCGAACGGTTGGTGGCGCTCAGGGCGCGCACCGCGTGGCCGTAGCGGTCGTACTCGCTGGTGTCGATGTCGCCCTTGTCGACCACCGACGGGGTGGCGGTGTTGACCTCGTTGCCGGAGGCGTTGAGGTAGTGCACCACGGCCGGCCGGTAGCCGTTCGGGCCCGGGGCGGTGGCGGTCGCCGAGTGGGTGCCCGGCTCGTCCTCCGGCCCGAACACGGCGGTGGCGTCGGTCGGGGCGTCGGTCTGCGCCCACTGCGCGACGTCCGCGCCGGACAGGTCGTACGGGCCGCCCGCGCCGCGGGTCAGCGGCACGTTGTAGACCACCTTGGTGGCGATCTCGCCGTTCACCTGGCTCTTGCTGCCCGGGGCGAGGGCGCCCCGGCGGACCTTCAGCAGCCGCCCGGCGTCCGGGTCGCCGGCCGCCGCGCCGTAGTCGAAGTCCCACGGCAGCTCGCCCGCCGGGGAGATCCGGGTGACCCGGCCCGCCGCGTCGTACGCGTACGCGGTCTTCAGCGGCTGGGCCAGGCGCGGGTCCCAGACCTGCACCAGCCGGCCCTGCTCGTCGTACAGGTAGCGGGCGACCTCGACGGCCTCCTGCTTGGACGTCGCCGGGTTCCACGACCAGGACTTCACCGCGCGGATCCGGTCGGTGAAGTCACCGGGGGTCCCGGGCACCGCCGTGGTGCCGGTCGCGTACTCGTAGTCCATCGCGTCGCAGCCGCGCGGCAGCGGGTCCGCGGTGCACCTGTTGGTGTCGTCCACGCCCGGCTCGACGGCGGGCACCGCGCGCTTGGGCAGCACCCGGCCGTCCGTGACGTCGTAGACGTACCGGGTGGTGGACGCGGCCTCCGGGCCGCTCTCACTGCGGACCTGGAACTGGTCGGTGCCGGCGCCGCGGGCGAAGACGGTGGCGGAGCCGTCCAGGTCGGTCAGGGTGTAGGTGGTGCCGGTGTTGTCCGGGTTCCACTTCTGGTTCAGGCCGCCGTGGCACCAGTGCTGGGTGACCTGGGTGCCCTGGCCGCCGGAGTCCGGGGCGTCCAGGCACTTGCCCGAGTTGGCGTTCATCAGACTGCCGTCCGGGCGCAGCTCCCACTTCTGGTTGCCGCCGCCGTTGCAGTCCCAGATGGCCAGCTTGACGTAGTCGGCCGTGGAGGAGTTCGGCACGTCCAGGCACTTGCCGAGCGCCCGGAGCGAGCCGTCGTCGGCCAGCGTCCACTGCTGGGCGGTGGACGGGTTGCAGTCCCAGGTCTGGACGACGGTGCCGTTGGCGGTGCCGCTGTTGTTGACGTCCAGGCAGCGTCCGGTGGTCGGGGTGGTGATCCGGCCGGCCGCGGCGGGCTGGGCGGTCAGGGTGAGCGACTCGGCGCCGGGCTCGGGGAAGAACGTTCCGCCGGTGCCCTTGGCGAAGGTCAGCGCGGAGTCGTCGTTGAGCTTGATCTCCGCGAGGTCGGACTCCGGGAACGACAGCGAGCGGTAGTCGGAGCCCGCGCCCGCGTCCGGGCCGCCGGACCACTGCGGGCCGAACGGCGCGACGATCTCCTTCAGCGACAGGTCGTCGAAGAACACCTCCTTGCCGGCGGCCGAGAAGCCGTTGTAGAGCCGGAAGAACGCCTCGGTGGCGCCCGCCGGCACGGCCAGGTCGACGGTCAGCTGCTGCCAGCCGTCGGTGAAGGACGCCTTGTTCGAGGTGGTCTGGGCGTAGCCCGCCGAGGTGCGGACGAAGCCGGCCAGCCGCAGGCCGCGGTCGGTGTAGTCCGGGCTCAGGCCGGTGGCCGCCGGGACGTAGATCCAGCCGGTCAGCCGGTAGGTCCGGCCCGGCTTCAGGCCCATCGCGAGGGCGTTGTCGGCGCCGAGCGCGGCGTACGAGTCGGTGCCGGTGGGCACGATCCGCAGCGAGTCGGTCGAGTTGTCGTGGCCGCGCGCGGTGGAGCGCTCGACCGTGTTCTGGCCGGTCACGAAGCCGTTGGTGTCGTACGTGACCTGCCGCTGGTTGGGCGTCAGGCGCTCGCCCTGCGGCTGCCAGCCGCGCGCGAGGTCGCGGGAGGACGAGGAGCGGGCCACCGAGGAACCGGCCTCGTCGGCGTCGGTCACGCTCACCGAGTAGTCGCCGGTCAGCAGGTTGACCGAGCCGGCCCCGATCTCCGCGCCCGCCGCGCCGTCCGCGTTGCGGTCCACGGTGATGGTGTTCCAGGCGGTGGCGTAGCCGCTGCCCGAGCCGTCCTGCGGGAACAGCAGGGCGCGGACCTGCACCACGCCGCCGACGTTGCCGAGGGTGTCGACGACCGTCCAGTTGGCGTGCGGGCCGAGGTCGGACAGCAGCGGCTTCGGGTCGGTGACCGGCGTGTTGTCGGCCTTGGTGAGGTTGGCCGTCGGCACGTTGTACTCGGCGGCGCCCGGGCCCCGCCGGTACTGGTAGACCACCCGCTTGTACTGGGTCTGCGCGTCGACCTGCAGCTTCACCCGCCTGGCCGACTGGCTGCCGTCCACCGGCGAGGCCAGACCGGCCTGGCCGACCGAGAAGGCGTACGCGGTCGGGTCGGACAGGTTGCCCGCCCGGTCCTTCGACTGCACCTTCAGCGTGTGGTGCCCGTCCGCGGCCGGGGTGACGGTGGCGTTGGCGGTGCCCGTCGCGTCGACGGTCACCGCGGCGGCGCCGTCCAGGCTGTAGACGAAGGCGGTCTGGTCGGTGACGCCGCTCGCCGGGGTGAAGGTGAAGGCGCCCGCCTGCCCGGCCGCGCCGTGCCACAGCCCGTCGGACGGGTAGGTGGCGGAGGCGACCAGCGGCGCGCCCGGCTTCACGGTGTCCGCGACCACGGTGACGCTGGGCGTCCAGCCGGAGTTGACCTGGCCGTCCCACAGCCGCGCGCCGATCGCGTAGGACACCCCCTCGTCCAGCCGGCTCAGCCCGAAGTCGGTCGGCCGCACCTGGAGGTAACTGCCGTTCGGGCCCTCCTTGTAGACCCGCCGGACGTAGGTGCCGTCCCGGTAGAGGTCGAAGTCCGCGCCGACCGGGCCGCCGTCCGGGTCGCTGGCCAGCACCTGGAAGACCGGGTTCGCCGAGGAGGTGTAGCGCGGGTTGCCCTGCTGCGAGGGCAGCACGTCCACCGTCGACGGGGTCGGCGGCACGCTGTTGTAGGTGATCGACAGGAACGGCGAGTGCGCGCCCTCGGAGGACTCGAACCGCTTCCAGCCGTACGAGTCGTTCTCGTCCGCGGCCTTCAGGCCCAGCGCGTAGGTGCCCGCGCCCATCCCGGCCCAGTCGCGGACCAGGTTGGTGACGTCCGCGCCGACCCAGTAGGTGCCGCCGTTGCCGTAGCAGTCGTAGCCGTCGCCGTCGCCCGCGATGTCCCGGGTCTCGTCGGAGACCGCGTAGCGCGAGATCAGCCCGGGCTGGTTGCTCCACCGGCTGCCGGTCGAGGCGTACTGGGCCGCCCACACCTCCCACTGCCGGGGCGAGCACGAGTAGGAGTGGTAGTTCGCCAGGTACAGCTTGGCGTTCTGGATCTGCTTGCCGTTGAACCCGGCCCCCGCGAAGTGCAGGAACGAACGCGCCTTGACCGCACCGCCGTTGTAGGTGCCGATCTTCAACTCGGTGGCCGAGGACTGGTCGGAGGCGTAGTCGCTCTGCACGAAGGTGTCGAAGTTGGTGCCGACGTCCACCACCGGGTCCACGGTGACCGGGAACGCGGTCGCCGGGTCGGCCAGGAACGCGGCGTCCGGGGTGAACACCAGCTCGGCGTCCGCGCCCTCGTTCCGCAGCTCCATCGACACCGCGCCCCGGCGCAGGTGCTCGCCGGACCGCTCGTCCACCGAGGCGTCCCACATCACCGGGGCCGGGATCCGGACGGTCGGCTTGGCGCCCGCCGGGTCGGTCAGGTGGATCGAGCCGTCCTCCTGGCGCTCCACCCGGTAGCCGGTGGTGTCCAGCGGCAGGGTCAGCGTGCCGGCCTGCGAGACCGCGTCCCTGCTCTTGACGACCAGGTACTGCTCGAAGCCGGTCCGGGTCGCCTCCAGCACCAGGTCCACGCCCGGACGGGCGTCGGTGTAGGTCGCGGTCGAGCCGGAGAGCTTCGGCTTCGGCAGCCGGCCCAGCCAGCCCAGCTCGACCCGGCCCCCGTCGGAGCCGAGCTTCACCAACTCCCGCTCCGCCGGGGCCGCGTCGGCGGCGGCCAGCGCCGGGCGGGCCAGCGCGCGCGAGGCGTGCTCGGATGCAGAGGGAGAGGCGGAGGCGGAGGGAGCGGCGGAGGGAGAAGCGGACGGCGAGGCGGTGGCGGACGGTGTCGCGGACGCCGTCGCGGGCGGCGCGGCCGGAGCCGTGCTGCCCGGCAGGGCGTCGCCGACCTTCACCGAGGCGTCACCGCCGGAGAAGACCAGGCCCTCCGGGTGCGCCTTCGGGGCGACGGAGCCGTCGCCGGTCTCCACCAGCGTGGTGTCGACCGGCACCCAGGCGTCGCCGACCCGCATCCGGACCGGGCCGGCCGAGAGTTCCTGGGTGAGGCCGCCGTTCGGCTCGGCCCACAGCGTGGTGTTCTCGGTGCGGGCGCCGGTGACCTCGATCCGGCGGTTGTTCAGCCGCGCCGCCAGCAGCGCGGAGGACTGGTCGGGCGCCTCCGTGACCTGGGAGGCCGTCTGCTGGGCGGACGGTTTGGCGTCGGCGGCCGCCGCCGGGGAGGCGGAGAGGGCGTCCAGCGCCACTCCCGTCTCCACCAGCAGGCCGAGGGCGGCGAGGACGGCTATTCGCCGCGTCCTTCGTATGGTGAAGGCCCCACCCGCGAACGCGTGTGAGGCCGAGTACTTCCGTGGCAAAGCAACTCCATGGGATTCGGTGATTCCATGTGGTCAGGTCAAGACCAGTTCATGAAGATCCCATGAGAGTCTTTACGAATCTTCTTCTCCGAGTATCGATTTGATAACGCATTGGCTGACGAAGCATCAAAAGCGAGACGAAAAAGGACGATGCGCCGCAACTCGGAGGTTGCGGCGCATCGCGGTGAAGAGCGGGGCGAACGAACGCCCGGCTGCCGCTGGCCGAGCCCGGACCCGCTCCGAGGTCGACGCCGCGCAGGGGCAGGCCGCGCTGCGCTCGCTGTTCGACACGCTGGAGCCCGCCGACGGCGCCGACGCGGTCGACCTCCGGTTCGGCCCCGAGCGGCCGGCCGGCGCGGACGGCCGTTGGATCCAGACCGTCCCCGGTCGCGGCTGGTTCGCCTGCTTCCGGATCTGCGGGCCGGAGCGGGCCGCGTTCGACGGCGGCTGGCGGCCCGGCGACTTCGAACCCCGGGACGGCTGAGCGCCGGGACACGGCCGCACGCGCGAGCGGCGCCCCGCCGGGGAGGCGGGGCGCCGGTCACGGCACGGGGGCGGGGGAGGGGCTGGGCGGGGGCTACTCGGCGGCGTCCGGGTGCTCCTCGGTGCTGCGCGAGTCGGTGAGGGAGAGCGCGCCGACCGTGGTGACCAGGGCGACGACCACCGCCAGGACGGCGTAGGTGATCCGCTCGCCGTGGAAGAACGAGTCGACCAGGCCGCTGTCCCAGGTGCCGGCCGGCAGCTGGGTGGTGACCAGGGCGGCGATCAGGGTGCCGACGACGGCGGTGCCGACGCTGCTGCCGACCTCCTGCGCGGTGTCGTTCAGCGCGGTGCCGATCGAGGTGCGGTTCTCCGGCACCGCCTCGACCAGGGCGATCGCGCAGATCGTCATGACGGTGCGCAGGCCCACCGTCATCACGACCATGCAGACCGCGATGGCGGCGTACCCGTGGTAGACGCCCCAGGCGAGGCCGGCCAGCGAGCCGGCCAGGCAGGCGGCACCGATCAGGCAGGCGACGCGGTGGCCGAAGCGCCTGGCCAGCCACTCGGAGAGCGGCGTCGCGCCGAGCATGGTCAGGATGATCGGGAGGTTCGCCAGGCCGGCCTTGACCGGGCTCCAGCCGTAGGCGTACTGGAAGTGCAGGATCAGGCCGAACATGATGGCGGCCATCGCGATGGCGGTGCCGACCTGGGCGACGGCCGCGCCGCGGACGGTGCCGTTGGTGAAGAGCTTGAGGTCCAGCATCGGCGAGGGGGTGCGCCGCTCGTGCCAGACGAAGGCGGTGCCCGCGACGAGGGCGCCGACGACGGAGGCGACGGTGCCGGTGGAGAGCCAGCCGTGGTCCACGCCGCTGGTGAGCGAGTAGCAGGCCAGGCCGATCGCGGCGATGCTCAGCACCGCGCCGGGCAGGTCGAGCCGGTCCCGGGTGAGGTCCTCCGGCCGGTCGGCGGGCACGCCGAGCCGCACGCCGACCGCCGCGATCAGCGCGATCGGGGCGTTGACCAGCAGCAGCCACTGCCACTTCACGTGGGCCAGCGCGGTGCCGCCGAGCAGCGGGCCGAGGACGAAGCCGGACATGCCGACGACGATCATCACGGTCATCGCCCGCATCCGCAGCTTCTGGTCGTCGAAGAGCCGGAAGACCAGCGAGTTGGTGATCGGCGCCATGGCCGCGGCGGCGACGCCGAGGCCGGCCCGCAGGGCGATCAGCTGCCCCGCCCCGGTGACGGCGACCACGCACAGGCTGAGCACGCCGAAGACGGCCAGCCCGACCAGCAGGACGCGGCGGCGACCGAGCCGGTCCGCCATCGACCCGGCGGTCAGCAGCAGGCCGCCGAAGGTCAGCGAGTACGCGCTGGTGACCCACTGCAGGGCCGTGGTGCCGCTGCCGAGGTCGCGGCCGATGGTGGGCAGGGCGATCGACAGCAGCGTGTTGTCGACCATCTCGACGAAGAAGGCCAGGCAGAGCGCGGCCAGCGGGATCCACGCCGCGCGCAGCGACGGGTAGGTACGGGACGGCGGTGCCGCGGGTGCGGCGGTGGTGGTGCCGGCCATGGCGGCCTCCTCTCGGGACGGGGTGGTGTGGTGCGTCGTGCTTTATCGAACTGCGTTCTAGAATAGAACGAGGTTCGATAGTCATGCAAAGGTGATTGGATGCGAGTCATGACACGTCCGCGATCACGACCCGCCGACCGCCCCGACCGCGAGCGCCGCCGCGCCTCGCACTCGATCGATGCCGTCCTCACCGCTGCCGTGGCCCTCCTGGACGAGGCCGGCGAGCGCGCCCTGACCCTCCGGGCCCTGGCCGGCCGGCTCGGCACCGGCGTCGGCAGCATCTACTGGTACGTGTCGAGCCGGGACGACCTGCTGGACCGCGCCGTCGACCACGTGCTCGGCGGCGTGCTGGCCGAGGCCGCGAAACGCCCGCCCGCCGCCGACCCGGTCGACGACCTGCGGGCGACCGCCGTCACCCTCTACGACGCCGTCGTCGACCGCCCGTGGCTGGGCGCGCGCTTCATGCGCGGCCTGGACCTCCCCGGCAACTCGCTCCGGCTGTACGAGGAACTCGGCCGCCCCGCCCTCCGACTCGACCTCACCCCGCTGCAGCGCTTCCACGCGGTCTCCGCCGTCCTCGGCGTCGTCGCCAGTGCGGCGGCCGAGCTGGGCGGACAGGAGCCGCCGGAGGAGGTGACCGACGGCCTGGTCGACCGCGCGGAGTTCTTCGGCCGCTACGCCCGGACGTGGCGCGACCTGGACGCGGGCGAGTACCCGTTCCTGCACGACATCGTCGACGAGTTCGAGGCGCACGACGACAGGGAGCAGTTCCTGGCGGCCCTCGACCTGACCCTGTCCGGCCTGCGCGCCCAGGTCGAGCGGCGGGCCTAGCCAGCCGGTCCGGCGCACTCGGCCGGTCCGGTGCGGGCTGCTCCGTCCCGCTGGTCCGGTGCGGGCCGCGTTGGGGTGGGGTGGGGGTGCACGGCGGCTCCTCGGGACCGGGTGGCGGCGGCCGCCGAGTCTGCGGCCGCCCGTCTCCCGAAAGCGTGCGGGAGCCCGCCGTCAGGCCGCTGTCATCCCGCCGACAGCACGCCGACAGTCCACTGAGGGCCGGGACGGCGGCCGACTCACCAGGAGAACCGGCCGAGGAACCAGGCCAGCAGCCAGGCCAGCAGCAGGGCGGCCAGCAGGGCGGTGCGCGAGCGCCGGAAACGTGGGCCCGGCGCGGTCAGGGCGGCCGCGAGCGCGAACAGCGCGGCTGTGCCGACCGGCAGCACCGCCCACGGGGGACCCCAGGAGAGCAGGTCGAACCCCAGCACGGTGGCGGGCCGGGAGAGCAGGACGGCCACCGCGACGACCCACCAGGCCGGGCGGACGCCCGCCAGCCGCAGCGCCAGCCAGCTCGCCAGCAGGCTCACCAGGGCGACCAGCCCGAGGAACAGCAGGCCCACCCCCAGGCAGTCCCACTCCGCCTGGTGGTCGCAGGGCAGCAGGTCGTTCCAATCCACCAGGGTCAGCGCGATCCAGCAGAGCCCGAGGCCGGCCCCCACCGCCGCCGCCCGCCCCGCGCGCGACCCGCCCGCCGCCCGCCACCGGCCCGGCTCCCGGACGGCTCCCCAGATCGCCCCCACCGACCCACGTCCTCTCCGTGCCCCGCGCGCCCCCGCGCGCACGCGGTCCGGCGGCCGAGTCTGCCGCACGGGGAGCGGCGGCGGCATGAGTATCCGCACTCAGATCCGCGAGCCGCGAGCCGCAGGTCCGAACGCGCGGGCGCCGGGCGCCCGTTCAGCGTTCGGCGACCCGCAGCCGGAGCCGCCGCGGGCGCAGCACCGTCGCCAGCGGGACGGGGCGCAGGTCGGCGTCCGGCTCCGGGGTGAACCGCCAGCGGGACAGCAGGGTGGCCAGGGCGACGGCGCACTCGGTCCGGGCGAACAGGTCGCCGACGCACTTGCGGGCCCCGGTGCCGAACGGCAGGAACGCCTGCCGGGCGGCCGGGGTGACCCGCTCCGGGCGCCAGCGGTCCGGGTCGAAGACGGCGGGGGAGTCGTACGCGGCCGGGTGCCGGGAGACCGCCGCCGGGGAGAACACCAGCGTGGTGCCGGGCGGGAGTTCGCGGCCGGCGAGCTCGGTCGGCGCGGTGGTCAGCCGGGTGAACAGCCAGCCCGGCGGGTGCAGCCGCAGCGTCTCCGACAGCACCCGGTCGACGGCCGCCAGCCGCGGCAGGTCCTCCGGGGTCGGCGGCCGCCCGCCGGGCAGCACCCCGGCCAGCTCGGCCCGGACCTGCTCGGCCGCCGCCGGGTGCAGCGACAGCCGCCACAGCGCCCAGGTCAGGGTGGCGGCGACGGTCTCCGTCCCGGCCGCGAGCAGCGTGATCACCTGGTCGTGCACCTCGGCGTCGCTCAGCCCCGACCCGCCGCCCTCCTCGTCGACGGCGTCCAGCAGCGCCGAGAGCAGGTCGGTGGCGCCCTCGTCCCCGGGAGTCCGGTCGCCCCGGTCGCCTCGTTCGCTCCGGTACGAGGTGATCAACTGCCGGGTGGCGGCGTGCAGGTAGGCCAGCGAGCGGCGGTAGCGCAGGTTGGCGGGCAGCGGCAGGCGGCGGACCGGCGCGGGCAGGAACATCTGCCGGAACAGCCCGTTCAGCACGGTGTCGAAGGAGCGTTCCACGCCGGCCGCCAACTCGGCGCTGATCGCGGTCGAGTAGAGCGTCCGGGCCAGCGTGCGCAGCGCGATGCCGTAGAACAGCGGGAACGCGTCGACCACCAGGCCGGGCCGCCAGTCGGCCGCGGCGGCGTCCACCTCGGCCTGCGCGGCTCCCGCGTAGTGCGCCAACTGCGAGCGCCGGAAGGCCGATTGGACCAGTCGCCGCTGCCTCCGGTGGTCCCCGTACGGGCAGGTGACCAGCCCGTTGCCGGCCACGTCGCGGGCCCGGTCGTAGAACACCCCGCCCTTGTCGAAGAGCCGGTCGTCGCCCAACACCCTTGCCAGCAGCGCCGGGTGGCAGGGCACCTGGGCCGTCGTCGGCCCCAGCCGGACCGCCACCAGGTCGCCGTGCGCGTGCAGCGAGGACAGGAAGTCGACCGGCCCGCTCAGCAGTCGGTGCCCGTGCCCGAGCAGCGGCAGGGCACCGGGTGCGGTCGCGGCGGTGAAAGCGGGGACGGCGGGGACGGCGGCGGTCTGCGACATCCCGCCACCGTACGGGCGGACGGGTCGGGCCCGAACCACCGTGCGGCGGCGCGGGGTTCGGTGCCCGTTGCGGGTACCGGCGGCGGGTGCGGATGTTCGCCGGGTGGCGGGCGCGGCACCGGATTGACGCCGCGCCCGGCCGGGATCAGGCCCAGATGGACAGGCGGGCGGTGTTCGGGGCGACGTCGCAGAAGTAGTTGACGGTCTCGCCCCGGGCCACGTACGCCTTGCCGGCCGCCTCGCAGGCGGCGCCGCTCGGGTACATGCCGACGTAGACGAAGCCGGACGCCTGGGCGGTCGGGGCGGCCAGCAGGGCGGCGGCGGTCAGCAGGCCGGTCAGGCCGAGGGCCGAAATGGCTTTGCGCATGGGTGGGTTGTCGCCTTCCAGTTCCGGTGGGAGGGGCTCCGGTCGTGATGGTCCGGTGCCCGGGGAGCAGCTTCCTTCACCTCGGGCCGGGGCGGCAATGGTAGAGACCAATTGGGCCGGAAGCCGCCGGATGCGGGGGATGCGGACCGGGCGGCCCGGTGGCGTGCGTCGACGAAGGGGCGTTCTCCGCTCGGGGTCCTCCGCGTCGCACCCTTCCTGCGGCTGCCCGATGATCCGCCAGAATCGGCCAATGGTCCAGACCATATGTTTACGGCGGCCGAACGGGCGTCAGTACTCCGCCGCGGCCGCCCGCAGTGCCGCCGCCGCGTCCCCCACCAGCGGCGTCCCGTGCCCGAACACCGCGTTCGCGGCGCCGACTCCGGCCAGCCGGTGCAGCGACTCCACCGCCCGCGCCCGGTCGGTGTTGAACACGCCCAGCATCGCCCGGCCGACGTTCGCCACCGCGTCGCCCGTGAACAGCAGGTCCGGGCCCGGCAGGTGCAGCGCCAGCGAACCGTCCGTGTGCCCCGGCACCCCCAGCACCCGGGCCCCGCCGCCGAACGGCAGCACGTCCCCGTCCACCACCTCGACGTCCACCGGGCACGGCGGCGCGGGCGGCAGGGCCGGCACCGAGGCCCGGATCGGCCGCTCGAACTCCTCCAGCACCGGCGGCGCCCCCACCGCCTCGCCCCGGATCACCGGCGCCTCCAGCCGGTGCGCCACCACTGGCACACCGCCGAAGCGCGCCGCCAGCCGGGCCGCGCCGCCGGTGTGGTCCTCGTGCCAGTGGGTCAGCACGATCCGCGCCAACTCCCCGCCCGGCACCGACTCCACCAGCTCCGCGACCCGCTCCTCCGTCCCCACCGCCCCGCTGTCCACCAGCGTCAACTCCCGCCCGTCCGACCACAGGTAGGCCGCGCCGACCGGAAGCACCAGCATCCGCAGACCCGGCAGCACCTCGATGACATCCATGCCGACCAGTCTGCGCGCCCGCCCCGCCCGCCGTCCCCCCGATTAGCCCACGGCAGACACCCGGCGCGCCGCGCCGCCCGGGACGTTCGCGAGCGGCCTACCCTTGGACAGCACGGAAGGACGTGACGACGTGGCCCACCGGATCCAAGGCACCGCGGGAGACCTGATCACCGCCCGCCTGCGCGCCCAGACCGCCGAACTCGCCGCCCTCGAACCCGACGTCCGCGCCGGCCGCCCCGACGCCGTCCACCGGATGCGGGTCGCCGCCCGCCGCCTGCGCTCCACCCTCCGCACCCACCGCCGCCACCTGCGCGGCGACCACACCGCCACCGAGGACGAACTGCGCCGCCTCGGCCGCGCCCTCGGCCCCGCCCGCGACGCCGAAGTGCTCGGCCCCCGCCTGCTCGCCCACGCCCGCGAACTCCCGCCCGGCACCGACCGCGACCGCGTCCTCGCCGAACTCACCGCCTGGAGCGCCCGCGAGACCCGCGACGCCCGCCCCCGGGTCCTCGCCGCCCTCGACGACGAACGCTTCCGCCGCCTGCTCGCCACCCTCGCCGCGCTCGCCGCCGACCCGCCGCTCAACCGCCGCGCCCAACGCCCCGCCGGGCCCGAACTCACCCGGGTCCTGCGCCGCGAGCACCGCCGCACCGCCGAACGCCTCGCCGCCGCCCGGCACGCCCCCGCCGGACCCGCGCTCGAACACGCCCTGCACGACGCCCGCAAGGCCGCCAAGCGCGCCCGCTACGCCGGCGAGACGGCCGGCCGCCCCGCCCGCGCCTTCACCCGCCGGATGAAAGCCCTCCAGGACGTCCTCGGCCGCCACCAGGACGCCGCCGTCGCCCGCGACACCCTCCGCGCCCTCTCCGACGGCGGCTTCGGCTACGGCGCGCTCTACGGCCGGCAGAGCGCCGAACTCGCCTTCGCCCGCGAGCTGTTGCCGCAGATCTGGGAGCAGGCCGCCCGCCGGCCCGGGAAGCTCCGCTGAGCCTGTCAGCTCGGCTCCAGCCCCGCCGCCGTCGCCGCCGTGCGGAGCAGGTCGTCGACCATCGCCGGGGTGAGCCGCCCGGTGTAGGTGTTGCGCGGGCTGACGTGGAAGCAGCCGTACAGGTGCAGTTCGGCGCCGCCGTCCGCGGCCGGGAGGACCGCGTGCGCGCCGTGCCCGAAGACCGGCTTCGGGCGGGGCACCCGCCAGCCCGCGGCCGCCAGCACCGGCAGCGCGGCCTGCCAGGCGAAGCCGCCGAGGGCGACCACCGCCCGTACCGTGGGCCGCAGTTGCTCGAACTCGCGGACGATCCACGGCCGGCAGGTGTCGCGTTCGGTGTTGCTGGGCTTGTTCTCCGGCGGCGCGCAGCGCACCGGGTCGGTGATCCGGACGCCGCGCAGCCGCAGGCCGTCGTCGCGCCAGTGCGACTCGGGCCGGTTCGCCAGCCCGAGCCGGTGCAGCGAGGCGTACAGCAGGTCGCCGGACGGGTCACCGGTGAAGATCCGGCCGGTGCGGTTGCCGCCGTGCGCGGCGGGGGCGAGGCCGACCAGCACCAGCCGGGCGTCGTGCGGACCGAAGCCGGGGATCGGCCGGGCCCAGTACTCCTGCTCGCGGAACGCCCGGCGCTTGGTCAGCGCGGTCTCCTCGCGCCAGGCCACCAGCCGCGGGCAGGCCCGGCAGTCGACCACCAGCGCGTCCAGTGCGGCGAGGTCCCGGGTGCGCGGCGCGAGGGCGGCGGGGTACCCGGGGTCGTTGGGGTCGTTGGGGTCGTTGGGGTCGGGCCGAGTGGGCAGGGCGGGCGGAGCGGGCGGTTCCATGGGCGGAATCCTACGGTCGGTGACCGGTCCGGGCCGGGAGGCCGCGGAGTAGCGTGGAGGGTGGAGGCACGGGTCCGGGCGCGGTCCGGACACCGGGCGGGTCGAGGCCGGTCGAGGCGGGTCGAGGTGACGGCGATGATCGTGGTCGACGCGTTGGTCGCGCTGCTGGTGCTGCTGGCGGTGTACGCCGGGCTGAGCGTGCGGCTGGTGCAGCAGACCCAGCGCGGGGTGGTGTTCCGGTTCGGCCGGGTGCTGGACGGGGTGCGCGGCCCCGGGCTGGCCCGGATCCTGCCGGTGGCGGACCGGCTGCGGCGGGTGAACGTGCAGATCATCACCATGCCGATCCCCGCCCAGGAGGGCATCACCCGGGACAACGTGACCGTCCGGGTGGACGCGGTGGTGTACTTCAAGGTGGTCGACCCGGTGAAGGCGATCGTCAACGTCCAGGACTACGGCTTCGCGATGTCGCAGGTCGCGCAGACCTCGCTGCGGTCGATCATCGGCAAGAGCGAGCTGGACGACCTGCTGGCCAACCGGGAGCCGATCAACCAGGGGCTCGAACTGATGCTGGACAGCCCGGCGCTGGGCTGGGGCATCCAGATCGACCGGGTCGAGATCAAGGACGTCGCGCTGCCCGAGTCGATGAAGCGCTCGATGGCCCGGCAGGCCGAGGCCGACCGGGAGCGGCGGGCCCGGATCATCACCGCGGACGGCGAGTTCCAGGCGTCCGCCCGGCTCTCGGAGGCCGCGAAGGTGATGTCCGCGACCCCCGCCGCGCTCCAACTGCGGCTGCTGCAGACGGTGGTGGAGGTCGCCGCGGAGAAGAACTCCACCCTGGTGCTGCCGTTCCCGGTGGAACTGCTGCGCTTCCTGGAGAGCGCCACCGACCGCGCCACCGCGCAGGCGGCCCGGATCGAACCGGTGCCGGGGTCGCAGCCGGGGCCGGAAGCGGGGTCGGACGAGGACGCCCGGGGCGTCGAGCAGTTGGAACTCCCGGTCGAACTCACCGCCGGCCCGGGCCCGTTGCGGGTCGCACCGCCGCACGCGGCCTGACCGGCCGCCCCGCCAGCGGTGGCGCCCCACCCCGGCCCGGGGCGAGCATGGGAGGGACGGACGTACCGTGCACGGGTCCGCCGTGCGCCAGCCATCCCGGGAGGTCCGGCCATGACCACCGCGAAAGAGATCATGCACCCCGGAGCGGAGTGCGTCACCGGCGAGCAGACCCTCGCCGAAGCCGCCCGGATCATGCGCGACCGCGGCGTCGGCGCGCTGCCGATCTGCGGCGACGGGCAGCAGCTGCTCGGCATCCTCACCGACCGCGACATCGTCCTCAAGTGCGTCGCCGAGGGCCGCGACCCCGCCGCCGTCCGCTGCCGCGAACTCGCCGTCGGACGCCCGATGGTGATCGAGGAGGACGAGGAGGCGGAACTCGTCCTCGCGCTCATGGAGGAGCACCGGGTGCGCCGCCTGCCGGTGATCAACCACCCCGACCACAAGCTGGTCGGCATGATCAGCGAGGCCGACATCGCCCGCGGCCTCTCCCAGGACCGCCTCGCCGAGTTCGTCACCACGATCACCGCGCGCTGAGCCGCGCGCTGAGCCGCGCGCGGCCCCCGGTTTCAGCCGGGGAACGCGTAGACGGTGGTCGCGTGCGCGACCGGGTCGTCCGGCGCGTCCGGGGTGGCCAGCGTGATGTCGGCGAACGCCATCCGGCGCCCCAGCTTGGTCAGCCGGGCGGTCACCAGCAGGTCGGTGCCCCGGGCCGGACGCTGGAAGGTGGTCGACAGCTGGACGGTGGTCATCGGCGCGAAACCGCCGAGCGCCGCCGACACCGCGATCACGGTCGCGGTGTCGGCCGCCGCCATCGCCTGCCCGCACAGCCCGCCGCCCTCCCGGGCCAGCCGGTCCGACCAGGGCAGCCGGAGCACCGCGTGGCGCCCGCCGGTCTCCAGCACGGTCAGGCCCAGCTCGCGGACCCAGGGCGCGACGTACTCGGCGAGGATCGCGTCCCCCTCGGCGGGACTGAGCCCGGACGGCTCGGCGGACGCGGTCAGTTCGACGGGCGCGCTGGGCTGCGCGGGCTCGGAGGGCTCGGACGGTTCGGGGGCGCGGGTGCCGGTGCCGGTGCTGGTCATGCCGCCGATGGTAGGGCGCGCCGATCACGCAGCGCCATGGCCCGCACACGCAGCGTGCGACGGGTCGTGGCGGTGGCGCGCACGGTGCATGGTGGTGAGGTGGGAGTGCGGCGGAGACTGGCCGGCCTGCTGAGCGAGTGGCGCACCGGACACCTGATGGTGCTGCTGCCGCTCGGCCTGATCGTGCTGATCTCCGCGATCGACATCTCGATCTCGCCGAACATCCACCTGGGCCCGCTGCTGGTGGTCGCCCCCGCGATCACCCCCTCCTTCGCGGGCACCCGGCTGACCGTGCTGATCGGCGTCCTCGCGCTGACCGCCCAGGCCGTCATCGCCGTCCTGCACGGCGGCCTGTTCACCCCCAACCACCAGGCCCAGCTGGCCGCGCTCGCGGTCGTCACCGGCGTCATCGTCGCCTACACCCGGATCCACGAGCGGCACGGCCGCGAACTCACCCGGGTCCGGACCGTCTCCGACGCCGTCCAGCACGTCCTGATGCGGCCGCTGCCCGACCACGCCGGGCCGCTGCGGATCGCCACCCGCTACCTCGCCGCCGAGGACGAGGCCCACGTCGGCGGCGACCTGTACGCGGCCGTCCGCACCCCGCACGCCACCCGGCTGCTGATCGGCGACGTCCGGGGCAAGGGCCTGCCCGCCGTCGGCGACGCCGCCGCGCTGCTCGGCGCGTTCCGCGAACTCGCCCACCGGCACGACGACCCCGCCGAACTCGCCGACGCCCTCGAAACGTCCTACCGCCGCCACCTCGCCGAACTCGCCGACAGCGGACAGGACGTCCAGGAGAACTTCGTCACCGCCCTCGTCCTCGACCTCCCCGACGACCGCTCCACCGCCCGCGTCGCCGACTGCGGTCACCCCCCGCCGCTGCTGCTCACCCCGACCGGCGCCCACCCGCTGCCGCTGCGCCGCACCGCCCCGCCGCTCGGCATGAGCGCGCTGGGCCCGGTCGACCGCCGCACCGAGGAGTTCGACTTCCCGCCCGGCGCCACCCTGCTCCTGCACACCGACGGCGTCACCGAGGCCCGCGACGCCGCCGACGCCTTCTACCCGCTGGCCGAGCGCGCCGCCGCGCTGCCCGCCGACACCCCCGACGTCCTGCTCGACGCCCTCCGCCGGGACCTGCTCGACCACGTCGGCGGCCACCTGTCGGACGACGCCGCGCTGATCGCCGTCACCCGCCCGCGCTGAACACCCCCGCTCCCCGGCTGTCCTGCTCCCCGGCTTCCCGGCTTCCCGGCTTCCCGGCGGGGGCTGTTCCCGCAGGTGGGGCGCTGGATAGGCTGGCCCCGCCCGCAGTCGCCCCCGGACCGGAGGAGCACGCCCGTGCAGCCGATCACCGACCGCCCGATCCGCTGGGGCGTCCTCGCCACCGGCGGCATCGCCACCTCCTTCGTCGAGGACCTGGCGGCCGTCCCCGGCGCCGAGGCGCTCGCCGTCGCCTCCCGGCGCGAGGACTCCGCCCGGGCCTTCGCCGACCGGCACGGCCTCCCGCGCGCGTACGGCAGTTGGCAGGAACTGGCGGCCGACCCCGAGGTGGACGTGGTGTACGTGGCGACGCCGCACTCCGCGCACCACCGGGCGGCCGCGCTGCTGCTGGAGGCCGGAAAGGCGGTGCTGTGCGAGAAGCCGTTCACGCTCAACGCCGCGGAGGCGGCCGAGCTGGTCGCGCTGGCCCGCAAGCGCGAGGTCTTCCTGATGGAGGCGATGTGGACGTACCTCGACCCGACCGTGCGGCGGATCGCCGCCCTGGTCGCGGACGGCGCCATCGGTGAAGTGCGCTCCGTGCAGGCCGAGTTCGGCTTCGCCACGGCGGAGGACCCGACCCACCGGCTGTGGGACCCGGCGGCCGGCGGCGGCGCGCTGCTCGACCTCGGGGTCTACCCGGTCGCGTTCGCCCACCTGCTGCTCGGCGCACCGGAGTCGGTGCAGGCCTGGGCCCGGCTGACCGACCTCGGGGTGGACGCCAACACCGGCATCCTGCTCGGCCACCCGGGCGGCGCGACCGCGCTGCTCTCCTGCTCGCTCGACGTGCAGTGCGGCCAGCGGGCCGCCGTCCAGGGCAGCACCGGCCGGATCGAGATCGACCGGGACTTCTTCCACCCCGCCGGGTTCACCCTGCACCGCGACGGCGCCGAACCGGAGGTCTTCACCGCCCCCGTGAAGACCGGCCACGGCTACGGCCTGGAGGCCGCCGAGGTGATGCGCTGCCTGCGGGCCGGCGAGACCGAGTCGCCGCTCGTCCCGCTGGACTCCACGCTCTCCGTGATGCGCACCCTGGACGCCGTCCGGGAACGGATCGGGGTGCGTTACCCGGGCGAGTGACCGGGCGGCTCCTCCGCCTGCTCGAAGGCCCGCAGCAGCACCTCCGCCAGGTGCGACGGCCGGGCCGACGGCTCAAGTTGGGTGAGCTGGGTCCGGCAGCTCAGGCCGTCGGCGAGCAGCAGCGTCCCGGGGTCGGCGGCCCGGACGGCCGGCAGCAGGGCGCGCTCGGCGGCGGCCACCGACACCTCCCAGTGGCCCCGCTCGAAGCCGAACGCGCCCGCCAGTCCGCAGCAGCCGGCGTCCAGTTCGCGGTTGTCCAGGCCGAGCCGGCCGGTGATCCGCCGGTCGGCACCGGTGCCCAGGACGGCGTGCTGGTGACAGTGCACCTGGGTCATCGCCCGGCCGGTCAACTCAGGTAGCTCGACGTCCTGTTCGTCCAGGAACTCGGCCAGCGTGCGGACCCGGGACGGCAGTTCGCCCGCGCCGTCGGGGAGCAGCCGGGGCCAGTCCGAGCGCAGGGTCGCGGTGCAGGACGGCTCCAGGCCCACCACCGGTAGCCCGGGCGGGAGTTCGCCCAGCGTCCGGGCCGAGCGGGCGGCCACCCGGCGGGCCAGGCCGAGCTGGCCGCTGGCGATCAGGGTCAGCCCGCAGCACACCGGCCCGGACGGCAGCAGCACCCGGAAGCCGAGCCGCTCCAGCACCAGGACGGCGGCCCTGGCCGGCGCCGGGTCGAGCAGTTCGGACATCGAGTCCGGCCACAGCAGCACCGCCGGGGCGTCCGGGCCCGTGCCCGGACCCGCACCCGTGCCGGCCGGAACCTGGTTCGCGGCCCGGTGGGCGCGGAACCAGGCGGTGAACCGGCGCTCCGGCAGTGCGGGCAGCGCGCGCCGCGGATCGATCCCGCCGAGCCGCTTCAGCACCGGCGCGCTGAACCGGCCGCGCAGCGCCGCGTTGGCCGCGCGCGGCGCCAGGTGCGCCAGGCGCAGCCACAGCGGCAGCCAGCCGAACGACAGGTGCGCGGCCGGGCGCGGCCGGAACCGGTAGTGGTGGTACAGGAATTCGGACCGGTAGGTCGCCATGTCCACGTGCACCGGGCAGTCGCTCGCGCAGCCCTTGCAGCCCAGGCAGAGGTCGAGCGCCTCGCGCACCTCGGGCGAGCGCCAGCCGTCGGCGACCAGCTCGCCGCGCAGCATCTCGCCGAGCAGCCGGGCCCGGCCCCGGGTCGAGTGCCGCTCCTCCCCGGTCACCATGTAGCTCGGGCACATCACCCCCGACGAGGTGTCCACGCACGTGCCGACACCCACGCAGCGGTGCACCGCCGACAGCAGACTGCCACCGTCCTCCGGGTAGGCCAGGGCGAGCGGCAACTCCCGCCCGGGGAACCGCAGATCGGCGTCCAGCGGGCGCGGGTCGACCAGCAGGCCCGGGTTGAGCAGGCCGTCCGGGTCCCAGATCCGCTTGAACCGGGCGAACAGGTCGATCACCTCCGGCGGGAACATCCGGGGCAGCAGCTCGCCCCGGGCCTGCCCGTCGCCGTGCTCGCCGGACAGCGAACCCCCGTGCGCCACCACCAGGTCCGCCGCCTCCAGCATGAACTCCCGGAACGCGGACGGGCGTTCGCGCAACGGGAAGTCCAGCCGCAGGTGCACGCAGCCCTCGCCGAAATGCCCGAACGGCACCCCGCGCAGCCCGTGCCGCTTCAGCAGCATCCGCAACTGCCGCAAGTACGAACCGAGTTGATTGACCGGGACGGCCGAGTCCTCCCAACCCGGCCAGGCCGCGCCGCCCGGCCGCCCGTCCGGCCCCGGCGGCAGCCGGGTGACGATCCCCGCGCCCGCCTCCCGGATCGCCCACAACGCCCGCTGCTCGCCCGGATCGGTCACCAGGGCCACCGCCGCCGACCGCTCCCGCCGCACTGCCGCCGCCAACTCCCGCGCCCGGTCGGCCGCTTCGGCCGCCGTCGGACCGCCGACCTCCAGGAACAGCCAGCACGCGCCGTCCGGCAGCCGGTCCAGCACCGGCGGACGCGGACCGGAGGCCAGCAGCGCCGCCACCAGGTCCGCCGCCATCCCCTCGCAGGTCAGCGGCGCCAGCGGGAGCAGCGCCGGCACCGCGTCCGCCGCCGCCGTCTCGTCCGGATAGCCCGCCACCACCAGCGCCCGGACGGCCGGCTCGGGCACCAGCCGCACCGTCGCGCCCAGCACCAGCGCGCACGTCCCCTCGGTGCCGGTGACCGCCCGCACCAGGTCGTACCCGCGCTCGGGCAGCAGCGCGTCCAGCGGGTAGCCCGAACCGCGCCGGGGCAGCACCGGCATCGCCCGGCGCAGCAGCGCCAGGTTGTCCGCGGCCAGCGCCTGCAACTCCCGGTGCAGCCGGCCCACCCGGCCCGGGGCGGCGGCCAGCGCGGCCCGCTCGGCGGGCGGCAGCGGGCCGGTGACGGACAGTTCGGTGCCGTCGGCCAGCAGCAGGTCGAGACCGTGTACGTTGTCGGAGGTCCGGCCCCAGGCGAGCGAGTGCGAGCCGCAGGCGTCGTTGCCGATCATCCCGCCGACCGTGCACCGGCTGTGGGTCGACGGATCGGGACCGAACCGCAACCCGAACGGCCGCGCCGCCCGCTGCAGTTCGTCCAACACCGCGCCCGGCTCGACCCGGGCGGTCCGCCGCTCCGGATCCACCTCCAGCACCCGCCCGAAATGCCGCCGGAAGTCCAACACCACCGCCCCCGGCCCGATCGCCTGCCCGCCGATGCTCGTCCCCGACCCCCGCGCCACCACCGGCACTCCGAACTCCCGGCACACCCGCAACGCCTCCCGCACGTCCCCCCGATCCGCCGGCTTCACCACCCCGCGCGGCACCTGCCGGTAGTTCGACGCGTCCTGCCCGTACACGGCACGCTCAGCGGTGTCGAACCGCACCTCCCCACGGACGGCGGCAGCGAGGGCACGGGCGAGATCGGAAGCCATGCCCCGATCATCCCAGCCGGGGGCGCCCCGGCGCGCCGGACGGCGTGTGGAATGCTCTCCGACATGCCCGAACACCCGTGCGCGAACGCCGCCGCCTGACCGCCCGTCGCCCGCCGCCGTTCCGACCGAACGCGTCGACGAGCGCCGACCGCCACGCAGAACGAGGAGCCGCCCGCGTGCCCGCCGAGACCCGCATCCGCCTGATCGAACCCGCCGACGCCGCCCCGATCGCCGCGCACCGGGCCCGGGACGCCGCGGCCTTCCGCCGCTGGGAGCCGGCCCAGTCGGCCGCGCTGCTGACCCCCGAGGGGCAGGCCGCCCGGATCGACCGGCTGCTGGCCGGCCACCGGGCCGGGACGGCCTGGCCGGCGGTGGTGCTCGCGGACGGCGAGGTGGTCGGGCAGGCCACCGTCAGCGGGATCCTGCCGCAGCCGCACCTGCGCCGCGCCACCGTCGGCTACTGGATCGCCACCACCGCCCAGCAGCGCGGCCACGCCGGCCGCGCGCTCGCCCTGCTGCTGCGCCTGATGACGGACGACCTCGGCCTGCACCGGGCCGAGGCGTCCACCCACCTGGAGAACCTGCCGTCCCAACGGGTGCTGCGCCGCAACGGGTTCACCCCGTACGGCGTCGCGCACTCCGCGATCCTGCTCGACGGCGCCTGGCAGGACTCGCTGCTGTGGGAACGGATCCTCGCCGAGTAGCCGGCGCCCGGTGAGTACTCCGGTGTGACGTGGTGATCCATCCGCTTGAGGAGTCGGCGAGTCGTTGCCGGTGGGGTGGCTGCGGCGGGCGGTGGCCTGGTGGTGTCCGCAGTCCGCGCACCCCCTGATGACCGCGCGGTGGCCGTTGCTGTTCCGGCCCGGCCCGGCCCGGCCCGGTTCCGGCGCGAGGTCGCGAGGTCGTGTTGGAGTGCTAGGCGTCGAGACCCAACGACCTGACCAACTGGGTGAGTTCGGCGTGGAAGAGCTTGTCGGGCGAGAGCGTCTGGGCGCGCAGGTGGCCGTAGACCTCCAGTGCGACCAGGCCGTGCAGGTGCCCCCAGATCCGCAGCGCCAGGGCCACCCCGGCCGGCGGTAGCGCGGGGAACGCCGGGCGGACCTTGTCGAGCAGGCCGGGGTCGAAGTCGTCCCAGCCGAAGTCGCCGTCCCCGTGCGACCGTTCGGCGCTGCCCCAGGCCGTGTCCGCCAGTGCGGCGATGCCGACGCAGACCCGCCGGGCGGCGTCCGGCGCGGCGCCGCCGGCCGGGGCCTGGTAGCCGGGGACGGGGTCGCCGTAGATCAGCCGGAAGCCCTCGGGGTTGGCCAGCGTCCAGTCGCGGAAGGCGTGTGCCCAGGTCTGTATCCGCTGCGCCGGGGCGTCCTGCGCGGAGGCGGCCCAGGCGGCGTCGACGGCGTCGGCGAGCGCGGTGTAGACGTCCGCGATGAGGGCGGTGACCAGGTCGTCGCGGGTGGCGAAGTAGCCGTAGATGGCGTTGGCGGTCATGCCCATCTCGCGGGCGATCGCCCGCAGGGTGATCGCGTCGGGGCCGCCCGAGCCCATCAACTCCAGTGCTGTGCGCTTGATCTCGGCGGTCGTCTCGGCCCGCAGTCGCTCGCGTCGTCCGGTGCTTCGGGTGCCTGCCACGGGGTCACTTTACAGCGTCACGGCATTGATTGCCGTACGCGAACTTCACGCCGTATAGTTTTCGTACGGTGTGCAGCAGAGCGCTGTCGCGCCACCGTTCGGCATGACCACGGCATGAATCAAGGGGAGAACCATGCACATCGGCGTCATCGGAGCCACCGGCACCATCGGCAGCCGGGTCGTCACCGAGGCCCTGGGGCGCGGACACCGCGTCACGGCGTTCAGCCGGGACGCCTCCGCGATCACCGACCGGCGGGAGAACCTCGACTGGGAGAGCGTCGACGTGCTGGACGCCGCGAGCATCGCCGCCGTCCTGCCTGGCCTGGACGTCCTGATCAGCGGCTTCCAGCCCGGGAACGCGGCGAAGGACTTCGCGGACACCGTCCAGCGCTCGATCGCGGACCCGACCGTCTACGCGGCAGCTGCCCGGGCCCTGCTCAAGGCCCTGGAGAGCCACCCCCGCACCCGGCTGATCGTCATCGGCGGCGCCGGCAGCCTGGAGATCGAGCCGGGTGTCGTCCGCGCCGACCACGAAGACCTCATCCACGCGTCGCTCGACGAACTCGGCCTGCCCCGCCAGTACGCCGCCGCCGTACGCGGCCACCGAGAGGCGCTGAACGTCCTGCGCGCCTCGAACCGGCTCTGGACCTACTTCAGCCCCGCCGAGCAGATCGCCCCCGGCGAGCGCACCGGCCGCTTCCGCATCGGCGGCGACCAGCCCGTGACCGACGCCGACGGCCTGAGCCGGATCTCGGCGGAGGACGCCGCGGTCGCCCTGGTGGACGAGGCGGAACTGCCTCGCTTCGTCCAACGCCGGTTCACCGCCGGCTACTGACTCGGCTGCTGACCCGCTGTCCGCAGGCCGGATCGGACCGCCCGCAACGCCCCGGTCCGGAGCGCCCACCGCGCTGACCCGATCGACCTGACCGTCCCGGAGATCCGCCACTACCGGCAGCGAATCGCCAACCCTTCGAGCGGACGGATCACGAAGTCGCAGCGGAGTATCAGGCCGGTTCGTCGCAGTGCACCACCCGGCCGTCCAGCACCGACCAGTGGCGCTGGCGGGTGCGCAGCGCCCAGGGCTCGTCCGCCCGGCGGAGGGCCTCGGCGGTCCACTCCCGGAGGGCCGGGAGCGCCTGCTCGCGCAGCAGCTCCCGGGCCGCGGCCCGCTCGGCGCTGGGGAGGTTGCCGACGCCGACCAGCACCTTGCCCCACCAGTCGGGGGTCTCGCCGTACGCGTAGTTCGAGCGGACCGTGCGGTTCCAGGTGGCGGAGAGCAACACCCGGCTCTCGGAGGGGTGTTCGTGGAACGAGAGGATCACGCCGTCCATCATCGGGTCGCCGAGGGCGGTGCGGACGTCGGTCGCGGTGAGCGGCCACGACCTGTTCCGGGGCAGCAGCCTGTTGCGGGCGGGCATGCGCCGAGCCTGGCAGACGGCGCGGCCGCCGCGCACGCGGTTTTCGGCGACCGGGGTGCCGGTACCCTGCCCGGACGGCGAGGAAGAAGCAACGGCCCGGGCGCGCCCTCGACATGCCCGAGGGCCTCGTGCTCTACCGGACCCCCGACCGCTGGCGGTTCTCGATCTTCTTCGCGGGGCAGGTCGGCATCGCCTGCGGCGGCCTCGCCGGAGTCGCGCCCACCGCCGGGCCCGCCGTCGCGCAGGACGCCTGCCACCGGCTGGCCGAGGAGACCGCGGGCCGGCCGCTGACGGTCGACTGGAGCGCGTCCGAGCGGCCCGACCGGTGGTACGGAGACGTCACCGCGGCCCCGCAGGGGTAGCCCCGGCCGGGGAGGGACGTCTCGCGGGGGCTTCAGGTGCCGTCGGGGGCGGTGGAGGGCTGCTGCGGGATCACCAGCTGGGCCGGGTCCGCGGGCTCCGGCCGGGGGAGTGGGGCGGCCGCCGGGGCGGGGGCAGTCGGGGCGACGGGCTGGATCTTGTCGTCGCGTTCGTCGTCGCCCGCGCCGTCCTTGGTGGTCAGGACGGTGTCGAAGACCTCGCGGAGCTTGTCGGTGGCCTGCTTGGAGAACAGTCCGCACAGTCCGGCGATCCCGGCGAAGCCGTACGGGTTGGTGGCGGTGCCGTCGGTGCCGTTGGCGAACAGGCCGCCGCGCAGCAGGAAGTAGACCAGCAGGGCGAGCGCGCCGCCGATCGCGGTGCGCAGCAGGTACCAGGGCAGCCAGCTGGGCAGCAGTTGGCGGTTGCCGGCGTAGGTGGCGAAGGAGGTGGCGGCGTGCACGAAGCTGCCGAGGCCGCTGGCGGCGAGGACGGCCAGCAGCATCGCGGTGTTGGAGGTCAGGTGCCAGGGGCCGAGGCCGAGCACCGTCCACGCCATCGGGTCGCCGGTCGGGGCGTGTTCGGCGGTCAGCGTGGTGAGCGGAGTCCAGACGCTGATCAGGACGGCCATGCAGATGAACGCCTCGGCCAGCAGCAGCGCACCGAGCAGCAGCAGCGTCCAGCCGGAAAGCTGTTGCTGGGGCGGCAGTTGGGCGGCCGAACCGGGGGTCGGCTCGCCGGCGGTCGCGGACGCGTCGGTGCTCGACGGGTCCGCGGCCGGGTCCGGCGTCGGGGCCGCTGACGGGGAAGCGGGGGAGGACATCGGGGAGTTCGCCTTCCGGTCCGGTGGTGCGTGCACGGAACTGGGCGCGGTCCTGCGGGGCGCGGGCGGACTCCGCTGTCCGCGCTGACGGACTCTACCCCCCGGGCCGGACGGACGGTGCGTCAGACGCCGGCGGACGGTGTGGCGGGCGGCGTGGCGAACAGGCCGGGCGTGGCGGCGCGTTCGGTCCTACCCGGCCCTACTCTGCCCTGCCAGGCGGCCGCTCAGCGGCGCCCGCCCGCCAGCCGGGAGAACTTGGCGACCTCGAAGGTGGCGTACGAATTCGAGGCCAGCAGCGAGAACTTGATGCCCTCGCGGCCCTCCGGGCGCCGGTACCCGTTCGGCAGGAAGCGCTTGTAGTGCTCGGCGGCGCGCTGGAAGAACTGCGGGCGCTCGGTGCGGGTCAGGCACCCCGGCAGGTCGAAGACGAACAGGTAGTGCCGGATCATCCTGGTGAACAGGTGCGGCCGCACCGTGTCGGTGACCGGTTCGGCCTCGGTGGGCTGGGCGTCGAGCAGTTCGAAGGTGCTCTCGTAGCGCTCGAACACGTCGAAGTGGGTGGCGCCCTCGCTGCCCGCCGGGTGCAGGGTGTGGCGGCGCCGGATGGTCACGCACTCGCGCTCCAGCACGGCGACCCGGGTGGCGGCCAGCAGGGAGCGGTGCACCGCCGAGACCTCCTCGTAGAAGCCGTCCGGGAAGGTCGGGATCGTCCCGCTGCGCATCAGCCGGTCCCAGGCGAGCGGCGGGGCGCCGAACAGTTCGGGGCGTTCGGCGGGGGAGAACACGTCGGGTCCGACGGCGGCCAGCAGTTCGGCGGCGTTGCCGGGCCAGAGCTTGCCCCGGTGCTCCCGGTTGTGGCCGAACAGCAGCACGTCGACCTCGCCGGTCTCGGCGAGCCGCGCGTCCATCGCCTCGAACGCGTCCTCCGGCAGCAGGTGGTCGGCGTCCAGGAACAGCAGGTACTCACCGCGGGCGTGCGCCGCCCCGGCCATCCGGGCCCGGCCGATGCCGGTCTCGGCCTCCAGGCGCAGGACCCGCACCCGGGCGTCGCGCAGTTCGTACGCCTCGACCAGCCGCTCCGGGGAGTGCTCGGACGGGGTCTGCACCACGATGATCTCGAACTCGCGGAAGGTCTGCCCGAGCAGCGAGTCGAGACATTCCTTCAGTTGTCCTTGTTCGTCGTAAGCGGGCAGCACGACGGTGATCAGTGGTGGGGCCATGGCCGGGAGGCTAGGGGCGGGGACAGCCTCAGGCAAAGGTCTGAAGCCGCACCAAAGCGGTGATACCGGACATCAGCCACGGGACGTTCGCAGAATCTTCACCGAACGGACATGACTATGCGCGGAAATGTCCGGATAGGGGACGGAACGCCGTGACTTGCTGACGTATCATCAGATGTTCGCACGGTGGTGGAGCTGCGAAGACACCGTGCGAACCTCCCCACGGGAACCGGTCAGTACCAGTTGTGCGACTGCCAGAACGACCACGCCGCGCACGGGCTGCCGTACGTCTCGTTCATGTACTGCAGGCCCCACTTGATCTGCGTCACCGGGTTGTCCCGCCAGTCCGCGCCCACCGACGCCATCTTCGAACCCGGCAGCGCCTGCATCAGCCCGTACGCCCCCGAGGACGCGTTCGTCGCGTGCACGTTCCAACTGCTCTCCCGCTCCACGATGTTCGAGAAGCACGACAACTGGCCGGCCGGCACGATCTGCGCCGCGATCTGCTGCGGCGTACCGCTGGAGGACGACGAACCCGACGCCGACGCCGACGCCGATGCGAACGGGGACGCGGACGCGGACGGGGTCGCCGACAGCGACGGACGCTGCTGCGCGCGGGACGCCGCCGAGGCCGACGCCGACGCCCGGGCCTTCGCCTCGGCCGACGCCTTGGCCTTCGCGGCGGCGGCCGAGGCCGAGGCCGACGCGGACGCGGATGCGCTGGCTTCCGCCTCCGCCTCCGCATCGGCCTGGGCCTGCGCCTGCGCGGAAGCGGAGGCAGAGGCGGCAGCCGCCGCGCTGGCCTCGGCCTCGGCCTGTGCGGAGGCGGAGGCGGCCGCCTCGGACGCGGCGGCCGCGCTGGCCTCGGCCGCAGCCCGGTCGGCGGCGGAGGCGGTGGCGGACTGGGCGGCGGTGGCGGCGTCCGCGGAGAGTCGCGGGCCGCCCGCCAGGGTCGGGTCCGCGGTGGTGGCGGTGGCGGCCGCGCCGGTGTTCTGCGGCAGTGCGAGCGCCAGCGTGGCGGTGCCGGCGACCGCGAAGGTGGCGATGCCCGTGACCAGGGCGGTCCGGTGGCGGCGGAGCTTCTCCGAAAGGGTCAGGGTCCTGCGGTGCTGCACGGCGACCTCTCCTCGCGCGGGGGGCCGGACGGCCGGGTGGACACGGTGGCCGCCGACCGGGGCGCGGGGCGCACCCGGCACGCGCGATGGCGGGAGCCCGGTGGTCGAACCGGCCGGGGCCCTGGCGGACGGGACATTCTTGGCAGACCCCGGAGGGCCGGACAATGCCCGCCGAAACTACGCCCCGTAGTAATCGGCCCGGTCGCCGTCCCGCCGCCACCCGGCCCCGTCCGCCCCCGCCCGTCCCGTCCGGCCGCCCACCCCGGGCGTCCCGGAGGCCCGCCGTCCCGCCGCCGAACTGCGACTTCGCGACCCGGCCGCCCCGGTCACCCCGTCCGGGAGACGCCGGAGCGGGCCCGGCCGCGCCGCGCCGTACACCAACTATCCGGGGCCGTAGACGGCCGCCCCCATGTGCGCGGGCTCACAGGGGGTGACCGGGAACCGGACCGCCGCGGGCACCGAGCGCACCCGGCCGGACACCCGCCGTCCGGCCCGCCGGGGGCGGCACGGATACTGGCCCCATGAAGATCGCGGTGGTGGTGCTCGGAGCGCTCGCGGCCCTCGGGGTGCTGGGGGCGGCGCACTGGTACATCTGGCGCCGGATGGTCCGCGACGTCTCCCGCCCCGGCGGCCGGTACCGGCGGATCGGGACCGCCCTGGCGATCGCGCTGCCCGTCTGCATGCTGCTGGCGGCCGTCGGCGGACGGGCCTTCCCGCTCGCCGTCGAGCGCTGGTTCGCCTGGCCCGGCTACCTCTGGATGGCCGTCAGCATCTACCTGCTCTTCGCCCTGCTGGCCGGCGAGGCCGTACGCCCGCTGCTGCGCCGCCTCCGCCGGGCACCCGCGACCGCGACCGCGGCCGTCCCCGCCGCCGAGTCGGTGACCGTCCCGCCGTCCCTGTCCCCGTCCCCGTCGCCTTCTCCGTCCTCTTCTCCGTCTCCGCTCGCCCCCGCCGGGCCCGCCGCCCGCCCGGACGCCGACGCCGCGCGCCGGCTGTTCGTCTCCCGGGTGGTGGCGGGCGGCGCGGCGGCGGTGGCCGTCGGCGTGGTCGGCAACGGCATGTACGGGGTGCTGCGCGGGCCGCGGCTCAAGCAGGTGACGGTGCCGCTGGCCAAGCTGCCGCGCGCCGCGCACGGCTACCGGATCGCGGTGGTCAGCGACATCCACCTCGGGCCGATCCTCGGCACGGCGCACACCCGCCGGATCGTCGACACCATCAACGCCGCCCAGCCCGACCTGATCACCGTGGTCGGCGACCTGGTCGACGGCACCGTGCCCGAACTCGGCCCGGCCGCCCGCCCGCTGGCCGACCTGCGGGCCAAGGACGGGGCGTACTTCGTCACCGGCAACCACGAGTACTTCTCGGGTGCCGCGCCCTGGGTGGAGTTCGTCCGCGAGCTGGGCGTGCACCCGCTGGAGAACGACCGGGTCGAGCTGCCCTGGTTCGACCTGGCGGGCGTCAACGACATCGCCGGCACCGCGCAGGGCCAGGGCCCGGACTACGACCGGGCGCTCGGCGACCGCGACCGGGCCCGCGCCGCCGTGCTGATGGCCCACCAGCCGGTCACCGTCCACGACAGCGTCCGGCACGGCGTCGACCTCCAACTCTCCGGCCACACCCACGGCGGACAGCTCTGGCCCGGCAACTACCTCGCCGAACTCGCCAACCCGACCGTCGCCGGCCTGGAACGCTACGGCGACACCCAGCTCTACGTCACCCGCGGCGCGGGCGCCTGGGGCCCGCCGGTCCGGGTCGGCGCGCCGTCCGACATCACGATCGTCACCCTCGCCTCGCTCCAAGCCTGAACGCGGGCCCCGCCGCTCAGCGGTCTGCGTTCCGGGCTCCTGGCTCCTGGCTCCGGGAGCCGCGGATCAGGGACACAACGGCTCAGGGGCCCGGGTGCAGCGGGCCCAGTGAGGCGAGCAGGGCGTCGTCCAGGGGTGCTCCCAGGCGGCCAGGCTGAGGTGGGTGTGCTCCCAGTCGAAGGTGAGCAGGCCGATCCGGCGGTCCGGCCAGAGGTGCCGGACGCCCGGGCGGGGCAGACCGGTGACGGTGAGCGTGGTCTCCTCCCGCCGGGTCGGGCCGAGCAGGACGGCGCGCTCCGGCCGGCCCGGGTGGCCGAGCAGGTTGCGCAGCGCCGCCTCGCTCTGGTCGCGCACGGCGGACTGGGCGAAGACCAGGACGGGGGCGGAGCGGCGCCCGCCGGCGAGGTAGCTGTGCACCACCGAGCGGGCGGCCGCCCGATCCGCGCCGCTGCCGCCGGTGACGGTCATCCCCCGGCCGCCGCTCCAGCCGGGGATGCCGAGGACCTGAAGTCCGTCATCGCGCCTCCGTTCACCGCTACTTGCCACCCTGCCGCCGACCGTACCGGACCACTCGCCCCAGCGGCTCGCTCAGCTCGACGGCGCGCAGCGCGGCGGCGAGCGCGAGCGGATCGCCGACGTCCAGCGCGGTGTCGGTCAGCTTGACGACGTGCTCGTCACCGTGCGCCAGCGCCCGCTCCAGCACCTCCTCGGCCGAGCGGACGCCGGACGCGGCCCGGCGGGTCGCGGGCGGAGCGTCCGGAGCCTCCGGCCCGGTCGGCGCGTCCGGCCCGGTCGGCGCGTACATCGCGGTGACCGCGGCGGAGGCCGTCCAGGCGGCGCGCAGGCTCGGCCCCCAGAGTGGAGGGGGGAGCGCGGGTAGCACCCGCAGGACGGCGTTGGGCGCGGTGGCCGCGTGCACCAGCATGGTCGGCTCGCCGTGGCCGTGGGTCGCGTACCGGTGGGTCGCGGCCCGGACGAGTTCGGCCAGCCGCTGCCGGACCTCGTCCGGGCCGGTGCCGGCGGGCGTCCAGTCGGGCAGCGCCGTGACGCGCTCCAGCCGCTGCGGGAAGCCGCCGGTCCGCTCGGCGATCGGCGGCACGGCGTCGAGCGCGGCCGCCGCGCTCCCGGTGACCGGCGGGCCGAGCGGTGCGGCGCGCGGCACGGCGAGCGGGCGGTGCCGGGCGGCCCAGTAGCCCAGCCCGTGGGCGAGTTCGGCCAGCCTGGGCCCGCTCGCGGTACCGCTGGCGGTACCGTCCGCCGACCCGCCGGAGAGAGAGCGGACGGCGTGCCCGACCCGGATCACCGGGTGCGTCGAGCCGCCGTACAGGCCCGGCAGCAGCACCGGCCACCAGCGGGCCAGCACCGCGCGCCAGGGCTGTTCGGCCAGCTCCCGCCCGAAGTGGTCGATCCAGTCGGCGATCCGGCGCGGATCGCCCAGCGCGCGCCGCTGCTCCTCGGGGCCCGCGATCGGCTCGACCCGCGCCGGGAACTCCTCCAGCCGGTCCGCGTACCGGTCGAGCCAGCCGTGCACCGCGTCCGCCCGCCCCCGGGCGGCCAGCGCCTCGACCGCCATCGGCGCGTGGTTGGTGAGCCGCCCGAGCCGTTCGGGCCCGCAGGCGTGCAGGCGCTGGAGGGCCTCGTCGAGCGTTCCCGTGCTGTCCCCGACCGTGTCCATGGACAGGACGGTAGACGCGGTCGGTCGGGCCGGATAAGGGGCTGCGGGCGTAGGACCGGGGCCTACGCCCACCCGGCCGGCAGTGCTGCGCTGCCCCCTGGTGGTGTCGGTTCGCCCACCGGTGCCGTGCCGCCCGCGGTGGTGCCGGTTCGCCCGGTCGCCGGTGAAAGTTTCACCGCCGTGCGGCGCTCCGGCCGGGTTTCGCTGCGGGTTCGGCCGGGGCCGACGGGGTGGCCTTGACGGGGTGTCACCGGGCTGGCTGCATGGGCGGCCCCGACCGACCGCCGATCACCGCCCGGAGAGACCCGCCATGCGCCCACCCCGCCCCGTCCGAGCCGCGCTGTCGCTGGCCGTGCTGCTCGCCGCCGGCCTCGCCGCCGCCGTCCCGGTCCAGGCCGCGCCCGCCGCATCCGGCTCTGCGTCCGGCTCCGCGTCCGGCTCCGCCGCGCGGACCCTCGCGCCGGACACCCGGTTCTACGTCGACCCGGCCAGCAAGGCCGCCCAGCAGGCGCTGACCGACCTGAAGGCGCACGACCTGGACGGCGCGCTGGCGATGGCCCGGCTGGCGTCCTGGCCGGTCGCGCAGTGGTTCAACGGGACGGCGACCCCGCAGGAGACCACCGACGCGATGGCCGCGCTGCAGGCGAAGGCCGCCAAGGCCCACCAGGTGCCGGTCACCGTCGCCTACAACGTGCCGGGCCGGGACTGCTCGCAGTACTCGGCGGGCGGCGCCTCCAACAGCGCCGAGTACGCGGCCTGGATCGACGCGCTGGCCCGCGGCATCGGCGACCGCAGGACCGTCGTCATCCTGGAGCCGGACGGCCTCGCCCTGTCGCCCGCGTTCTGCGGCGGCACCGCCGCCCAGCAGCAGGACCGCCTCGCCGAGATCTCCGCCGCCGTCCGCCGCCTGGAGCAGCAGCCCGGCGCGGTCGTCTACCTGGACTCCGGCCACAGCAGCTGGCAGAACGTCGGCACCCAGGCCCAACTGCTGGTCGACGCCGGAGTCGCCGACGCGCAGGGCTTCTTCCTGAACGTGTCGAACTACCAGACGGACGCCGCGCTGGCCCGCTACGGCACCCTGGTCTCCCAGTGCGTCTGGTACCTGCGCAACACCCCCGGCGCCACCGCCGACTCCTGCGCCAACCAGTACTGGCCCGCCGCGGACGCCGACGCCTGGTACGCCGCCCGGGTCCCCGCCGACGCCAAGCTGCCCCACTTCGTGATCGACAGCAGCCGCAACGGCCAGGGCCCCTGGACGCCGGAACCCGGCAAGTACACCGGCGACCCGCAGACCTGGTGCAACCCGCCCGCCCGCGGCCTGGGCACCCGCCCCACCGCGGACACCGGCCGGCCGCTGCTCGACGCCTTCCTGTGGATCAAGGTCCCCGGCGAGTCCGACGGCAGCTGCACCCGCGGCACCGCCGGCCCGGCCGACCCCGAGTACGGCTCGGTCGACCCGATCGCGGGCGGCTGGTGGCCCGCCCAGGCGCACTCGCTGGCGGCGAACGCCGCGCCGAAGCTCGGCTTCAACACCGGCCTGCTCCCGCAGCACTGACACCGCAGCACTGACACCGCGCCGACCGCACCACGGACGCCCGGGCCCGCGCCATCGCGCGATCGGCCCGGGCGTTTGCGCATCCGCAGATTTGCGTGCCCGCAGGTTTGCGCGTTCCCGGGTTCACGTGCCCGCAGGTTTACGCATCCGCAGGTTTGCGTGTCCGGTTCACCCGTCCGCCGCCTGCTCCGCGTGCCGGGCGACGATCCCCGAGACGGAGGCCAGGAAGCCCTCCACGGTGGCCCGTTCGGCCGGGGAGAGCCCCTCCACCAGGGCGACCGTCTCGCCGATCAGCGGCCCGAAGAACCCCTGCCCGAGGGCGACCGCCCGCTCGGTGACCGCCAGCAGGACGCGCCGCCGGTCGTCCGGGTCGCGGTCGCGGCGGACCAGGCCCAGCCGCTCCAGCCGGTCCAGTACGGCGGTGGTACCCGCCGAGTTCAGGCGCAGCTCGCGGCCGAGCCGGCCGGGGGTGGCGGGCGTGCCCTCCCGGGCGGCGTCCAGCAGGGCGATCAGGGCCCGCAGGTCGGTCGGGTGCAGGCCGTTCCGGCGGGCGAACGCGGCCGCCAGCAGGTCGAGTTCGACGGTGAGCGCGCGCAGCCGGTGCACGGTGCGCAGGCCCGGGCCCGGATCGTCCATCTGCCCGTCCTCTCGTAGGGGGTGCCGTGGGGTGTTGCGGGGGTGGTTGTCGGCGGAGGCTACCGCGTGCATAGTATCTCGCTCGGCGAGAAGATTGCCGAGCGAGACACTCTGTACGGGAGCCCGCATGGGATTCGACCGGTCTGCCTTCCTGTCCGCCTACGACGCCCTGCTCGACCGCTGGCCCGTTCCGGTCGACACCCTCGACGTCGCCACCCCCTGGGGCACCACCCGGGTCAACGCCGCCGGACCGCCCGACGCCCCGCCCCTGCTGCTGCTCCACGGCGGTGGCGCGACCGCCGCCTCCTGGTGGGCCAACGTCGGCGAACTCGCCCGCACGGCAAGGGTGTTCGCCGTCGACCGGATCGGCGAGGCCGGCCGCTCCGCCCCCGCCGGTCACCCGGCCCCCGCCGGCCGCTCCGCCCCCGCCGGCGGCACGCCCCCGCGGACCGTCGACGAGCTGCACGACTGGCTGGACGCCGTCCTCGACGCGCTCGGCACCGGCCCCGCCGACCTGTGCGGCCACTCGTACGGCGGCTGGATCGCCCTCGGCTACGCGCTGCGCCGCCCGGACCGGGTCGGCCGGCTGGCCCTGCTCGACCCGACCGGCTGCCTCACCGGCTACCGCCCCTCCTACCTGCTGCACGCCGCCCCGATGCTGGCCCGCCCCAGCGAGCGCCGGGCCCGCGCCTTCCTCGCCTGGGAGACCGGCGGCGTCCCGCTCGACCCGGACTGGGCCCGCCTGTACGGACTCGCCGCGACCTACCCCGCTCCCCGTCCCGTCACCGGCCCCCGCCCCACCGCCCCGGCGCTGGCCGCGCTCCGGGCGCCCTGCCTGCTGCTCCCCGCCGCCGACAGCCGCCCCCACGACGCCCGCACCCTCGCCGCCCGCGCCGCCCGGCTGCTCCCGCGGGCCCGGGTCCGGACCCTGCCCGGCGTCTCCCACCACGGCCTCCCGTACCTGCGGCCCGCCGCGCTGAACGCCGAACTCACCGCCTTCCTGGCCCGCTGAACCCGACTGCCCGGCCGGGGGCCATACTTGGGCGATCCGCTCGTCGAGAGGCACTCCCCGCATGGCCGAGAACACCCCCGCCCCGCGCCGGGCCCTGCTGCAACTGACCGGCGTCAGCCGCTCGTACGGCGGCCGGGAGGTGCTGCACCCCGTCGACCTGGAACTGGCGGCCGGCGAGTGCGTCGCGCTGCTCGGGCACAACGGCTCCGGCAAGTCGACGCTGCTGCGGATCGCGGCCGGCCGCGACCTGCCGACCCGGGGCACCGTCCGCTTCGACGGCCTGCCGATGGACGAGAACGACCCGCGGATCCGGGCCCGGGTCGCCGTCGTCGGCGACACCGTCGCCCACTACCCCGACCTGACCGTCCGCGAGCACCTGATGCTGGTCGCCGTCGCGCACGGCGTCGCCGGCGCCGCGGCCTGGGTCGACAACGTGCTCGCCAACCGCTCGCTCACCGAACGGGCCGACGCGCTGCCCTCCGCGCTCTCCTCCGGACAGCTGCAGGCCCTGCTGCTGGCCTGCGCCCTGGTCCGCCCGCGCGACCTGCTGCTGCTCGACGAGCCCGAGCAGCGCCTCGACCCGGAGGCCCGCCGCCGCCTCGTCGAACTCCTCACCGTCGAACTCGCCGACGGCGTCGCCGTCCTGCTGGTCACCCACCACACCGACCTCGCCCTCCAGGTCGCCGACCGCGCCGTGCTCCTGGAGGACGGCCGGGTCATCCGGCAGGGCCCGCCCGCCGAGGTCCTCGCCGCGACCGCCCCGGGCGCCGGAACGGTCGGCCTCCGGTGAGCGGCGCGCGGACCGCCGCCGGAACCGGCACCGGGCAGCCGGACGAGGAGCACGACGCGCACGGGCCCGACGGTCCCAACCAAGCGGACGGCGCGGACGAGGCGGACGACCCGGGCACGCCCGCCGAGTGGACGGCCGACGACGACTGGACCGACGAGGCGCTCGCCCTGCTGCGCACCCTGCGCGCACCGCACCGGCGCAACCGGGCCAAGCAGATCGCCTTCGCCGCCTACTGCACGGTGCTGCTCCTGCTGGTCTGGGGCGGCGTCCCCAGCTTCGGCCTCTTCCTCCAGGCGTCGATGGGCGCCGACTACACCCGCTACGGCCCCGGCCTGCTGGCCGCCATGCCCGGCGGCATCGCCGCGGTCGGCCTGGCCGTCCTGCTGCTGGCCGTCCGCGACGGGCTGTGGCGCGGGCCGGTCGTCCCGCCGCGCGCCACCACCGACTGGCTGCTCGCCCACCCGGTCCGGCCCCGCCCGGTGCTGCGGCCCTGGTTCTGGCTCTCCTGCGGACTGGCCGCCTTCCCCGGCCTGATCGCCGCCCTCGGCGGCATGGTCGCGCTCGGCCTGACCGTCCGCACCGGCCTGCCCGCCGCCCTCGGCTGGAGCCTGACCGGTGCGCTCGGCCTGCCGCTGCTCGGCGTCTGCGCCGGCCTGCTGGTCCAGCGCGACCCGCGGGCCGCCCACTGGGCCCGGCTGCTCACCCCGTACGCGACGGTGCTCGTCCTGCTGTTCGCCACCCAGAGCGCGCTGGCCGCCGCCGGACACCCCGTGCCCTGGCTGGAGCGGATCGAACTCTGGTCCGGACCCTGGGGCTGGGCGGGCGTCGCCGCGCTGGCCCCCACCCCCGCCGCCGTCCCCGGCGGGACGCTCGCCGCCGTCCTGCTGGTGCTGTCGACCGCGCTCGCCCTGCTGTTCGCCGACCGGGCCGCCGGGACCGTCCCGCTGACCCTGCTGCGCGAACGGGCCCGCACCGCCGCCGGCGTCATGGCCGCGCTGCGCACCGTCGAACCGCGCGCCGCCAAACTGGCCGTCGCCGAGGCCACCGGCGGTACGCGCCGCCTGCGGGTCCGGCTCCCCGCGCCCCGGCGCCGCGCGCTGGTCATGTACTGGCGCGACACCCTCTCCCTGCTGCGGACACCCGCCCGCCCCGGCCGCGCCGTCCTGCTCACCGTCCCGGCCGTGCTCTGCGCCGCCCCCGCCCACGACACCCGCGGCGTGCTCTCCTGGGCGGTCGCCGCCCTCGCGCTGCTCTTCGGCTACCTGGCCGTCGCCCAACTCCTGGAGCCCGCCCGGATCGAGACCGACGACGTCCGCCGCTCCTCCTGGTCGCCCTACCCCTTCTCCGGCCTGATGCTCCGCCACGCGGTGGTCCCCGCGCTGCTCGCCCTCGTCCTCGCGACGGCCGCCGCCGCCACCCTCCTCCTGCTCGGCGCCGGACCGGTCGCCTGGCTGGCCCCCCTCGCCGTCCCGCCCCTGGCCGCCGCCGCCCTGGTCAACGCCTGCCGCGGCCCGGCCCGCCGCGACCTGCTCTACCGCTCCCCGAATCCGAGCGGCGGAAGCACCGGCGTCGCCTTCTTCCTGGCCTGGTACGCGGCCGGCCCCGGCGTCGCCCTCCCCCTGCTGGCCCTCCCGTTCTCGGCGGCCCTGCGCGACGCCACCGCCGACAACCTCACCTCCACCGCCACCTTCGGCACCACCCTGACCGTCCTGCTCCTCGCCTGGGCCCGCCACCGGGCCACCCTCCTCCCCGCCCGGGCCCGCCCCACCGGCGCCTGACCCGCCCGGTCCGGCTCGCACGAGGCGCCGCGCCGGCCGCTCAGCCACCCGGGTCGCCCGCCGCTACCGGCTCTACCGTCGGTAGCGGCGGGCGACCGCGGTGAAGGCTCGCTTGGGTTCCCAGGGGAGGCCGGGGTAGGCGGTGCCGTGGCCGGTCTCCAGGAGGCTGACCAGGCCGAGGCTCGCGCGGTCGAGGTCGTCGCGGGGGTCGCCGTCCGGGCGGTGCGGGTAGCCGGGGAGGGCGAAGAGGTAGACGAACGCGCTGTCGACGCCCTCGGTCTCGAAGACCTCCAGCAGCTCGTCGAGGTAGGCGGCCTGCCCGGCCTCGTCGCGCTCGTGGGCGGCGTCGAGGCGGAGCGGGGCGCCGGTCGCCGGGTCGTGCTCGACCACCTCCAGCACCCGGCCGCCGCGGTCGCCCGCGCCCCGGTAGGCGGCGGTGCCGAAACCGGTGACGGCGAGCGGCTTCGGGCCCCGGGCCAGCGTGCGCACCGCCTCGCGGAACACGTCGGCGATCTCGGCGGAGCGCAGCAGCTCGTAGGTGGTGAAGTCGAACGGGGCCCAGTCGACCTGCTCGAACTGGATGGCCGCGTACGTCAGCCGACCGCCGAAACGGGCCCGGACCTCGGCCGCGGCCTCGCCGAGGAAGGCGTTCATCCGCCCGCCCAGCGCGCGGATCTCCGCCGCCCGCCGCTCGGGCCGGGCCATCAGCCGCCCGACCCGCTCCTCCGGGGTCCCGCCGGGCAGGAAGCCGCGGTTCATCACGCTCAGCTCGACGCCCGCCACGAACACCACCTCGGCGCCCAGCAGCCGCACCCGCTCGGCCCGCTCGGCGCAGTCGCGCAGCAGGGCGAGGACCTCCGCCGGCTCCAGCTCCAGCGGGTAGGGCGAGAACCAGACCTCCAGCCCGAGCCCGGCCGCCGCCCGGGCGGCCAGCTCCAGCCGCTCCGGATCGCCGCCGATCAGCTGGACGGCGTCGCAGTGCAGGTCGTCGCGGATGACGGCGAGCTCGCGCCGCACCAGCTCGGGGTCGAAGCCGGGGTGGGAGGTCCGGCCGTGCAGGACGAACCCGGTGTCGTAGGCGATTCCCCTGGCGCGCATGGTCGCTCCTCGGTCGGTGGGGTGAGTGGATGAGGGGGTGGGGCGGGGACGAGGCTGGCAGGGAAAATGCGTGTGCGCAAGTTTGCGTGTGCGAAAATCTACTGGGCAGCAAGTTTGCGCGGGCGCAGCGTGGTGTGGAAGGCTGGTGGGGTGACGACACCTGGGCTGCGGGAGCGCAAGAAGCAGGCCACCCGGGCGGCCCTGCGCGAGGCGGCGCTGCGGCTGGCCCTGGAGCACGGCCCGGACGGGGTGCGGGTCGAGGACATCGCCGAGGCCGCCGGGGTCTCGCCGCGCACCTACAACAACTACTTCGCCAGCCGAGAGCAGGCGATCGCCGCCGCCGTCGCCGCCGACCGGGAGTCCCGGATCGCGGCGGCCGTCACGGCCCGGCCCGCGGGCACCCCGCTGGCCGAGGCCGTCACCGACGCGGTGGTCGAGAAGTACGCGGACACCGCCGCGCAGGACCCCCGGGCCCTGCTGCTGGTCGTCAGCCGGCCCGCGCTGCGCGAGGCGTTCCTCGACACCACCGCCGGGATCGAGCCCCCGCTCGCCGACGCGATCGCCGAACGCCTGGACGGTGCCGAGCCGTTGACGGCCCGCGTCCTCGCGGCGGCCACCGCCGCGGCGGTCCGCGTCGCCCTGGGGGAGTGGCTCCGCCCGGCGGCAGGCCCGGCGGGCGGCACCGGCGCCCTGGTCGTCCCGGCCGGCCCGCTGCCCGACCGGCTCCGCGCCGCGCTGGCCCCGCTCGCCCCCGCCTTCGCCGCCGCGGAACGCCCGGTTCACCAGCCGGTCCACCCGCCGGCCGGGCAGTCCGGCGCGGAGCCCGTCCGGCCGGTGCGGCGGGTGGTGCCGAACGTGAAGCTCGTCCGGGAGGCGGCCCGCCGGGAGAGCCGGGAGTTCTACGGGCGGCTCGGCCTGGAGGCCGCGATGGACCACGGCTGGATCATGACGCTGGCCGCCCCCGGCAACCCGACCGCCCAACTGGGCCTGGCGACCGGGGACGCCACCGCGCCCGTCGTCCCGGACCTCAGCGTGGAGGTCGACGACGTGGACGCGGCCTACGCGGCGATGCGCGCGGCGGGCGCCGAGATCGTCCACCCGCTGTGCGACGAGGAGTTGGGCGTGCGGCGGTTCTTCGTCCGCGACCCCAACGGCCGGGTGGTCAACGTCCTCGGCCACCGCTGACGGAGGGCGCGGGGGACGGGGGAGAGGCGGCGGCGGAGGCGACGGCCGCGGTCACCAGCCGGTGCGCAGCCGGTAGGAGGCGGTGAGGTCGCGCACCTCCGCCGAGCGGACCACCTCCCGGCCGAGGACCGGGCGCAGGTGCTTGTCGAGCAGGCGCAGCACCTCCTCGGAGAGGCGGGCCTTGAGGCCCTCCGGGCGGCCGGGCAGCAGGCCGATCGCGATGTGCACGAAGGCGACCAGCTGCCCGTCCGAGGCGTCGACCCAGGTCTCGGCGGCCGGGCGGAAGAACGTCTTGCAGACGCCCCGGGACGCCACCCACTCGCGCACCAGCGGATGCAGCTCGCGGACGAAACCAGGGCGGTCGAAGGCGTCGGCGAGCTGCGGCGAGTAGTCGACGGTGATGTGGGGCATGGCGGGGGACCTCTTCGCGCAGATGCTTGGCTTCTACATCCGCCTATCCTCTCCCCGGCCCGCCCCGGCCCCGCGCCCGGGGTCCCCCGAGCCGCCCGCTCAGCGGGACGCGGTGCCGCGCGGAGCGGTCACCGGCACCCCCGCCGACCCGGTCACCAGCGCCCCCACCAGCCCGGTGGCGGCGGGTCTGCCAGCACCGCCGACGGCTGCTCGGCGTGCAGGCCGAGCCGGCGCAGCGCCGCCGCGTCCACCGACAGCACGACCCGGCCCCACCACTGCCCGTCCGGCCCGATCCCGCACGCCAGGTCCATCCGCACCTCGTCGGCGGCGAGCGGGAACCAGCCGATGCCGTGGGCGCGCAGTCAAGCGCGCAGCCGCTCGTCCGCGCTCTGCCGCTTCGGCAGGTTCCGGTACGCCAGCACGGGCACCCACTTCTCCTCGTCCTCGTCCACCCGGCCCATCCTGCCCGCCTCCTGACGCCCTGTCAGGTGAATAAGGGCCCGTTAAAAGCAGCTCATCAACCGGGGAAATCCGGGCGCGGCCATTGGCCCGGTCCGACCGGGGAGTGTAGGAATGGGCGTATGACCCGGTTTCGGGCAGCACCCGGTGGACGCAGCGTGGCGGACCAGGCCCCTCCGCGACGGCTGTCCATCGCCCCGCGCCCCGCCCCCGCTGCCCGCCCGGCCCCCGCGGCCCACCCCGCCCACCCGGCCCCGGCCCCCGCCGGACGGCGCGGATGACCGCCGCCACGGACGGGACGGGCCGGCAGCGCGCACCCGAGCCGGCCGTCGTCCGCGAAGGCGTGCTGCTGCTCGACGCCGAACGGCGCCTGCGCTACGCCAACGACGAGGCCCGCCGCCTGCTCGGCCTGCCCGCCGACTGCGAGGGCCACCCGCTGGACGCCCTCGACCTGCCGCCCGCGCTCACCACCCTGCTGGACGCCCCCGGCGCACTCACCGGCGCCCCCGCGCTGGTCCGCGGCCGCACCCTCAGCGTCGACCTGCACCCCGCCGACCGGCTCGGCGGCCCGCCCTGCCGGCTCGCCACCCTGCGCGACACCGCCCCGCCAGTCGCCCCCGACACCGCCCGGCTGCGCCTGGAGCTGCTCTACCGGGCCGGTGCCTCGATCGGCACCACCCTCGACATCACCCGCACCTGCGAGGAGCTCGCCGCCGCCCTCGTCCCCGCCTTCGCCGACTTCGCCAGCGTCGACCTGTACGAGGGCGTGCTGGCCGGCGGCGAACCGCGCCCCGGCCGGCACCGCCCGCTGCGCCGCGCCGCGCTGGCCGGCGTCACCGAGCTGCCGCCGCTGCTGGCGCCCGGCGTGCCCGTCCCGGTCGTCCCCGGCACCCCCAGGGCCCGGGCCCTCGCCGGGCCGTGCTCGGTGGTCGAGCCCGACCTGTCGGCCGCGCTGGCCGCCTGGGACGACGTCAGCCCCGGCACCGTCGACGCGATGCGCGAGGAGGAGGTGCACACCCTGGTCGCGGTGCCGCTGACGGTCGGCGGGACGCTGCTGGGCGTGGCCACCTTCTGGCGGGCCCGCCCGCGCCCCGCCTTCGACGAGGAGGACCGCACCCTCGCCGAGGAGCTCACCGCCCGGGCCGCCGTCCTGGTCGAGAACGCCCGCCGCTACACCCGCGAGCACACCATGGCCGTCGCCCTCCAGCACAGCCTGCTGCCCGCCGGACTCCCCGAGCAGCACGCCCTGGACGTCGCCTCCCGCTACCTGCCCGCCCAGGCCGGCGTCGGCGGCGACTGGTTCGACGTCATCCCGCTCTCCGGCGCCCGGGTCGCCCTGGTGGTCGGCGACGTGGTCGGCCACGGCGTGCACGCGGTCGCCACCATGGGACGGCTGCGCACCGCCGTGCACACCTTCTCCTCGCTCGACCTCGCCGCCGACGAACTGCTCGGCCACCTCGACGCCCTGGTCAACCGCCTCGACCAGGAGCACCCCGCACCCGACGGCGCCGACCGCCCGATCACCGGCGCGACCTGCCTGTACGCCGTCTACGACCCGGTCACCCGCCGCTGCACCCTGGCCCGGGCCGGTCACCTGCCGCCCGCCGTGGCCTACCCCGACGGCCGGATCGAGATCGTCGACCTGCCGGCCGGCCCGCCGCTCGGCGTCACCGGCCTGCCCTACGAGAGCACCGAGGTGAAACTCCCCGAGGGCAGCCGGCTGGTGCTGTACACCGACGGGCTGCTCGCCTCTCGCGGCCAGGACGTCGACCACGGCCTGAAACTGCTCCGCGGCGCCCTCGCCCGCCCCGGCCGCGACCCCGGGCAGACCTGCGAGGACCTGCTGGCCGCGCTGCTGCCCAGCGACCCCGCCGACGACATCGCGCTGCTGGTCGCCCGGACCCGCGCGCTGCCCGCCGACCACGTCGCCGACTGGGACGTCCCCGCCGACCCGGCCGCCGTCGCCCGGATCCGGGCCGCCGTCACCCGCCGGCTCGACGACTGGGGCCTGTCCGAGCAGGCGTTCGCCGCCGAACTCGTGCTCAGCGAGCTGATCACCAACGCGATCCGGCACGCCGCCGAGCCGATCCGGGTCCGGCTGCTCCGCGACCGCGCGCTGATCTGCGAGGTCTGGGACGGCTCCGCCACCTCCCCGCACCTGCGGTACGCCACCGACACCGACGAGGGCGGCCGCGGCCTGTTCCTGGTCGCCCAGCTCGCCGAGCGCTGGGGCACCCGCTACCCCGCCAGCGGCAAGGTGATCTGGGCCGAGCTGCCGCTCGACTGACCCCGGCCCGCCCCGGACGGCACGCCGCCCCCGACCGTGGGAACGGCCGGGGGCGGCGTGGTGCGGTGCGGTGCGGCGCGGCGCGGTGTGCGGGGGTCAGGCGTCGGGGAACTCGCCGTCGAACGCGGAGGCCAGCCGCAGGTACGGGACGGCCTCGGCGTTCCGGCCCTGGCGCTCCAGGACCCGGCCCAGCACCAGGTGCGCGTAGTGCTCCACCGGGTCGCGCTCGATCACCGCGCGCAGCTGCTCCTCGGCGCGGCGCAGCTGGGCCGAGTGGTAGTACGCGCGGGCCAGCAGCAGGCGCGGGCCGACCTGCTCGGGCACCTCGTCGACGACCTCGGCGAGGAGCAGCGCGGCGTCCGCGTACGCCTTGGAGTCGAAGAACAGCTGGGCGCGGGCCCAGCGTTCGGCGGTGCCCTCGCCCGGGGTCACGACGGACGCGCCGCGGTGGCGGGGGTCGTTGTGGCGGAGGTCGGTGGTCATGCCTGCTCCTTCCCGTTTCCGGGTCCTGCCGGGCCGCGCTGGCCCGACAGGTGGTTGAACATTCACCCACCGGGTGCTATTCCACGCGCGCCCCGCGCGGTGCGGCCGCCCCGCCCGCCCCGCTCCGGAGCCGCCCCACTCCGGTGCCGCCTCACCCCGCGGCCGACAGCTCCAGCAGCCGGTGCATGAACGGCACCGGCAGGGCCGGGTTGCCCGCCGCCGCGGCCGGCTGCGCGTCCGGCTCCAGGGCCCCCAGCAGCGCCCGCAGCGGCAGCCGCGGATCGCCCGCCGCCGCCCGCGCCACCACGCCGTCCCCGTCCGCCGCCAGCGCGGCCAGCACCTCCGGGGCCGGGGCCGGGTCGCGCAGCGCCGCCAGCCGCAGGGCCGGCTCCGGGCGGTCCGCCCACGCGGCCAGGCCCGGCGCCGCGAACCGGGGGTCCGCCACCAGCGCGGCCGGACCGAGCAGCTGCTCGTACACCGAGCGCAGCAGCCCGCCCGGCGCGTCCGCGCAGTGCTCCGCCAGCGCCAGGCGCACCAGCAGCTCCGGGTCCGCCGCCAGCAGCGCCACCGCCTCGTCCGGCAGCCGCTCCAGCGAGGCCACCGCGCAGCGCACCAGCGGGTGCGCCGAGCGCGCCAGCCGCAGCAGCTCCGCCGGATCGCCCGCCCGCTCCGCCACCCACGGCAGCGGCGGCGGCACGTCCGGCAGCCGGTACGCCACCGTCGCGCGCTGGGCCTCCGTCAGGTCGGCGCGCAGCGACACCGCCAGCCGCACCGCCTCGTGCGGGTCGGCCGCCAGTGTCAGCGCCAGGTCGGTGGGCAGTCGCGGGTTGCCCGCCGCGGCCGCCCGGATCCGCGGGTCGTCGTCCAGCACCAGCCACTCGCCGAGCGACCGCTCCAGCCCGGCGCCGGCCGCCGTCCGCTCCCGGCGGGCCGGGTCGCTCTCGGCGATGTAGCCCGCCAGTGACACCGGCAGCTCCCGCTCCACCCGCAGCGCCCGCCGCACCGCCGCCCGCACCGCCGGGTCGCGGTCGGCCCGCAGGCCGGTGCGCACCGTCGGCGGCAGCTGCGGCCAGGAGTCGGCCCGGACCGCCGCCGCGCGCACCAGCGGCGAGGTGTCCTGGGCCAGCAGCACCAGCAGCTCCGGCGGCAGGCCCGTGCAGCCCGGCACCCGGCGGCGGGTGTCCGGGTCGCGGTCGGCGGCCAGCGCGGCCAGCACCTCCGGCGCCAGCGCGGTCCGGTGCGCCGCCGACGCGGCGGCCCGCCGCACCCGGCGCTCCCGGTCGGCGGCCAGCTCGGCCAGCGCCGGCGCCGGCAGACCCGGACGCTCGGCCAGCGCCGCCCGCACCGGCCACCTCGGGTGCCGCAGCGCGGCCTCCAGCACCCGCTCCGGCAGGGCGGGCCGCCGGGCCAGCCAGCCCGGCTCGCCCGGCTCGGCGCCCTCGTCCAGCAGCCGGAGCAGCACCTCGGCCGGCGCTCCCGGATTGGCCGCCAGCCCGTCCCGCCAGGCCCGCCCCGGCGGCGGGCCGGACAACGGACGCCAACGGGCGGCCGACTGATGTGCGCTCAGGTCGAGCACGTGTGGATACCTCCCCCGGAAAGACAAACGCCACCGACCCTACCCGCGTAGCGGTACCGCGTGCACCGGTTCCCGCCAGGGAGGCACAGGCGGGAGGAGGCATGTCGGAAGTGTGCGCACGGCAGGGACGTCCGAAGGAGGAACGCCCCCCGGCGGTGGCACCGAGTGCCAGCGCCGGGGGGCGCGGACCGGGCGCCGGTGGGGGACGGCGGCCCGGGGTCCCGGGGGTCGGTCGGAGGGGCCGGGAGCTGCGGGTACTGACCCGGGGTGAGGACGAGGACGGGGACGAGGACGGGGCGGGGAGGTGCGGGACGGGCCGTCAGGTGCGCGGTGCCAGTCGGAAGGTCAGCACCCGGCCGCCCTCCTCGCTGGTCACCAGGTGCACCCGGGCGCCGATCGGCACCGCGCCCGGCAGCCCGCCGAGCACCGCGGCCTGCACGGTGTGGCCCTCGTCCAGCACGATCAGGTACGGCCGCCCCGGCTGCGGCCCGCGGCGGGTCGGCCGCAGCAGCCGCTGCACCGTGCCCTGCCCGGACGCCCGCGCGGGCACCAGGTCGGCCGAGCCGCACACCGGGCAGAGCAGGCAGGCGGCCGCGCTGGCCGAGTGGCACCAGCGGCAGCGCCGGTAGTCCAGCTCCGCCTCGCCGGACGGGCCGGCGGTCCGGGGCTGCTGGTGCGGGAAGGGGCGGTCGCCGAAGGGGGCGAACGGGGAGTCCGGGGCGTGCGAGGACTGCGGCGGCTGCGCGGGCTGCTGGGGCTGCCGGACGTGGGGCGCCTGCGGGGTGTGCGGTGCGGACGGGGCGAGCGTGAGGGTCAAGGCCGTCTCCTTCCGGGACCTGGGTGCGCCGTCGTACCGCCGCCCGGGAGCGGGCGTGCGGTCGGGGCGGCTGCCAGAAGGAAGGTATGGCACTCAGTGCCTCGTGTAAAGGTACCGAGTGCCAAGTCGTATCGTCCGGCCATCGTGTGACCGCCGACCGATCACCGACCGATCACCGACCGATCACCGACCGGCCGTCGGGCTCGGGCGGCCGGCGCGGCTCAGCCCTCCAGGGCCGCCTCGACGCCCTGCACCACCCGCCACATCGGCGTCCCGCGCCGGGCCACCATCACCACCACCTCGTCGTCCTGCGAGGGTGCGCCCGCGCCGCCCTCGCCGCCGCCGCCCCAGGTGTCCGCCACCAGCTGCAGCGCCTCGTCCACCGCCGCGCCCACGTCGCCCTCGCCGCCCGAGCGGAGCCAGGCCCGCAGCGCGTAGTTGTGCGCGGCGACCACGGCGGCGGCGATCACGTCGGCCCGCAGGGCGCCGTCCGAGCGGGCCGCGTAGCGGGTGCGCAGGTGGCCGGCCAGGGTGCGCTCGTAGCGCCAGACCACCGAGAGCTCGTGGATCCGCAGGGTGGGCACCTGCTTGGTCAGCCGGTAGCGGCCGACCGAGAACGCCGGGTTGCCCGCGTACATCCGCAGCACCAGCCGGGCCGCGTCGCAGACCTGCTCCACCGGGTCGCCCGCCGGGTCGGCCGCCGCCAGGAAGGCCGTCATGTCGGCCAGGCAGCCGTCGTGGTCGGGGAAGACCACCGCCTCCTTCGACGGGAAGTACCGGAAGAACGACCGCCGGCCGACCCCGGCGAGCGTCACGATGTCGTCGATCGTGGTCTGCTCGAAGCCCCGCTCGGAGAACAGCTCGAAGGCGGCCTCCACCAGCGCGTCCCGCATCGTGGTCCGCGCTCCGCCGCTCCCGGCCGTCCGGTCCTGCCCCTGCACCTCGCTCATACCCGGACGGTAGCACCGACCGGCGCGCTCGGGCTGGGCCGGACGGCACTGAGTGTGCATAATCGGGGGTACTGAGTGCCACAGTGAGGAGATTTGCCATGAGCCAGGACTTCGACCTCTACCGGCTGGGTGAGGAGCACGAGATGCTCCGGGAGTCGGTGCGTTCGCTGGCGGAGGCGAAGATCGCCCCGTTCGCGGCGGTGGTGGACGAGGAGGGGCGTTTTCCGGCGGAGGCGTTGGAGGCGTTGCTGGCGGCGGATCTGCACGCGGTGCACGTGCCGGAGGAGTACGGGGGCGCGGGGGCGGACGCGTTGGCGACGGTGCTGGTGATCGAGGAGGTGGCGCGGGTGTGCGCGTCGTCGTCGTTGATCCCGGCGGTGAACAAGCTGGGGTCGCTGCCGGTGCAGTTGGCGGGTTCGGAGGCGTTGAAGGCGAAGTACCTGGGGGCGTTGGCGCGGGGTGAGGGGATGTTCTCGTACTGCCTGTCGGAGCCGGAGGCGGGTTCGGACGCGGCGGGGATGCGGACGCGGGCGGTGCGGGACGGGGATTTCTGGGTGTTGGACGGGGTGAAGCGCTGGATCACGAACGCGGGGGTGTCGGAGTTCTACACGGTGATGGCGGTGACGGATCCGTCGGCGCGGTCGCGGGGGATCTCGGCGTTCGTGGTGGAGAAGGGGGACGCGGGGGTGTCGTTCGGGGCGCCGGAGCGGAAGTTGGGGATCAAGGGGTCGCCGACGCGTGAGGTGTACTTCGACGGGGTGCGGATCCCGGCGGACCGGATGATCGGGGAGGAGGGGACGGGGTTCGCGACGGCGATGCGGACGCTGGACCACACCCGGGTGACGATCGCGGCGCAGGCGCTGGGGATCGCGCAGGGGGCGTTGGACTACGCGAAGGGGTACGTGCGGGAGCGCCGGCAGTTCGGGAAGGCGATCGCGGACTTCCAGGGGGTGCAGTTCATGCTGGCGGACATGGCGATGAAGCTGGAGGCGGCGCGGCAGTTGACGTACGCGGCGGCGGCGCGGTCGCAGCGGGGGGACGGTGACCTGACGTTCTTCGGGGCGGCGGCGAAGTGCTTCGCGTCGGACGTGGCGATGGAGGTGACGGTGGACGCGGTGCAGTTGCTGGGCGGGTACGGGTACACCCGGGACTACCCGGTGGAGCGGATGATGCGGGACGCGAAGATCACCCAGATCTACGAGGGCACCAACCAGGTCCAGCGGATCGTGATGTCCCGCAACCTCCCCTAGCGGAGCGGCCATTCGCCGGGGGCGTGGAGAGAGGGCGCGAGCCGCTCCCCACGCCCCCGGCGGCGTTCCCGGGGGCGTCGGCGGGCACGTGCTCGGGCACGTGCTTCCGGTCACACGCGGGGCGGGTGGGGCGTCCGGGGCTGCCGCGAACTCCCGGGCAGTGGCCGGTAGTTGGCTGAAAACAGCTGGTCGGAGCGGGCGGTTCGGGCGGGTTCGGGCGGCCCGGGGTGTCGACCCGGTGTGGCGGGGGATCTAAGGTATGCCTTAGCTTACTGGGCGGCCGCCGGGGAACACCCCGGGCGGCCGCCCGTACCGGTCCACCCCCTCGTCCCTGGAGTGAGCATGCCCGCCCGCCGTACGTCCGCCGCCGCGTTCCTCGTCCTCGCCGTGGCGGGTGCCGCGCTGGTGGGGTGCTCGAAGAAGGACGACGGGGGCAAGGGCTCGGCGGACGGTGCCGCCGGCTCGGTGCAGGTCACCGCGACGGACAGCAAGTGCGACCTGTCGAAGACCTCGTTCCCGGCCGGGCACGTCGAGCTGGCGGTGGCCAACAAGGGCAGCAAGGTCACCGAGCTGTACGTCTACGCCGACGGCGACAAGATCGTCACCGAGCGGGAGAACATCGGCCCCGGCACCAAGGTGACCATCAACGCCGAGATCAAGGCCGGCACCTACGAGGTGGCCTGCAAGCCGGGCATGACCGGTGACGGCATCCGGCAGAAGATCACCGTCACGGCCGGCTCCTCGGCCCCGGCGAAGGCGGACGACCGGCTGACCCGGGCGGTCGCCGACTACCGCACGTACGCCCAGGAGCAGGCCGACGCGACCATCCCGGTGGTCGAGCAGTTCGCCGCCGCGGTCACCGCCGGGGACGTGGAGAAGGCCAAGTCGCTGTTCGCCGCGTCGCGGGTGGGCTGGGAGCGCACCGAGCCGGTGGCGGAGAGCTTCGGTGACGTCGACCCGAAGACCGACACCCGCGAGGACGCGCTGGGGGAGGGCCAGAGCTGGACCGGCTGGCACCGGATCGAGAAGTCGCTCTGGGTCGACGGGAAGATCGGCGACGAGGAGAAGGCCCTCGCCGCCCAGCTGGTCACCGACCTGAAGGACTGGCAGAAGCGGATCCCCGAGGCCGAGATCACCCCGACCGGCATGGCCAACGGCGCCAAGGAACTGCTGGACGAGGTCTCCAAGAACAAGATCACCGGTGAGGAGGACCGCTACAGCCACACCGACCTCTCGGACTTCGCCGCCAACGTCGAGGGCGCCCGGCAGGCCTACGAGCTGCTGAAGCCGGTCGCCGCCGAGAACGAGCCCGGGCTCTCCAAGACCCTGGACGCCGAGTTCGAGAAGATCACCGGGCTGCTCGGCAAGTACCGCGCCGCCGACGGCACCTACACCTCGTACGACAAGGTCACCGAGGACGAGCGCAAGACCTTCTCGGACGCGGTCAACTCGCTCGGCGAGCCGCTCTCCAAGCTGGCCGCCGCGGTCGTCGTCAAGTAGCCGTCCCGGGGTCGCCGAACGGCGGCCGCCGACTCGCCGCAGGTCAAGGGCGGGTCAAGCGGGGCAGGTCGGGCGAGGGGTCAGGTAAGGGCAGCGTAAGCTAAGTCCTCGTCAGGGTGCCGTCGCGGCCGCGGCGGCACCCGGTTCCGGGCTCGACACGCCCGACAGGTCCGACAGGTCCGACACGTCCGAGAGGGAACGCCAGAGATGGACGCCGAGAACGAGCAGCAGGCGGCCCCCGCCGAGAGCGGTGGGCGGGAGCGGCAGGCCGGGCTCAGCCGACGGGCCGTCATAGGCTGGGCGGGCGCCGGCGTCGCGCTCGGCGCGGCCGCGGTCGGCACGGTGGCCGCCGCGACCATGTCGAGCGAGGACGACGGCGCCGCGCCGCAGCCGTCGCCCGAGATCCCGTTCTACGGGGAGAACCAGTCGGGCATCTCCACCCCCGTCCAGGACCGGCTGCACTTCGCCGCGTTCGACGTGATCACCGACGACCGGGACGCCCTGGTCAGGATGCTCAAGGAGTGGACCAAGGCCGCCGCGTCGATCACCGGCGGTCGCGAGGTCGGCGGCGGCGCCGTCGGCGTCGTGCCCGAGTCGCCGCCGGACGACACCGGCGAGGCGCTCGGCCTGCCCGCCTCCCGGCTGACGCTGACGATCGGCTTCGGGCGGACCCTGTTCGACAAGGACGGCGTGGACCGGTTCGGGCTGAAGGCGAAGCTGCCGGAGGCGCTGGTCGACCTGCCCAAGTTCAAGGGCGACCGGCTGGAGGCCGGCCGCAGCGGCGGCGACCTGTGCATCCAGGCGTGCGCCGACGACCCGCAGGTCGCCGTGCACGCGATCCGCAACCTGGCGAGGATCGGCATGGGCGTGGTCAACGTCCGCTGGTCGCAGCTCGGCTTCGGCAAGACCTCCTCCACCACGCCGGACAGCCAGACCCCGCGCAACCTGATGGGCTTCAAGGACGGCACCCACAACATCGCCGGGACGGACGCCGACGCGCTGGCGAAGCACGTCTGGGTCGCCCCCGGCGACGGCGCCGACTGGATGACCGGCGGCTCCTACCTGGTCGCCCGCCGGATCCGGATGACCATCGAGACCTGGGACCGCGCCTCGCTCAAGGACCAGGAGGACACCTTCGGCCGCACCAAGATCGAGGGCGCCCCCTACGGCGGGCAGAAGGAGCGCGACGCCCCCGACCTGGCGGCGATGCCGGCCGACTCGCACGTCCGCCTCGCCCACCCCGACAGCAACGGCGGCCTGATGATCCTGCGCCGCGGCTACTCCTTCACCGACGGCTCCGACGGCCTCGGCCGCCTGGACGCGGGCCTGTTCTTCCTGGCCTACCAGCGCGACACCCGCAAGGCGTTCGTCCCGCTGCAGACCAAGCTCGCGGCCAACGACAAGCTGAACGAGTACATCACCCACGTCGGCTCCGCCCACTTCGCCTGCCCGCCCGGTGTCCGCAAGCCCGGCGAGTGGTGGGGCCAGTCCCTCTTCGGCTGACCCCCGCCACCCACCCCCCTCTCACCCGAGGAAGGAGAACCGCCGTGTTCGCCAACTACCTGATCGGCCTGCGCGAGGGCCTCGAAGCCAGCCTCGTGGTCTGCATCCTGATCGCCTACCTGGTCAAGACCGGCCACCGGGACCGGCTCGGCCCGGTCTGGATCGGTGTCGGATCCGCCGTCGCGCTCGCGATGGCCTTCGGCGCGGTCCTCCAGTTCGGCTCCAGCCAGCTGTCCTTCGAGGCCCAGGAAGCCCTCGGCGGCAGCCTGTCGATCATCGCGGTCGGCCTGGTCACCTGGATGGTCTTCTGGATGCGCCGCACCGCCCGCCACCTCAAGAGCGAACTCCAGGGCAAGCTGGACGCCGCGCTCGCCATGGGCACCGGCGCCCTCGTCGCCACCGCGTTCCTCGCCGTCGGCCGCGAGGGCCTGGAGACCTCCCTGTTCATCTGGACCGCCGTCCAGTCCACCGGCGACGGCTGGAACCCGCTGGCCGGCGCCACCCTCGGCCTGCTCACCTCGGTCGTCCTGGGCTGGCTGTTCTACCGCGGCGCCCTCAAGATCAACCTCGCCAAGTTCTTCACCTGGACCGGCGGCATGCTCGTCGTCGTCGCCGCCGGCGTCCTCGCCTACGGCGTCCACGACCTCCAGGAAGCCGGCTGGATCCCCGGCCTGGGCGTCCACGCCTTCGACATCTCCTCCACCATCCCGGTCGACAGCTGGTACGGGACGCTGCTGAAGGGCGTCTTCAACTTCCAGCCCGACCCGACGAAGGTCCAGGTCTGGGTCTGGGCGCTCTACCTCGCCCCGACGCTGTACTTCTTCTTCCGGCCCGCGAAGTCGGCGGGCGCCCCGCCGAAGCGGGTGCCGGAGGCCAAGGCCGTCTGAGGACGGCCGGAGGAACGACCGCACGGGGAGCAGCGACCGCCCGGGCACCGCGAGAACCGCGGTGCCCGGGCGGTTCCGTTTCTCCGGGCGGTTCCGTCTTCCGGGCGGTTCCGTTCCCGGGGGGACGCCGCTCTCCGGGGCCCGGCCGGGGGCGTCAGGCGCTGGGCCAGTCGCGGAGCGCCTGGGCGGCGATCCGGTGCAGGCGGTCGGGCGGGGTGCCCTCGGTGGCCTGGACGGCGAGGCCGTAGGTGAGGGTGGTGAGGTAGTCGGCGAGCGCGGCCGGGTCGGTGTCCGGCGGGAACTCGCCCGCCAGCCGGGCCCGTTCGAAGCGGGCCCGGAGCGCCTCGCGGCGGTCCGCGCGCCGGGCCGCGCTCTCCGCGCGCACGGCCTCGGCGCCCGCGCCGGTGGCGAGCGCCCCGTGCACCAGCAGGCAGCCGGGGCCCTCCTCGCGGGTGACCACCTCGACGGTGGCGCGCAGCAGGTGCTCGGCGACGGCCCGGGCGGTGGGCTGGGCGAGGGCCTCGTGGGTGCGCCGGGCCGGGCCGGTCCGGTAGCGGTCGAGGCACTGGCGGAACAGCGACTCCTTGTTGCCGTACGCCGCGTACAGGCTGGGCCGGTTGATGCCCATCGCGGCGGTGAGGTCGGAGAGCGCGGTGCCCTCGTAGCCGTGCCGCCAGAAGACCCGCATGGCGCGGTCGAGTCCGTCGTCGAGGTCGAACGTGCGCGGACGGCCCGTCATGTCGTCCTGCCTTCCCGGGGTCAGGCCGGTGGGTGGGAGTGCTCCGGCGGATTCTGTACCGACCGATATGGTAACTTCCTCGATGTGTACCGAGCGGTACAGATCTCGAAGGGGAACCCGACATGACGCAGACGCAGGAACTGACCCGGACGTCCGCCGCCACCTTCGCGCCCGACGTGCTGGCCGGCCGCACCGCCCTGGTCACCGGTGGCTCGCGCGGCATCGGCGCCGCCACCGCGCTCGCCCTGGCGGCCGCCGGGGCGGACGTCGCGCTCAGCCACAGCGGCTCGGCGCCGCGCGCCGAGGAGGTCGTCCGGCAGATCGAGGCGCTCGGGCGGCGGGCCGCCGCGTACAAGGCCGACCAGGGCGACGCCGCGGAGGTCGAGGCGCTGGTGGCCGCCGTCGCGGCGGACTTCGGGAGGCTCGACATCCTGGTCAACAACGCGGGCGTGCTGGCCGGCGGCCTGGTCGACGGGGAGGCGGACCCGCGGGCGCTGGAGCGCCAGTACGCGATCAACGTGTCCGGCGTGACCGCCGCGATCCGGGCCGCCGCGCCCCGGCTCCCGGCCGGCGGACGGATCATCACCATCGGCTCCAACCTGGCCGCCCGCCCCGGCCTGCCCGGCCTCGCCGACTACTCCGCGACCAAGGCCGCCGTCACCGCGTACAGCCGCGGCGCCGCCGCCGAGCTCGCCGGGCGCGGCATCACCGTCAACGTCGTGCAGCCCGGTTCCACCGCCACCGAGATGAACGACGAGAGCGGCCCGCACTCCGACGCCCAGCGCGCCGCCAACGCGCTGGGCCGCTACGGCCGCCCCGAGGAGATCGCCGCCGCCGTGGTCTTCCTCGCCACCCCCGCCGCCGCGTTCGTCACCGGCAGCGTGTTCGCCGTCGACGGCGGCTACTTCGCCTGACGGGCGGCCCGGCGGCCGGGACCGCCCCCCTTCGTTCGAACGAGGAAGGGGAAGCGCGCGGGACGGGTGACCGGCGGTGGCCCGACGGGCGCGAGGGGTTCCGGGCTGGGCCGGCGGGGCCCTCGCGGGGGCCCGCTCCGGTTCACGGGTGGGCCGGGCGGCGGGCCAGGGTGTGGACCAGGCGGGCCGTCCCGCGGTACGGGTCGCGCGACGAGGCGGCCCACTCCAGTTCCAGGGCGGCCTGGTACTCGGCCGGGTCCGGCCGCCAGTCGTCCCGGTGGTCGTGGAAGACGCGCACGCCCTGCCAGGCGAGCGGGACCAGGCCGCCGGCCGCGGCCCAGGCGTCCAGCCGGGCCGGGTCGTCGCCCCGGGTGCCGAGCCCGAGGTTGCCCACGCTCTCGCCCGCGCCGGCCTCGATCAGCTCGCGGGCCCGCCGGTAGTCGCCGCGCAGTGCCTCGCGGACGCCGGTGGCCCCCCGGTTCCTGGTCAGGACGCTCAGCACGCCGCCGGGCGCGACCAGGCCGGCCAGCCGGAGGACCGCCGCCGCCGAATCGTCCAGGTGCATCAGGACGCCGTGGCAGCAGACCGCGTCGAACACGCCAAGGTCCGCGGGCAGGCTCGCGAGGTCCGCCTGCCGGAGGCGGACCCGGTCGGCGTGGTCGGAGCGCACGCCGAGGCCCGCGGCGAGGCGCTCGGCGGCGGCGGCGAGCATGTCGGCGGACGGGTCGACCCCGGTGACCCGGTGGCCCGCGCGGGCCAGCCGGAGCGTCATCTCGCCGTCGCCGCAGCCGACGTCCAGCACGCGGGCCGGAGCCCCGGGCAGCTCGGCCAGCAGCCGGCGGGCGACGAGGTCGTGCCGCAGCCGGCCGCGTGCGGAGGCGTTGTGGCGGGCGCAGGAGGCTCCCGCCGCGCCGAAGTCCGTGTTCGGTGATGCCATGTCCGGGGATCTCCTTCTCCGGGCCGGCCGGTGCGGCGTCCTGCGGTCCGCTGTCCGGGGCGGGTCGCCGACCGCGGTGCGGGCCGGGGGCGGTCGGGGAGTTCCGGCCGTGGCGGCCGCCCCGAGGGGCTCGACCGTACCGGGCGCGCGGGAGCCGACGCAGGGTCACATGTGACATGTTACGAATGTTTTAACCGGGGGCCCCGGTGGAGGCCGTGCCGCGCGGGCGATGAGTTCCGGGCCTCCGGACGGTCAGTACGGGCATGGAGACCCTGGAACTCGACCTGTCCCCCGGAGCGGAGGCGCGGCTCGACGCGCTGCTCGCCGGGCGGGCCGGCCACCCCGTCCGCGTCGCGCTGCTGGTGGGGGAGGTGGCCGGGCCCGGGCCCGGGGAGCTGCGGCGGGTCGGGGGGTTGGCGGTGCTGGTGCGGCGGGCGGGCCACCAGGTGGTGCTGCGCGGCGCGGGGGAGCGCTGGCGGCTGCTGCTGGAGCTGACCGGACTGGCGCAGGCGCTGCCGCTGGAGTGAGCGCGGCGGTGGGGGAGCGGATCAGGCGCGGGGCTCGGCGGGCAGCCGGGCTGGGAGGCCCCAGAGCGGGAAGAGCCGGTCGACGTCCATGTGGTTGGTCATGGTGGCGATCCGGCCGTCGACGATCTCCAACTGGGTGATGCCCCAGGGCGTCCAGCCGTCGCCGTCCTCGGCCGGGCGGTACTGGGCGAACGCCGGGGTGCCGTTGGCCTCGACCGGGACCAGGCGGGAGCCCGCGCAGCCGCAGCCCGCGCCCTGCCACCACTCGCCGAGCTCGACCACGCCCCGCACCCACATCTGGAACGGCGGCATGTTCAGCACCGCGTCCTCGTGCAGGAGGCGCTTCAGGGCCTCGATGTCGAAGGCTTCGAAAGCCTGCACGTACCGGGCCAGGAGGGAGCGCTGCGTCTCGTCCAGCGGATCGAAGACGTCACCGGCCGGGCGCTCGGCGGACATCGTCGCCCGGGCGCGCTGCAGGGCGCTGTTCACCGACGCCACCGTGGTCTCCAGCAGCTCCGCGGTCTCCGCCGCGGACCAGGCCAGCACCTCGCGCAGGATCAGCACCGCGCGCTGCCGGGCGGGCAGCTTCTGCAGGGCGGAGACGAACGCCAGCCGGATCGACTCCCGGCCGACCGCGACCTCCGCCGGATCGCCCGAGAGCACCCGGGAGTCCGGCACCGGGCCGACCCAGACGTTCTCCTCCGACTGCGCCAAGTCCGGTGCGCCGGCCGGGCAGGGCGAGGTCAGGTCCATCGGACGGGCCCGGCGCTGGGGGGCGGGCGCCATGTCCAGGCAGACGTTGGTGGCGATCCGGTACAGCCACGTCCGCAGCGCGGCCCGGCCCTCGAACCCGTCGAACTTCGACCAGGCGCGGACCAGCGTCTCCTGCACCGCGTCCTCCGCCTCGAAGGCGGAACCCAGCATCCGGTAGCAGTACGCCGTCAGCTCGCGCCGGAACGGCTCCAGCCGCTCCGCCACCCCGTCACGATCCATGATCATTGGCACGCTGCCCAGCCTACTGCGCGCCACCGACAGCCCGACCGCTCAGGGGGTGTGGTCGTCGGGGTGGAGGGCGATGTGGTCGGCGGCGAGGTCGGCGGCGACGCGGTGGCGCATGCCGAGGGCGGCCAGGAAGGCGGCGGGGAGCTGGACCCGGCCGGTGCGGTCGAGCATGACGTACTCGCGTTCGTGGACGGTCTCGGTGCCGTGCTCGTCGGTGTGGGTGCGGCGGATCACCTCGGTGCTGGTGCGGCCGTCGCGGATGGCGACGGTGCGGCGGACCTCGCCGGCCACCATGGGGTCGTGGGTGACGATGACGATGGTGGTCGCGAGCTCCCGGTTGACGGTGCGGAAGGCGTCGAAGATGGCGGCGGCGGTGTCGGAGTCGAGCTCGCCGGTGGGTTCGTCGGCGAGCAGGACGGCGGGGTCGTTGGCGAGGGCGACGGCGATCGCGACGCGCTGCTGCTGGCCGCCGGAGAGCTGGGCCGGGCGGCGGTGGGCGAGGTCGGTGATCCCGAGGGTCTCCAGGAGCTCGTCGACGCGGGACCGGTGGCGCCTGGCCGCGCGGTGGCCGGTGGCGAGCTGGAGCGGCAGGGCGATGTTCTGGGCGGCGGTCAGGAAGGGCAGCAGGTTGCGGGCGGTCTGCTGCCAGATGAAGCCGACGGTGTCCCGCCGGTAGTGGAGGCGCTGCTTCGCCGTCATGGTGAGCAGGTCGTGGCCGTCGACGGTGGCGGTGCCGGCGGTGGGGGCGTCGAGCCCGGCCAGGATGTTGAGGAGGGTGGACTTGCCGCTGCCGGAGGCGCCGACGAGGGCGATCAGGTCGCCCCGGTCGACGGTGAGGTCGAGGCCCTGGAGGGCCTGGACCTCGATGCCGTCGGTGCTGAAGATCCGGACGAGCCGTTCGCAGGTGATGGCGTGGTCGCCGTCGGCGGCGCGGGGCGCGGCGGCGGCGAGCGCGCGGCGGCGCAGCTCGTCCAGGCTGGGCTGCGGGCCGGGCTGCGGGCTGTCCTGGGGGGTGGGGTGCGGGCCGGGCTGCGGGGTGTTCATCAGGGGGTTGCCTCCGGGAGTCTGTATCACTGAGTGTCTCCCGCGCGGAGTTCGGTGGTGATCTGGCGGCGGGCGGTGACGGCGGCCTCGGCGACGACGGCGAGCGCGGCCAGCAGAGCGAGCAGGACCGCCTGCCGGGCGATCGGGGCGGCGAGGAGGTGGAGGCCGGTGGGGACGCCCGCGCCGACCAGGGGGGAGAGGTCGAGGGCGGGGCCCAGCAGCAGGACGCAGCCGACCGCGGTGAGGGCCCCGCCGAGCGCGGCGACCAGGGACTGCGGGAGGACCTCGGCCAGGATCAGGGCCAGGCCCTGCCGGGGCCGCAGGCCCATGGTGCGCAGCCGGGCCAGCGTCGCGGCGCGCTCCGGACCGGCCCGGAGCAGCGTCAGCAGCACGGCGAGCAGCGCGAACAGGGCCGTCGCGCCGACCGCCAGCCAGAACAGCCGGACGGCCGAAGCCTGCAGCGGGTCGTGGCCGAGCAGCGCGACCTCCTCGGCGGTGGTCCGCACCAGGTGTCCGGGCCGGCTGCCGGCGGCGGGCGGGCCGAGCAGTTCGACGGCCAGCGCGCGCAGCCGGGCGTCGTCCGGGCTGCCGTCGGCCAGCCACCTGGTCGGGCCGCCTATCCGCGGCAGCAGGTCGGCGGCCGCGCCGAGCGGCAGCAGGACGGTCTGCCCGGCCGTCCCGGTCAGCGCGGGCGTGCCGTCCACCGTCCCGGCGGTGCGGATCCGGACCGCGTCGCCGGCCTGCAGCCGCAGCTCGAACTCGCCCTCCGGCAGGTCGCCGCTGACCAGGGCCGGAAGCCGGCCGTCGCCCCCGCCCGCGCCGGTGCCTGCGCCCGGGCCGCCGGTCAGCAGCGCCGGGTCGAACCGCCCCCGGCCGGCCGCGTCGGCGAGCCGCGCGTACCCGACGGGGTCGGCGATCACCACGTTGACCCGGACGGAGGCGCCCGCGCCGAGCGACATCGTCACGTCGTCCACGATCCAGACCGGCAGCGAGCCGGTCACCCCGGGCAGTTGGCCGGCCCGGGTGACGAAGGCGTCCGGCAGCGTGCTGTTCAGGCTCGCGCTGACCACCGCGTCGCCGCCCAGGTTGTGCCGGGCCACGGTGGTCCGGTCGGCCGCGACCGAGGCCAGCACCGTCGCGCCCACCGCGCCGCAGGCCACCGCCAGCACCAGGGCCAGCAGCGGCAGCACCGAGGGCCGCGAGCGCGGACCGCCGCCGCCCCGGGCGGCCCGGGCCAGGCCCAGGAAGCCCACCGCGCCGGACCGCCGGGCCGCCCGGCGGGCCAGCAGCCCGATCAGCACCGGCTGCGCGCGGGCCAGCAGCAGCGCGCCCGACAGCGACAGCAGCAGCGGCGCCGCGACCAGCAGCGGGTCCACGCCCGCGTCCAGCGGCGACACGCCGCGCCGGGCCAGCTGGACCGCGGCCGCCGCCGTGACGGCCAGCACCGCCAGCTCGGCCACCAGCCGGCGGCGCCCGCCGCGGGCCCGGTCCGGCGCGACGCGCAACAGCAGCGCCGCGCGCACCGGCAAGGCCAGCAGCGCGAGCAGCGCCACCGACCCGGCGGCGACGGCGGCCGGCTGCCAGCGCGGCGTCGGCAGCAGCACGAACGCCGCCAGCGCGCCCAGGCCGGCGGCCGGCAGCACCGTCGCCAGGCCCTCGCCCAGCAGCCGGCCGAACACCCCGCGCAGCCCCGCGCCGCGGGCCCGCAGCAGCCGCAGCTCGGGGGTCCGCCGCTCGACGGTCAGCGCCGCCGCCAGGCAGAGCACCACCGCGGCCACGCCCGCCGCGCCGGCCGGGCCGACCGCGGTGATCGCGTCGATCGAAGCCTGCCGCTGCCGGGCGCCGTCGATCGCGGTGCGCAGCGCGGAGGCGATCCGCACGTCCGACCGGCCGCTGCCGGTGGTCACCTGGACGGCTACCGGCCCCGAGGTGACCGCGGCCAGCGCGTACGAGGTCTGCTCCAGCCGGTCGGCGCGCAGCGCGTCCACCCGCACCGGCAGCCGCCAGTAGTCCTCGGCGCCGCTGCCCCAGGCGCCCAGCCGGGGCAGCTCCCCGGTACCGACCAGGCCCACCGCGTACCAGTACGGGTGCGGCGGGTCGGCCGGGCCGGAGGACGGCGAGATGTTCAGGCACGCCTTCAGCGCGCAGCCGATCTCGGCCCAGAACGGGTCGGCCGGGTCGGTGACCTCGTACAGGCCGGCCACCCGGAGCGGCATCGGCTTCAGCGGGTAGCCGCGGTCCAGCACCGAGCGGTCGCTGCGGAACACGTCGCCGACCTTGATCCCGAGCGTCCGGGCGGCCGCCGCGGACAGCGCGACCTCGGCGGGCTCCCCGGCCGCCCCGGCGCCGGCCGGCCACCGGCCCTCGGTGAACCGGACGCGCTCCCGCGCGCCGTGCTGGTACTGCAGGGCGACCTCGGGCGGGACGCCGTCCGGCTCGGTCAGGCCCTGCTGCGGCAGCGAGCGCGGCAGCTTGGCCCGGCGCCCGTACACCGGGCCGCTCGGATCGAGCGGGAGCACGGCGCCGACCACGCCGGTGAGCTGCTCCGAGGTCTCGTCCAGCCGCCCCGACGGGTCGTCGGTGACGGGCAGCCCGGAGGTCACCCCCACGCTGGTCGCCACCGGGCCCGACCCGCGCAGGAAGTCGCGCAGCGCGCCGTCCGCGCCCCGGTCCAGCGCCCGGGGCAGCGCCGCCGCCAGGAAGACCAGCGCCAGCGCCAGGACGGCGGTCAGCGCGGCGGCCGTCGGCGCGGTCCGCAGCCGGGTGCGGACCCAGGGGGCCGGGGTGCTCATCTCTCCTCCACGGAGCGGAGCCGGGGCCGGAGCCGGGGCGGGGTCAGGAACGGGGCCGGGGGCGGGGTCAGGAACGGGGGCCGGGACGGTCACCGGTCCTCCGCGGCGCGCAGGTGGGTGGTGAGGTTGCGGCGGTGCGCGGTGAAGAGGAACGCGGAGAGCAGCGGGAGGGCCGCGGTGCCGGCGGCCAGCGCCAGGACCGGCCCCAGCGGGAGCGAGACCCGGACGGCGGGCAGCGGCGGGAGCGCGGCCGGGGTCAGCACCACCAGCGGCACCACCAGGTGGACCAGGGCGGCCCCCAGTAGCAGGCCGACCGCGGTGCCCAACCCGACCAGGACGAACCGCTCGGCGGCCGCGGCCCGGTTCAGCAGCCGGCGGGGCGCGCCCAGGGCGAGCAGCACCGCGGACTCGCCGGCCCGCTCGCTCGCCGACGCCGCCGACGCGGCGGTGAAGCCGATCGCGGCGAGCACGGCGGCGGCCAGCGCCAGCGCGGCCAGCGCGCTCTGCGGGGCGGCGCTGAGCGGATCGCCGGAGCGGGCCGCGGTGTCCTCCTCGCGCAGGGTCAGCTGCTGGGCGGTCGGTCCGGCGCGCAGCGCGGCGGCGGCCTCGGCCGGGACGCGGTCGTCGGGGCCGGCGGCGGGCAGCCACCACTCGGAGACGTCCGGCACGTCGAAGCCCCGCTCGGTCAGCCAGCGGTCGGTGCCCGCCAGGTCGAGCAGCAGCACGGTGCTGCCGTGCACCGGCAGCGCCGGGACGGTGCCGGTGATCCGGACCGGCACGCTCGCGCTGCCGAACTGGACCTTCGCCAGGTCGCCGACCGAGGCGCCGACCGCCGCCAGGTAGTCGCGGGTGGCCAGCGCCGGCACCTCCGGGCCGGTCGGCGCGCCGCCGGGGGCGAACACGGCGGCGCGCCCCCCGTCGTGGTGGTCGCCCGCCGGGGAGTAGACGGCGGTCAGCAGCCCGGCGCCGTCCGCCGGGGCGGACACCTCGAACGGGAGGCCGCCGGCCGGCGCGGTCCAGCGGCCCGCCGGGGCCGGGACGGGCACCCCGGGGCCGGCGGCGGTCCCCGCGACGGCGATCCGGCGGACGGTCAGGGTGCTCGCGCTCTCCGTCCAGCCCGCCGGGTAGGTCAGGCCGAAGCCGGTCACGGTCAGCGGCGCGGCGACCGAGCCGAGCGGGGCGGCGGTCAGCGCGTCCAGGTTCAGCGGGACGGTCGTCTCGCCCCGGGCGGGCAGCTGCGGCACCAGCAGCCGGTGGGTCGCGCCGAAGCCGTCGCGCAGTTGCAGCCACAGGTCGGGCGGCTGCAGCGCGGTGCCGTCGCCGAGCGGGCGGTCGGCGGTGTCGACCGCCACGGTCAGGTCGATCCGGGCCGGCCGGCCCGGCAGCGGCATCCCGGGCGCGGGCTGCCCGGCCAGCGGGCCGAACAGCTCCCCGAGCGGACGGCCGCCCAGCAGGTCCGGCCGGACCCGCAGCTCGGCGGCGGCCCGCGCGGTGTCGGTCAGCACCACCTGGCCCCGCCGCTCACCCGGCAGCGACTGCTCGGCCCGGGCCACCGGCAGCAGCCGGTCGCCGCCGGGCAGCGCCCCGTACCGGCCGCCCTGGCCCAGCGACGGCAGCGCCGAACCCCGGATCAGCAGGCCGCCCGCCGTGGCGAAGTCGGCCTGGTCGCGCTGCGAGTCGCGCCACGCGGTGTGCTGGCCGACCGCCAGCACCCCGGCGGCCACCGCCAGCACCAGCAGCAGCACCGGACCGTTCGCCCGGCCCGGGCGGCGGGCCAACTGCCAGCCGCCCAGCGCCGCGCCGAGCCCGCGGCCGCGGGCGGCCAGCCGGGCACCGAACCGGGCCACGAACGGCAGCAGCCGCAGCACCAGCAGGGTGCCCGCGCACAGCGCCAGGGTCGGCGCGGCGACCAGCACCGGATCGACGCCCAGCACCCCGTCCGCGTCCACCGACAGGCCGCCGGTGCGGGCGCCCAACTGCCGGTAGGCGACCACGGCCAGCGCCAGCAGGGTGAGGTCCGCGCCGGAGCGCACCACCGTGCCGACCACCGCCTGGTGGCGGGTCACCACCCGCTCGCCGCCGCGCCGCAGCAGCGCGGGCAGCGCGCACAGCACGGCGCAGGCCAGCGCGCACAGCGCCGCGACCAGCCAGCGGACGCCGGTGTCGGCGCCCGCCAGCGGCAGCCCGGCCAGCGGGCCGCGGTCGGTGAGCAGCCGCAGCAGCGGGCCGGCCAGCGGCGGGGCCAGCAGCGCGGCGGGCAGCACCAGCAGCAGCGCCTCGACGACCGTCCAGCCGGCCAGTCGCCGCCGGGTCGCGCCGCGCGCGGTGAGCAGGCCGTTCTCCCGCTGCTGCCGCTCGGAGACCAGGTGCACCACCAGCAGCAGCGCCGCCGCGGCGAGCACGCCCAACTGCAGCGCGCCGATCGTCAGGGTCGACTCGGCGACCAGCGTCGCCGAACGCAACTCGCCCAGCAGCACCGGGAGCTCGGTCTGCGACTGGGCGTCCGGGACATGCCGCTTGAGCAGCTCGGGCAGCCGCCCGGCCCGCGCGGCGACCCGCTCCACCCGGGCCCGGTCGGCACCGGAGAAGTCCGCGGTCAGCATCATCGAGCGCCCGCCCTGCGGCAGCGCGCCGGAGCCGAACAGGCCGTCGTCGACCAGCATCGGCCCGTACGTGGTGAAACCCCGGACCTGGATCTCCCGGCCGCCCAGCGGGTCGAGCCGCCAGTACGGCGCGTCCCGGTCGACGGGCTGGTAGACGCCGGTCACCTCGACGGTCAGCGGCCTGCCGCCGTACCGGTCGGAGAGCACCACCCGGGCGGGCAGCGCGCCCTCGGCCAGGCCCAGCCGGGTCAGCGTGCTGCCCGGCACCGCGACCCGGACCGCGCGGTCGCCGCTCCCGGCCGCCCCGGTGCTTGCGCTGCTGCCGCTGCTTTCGCCGCTCCCGGTGCTCTCGCCGCCCGGCCACCGGCCGGCGGTCAGTCGGACCCGGTCGTGCTCCAGCGCGGCCAGCACCGTCAGGTCCACCTCGCGGGCCGACGCCCCGGACGGGCCGCCGGACGGGCCGCCGGACGGGCCGCCGGACGGGGAGGCCGGGGCCGGCAGGCCGTACGCGCGGCTGTGCGCGAGGGAGCGGACGGCCACCGGCAGGCCGTCGAACAGCTCGGCGCCGAGCGCCGCGGCCCCCGCGTCCTCGGCCGCCCGGCTGTCCGCGCCGCGGTCGCCGGACAGCACCACGGCGGCCCGGGGAGCCCCGTCCAGGTTCCGGCGCAGGCCCGCGTCGGCCACGGTGCGGTCGAAGGCCACCAGCGTGGTCAGCACCGTGGTGGCGGTCAGCACCGTGAACAGCAGCGCGGCCGCCAGCGGCAGCCGGCCGCGCAGTCGGCGCAGCACGAAGCCCAACATGTCGTCTTCTCCCCCGTTCCGGCCCGGTGCACCGGATAGCGGACGACTCTGTCAGAACCCGACCGGAATCGGAAGGGTCGGGAGGGCAACGATGTGGGGTGCACGCACCGTCCGCGGGTCCGGCATGATGGCCGCCGTGGAATTCGAGGCGCACCGCGCGGAGTTGACGGCCCACTGCTACCGGATGACCGGCTCCTTCCACGACGCCGAGGACCTCGTCCAGGAGACCCTGCTGCGCGCCTGGAACGCCCGCGAACGCCACGACCCGGCCCGGTCCGCCGTCCGGACCTGGCTCTACCGGATCGCCACCAACGTCTGCCTGACCGCCCTGGAGGGCCGGGCCCGCCGCCCGCTGCCCGCCGGACTCGGCGCCCCCGGCCAGGACACCGCCGCCCCGCTCACCCCGGCCCTCGACGTGCCCTGGCTGGAGCCCTTCCCCGATGCCCGGCTGGACGCCGCCGCCCGCACCGACCTGCGGCTGGCCTGGGTCGCCGCCGTCCAACTGCTGCCCGCCCGGCAGCGCGCCGTGCTGGTGCTGCGCGAGGTGCTGGCGTTCAGCGCCGCCGAGGTCGCCGAACAGCTCGACACCACCGTCGCCGCCGTCAACAGCGCCCTGCAACGGGCCCGCGCCGCCCTCGCCGCCGCCGAGGCCGACCGGGTCAGGGAGCCGGACGGGCCGGAGGCCAGGGCCGCCGTCGACCGCTACCTGGCCGCGTTCGAGGCCGCCGACGTGCCCGCCCTGGTCGCGCTGCTCAGCCGCGACGCGATCCTGGAGATGCCGCCGCTGCCGCTCTGGTACCGGGGCGCCGCGCCCTACGGCCGCTTCATGGAGCGGGTCCACGCGATGCGCGGCACCGACTGGCGCACCCGCCCGGTCGGCGCCAACGGCCAGCCCGCCTTCGCCGCCTACGCCCGCACCCTGGACGGCGCCGGGTACGTCCTGCACAGCATCCAACTGCTGGAACCGGCCGGCGGGTTGATCGCCCGCAACACCGTCTACACCGACCCGGGAGTGCTCGCCGCCTTCGGCCTGCCGCAGCGGTGGGGGTAGCACGCCCGGACGGCCCGGAGCACCGCCGGCGCGGACGAGGCCGCGGCGCGGGCCCCGGCCGGGCGCTACCGGACGATCAGGTCGTTCGCGCGCAGGGCGGCCACCACGGCGGGCGGGGCGGTGGCCACCGAGCCCGCCCGGTACGGGGGCTGCGGGTCGTACTCGGTGACCAGCTGGATCGACTGGGCCACCGCGTCGCCGTGGATCCGCCCCGCCAGGTGCAGGGCCAGGTCGATGCCGGCCGAAACCCCGGCCGCCGTCGCGTACTTGCCGTCGAAGACCACCCGCTCGGCGGCCGGCAGCGCGCCGAGCGCGGCCAGCTCCCCGTCGACGAACCAGTGCGTGGTGGCGCGCCGCCCGGTGAGCAGGCCGGCCGCCGCCAGCAGGAGCGAACCCGAGCAGACCGACGTCGTCCAGGTGCTGGTCGTGTCCACCGCGCGCAGCCACTCCAGCACGGCCGGGTTCCCGTGCTGCCGGGCCGAGCCCGGGCCGCCCGGCACCAGCAGCAGACCGGCCGCGCCGACCTCGTCCAGCGCCGCGTCCGCCGTCAGCGCGAGACTGCCCAGGTCGCTGCGGACCGGGCCGCGCCGCTCGGCCGCGAACACCACTTCGGCGCCCGGCATCCGGCCCAGCACCTCGTACGGGCCGACGGCGTCCAGGGCGGTGAACTCCGGGTACAGCAGGATGGCGATCTTCATGGCGGGGCCCTCTCGGTCGGTGGCGGAAGCGTCCGCCACCAGCCTGGCCGGGCCCGGCGGGCGGCGGCCAGGGCGGGAGCGGACGCTTTTCGCACGGATCAGGACACCCGGCCCGTGCGCGGCGGGCCCGCACACCGGCCGGGGCCCGCACACCGGCCGGGGCCCGCGCGCGGGCCGGGGCCTCACGCGGAGCGGCGGACCACCAGTTCGGTCGGCAGGATCACCGTCGGGGCGTCCTCGCCGGCGATCCGGGCCAGCAGCAGCCGGACCATCTCGGCGGAGATCCGGTCCCACGGCTGCCGGATCGTGGCCAGCGGCGGGCGGGTGCCCGCCGCCACCGGCGAGTCGTCGAAGCCGCCCACCGCGACGTCCGCCGGAACGCCGCGCCCGGCGTGCTCCAGGACGGACAGCGCGCCGTCCGCCATCAGGTCGGAGGCCACGAAGACCGCGTCCAACTCCGTTACGCGGGCGAGCAGTTCGCGCATCGCGGCCTCGCCTCCGGCCCGGCTGTAGTCGCCCTCGGCGACGTACGGCACCCGGCCCGGGCCGGCCCTCCGTTCCGGAGGCGGGAGCGGTGTCCGAACAAAGAGAGGTAGAGTACGAACCGATCGGCCGGGCGGACGCCGTCCAGCCGGACAATCCCGATGCAGGAGAGGCAACTTGATTGACATTCAGCGCTGCCCGCACCGGCTCGACCTGGACGGTTCCGACCTGCACGCCGAGAGCGCCGCCCTGCGCGCCGCCGGACCGGCCGCGCGGATCGAACTACCGGGCGGCGTGACCGGCTGGTCCCTCACCGACCCCGCCCTGATCAAGCGGCTGCTCACCGACCCCCGGATCTCCCGGGACGCCTCCCGGCACTGGACCGCCGACCTGGCCGGCGAGGTGCCCGCCGACTGGCCGCTGCGGATGTGGACCGACGTCCGCAACGCCCTCACCGCGTACGGCCCCGACCACGCCCGGCTGCGCCGCCTGATCGGCCCGGCCTTCAGCGCCCGCCGGGTCCGCGCGCTCGCCCCCGAGATCGAGCGGATCACCGCCGGACTGCTGGACCGCCTCGCCGCCCACCCGGAGGGCGAAGTGGTCGACCTGCGGGCCGAGTTCATCTGGGTACTGCCGCTGATGGTGGCCAACACCCTGCTCGGCGTGCCGGAGGAGATACACGACGCCTTCCGCTCCACCATCGGCCGCACCTTCGAGACCGGCGCCACCCCCGAGGAGGCCGTCCGCAACGCCGAGGCCGTCTACGTCCAACTCGCCCTGCTCGCCAAGGCCAAGCGCGAGGAGCCCGGCGACGACGTCACCACCGCGCTGGTCCAGGCCCGCGACGAGGAGACCGGCGGCGGGCTGGACGAGCGCGAACTCCTCGACAACCTGCTGCTGCTGGTCGGCGCTGGGCACGAGACCACCGTCAACCTGATCGGCAGCACCATCGCCCAACTCGCCGCCGATCCGCAGCAGTTGGACCAACTGAAGGCCGACCCGGCGCGCTGGCCCGACGCCGTCGAGGAGACCCTGCGGCACCAGCCGCCGGTCGCCAACATCCTCGCCCGCTTCCCCGTCGAGGACGTCCACGACGAGCCCACCGGCCTCACCTTCGTCCGCGGCGACCTGCTGGTCGTCAACTTCCTCGCCGCCGGCCGCGACCCCGCCCTGCACGGCGAGGACGCCGCCCGCTACGACCACACCCGGCCCACCCGCCGCGACCACCTCTCCTTCGGCCACGGCGTCCACTACTGCCTCGGCGCCGAACTCGCCCGCCTCGAATCCCGGATCGCCCTCGCCGCCCTCTTCGAGCGCTTCCCCTGCCTCACCCTCGCCGTCCCCGCCGACGAACTGCGCCCGCTGCCGTCCTTCATCTCCAACGGCCCGCGCGAACTCCCCGTCCTGCTGCACGGCCGCGCCTGAGCCCCCGGCCCCGACTGTCGGCCCCGGCCGTCAGCCCCGGCCGTCCAGCACCCGCCGCAGGCCGCCGCGCAGGCGGGCGGAGGCGCCGGGGAGGCGGCCGAGCGCGCGCAGTTCCTCCGGCGGCAGCTCAGGACGATCCGCCAGGGCCAGGACGGCGGCGTACGGGCGGGTGCCGGCGGCGAGGCGCACCGTGGCGGCCGCCACGGCGGCCGCCACGGCGGCCGCCAGGACCCTCCGGTCGGCGGCGGGGTGGCGGGCCAGCAGCAGGAGCAGGCGGTTGTCGTTCCACGGGCTGCGGTCGTGCGGGACGAGGCCGCAGAGTTCGGCCAGTTCGCGCAGTGCGGCGGGCGGGGTGCACGGGTTCGCGGCCACCGCGTGCTGGACGAACGGGTACGGGCAGGCGGCCAGTTCGTGCAGCACGGCAGGGTCGGACGAGTCGTTCGCCAGATCGCGGTAGTAGCCGGGTTCGCGCACGGGTCGGTCCTGTTCCTGCGACGGGACGGCGGTGGTCGGACGCCATCCTGCTGCGGGTTCCGGGTCGGGCGCGAGCGGATTTCGCCCGGGGCGGCCCGGGGCGGTTCAGGGTGGTCCGGGGCGGCCCGGGACGGTCAGTCCTTGCGGCCGGTCGCCGCGACGGTGACGCCCAGGCCGATCATGGCCAGCCCGCCGACCCCGCCGACCAGGGAGAGCCGCCGCGGCGACCGGGCGAACCAGTCCCGGGCGGTGGCCGCGACCGGGCCCCAGGCCATGTCGGACAGCACGGCGATCAGGTTGAAGACCAGGCCCAGCGGCAGCATCTGCGCCGTGACGTGCCCCCGGTCGCGGTCGACGAACTGCGGCAGCACCGAAGCACGGGCCGGGCGCACCCGGCCAGTGGTATTCCGACGGCGTCCCGCAGGTGTTCCGCGCTCCGGGCTTTGCCAAAACTTTACTGACTGTCCGTCAACTTCCTTCCATCGCACCACCTCCGCCCCCGTCCGGTATCCGGGACGACTGGCCGGGGCGGGGGTCCGCGCAGTAATTTAGTTCACATCAGCTAACTATCATCACGGTTCCCCCGGGGGCGGCAGGAGATGGCGGACGTGGACACGCAGAAACGGTGGATCGGCGCGGAGCACCCGCGCTACAAGTGGGTGGCGCTCTCCAACACCACCCTCGGCATGCTGATCGCCACGATCAACTCCTCGATCGTGCTGATCTCGCTGCCGGCGATCTTCAACGGCATCCACCTCAACCCGCTGGAGCCCGGCAACGTCAGCTACCTGCTGTGGATGCTGATGGGCTACATGCTGGTCACCGCCGTCCTGGTGGTCACCCTCGGACGGCTCGGCGACATCTGGGGCCGGGTGCGGATCTACAACGCCGGCTTCCTGATCTTCACCGTCACCTCGGTGGTCCTCTCGCTCGACCCGATGGACGGCGGCGGCGGCGCGCTCTGGCTGATCGGCTGGCGGGTCGTCCAGGCGGTCGGCGGCGCGATGCTGATGGCGAACTCCGCGGCCATCATCACCGACGCCTTCCCCGCCCGGCAGCGCGGCATGGCGCTCGGCGTCAACATGGTCGCCGCGATCGCCGGCTCGTTCGTCGGCCTGGTCCTCGGCGGCGTCCTCGCCGAGTGGAACTGGCGCTCGATCTTCTGGGTCAACGTCCCGATCGGCGTCATCGGCACCGTCTGGGCCTACCGCTCGCTGCACGAGACCGGCGTCCGCCGCCCCGGCCGGATCGACTGGTGGGGCAACGTCACCTTCGCCGCCGGCCTCACCGCGCTGCTGGCCGGCATCACCTACGGCATCCAGCCGTACGGCGGCCACACCATGGGCTGGACCAACCCCTGGGTGCTGGCCGGCCTGATCGGCGGCAGCGCCGTCCTGATCGCCTTCTGCGTGATCGAGACCAGGGTCGCCGAACCGATGTTCCCGCTCCGGCTGTTCCGCGACCCGGTGTTCGCCGGCGGCAACCTGGCCACCCTGCTCGGCTCGATCGCCCGCGGCGGCCTCCAGTTCATGCTGATCGTCTGGCTGCAGGGCATCTGGCTGCCGCTGCACGGCTACGACTACGAGCGGACCCCGCTCTGGGCCGGCATCTACCTCGTCCCGCTGACCGTCGGCTTCCTCGCCGCCGGCCCGGTCGCCGGCCACCTCTCGGACCGCTTCAGCGCCCGGATGTTCGCGGCCGGCGGCCTGGTCGTGATGGCCGGCTCGTTCGCCGGACTCCTGCTGCTGCCAACGGACTTCGAGTACGTGTGGTTCGCGCTGCTGGTGTTCCTGAACGGCCTCGGCGGCGGCCTGTTCGCCGCGCCGAACACCGCGCTGGTGATGTCCAGCGTCCCGCCCGCCGACCGGGGCGCCGCCTCCGGCATGCGGGCGACCTTCCAGAACGCCGGCATGGTGCTCTCCATCGGCGTGTTCTTCTCCCTGATGGTGGCCGGCCTGGCCGGCTCGCTCCCGCAGACCCTCAACGACGGCCTCACCGGCCAGGGCGTCTCCCCGGCGGACGCCCACGCCGTCGCCCAACTCCCGCCCGTCGGCACGCTGTTCGCCGCCTTCCTGGGCTACAACCCGATCCACGAACTGCTCGGCCCGCAGGTGCTCTCCGGCCTGCCCGCCGCCAACGCGCAGACCCTCACCGGACGCGAGTTCTTCCCCCACCTGATCTCCGGCCCGTTCCACGACGGCCTGATGGTGGTCTTCGCGCTCGCCATCGCGATGTCACTGGTCGCCGCCGCCGCGTCGCTGCTCCGCCGCCGCGGAGCGGGTACGGTCGGTGACGGCCCCGAGAGCGGGACGGCCACCGTCCCGGACGGGGACACCGCGGCCTCCCGGGGCCCGGCATGATGTGAACCAGACGGCGGAGCGAGGGAGTTCGACGGTGGGACAGCAGCACGAGGGCGGGCTCGACCCGGCGGAACTGGCACGGCTGCGGCTGGTCATCGCCCGGCTGAACCGGCACCTGATGCGGGCCTCCGACCGGCAGGAGTTCACCTTCGCCCAGCAGTCCGCGCTGGCCCGGATCGAGCAGCACGGCCCGATCCGGCTCGGCGAACTCGCCGCACTGGAACGGGTCACCGCACCCTCGATCACCCGCACCGTCGCCTCCCTGGTCGACGCCCGGCTGATCAGCCGCGTCCCCGACCCGAACGACGGCCGCTCCGCCCTGGTCGAACTCGCCCCCGGCGGCGTCGACCTGCTCGCCCACATCCGCCGCCGGCGCTCCGAACTACTCGCCCGCCGCACCGCCGAACTCACCGCACCCGAACGGCAGGCACTGATGGCCGCGCTGCCCGTCCTCGAACGCCTGGTGGCCTTCGAGGACTGACGGAGGGCCGGCCGGACCGCTGCCGCTGCTCCCGGCCGGTCAGTCGGCGAACTGCGGCCGGCCCGAACGGTCGGCAGGGCCGGTGCGGGCGGCGCGGGCGGCACGGTCGGCGCGGTGACGGCGGAGGCGGCGGACGGCCAGGACGGACCAGAACAGCAGCATGGCGCCGCCGAAAGCGGTGGCCGCCGCCCCGTACGCCCAGAGCCTGCTGTCCGGCGAGTAGACCTCGCCGTCGTAGTAGAGCACCCGGGCGCGCTCGCCGACGCGGGTCGCCGGGATCCCTCCCCACGACATCACCCCGCTGACCGTCTCCGGCCGGGGAACCGTCCAGCCCGGACCGGGCGGCTTCGGGGCATCCGGGGTGAAGTCCCCCATCGGCTCCTGACAGCGGCCGCAGGGATGCTCCTCGGTGACGACGAACTCGCCCGGCACACCCGCCCCGTGGGCCAAGGCCAGACTGTCCCGCAGGAGGCCGATCCCCACGAACAGGATCAGCAGCGAGACCACCAGGCAGCCCGCCCAGGACGCGAAGCTCCGCCCCCGCGAGCCGGGCTCCGGCGGCGCGGACGGCCGCAGCGCGGACCGCGCCCGTTCGGCCCGGCCCGCCGCCAGTCGTTCGCGCTTCGGCCGTGCTCTGCCCATGCCGTTCCGTCCCCCGCGTGGTCCCGTGCCCGGCACAACCGGGTACGGACGAACAGCATGGCACCCGGCGGGCGCCGCGCGCGAGGGGGGCGACCTTTCGTCCGGTTCTCCTCGTTCGTGCGTCACCACGTCAACCGACATTCCGCTCTCCAAGGGCTCCGCCAGTAGGGGATCGGTGAGATCCGGCTGCTGACCACACCTACTCGAAGAGGCAATTGGCGGGGGCGGGCTTCACACCGCTGGGGCCGGCCGGATAGCGTGCGTTCGCTGTTGCAGTCTGCAAGCTGAAAAAAGAAGAACATGCACATCCTGGAGGACAGTTCGGAGCTGTCCCCACGTGCCCGCCGCCTACTCGACCGCACCGGACGCCGGCAGGAGCAGACGGAGCCCAGGGCCCCCACGGAGCTGCTGCGGGTCCGCGACCGCAAGGGTCGGCTGATCCCCGCCCCGCTGGAACCGGTCATCCGGCGCGAGGCCTTCGCGCGGAGGTACGGCGGACTGCGCTACGCCGTACGAAAGAGTCTCGCGGACGCAAATGGCGGGCGCTCGGGGCACAGCCTTGAGTGGAGCCACGAGCGAGCCACTGCGGGGCGCCACCTGCCGCTATGCCGCCGCCCTGTCGGAAGCCGCCCGCGGCGAGGAGCGTGAGCACGCACCAGGGACTTTCCCGTAATCGATCTTCTTTGAGGGGTCGGGAAGGGGCTGGCGGGCCGTCGACTGCCCCGCTACGCGGCCTGGACGAGGTTGTGGAGCCGGGCGGTGCCGAGCATGGCGTGGTGGACTCCGTCGCCCTTGGGGCGGCAGTCGCGCAGGATCTTCCAGGTCTCCATTTGAGCGAATGCGCGTTCGACTCGGGCGCGGACCTGCTTGTGCGCACGGTTGCGCCCGGTCTGTCACTCGGTCGGTTCCCTGCCGGGCGATCTCCGGTGCGGGATGACGAGACCGGTGCCCGGATAGCCGCCGTCGGCGATGGTCGTCGTCCTGCCGACGGCGGCCTTCGTGCCGGATTCCCCCCATGCCTTGCGGTCGTTCCGGTCGCCCGGCGGGGGTCAGCCGATCGCCATGACCAGGCGGGGGGTGGGCGTCGATGACGACCTGGTGGTTGGTGGAGTACCGGTAGTTCTTGGACTGCTCGGCGATGCTGTGGTCGCGAGTGGGGACCAGGGCGCCATCGACAGTCAGCACGGCGTCCCTGCGGAAGCGCCGCCGGGGTTCGAGTGCCAGCAGTGGGCCGATGTGGTCGATGATCCGGTCGGCTGCCGACTGGGACAGCCATCAGCTTGCGGAAGTCGCGCGGGCTCAGACCGGTGAACGGGGCCATCCGGGACGGCTCCGACGCCGTGATCACACCAGCCGCGCCAGGATCGTCTCCTGCGGCGGGTGCCTTCGCGTGACGCCCCGCGGAAATCCGATGGTGCGACGCGGCTCTGACGTCAAGAATCGGCGGATGCATGAAGTGAGGCTGTCCGATGGGGTCGTCACCCTGTCCCCACTGAGCTTGGACGATGTCCAGGCGCACCTTGCGGGCGAGGATGAGCTGCTCGTTCGCTGGCTCAACGGCGGCCCCGGCACCCGGGAGGGCGTCGAAGCGTACTTCCAGCACTGCCGGGAACAGTGGGAGGCTGCCGGACCACTCCGCGCGTTCGGCATCCGGGTGGGCGCCGACGAGGTGCTCGCGGGGACGATCGACTTGCGGTTCCCCGGGGAAGGCCTGCTTCCCGGCCAGGTGAATATCGCATACGGACTCTACCCGTCCCGGAGAGGGCGCGGCCTGGCAACCCGCGCGGTCCTCCTGGCCTGCCGGTACGCGGCCAGTGAGGGCGGGGCGGAGGCGGTGATCCAGGTGGAGCCGGAGAACCCCGCATCCGCTGCAGTGGCACGGCGGGCAGGGTTCACCCCCGGCCGGCAGGCGCAGGGCAAGGACGGCAGACGGTTCGACTGGTACACCGGGGACCTACGCGCCGCCATCCAGTGACGGCCGGCAGTTACGGGACAACCCTTGGGCAATGTGCTCGCGAATGATTTCGCCGATCTGCCGAGGAAGTCCAGGCGAGAACAGTGAGTGCCCCATTCCCGGAATCGGCCGGAATCGGGAATGAGGGACCTCCTCGGCGAGGGCGCGGCCATGCGGGAGCGGGCGGAGGGGGTCTTCGGTGCCGTGGATGACCAGGGTCGGGGCCTTGATCGAGGACAGCGGCACCAGACGGTCTTCGGTCAGGTGACGTCCGGCCAGGTCATGGTTGAGGGCCGCAGCGGGGTTGCCGGACCGGTCGAAGGAGGCTTGCGCGAAACGTCGAGCGGCCGGCTCGTCGAACGGGAGGACGTCGCCGTTGAGCACGCGCCACGTCTCCAGGTTCGCCGTGACGTACTCGTCGCGGGTCCCCTGCGGGAGGGCGGCGCGCCGGGCGAGGTGCGCCAGGAAGCGTGCTGCGGGCGGCGGCAAGTCGCTTGGGTCGGGTGCCTGACCGGCCATGGCACGCACCCAGGCCGGGCCCGCGCTGTGGCCCATCGGGCCGGTCATGATCGCGGTCAGGGTCAGTACGCGTTCAGGGCGGTGCACGGCCAGCCATTGGCCGATGGCGCCGCCCAGGGACACTCCGACGATGTGCGCGGCAGCCACCCCGTGCCCGTCGAGTACCGCCGTCGCGTCGGCGGCCATGTCCGCCAGCGCGTAGGGGCGCGTGGTGAAGTCCACGCAACTGGACCGGCCGGTGTCCCGGTGGTCGTAGCGGATGACCTGGCGACCACCCGCGACCAGCACGTCCACCAGCTCGTCCGGCCATCCGATACCCGGCGAGGCGGTACCCATCACCAGCAGGACCGCTGGGTCGTCGGAGGCGCCGACCCGTTCGGTCCACAGCCGCAATTCACCGGATTCGACAATCAATTCAGCGCGCGCAGTCATGGCTGCCAACATAACGAACGGGTGGGCAATTTTCCATTGCCTTGGCGGATATGACTTTCCCTCACTATTCTGGTACAATAGCTAATGCGAATCCGCGCGTGTCGTCACCGCGCTTGACGGTGACCAAGGCCAGGGCGAGGACGGTGAGGCCGTACTCGACCAGGCTGTTGGCGCAGCCGTCGTCGGCCCAGACCAGCACCAGCCGAAGGGGCGGGGCGTCTGCCCCGGCCCTCCGGCCTACCCCGGGATCGTCCCTGCCTCGAACCGGACGACCCTCGGGGAGATCAGTGGTTCACCGGCCGTTGCCGGGTCTGCGGTGGTGTCAGCAGGTGCCGTTGTCCTGCCAGATGTTCCAGGCGATGGCGCTGCCGGGGGTGACGTCGGTGCTCCAGTAGAGGGCGGTGTAGTTGTGGCCGTTGTAGGAGACCTGGTCGTTGGGGACGTAGGCGGTGGCGGGGTTCCAGGCGGGTTGGCAGGTGCCGGTGGAGGTGGTGGTGACGGTCAGGGTGTAGGTGGCGCTGTGGGTGCCGCTGGCCGCGGTGCCCTTCACGGTGATCGGGTAGGTGCCGGCGGGGGTGGAGGCGGTGGTGGTGACGGTGAGGGTGCTGCCGCTGCCGGAGTTGACGGACGCCGGGCTGAACGAGGCGCTCGCACCCGCCGGCAGGCCGGTGGCGGTCAGCGTTACGGACTGGGCGGTGCCGGAGGTGGTCGCGGTGGAGACGGCGGCGGTGGCCGGGGACCCGGCGCTCACGCTGCCCGAGGCCGGCGAGAGGGCGAGGGAGAAGTCGTTGGCGGCCGCCGGCGTTCCGGTGTCGCCGTGGGTGAGGGTCTCCCAGGCGATCCAGTGGTCGTCGGTGCCCTCGGGGCGGTGGGCCAGGGTGTACTTCTGGGTGTTGGCCAGGCTGAGTCCGAGCCGGTTGTGGAGCGCGCTGTACGCGATCTCGGTGACGGGCCCGACGCCGAGGCTCACGCTGCCGCCGCAGAGCGAGGACGGGACGGAGGCGCCGTTGTCGTAGCCGGCGTGGAACTCGTAGGTGGAGCGCATCCGGGTCGCCAGCTGCGACCACAGGTCGGTGCCCTGGAGGCGTGCGGTCTCGGCGACGTGCGAGATGGCGTCCAGGCCCCAGCCGGTGTGGCCGAAGTCGCGGCAGGTCTCCTGCGCGAGGCCGTTGACGAAGGTGCTCTGCCCGAACCAGTAGCTGACCAGTTCGCTGGTGGTGTTGATGCTGGAGCGCGGCGGGTAGGCGGGCTGGCTGCCGTCTGAGGTGGTGTAGACGTACGCCGGGACCCGGCCCGTGAAGATGGACATCGCCTTGTTGTAGCTGGTGGCGTCGTCGAGGTGGACCGCGATGCCGACGGCCGCGTCCATCATGATCAGCTCCCAGTTGCCGTTCTTGTCCGGGGCGCCCTGGATCACGACGGGGAGGTAGACGTTGCGCAGCATGGTGTCGAAGCGGGCGGAGTTCGACCAGCCGCCGCTGTAGGTGTACTTGACGATCTCCGCGGACTCCGACCACACCGTGCCGGCCCAGCCGGTCTGCAGCGGGGCGTTGGTGTTGGTGTGCGTGGTGATGGTCCCGGACCAGGCGTCCATGATCTGGATCGCCTTCTTGGCGTAACTGCTGTTGCCGGTCACGTACCAGGCCAGCGCGTCGGTGTACGCGGCGATGGCGTCCTCCCGCTCGTCGCTGCACCCGTAGTCGGGGTTCGACGACGAGCCGCACTCGACGGTGGAGCGCGGGTGGGGGGTGTACGACGACGAGGCGTACGGGCTGGCCAGCAGCTGCGACCAGGCGCTCTTCTGCGGCTCGACGCCGCCGTTCACCCGGGTGCGGATCAGGTCCAGTTGGGACTTGCCGAGCAGTACGCCCGGGTGGGTGAAGGCGGCGGGGGCGGTCACGGCGGCGCTGACGGTCGCCGTACCCCCGCCGGACGGGGCGGCGACGGCGGTGGGGGTCGTCATGGCCGCCGCCACCGCCGCCAGGGCGAGGAGGGCGGCGCCCAGCGATCGGCGGGGTCGGTGATGGGCCGTGCGGCGACGGGGGGCTCGGGGGAAGAGCGTCACTGCGGCCACCTTTCGGTTAGTAAAGTTTACTTTCTGTTGTGGTCGGCGAGCGTAAGGCTGCACTGATGCGCCGTCAAGACCGCTTGAGGTGCCGCATTTCCGGTGGCGACGGGCCATTGACGCGCCGGGGTCAGGTCGCTAACTTCTGCTCGTTAGGAAACCTTCCTTACTATCTGGCGGCCTGCGGACCGGTCCGTCCCGACCGGCACGCCCGGGGCCCCGCGGTCCCCGCAGTCCCTGCGCCCGTGCGGCCCGCGCGGCCCGAGCCGCCCTGCGATGACGTCCCCCACCTCGCTCGTTCCTCATCCACAGTGAAGGAATCGACCCCCCATGTCCCGATCCGCCCCTGCCCGCAGACTGCTCACGGCAGCCGTGGCCGCCGCTCTCCCCGCCGCCGCGCTCGCCGTGGTCGCCGCCGGACCGGCGCACGCCGCCGGCGGCACCTTCCCCGCGCACTACTCGGCGCCGTACCTGGAGATCGACAGCTCCACGGCCGGCGACCTGGCCGCCGACCTGAGCGCCAGCGGCGACAAGTTCTACACGCTGGCCTTCCTGACGCCGAAGTCCGGCTGCACCCCGATGTGGGAGCGCGGCAACGACCCGGTCGGGGCGTTCAAGTCCCAGATCGGCTCCCTGCAGTCGGCCGGCGGCAACGTCATCATCTCCTTCGGCGGCGCCGCCGGCGGCGAACTCGCGCAGACCTGCACCTCGGTGTCCAGCCTCACCGCCGCGTACGCCAACATCGTCAACACCTACGGCGTGACCCGGCTGGACTTCGACATCGAAGGCTCCGTCCTGGACGACACCACCGCCAACGCCCGCCGCGACCAGGCCCTGGCCGCCCTCCAGGCGCAGAACCCGAACGTCCAGATCGACTTCACCCTGCCGGTGGACCCGGGCGGCCTGCCCGCCAACGCGATGAACATGCTCAAGGACGCCAAGTCCAAGGGCGTGAAGGTGAACCTGGTCAACATCATGACGATGGACTTCGGCAACGGGCAGAACGCCCTCAACGACGCCGAGTCCGCCGCGAACGGCACCGCTCCGCAACTGGCCTCGCTGTACGGCATCACCACCGCCCAGGCCTTCAACCGCCTGGGCCTGACCCCGATCGCCGGCCAGAACGACGACAACGAGTTCTTCAGCCAGGCCAACGCCCAGACCCTGGAGACCTTCGCGGCGTCCAAGGGCGTCCAGGAACTGGCGTTCTGGGAGGTCGACGGCTACGACAAGGCACTGAACTACGCCTACTCGAAGATCTTCCAGAAGATCACCGGGGGCACCACCGCCAGCGACTTCTCCGTCGCCGTCTCACCCAACTCGGGCAGCGTGAAGGCGGGTTCGCCGGCCACGGTCAGCGTCTCCACGGCGGTGACCTCCGGGGTGGCGGAGTCGGTCGCGCTGTCGGCCTCCGGCCTGCCGGCGGGTGCGAGTGCCTCGTTCAGTCCGGCGTCGGTGAACTCCGGCAGCGGCAGCACCCTCACCGTCACCACCACCGCCTCCACCCCCGCCGGCACCTACCCGATCACCGTGAAGGGCACCGCGGCCAGCGGCACCCACAGCGCCACCTACACCCTGACCGTCACCGCCACCTCCACCGGCACCTGCCAACCCGCCTGGAACCCCGCCACCGCCTACGTCCCCAACGACCAGGTCTCCTACAACGGCCACAACTACACCGCCCTCTACTGGAGCACCGACGTCACCCCCGGCAGCGCCATCGCCTGGAACATCTGGCAGGACAACGGCACCTGCTGACCCCCCCCACACACCGTCGGCAGTGAGCACATTCCCCGATGCCCTGCCGTCCGCACCGATCGAAAGGAACCACACAGTGGCCCCGCACACTCGCCGAGTCCTGGCGCTGGGCACGACGCTCAGCACCCTGACGCTCGGCCTCGTCGCGTTCGTCGGCGTGCCCGCCGCCCAAGCGGCGACCCCCGCGCACCCGTTCCCCTCCCACACGGCCTACAAGGTCGGCGTCATGCCGTCCGCCTCGCAGGCCACCCGCGACGCCGCCGTCACCAAGCAGTACGACTCGTGGAAGTCGAACTACCTGGTCCACGGCTGCGCCAGCAACGAGTACTACGTCTCGACCAAGGGCGACGGCGACGCGCCCAACAACGGCACCGTCTCCGAGGCCCAGGGCTACGGCATGAACATCGTGCCGCTGATGGCCGGTTACGACCCCGACGCGCAGACCGAGTTCAACGGCCTGTGGCAGCTGGTGAAGAACCACCAGGACCAGTACGGCCTGATGCAGTGGAAGCTCGACGGCAGCACCTGCAAGTACGCCGACAGCGGCACCCCCGACGCGGCCACCGACGGCGACCTCGACATCGGCTACGGCCTGATCCTCGCCGACAAGCAGTGGGGCGGCTACAAGACGGACGCCCTGGCCTGGCTGGGCAAGATCTACGCCCACGACGTCACCTCGGACGGCCACCTCAAGTGCGAGGACGACGGGGTCAGCACCGACACCCGCCCCTCCGACCACATGCTCGACCACCTGCGGGCCTTCGCCGCGTACGACACCGCGCACGACTGGAACAAGGTCATCTCCCGCACCGAGGCCATCGACCAGTCGCTGGTCAGCAACTACTCCAACGGCCACGGACTGCTGCCGGACTTCGTCGTCGGCGCCAACGGCACCCCGTCCCCGGCCCCCGCGAACTACCAGGAGAGCCAGCCGGACAACATCGTCGGCTACAACTCCGTCCGCGTCCCGTGGCACATGGGCACCGACGCGCTGCTGAACGGGCCGAGCACGGCGGCGTTCGCCTACAACGACGCCAAGCTGTGGTCAGCGTGCGCGAAGGCGATCTCCGGCGGCAACCCGAAGAACGTCCAGCCGCACATCAAGCTGAGCTGCGCCAACGCCAACGTCTCCGGTGACACCTCGGCCGAGGAGGCCGGCGACTCGGTGGGACCCTCGGCGATGGCCGCCGGCGACCAGGCCTGGACCGACGCCATCTGGAACCAGCTGGCGACCAACCCGTTCGGCGACCACTACTACGGCGAGACCATCAAGATGCTGGTCTACCTGGTGATGGCCGGCGACTACTGGAACCCCGCCGCCACGACCACGGCTCCGGCCAACGACTTCTCCCTCGCCCTCTCCCCAGCGTCGGGCAGCGTGAGCGCCGGAGCCTCGGCCACCGTTACCGTCTCCACCGCGACCACCTCCGGCACCGCCCAGTCCGTCGCGCTGTCGGCCTCCGGCCTGCCGGCGGGTGCGAGCGCCTCGTTCAGCCCGGCGTCCGTCAACTCCGACAGCGGCAGCACCCTCACCGTCACCACCACCGCCTCCACCCCCGCCGGCACCTACCCGATCACCGTGAAGGGCACCGCCGCCAGCGGCACCCACAGCGCCACCTACACCCTGACCGTCACCACCACCGCCCCCGCCAACGACTTCTCCCTCACCCTCTCCCCGGTCTCGGGCAGCGTGAGCGCCGGAGCCTCGGCCACCGCCGCCGTCTCCACCGCGACCACCTCCGGCACCGCCCAGTCCGTAACGCTGACCGCCACCGGCCTGCCGGCGGGTGCGAGCGCCTCGTTCAGCCCGGCGTCCGTCAACTCCGGCAGCGGCAGCACCCTCACCGTCACCACCACCGCCTCCACCCCAGCCGGTACGTACCCGATCACCGTGAAGGGCACCGCGGCCAGCGGCACCCACAGCGCCACCTACACCCTCACCGTCACCACCACCTCCACCGGCACCTGCCAACCCGCCTGGAACCCCGCCACCGCCTACGTCCCCAACGACCAGGTCTCCTACAACGGCCACAACTACACCGCCCTCTACTGGAGCACCGACGTCACCCCCGGCAGCGCCATCGCCTGGAACATCTGGCAGGACAACGGCACCTGCTGACCCCCCACACACACCACCCCGCCCCGGCCCCCACACCGGGGCGGGAACCCCCACACGCCACCCGCCGACACCGAACGACTGTCGCCATTCCGACCTCAAGACACGCCCATCGAACGGAAACCCCGAGCGGGCGAGCCCGGCCACCGCCGTGCATGAAAACACGGCCTCCCGGCAGCCCGAAGGGTGCCTACGCCATGCCGGAGGGCACCGACGCAGAGTCACGATCCACTGGCGGCAACGACGAGTGCGCGTCTCCTGAACGTGCGGGCCTACCGGTCTCGAACCCCGGTCCGGTCAGGGTGACTGGGCGGCGATCCCGTCGAGCACCAGCTCCAGGCCCGCCGCGAACTGCTCGCCGGGCGCGAGGTGTTCGGCTTCCGCCATCACCCGCGCCACGGTCGGGTGCCGGCCCGCCGCCAGGGTCCGGACCAGGTACGGGCCCATGGCCGCCTGCCAGTCGTGGTCCGAACGGCCCTCCGAGCGTTCGGCCTGGCGCTGCCCGACCTCGACCCGCAGCGTCCCGGTCAAGTAGGCGTGGAACACGCCGGCTGCCCGCTGCACTCCGGTCGGGTCGTCGGCGAGGCCGGGCACGCGCTGGACGGCGGCCAGTACCGCCTCCATCACGGCCAGCGCGTTCGGTCCCAAGTGCGGGCGCCCGCCGAGCAGTTCGGTGAACCACTCGTGTCGCAGCGCGGTCAGCCTGGTCCGCTCCGCGATCGCCCGCAACTCCTCCCGCCACCCCGGCTCTCCGGCCCGCCCGGCCGCGCGGGAGGCTCCGGCCGCGGTGCTCCGGCTGCCCCGGCCGCTCGCGGTGCGCGGGGCGATCTCCCCGTATGCCGCGTCCACCATCAGCTCCAGCAGCTCGGCCTTGGTCTCCACGTACCCGTACAGCCGCATCGGCCCGACCTCCAGCGCCGCTGCGACCCGCCGGAACGAGACCCCCTCCAGCCCGTCCGCGTCCGCCAGTTCGAGGGCCGCCGTCACGATCAGCGCCCGGCTCAACGGCCCCGGTGACCGTCGGGCCGGCGGCTCCGGGCGCTCCCAGATCAGGCCGGAGGAGGCGGCCGTCGAGGAGTCGGCGGGGGAGTCGTGACGGGGAGTCATGGGCGGTCTCCGTTCGGCGGGGCCGGCGGGGCGGTGCCGGGCGGTGCTGGTGGTGCGGGATCACGATACGGCGACTCCTTCCGATGCATCGTATCGGGCGATACGGTGTATCGGAAGGAGGGTCGGACGGCCGGCCGGGGCAGGGGAGAGGACAGCACATGGCGGACAGCACGCACGTGGCGATCGTCGGCGGCGGACCGGGCGGGCTGACCCTGGCCCGGCTGCTCACCATGCGCGGAGACCCAGCCCTCCGGGTCACCGTCCACGAGCGCGACACCGGACGGACCGCCCGCACCCAGGGCGGCACGCTCGACCTGCACGCGGACACCGGACAGCGCGCGCTGCGCGCGGCCGGGCTGACCGGGGCGTTCCGCCGGTACGCCCGGCCCGAAGGGGAGGACATGCTGCTGCTCGACCACACCGGCACCGTCCTGCACCGCGACGACACGCCTGCGGACTCGCCCGCGCTGCGCCCCGAGATCGACCGCACCGACCTGCGCGACCTGCTCCTCGACTCGCTCCCGCCCGGCACCGTCGCCTGGGGCCGCACCCTGCGCACCGCCACCCCGGTGGCCGGCGAAGCGGCGGCCGGCGCGGGCTGGCGGCTGGAGTTCACCGACGGCGGCCGGGCCGACTGCGACGTCCTGATCGGCGCGGACGGCGCCCACTCCCGCCTCCGCCCGCTGCTCACCCCGGCGGAGCCGCGGCACCTCGGCGTCAACGCGGTCGAGGGCACCATCCCCGACGTCGACCGCACCCGCCCCGACCTGGCCGCCGTCGTCGGCCGGGGCAGCTACTGGGTGATCGGCGAGGGCCGCTCACTCGCCGCCCAGCGCTGCGGCGACGGCTCCGTCCGGGTCGGTCTGACCTTCTACGGCCGCACCGACGGGGCCGCCGACTGGCTCACCAGCTGCGGCATCCCGTTCACCGAGCCGGACGCCGCCCGGGCCGCGCTGCTCCCGCTGTTCGCCGACTGGACGCCCGAGTGCCGCGCCCTGATCGCCGCCTGCACCGGCCCGGTCACCCCGCGCCCGCTGACCGGCCTCCCGGTCGGCCTCCGCTGGCCGCACCGCCCCGGCCTCACCCTGCTCGGCGACGCCGCCCACCTGATGCCCCCCGTCGGCCACGGCGCCAACGCCGCGATGCGCGACGCCCTCGAACTCGCCACCGCCCTCGCCGCCGCCCCCGCCGACCCCGACGCCGCCCTGCGGGCCTACGAGGAGGAGATGTTCGCCCGGACGGCCGGGGTCGCCGCCGACTCGGCCCGGATCCTGGCCATGATCACGGCCCCGGCGGGCGCCCGCGGCGTCGCCGCGTTCTTCCGCGGTGAGGGGACGGGCGCAGGGCCGGGCGAAGGACCGGAGCCGGAGCCGGAGCCGGCGCGGCGCTGAGCCGCGGGCCCGTCCCGGGTGTGCGGCTCAGCCCTGGCGGCGCAGCTCGCAGGGGTGCGGGAGGTACGGGCCGAGCAGGCCCTCGCGGTCGCCGTTCCGGAAGGCGATCGCCCGGCCGGTCAGGTCGCCGTCGCGCAGGCGCAGTTCGAGACCGAAGGAGGGGCTGTTGAGCAGCGCGTCGGGGGTGGGGAGCTGGAGCGGCGCGACGAGTCGGACGTCCCAGCGGGCGGAGGCGGCGGCGGGGACGGTCACCGGCGGGTGGTCGGCGAGGCGGACCTCCACCCGGCCGTCCGGCAGCGCGGTGACGGCCAGCGGCACGGTGTCGCCGTCGGGGGTGGCGACCTGCCCGGACCAGCTGCCGGGGGCCAGCGTGCAGGGGAGGCCGGGTTCGGCGCTCGGGGCGAGGTGGCGGGGGTCGCACTCGGGGGCCAGTGCCGCCGTCAGGTACCGGAACACCGCGTCGCGGGCGGTCTTGTCGGTCGAGTTGGCGAGGACGGCCAGCGAGAGGCCGCGCGCGGGCACGTCCAGCATCATCGAGGCGACGCCGCCCATGCCGCCGCCGTGGCTGCTGAGCACGGCCCCGTCGGCCGTCCGCTGGAAGACCCGTCCGAGTCCGTAGCCGAGGCCCCCGGAGTCGAGGCCGTCGGCGTCGAAGATGGCGGGCCCAACGTGGACGGCCGCGGCGGTCTCCGGCTTCAGCAGGCCCAGCGAGCGGCGGGCGAACCGGGCGACGTCCCCGGCGGTCGCCCAGCCGGAGGTCGCCGCCGGGTGCCCGTTGCGGACCGGCGGGTACGGCCGGCCGTCCGGCGTGTAGCGGGTCGCGGCCGGTCCGGGCCCGGGGTGGACGTGCGCGTAGGCGAAGTCCGCCAGCCCGAGCGGCTCGGCGATCCACTCCCGCAGCAGGTCGGCCGTCGCCCGGCCGGTGACGGCCTCCAGCAGTCGGCCGAGCTCCTGGTAGCCGAGGTTGGCGTACTCGAACTCGCCACCCGGCTCGTGCAGTTGGCGGCGGTAGCGGTCGATGTCGACCGGCCGGTAGGCGGATTCGTAGCTGAAGTCGTAGTAGCCGGGGAACCCGCCCCGGTGGCAGAGCAGTTGGCGCGGTGTCGGCGCCGTCCGGCCGAACCCGGCGGCCAGCGGCGCGTCCAGGTCGAGCAGGCCGCGGTCCGCCGCCAGGCAGACCGCCAGCGCGACGAACGCCTTGGTGGTCGACGCCAGCCCGTACGCCGTCCCGGGCGTCGCCGCCCGCCCGGCCGCGACGTCCGCCAGCCCGTACGCCCGGGCCAGCACCAGCTCCTCGCCCGCCGCGACGGCCACGCTCACCGACGGGCAGCCGGTCTCGGCCAGCACCCGCTCGCACACCTCGTCCAGCCCGCTCAGCCCGTCGACCGCGTCCGGCATGCCCGCCCCCTTCGTCCCACCGCCGGTACCCCGCCGGTGATCAGGAGCCTAACGCGCCGACCACCGAGGCCGGCCGGCGCACCGGGGGCCGGCTCAGTAGCCGTACTTGGCCTGCAACCGCGCGTCGCGGGCCAGCGCGCCGGCCACCGTGAAGGTGACCCGGGCCGGGGCGGAGGGGCGCACCCCGGGCAGTTGGGCGACCACGTCCACGGTGTGCTCGCCGCCGCGCCACTCCCAGGCGGGCTGCCAGCTCCAGTTGCCCTCCGGGGTGACCGGGGTGGAGCCCAACGAGTGCTCCCCGATCACGAGTTCGACCCGCTCGGCGCCCGGCGCGGAGCCGCTCAGCCGGACGGTCGGCCCGGGCACCAGGGACAGGTCCGCGGGCTCGGTGACCAGGGGCGTGGGCAGTCCCGGGGCGGGCTCGACGACGGTGAAGGTGTGCAGGGTGCGCGGGCTCTGCTCGCCGTCCGGGGCCACGCCGAACAGCTTGAGGGTGTACTCGCCGGCCTCCCACGGCCGGGTGAACTGCCGGACCCAGCTGCCGTCCTCGGCGGTCTGCGCCGAGCCCATGTACTTGCCGCTCAGCCAGATGCTGACCCGCTCCGCGCCCGGGGCCCGCCCGCCCACCGCGACGACGTCGCCGGGGACGGGCACCGCCGGGTCGGGGAAGGCCACCTGCGGGCGGGGGAAGCGCTCGGTGGCGGCCAGCAGCGCGTCCAGGGCGGAGGTGTCCCGGTCGGGCTGCTCGCCGCCGGTGCGGGCCAGGCCCAGGCGCGGGGTGATGCCCGCGACCAGCAGGTTGAGCAGGCCCAGCACGGCGGGCAGGGTGCGGGCGGTGACGCTGGTGTGGCCGGTGATCAGTGGCGAGTCGTTGACCAGCAGGTGGAAGTCCGGGTAGCCGGCGAACAGCGGCAGGAACGGTTCGACCTGCTCCGCGTAGAGCTCGTCCTGCGGCGAGGTCACCAGGTAGACGCGGGTGTTCCGGTGCGGGGTGGAGGCGACCAGGTCGGGCAGCAGGGCGTCCAGCGCGGCGACCTTCTCGGGCGTGGCCCCGCCCATCATCAGCTCGGCGGCGGCCGGCCGGCGGGCGGCCAGGGAGGTGCCGATCCGGAACACCGGGATGAGCGCCAGCACGTTGCCGTAGCCGTGCCGCAGGCCGAACCACAGCGCGGCGCTGCCGCCCTTGGAACCGCCGAACACGGTGACCTGGTCGTGGGTCAGGTCGAGGGCGTGCACGAAGCGGGCGATGACGGCGGCCACCGCGCGCTCGGTCGCGAAGTCCATGTCCTGGCACAGGTAGAAGGCGTTGCCGCCGTCGAACCGGTCGCGGATCCACAGCACGTTGGCCCGCACCTGGTCCAGCACGCCGTTGGAGAAGCCGTAGTCCTCCGGGGCGGAGAAGTTGGCGAACACCACCACCAGGTGGCGGGTGCCGTTGCGGGTCGGGCTGAACCGGAAGTCGACCGGGACGGGCCCGCTGCTGTCGGTGCCCTCGACGGTCGGGCGGCTCGGGCGGTCCTGGTCAGACATGGTCGTGCTCCGTTGATCGGCGGGCGCCGACGCGCTCCCGCAGCCGGAGGGCGTCGGGGTCGGCGGGGGTGGTCAGGTGCGCGGGCAGCGGCCAGGGCACGCCCTCGAAGGTGTCGCCCGGCATCGGCACACCGGCCCGGGGCCTGTCCGGCGCGGGAGCGGCCGTCCGCGCGGCCGTGCGCACGGGCGCGGGAACGGCTCCGGGAACGGCCGCGGGAACGGCTCCGGCAACGGCCGCCGGAACGGCTCCGGCAACGGCCTCGGCACCGCGAGCGGGCGCGGAAACCGGTGTCGGCGCCGTCCCCGGGTCGAGGTCGCCGCCCACGGTGAGCATCCGGTCGACCAGCCGGGCGGCGGCCCGGCCGTCGTCGAGGTCGCAGAAGTCCTGCTGGAAGCGCCGGTAGCGCTCGGCGTGCCGCCGCCGCACCCCGTCGGCGTCCCGGACGGCGTCGACCAGCTCCGCCGAGTCGAAGAGCAGCGGGCCGGGTGCGCTGCTCTCGAAGTCGAAGTAGAAGCCGCGCAGGGTGTCCCGGTAGTGCTCCAGGTCGTAGGTGTAGAAGAGGATCGGCCGGCCGGTGTTGACGAAGTCGAACATCAGCGAGGAGTAGTCGGTGATCATGACGTCGGTGATCAGGGACAGGTCGGCCATGTCGGGGTAGTCGGAGACGTCGTGGACGAAGCCGTCGCCCGCGCCGGGCACCGGGTCGACCACGTTGGGGTGGCGGCGGACCAGCAGCACGTGGTCCGCGCCGAGCCGGGCCCGGGCGTCGGCGAGGTCGATCCGGAAGTCGAACTTGTAGCGGCCGGGGGAGTAGTACTGGTCGTCGCGCCAGGTCGGGGCGTACAGCACCACCCGCTTGCCCTCCGGGATGCCGATCCGGCGGCGCACCTGTTCGGCCCGGCGCTCGGTGTCGGGGCGGCACAGCACGTCGTTGCGCGGGTAGCCGGACTCCACCAGCTCGCCGGGGAAGGCGAAGGCGCGGCGCAGGATCGGGGTGGAGAAGCTGTTGGGGGAGACCAGCAGGTCCCAGTTCTCCACCTCGACGGCGAGCCGTTCGAGGTAGCGCTTGTCGGCGAAGTGGACGGCCTCGATGTCGTGGCCGATCTTCTTCAGCGGGGTGCCGTGCCAGGTCTGGACGACGGTCTGGCCGGGGCGCTTGCGGAACCAGTCCGGGAGGTGGTTGTTGGCCACCACGTAGCGGCTGGTGGCCAGGGCCTCGTACCACTCGGGCGACCACATGCGGACGGCGCGGGCCGTCTCCGGCACGTCGACCTGGTCGTCCTTGACGACCCAGAGGTGCTCCAACCGGGCGCCGCGGCGCACGAGTTCCTCGTGGACGGCGCGCGGGCTGTCGGAGTACTGGGTGCCCTTGAAGGCGTCGAACAGGACGGCGGGGCGGACGGGCCGCTGGCGGGCGGCGGGGTAGGTCTTGGTGCGCAGCAGCTTCTGCCGGTAGGGGCCGCGGGCGTGGTCGGGCATGGCGGAGTGGACCTGGAGGGAGAGCCGGTCGTACGCCTCGGCCTGGAGGTCGTAGCGGCGCTCGTCGGCTTCCCGGGGCAGCGGGAGGCCGGGTATCGCGTCCTGTTCGAGCTTGAGCATCAGGTCGGGCAGGAGTTCGGCGGGCGGGGTGCGGGAGGGGTCCTGGCGGCGCAGGAAGAGGTCCCAGCGGCCGGCGGCCAGCGGGATGGTGCCGGCCAGGGTGCGCAGCCGGGCCGGGTCGAAGCGGGCCCGGAAGTACTCGCCGCGCCATTCGAGGGAGATGGCGCGCTCGGTGCCCTGGGCGCGCGAGCGCAGCACCAGGTGGGCGGTGCGGCGCTCTGCGGGCGGCACCCGGTCCAGGGCGGGGTAGCGGCCGACGATCTCCAGCGGCCCGTCGGCCAGCCACTCGTAGCGGATGACCCGGGGCAGGGTGGCCCGTTCGAACAGGACGAGGTAGCCGGCGCCGTTGCGGTGCACGACCAGTTCGCGGTCGCCCTCCGGGGTCTGCAGGGCGGCCGGGAGGCGGTGGTGGCCGTCGGGGGTGTCCTCGGCCATCACCGGGTACATGGTCATGGCCCGCCCGGCGACGTGGAAGGTGGTCTTCCAGCCGTTGCCGCCGCGCTCCCAGGAGACCGGCCGGGTCTCGTCCGCCGCCGGCTGCGCGGGGACGACCGAGCGCAGCGGGACGCGGCCGGTGAAGGTGCACCAGCCCTCGCCGCCGGGGGTGAAGCGGACCGGCACCTGCACCCGTCCGGCCCCGCCGAGGCTGACCAGTCGCAGCTGCCCGCCGGTCGGCACGGTCGGGCCGAGGTACACGCCGCGCAGCACCAGGTGGTCGCCGTCGATCCGGTGCCCGGTGATCCGGCAGCGGACGATCTCGACCCGCAGCTTGAGCCGGTTCTGGACGAACAGCGGCAGCACCCGGGTGTTCTTGTCGACGTACCGGTAGGGCGGGTTGGCGGCGCTGCCGACGCTGCCGCGGTCCAGGCCGCGGTAGCGGAACAGGCCGCGGCTGAGCACGCCCGCCGCCACGTCCCAGGTGCCTTCGGCCCACTTGCCCTTGAGCTTGAGCCGGTTGGTGTCGAAGGAGGTGCTGAAGCCCGCCCAGTCGTAGCAGTAACGGTTCTGCCCGGAGTGCTCGGTGGCCTGCGGCGCGTAGACGGTGCGGGCGGGGACCAGCAGCATCCGGTCCTGCTTGCGGTTGCGCAGCGCGAAGCCCTTGACCGACATGTGCCGCTTGTGGACGTTCAGGAAGCGGATGTACGCGTGCCCGCCGATCACCAGCCGCTCGTCCTCCCAGCGCACCTCGCCGACCGAGCCGTGCAGCGCCAGCTCCTTGTCGAGACGGTACGCCTTGCGGTCGATGCCGAGGCTGCGGTCGCCCAGGTGCGGGTACTTCAGGTAGCGGCGGAAGCGGCGCTGGACCGGCATCGGCCCGCCGCGCCGCTCGAACTCCAGCACCTCCAGCAGTTCGGCCAGCTTGCGGCCGCGCACCAGCAGCCACTTCACCCGGGCCTCGGCGGGCAGTTCGCCGATCAGGTCGGGGTCGGCCTCGTCCAGGAACTCGTTGGTCCACTCCAGGAAGGCGTGCTGGTACTCCTCCTCCGCGTCCGGCAGCACCTTCAGGTGCAGCATCAGGTCGGAGGTCAGGCAGGCCAGGTCGTACTTGCGCTTGGACTCGGCGAAGCGCTGCGAGCGGTGCCCGGCCAGGAAGCGGCTCACCGACTGGACGGCGGCGACCCGGTCGCGCAGGTTGTCCAGCTCGTGGTGGCGCTGGGTGATGGAGGGGGCGGCGGCCCCGTCCCGGCGGCGCCAGTAGTAGACGACGTCGGTGATCACGTCGACCTTGGCGGCCCGGAAGTGGGCGAACATGTTGACCCAGGAGTCCTCGTACAGGACGCCCTCGGGGAACTCGATGAAGTAGTAGTCCCAGAAGCTGCGGCGGAACACCTTGTTCCAGACCGTCCGGTCGTAGATCAGCTTGTCGAACTTCGTGATGTGGGTGCCCCGCCGCTCGGCCTGCATCGGGGCCTTGTGCAGCGGCGACTGCCAGGTGCTGGTGGAGTTCATCATCTGGACGTTGCCCGAGACGAAGTCCGACCCGGACTCCTCCAGGGTGCGCAGCAGCGTCTCGTACGCGTGCTCGGGCACCACGTCGTCGCCGTCCGCGAAGACCAGGAACTCGCCGTCCGGGTGCATCGCCCGCAGCCCGGTGTTCCGGGCGTGGCCCGGCCCGTGCGGCTCCTGCCGGATCAGCCGGAACCGCCGGTCGCGGTCGCACACCGCCCGGGCGATGTCGGTGGAGGAGTCGGTCGAGCCGTCGTCGACCAGGATGACCTCGAAGTCCCGGAACGACTGCCGGGCGACGGACTCCAGACACTCCGCCAGGTAAGCCTCGACGTTCTGGAACGGGACGACGACACTCAGCCGGGGACGGTGGGCAACCACGGTGCGATACCTGTCAGTTGTGGGCGGAGGCGCTCGCCGAGGACCTCGCGGAGGCGGACGGGGAGGCACTCGCGGAGGCGGCCGGGGAACCGGACGGGACGGGGCGGTTCTCGCGCAGCGACGCCCACAGCGCGGCGGCCTTCGCCTCGTCGGCGACCACCCGGTTGTGGTCGATCCGGTCGGTGACCACGGGCAGCATCACGGTCTTCATCCGCTCGGGCTGCAGGCCCTTCATGCTCTGCGCGAAGTCGAGCAGGCCGTTGAGCGAGCCCAGCGAGGTGTCGGTGGTCAGCGCCTTGGTGGCCGCGTTCGCCACGCCGTACGCCTTGGTCGGGCTGGTGAGCGTGCCCTTGCGCTGGAGCTGGGAGAGCACCGAGAGCAGGAACTTCTGCTGCAGGCCGATCCGCCCGAGGTCGCTGCCGTCGCCGACGCCGTGCCGGGTGCGGACGAACGCCAGCGCCTGGGTGCCGTCCAGCAGGTGGGTGCCGGCGGGCAGGTGCAGGCCGCTGTACTTGTCGTCGATCGCGGTGTCGGTGGTGACCTCCACCCCGCCCATCGCGTCCACCAGGTCCTTGAACCCGGCGAAGTCGATCTCCACGTAGTGGTTCATCCGCAGGCCGGTCATCGACTCGACGGTCTTCACCACGCAGGCCGGACCCGCCGTGGTGTAGATCGAGTTGAACATCACCCGGGGCGTGCCGGCCACCTGCTTGCCGTCGGCGGTGGTGCACGCCGGACGGGCCACCATGGTGTCGCGCGGGATGCTCACCACGGTGGCGTTGGACCGCCCCTCGGGTATGTGCACCACCATCGCCGTGTCCGAGCGCGCCGTGCCGCCCACGTCGCCGCCCGCCAGGTCGCCGTTGTCGCCGCTGCGGGAGTCCGAACCGAGCACCAGGATGTCCTGCGCGCCGTCCGGCAGCGGAGCCGGCCGGTCCTCGCCGAGCGCCTTGTCGATGTCGACGGTGTCGAGGTTCCCCTCCAGGTGGCGGTACATCCAGAACCCGGTGCCGCCCGCGGCCAGCACCAGCGCCAGCACGGTGCCGCCGGTGATCAGCAGGATCCGCCGGGCCCGCCGCCGGGGCTTCGCGGGGGCCGCCGCGTCCTTGGCGGCCGCCGCCGACGTCTCGCCGGTCGACAGCTCGTCGGTCTGTACCATGCTCGTGCGTCCTCCTGTTCCGTGACGCACGGAGGGTCGATGTGCGCGCAGAACATGATCGCACGTGGTCTTCACCAGCCTTTAACCGGACAGATCACATCCCTATACCAAATCTTTGCGCGGTCGGCCGATTACGCAGCGCACACGACCGCCTCCGCCCGGCTCACCCGGCTCGCCCGGTTCGCCTGGTTCACCACGCCGACCGCCCGGCGGAGGTCGCGCGCAGGGCGACCTCGAGTTCGAGGCGGGTGTCCGGGGAGGTGAGCGCCGGGCCGAACAACTGCTGGACGCGGTGCAGCCGCTGGCGGGCGGTCTGCGGGTGGATCCCGAGCCTGGCGGCGACCTCGGGGGCGCTGCCGCGGCCGGTCTGCAACCAGGCGAGCAGGGTGGCGGCGAGGCGGTCGCGCTGCTTGGGGGTGAGCGGCGCCAGCGGGGCCAGCCGGCGCTCGGCGATCAGCCGGACCAGCGCCGGGTCGGTGAGCAGCAGCAGGTCCGCGTACCGCTCGCGGCAGTCGACCGGGCGCGGCGGCGGCTCCGGCAGCGAGGCCCGCACCAGCCGGGCCCAGCGCAGCGACTGCGCGGCCAGCCCGACCGGCACCACCGGCCCGATCACCGCGCCCCGCCCCTGCAACGCGGCGCCGACCCGCGGGTCGCCGAGCAGGACGGCCGGCTCCGGCAGCAGCAGGTGCGGCTGCCGGACGTCCAGGCTGGCCAGCACCTGATCGGGCAGCGCTCCGGACGGGGCCACCGGCGCGGACGGGGGCGCGAACGGGGGCGCGGGCGCGGACGGTGGGGCCGGGGCGGGCGGTCCGGACGGCGCCGGGCGCGGGTCCAGCGAGACCGCGGCGACCCGCTCGGGCAGCGGCCAGTCCGCGAGGCGGGCGGCGGCGGCGAGCTCGGCCGGCTCCGCCCCCGCCAGCAGCAGCTCGTGCAGCCGGTGCCGGGCCCGGCCGAGCGCGCCGGCCCGGTCGGTGCGGGCGTCCACGTAGCCCCGCACGCTGGCCGCCGCGACCTCGTCGATGTGCGCGAACACCGCCTCGGCCAGCGTCACCAACTGCTCGGCGGCCAGCCCGCGCCGCCGCGCCACCCGGGCGTACCGCCGCCAGGCCAGCCGGGCGCCGAGCCGGAACGCGGCCTGCAGCGCGTCCAGGCTGCGCCCCTCGGCGAGTTCGCCGCGGCCCAGCGAGCGGTACACCCGCAGTTGGCGCGGCCCCGGCGCGGGCAGCCCCGCGACCCGGTCGGTGAACTCGGCGAGCGCCGTCTCCACGCCCTGCTGGATTCCGGCCCCGAATGGCCCGGAGAGCGGTCGGGAGAATTCCGGGACGGCGGATCTGATCTCCCGGACGATCTCGGCCGCGAGGGATTGCTGCTCGGCTCTGAGATCGGTGCATAAATCACGGGGGAGCCCGTCCCACGGTCCGCCCAATTCCGCTCCTCCGGGTAGCGATAATCCGTTCAGCCGGCACCCGGCACGGCGGCCGCGAGGGCAGCCGGAACGCGCCGGGGCAAAGGGGAGTATCCGTCCGGGCTACCCGCCGGTCAATGGGTTCGGCACCGGGTTTCGCCCCCGCGCGGCACCCGCCGGAGGCGGAAACGCCGACCTCGGTGACAGTTCCGCCGGAGGGGGGACGGAATTCCTGGCACGTCCGGAAGTGCTTTCCGGGGCCGCATTCGGGCGGCGGCCAACAGATTTCCGGCGGACCGCGGGCAGGGAATCCCGGGTACGGTGCGTACGGCGCGTACGGCGCGGCGGAAGGCGGGCGGAGGGCCGACCCGGGGCGGGGCGGCGCGGTTCAGGCCGGGTCGAGGTCGCCGGCGGGGTGGGGCGGGGCGGCGGGGGCGGTGGCGGGGCCGGCGATCCAGGTGTCGAGCTGCTGCCAGCGGTCGTACAGCCAGTCGGCGAACTGCTGCTGCTCGGTGGGGACCTGGTCGGCCCGGAAGCTCCACCAGCGGAGCCGGACCAGGTCGCCGGGGCCGGGGGTGTAGCCGGGGCCGAGCATCCAGGGCAGCAGGCGTTCGGGGCCGGTGTGGCCGCAGACCAGCACCAGGGCGGACGGGTCGACGGCGCTCAGCACGGCCAGCGCGCCGGGCAGGTGCGGCGGGAGGAGGTGGGGCATGGCCGCGGCGCGGTCGGCCAGCGCGTCCTGGCCGCGGGCGCGCAGCCGGGCGATCGAGGCGGCGCGGCGGGCGGCGCTGTAGTTGGTGCCCTCGGGGTACAGCCAGAGCGCCTCGCCTGGGCCCAGGTTCCGGGCCTGGTCGGTGAGTTCGGCGAGGGCGGCGGCCCGCCCGGCGCGGTTCCAGCGGAACAGGACGAGCGGCACGCCGCGCAGCAGCGCCCGCAGGCCGGGCTCCAGGGCGACGCAGCGCTTGGCGATGCCGCGCGGGCCGCGGCCGAGCACGGCGGTGACCGCGGTGATCGCCAGCTGGGTGTTGAGGATGCCCGCGTGCCGGGCCAGCACCACCACCGGACGGCCTGGGTCGGGCAGCGGCTCTGGCGGGTCGACCTGGAAGCGCAGGCCGGTCCAGCCCTCGGTGAGCAGCCGGAAACGGCGGCCGGCCCGGACGCCGAGCAGCCGCCAGGCGTCCGGGCCGGCCCGGCGGGCCCGCAGCCGCAGCGAGCCGGCCAGCGCGGTCAGCGAGAACCCGGTCAGGTAGGCGGCCCAGACCAGCGGCAGCCGGGCCGGGGCGGTGGCGCGGGCGGGCAGCAGCGGCCGGAGCAGGCCGAGCAGGAGCAGCAGCGGGGAGAGGAGGAGCAGAAACACCGTCAGGGCGCCGAGGGCGAGGGCGTCCCCGGCCGCGGCGAACGCGCCGCCGCGCAGCCGGGCAGCCCGGGAGAGCCCCGGGGAGGGCGGAGTCCTGTGCATGGCTCCAGACCTCTCACGCCGCCGGGCCCCGGGCCAGCCGAAGATCCACTGGGCTGACCCGATCGGGGCGCGGGTGCGGCGGACGGGCGAAACCGCAGGTGGGATGGGTTGCGACGGCCGGGTACCCGAACGGACGATGCGGTTGCGGCGGCCGGAAAACCGGTCGGACGATGGGCCGTACGGGTCCGCCGGGCCCGGGCGGGGGGACGGGTCCGCAGGGACGCGTACGCGGGGGCGAGGCCGGAGGGGTCCTCCGGAGAACAGGTGGCGCATCGATGGACGGTCTGCTGGGCGACAGTGGTCTGCCGGGCGACGGCGGTCTGCCGGGCGGCGGGGCGCGGCCGGGCGGCGGTTCGCCGGACGTCGGCGGCTCGTGGCCGGACGGCCGGGGCAAGGTCGCGTTCGTGCTCGGCGGCGGCGGTGAGCGGGGCGGCAACCAGGTCGGGATGGTCCGGGCGCTGCTGGAGGCCGGGATCACCCCGGACATCGTGGTCGGGACCTCGATCGGCTCGGTGCAGGGCGCCATCCTGGCGAAGAACCCCACGATCTCGGTGGTCGCCGAACTCACCGAGCTGTGGATGGAGTTCGTCAGCATGAAGGTGATGAAGCCGTCGCTGCGGGCGTTCGCCTCCAACGTCCGGCACGTCCGGGCCGGGCTGACCTCGGTGGACGCCGCGCACCGGATGCTGCTGAACCACTTCGCGCCGCACACCCGGATCGAGGACCTCAAGCTCCCGTTCGTCTGCCCGGCGTCCTCGATCGAGCGGGCCGAGGCGCACTACTTCGACCACGGGCCGTTGATCCCGGCGCTGCTGGCGTCCTGCTGCGTGCCGGGGCTGTTCCCGCCGGTGGAGATCGACGGCGAGCACTACCTGGACGGCGGGCTGATCGACTCGCTGCCGATCGGCGTCGCGGCCTCGCTGGGGGCGACCACCGTGTACGCGCTGCGGATCCGGCAGACCGGGGAGCGGCTGGCGCCGCCCCGGATGCCCTGGCAGCTCGCGCACGTCGCCTTCGAGGTGACCCGGCGGGCGGCGGTGGAGGCCGAGATCGGCCGGCACCGGCCCGGCGTCACCGTGCACGTGCTGCCCAGCGGCGAGGACGAGTTGGTGAAGGCGGGACGCGGACCGGTGTCCTCCGGTCGTGCCGAACTGGAGACCGTCCGGCGGCGGATCGCGCTCGGCTACGACGCCGCCTCCGCATTCCTGGAGGCCCGGCAGCGGACCCGGCAGGTCGCGCCGGGCTGACCGCCCCGGGCGCGCCGGGCCCGCCGCACCACCCCCGCGCGCGCCCGGCCGGCGCCGCCCCCGCCGCCCACCGGCGCGCGCCCCTCGCGTGATCCCGAACGCCCCCGTCCGCCGGGGGCGTTCGCGTGACCGGCCCGCGCGGCGGCAGCGGCCCAGGCCACAATCGCTTCCAGGGGGTGGCGGCGCCGCATGACCAGTAATCAGCCCCGCCAATCCTCCACGGGCCAAGGTTCACCTAATCGGGTGCACGAGGGGCGGTGCGGGCGATCCCGGAGCCGGAACGATCTAGTGTTCCGGAGGCGGCGGAGGGGCACGGCGACAGTGCCCTCCGCGCTCCCGTCGAAACTTTGACTTCTCTTTACCCGTTCGCACCAAAGCCCTAACACGCTCACGGATCTGACGATGTGTCAGGTTCCGTGCGAGACGAAGGAGAGCCCGGCCCGATGTCCGTGGACAGCAGCCCGGAGACTCAGCAGGCGCAGCGCCAGCAGACCAGCCTCACCACCGCCGCGGCCCGCAACCTGGCGACCACGACCAAGTCCGCCCCGCAGATGCAGGAGATCACCTCCCGGTGGCTGCTGCGGATGCTGCCCTGGACGCAGACCTCCGGCGGCACCTACCGGGTCAACCGCCGACTGACCTACACGGTCGGCGACGGCCGGATCGAGTTCATCCAGACCGGCGGCGACGTCCGGGTCATCCCGCAGGAGCTCGGCGAACTCGCCCTGCTGCGCGGCTACGAGGACGACGAGGTGCTGACCGCCCTCGCCGACCGCTGCCGGCAGCGCGACTTCCGGGTCGGCGAGGTCCTGGTCGAGCGCGGCACCCCGTCCGACAAGATCCACCTGGTCGCGCACGGCAAGATCGACCAGGTCTCCACCGGCAAGTACGGCGACGACGCGGTGGTCGGCGTCCTCGGCGACGGCGACCGCTTCGGCGAGAACGCGCTGCTCGACGCCGACGCCACCTGGGACTACACCGCCACCGCCAAGACCGCCGGCACCCTGCTGACCCTCAGCCGGGCCGACTTCGAGGCCGTGCTCGCCCAGGCCGACAGCCTGCGGGCGCACATCCGGGACTTCGCCACCCTGCCGCTGCAGCGGCAGAACGAGCTCGGCGAGGCCGAGATCGCGATGTCGGCCGGCCACGAGGGCGAGCACCTGCTGCCCACCGCGTTCGTCGACTACGAGCTCAAGCCGCGCGAGTACGAGCTCTCCATCGCGCAGACCGTGCTCCGGGTGCACTCCCGGGTCGCCGACCTGTACAACCAGCCGATGAACCAGATCGAGCAGCAGCTCAAGCTCACCGTGGAGGCGCTGCGCGAGCGCCAGGAGCACGAGCTGATCAACAACCGCGAGTTCGGCCTGCTCGCCAACTGCTCCTTCGACCAGCGCATCCAGACCCACTCCGGCCCGGCCACCCCCGACGACCTGGACGAGCTGCTCAGCCGCCGCCGCGACTCCGAGTTCTTCCTCGCCCACCCGAAGGCGATCGCCGCGCTCGGCCGCGAGTTCAACTCCCGGGGCCTGTACCCCGACACCGTCGACCTCCAGGGCCACAAGGTCCCGGCCTGGCGCGGCGTCCCGATCCTGCCCTGCAGCAAGATCCCGATCACCCCGGAGAACACCAGCTCGATCCTGGTGCTGCGCACCGGCGAGGACAACCAGGGCGTCATCGGCCTGCACCAGACCGGCATCCCGGACGAGTACCAGCCCAGCCTGTCGGTCCGCTTCATGGGCATCGACGACAAGGCCGTGATCAACTATCTGGTCACCGCGTACTACTCGGCCGCGATCCTGGTCCCCGACGCGCTCGGCGTGCTGGAGAACGTGGAGATCGCGCACCGCTGACCGGCGGGGCGCGGCAGCGGCCGCCGCCGGCCGTAACCAAACGGCGGCACACCACGTTGAGGGTGCGTCGGATTGATCATGCCGATCCGTTTCTGCAGCTCGCCGGTCGAGCCGCGGACGGAACCGGACCGGATCCTCCGACGCGCCCTCGACTGCGCTCCGGCCACCTCGGCCGTACCCGAAGCGGACGCGGCGCAGCACCGCCACACCCACCCCCACCGGAAGGTTGGACCACGCCATGCAGCGCAACGACCGTCCGCGGGCGGACGGTGGAACGGAGCCGGCCGCCTTACCCGCCCCCGCGTCCGGAGCCCCGGCCGGGGCCGCCCGCGCCGGGCAGCTGCGGCGGGGCGCCCGGGCCGCGACCGCCCTGGCGGGCGTCGCCGTGGTCTGCGGGGTGCTCACCGGTGCGACCCAGGCCGCGTCGTCCGCCGCGCACGACCGCGACGACCACCGGCTCGACCTCTGCGTCACGGTGCACACCTCGGTCGACGCGGCCGGGGTGCACATCGGGGTCGACGCCGGCGCCGGGGTGAGCGTCCCGCTCCGGCCGCAGGACGTCGGGGACGGCCGGGGGCACGACAGCCACGGCAACGGCCACGGCTACGGGCACGACCACCACTGCCACCCCACGCCGACACCCACCCCCACGCCGACACCCACCCCCACGCCGACACCCACCCCCACGCCGACCCCGAAGCCCACCCCCACGCCCACGCCCACGCCGAAACCGACGCCGACGCCGACGCCGACCCCCACCCCGACGCCGACCCCCACCCCGACGCCGGCACCGGAGTCCGTGCCGCCGGCCCCGGCGCGCCCCGCGCCCACCCCGACGCCCACGCCGAAACCGACGCCGCCACCGGCCCCGACCCCCACCCCGGAGCCGGTGCCGGAACCGGTGCCCAGCCCCGCGCCGACGACGCCGAGCCCCAGCCCGAGCCCCGTACCCGGTCGGCCCGCGCCCCCGGTGACCGTCCACCTGCCGCCCCCGCCGCACGCCCAGGAGGCCAAGCACCGCGGCAGCACGACCACCACCAGGATGCTGGTGGTCACCGTCCCCGCCGTGCTCGCGGCCGCCGCGCTGCGCCCGCGCGGGAAGTCCGGCGGCGCCGGGCGCCGCAGTCGTTCCTGACCCGCCGCCAGGCGGGTGCGGCGCACCGCCGCGAAGCCCGTTCCACGCTTTCCACGCTGGACAGTTCAGGAGAGGAACCGCCATGTCCGAATGGCTGGCACTAGCCCTCGCGATGGCCGGGGCGTGCCTGGTCGTCGTCGCGGTCGTGCTGGTGAGGCACCGCAAGGCAGACGAGGACGAGGACACCTCGGAGACGCCCGACGTCATCGAGTACATCACCATGATGATCGGCGTGGTCTACGCGATCGTGCTGGGCCTGGCGATCGCCGGCGTCTGGGAGTCCCGTTCCGCCGCGCAGGACGACGTGCAGACCGAGGCCCAGTCGCTGTACGAGGTCAGCTCGCGGGCCGAGGTGTTCCCCGCCGACTACCGCGCCGTGGTCGACAAGGACGTCGACGCGTACGTCTCGTTCGTGGTGGACACCGAGTGGCACTACATGCGCACCGAGGGCGGGATCAGCCCCGACGGCACCGCGCTGCTCGGCAGGCTGCGCACCGACGTCGCCTCGCGGGCCCCGCAGAACGACATCGAGGCGCAGGCGTACCAGGCGATGATGGACAAGATCGCGGTCGCCGACGAGGCCCGCAACTCCCGTGGCGGCAACGTCGGTCCGACCATGCCCGGAGTGGTCTGGTTCGGCCTCGGCATCGGCGCGGTGGTCACCATCGGCATGATGTTCGCCCTGCAGATCCGCCGCACCCGGCGCGAACTGGTCCTGGCGGGCACGTTCAGCGCGCTGATCGGGTTCCTGCTCTTCCTGATCTGGGACTTCGACGACCCGTTCGGGCGCGGCATGTCGGTCACCACCGAGCCGTTCCTCAACCTGTTCCCCTTCCTCGGCGGCTGAACCCGTTCGTGACGGTACGTCAACTGTCCTTCCGCCGAACGGAACCGACCGGAGCGAGGGAACATTCGGCGGCATCGTCCGTACGGGAGCGGTTCGCCCACTACGCTGGGAGCAGCCGCCCGCGGCACCGACGGGGGTCCCTGGTGCGGGCGGCTGACGGGGAGCCCGCGCGGGCCGCCACCCCGGGCGGCGACGCGGGCGCGACGGGGGAAGAAAGGCACGGAGGGGAAGCACGGCATGCAGCACGGCATGGGGGAACACAGCAGGAAGGACGCCCGCCGGGGGGCCGCGGCCGACCTGGCGGAGGGACGGTACGCGCGGGTCGAACGGGAGCGCCGCTTCCTGCTCGCCCGGGTGCCCGCGCCCGGCGCCGTCACCGTCGCCCGCCGGATCACCGACCGCTACGTCGAGGGCACCCGGCTGCGGCTGCGCCGGGTCGAACGGCTCGACACCGGCGAGTGCACCTACAAGCTCACCCAGAAGGTGCCCGCCCCGCCGGGCACCCCCGCCGCGACCCAGGGCCTGGTCACCAACCTGTACCTCTCCGAGCAGGAGTACACCCGCCTGCTCGCCGCCCTGCCCGGCCCCGAGCTCACCAAGACCCGGCTCAGCGTCCCCCCGCTCGGGGTGGACGTCTTCGAGGGGCCGCTGCACGGACTCGTACTGGCCGAAGCCGAGTTCGAGACCGCCGAGGACGCAGAAACGTTCGTCCCGCCGCCCGGCTACGTCGCGGAGCTCACCGACGACCGGCACTTCACCGGCGGGCACCTGGTCCGCACCGCGCGCGAGGAGCTCCGCGACGACCTGGCGGGGTACGGGGTGGCGCTGCCCTGACGGCGGGCCGCGCCACCCCGGACCCCGGCCCCCGGGCTACTTCAGGTGGCGCCGGAAGAAGCCGGCCGCCGCCTCCGCCGCGTGGGCCGGGACGCCGGTGTGGCCGCCCATGTTGGCGCTGAGCGACTTCTCGGTGGAGGCGAAGGCGTCGAACAGGTCGAGCGCGGCCTGCCGGTCGTTGCCCTCGTCGTCCCACTGGAGCAGGACGTGCAGCGGGATCGTGATGCCGCGGGCCTCCGCGAAGGTGCGGCGCGGGATCAGGCTGCCGGCGAACAGGCCGGCGGCGGCGAGCCGGGGCTCGACGGCGGCCAGCCGGACGCCGACGGCGATCACGCCGCCCGAGTAGCCGACCGGGCCGGTCAGTTCGGGCAGCGCGAGCAGCGCGTCGAGGGCGGCGCGCAGCTCGGGCACCGCCCGGTCGACGAGCGGGAGGACCAGGGCGTCGACCGTCTCCGGGGCGACGGCCTCGCCGGCCCCCAGGGCGCGGCGCAGTTCGGCGCGGGCCAGGTCGAGCTCGGGGATGCCGGGCCGCTCGCCGCTGCCCGGCAGTTCGAGGGCGGCCGAGGCGAAGCCGTCCGCGGCGGCGTGCCGGGCCCGGTCGAGCAGCCGGGGGTGCATCCGGCGCAGCCCGAGCGGGGGGTGGCCGAGCAGGATCAGCGGGGCCGGGGCGTCGGCGGTCGCGGGCGTCCACAGGACGCCGGGGACGCCGTCGAGGGTGAACCCGCGCTCGCGGACGGCGGCGGTGCCGTTGTGGGTTCCGGTACGGGCGCCGGAGTCGCCGTCCCGGTCGTCGAGCAGCAGGTCGGCGGACGGGTCGAAGGTGAAGTGCACGGTGGTGCCTTTCGGGAGTGCTGGTGAACGGCGCTCCCGGACGCGCCTACCGTCCGACCGTGGCCTCGGAGGGGAGCACCCACGTCGATACTGCGTTCACGGGTACCACCTCCTCGATCTCTCGCACGGCCGGGGCCGAAGGTAGCAGGGCGGGCGTCGGCCCGCCAAAAACTACAGGCAAACTGTACATCGGGCGGGCGGAAACCTAGGCTGGACCGCATGAGCGAAGACGCCGAGCCCGCGCCGTCCGCCGTGCGCGCCTCGCAGCAGGTCCGGTCGGTGATCGGCAAGCTGCGCCGCCGGATCCGGGCCGCCGCCGGGACGGGGGACTTCACCCTCACCCAGGCGTCCACCGTCGGACGGCTGCTCGACAACGGCGGGCAGGGCCTGACCACCAGCGACCTCGCCGTCGCCGAGGGGATGCGGCACCAGTCGATGGCCACCACCATCGCCGCCCTCGCCGCCCAGGGCCTGGTCGAGCGCAGCCGCGACCCCGAGGACGGGCGCCGGGTGCTGATCGGCCTCACCGAGGAGGGCCGGCGGCGCGGCGAGGAGGGCCGCCGGGCCCGCGGCGAGTGGCTGGCCGCCGAACTCCAGCGCACCTGCACCGAGGAGGAGCGGCAGACCGTGATCGCGGCGATGGCCGTCCTCGAACGGCTCGTCCAGGACTGACCCCCCACCGCAGCCACGCACCACCGAACGACGGAAGCCCCCATGACCGAGCGCACGACCACCGCCCCGACCGGCGCCCGGCGGGCCGGACCGCCCGCGCTGGACCGCCGGCTGGTGCCCCCGATGGTGCTCGGCTCCGTCCTCAACCCGATCAACTCGACGGTCATCGCCGTCGCGCTCGTCCCGATCGGCGCCGCCCTCGGGGCCTCGCCCGCGCAGACCGCCTGGCTGGTCTCCGCGCTCTACCTGGCCACCGCGCTCGGACAGCCCGTGGTCGGGCGGCTGATCGACCTGTTCGGCCCGCGCCGGCTGTTCCTGGCGAGCACCTCGCTGGTCGGCGTGGCCGGGGTGGTCGGCACCCTCGCCCCGAACCTCGGGACGCTGATCGCCGCCCGGGTCGTCCTCGGCTTCGGCACCTGCGCCGGCTACCCCGCCGCGATGGCCCTGCTGCGCGCCGAATCCCGGCGCACCGGACAGGAGAGCCCCGCCGGGGTGCTCACCCTGCTCGCCGTCGCCAACCAGACCGTCGCCGTGGTCGGCCCGCTGCTCGGCGGACTGCTCACCGGCCTCGGCGGCTGGCGCAGCACCTTCGCGCTCAACATCCCGCTGTCGCTGCTCGCCGTCACCCTCGGCGCGCTCCGGCTGCCCCGACCGGAAGCCGAGCCCGCCAAGCCGGACCAGGCAGGCCACCCGGACGAGGCGGACCAGGCGGGCCGGGCGGACCAGCCGGACGAGGCGGGCCAGGCGGACGGTGGCCCCGGCCCGCTGCGCCGGATCGACCTGCCCGGGATGGCGCTGTTCGCCGTCCTGCTGCTCTCACTGCTGCTGTTCCTGATGCACCCGCACGCGGACCGCTGGTACCTGCCGCCGCTCACCCTCGCCGCCGCCGCGGCCTTCACCCGCCGCGAACGCCGCACCGCGCAGCCGTTCATCGACGTCCGGGTGCTCGGCGGCAACACCCCGCTGCTGCTCACCTACGCCCGCGCGCTCGCCGCGTACGTCGTCGCCTACGCCTTCCTGTACGGCTTCGCCCAGTGGACCGAGGAGGGCTTCGGCCTGACCCCGCTGCAGGCCGGACTGGTGCAGGCGCCGACCTTCCTGGTCGGCATCGGCGTCTCGGTGCTGGCCGGGCGGCGCGGCGGCGTCCGGACCACCCTGCTGGTCGGCGCGGCCGGCCAGATCGCCGCCTGCCTGCTGATGCTCGCGCTCGGCGCGCACAGCCCGCTGTGGGCGCTGGTGGTGCTCGCCGTGGTGTTCGGGATCCCGCAGGGCGCCAACGGGCTGGCCCTGCAGAACTCGGTCTTCCGGCAGTCCGACCCGGCCCGCACCGGCTCCTCCGCCGGGCTGCTGCGCACCTTCGCCTACCTCGGCTCGATGGTCGCCGCCGCCGCGACCGCCGCCGCGTACGGCCCGCACGCGGGCACCGCCGGCATGCACCACCTGGCCTGGGTCATGCTCGCCGCCGCCGTGCTGTTCCTGCTGCTCACCGCCTTCGACCGGACGCTGCGCGCGCTCCCGGCCGCGGCCGGCTGACGTGCGACCGCCCCGGACGCCGCGCCCGCTCCCGGCCGCCGCGCGACCGCCCCGGACGGTGCCCGAACTCGCCGCCGCGCGCGGCTACCGGCTGCGCGGCTGGACCGAGCCGGACGCCGAACTGCTCCGGGCGGCCGCCGCCGACCCGTACATCCCGCTGACCACCACCGTGCCGTCCCCGTACAGCGACGCCGCCGCGGCCGCCTACCTGGCCCGGCAGCGGCGCCGGACCGCGATCGGCACCGGCTACCCGTTCGTGATCGTCGACCCGGACGGGCGGGCGGTCGGCGGCCTCGGCCTGTGGACCGGCGAGGTGCCGCTGCGCGGCTGGGCGACCGTCGGCTACTGGGTCGCCCCCGCCTTCCGCCGCCGCGGCGCGGCCGGAGCCGCGCTGGCCGCCGCAGCCGACTGGGCGCTCGGCGAACTCGCGCTGCCCCGGCTGGAGTTGTACGTCGAACCGTGGAACACCGGCTCGATCCGGACCGCCGAACGGGCCGGCTTCCGGCGCACCGGCCTGCGGCCCGCCCACCAGCTGGTGGACGGGCGGCCGCGCGACATGTGGCACTACGCCAGGGAGGGCGACCCCGGGGCGTCAGAGCACGACGAGTGAGGCGAAGCCCAGGTGGCCCGCGCCCGCCCGGGTCACGGCCAGCCAGCCGTGGCCGCGCACCGGCGTGTCCGGACCGAGCAGCGACGGGTCGACCGACAGGCCGCGCGCCGCCGCCGGGACGTCGCGCGCCTCCGAGGCGTTCGGCTCCGGGTAGGCGTCCTCGTACTCCGCCTCGTCCGCGAAGTCGGCCACCGTCAGGACCTCCTCCCACGGCATCGGCTCGCCCTCCCACTCCGGCTCGCCGTCGCGCCAGTACGAGCGCACCACCGCGCCGCGCTCGGCGGCCAGCCAGAACACCGAGTCGGCGAACGGGTCCTGGTAGAACAGCTGCGCCCGGCCGCAGGCCGCGCTCAGCGCCTCCGCCACCGTGGACGGCCACCACGCGCAGCGGCCGATCGGCGACTCCGCGTGGACCAGCCGCCAGCCCGCGTACTCCGGCGTCACGAAGACCCGGTGCACCGCCTCCCCGCCCTCGTACCGGGTGTCGTCGACCTGGGCGGCCTCGCCGCCGCGCACCGTCACCGGGATCCGGTCGTGCAGGCCCAGCGCGTCGAACGCCGCCAGGTAGCTCTCCCCGGGCACCGCCGGCCACCAGGCGGCCGCCAGCGGACGCGGCCGCTCCGCCGCGAACGCGGCCCGGGCCGCCGCCGTCAGCTCCGCCCGGTCGGCACCGGGCCCGGCCCCGGCCGGCAGCACGTCCACCAGCGCCGCCGCTCCGCGGGCGCGGGCACGGCGCCCGCCGCGTCCTCGTTCACGGGTTCCCCTCCTCGGTGCGGAGCCGGGCCAGCCGGGGCAGCTCGTCGTGGTCGTCGAAGTCGACGTTCCAGTCCGGATCCGGATCCGGCAGCTCCGCCGGCAGCTCCGCCGGCAGCTCCGCCGACAGGTCCGGATCGGCGACCACCCGCTCGCACACCTCCCGGCCCTGCGCGACCAGCCGGCCCCGGAAGTAGTCGAACCCGTCGTCCGCGCACCCGCTGTCGAGCAGGTGCGCCGCCGCCCACAGCGGGGTCCGGTACGACTCCGCCAGCGGCCGACCGGGCGCCGCGTCCGCCGCGACGATCCGGGCCGCCGGCCGGGCCGCTGGCAGCGCGACCGCCCGCGCGGCGACCGCCCCGGCGTCGCGCGGGTCGGTGTCGTCGGCGTCGTCGGCCAGTCCGGGGCCCTCCTCGGTCAGCGCCCGGAACGCGTCGGTGTCCAGGACGGGCCGTCATGCCGGCCGCCACCGACACCGCCCGGCGCGGGCCGGGCAGTTCGGCCCGAACCGCTCGGCCCGAAGCGCCCCTACAGGTGCCGGAAGAACGCGTCGAGCGGCGCCGGGAGGCCGTCCGGGGCGAGGGCCTCGGCGAGCAGCCGGCCGTAGCGGATCTTGCGGCCCGAGCGGGTGCCGAGGAAGCGGCGCAGCCGCCGCTCCGGCGGGCGGTCCCGCTGGGCGGGCTGGCGGACGAAGGTGTGCCAGGCGGGCAGGTCGCCCTCGGCGGCCAGGACCTCCTCGATCCGGGGGAGGCCCAGGGTGCGGATCAGCTCGTCCTCCAGGTCCGCCACGCAGACGAAGAACGCCGCGCGGCCCGCCCCGGCCCGGTCGAACCCGCGCCGGTAGAAGCCCTGTTCGTGCTCGTCGCACAGCCCGGTCAGCCGCAGCCCCAGGCCGGGCGGCCCGAGCAGCGCGGCGAACCGGCCGACGCTCATCGCCCCGCCCATCGGCACGACGCACACCCCCTCCGCCGCCAGGTCCCGCCCCAGCCGGCCCGCCAGCACCTCGACGGCCGCCAGGTCGCTCGGCCCCTCCACCAGCACCGCCGTCCGCACCCCCGCCGTCCGCGCGTCCGCCGCCGTGGGCTCCGCCGAGCCGCCCGCCGCCCGCTCGACCACCGCGTCCCGGAACGCCCGCATGTCCGTCATGCCCCGATTCTGCTCCCGGCCCGTCCCGCCGGGCACCGGATTTTCCGCCGCTGTCCGGCCCGTGCGGCACGATGCCCGGGTGAGCAGCATCGTGGAATTCTTCGCCGCCCCCGACGACACCTCGGCGGCCCCGGCCCTCCCGGCCGGCCCGGGGCGGGCGTTCGCCCCGCTCTCCTACGGCAACTTCGACCCGGAGGAGGCCGCGCTCACCTGGCAGGGCCTGCTGACCGGCCGCCGCTTCGAGGAACTCGCCGAGGCCGACGAGCCCCGCCTCGTCGCGGGCGAGGACGACGGCGGCGGCCCCGTCGTCCTCGCGCTCCCGCCCCGGCTGTCCGCCGCGCTCGCCGACGCCGGCCCCGCCGCGCTGGACGGCCTCGCGGCCGGGTGGGCGCGGCAGTCCGCGGCGGACGGCGAGGCGATCGGCGCCGGGATCGCGGCGGAGATCGTGCGCGGCGTGGCCGCCCTCGCCCGCGCCGCCCGGGAGCGGGGCGAGGGCGTCTACTGCTGGGTCGGGTAGCGGGACGCGTCGGCGGGGACGCCCCGGCCCCGGCTGGTGTCGATCAGCCCGGCCCAGCGCGCGGCCCGGCGGTGGGGCCCGGCAGTGCGGCCTCGCGCGCGGCGCAAACCCGGTGGGAGTGGCGGGCGGTGGCGGTTAGGCTGCCGGGATGACCACGCTGAGCAGTGCCCCGGAGCCCGTCGGACTGGTGATATTCGACTGCGACGGCGTCCTGGTCGACATCGAGCGGATCGCCGTCCGGGTGCAGGTCGAGACCGGGGCGGAGCTCGGCTGGCCGCTCGACGTCGCCGAGGTGGTGGAGCGGTTCATCGGCCGCCCCCCGGCCGCGATCCGGCAGCAGATCGAGGAGCGGCTGGGCACCGAGGCCGCCGCCGAGTGGGAGCGCCGGTTCGAGCGGCGGCACCGAGAACTGGTGGACGCCGAACTCACCGCCGTGGACGGCATCGTGGACGCGCTCGACGGGCTGGACGCGCGCGGGCTGCCGTACTGCGTCGCCTCCAGCGGCAGCCACGACAAGATGCGGCACACCCTCGGCCGCACCGGGCTGTACGAGCGCCTCGCCGGACGGATCTTCAGCGCGAGCGAGGTCGCCCGCGGCAAGCCCTTCCCCGACGTCTTCCTGCACGCCGCCGCCCGGATGGGGTACCGGCCCGAGGTCTGCGTCGTCGTCGAGGACAGCCCCGCCGGGCTCCGGGCCGCCCGCGCGGCCGGCATGCGCCGCCTCGGCTACACCGCCGGACCGACCGGACCCGCCCTCGCGGAGCGGGAGTTCGCGGACCAGGCCGACACCGTGCTGTTCTCGGACATGCGGCGGCTCCCCGAGCTGCTGGACTGACCGGCCGCCGACCCGCCCAGCCCGCCGGCCCGTCCGCCGGCCCGCCTGTCCACCCGTGAAGACGCCCGCCCGGCCACCCGCGAGGAAGGAGCCCGTCCATGGCCCAGATCCGGCTGCCCGCCGGCTACACCGCCCGGCCGCTCGACCCGGACGCCGACCTGCCCGACCTGCTCGACCTGCTGACCGCCTGCGAACGCGACCTGCACGGCCCGGCCGCCCCGGCGGCGGACCCGGGCGAACTCGCCGCCGTCCTGGCCCGGCCCGGCTTCGACCCGGCCGTCGACACCGTGCTGGTGCACGGCCCGGACGGGCGGCTCGCCGCCTGGGCGTGGAGCGAACGGCGCTGCGAGTGCCGGGTCCACCCCGCCCACCGCGGCCGCCGGCTCGGCACCGGGCTGCTCGGCTGGATCGAGGGCCGGGCCGTCGAACAGGGCGCCGAGAAGCTCGTCCAGGTCGTCGCCGACCTGGACGCCACCGGGCTCGCCATGCTCCGCACCTACGGCTACCGGCCGAAGGGCGCCAGCTGGCTGCTCGGGATCGCCCTCGACGACCTGCCCGAACCGCCGCCCCCGCCCGCGGGCATCACGATCCGCCCGTTCCGGAGCGGCGACCCGGACGACGAACGGGCGGCGCACCGGGTGGTCGAGGAGGCGTTCGCGGACTGGAAGGCCCGCCGACTCCCCTTCGAGGAGTGGGCCCAACACGCCGTCCACCGCGAGACCTTCGCCCCCGAGCGCTCCCCGCTCGCCATCGCTGACGGCGACGGGGAGACGGACGGGGGAACAGGCGGCCGGGTGGTCGGCGTCGCCCTCGCACTCGACCAGCCCGGCAGCGCCGACGGCTACGTCGAGAGCCTCGCCGTCGACCGCGCGCACCGCAACCGCGGCATCGCCCGCCTGCTGCTCCAGCACACCTTCCGGGCCTGCCGGGACGCCGGGCTCAGCCACTGCACGCTGTGGACGCACTCCGGCACCGGTGCGATCGACCTCTACCTGAAGGTCGGCATGACCGTCCGGTACACCTCCGTCGTGCTGGAGAAGACCCTGCCGCGCTGAGCCCGACCCGGCCGGTGATCACGCTGGTACGCCAGTCCCGCGGGTGCACGACGACCGCGAGATGCCGGCCCGTCCCCGCCCAGGCGCCGAAGCACCGGAGCCGACACCGCCGAGGCCGAGCGCGCGGCCCCGTCGGCGCCCGCCCGGAAGCGCTTGCGCACGGTGTGGGGCCGCAGGTCGACGGCGTGCGTGGTCCACTGCGGCGAGGCCGGGGGAGAGGTCATGGCGGGGCGTCGACTCCTCGAAGCGAAGGGGTGGTTCAGTCCAGGGCGGCCAGCAGGTCGGGGCCGGACCAGGCGGGCGGGACGGCCGCGCGCTCGGCCTGGTGGACGAGTTCGCGCAGGCGCCGGTTGGCGGGGGCGGGCAGCCGGTGGCGGTCGGCCAGGGCGACCACCTCGCCCTGCAACTCGTCGACCTCGGTGGGGCGGGCCCGCTGCAGGTCCTCCCACATCGACGAGCGGGCCCGGGCGTCCACCCGCAGGCTCGCCGCCGCGACCCGGCGGAACACCGGGTCGGGCAGGCCCAGCACGGACGGCATCCAGGCCGGCGGCACCGGCGTCAGCCGGGCCGGGACCAGGCCCGCCGCCGCGAACACCGCCAGCGCCTCACGCTGGCAGCGGGCCAGCACCAGCCGGTACGGGCGGCTGCCGAGCTGCTCGCGCAGCGGCAGGCCGGAGAGCGCGTTGACGGCGTTGTTGAGGTTCATCAGCAGCTTCGCGGCCTGCACCCGCGGCATGTCCGCCCGCAGCCCGACCGGCAGCCCGGCGGCCGCCGCCGCCCGCGCCAACCGCCCGGCGGCGGGCGCCCGTTCGAGCAGCAGCTCGCCCGAGGTGCCCTGGTGGAAGGAGGCCGGGCCGGTGCGTACCACGTTGTACGGCACCATCCCGGCCAGCACCGTCCGCCCGGGCAGTGCCTCGCGCAGCGTCCGCGCGTTGTGCAGGCCGTTCTGGAAGCTGACCACGGTGGTGCGCCCGTCCAGGTGCGTGGCGAGCAGCCGGGCGGCCTCGGCGGTGTCCGCGGACTTCACGGTGACCAGGACGTAGTCGGCGCCCGCCGCGGCGGAGGCGTCGACAGCGGTGCGCGGCCGGGCGTGCAGGCGGCGGTCGCCCGGACCGGTCAGGGTCAGGCCCGCCCGGTCGAGCTCGGCCATCGGGGCGGCCCGCCCGATCAGCGTCACGTCGGCGCCGGCGGCCAGCGCCCCGCCCAGCCGGCAGCCGATGCTGCCCGCCCCGAACACGGCGATCCGCAGCGGCAGCTGCGCAGGGATTCCGGACACCGGCGGCTCCTTTGACAACGGCGTCAACGACCAGTCCCAGAGGGTACCGTCCGCCGGTGGGCCCGCCGCCGAGCCCCCGCCCGACCGGGGCGGTGCCCGGGACACTGCCGTGAACGCGTTCGAATCGAGCGCCCCGCTGCCCGGGGAAGTCCTGCCCCGGGGGCGCCGCGAAAGCCCCGCACCGCGTACGCCGCCGCCCTGGCCGGGAGCGCCCCGGCCGGTCCGGGCGGGTCTAGACGCAATACCGGTGACTTTGGTCCAGTTGGGTCGTTGGGCTGGGTATGCCAAGGCCTGGACAGCTGAAGTCGTCGGTGGGTGACCGGTTCTCGGATCGGATCGCGTTGGGGGTGCTGACGCGCGCCTATCCGCCGGAGTTGATCGACGAGGTCGTTGCCGCGTGCGGTCGGACCGAGCAGCGGAGTCGACTGCTGCCCGCTCGGGTGGTGGTCTACTTCGTCCTGGCGATGTGCCTCTTCTTCGGCCAGGGATACGAGGAGGTGGCCCGGCTTCTCGTCCAGGGGCTGGAGCGGGAGAGCCGCTGGGCGAACGGTTGGCGGGTGCCGACGACGGCGGCGATCGGACGGGCCCGCCTGCGGCTGGGCCCGGAGCCGCTACGGGCCCTGTTCGCCCGGGTCTGCCGGCCGGTGGCGGCCGAGCATACGCAGGGCGCCTGGTACCGGCGGTGGCGGCTGGTCGCGGTGGACGGCACGACGTTCGATCTGCCGGACACGGCGGCGAACGCCGAGTTCTTCGGACGGCCCGGCACCAGCCGAGGGCAGGGCCGAAGCGCCTATCCGCAAGCGAGAGTCGCGGCGCTGGCCGAATGCGGCACCCACGCGATCTTCGCAGCGGAAGTCGCCTCGCTGTCCGTCCACGAGACCGCCCTGGCCGAGCGGCTGTTCCCCGCCCTGGCCGAGGACATGCTCGTGCTCGCCGACCGGGGCTTTTGCGGCCTGGACCTGTGGCGGTCCGCCCGGGCCGGCGGGGCCGACCTGCTGTGGCGGGTCAGGAGCGTCGCCGTGCTGCCGGTCATTGCCCCGCTCCACGACGGCTCCTACCTGTCCGAGATCGTCGCCGCCCGCGACAGGAACCGGCGGGAGGACCCGGAGCGGGTGCGGGTCATCGAGTACACGATCGGCTCGCGCGGTGGCGACGGCACCGTCTACCGGCTGATCACCAGCATCCTTGACCCGGCCGACGCCCCGGCGGGCGAGCTCGCCGCCCTCTACGCCCAGAGGTGGGAGATCGAGAACACCCTCGACGAGCTCAAGAACCACCAGGGCGCACCCGGGCTCGTGCTGCGTTCCCAGCACCCGCGCGGAGTCGAGCAGGAGATCTTCGCGTTCCTGCTCGTCCACCACGCCCTGCGCGACCTGATGCACCAGGCCGCCATGCGAGGCGGGCACGATCCCGACCGGATCTCCTTCGCCCGCACCCTTCGAGTCGTCCGCCGCCACGTCACCGGGCAGGCGGCCCTTTCCCCCCTCCCGACTGGCCCGGGCACTCACTCAGAGCCTGCGTGAGATCACCGAACGGCTGCTGCCCGCAAGGCGGTCACGTTCCAATCCCCGCGTCGTCAAACGCAAGATGTCGAACTGGGCACTCAAACGAGCCGAGCACTACAGCCCACCCCCACCCGCGGCCCCCACCGTCCGGCTTGTCGGGCCGACCAAGACCAGCCCAACCCGCCGGAAATCAACCTAAATCACCGGTATTGGGTCTAGACGTCCAGGGCGGGCAGTTCGGCGAGTCCGGTGTCGCGCAGGATCCGGTCGACCGTGTCCGGCAGCGCGCTGTCGGCGCCGATCACGGTCTCGAACCCGCCGGGGAGCAGGTCGCGCTCGTGGTACCAGTCGCGCAGGTCGTCCTCGGTGGCGCCGGTCGGCGGCTTGGTGGCGTGCCGGCGCAGGGTCTCCGCCAGTGGGACGTCGAGGTAGTAGCAGCGGGTCACGCCGAGGTGGTCGTCCACCAGGCGGCGGAGCGTCGGGCCGTAGTGGTCGGCGGCCAGGATGCCCTCGACGACCACGTGGTAGCCGGCGTCCAGCGCGTACCGGGCGGTGGCGTCGAGCAGGCCGATGTTCGCGGCGCCGGGCCGGTCGTGCTCGCGCAGCACGACGTGGCGCAGGTTGTCCTGCGCGACCAGGGCCAGGCCGCGCCCGAACCGCTCGCGCAGCCCGGCGGCCACCGAGGACTTGCCGGACGCCGAGTTCCCCCGGACCAGCACCAGCCGGCTCCCCGCCCCGCCCACCGCCGTCCGGGAGGGCGCCGCCCGGGAGGTCGCGGGCCAGCCGGAGACGGTCAGCGGGCGGCCGGCGGCGATGTCGGCGAGGGCGGCGGCCGCGTAGCCGACGATCGGCGTCGGCAGCGCGTCCAGCGGCCACCAGGCCAGTTCGGCGCACCGGTCGGGTTCCCGGTTGGTGAGCGGCCCGGTGTGCGCGCGGGCGGTGAAGAAGAGTCGCAGCCGGCCGACGCCGTCGTCGGCGTCCAGGTCGTGCAGGGTGTGGACGAGGTCGAGGTCCTGTTCGCGGATCCGGAGGCCGAGTTCCTCCTCGGCTTCCCTGGCCATGCCGCGCAGCACCGACTCGCCCGCTTCGAGGTGACCGGCGGGGAGGTGCCAGTGGCCTTCGGCGAACGGGGTGCCAGCGCGTCTGCCGAGCAGCACCTCGCCGTCCCGGATCAGGACCAGGTGCAATCCGGCGACCAGTTCGCGGGCCACGGGTTCCCTCCTCCCGCGCGCACCGGCCACCGTGCCGGAGCGCGCTCGCGGGCCCACCGTAGGGGGCGGGCCGGGCGCCCGGGGGCGTTTTCCGGGACGGTCCGCCCGATCCGGCCACCCGGCCCGGGCGCCGTCGTGCCCTACGCCTCGCCCCCGGCCTGCGACTCGCGGCCTGCGACCCGCGGCCTGCGACCCGCAGCCCGTGGGGGCGCGTGCGCGGTGCTTTCGCGCCCGGGGCGGCGCGCGGGGGGAGCGGAGTGCTTCTCTGCGCTCTGAACCGCGTCGTGGCCTGCGCTGAATATGGGAAGACGCCCCCGCTCGCGTGGAGCGTCGGATCCTTCGGCTGGGCCCCGAGCAGAGCGGAGGCACCTGTGGCCGTTCCCCCGCGGAGCAATCCGCAGTTGAGGCGCCTCATCGGCGAGACCGGCCTGAGTGGTGGGCAGTTCGCCGGCGAGGTGAACAAGGTGGCGTTCGAGAACGGGTTCCGGCTCCACTACCAGCGGGCGTCGGTGAGCCAGTGGTGCTCGGGCACCGTGCCGCGGCGGCCGGTACGGGAGTTCATCGCCGAGGCCCTGTCCCGCCGGCTCGGCCGACCGGTGAGTGCGAGCGACGCGGGGCTGGAGGCCGGGCCCGCGACCCCGGGCCAGGACCCGGTGACGGACGTACTGCGGCTCCTTGGCGACGAAGCCCCCTACCGGCCGACCGGACCCGGCCGGCCGGCCGCCGGGACGGACGGCGCCCGCAGGCCCTGGCCCCGCCCCGGCGGCAAGGTCGGCAAGGCCGAGCTGGCCCTGTGCGTGGAGCTGACCGCGCACCTGTCCCGCAGCGACCACCTCAGCGGCTCGCGCGACGCCCTGGCGACGCTCACCGGATTCACCACCACCGTCGCGCTCCCGTGGCTGAGCTGCCCGTCCTCACCCGCGACGCGCCGGAGGCTGCTGGTCGCCTGCGCGCACCTGGCGGCCCTGGGCGGCTTCCTGTACGTCGACCAGGGACGGCACGGGCAGGCGCAGCGCTGGTACGCGCTGGCGATGCGGTTGGCCGAGGAGGGGGCCGACCCGCCGACCAAGGCCATGGTCCTGCGCTCGCTCAGCGTCCAGGCGTACCGCCTGGGGCACTTCGGGCACGCCCTGGGCCTGGCCCGGGAGGCCGGGCGCGTCGCCGATCCGGCACAGGCCCGCCTGCGGGCCTCCGTGGAAGGGCAGCTCGCGCTGGCCCTCGCCGCCAACGGCGAGCCGCTGGCGGCCCGGCTGTCGCTGCGCGAGGCCGAACGCGCGCTGGAGCGCTCCAGCGGCCCGGTCCCGCCCCTCGGCGGCTACCACGCGGCCTCGTTGGCCTTCCAGCGGGCCGAGGTCCGCCAGCGGCTGGGCGACACCGGCGGCGCGCTGCGCGACCTGGAACTGGCGGTGCGCCTGCGCCCCCGGGAGGAACTCCGCAGCCAGGCCCTGGTCCTGGCGCGCGCGGGAGAGCTCAACCTCGCGGTGGGCCGGCTCGATGCCGCGTGCGCCTCCTGGAGCCGGTTCCTGGATCTCCGGCGCGGGCTGGGATCGCACCGGGTCGAGGAGGCCCACCGGATCATGCGGGCCGCACTGGCGCCCCACCGCAACCACGGATTCGCGCACCAGCTGCTCACCCGCGACAGATGAACACCCCGCCCCGCCCCGCCCAGTCCGGTCCCGCCCGGTCCCGCCCAGTCCGGTCCCGCCCGGTCCCGCCCGGCCCTACGCCCCCGCCGAGATGCTTTCCGGCGGGGGCCTTCCGGTGTCGTCCGCCGACGATTTCCCGACAGCGCGCGAACCCGCCGGACCCTGCGGGAGGAGGAATACGCGGAGACCTCCCCCTCCCGCATATCGGCCGTGATCCCGGGCCTTCGGCATCGGTCGATTTCCCGGGGCGGGACGCCGTGCGACGCCCCTTCCTCGACCGCATCCTCCTCGTCCTCCTCCCGCTCGCCGGCGGCCGCTCGCGAAAACGTCGGGGAGAGCCGGTGCGAGTCCGGGTGAAGTGGCCTTGCGGTCATGGCGGCAAGGCCACTGCACCGCGCCCGCGCCCGCGCTGTCCGGTCACTTCCAGAACTGCGAGAGGGCGCCTTCCTTGAAGGGTTTCGGGGAGACGCTGAGGTCGCCGGAGAACGGCCGGTCGAGGACCAGGGTGAGGAGCAGGCTGAATCCGATCAGGGCCGCGACCGACCCCACGAAGAGGGCCTGCATCCTCTTGCTGCGGACTCCGAACAGGAATGTCATCGGAATGAGCACCAGCGCGCCGCCGTAGACGAGGGTCTGGAGCAGGAGCGGCAGCTGCTGGGTGGCCATGGTGATCCGCGCGCGGCGCTGCTGGACGAGGTCGTCGAGGCTGCCGACGGCGGAGTCGTAGAAGCTCTGCTCGCTGCTGTTCCGGGGCTCGTAGGACTGCAGTGCCGCGTAGATCTCCCTGACCAGCGGTGCGGTGGCCTCGTAGTCGGGCGAACCGTCGTGCATGAGCGGCCACTGGACCTCCACGACGCCGTGCACGTACGCGCCGACCGCGGCCTTGACGCGCGCGCCCTCCGCCGGGGCGAAGCCGTCGGCGTCGCGGACGATGGAGGCGGCGGCCGTGGACTCGGAGGCGACGATCGTGTTCGCGGTGTCCAACTGCGTCCACAGGGCCACGATGACGAACGCCAGGATGATGCCGTAGATCGCGCCGAACATCCCCAGGACGTTGCCGATCATCTCGTTGTGTCCCCCCTCCGATATCTGCGGGAACTTCCGTCGTACCAGCATCGCGCCGGCCACCGCGACGATCATTATCCCCCCGACGATCACGATGGTCAGGGTGAGTGTGTCGAAGTTGTTCAACAGCCAGAGGATCATGGTCTCCGGCCCCCTTTCTGGAATCCGGACTCCGATTTTGCACGAGCGCCACGGCATGAGCATCCGGCTGGCCGAAAATCACCCGGCCGGAGGTATTCGAGGCAATACCGCGAGATGGTTCGAGTTGAATCAAACGCTTTTTTCAACGGTTTCTGTCAATAATCGGGTCCGCCTGGATAACGTCGCTTTACGGCGGTCTGCTACGTTCCCCCCAAACGTTGCGACGCTCTTTGTGGAGGCAGTGGATGTCGCCGCACGAACCTGTTTCTCCGGAGAAATCCGATCCGGAAGCCGCACCCCGGACCACGACCGGGCGCGGGGTACTGACACGGGTCCTGCGCTCGAGGCGGTCGGAGGACCGCGCGCACCTGAGCGCGCTGGCCGGGCTTCCCGCCCTGTCGCTCGACGCCCTCACCTCGGTCGCCTACGGACCCGAGGCCGCGCTGACGGTCCTCGCGGCCGCCGGGGCCCGCGCGGCCGGCGCGATGCTCCCGCTGACGGTCGCGGTCGCGCTGCTGCTCACCACCCTCGTCGTCTCCTACCGCCGGATCATCGCCACCCACCCGGAGGGCGGCGGTTCCTACGCGGTCGCCACCAGCGAGTTCGGGCCGCGGACAGGACTGCTGGCCGCGGCCGGCCTCATCGTCGACTACGTCCTCACCGCCGCGGTGAGCCTGTCCACCGGCGCGGCCAGCCTCGCCTCGGCGTTCCCCTTCCTCAACGACCACCTGCTGCTGGTGTCCCTGCTGGCGCTGGCCGTGCTGACGGCCGTGAACCTGCGGGGGCTCGCCGACAGTGCCCGGCTCCTGATGCCGGCGACCCTCCTGTTCGTCGCCCTGGTCGCGGCCGTCGCCGCGGTCGGTGTCCTGCGCCCCGTCCCGGCCGCCTCGGTCGGCGGGGCCCCCGGCGTCGCGGTGACCCAGGGCCTGGGCCTGCTCCTGGTGCTGAAGGCGTTCGCCGCCGGCTGCACGGCCATCAGCGGTGTCGAGGCCATCGCCAACGGCGTCCCGGCCTTCCGCCGGCCGCGGGTGCGCACCGCCCAGCGGGCCCAACTCCTGCTGGGCGCGCTGCTGACCGCGATGCTCGTCGGCCTGGGCTACCTGATGGCCCGTGACCTGATAGTCCCGCGCGAGGGCGTCACCACCCTCGCGCAACTGACCGCCCACTCCTTCGGCACGGGCTGGCTCTACCTGCTGACGAACACCACCGTCGCCGTGATGCTCGCGGCCGCCGCCAACACCAGCTTCGGCGCGCTGCCCGTCCTCCTCTCCCTGCTCGCCAAGGACGACCGCCTGCCGCACGTCTTCGCGCTGCGCTCCTCCCGGCTGGTCCACCAGGCCGGCGTCCTCGCGCTGGCGGCGATGACCGCCCTGCTCCTGCTGGCGACCGGCGCGGTCACCGACCGGCTGATCCCGCTCTTCGCCCTCGGCATCTTCATCGGCTTCAGCATCAGCCAGCTCGGCATGGTCCGGCACTGGTGGCGCGAGCGGGGGCCGCGTTGGCGGCGCCTGACGGCGCTCAACGGTTTCGGCGCCCTGCTGACCCTGACGGCCACCGCCGTGCTGCTCCTGTTCAAGTTCGTCCAGGGGGCCTGGGCCGTCGTCGTCGTGGTCCCGCTGCTGATGCTGCTGTGCGCCCGGGTCCAGCGCTACTACGCCGCCGTGGCGGCCGCGACCGGCACCGGCCGCATCCCGCCCAGGCCCGCCGGTGGCGACGCGCTGGTGGTCGTCCCGGTCGGAGAGCTGAGCGCTGTCACCGCCGCCACCCTCTCCCGGGCGCTCTCGCTGAGCGGCGACGTCGTCGCCGTCACCGTCTACAGCCGGGAAGTCCCGGCACGCGCATTGCAGGAGCGCTGGCGCGAGTGGGACCCCGGGGTCCCACTCGAACTCCTGCCCAGCCCCCGGCACTCGCTCCTGGGGCCGATCGTGCAGTACGTCCAGGACGCCGGCGCCGCCGGCCGCGAAGTCATCGTGCTCCTGCCCGAGAAGCTTCCCCGCCGCCGCTGGGAGCGGCTCCTCCAGGGGCGGCGCTCGGCCGTGCTCGCCGCCCTGCTCAGGCGGCGGACCGGCGCCCTGGTCTCCACGGTCCCCTTCCACCTCGGCGGCCGACCCGAACCCGGCCGCCCCCGGATCCAGCCGCCGTGATCGGCGACCGCAGCCGCGCCGAGGACCCGACCGCCCCGAGAGCAGACCGTGAGGTGCCGATGAGCGTCAAGAACGTGGTGGGCCTGATCGTGGACGCCATTGTGATCATCTACCTGATACTGGCGATCAAGTATCCGAACCGCTTCTGACGTCCGTCCTCCCGCCCCGGACCCGGCCCGCGAGGGCGGGCCGGCGGGCCGGCGGGCGTCAGGGGTTCTCCGGCGCCGGGAGCCGGGCGGCGAGCAGGGCGGCCACGTCGTCGTCGGCGGGCCCGCCCGCGTAGCGGCGCAGGTCGCGGCGGAGGCTCTCCAGCAGCCGGACGTCCGGTTCGGCGGACCAGCGGGCCAGCCGCTCGGTCAGGGGGTAGAACTCGCCGCGCCGGTCGCGGGTCTCGCTGACGCCGTCGGTGTAGAGCAGGACCCGGTCGCCGGGGCCGAACGGGACGGTCTGCGGGCGGTAGTCGCTGGCGACCAGCGCCGACAGGTTGAGCGGCGGCAGCGGCGCCTCGGGTTCCACCGGCCGCACCGAGCCGTCGGCCCCGAGCAGGACCGGCGGCGGGTGGCCGCAGTTCAGCAGGTAGGCCACCGCCGAGCCGTTCGGGATCTCCAGCAGCACGGCGGTGGCGAAGCGTTCGGCGGCGTCGGGAGAGGAGGCCCGCTCGGCGTACCGCTGCAGGCCGACCTCCAGCCGGGTGGCCAGCGCGGGCAGGTCCGGCGCGTCGTAGGCGGCCTCCCGGAACGAGCCGAGCAGCGCGGCCGCCAGTTCGACGGCGGGCAGGCCCTTGCCCTGGACGTCGCCCAGGATGATCCGCACCCCGAACGGGGTGCGCACCGCCTCGTACAGGTCGCCGCCGATCTGGGCCTGCTCGGCCGCCGCGCTGTAGTACAGCGCCAGCCCGACGTCGCCGATCCGGTCCGGCAGCGGCCGCAGCACCACCTGCTGCGCGGTGCGCGCCACCGAGCGGACCAGCGCCAGGTCGCGCTCGCGGCGCACCCGCATGCCGGAGGTGTACGAGGCGGCCAGCGTGACGGTCACGGTGGCGGCGATCACCGAGGCGCCCGCCGCGCCGACCCGCCCGTCCCGGATCACCGCCAGCACCACCTCGGTGGCCACCGCGATCGCGCCGATCACCAGCGTCCCGAACGAGCCCCAGGTCGCCGCGGCGAGGGCGGGCGCGGCGACCACGAAGCGGTCGTAGCGCTGCCCGGCCGGGGTCTCGGCGTCCGCGGCGGCGGACAGGGCGATCAGCAGGAAGGGCGAGAGCCGGACGACCCGGTTGAGCAGGGGCCGGGGGGAGTCGGAGGCGTCGGTGATGGTGGGCATGGCCCGGTGAACGCTACCGGGGCCGCCCGCCGGGGTGTGGGAGGCGCGGGCGGGCCGGTGATCATCGTCCGGCGCGGGGGGCGCGAACCGGGCATTTCGCTCGACCGGGCTCGGGGGCGGCGGCTCGTATGGGCTCTGACCTGGCACGATGTCGAACGGAGCGGGGCGGGGGCGGGCCCGGCACTCTGTCAGAGGGGCAACAAGACGTCTGACAGATTGAATGATTGTCCTATGTCAACGGGACGACAAGACTCGTGCCTCTCAACCGAGACACATCCGAGCCGAGACCCGATTGCCAAGGTGAAAATGACCGCCATCCCCGCGGCCCCGCCGGAGACCCGGTGGGCGACGCCCAAGCGCGTGAGCCTGGTTCCCCTGGTGGCCCTGATCTTCTTCAGCGTCTCCGGCGGCGCCTACGGGATCGAGCCGCTGTTCTCGACCTCCGGCCCCGGCATGGGCATCCTGCTGATCCTGGTCGCCCCGCTGATCTACAGCGTGCCGCACGCCCTGGTCTGCGCCGAGCTCGGCACCGCCATCCCCGTCGAGGGCGGCTACTACCACTGGGTCAAGCGCGGCCTCGGTCGGTTCTGGGCCTTCCAGCAGGGCCTGCTGCAGTGGGTGTGCAGCTTCGTCGACATGGCGCTGTACCCGGTGATGTTCACCTCGTACCTCTCCAGCCTGATCAGCGCGGTCGCCCCCGGCAAGCACGTGCTGTTCGAACTCGCGGGCATCCAGGTCGACCTGAACTGGGTGATCTGCGTCGGCGTCATCGTGGTCTTCACGCTGCTGAACCTGATGGGCGCGGGCTGGGTCGGCGACTCCTCGGTCGCCTTCGCGATCATCTGCCTGACCCCGATGCTGATCCTCACCGTGATCGGCTTCTACCAGCTGGTCACCGAGGGCACCAACCCGATCTCCTCGATGACCGCCGAACAGGGCCAGTCCACCTGGAACGCCTTCGGCTCCGGCCTGTTCATCGTGATGTGGAACTACTCCGGCTGGGACTCGGTCTCCACCGTGGCCGGCGAGATGGAGAACCCGAAGAAGCACCTGCCCAAGGCGCTGCTCTGGTCCGTCCTGCTGATCATCGCCGGCTACCTGCTGCCCTCGCTGGCCTCGCTGGCCGTCGGCCCGGACGGCGAGAACGGCTGGAAGAGCTGGCAGGACGGCGCGCTCCCCGACATCGCCGGCGAACTCGCCGGGCCCTGGCTCCAGTACGTCGTCACCATCGGCGGCCTGTTCGCCTCGGTCGCGATGTTCTCCGCGCTGCTCGCCTCGTACTCCCGGCTGCCCTCCTCGCTCTCGCACGACGGCTACCTGCCCAAGTGGGTCTCCAAGGAGAGCAAGCGCTACAAGATGCCGGTCGCCTCGATCGTCGGCTCCTCGGTGGTCTACGCGCTGTTCTGCTTCTCCAGCTTCCAGAGCCTGGTGATCTACGACGTCTTCCTCACCAACATCGGCATCCTGCTGGAGGTCGCCGCGCTGATCGCGCTGCGGATCCGCGAGCCCGAGCTGGAGCGCCCGTACAAGATCCCCGGCGGCTGGTGGAGCATCGGCCTGATCACCGCCAGCCTGACCGGCGTCAGCGTCTGGGCCGCCATCCAGCAGTACAGCGAGGAGGGCACCAAGGCCGTCGTCTACTGCCTGATCGTGGTCGGCGCCTCCCTCCTGCTCTACCCGCTGCTGGCCGCCCGCAAGGCCGCCCGGGCCTCCGCGGCGGCCGACCGGGCCGCCGCGAACGGCCGGGACGCCGAGGCCGGGGAGCGGTCGGCGTACGAGCTGTCAGGGCAGCGGCCGGACTCGGCACACAGTGACAGGGCCGCCGACGGCACCGCTGCCGATAGCGTCGAAGCATGATCGACAGCTTCGCCCTGCACGTCCCGGACGCCGAACTGGAGCCCGAGCCGCTCGACCCCGGGCAGATCGTCTCCGGCACGCCCGAGGTCACCGGCAAGGTGGTCTGGGAGTCCGCCGACGGCCGCCAGGTCCGCGGGATCTGGCAGATCACCCCCGGGGTGGTCACCGACACCGAGGCCGACGAGATGTTCGTCGTCCTCAGCGGCCGGGCCACCGTCGCCTTCGAGGGCGGGCCGGTCCTGGAGATCGGCCCCGGCGACCTCGCCGTCCTGCGCGAGGGCGACCGCACCACCTGGACCGTCCACGAGACGCTCCGCAAGGTCTACACCATCAACCTCGGCCCGGACGCGGCCGCGGACGAGGACCGATAACCACCCCTCCTGCGAAGCACCCACCGGCCCGGCCGCCCCGCCCGGGGAGGCCGGGCCGCACCCTCTCTAGGCAAGGAACCGAGAGCATGGACCCCGTACACGCACTGCGGGACGCCAAACCCACCCCGTTCTGGCTGGAGGACCCGGGCCGCCCGGACGCGAACTCCGCCCTCACCGGCGACGTCCGCTGCGACCTGCTGGTCGTCGGCGGCGGCTACAGCGGCCTGTGGACGGCCCTGGTCGCCAAGGAGCGGGACCCCGGGCGCGACGTGGTCCTGATCGAGGCCGAGCAGACCGGCTGGGCCGCCTCCGGCCGCAACGGCGGCTTCTGCGCCGCCAGCCTCACCCACGGCCTCGGCAACGGCCTGGAACGCTGGCCGGACGAGATGGCCGCGCTCGAACAGCTCGGCGCCCGCAACCTGCGGTCCATCGAGGACGCCGTCACCCGGCACGGCATCGACTGCGACTGGGAGCGCACCGGCGAACTCGACGTCGCCACCGAGCCGCACCAGGTCGAGGAACTCGCCGAACTGCACGAACTCGCCAAGCAGTACGGCGACTACGAGCTGCTCGACACCGACGCGATCCGGGCCCAGGTCGACTCGCCCACCTACCTCGGCGCGCTCTGGGACAAGGACGGCGTGGCGATGCTCCACCCCGCCAAGCTCGCCTGGGGCCTCAAGCGGGCCTGCGAACGGCTCGGCGTCCGGGTCTTCGAGCACACCAAGGCCCTCGACCTCGCCGAGTCCGGCTCCGGCATGGCCGTGCGCACCCCCTACGGCCGGGTCTTCGCCCGCCAGGTCGCGCTCGGCACCAACGTCTTCCCGTCGCTGGTCAAGCGGATCCGCCCGTACACCGTGCCGGTCTACGACTACGCGATGATGACCGAGCCGCTCAGCGCCGAACAGCTCGCCTCGATCGGCTGGGGCAACCGGCAGGGCGTCGGCGACAGCGCCAACCAGTTCCACTACTACCGGCTGTCCGCCGACAACCGGATCCTGTGGGGCGGCTACGACGCGATCTACCACTACGGGGCCAAGGTCCGCGCCGAGTACGACCAGCGGCCGCAGACCTACCAGACGCTCGCCCGGCACTTCTTCCAGACCTTCCCGCAGCTGGAGGGCCTGCGCTTCACCCACGCCTGGGGCGGCGCGATCGACACCTGCACCCGGTTCTCCGCCTTCTTCGACACCGCCTACCGCGGCAAGGTCGCCCTCGCCGCCGGCTACACCGGCCTCGGCGTCGGCGCCACCCGGTTCGGCGCCGAGGTGATGCTCGACCTGCTGGCCGGCGAGCGCACCGAGCGCACCGCGCTGGAGATGGTCCGCCGCAAGCCGCTGCCGTTCCCGCCCGAGCCGGTCCGCTGGGCCGGCATCGGCATCACCAAGTGGTCCCTGGACCGCGCCGACCGCAACGCCGGCCGTCGCAACCTCTGGCTCAAGACCATGGACAAGCTCGGCCTCGGCTTCGACAGCTGACACCAGGCCGCTGACACCGGCCCGTTGACCCCGGACCGCCCCGACGGCCGCCCGCGCACCCCCCGCGCGGGCGGCCGTCGCGCGTCCGGGGCCGGCGGGACGGATGGGCCCGGGTGGGGCCGGAGTGGTGGTCGTAGTGGCGGGTTTCGGCCAACTACCCGTATCGCGTACGGACGTTCTCGCTCCGGGCCTACAGTAGCTGCATCCGGCTTGTGCCATGTCACACGTCATATGAGAGGACGTGCAATCCCGTGAAGCGACGCAGCGTGCTGAACGACCCGCTCAACACCCCCGAGGCCGGCCGAGGCCGGGGCGTCATCGTGCCCGACTCCCGGCTGGCCGTGCCGCCGGCCGCCCCGGCCGCCGGCTCCGCGGACACCCGCGCGGCCGCGGCCGCGCGGTAACGCCACCCCGCGCGGGGGAACCGCCTCCCCGGCTCCGCGCGCGACGGACCGCGCCGCCCCGGGACCCCGTCCCGGGGCGGCACCCGACCCCACAGGACGAGAGCCATGAAGATCCTCCTGGTGCAGATGCCGTGGGGGGCGCTCGACACGCCCTCCCTGGCCCTCGGCATCCTGCGCGCCGTCGCCGAACGGGCCGGCCACCGGGTCGAGGTGCGGTACGCCAACCTGGAGTACGCCGACTGGGCGGCCGAGCAGCACGGCCTCGACCACGCCGACTACACCTACTTCTCCGACCGCTCCTACTTCCAGGGCGCCGGCGACTGGGCCTTCGCCGGCGCGCTGTACGGCGAACAGGACGCGGGCGACCCGCGGGAGCACGCGCCGTACCTGGAGCACCTGGCCGCGCACGGCGCCGACGAGCAGGAGGTCCGACTCGTCCTGGCCACCCGCGCCACCGCCCCCGCCTTCGTCGAACGGCTGGCCGCCTCGATCCTCGCCGACCCGCCCGACCTGGTCGGCTTCACCAGCACCTTCCAGCAGAACACCGCCGCGCTCGCCACCGCCCGGCTGCTCAAGCGGGCCGACCCGCGGATCACCACCGTCCTCGGCGGCGCCAACTGCGACGGCCCGCAGGGCGCCGCGCTGCACCGCAACTTCCCGTTCCTCGACCACGTGGTGCGCGGCGAGGGCGAGGCCGCCCTCCCCGCCCTGCTCGACCTGCTCGCGGCCGGCGCCGACGACTTCTCCGCCGTGCCCGGCCTGTGCTGGCGCGGCCCCGACGGCCGCTCCCGGGCCAACCCGACGGCCGCCCGCCCGCTGCCGCCCGCCGCGATCCCCGCCCCCCGCTACGACGGCTACTACGAGCGGTTCGACGCGTCCGTCGCGGCCCGCTGGGTCGAACCCAGGCTCGTCCTGGAGGGCTCCCGCGGCTGCTGGTGGGGCGAGAAGCACCACTGCACCTTCTGCGGGCTGAACGGCTCCGCCATGGCGTACCGCTCCAAGCGCCCCGAGGACTTCCTGGAGGAGATCCTCGCGCTCACCGAACGGCACCGCCTGCTCGACATCCAGGTGGTCGACAACATCCTCGACATGGGCTACTTCGAGACCGTGCTGCGCCCGCTCGCCGCCCTCCCGGTCGACCTGCGGCTGCACTTCGAGATCAAGGCCAACCTGCGCCGCGAACAGTTCCAACTGCTCGGCGACGCCGGGGCGGTGCAGGTGCAGCCCGGCATCGAGAGCCTCAGCAGCCGGATCCTGAAGCTCATGGACAAGGGCGTCACCGGCTGCCAGAACGTCCGCGCCCTGCGCGACGCCCAGAGCGCCGGGGTCTCCGTCGCCTGGAACCACCTCTACGGCTTCCCCGGCGAACACCCCGACGACTACCGCGAGATCCTCCGCCGACTGCCCGCCCTGCACCACCTCGACCCGCCGGTCGGCACCGGCCGGATCGCCATCGAACGGTTCAGCCCCTACTACGACGACCCGCGGCTCGGCTTCCCGATCACCCGCCCCGCCCCCCACTACCGCGCCACCTACCGGCTGCCCGAGAGCGAACTCGCCGACCTGGCCTACCTGTTCAGCACCGAACCGCGCGGCATCGACGACACCCTGGCCGCCGAACTCACCGCCGCCGTCGACACCTGGCGCGCGCACTTCCCCGACAGCCGGCTCGACCGGCTCGACACCGGCGACCGGATCGTGCTCGCCAACTCCCGCCCCGGCTACGCCTGGCGCACCCTCGAACTGACCGACCCCGCCGAACTCGCCCTGTTCCGGCTGCTCGACCAGCCCCGCTCGCCCGCCACCCTCGCCGCCCGCGTCCCCGGCGGCGCCGAGGCCGTCACCCCGCTGCTGCGGCACTGGGACGACCTCGGCCTGCTCTTCCACGACGGCGAACGCTGGCTGCAGGTGGCCGTCGAGTCCGACAACCAGGTGCTGATGCGGGTCGAGCACCGGCACACCACCCACCGCGAGGAGGACCGCCGTGCCGCCGTCCACTGAACGCCCGCTACTCGAACCGCTCTCACCCATCGACGTCGAACTCTGGCTCGACTACGACCCCGAGGTCCAACGCCTGCCCGGCATCGCGCTCGGCCCGCGCACCCTCGACCTCCCCGCCCCCGGGGCCGCCCCCGGGGCCGCTCCCGCGGCCGCCGACGCCGCCGCCGAGGCCGTCACCGAACTGCACCGCTCCGGCGTCCGCTGCCTGCGGCTGGCCGACCCCGTCCCGCTCTGCCACGACGCCCCCGCCACCGCCGTCCGCGCCCTGATGCTGGTCCGCGAGGCCACCGCCCGCGGCCTCGCCGTCCGGTGGAGCGCCCACTGCGCGGACGGCTGCGTCGACGACGGCCGCTTCCACCACCTGCACCCGCCGATCCGGGTCACCGGCGCCGCCCCCGGCCACCACCCCGCCGAACGGTGGCGCGCCACGTACTTCCCCGGCAAGTGCCTCTACCGGCGCGGCCCCGGCTTCGTCGAGGTCCGCGACCGGCGGCACGGCACGCTGGAACTGCTCACCATCGACGAACCCGACCACCTCGACGGCATCGACGTCCTGGCCGGCGGGACCCCCGCCGACCGGCTGCCCGCCGCCGTCCGCCGGGACTTCACCGACGCCGGACTCATCACCGAACAGGCCGGACTCGCCTGGTGGCTGCCCATGCGGGTGCGCCGCTGGCCGTTCCCGGCGATGAGCGTCTGACCCGCCGCGGGCGCCGACGCGCGCGTCCACCGCTTGCCGCAGCTGCTCTCCAACGGGGAAGGGGACCGGATGACCGACCGACTCGACGTCCGACGGCGATCGACGCGGCAGGGGGGAGGACGGAGCGGACGGAGCCGGTGGCGCGGCTGGCGCGGAACGGGCGGACGGATCGGGCGGCGAGGACGGATCGGGCGGCGCGGGTGGGCCGCGGGGCCGCTGCGGGTGCGCGGCTTCCGGCTGCTGGTGCTCGGCCAGGCCGCCTCCGAGTTCGGCAACGCCTTCCAGGCCGTCGCGCTGCCGATGCTGGTCTACTCCCTCGGCGGCGGCACCGGGCAACTGAGCGCCGTGGTCTCCGCGTTCGGGATCGGCCGGCTCGCCGCCGCACCGCTCGGCGGGATCTGCGCCGACCGCTGGGGCGCCCGGCGGGTGATGCTCGCCGCCGACCTCGGCCGACTGGCCGCCACCGCCGCGCTCGCCGTCGCCGCCCTGCGGCACCTGGACGACCTGCTGCTGATCGGCACGCTCACCTGCCTGGTCGGCCTCGGCGCCGGACTCTTCCTGCCCGCCTCCTGGGCGGTCGTCCCCGACCTGCTGCCCGCCGACGACCTCCAGGCCGGCAACGCGCTCAGCAGCACCGTCAACCACACCGCCGGACTGCTCGGACCGCCGCTCGCCGGAGCCGTCCTGCTCTGGCTCGACCCCGGCACCGGACTCGTGGTCGACGCCGCCACCTTCGCGGTCTCCGCGCTCACCCTGCTGCTGATCGGCCGGACCGGGGAACGGACGCGCGAGGACCCCGGCGCGGACCGGGCGACCGGATTCCTCGCCCTGCTGCGCGGCTCCCGGATGCTGCGCGGCCTGCTGGCCGTCACCGTCGTCACCAACCTCACCGTCGGCGGCATGACCCGGATCGGCCTGCCCGCCCTGGCCACCGGCGACTTCGCGGCCGGCGCGGTCGGATTCGGCGCGCTGCTCGCCGCGTTCACCGGCGGCTGCCTGCTCGGCGGCCCGATCGCCGCCGCCCTCGACGGAGTCCGCCACCGCGGCCGGACGGCCGGACTGGCCGCCCTGCTGATGGGCCTGGCGGTGGCGCTCGTCCCGTTCGCCGGACTCCCCGGGGCCCTGGTCGCGCTGCTGGTCGCCGGCGTCGCCTGCACCGTCAACAACGTGCTGCTGATCACCGGCGTCCAGCACCGCACCCCGCCCGCGCTGCTGGCCCGGGTGATGGCCGCGCTCACCTTCTGCGCGCTGTGCGCCTTCCCGCTGTCGGCGCTGGCCGTCGGCGCGGTCGTCACGGCCTTCGGCACCCCCGGCGTCTTCGTCGTCACCGGCCTCACCATGCTGGCCGCCACCGGCATCACCTTCACCGTCCGGGAGGTCCGCGAGATGTGACCACCCGGACGGGGACGCCGGACGGGGGTGCCGGCGCCGGGGACACCGGTCGGCGGTCAGTCCGGCAGCCGCTCGCCCGCGGCGCGGGCCGCCGCGCGGGCGGCCTCCTCGACCCGGCGGCGGTGCCCCGCCCACCAGGCGGCGTCGCCCTCCGGGAGGACCGAGCCGTCCGGGCGCAGGCCGGTCGCGCCGTCCACCAGTTCGCGGACCAGGTCGGCGTGGCCGGCGTGCCGGTGGGTCTCCGCGACCACGTGCAGCAGCACCCGGCCCAGCGTCAGCCGGTCGTGCGGCGGCCACGGCACCTCGCCGAGCGCCGACAGCGGCAGCGCGTCGATGGTGGCGTCCGCGTGCGCCCAGACCCGGCGGTAGTCGGCGAGCAGTGCCTCCCGGCCCTCCTCCGGCCGCGCCCACAGGTCGGCGTTCGGCTCGGCCGCGCCCGCCACCCACAGCCCCGGACCACCCTCGAACGGCCGGCCGAAGGCGGCGCCGAAGTACACCGCCTCCGCGCCGGTCAGGTGCTTGACCAGGCCCAGCAGGTTCGTTCCGGTCGGGGTCAGCGGCCGGCGGGCGTCGTACTCCGACAGGCCCGCCAGCTTCCACACCAGCGCGTCCCGGGCGTCCTGCAGGTAGAGCTTCAAGTCCCGCTTGGCGGTGGCGGATCCGTCCCGCGCCGCCGCCTCCGTGTGATGATCCGTCATGGCCGGATTCTGGGCGCCGCCCCGGGCCGCCGACAAACCGTTTTCGCCCCGCGAGCCCGCCCGGTACCGTGCCCGCCATGCCCATCGACCGCGTCCTGGTGGACGCCGCGATCGACCTCACCCGGCGCTGCTTCCCCGGCCAGGACCGGGGCGGCGCGGCCGCGCTGCGCCTGGACGACGGCACCGTCCTCACCAGCGCCGCGCCCCGCGCCGTCAACGGCGCCGTGCAGCTGTGCCACGAGACCGGCGCGCTCTGCGAGGCGTTCAAGCTCGGCCGCCGGGTCACCGCCTCGGTCTGCGTCACCGCCGCCGACGGCGACCGCGGCTTCTGGGTGCTCGCCCCCTGCGGCGTCTGCCAGGAGCGGCTGTTCGAGCACGGCCCGGACGTCGAGGTCGGCGTCCCCCGGCCGGAGGACCCGCGCCGCTGGCGCACCCTGCGGCTGCGGGACGTCCAACCGCACTGGTTCGCCCGGGTGTTCCCCGAGGACGGCATCTGGCCGTACGAAGGCGAGGAGTGAGTGGAGTCGAGGGGGAGTGAAGTGAGGGGGTGGTCGGCCGGGTTCAGGTGGTGACGGCGAAGACCAGCAGCCCCTCCGGCTGCTCCTCGATCACCTCGACGCCCTCGACCACCGCGCGGGACGGGCCGTGCCGAAGCCAGCCGACCACCTGCTCCACCGCGTCCGGGTCGCCCTCGACGACCGCCTCGACCCGGCCGTCCGGCAGGTTGCGCACCCAGCCCGCGACGCCCGCCTCGGCCGCCGCCCGGCGGCAGGAGTCGCGGAAGAAGACGCCCTGCACCGTGCCTGAGACCAACACCCGCCGCCGGATCACCCGTTGCCCGCCTCTCGTCGCCGCCTGCCGGTAGGTATACCGCAACCGGGCGGCGGCACGGCGGCACGGCACGAGGACCCGCCGGTCCGGGCCGCCACCTCCCCGCACCGGCGAACAGGACAGGACGCGAGGCCAACCGGCGCCCCGGCGACCGCGCACGCGGTTTTCCCGCTGGGGCCCCGGGGAAAGCCCCCCGTCAGGCCGGTCCGGTGGGCCCGTCCGCCACCCAGACCATGCCGCGGCCGGACTCCGCCGGGGCCCGGACGCCGTCCGGCTCGATCCGGTCCAGCCGGTAGCCGAGCCGGCGGGCCACCGCCGCGCTGCGCAGATTGGCCTCGTCGCAGTGGATCTCGACCCGCCGCACGGTCGGCAGGCCGGTCAGCAGCCCGGTCAGCGCCCGGGCCGCCCGGGTCGCCACGCCCCGACCGAGGTGGTCGGCGTGGCACCAGTAGCCGATCTCCACCGCGCCGCCGCCCAGGTTGTCGTGCAGCCCCGCCATGCCGAGCAGCGCCCGGTCGTCGGCCGCGAAGACGCCGAAGGAGTAGCTGCCCCCGGCGTCCGGCCAAGCCAGCGCCCGGGCGAACCGCTGCGCGTGCTCCCGCTCGGACGGCAGCCGCGCCGCCCACCCCATCCACCGGTGCAGGTGCGCGAACGAGGCCGTGATCGCCGCGTACCGCACCCCCGCCTCCTCGGCCCGGAACCGGCGCAGCACCAGCCCCTCGGCGTCCAGGCGCTCCGGGACGTCGCCCGGCCGGAGGACGGGAGCGGGGGGAGCGGAGGGGACGGGGGGAGGGGAGGTGCTCATGGGGCGGATGATCTCCGACGGCCGGCCCGGGCGTCCATCGGATTTCGGCCGATCGCGGCCGTCACCCGGGCGTAACGCGGGCGCAGCGGCGACGACAAGAGCCGCGGCTACGGTCGGGGGGCGGACGGCCACGAGGTGAGGAGTTCCCACGAACAGGCCCACGAACAGCAGGCGTACGGACCGGCAGGCGGACCGGCGGCAGGCGCGGCCCGCCTGGCTGACCCACCCGCTGCGCTGGCAGCGCGGACCGGTGCCCTGGGCGGCGACCGTCCGCGGCGCCGCCGGGATGGCGGTGCCGCTCGGCCTCGCGGTCGCCGCCGGACGGCCCGCCGAGGGCGTGCTGGCCGGGCTCGGCGCGATGTTCGCGGGCGTCAACGACCGCCCCGCCGGACGGCGCACCGGCACCCTGCAGCAGGCGCTGCCCGCGCTGGCCGGCGCCCTCGGCCTGCTGATCGGCGCCGCCGGCGGCTGGTGGGCGGTCCCGCTGCTCGGCGCGGTCGGCCTGCTCGGCGGCGCGATCAGCGTCACCGGGCCGATCGCCTCCGCGGCCGCCGTCCAACTCGTGGTGCTCACCGTGCTCGGCTGCGGCATGCCCGTCCCGCTGCCCGGCTGGGCCAAGGCCGGCTGCTACCTGGCCGGCGCCGGATGGCTCCTGCTGCTCCGCCAACTCACCACCCACCCAAGGCCGTTGCACGTCGAACGGCAGGCCGTCGCGGACGTCTTCGACGCCCTCGCCGAAGCCCTCGCCGCCACCGGCACCGACCGCGCCGAGACCGCCCGCCGCCGCCTCACCGCCGCCCTCGACCGGGCCGGCGAACAGCTCCGCACCGACCACGACCACACCCTGCGCACCCGGCTCGCCGCCGCCTCCGCCCTCTGCGAGGCGAGCGTCGCCCTGCTCCGCGACGCCCGCCCGCTGCCCGCCCGGCTCGCCGCCGGCCCCCGCCGACTGGCCGCCGCCGTCCGCGCCGACCGGCTGCCCGGACCGCTGCCGGTGCCCGCCGCCGAGAGCCCCGCCACGGCGGCCTTCGACCGCGCCGTCCTGCACGCGGCCCTCGCCTTCGGCGAGCGGTCGGCACCCCTGCCGGACGGGCGGGGACACGGCCGCGGCCACGAGGTGCGACCGCTGCTGGCGGCCGCGCGGCGGCGGCTCGCCCGCTGGGTGCTGGGGGTGCGCGGCCGGGGCCCGGCCGGGCGCGGGCTGCGGCCGTGGGGACGGGCCGGACGGGCCTACGGGCTGCGGGTGGGGGTGTGCGTGGCGGCCAGCGCGGCACTCGCGCTGGGGCTGCGGGCCGGGCACTGGTACTGGCTGCCCGTCACCGCCGCGTTCCTGGTCAAGCCCGACCTGGGGCCGCTGTTCTCCCGGGTGGTCAACCGGTTCGCCGGGACGGTCGCCGGGGTGCTGCTGGTCGGCGCGCTCGCGCCCGTCCTGCCCGGGGCGTGGTGGCCGGTCGCCGCGGTCGCCGCGACCGGGGCGCTGATACCCGTCGCCCAGCGGCACTTCGCCGCGCAGACCGCCGTCGTCACCGTCACCGTGCTGGCGTTCGTCACCGCCGGCGGCGACCCGGGCGCCGCGCCCGGACGGCTCGCCGACACCGCGCTGGCCTGCGCGCTGGTCCTGCTGGTGGGCCACCTGCCCGGACTCGCCGACACCCGGGCCCGGGTCGGCCAGCGCGCCGCGCACGCCCTGCGGCACACCCAGCGCTACCTCGACCACGTCCTGCGCAGCGAACCCGCCGGGCCCGCCGGGACGGCCGCGCACCGCGCCGAACTGCGCCGCACCGCCTACCGCACCCTCGCGCAGGCCCGCGCCGCCGCCGAGACCGCCGCCGCCGAACTCCGCCCCGGCGGCCCGGCCGGACCCGACTGGCTGCGGCTGACCGTGCACGCCGAACGCCTCGCCGACGCCGCCACCGCGTACGCCGTCGAACGCGACCACGGCGCCCCCGCCCCCACCACCCCCGCCGCCCGCACCCTCACCCGCACCCTGGCCGCCGCTGCCGACGCCCTCGACCGCCCCGGGCCGGTCCCGGCGGTGTCGCTTGAGGGTGCCGGGCTGCCGCCGGAGCTGGACGGGGTGGCCGCCGAGGTGCGGCGGATCCGGGTGCTGGCGACGGGCTGAGGCGGGGTGGGCGGAAGCGTGCCGGCGGTGCTGCCAGGGGACGGTGGTCCAGGCGGTGGTGAGCAGGGTGGCGAGCGTGGTGCCGCCGCTGACGCCCTCGATCGTCCCGGCCTGGTCCCGGTGGTGCCGTCGGCGAGTGCGGGGCTGCCGCCGGAGCTGGACGGGGTGGCCGCCGAGGTGCGGCGGATCCGGGTGCTGGCGACGGGCTGAGGCGGGGTGGGCGGAAGCGCGGTTGGCGGCGCGGGTCAGAGGGGTTGCCAGGGGACGGTGGCCCAGGCGGTGGTGAGCAGGGCGGCGAGTTCGGGGTCGGCGAGCGCGGTGCCGTCGACGGCGGCCAGCGGCTGGGCCGGGCAGTGCGAGTTGACGGCGGCGGCGGCCCGCAGCGCGGGCAGGCCGGTGACGGGCAGCGGGGTGACGGACCAGGGGACGCCGGTGGCGGTCAGCGCGGCCCGCAGCAGTTGCATGGTGACGCCGGGCAGGACGGGCGCGGCCGGCCAGTGCACCCGTTCGCCGTCCCAGAACGCCGCGTTCCAGGTGGAGCCCTCGCGGACCAGCCCGTCCCGGCCGACGAACAGGACGTCGTCGTAGCCGGCCCGCCGGGCCGGCAGCGCCTGGTGGGTGAGTCCGAGCGTCGCGGCGTGCTTCAGGTGCGGCAGTTCGCGCTCGTACACCGCCGTGCGGACCCGCAGCGCGGGCCGGGGCAGGTCGGGGACGGGGTCGGAGACCGAGACCACCAGGTCCGTCCGGGTCGGCGATCCGGCGGACGGGACGACGCTCACCCGGACCGAGGCGTCGGCCCGGCCGGCCAGCGCCCGGCGGACCAGCGCGCGGATCCGGGCGCCGTCGTCCCCGGCCGCGTCCGGATCCGCGTCCGGGGCCGTCCCGAGGAGGTCGCCGAACAGTTCGCGCGAGGCGTCGGCCAGCCGCCGCAGGTGCAGGTCCAGGCCGCGGACGGCGCCGGCGCGGACCTGGAGCGAGGTGAAGTGCCCGTAGTTCCAGGTCGTCATCCGGTGGACGTCCTCGACGCCTGCGGGCCGTCCGTTGATCTCCACGTTCAGCATGCGGGCGATGCTGCCAGACGGCGGTGGCGGCGGGGGCGGGCGGCCCCGGAGAACTGCCCGCCCCGCCCGCCCGGTGCGGCAGGGGCGCTGGTCAGGCGCCGGCCTCCGCGAGCGTGGGGTAGTCGGTCAGGCCCTTGCCGTCGCCGCCGAACAGGGTGGCGAAGTCGGGCGCGTTGTAGGGGCCGCCCTGGGCGAGGCGGGCCGGCAGGTCGGGGTTGGCGAGGAACATCGCGCCGTAGGCGAGCAGGTCGGTGGTGCCGTCCTCGATCAGGGCGAGCTCGTCCGGGCCGGTGGGGGCCTCGCCGGTGAACGGGTTGAGGATGTAGGTGCCCGGCCAGCTCTTGCGGAGCTTGTCGGTCAGCTCGCGCTGCCCGGCGGCCTCCATCTGGTGCAGGTAGGCCAGGCCCAGCGGCGCGAGGGCCTCGACCAGCGCGGTGTAGGTGGCCTCGGTCTCGGCGGCGTCCGACTCGTCGATGTCGTTGAGCGGGTTGCCCGGCGAGAGGCGGAAGCCGACCTTGTCCCCGCCGACGGCCTCGGCCACGGCGCGGGCGGTCTCCACCGCGAACCGGATCCGCGCCTCGGGGCTGCCGCCCCACGCGTCGGTGCGCAGGTTGCTGTTCGGCGCCAGGAACTGGTGCACCAGGTAGCCGTTGGCGCCGTGGATCTCGACGCCGTCGAAGCCGGCCGCGATCGCGTGCCGGGCGGCGGCGGCGAAGTCGGCGACGGTGGCGTGGACCTCGTCGTCGGTCAACTCGCGCGGCACGTCCCGCTCCTGCGGGCCGGCGGCGGTGTAGACCTGGCCGACGGCGGTGACCGCGGACGGGCCGACCGGCTGCAGGCCGGCGATCGACACGTGCCCGGCCCGGCCGACGTGCATGATCTGCAGGAAGACCACGCCGCCCGCCGCGTGCACCGCGTCGGTCACCTGGCGCCACGCCTCGGACTGCTCGGCGGTGTGGATGCCCGGGGTGTCGGGGTAGCCCTGGCCGATCACGGACGGCTGGGCCGCCTCGGTGATGATCAGGCCGGCCGAAGCGCGCTGCGCGTAGTACTCCGCCATCAACGGAGTCGTCGTCTGACCGGCACCGTAGGCGCGGGCGCGGGTCATCGGCGCCATCACCAGACGGTTGGCCAGGCGCTTGCCGCCCAGCTCGTAGGGCTCGAAGGCCTTCGACATGCTCGTTGCTCCTGTGGGTGGAGGGGGCCGTGTCACGCGGCTGCGCGGTGCCCACGCTATCCATCCCGGTCTGAACAGAGAAGCGATTCCCTGATCTTTTCCACCGTCACATCCCTTGCCCCGCAAGAGTGTTGGGCCCGGTAAGCGAAGCGGGCACGGGAGGGCGAACGGCCGGCCGGCGGCAGGCGCCCGAGCATCCCGTCCCCGGACGACTCCGGGCCCGCTGACACCCCGGGGCGGTAACCTGCAGACTTCGAACAGCGCGCCGCCACCGCCCGCCCGGGCCCGTCGGCGCGGGAACCGGGCGGAGGGGGCGCAGGTGCAGCGGGACGCGGGGACGGGGAACCGGCGGCCGACCCTGGAGGCGGTCGCCGCGCACGCGGGGGTCGGGCGCGGCACGGCCTCCCGGGTGATCAACGGGTCGGACAAGGTCAGCGGCAAGGCCCGGGAGGCCGTGCTCCGGGCGGTCGCCGAACTCGGCTACGTGCCCAACAACCTGGCCCGCGGCCTGGTCCGGCGGCGCACCGACACCGTCGCCCTGGTGATGGCCGTCTCCGAGGACGCGGTCTGGGACGAGCCCTACTTCTCCGTCCTGGTGCGCGGCATCAAGCGCGGCCTCGCCGGCACCGGCCTGCAACTGCTGCTCGCCATCGCGCAGTCGCAGCCCGAGGAGGAGCAGCTGCTGCGCTACCTGACGGCCCAGCACGTCGACGGCGTCCTGCTGACCTCGCTGCGCGGCGACGACCCGCTGCCCCGCCGGCTGGAGGCCAGCGGCATCCCCACCGTGGTGATCGGCGCGCCCACCGGCTACGACCCCGTCCACTGCGTCGACGTCGACAACCGCGACGGCGCCCGCCGCGCCGTCCGCCACCTGATCGGCCAGGGCCGGCGGCGGATCGCCACCGTCACCGGCCCGCAGGACACCAGGGCGGGCGTGCAGCGGCTCCAGGGCTTCCAGGACGCCCTCGCCGAAGCCGGACTGACGCCCGGTCCGGTCGCCCACGGCGACTTCTCCGCCGACTCCGGCGTCCTCGCCACGGCCGACCTGCTCCAGCTCGACCCGGAGCTCGACGCCGTCTTCGCGGCCTCCGACAGCATGGCGATCGGCGCCATCCGGGTCCTGAAGGAGCACGGCCGCCGGATCCCCGAGGACGTGGCCGTGATCGGCTTCGACGACTCGCCGATCGCCGGCCACACCGACCCGCCGCTCACCTCCGTCCACCAGCCGCTGGAACGGATGGGCCGCGAGATGACCCGGATGCTGATCGCCCGGATCAACGGCGAACCGGTGGCCCGCCCGGTGGTCGTCTTCGAACCGCAGCTGGTGGTGCGGGACTCGGCCTGAACCGGCCGCCACCAGGAAACCGGAACGGGAAGAGGAAAGAACGTGCAGCACGTGGCAGAGGCCGGGATCGCGGACGCCGGCCACCTCCTGATCGCACCGGCCCGGCTGCGGGAGGACGAGACGGTCCGCCGGTTCCTCGGCACGGTCCTCACCCCGGAGCGGCTCGCCGCCGACCCGCCCGACCTGACCGGCCGGACCGTCTACCTCCACGGCGCCGAAGCGGCCGAGGCGGCCGAGGCGGCCGAGAAGTCGCTGCGCGCCGCCGAACGCGTCTACGCGGTACGGGAGTCCGACGAACCCGGCGACCCCGGTGACCCCGCCGGGCCCGGCGGGCCGCCCCGGGCGGTGATCGGCCCCGGCCGGGTGCCGCTGCGGGTGGGCGACGGCGCCGGCGTTTACTACCGGCGCTTCTTCGACCCCGCCGACGACCACTACGGGCGGATCCGCGCCGAACACGCCTTCCAGTCGCTGACCGAGTCCACCAAGCCCGGCAGCGCCCACCGCAGCGGCATCTACCTGACCCCCGTCACCCGGGACGGCGACGACCTGCACTTCCGCCTGCTGCGCTGCTCCACCAACCTCTCCGGCCCCACCGAGGGCTTCCGCGCCACCGACACCCGCATCGTCGACGCCCTCAACCGCGAGGCCGCCGCCGTCCTCCGCGGCCACGCGCCGCTGAACCACGTCCTCGCGCAGGTCTACCGCAACACCCGCGCCACGGCGGAGCGCAAGCAGGCCAAGGCCAGGATCTCCGCCCACGCCGACAAGACCAAGGACATGCCCGCCAACGGCGTCCTGGCCTTCTGCACCTTCTACGACCGCACCGAGGGCCTGCTGCCGCTCGCCGAGGACCCGTACGACCTCGGCGTGCGCGGCGTCAGCGCGCTGACCAGGCTGCGCTTCCGCCCCAAGGAGGAGCCCGCGGCGGGGACGGCCGGCGGCGGGTTCACCGTCACGCTGCACCCCGGCTCGGTGCTGCTGGTGCCGCTCTCCACCAACCGCCGCCACACGCACGAGATCCGCCCCTCCGCGCTGCCCGCCGACCTGCTGCCCACCCGCCTCGGCTACGTGGTCCGCTGCTCGGCCGCCGAGGCCGTCCACCGCGACGGCCGCACCTACCTCAAGACGCCCGCCGGCCCGGCCGAACTGCGACCGCCCACCCAGGACGGCATGGACGAGCTGCGCCGGCTGTACGCGGAGGAGAACCGCAGCACCGCCCCCGTCGACTACGGCGGCCGGTTCCCGTTCAGCATGAACGCCGGCGACTACACCGCCCCGAGGATCTGACCCGGTGGACGGCGTCCGCACCCACCACCTGCCGTCCGGCCGGGACCTGTTCGCCGAACTCGCCGCCGCCACCCGCTGGGAGGAGGTCGGCCCGGGCCGCCGGGCCGCCGTGCTGGTCCGGCCGGGGGCGGACGGGCGGGTGCCGCTGGTGCGCACCACCGCCCGGTACGCGCAACCGGCGCAGCGCTTCCGGCCGGTACACGCCCGGCTGGCCGACCGGATCCGCGAACTCGCGGGCCCCGGCGAGGAGTTCGACAACGCGCTGGCCGAGGTCTACACCCGCGCCTACACCCGGATGGGCGCGCACTCCGACCTGGCGCTCGACCTGGCCGAGGGCTCGTCCATCGCCGTCTTCTCCTGCTACCGGAACGGAGGCGCCGGGGCCACCAGGACGCTGGTCCTCGAACCGAAGGAGGGGCAGCCGGGGGAGCGGACGGCCGTCCCGCTGGTCCAGCACGGCGTGGTGGTGTTCTCGGTCGAGGCCAACCGGCGGATGCGGCACCGGATCCTGCTGGAGCCGCCCGCCCGGGCGGCCGACGACGAGTGGCTCGGGGTGACCTACCGGACCTCCCGCACCCGGCTGCGCCACCGCGACGGCCGGGCGCACCTCCCGCACGGCGAACTGACCGCCGCCACCGAGGAGCAGCAGCGCGAGTTCCACCGGCTGCGGCGCCGGGAGAACGCGGAACCGGACTTCCGCTACCCGCCGCTGTCCTACACCGTCAGCGCGAGCGACCTGCTGCCGCCGGTCTGAGCCGCCGCCCCGAGCCGCCCGTCGGCCCGCTGCCCGGCCCACCCGCCGGTTCGAGCCCGTCATCCGCGCGGATAGACTCGGCCCGCACTGACAACGTTGACATCGGGGGCGGCGGCGGATCGGTGCGCCCACCACGCCCACCACGCCCACCACGCCCACCACGCCACCGCCCCGACGGGAGTACCCGCATGCCACTGGCGCTCGTCGCCCTCGCCGTGACCGCCTTCGCGATCGGCACCACCGAGTTCTCCGCGATGGGCCTGCTGCCGCAGATCGCCGGCGACCTGGACCGGACCATCCCGCAGACCGGCTGGCTGATCTCGCTGTACGCGCTGGGCGTGGTGATCGGGGCGCCGCTGCTCACCGCCGTCGCCGCGAAACTGCCGCGCAAGACCGTGCTGATCGGCCTGGCCGGCCTGTTCACCCTCGGCAACCTGCTGTGCGCCCTCGCCCCGAACTTCGCCTTCCTCGCCGTCGCCCGGCTGATCACCGGCCTGCCGCACGGCGCGTTCTTCGGCGCCGGGGCGGTCGCCGCCGCCGAACTGGTCGCCCCGCACCTGCGGGCCCGCGCCGTCTCGGTGATGTTCTCCGGCCTGACGGTCGCCAACATCCTCGGCGTGCCCGCCGCGACCCTGCTCGGCCAGCACCTCGGCTGGCGCGCCGCGATGCTCGTGGTGGTCGCCACCGGCCTGCTCGGCGCCGCCGCCATCGCCCGCCTCGTCCCGCGACTGCCCAGCCACCCCGGCGCCGGACTGCGCAGCGAACTCGCCACCTTCCGCAGCGGACAGCTCTGGCTCGCCCTGGCCACCGTCGTGTTCGGCTGCGCCGGACTGTTCGCCTGCTACACCTACATCACCCCCGCCCTCACCGAGGTGGCCGGCTTCGCCGAGGGCTCCGTCACCTGGGTGCTCGCCCTGTTCGGCGTCGGCATGACCCTCGGCAACGCGATCGGCGGCTACGCGGCCGACCGGGCGCTGCGCCCGTCGATCTGCGCCGCGTTCCTGGCGATGACCGGCGCGCTCGGCCTGTTCGCGGTCACCGCGCACGAGCGCTGGGCCGCCGCCGCGACGGTGGTGCTGATCGGCCTGGCCGGCTTCGCGACCGTCCCGACCGTGCAGACCCTGGTGATCAGCAAGGCCCGCACCGCCCCCACGCTCGCCTCCGCGACCTTGCAGGGCGCCTTCAACCTGGCCAACGCGATGGGCGCCTGGCTCGGCGGCCTGGCCATCGACGCCGGGTACGGCTTCACCTCGCCCTCGCTGGTCGGCGCGGGTCTGTCGCTGATCGGCTTCGTGATCGCCGCGCTCTCCTGGACGGCGGACCGCCGCCGCGAGCTGCCCGTCGCCGACCACCCGGCCGCGCTGGAGCGCCCGGTCGCGGCGGGCTGAGCGACGCCCGGCCGACCCGTCCCCACCTTCCCCCCCCCCCACACACACAGGAGCGCTTCCCCATGACGCAGACCGCGCAGACCGTACAGAGCGTGCAGCCCGCGCAGCCGAGTGTCCCGTCCGGCCGGGTCGGCGTGCTGCTGCCCCGCGACCTGCCCGTGCGGCAGCTCCTGCCGTACGCGCGCCGGGCCGAGGAGCTGGGCTTCGACGAGCTGTGGGTGGTCGAGGACCTCGGCTGGCGCGGCGGCGTCGCCCAGGCCGCGAGCGTGCTCGCCGCGACCCGGCGGATCACCGTCGGCATCGGCATCCTGCCGGCCGGCGCCCGGAACGTCTGCTTCGCCGCGATGGAGCTCGCCACCCTCGCCCAGCTCCACCCCGGCCGCCTCACCGCCGGCATCGGCCACGGCATGCGCGCCTGGATGGAGGAGGCGGGCGGCGGCTGGCCGGCCAGCCCGCTCACCCTGCTGCGCGAGTACGCCACCGCGCTGCGCGCCCTGCTGCGCGGCGAGCCGGCGCCCGCCGACGGGCGGTACGTGCGCTGCGCGGGCGTCCGGCTCACCGAGACCCCCGAGACGGCGCCCCCCGTGCTGCTGGGCGTCCGCGGCCCGAAGTCGCAGGCGCTGGCGGGCGAGAGCGCCGACGGCCTGCTGCTCGCCGAACCCGCCCCGCCCGCCTACGTGGCCGCCTCGCTGCGGCGGCTCGGCCGGGCCGGCGCCGAGGTGGTCACGTACGACGTCGCGGCCGTCGACGAGGACGGGGACGCCGCCGTCGAACGGGTCAGGGCCGGGCTGGCCGCGATCGGCGAGCCCGACTGGGCGCCGCACCTCGCGCCGCTGCCGTTCGCGGCGGAGTTCCGCGCCCACCGGGCCGCGAGCGCGGACGGCGCGGAGTCCGCCCGGACGATGCCCGCCGCGTGGGTCCGCGAACTCGCCGTCGCGGGGACGCCCGCGCAGGCCCGCGCCGCGATCGCGGCCCGCTGGGCGGCCGGCGCGACCAGCGTGGTCCTCACCCCGGTCGGGGCGGATCCCCTCGGCGCACTGGAGTCGCTGGCCCGGGCCCTGCCGGGCGGGGACGAGTAGCCGGCCCTCCGCCGCCCGGGGCCGCCCGGACTCACCGGAGGCCCCCGGAGTCCACCACCGGGCCGGTGCCCGGGCCGGGGCGGTCGAGCCAGGACGCGGCCTGGGCGGAGAGGTCGACGGGTTCGTACCAGGAGTCGAGGCCGAGCAGCTTGCGGCCGAGTTCGGTGAGCCGGGCGGTGGGGTAGCGCTTCGACTCGTGCAGGACCGGGTCGCCGACCAGGGTGCGGTTCCAGTGCGGGGTGCGCAGGTGGCGCCAGGAGTCGACGCGGGACTCGCGCAGCCGCTCGTGCTCCTCCAGGGCGGGCATCATCGAGAGGTACTGGACGGCGCGCACGCCCTGCTCGGAGAGGTTGCGGGCGACGCCGTGGGCCAGCAGGCCGTTCCAGATCAGCAGGTCGCCGGGGTGCAGCTCGGGTCGGACCACCGGGAGTTCGGCCCGGTCGAGGTCGGGGCGGCGGGGGTCGCGGTCGGCGGGCTGGGCGAGCCGCCAGGCGTCGAAACGGCGGAAGAGCTCGGGGCTGCAGTGGAAGCCGCCGGTCTCCGGCGCGGTCTCGTTGAGCGCGATGATGCCCTGCACCCGCTGCGGGGGGACGCCGAGCGAGGTGTCGATGTCCCAGTGCAGGCGGACCTCGGTGCCGCGCTCGGCGGGGTCGACCAGGGCGCGGTCGCGGCTGCCGCGGTTGGGCGGGTTGAGGTTGAGCCGGTCGAGGGTGACCCACAGCTCCTCGCAGTCCCAGACGTCCACGAAGGCGTCGTAGACCCGCTGGTCCTGCCGGCTGTCCCAGAGCAGTTGGTGGTGGTACGCCTCGACGAAGCCGTAGACGTGCAGCCGCCGGTCCAGCTCGGAGCGGAACGGCCGGTCGACGAACCAGCCCGCCGGGTCGAGCGGGTCCAGGCCCTGGAACTGCCAGGCGAAGTCGAGCAGCCGGCGGGCGTGCTCGGCGGGCACCGCCTCGCGCACGACGACGTAGCCGTAGGTCTGCCAGTGCGCGAAGTCCTCCTCGGAGAGCACCCGCAGCGGGCGGGACTTGGTGAGTTCGCGCAGGGTGTGCTGGGCGAGGTACGTCTCGCCGTCGCCGCTGAAGTACGGGTGGTCGCCGGCGGCCCGGTAGAGGTGGGCGCGGCGGGGCGACACGGAGATCATGGGGGCGGCCCTCCAGGGCGGGAGCGGGTGGCCGACAGCCCGGCGGCGAACCGGTCGCCGCAGCCGCTCCGATGGCGTCAGATTGGTTCAGACCAAAACGTCTTGTCAAGTTCCTGACCGGCAACCGGACCTGGCGGCCGGTCAAGCCCGCCCCGGCCCCCTGCGCGTATCCGGGCCCCCGCGCGCGTCCGGGCCCCGGAAGTCCGTGCCACCCATGGCCCTGGACGCCCCGGGCCCGGCACACTGGGCCGATGCCCACCCCCCACTGGCCGCTGCCCGACCTGACCGCCCGCACCGGGCGCCTCGAACTGCGCCTGCCCACCGAACCCGAACTGCACGCCCTCGCCGACCTCGCCGCCGCCGGCGTCGTCGTCCCCGGCACCCGCCCGTTCCGCTCCGAGTGGGCCTACGCCGCGCCCGCCGAACGCGCCCGCGCCGTCCTGCGCGCGCACTGGCGGGCGCTCGCCCAGTGGAGCCCCGAGGACTGGAACCTGCCGCTGGCCGTCTTCGCCGACGGCCGGCCGGTCGGCGTCCAGTCCGTCCGGGCCAAGGAGTTCGCGCTGCGCCGCGAGATCCTCTCCGGCTCCTGGCTGGCCCTCCCGCACCAGGGCCGGGGCCTCGGCACGGAGGCCCGCGCCGCCATGCTCCACCTGGTCTTCGCCGGCCTCGGCGCCACCGACGCCACCTCCCACTCCTTCGCCGACAACGCCCCGTCCATCGCCGTCTCCCGCCGCCTCGGCTACCGCCCCGACGGCATCGAGCGCGACACCCGCCACGGCGAACCCGCCACCACCCTGCGCTTCCGCCTCACCCGCGAACAGTGGGACGCCACCGCCCGCACCGAGACCCGGCTGACCGGCGTGGACGCCTGCGCCGAGCTCTTCGGCAACTGAACGACCCGGCCCGCCGCCGCTCGACCGCGACCGCGGGTCGGTCAGGCGCGGGCGGCGGCGGTGATCGTCACCTTCAGGTGCTTCATGATCGGTTGGTCGCTCTGCGCGCTGTAGTCGCCGATCGCGCACAGCACGTTCATCTCCGGCATGTAGCCGGCCGCGCAGCCGCGCGGCAGGTCGTACGGGACGGCGAGGTAGCCGTACAGCGAACGGGTGGAGCCGTCGCGGGCGGTGGCGGTGACGTCGACGGGGGAGAACTCGTCGAGGTGGCGCTCGCGCATGTCCTGGCGGTTCATGAAGACCAGGGTGCGCAGGTTCCGCACGCCCCGGTAGCGGTCGTTGTCGGAGTAGATCGTGGTGTTCCACTGGTCGTGCGAGCGCATCGTGCCGAGCACCAGCGTGCCGGGCGCCGGGATGACGTCCGGCAGCGGGGCGGCCGAGAACTCGGCCCGGCCGGACGGGGTGAGGAAGACCAGCTCGCGGGCGGGCTGGCGGATCCGGAAGCCCAGCGGCAGCCGGACCCGCCGGTTGAAGTCCTCGAAGCCGTCCAGCACCTTCGCCATGGTGTCGCGGATCCGGTCGTAGTCCTCGACGTACCACTCCCACGGCGTCGCGCTGCCCGGCAGCGCCGCCCGGGCCAGCCCGGCGACGATGGCCGGTTCGGAGAGCAGCTGCCGGGACGCGGGCTTCTTCCGCATGCCCACCGACAGGTGCACCATGCTCATCGAGTCCTCCACCGAGGTGGCCTGCACCCCGCCGCGCTGCCGGTCCTGCTCGGTGCGCCCCAGGCAGGGCAGGATCAGCGCCCGCCGCCCGTGCACCAGATGGCTGCGGTTCAGCTTGGTCGACACGTGCACCGTCAACTCGCAGCGCGACAGCGCCTCGTACGTGTAGGCGGTGTCCGGCACGGCCAGCGCGAAGTTGCCGCCCATCCCGACGAACACCTTCACCTCGCCGCGCGCCATCGCCCCGATCACCCCGACGGTGTCCAGCCCGTGCGCGCGCGGCGCGTCGATGCCGCAGACCTCGGAGAGCCGGTCCAGGAACTCCGGCGCCGGACGGTGGTCGATCCCGCAGGTCCGGTTCCCCTGCACGTTCGAGTGCCCGCGCACCGGCGACGGGCCGGCCCCCTCCCGGCCCAGGTTGCCGCGCAGCAGCAGCACGTTGACGATCTCCCGGACGGTGTCCACCCCGTGCTCGTGCTGGGTGACGCCCAGGCACCAGGAGAAGATCGACCGGTCCGCCTCCCGGTACACCCGGGCCGCCCGCAGCAGCTGCGGCCGGCTCAGGCCGCTCTGCCGCTCCAACTCCTCCCAGGGCGTCTGCTCCACCAGCTTCCGGTACGCCGCGAAACCGGTGGTGTGCCGCTCGATGAACTCCTCGTCCAGCGCCCCCGGGTCGTGCGCCGACTGCTCCAGCACCGCCTTCGCGATGCCGCGCAGCAGCGCCAGGTCGCCGCCGATCCGCACCTGCAGGTTCAGCGCGGAGGTGGACGTCGCCCGCCCCAGCGCCATGTTCGCGAACTCGTGCGGCACGATGGTGCGGGTCGCCGCCGCCTCCACCAGCGGGTTCACGTGCACCACCCGCGCCCCGCGCCGGGTCGCGTCGGCCAGCGCCGTCAGCATCCGCGGCGCGTTGGACGCCGCGTTCACGCCCAGGACGAACAGCGCGTCCGCCGCCTCCCAGTCCCGCAGGTCGGCCGTCCCCTTGCCGGTCCCGAGCGAGGCCGTCAGCGCCCGGCCGGACGCCTCGTGGCACATGTTCGAACAGTCCGGCAGGTTGTTGGTGCCCAACTCCCGGGCCAGCAGCTGGTACAGGAACGTCGCCTCGTTGCCGAGCCGCCCCGAGGTGTAGAACGCCGCCTCGTTCGGGTCGTCCAGACCGCGCACCACCTCGCCGAACAGGTCGAACGCCCGCTGCCAGTCGATCGGCAGGTACCGGTCGGTGTCCGGGTCGTAGACCATCGGCTCGGTCAGCCGCCCCTGGTCCTCCAGCGCGAAGTCGCTCCACCCCGACAGCTCGGTGACGGTGTGCGCCGCGAAGAACTCCCGGCCGACCCGCTTGCCCGTCATCTCCCAGGTGACGTGCTTGATCCCGTTCTCGCAGATGTCCAGGTGCAGGCCCTTGTAGTCGTCCGGCCAGGCACAGCCCGGACAGTCGAAGCCCCCGTTCTCGTGGTTCATCCGCAGGACCGCCCGCGGCCCCTCCACCCACTCCCCGGTCGCCGCCAGCACCTTCGCCACGCTCTTCGCGGCCCCCCACCCCGCCGCCGGATGCCGGTACGGCTCGAACGACGGCGGCGCCGACGGCTCCGCCCCGACGCTCGGCTCCACCTGCGGTTCCTCTTCGGCAGCGGTCACGGCACGCCTCCCGGCTCTCGGGCACTTCCCCACGGCAACGGCACCCCCATCGTGCCCACCGCCCGGCCGTTCGCCCGCGAGCCGCGCCGGACGCCCGGGCCCGGTCGGCGGCGGTCGTGTGACGGAAGGCAATTGACAGGCCGTCAATCACGTAACACTCCCCGGTACACGCTGCACCCTCCGCCCCGACTGTGACCTGCCCCACACTGGGCCGACTCCGCCCCGTGCGGAACCCGACCCCCTCGCAGACCCTTCCTGGAGCAGCCCTTGTCCGTCGTCGAGCAGTCCACCGAGACCCACGGGCAGCCGCCCGTCCACCGCCTGAAGGCCGGCTCCGTCGGCCTGGTCGGCGTGATCTTCATGGCGCTGGCGACCGCCGCGCCCATCACCGCGATGACCGGCAACCTGCCGGTCATCATCGGCGGCGGCACCCGCACCGTCACCGCCGACCACACCATCCTCGCCGTCCCGCTGCCGATCCTCCAGCAGCACGTCGACCTCACCCCGCCCGCCCCCTTCACCGATGCCTCCAGCGCCTACACCCGCGACCTCGCCGACCGCCACCTCGCCCAGATCGACACCGTCTGGCCCGGCACCAGGGCCGCCTGGAACGGCCGCGCCACCCTCTCCGCCTGGCACCTCAACCCGTACTCGTACGGCGCCTACTCCTACTGGCCGGTCGGCTACCTCACCGGCTACGCCGGCTACGAGGGCACCGCTCAGGGCAACCTGCACTTCGCCGGCGAGCACTGCTCCTACGACTACCAGGGCTACATGAACGGCGGCGCCGTCGAAGGCGCCCGCGCCGCCGCGGAGGTCCTCACCGCCATCGGCGCCTGACCCCCCCCGCCCGGGTCCGAGCGCGAGACCCGGACCGGACCCGGCGGCACGGGCGTTTCAACGTTTCCACGCAAGGAGCCGACCGTCCTACTGGAGGGGGAACATCCGGATCTGTTGACTGTGACCACCCAGCACATCCACCTGCGAAGACAGGACACACACGATGCGCACACTGTCACGCCTCGCCGTCACCGCCGTGCTCGCCGCCGGTTCGCTCGGTCTGGGCCTCGGCTCCGCCTCCGCCGCGCCGGGCACGGTGAGCTGTAGCGGCCAGCAGACCCAGACCTTCACCCCCGGCCTCACCCTGACCACCCGCCAGATCGCCTTCGCCGCCGACGCCACCCTCGGGACGTGCGCCTCCACCCACGGCGACGGAATCACCTCGGGGGCCTTCCACATCGAGGGAGGCGGCCCGGGCTCGTGCACCGCGGCCTCGTTCTACAGCGAGCTCACCCTGACCTGGAACACCGGTGAGACCAGCAGGATCGGCCTGAACACGCCCGCCGACCTCAAGCCCCTCGGCCAGACCGTCGCCACCTCCTACGGCCAGGTCCTCTCCGGCAAGTACACGGGCGGCACCGTCGTCGAGGTCCTCGAACTGACCCCGGACTCCCTCGCCCTGACCAAGTGCCTGACCCCGGAGGGCCTGCGCGACTCCAGCGGCACGCTCTCGCTGACCATCCAGAACCTCACCTGACCGTCCCCGCGATCCGGCCCCCGCCCGCCCCGACCACCCGCCCGGTGGCGGGGGTCGGGGCGGGCGGGGGCCGGACGCGACTCCGGGGCTGCGACAATGGGCTGCGACGATCTTCGTATCGACGCGTCAGATGCGGCAGACAGACAGTGAGGTTGCCTTGTCCAAGGTCAAGCTGAGCACCAATCACGGCGACATCGTGGTCCGGCTGGACGCCGAGAAGGCCCCGGCGACGGTCGAGAACTTCCTGCGGTACGTCCAGGACGGCTTCTACAGCGGCACCGTGTTCCACCGGGTCATCGACGACTTCATGGTGCAGGGCGGCGGCATGGAGCCCGGCCTGCGCCGCAAGGAGACCCGCCCGCCGATCCAGAACGAGGCCGACAACGGCCTGAAGAACCTCCGCTACACCGTGGCGATGGCCCGCACCGCGGACCCGCACTCGGCCACCGCGCAGTTCTTCATCAACGTCGCGGACAACGCCTTCCTCGACCACACCGCGAAGAGCGGCCCGGGCTGGGGCTACGCCGTGTTCGGCGAGGTCGTCGAGGGCCGGGAGGTGGTCGACGAGATCAAGTCCGTCGCCACCGGCTCCAAGGGCGGCCACGCGGACGTCCCGAAGGAGGACGTGCTGCTGGTCTCCGCCGAGGTCGTGGAGTAGCGGCCGGGAAGACCGACGGGGCCCGCTCCCTCCCCGGGAGGCGGGCCCCGCGGCTGTGTCAGGCCCCGACCGGGAGGGCCGCCGCCAGCGGGAGCTCGCCGCTGTGCGGGCCGACGTGCAGGACGAAGGTGCCCGGCTCGGTGCGCCAGGCCCGGTCCTCGACCGACCAGTGCTGCAACGCCCGCTGCGGCAGCCGCAGTTCGACCTCCACCCGCTCGCCGGGGCCCGCCTCGACGGCGCCGAAGCCGGCCAGCCAGCGCACCGGCCGGTCCAGCTCCGAGTCCGGCCGGGACAGGTAGAGCTGCACGGTCTCCCGGGAGCGGCGCGGCCCGTCGTTGCGCAGCGCCACCCGGACGGTGCGCGAGCCGTCCGCCGCCGGGGCGGACGGCTCGCCGAGCGCCAGGTAGCACCACTCGCCCCAGCCCAGGCCGTGCCCGAACCAGTACGCGGGGGTGCGGCCGGCGCGCAGCCAGCCGCGGTGGCCCAGGTGCGGGCCCTCCGCGTAGGCGAGCCGCCCGCCGCTCGGCGCCGTCGCGTACACCGGGCAGTCGGCCTCGGCGTCCGGCCAGGTGGTGGGCAGCCGCCCGCCCGGCTCGGCCCGGCCGAGCAGCACCTCGGCCAGCGCGCCGCCGCCCTCCTGCCCGGGGAACCAGCAGGTCAGCACCGCGCCGACCCGCTCCCGCCAGGGCAGCAGCACCGGGCTGCCGGTGTTCACCACCACCACCGTGCGCGGGTTGACCGCCGCGACGGCCTCCACCAGCTCGTCCTGCCGGCCCGGCAGCCGCAGTCCGGCCCGGTCGAAGCCCTCGCTCTCGTGCTCGTCGGTGGTGCCGACCACCACCACCGCGACGTCCGCCGCCGCGGCCAGCTCCACCGCGTGCGCGAACTCCCGCTCCAGCTCGGCGGCCGGCCGGTCGGCGGCCAGCACCAGCACCCGCCCGTGCTCCGGCTCCACCGTCCGCCGGGCCAGCAGGTCGACGCCCTGCCCGGCCGCCAGCTCCAGCTCCACCTGCCGGAACGAGGGCGCCACGTGCAGGTACGTCGGGTCGTCCGAGAGCGGCGCGACGTACTCGTCCAGCAGCACCGCGCCGTCCGCCTCCAGGCGCAGCGCGCCCAGGCCCACCACGCCCAGGCGCCAGCGGCCCGCGCTCGGCGCGGTGAACCGGGACGCCACCTCGATGGTGCGCACCGCCGTCAGGTCGACGTCCGCGGACGGCTCCAGCACCCGGCCGGTCGCCCGCGCCTCGGTGTGCAGCGGCGAACCGTCCGCCGCCAGGTAGCGCACCAGCACGCCCGGGCCCGAACCGTCCGGAAGCACGCAGTCCGCGGCCGCCAGCGGCGTCGGGCGCAGCTCGGTGCGGACCCCCGGCGCGTGGGTGACCTCGACGGACGGGTCGAGCGCGGCGCGCAGCCCGTTCAGCGGCGAGACCGGCGCGGCCGGGAACACCGAGGCGCTGCCGCCGCCCTGCACCCGGGCGGTCGCCGCGTTCGGGCCGAGCACCGCGACCCGGCGCAGCGCCGGCTCGTCCAGCGGCAGCAGCCGGTCCGGGTTGTGCAGCAGCACCGTGCCCGCGACGGCCGCGGCCCGCAGCGCGCCCCGGGTCGCCGGGTCGGCGGGCACCGGCGCCCGGCCGGCCGGCGGCGGGTCGAACGCGCCGACCCGGCCGGCCAGCCGCAGCAGCCGCTCCACCTTGTCGTCCAGCGCCGCCGCCGGCACCCGCCCGGCCCGCACCGCGGCCGCCAGCGCCGGGCCCCAGGCCGGGTTCGGCCCGGGCATCGACAGGTCGCAGGCCGCCGCGCCCGGGCCGTCCGCCTCGCGCACCGACCCCCAGTCGGACACCACCAGGCCGTCGAAACCCCACTCGCCCTTCAACGGCTCGGCCAGCAGCGGGTGTTCGACCATCGAGGTGCCGTTGACCCGGTTGTACGCGGACATCACCGCCCACACCCCGGCCCGCACCGCCGCCTCGAACGGCGCCAGGTACACCTCGCGCAGCGTCCGCTCGTCGACCCGGGCGTCCACGGTCAGCCGCTCGGTCTCCGAGTCGTTCGCCACGTAGTGCTTGGCGGTCGCCGCGACGCCGAGCGCCTGCACGCCGCCGATGTACGCGGCCCCGATCCGGGCGGTCAGCAGCGGGTCCTCCGAGAAGCACTCGAAGTTCCGCCCGCCCAGCGGGGAGCGGTGCAGGTTCAGCGTCGGGGCCAGCACCACGTGCACCCCCTTGCGCCGGGCCTCGGCCGCCAGCAGCCCGCCCATCCGGGCCACCAGTTCCTCGTCCCAGGACGCCGCCAGCGCGGTCGCGCACGGCAGCAGCAGCGCGGTGTCCGCCTCGTCCCACCGCTCGCCGCGGACCCCGACCGGGCCGTCCGAGCAGACGATCGGGAACAGGCCGAGCGCGGGTTCCGGGCTGGTCCGGAAGGTGTCCCCGCCGGAGACCAGCCGGGCCTTCCGCTCCAGGTCGAGCACCCGGTGGTCGGTTCCGCTCGCGGGGGTGGTGAGTGAGGAGGGCATGGAGAGCTGGGTCATCCTTTCGTGGCTCCTTGCATGATGCCGTCGATGATCTGGCGGCCCATCAGGAGGAAGGCGACGAGGACGGGCGCACTGGCGACCAGGGCGCCCGTGAGGACCAGCGAGTAGTCCTTGATGTAGCCGCTGGCGAGTTCGGAGAGGGTGAGCTGGACGGTCGGGTTCTGCTGGGTCATCACGACCTTGGGCCAGTAGAAGTCGTTCCAGCTGGCCATGAAGGTGAGCATGCCCAGGACGCTCATCGCCGGGCGGGCGGCCGGCAGCACGACGTGCCAGACCAGGCCGCGGGTGGTGCAGCCGTCCATCCGGCCGGCGTCCAGGAGTTCGTCGGGGACGGCGCCGAGCAGGTACTGGCGCATGAAGAACAGGCCGAAGGCGTTGGCGGCGGCCGGGACGATCAGCGCCTGCAGGTGGTCGGCCCAGTGGAACCAGTTCGCCATCATGATGTAGAGCGGGATGATGCCCAGCTGGGTGGGGACCATCATGGTGGCCACCACCGAGGCCAGCAGCGGGCCCCGGCCGCGGAAGCGCAGCTTGGCGAAGGCGAAGCCGCCCAGGGTGCTGGTCAGCACCACGCTCGCGGTGACGGTGCCGGCCACGACCAGTGAGTTGACCATCGCCAGCCGCAGGTCGGTCTGCGCGAACACCTGGGTGACGTTGTGCCAGAGCCGGCCGCCGGGCAGCAGTACCGGCGGCATCCGGTGGATCTCGGTGTTGGAGCGGGAGGCCGCCACCAGCGTCCAGTACAGCGGGAAGAGCGAGAGCAGCACGGCGACGCCGAGGACGGCGTAGACGCCGCGCCCGGCGGTCAGCTGCCGGGTGGTACGGGAACGCCCGCGGCTCATTCGGCGCCCCGCATCCGGCGCGCGGCCAGGAAGTTGACGGCGGCGACCAGCACGATCAGCAGGAACATCGCCCACGAGACCGCCGCGCCGTAGCCGTACTTGAAGCGGCCCCAGAACTGGTTGTACGAGTACAGCGCCAGGGTCTGGAACTGGTGCTGGGAGCCGCCGGTGGTCGGGTCCTGCTGCTGGCTGAACAGCATCGGCTCGCCGAACAGCTGCAGCGCGCCGATCGTCGAGACGATGACGGTGAACAGGATGGTCGGGCGCAGCATCGGGACGGTGATCGAGCGGAACTGCCGCCAGCGGCTCGCCCCGTCCAGCGCCGCGGCCTCGTACAGCTCGAACGGGACGGACTGCATCGCGGCCAGGTAGAGCAGCGCGTTGTAGCCCGTCCAGCGCCAGGTGACGATCGCGGCGATCGCCGACCAGGAGGAGAGGGTGCCGGCCTGCCAGTCGACGTGGTCGACGCCGAACAGCGACAGGAACCAGTTGACCAGGCCGAAGTCGCGGCCGAACAACTGGACGAAGATCAGCGTGACGGCGGCCACCGAGGTGACGTTCGGCAGCAGCACGCCCAGCCGCAGCAGGGTGCGGCCGCGCATCCGGTAGTTCAGCAGGTGGGCCAGGCCGAGCGCGAGCAGCAGCTGCGGGAGGGTGGCGAGGACGCCGATGCCCAGGGTGTTCTTGACGGCGTTCCAGAAGAACGGGTCGTCCAGCAGCCTGCGGTAGTTCTCGAAGCCGACCCACCGGCCCTGGCTGCCCGGGCGGTCGGCCCGCCAGGCGGTGAACGAGACGTAGCCGGTGTACAGCATCGGGAACAGGCCGAAGACGCCGAAGACCAGGAAGAACGGCGAGAGGTACAGGTAGGGCGAGACGGTGCGGTCGAGCCGGTGCCAGCGGTGGCCCGCGGTGCGGGCGGGGGCCGGGGCGGGTGCGGGGGCGGGGGCGCGGGCGCCGCGGGCGGCGGCGGTCGATGCGGCCAAGGGGAGCTCCCTGGGGCGGAGGCGGGGCGGAGGGAGGGGCGGGGGAGCGCGGTGCCGGTGCGGCGTCAGGTCCGCACCGGCACCGCGGGACTGGGGGAGCGGCGACGTCAGTCGACGATGTTGCCGACGTCCTTGAGGGCCTGCTTCCAGGCGCCCGCCGGGTCGGCCTTGCCCTGCTCGACCGAGGTCAGCGCGTTGCCGAGGGCGGTGCCGATCTCGGCGCCGTGCGCGCCGAGCGGCTGCGGGTTCAGGTCGCGGGCCGACTGGGAGAAGATCCTGCCGGTCGGCGCGTTGTTGAACAGCGGGTCGGTGTGCTCGGCGATGTCGGGCTGGGTCCAGAGCGCCTGGTCGGAGGGGAAGTAGCCCTTCTCCTTGAAGAGCCGGGCCTCCTGCGCGGGCGCGGTCAGCCACTTGGCCAGCTCGGCGGCGGCCTTGGTGTGCTTGCCGGACTTCGGCACGGTCAGGTACGAGCCGCCCCAGTTGCCGCCGCCGCCGGGGATCCGGGCGATGTCCCAGGTGCCGCCGTCGGCCGGCGGGTTGGCCTTGAACTCGTAGCTCATCCAGGCCGGGCAGGCGACGGTGGCGAACTGGCTCTTCTGGAAGCCGGTGTCCCAGGCCGGGGTGAACGCCTGGATGCCCGCCGACTGGCCGTCCTTGATCGCGCCTGCCACCAGGTCGAAGGACTGCTTGACGGCCGGGTTGCCCTCCACCACGACCTTGCCCTGGGCGTCGTAGACGCCCTGCGGGGCCTGGGCCAGGATCGCGCTGAACAGGTTGCCGCCGCTGTCGAACCAGCGGGCGTCCTTGTTCGGGCTGTCGGCCAGGAACCGCTTGCCGGCGGCCAGGTAGGACGGCCAGTCCTTCATCAGCGCGGCGACCTGCTCGCGGTCGGTCGGCAGGCCCGCCGCCTTGAACAGGTCGCTGCGGTAGCAGAGCGCCATGCCGCCCATGTCGGTGCCCAGGCCGAACAGCACCTTGCCGTCCGGGCTGGACGCGGGGGCGGTCTTGGACGGCACCCACTGGTTCTTGTCGACGCCGTTCTCCAGGAAGTCGAGGAACTTCCCGGCCTCCGGCTGGAACCCGGCGACCTGCCCGATCTCGACCGCCTCGATGTCGGCGGTGCCCGAGCCGGCCAGCAGGTGGGCGTGCAGGTTCTGGTGGTGGGCGCCCAGGTCGGCGCGGTTCTCCTTGATGGTGATGTTCGGGTGCGCCTGCTCGTACTCCTTGTAGAGGTCCGCGTAGCCGAAGTCGGAGAACAGGTTCACCGTGAGGGTGATCCTGGCGTTGGGGTCCTCGTCCGCGGACGAGCCGCCGCCGCTGCTGCTGCCGCTGGAGCAGGAGGCCACGGCGGTCAGGGCCAGCACCAGCAGCGCCGAGGTGGCGAGCAGGCGGCCTCTCAGGCCGGTGGGACCGGTGCGGGGCAGGGAAACGGGCATGGGACGGCTCCTCGCGGGGGGATGGCTGTGGGGCCCAGGGGAACGCGGTATTGGAGAGCGCTCTCCCGAGGTGGCAACCGGAGCTTCGTCGCTCCGGCGCCCCGCCGTCAAGGGGTCCGGCAGCGAAAAATCGCTGCCACAGGGGGTCTTGGGTGAAGTTTCGCCGACGAACGGCTGGTTGCCACCCTTGACACGGATGAAACAACGGGGCAACCATCACTGGCGTAGTGAGAGAGCGCTCTCCCTGATCCGGGCACCGGCCCTCGACGGTGCCGCCCCCACCCCACCCGATCGGGAGCACCCATGCCCGCCCCACCCCCGCGCCCGCCCCGGCCCGTGCAGCCGGCCCGTACCGTGAGCCGTACCGCCAGCCCCGCCGTGACCCGTACCGCGAGCTCCGCCGCCCCCCGCACGCTGGCCGCCGCCCTGGCCGCCGCGCTCGTCGCGGCCCTGGTCCTGCTGCTGCCCGCCGGCCGGGCCGAGGCCGCGCCCGTCCTGCTCTCGCAGGGCAAGACCGCGACCGCCTCCAGCACCGAGAACTACGGCACCCCCGCGTCCAACGCGGTCGACGGCGACACCGGCACCCGCTGGTCCAGCGCCGCCGCCGACCCGCAGTGGCTGCAGGTCGACCTCGGCGCGCCCGCCGCGCTCAGCTCCGTCACGCTGCGCTGGGAGGCGGCGTACGCCAAGGGCTACCAGATCCAGCTGTCCACCGACGGCACCAGCTGGAGCACCGCGTACACCACCGCCAACGGCGCGGGCGGCACCGAGACCGTCCCCGTCACCGGCACCGCCCGCTACGTCCGGCTGTACGGCACCGCCCGGGCCACCGGGTACGGCTACTCGCTCTGGGAGTTCCAGGTCTACGGCGCCACCGGCGGCGGCGACCAGGGCTGCGGCACCGCGAACGCCGCCCAGGGCAAGACCGCGACCGCCTCCAGCACCGAGAACTACGGCACCCCCGCGTCCAACGCGGTCGACGGCGACACCGGCACCCGCTGGTCCAGCGCCGCCGCCGACCCGCAGTGGCTGCAGGTCGACCTCGGCTCCGCGCAGAACGTCTGCGGCACCTCGGTGACCTGGGAGAGCGCCTACGCCAAGGCGTACCGGATCCAGCTCTCCACCGACGCCGCCACCTGGACCGACGCCTGGAGCACCGCCAACGGCACCGGCGGCACCGAGACCGCCCCCGTCACCGGCACCGCCCGCTACGTCCGGCTGTACGGCACCGCCCGGGCCACCGGATACGGGTACTCCGTCTGGGAGTTCAAGGTCTTCACCAGCGGCGGGGCCGCCGGCAGCCCGACCCCGACCCCCAGCCCGACTCCCAGCCCGTCGCCGACCGGCACCACCCCGCCCGGCAACTGGACCACCGTGTTCAGCGACGACTTCGCGGGCGGCGCCGGCAGCGCCCCGTCCGCCGGCAACTGGACGGTCCGCACCGGCACCTCGGAGCCCGGCGGCGCCGCCAACTGGGGCACCGGCGAGATCCAGAACGACACCGCCGACCCGGCCAACGTCGCGATCGACGGCAACCACCACCTCAACCTGACCGCCGTCCGCGACGGCGCCGGCAACTGGACCTCCGGCCGGGTGGAGAGCAAGCGCGGCGACTTCGCCGCCCCCGCCGGCGGACAACTGCTGATCTCCGCCCAGGTCAAGCAGCCCGGCGTCGCCGACGGCACCGGCTACTGGCCGTCGTTCCGCGCCGTCGGGGCGAACGACCGCAGCGGCGGCTGGCCCGGCACCGGCGAGAGCGACATCCTGGAGGACGTCAACGGCCGCAGCCAGACCTCCGCGACCCTGCACTGCGGCACCGCCCCCGGCGGCAACTGCGCCGAGTACAACGGCATGACCAGCGGACTCGCCTCCTGCCCCGGCTGCCAGAGCGACTACCACACCTACAGCCAGGTCATCGACCGCACCGTCAGCGACGAGCAGATCCGCTGGTACCTCGACGGCCGGCAGATCTGGCAGGTCAACGAGTCGCAGGTCGGCACCGCCGACTGGAAGAACGCCGTCGACCACGGCTTCAAGCTGGTCTTCAACCTCGCCATCGGCGGCTCCTACCCGGACAGCGTCTGCGGCTGCACCACGCCGACCGCCGCCACCAGCTCCGGCGGCGCGCTCTCCATCGGCACCGTCACCGTCGCCACCACCACCGGCCCCGCCCCCGCGGCGCTCGCCGATCCGGCCGTCCCCACCGGAAAGAGCACCGTCAAGGTCACCGGCGGCCAGGGCAACTGGGCGCTGAGCGTCAACGGCCAGCCCTACCAGCTCAAGGGCGTCACCTGGGGCCCGGCCCAGTCCACCGCCGACGCGCACATGCGCGACCTGAAGGCGATGGGCGTCAACACCCTGCGCACCTGGGGCACCGACGCCGCCAGCAAGCCGCTGCTGGACGCCGCCGCCGCGTACGGGCTCAAAGTGGTCAACGGCTTCTGGCTCAACCAGGGCGCCGACTACGTCAACGACACCGCCTACAAGACCAGCACCCTCGACTCGATCAAGCAGTGGGTGACCACCTACAAGGACCACCCCGGCACCCTGATGTGGGACGTCGGCAACGAGGTCATCCTCACCACCCAGGACCACGCCTACAACGGCGCCACGGTGGAGCAGGAGCGCGTCGCCTACGCCCGGTTCGTCGAACAGGTCACCCAGGCCATCCACGCGATCGACCCCGACCACCCGGTCACCTCCACCGACGCCTACACCGGCGCCTGGACGTACTACAAGCAGTACGCCCCCAGCCTCGACCTGCTGGCCGTCAACTCCTACGGCGCGGTCTGCAACGTCAAGCAGGACTGGATCAACGGCGGCTACACCAAGCCGTACATCGTCACCGAGTCCGGCGACGCCGGCGAGTGGGAGGTCCCCAACGACGCCAACGGCGTCCCGACCCAGCCCACCGACACCCAGAAGCGCGACGGCTACACCAGCGCCTGGAACTGCGTCGCCGGCCACACCGGCGTCTCGCTCGGCGCCACCATGTTCAACTACGGCACCGAGAACGACTTCGGCGGCACCTGGTTCAACCTGATCCCCGGCGGCTGGAAGCAACCCGCCTACTACTCCGTCGCCACGTCGTACGGCGGCGCCGCGCGCGGCGGCAACACCCCGCCGGTGATGCCGAACACCACGCTGAGCCGGACCGCCGACGTCCCGGCCGGGGGCACCTTCACCATCAGCTCGCCCGCCACCGACCCCGACGGCGACCTGGTCCGCTACCAGCTCTACTACAGCTCCAAGTACGTGGACGGCGGCACCGGGTTCGCCCAGGTCCGCTTCACCCAGACCGGCGACGGCCAGTTCACCGCCACCGCGCCCAGGACGCTCGGCGTCTGGAAGGTCTACGTCTACGCCTACGACGGACACGGCAACGTCGGCATCGAGTCGAAGTCCTTCCGCACGGTCGCCCCCACCCCGAGCGGCACCAACGTCGCCAAGGGCAAGCCCACCACCGCCTCGACCTACCAGGCCGCCGGCAACGGCGCGCCCTACCCGCCGTCCAACACCACCGACGGCAACTGGTCCACCCGGTGGGCCAGCGAGTGGGCCGACCCGCAGTGGCTCCAGGTCGACCTGGGCCAGACCACCTCGTTCAAGCACGTGCAGCTCGGCTGGGAGTCCGCGTACGGCAAGGCGTACCAGATCCAGACCTCCAACGACGGCACCAACTGGACGACCGTCCACACCCAGGCCAACGGCACCGGCGGCATCGAGGACATCGACGTCAACGGCAGCGGGCGCTACGTCCGGGTCGCCATGACCCAGCGCGGCACCGCCTACGGCTACTCGATGTACGAGTTCGGCGTCTACACGTGACGCGTGACGTGTCATCAAGTGACGCGTCATCAAATGACCGGGCATCGATGACACGACATGGATGACGCGACGTCGATGACGTGGCACTGATGTCGCGTCATCGATGACGCGACACGGATGACGTGGCACCGATGACGCGACAACGGTTGTCCGGGCATCAGTTGACGCGACACCGATCAGCCAGCGGAGGGCGCCCGGCCCGTTCCACCGGACCGGACGCCCCCGCCCCCCACAGACCCCCGGTGCCGCGCGGCAGGGAGCGCCGCGCGGCACCGGGTCCCCACCCACCCTTCCTCTTCCGGAGGTCCGATGAAACACCGCATGTCGCGCGGGGCGCCCCACCGCTCCGCGCTCGCCGGCACCGCCGCCGCGATCCTCGCGGCCGGCGCCCTCACCGGCGGCGTCCTCACCCAGCAGGCCGCCGCCGCCTCCGACCCGCTGATCAGCCAGTCCAAGCCGGTCACCGCCTCGTCCGTGGAGAACGCGAGCTTCCCCGCGGCGGCCGTCGCCGACAACAACCTCGCCACCCGCTGGGCCAGCGCCTGGACCGACAGCCAGTGGATCCAGATCGACCTCGGCGGCACCGCGAGCATCAGCCACGTCGAGCTGGACTGGGAGGCCGCGTACGCCAGCGGCTACCAGTTGCAGACCAGCGCCGACGCCGCCAACTGGACCACCGTCTACACCAAGGCCAACGGCACCGGCGGCACCGAGCAGATCGACCTGAACGGCAGCGGGCGCTACCTCAGGCTCAACCTCACCAAGCGGGCCACCGGCTACGGCTACTCGCTGGAGGAGTTCAAGGTCTACGGCCAGGTCGCCACCGCCACCACCGGCTACGTCCTGGCCAACCCGCAGGTCACCGGGGCCACCCCGGCCACCGGCAACCCGGCGCACGCCTACTTCCACGAGTTCCAGGCGAACTGCACCGCCACCCACGACCTGCCCGACGACCCGATCGTCTACCCGGGCAAGCCCGGCGCCTCCCACATGCACACCTTCATGGGCGCCACCAACACCAACGCCAACTCCACGCTGGAGAGCCTCCAGGCGAGCAGCACCAGCTGCCTCGCCCCCGGCGACAAGTCCGGCTACTGGATGCCCACCATGTACGACGGCAACACGCCCGTCGACCCGGTCGGCCTGCAGACCATCTACTACAAGAGCTCGATCAACGACTACACCGCGGTCCGCCCCTTCCCGGCCGGCCTGCGGTTCGTCGTCGCCAGCCCCACCGACAGCGCCACCGACTTCACCACCCACCCCGGGTACGTGGCCGGCTGGGAGTGCGGCAACAGCTACCGCACCTCCGACCTGCCCACCGACTGCCCCGGCGGCGGCCAGATCAACATCCGCTTCCAGGCCCCCAGCTGCTGGAACGGCCTCTACCTGGACACCCCCGACCACAAGAGCCACATGGCCTACCCGATCGAGGGCGTCTGCCCGGCCGACCACCCGGTCGCGCTGCCGATGATCGAGTTCAAGATGGCCTTCCCGGCCAACCTGGACCACCTCGCCCAGCTCCACCTCTCCAGCGGGCGGGGCTTCTCCTTCCACTACGACTTCTTCAACGCCTGGGACGCGCCCACCCTGGCCGCACTGGTCGACCACTGCATCGTCGGCGGCCTCCAGTGCAACGCCCGCGGCTACGACGAGACCCAGCCCGGTAGGGGCGCCGCGCTCAACGAGCAGTACCTTCTGCCGTAGGACCGGCCTCCCCCCACCGGCAGGCGCGGGTCCTGAGCCACCAGCCCGCACGCGGAACACCGGCCCCGCCGCCACGGACCCCACATCCGGCGGCGGGGCCGGCCCGCACCCCCACCCCCACGGAGGACCACCGATGAGGCTTCGCCGCACCGCCGCGCCGCTCCTGCTGCTGCTCGCCGCTGTCGGATGTGGAACCGGCACCGCCCCCGTCCCCGCCGCACCGAACGCCGCTCCCCCGGCCGCGAGTTCGCCCGCGAGCCCGCCTGCCGCGAGCCCGTCCGCCGCCCGGTCGTCCGGCGCGCCCGACCGGCCCTCCGACGCCACCTCGATGATCTGCAACCCGTACTTCCGGCAGGAACTCGCCGGCGCGCTCGGCACCGACATCGTCCAACCGCTCGCCCCCACCTGGGAGAAGCGCGTCTACAGCTGCGAGTACCGGTACGCCGGCGGCAGTATGACGCTCTCCGTCAAGGAACTGCCCGACACCGCCACCGCCCTCGCCCAGTACGACGGCCTGCGCGGCAGTGCCGGCGCCGTCACCGACCTGAACGGCCTCGGCGAGGCCGCCTACAAGCGCGCCGACGGCACCACCGTGGTCCGCAAGGACAGCTTCGTGCTGACCGTCGACGTCGCCAGACTGCCCGAGACCTTCGGCACCCCGGCGCGCAGCCGCGCCGACGTCGCCGTGATGACCGCCACCACCGTGATGATCTGCTGGGAGGAGCACAGTTCGTGACCCGGTGGCGGGGGAGCGCGCGGCCGGGGGGACCCCGGTCGCGCGCCCCGGCCTGCCCGCGCGCGGGCAGGCCGACCAGCTCGCGGAACGCACTGGGAGAGCGCTCTCCGAGCGTGCTATAAAGGGCCACATGAGCAGCGAAGCCCTCAAGCGCGCCAGCACCCTGGAGGACGTGGCGCGGGTCGCGGGCGTCTCCCGGGCCACCGTCTCCCGCGTCATCAACGGCGTCCGGAACGTCGACCCCGCCATCCAGGAAGCCGTCCGCCAAGCCATCAGCCGCACCGGCTACGTCCCCAACAGCGCCGCCCGCTCGCTGGTCACCCGCCGCACCGGCGCCCTCGCCCTGGTCATCTCCGGCAGCGACGCCCCCGAGACCCCCGACCACCACGTCGGCGGCGAGATCTTCGCCGACCCGTTCTTCGGACGCGTCGTCAGCGGCGTCTTCACCGGCCTGCGCCCGCTCGACCTGCACCCCGTGCTGATGCTCGCCGACAGCGCCGAAGCCCGCGACAAGGCCCTCACCTACCTGCGGCAGGGCAACGCCGACGGCGCGATGGTCGTCTCCACCCACAGCCGCGACCCGCTGCCCGCCCAACTGCTCGCCGCCGGCATCCCCACCGTCCTGTTCGGCCGCCCCCCGACGCCGCTCTCGCTCTCCTGCGTCGACCTCGACAACCGCGAGGGCGGCCGGATCGCCGCCGACCACCTCACCGCCCGCGGCCGCCACCGGGTCGCCGCGATCTCCGGCCCGCTCGGCGTCCGCGCCGCCCGCGACCGGCTGTCCGGCTTCCGGGAGGCGATGGCCGACCGGGGCATCCACCAACTCCCGCACGTCGAAGGCGACTTCACCCGCGAGGACGGCGAGCGCGCGATGGCCTCGCTGCTCCGCCGCTACCCCGACCTGGACGGCGTCTTCGCCGCCAACGACCTGATGGCCCAGGGCGCCCTCGCCGTCCTCGCCGAACACCACCGCCGCGTCCCCGAGGACGTCGCCGTGATCGGCTTCGACGACTCCTCCGCCGCGACGGCCGGCCGCCCGCACCTCACCACCGTCCGCCAGCCGGTCGAGGAGATGGCCGCCGAGATGACCCGCGTCCTGCTCGACCACCTGGCCCGCCCCGGCCGCGCCGCGACCACCGTCCTGTTCGAACCCACCCTGGTCGAACGCCGCTCCGCCTGACCGGCCGCCCAGGCCGTCCCGGTGGCGGTCGGTGGCGGTCGGTGGCGGTCAGGGGCGGGTGCAGGCGGTCGGAGGCGGGCGCGGGCGAGTGTGGGCGCGGTGCGGAGGGACGGCTTGCGGCGGCGCCTCAGCTGTCGGAGGGCGGTTCCTGCTTGGTGGCGGGGCCGTACTCGCCCAGGGTCAGCGTCGACTTGAACCGGTAGCCGTCGCCGAAGGCGGCGCAGTCCACTTCGAGCTCCGCGAGCCGGCCGGCGGTGTCGACGAGCAGGTCCGTCGCGCAGTCGGCGACGGCGTGCTCGGTCAGCCGCCCGGAGACGCGGTGGGCCTGGCCGCCGCTCCTGGTCCGCAGCCGCTCCGTTCCCCGGTAGGAGGCCGGGGCGGCCGCCAACAGTGCCCGCACCAGCGGCCGGTGGTCCGGTACCGGATCGGCCACCCGCTTCGTCCGCACCCACCGGCCGCTGGTGCGGGCGGAGGTACGCGGCCTCGCGGGTCAGGGTCAGGGCCACGATGGAGAGCGTGCCGTCGTCCAGCGAGGTGGTGGACAGCGAACCCGTCTGCACGTCCGCCAGGGTGACGGTGCCGTTGATCCTCGCGTCTGAGTCGCTGTCCGAGATCCGCGCGGTCAGCGTGGCGGAGAACGGCGCCGTCCGCGCCGCCATCAGCGCCTCCAGCTCCGCCGCCCCCGGCGCCCCCGGCGCGGCCCCGCTGTCGGAGTCGGTCGGCGAGGCGGGGGCCGGCCGGTCGCCTTCGGCGGCGGGGCCGCCCGAGCAGCCCGTCAGGGCCGCCAGGGCGACTCCGGCCGTCCAGCCCCGGAACTTCGAAATCGACACCGGCATCCTCCGCGCAACAATCCGTGCATACGATCGACGGTGGAGATGTTTTCGCAGGTCATCGGCGCAAGGCAAGGTGGTTTGGTGACGAATGGAGAGCGATTGTCTGATGATCATTTAGGGCGGCTCGCACGGAGGCGTTCCCGATGGCCGCCGAGTGGTAAACCGCCATCTGACCAGTTCGGGACGGAGCCTTCCGGACCCGGGCGCGGCGCGGCGGCGGGGGTCGGCGATCATCGGGGTGTGGACGTTCTCGACGTACTGGAGCGCGCGGGCCTGCCGACCGCCGGGGCCTACGACCTGCTGGCCCACGGCGACGACTGGGAGACCGGGCTGGCGCTGCTGGAGGAGGCGGGCGGCGGCCGGCCGCTCCCGGCTGCGGTCTGGGGTGAACTCACCACCGCCGCAGAGCAGTTGTACCTCCCCCGCAGCGCTGCCTGGTGCCGGTGGCGCCACGGCGAGGCCCGGAGTGACCTCGTGGTCCGGGCCGAGCTGGCCCTCCCGCCGGCCGGGGAGGGGCGGCGCGGGACGGCCTTCGACGGGGCCGGGGTGCTGCGCCCGCTGTGGGACATCGGCGACCGGACGCCCGAGGGCGGGCCGGACCTCGCCGTCGCCGCCCTCTGGGTGGAGGGCCGGCCCGCCCTGGGGCCGGGCGAGCTCGCCACCGTCCGCCTGGCCCCGCTGAGCCCCGAACGCTGGCGCGGGCTGCGCCCCGGACAGGTCGTCACCATGCACGAGGGCCGCCCGGTCGGCGGCACGGCCGTCGTCCTGGAGGCGCGCCGCCACGGGTGAGCGGTGCTCAGCCGTCGAGCGAGGCGAGCAGCGCCAGCACCTCGGGCCAGCCGGCGGCCCTGGCGGCGGCGTCGCCCGCGCGGGTGCCGCCGAGCTGGAGCGGCTGGCCGGAGACCGGCTGGACCGGCCGGGTGCCCTCCGGCACGTACGGGTAGGTGCCGACGCCGTGGCCGGAGCCGGGGAAGACCAGCGCCCGGTGCGGGTACGGGTTGTGGGCGTCGTCCAGCTCCCGGGCGATCTGCCGGGCCCAGTCGGGCGAGCGCCACAGCTGGTCGTCGGCGCCGGCCAGGGCCAGCACGGGGCCGCTGACCCGGTCCAGCGGTACCGGGCCGGGCGGGACGGCCCGGCCGTCCTTCGTCCAGGCCGCGCCGCCGTACGGGAAACCCGGGTTGACCTGGGCCGACGGGGCGTAGACGATCGCGCCGTGGACGAGGTCGGGGTAGTCCTCGGCCAGCAGCAGGGCCGCCTCGCTGCCGCGCGAGTAGCCCAGCGCCAGCAGGTGGCCGGGATCGGTGCCCGGCTGGGCGGCCAGCAGGCGGGCCGCGCCGGCGAAGTACTCCAGCGGGACGTCCTTCAGGCCGTCCGGGAGGCCGGGCAGCCCGAAGTAGCCCAGGGCCAGGGCCGGGTAGCCGTGCGAGGCGAGCAGGGCGGCGGTGCTCGCCAGGCCGTTGCCGCCCTCCGAGCCGCCGAAGAGCAGCACCGCCGGGCGGCGCGGGGTGCCGGGCGCGGGGAGGAACAGCATGCCGGAGACGCCGTCCGCCTCCGGGAGCAGCACCCGGCCGGTCACGCCCGGGCCGTACCACTGGCGGGTCAGCACCAGGTCCGCGGACCGGCGGCCGGGCGCCGAGGCGGTGAGCGTGAGGCGGTAGGCGTGGTCCGCCGAGAGCGGCGGGGTGAAGGACAGCCGCTCCGGGTCGCCGTCCGCCGGGGCCATCGACCAGAACAGGCCCATCCCGTCCGCCTCCTGGTAGCTGCCGGAGCGCGGGACGGCGGTGTCCAGCGCCACCAGCCCGCCGCCGTCCGCCCGGAGGACCGCCCGCCCGCTCCAGACGCGGCCCTGGTCGTCCAGCGCCCGCGTGCCGACGGTGACCTCCTCGCCGGGCCGCAGTCCGCCGATCCGGACGTGCACCGCCTGGTCGGCGAGGGCCGTCGGCGCGTCCACCTCGATCACGGGCGGGGCCTCCGGGGCGTGCGCGCAGCCGGTCGCCCCCGTCCCGAGCAGCGCGAGCGCCGCCGCCGCGGCGCCCGCTCGGGCCCCGATCCGTCCCCCCATGGCCCCGCCCCTCTCCAGGAGCCTCCAGTGCACCGCCCCGGGGGGCGGATGTCCAGGGCCGTGCGGCCGTGACGGCGCCAGGGGGCAGGGCCAGGGGGCGCGTCCGGGGCGGGGCCCGGGGGTGGGGTGGGGGCGAAGCCCGGGGCCGGGGCCCGGGGTCAGTGCTCGGCGGCGACCAGTTCCACCTCGAAGCCGTCACCGTTCTCCAGGTAGGCCGCGTAGTGCCGCTCGCCCCCGGCGTGCGGGTGCCGGTCGGCGAAGAGCAGGCGCCAGCCGTGCCGGACCGCCTCGGCGGCCAGCTCCTCGACCGCCGCGGCGCTCTCGACGTGGAAGGCCAGGTGGTTCAGGCCGGGGCGGTGGCGGTCGTGCCGGTCGGCGCTGAGGGCCGGTGACTGCTCCAGGACGAGGTACGTCGGCCCGAGCCGCCAGCTGCGGCCGCCCTCCCAGCGCTGCGAGACGGTGTGGCCGAGCGCCTCCAGCAGCCAGCCGAGCGAGCCGAGCGCCCGCTCGAAGTCGGGCACCCAGAGCTCGACGTGGTGCAGCGATCCGCGCGGGGCGCGGCCCGGTCGGTCGTCAGGGGGGACGGGGGTGGGGGTGTGGGTGGACACGTGCGGCGCCTCTCCGTTCCGTCCCCCGGCCCGAACACCGGGGGACGGAACGGAGCGTAGCCGGGGGCGGGCCCGGCGGTGTCACCGAGCAGCGGCGCCCGGCGGTGTCGCGTGGGCGGTGTCGCGTGGGCGGTGTCACCAGACGGGGGCGACCAGTTCCCCGGTGGCGGCGTCGCGGACGGTGATGGCCTCGACCGGGCACATCTCCGCCGCCTCGGTCAGCTCCTCGGACGGCTCGCTGTCCGGACGGGCGGGCGCGGAGCGGCCGTCGGGGCCGAGGACGAGGTCGGCGGGGGCGGTGCGGGCGCACAGGCCGCTGCCGATGCAGCGGGCCCGGTCGACCGCGACCAGCAGCCGGGGGGCGTCGCTCACCAGGCCACCTCCAGCCGCAGCGGGCTGCGGGTGAGCAGGCCGGTGCGCCACTCCAGCCGGTCGGCGGGGGTGGCCAGGCGCAGCTCGGGCAGGGCGCGGGCGAGGTGGTGCAGGCCGAGTTCGAGCTCCATTCGGGCCAGCCAGGCGCCCAGGCAGTGGTGCGGACCTGCGCCGAAGGTCAGCGAGGGGGTGCCGAGCGGCGCGAACAGGTCGAGCGGGCCCGGCGGGTAGACCTCCGGGTCGGCGTTGGCGGCGGTGCTGTCGGCCGCGATGATCGCGCCTGCCGGGATGGTCACCCCGCCGATCTCCAGGTCGGCGGTGGCCCGGCGGAGCTGGCCCGGCGCGGTGGTGCGGTCGCCGAGCGGGATGGTGCGCAGGATCTGCTCGGTCGCCGCCGTCGCCGCCGAGAGGTCCTCGCCGATCCGCCGCCACGCCCCGGCGTGCTGCTCGTCCAGCAGGTAGACCAGGGCGTTGCCGAAACTGGTCATGGTGGTCTCGTGCCCGGCGATCACCAGTCCGATGGTGAGCGAGGTGATCTGCTCCTCCGTCATGCCGCCGGTCTGGTCGGCGGCCCGCACCAGCGAGCTGACCAGGTCGTCGCCCGGGTCCTTCCGCCGCCGCTGCACCAGCCGGTACCCGAACTCGCCGAACTCGCGGATCGCCGCCCCGATCTCCTCGGCGCTGTACGCCGTGGTGGACAGCGCGTGGTCGCTCCAGTAGCCGAGCCGGTCGGTGTCCAGGCCCTCCAGCTCCATCAGCCGGCTGATCACCCGCACCGGCAGCGGCTTGGTGAGCGCCTCGACCGCGTCGACCGGCGGGCCCGCCGCGACCAGGTCGCCGACCAGCTCCCGCACCACCCCGTCCACCCAGGGCCGCCAGCGCTCGATCGCGCGTGGCGTGAAAGCGCGCTGCACGGTGCGGCGGATCGCCTGGTGCGCGGGCCCGTCGCTGTTCAGGATCGAGGACGGGTCGTCCAGGATGTTCGGCGTCAGCACGGTCGGCGGCGCGTCCGGCGCGTACAGCGCGGCCCGGCCCAGGTCCGGGTGGGCGAGCGCCTGCCGGACGTCCGCGTGCCGGGTCAGCACCCAGACCGGCGTCCCGGTCGGCAGCGCGGCCAGCCGGGGCGGCCCGGCCTCGGCCCGCAGCAGGCAGTGCAGCGGCACCAGCGGCTGCGCGGCGGGGGCCCCGGTGGTCGTCCCGGCGGCCGCGTCCGTGGTGGTCCCGGTGGTCGCGTCGGTGGTCATCCGTCCTCCTGGCAAGACACCTGCGGTACGGGGGGCTGCCGGGCGGCAGCCCCCACCCCCGACCGTAAGCGGCCGACCCCGCCCGCGAGTAGCACCCAAACCAGCCACCGGCCGACCCGCCGATTCGATCCAACTGGCGTTCGATCGGCGGGCGTTGGTGCGGGTGGCGGGCGGTCCGGGTCAGGCCGCGGTGATGGCCAGCGCCTCGATCTCGATCAGCACGTCCGGCCGGAACAGCGCGGCCACCTGGACGGCCGAACTCGCCGGCAGCCGCGCGGTGTCCACGTACGCGTCGCGCGCCTTGCGGACGGCGGGCAGGAAGGCGATGTCGGTGACGAAGACGGTGAACTTCACCACGTCCGAGAAGTCCGCCCCGCCGGCCGCCAGGCAGCGCCGCAGGTTCTCGAACACCTGCCGGGCCTGCGCCTCCGGGTCGCCCGCGCCGACCAGTTCGCCCCGCTCGTCGAAGGCGACCTGCCCGGAGACCTGGACCAACCGGCCCGCCCCGGTGACCACCTGGGTGTAGCCGGTGCCCGGAGCGACGCCCGGCGGCTCGGTGATGTGCGTGAGATGAGAGCTCATGGCAGCCATCCTCGCCCACCACGGCCCCGGCCGCACCGAGGTTTCCCCTCGGGCGGACCGGATTTCCCCCGGGCGGACGGGACTTCCCCGGCCGCCCCCGGCCGGCGGCGGCGGTCCTCAGTCGGTGACGGTCGGCAGCGGGCGGAGGAACGGCCGGTCGGCGGGCGGGAGTTCGGCCAGCGGGCCGGCCGCGCGCAGCACCACCTCCAGGACGGCGTCCGAGTCGCAGGCGTAACCGCCGCTCGCCCAGGCCGCGTTGGCCTCGACGACCGCCCAACCCCGGTCGCTGCGACCGAGATCGACCACCACCGCGCTCGGCAGCGCGGCCGGGCCGGTGGCGGCGGACAGCACGTCGGCGGCGAAGGCCAGCAGCTCCGGTGCATCCGACTCCGGTACGGCGACCGCGAGTTCACCGTTCACCGCGTAGCGGGAGGCGGCCCGGACGACGCCGTCCAGGACGAACAGCCGGTACTCGACGGCGAACCTCACCGGCTCGCTGACCAGCACCGCCGTGTCGCCGTCCAGCAGTTCGGGCCCGGGCAGCGCGGCGCCGTCCGGATACACCCGGGCGGCGAAGTGCTTGTCCGCCGGGGGCTTCACGAACGCCCGGCCGCGCAGCCTGCGCGCCTGCGCGAGTGTCGTCAACTCGACCCGGCGGCCGGTCACTTCGCGCGGCAACGCGGTCAGCCAGCCGTTCCCCGGCTCGACCGGGCCGACCCCCAGCTCCCGCCCGACCGCGTCCGCGAACAGCGGCCCCCCGTACAGGTGCACCCGCTCGCCCACCAGCTCGCGCGGCGTCCGCCAGGACACCGCCGTGTGCGCCCGCAGGCCGCGCCGGCCGGCGGCGGTGCGCAGTCGGAGACCGGTCTCGTTGACCCGGGGAGCGAGCAGCAGGATGGCGCTGCTGAGGGCGGAATCGGTGGCCATGCCCGCGATCATGCCCCGTCGTGGGCGGGTCAGACCATGGTATTTCCGGACGGTGGTGGCAGCCCGTGCGATCCGGCTGGGGGCCGGTGCCGGTGCCGTCGTCGATCCGGCCCCGGCCGATCCAGCGGCACGCGGCCCCGCTGCTCGGTCACCCCCCCCGGGCCCGGAGCGGTCTCGCGGCGGCCCTGCGGTCGGACGGCGGTCGGACGGCCGCATCAGAGCGCGCGGCGCATCGCCAGGCGCGGCCAGCGGTCCAGGCCGAGCGCCGCCTCGTGGGCGCGGACCTCGCGCAGGCCCGGCCCCAGGTCGGCCTCCGGCACCGGGCGGAAGCCGCAGCGGGCGTAGTACGGGGCGTTCCACGGCACTTCGGTGAAGGTGGTCAGGGTCAGCGCGCCCACGCCCTCGGCGGCGGCCACCCCGGCCAGGTGCTCCAGCAGGGCGCGCCCGACACCCCGGCGGGCGTACGAGGGGTGCACCGAGACCTGCTCGACGTGCAGCGCGCCGTCGATCCGGGCCGCGATCAGGTAGGCGACCGGCCGGTCGGCGCCGTGCTCGGCCGCGTCGCCGTCTGCTGCGTCGTCCACCGAGACCCAGGCCAGGCCCGCTGTCACGAACGGGGTCAACTCCTCGACGGACAGCGGCTCGTCGTCCGCGATCAGCTCCATCCCGACTTCGCGGAAGCGGTGTCCGGCCGCCCGCTCGATCTCCTGGAGCAGCGGCAGTTCCCCGATCCGGGCCTCACGAATGCGCATCACCCCATTGTGCGGGACGGGAGCGGGCGTGCCGTGATCGCCGCCGTGGCGGCGAGCCGCGCCCGCCGCCACGGCACCCGGCGGCGGGAAGCCGGGCCGCGAGTAGCCGAATTCGCCTTCTCAAACACTAATTGACGAGGCGTCAGCTCTCGGTCCCGGCGTGGATCCGTTCGATCACCCGGGCCGGGAGGTCGGCCGGGACGTCCCGGCCGGAGACCAGGATCACGTACCGCTCGCCCGCCCAGACGCAGAACGCGGTCCGGGTCGGGGCGGTGCCCGCGGCCGCCGCCTCCTCCGTCCGGCAGCCCATCGTGCCGGGCAGCGAGCTGGAGACCCGGTCCAGGCCGTCGCCCGTCACGTACTTGCGGAGCGCCGGGTCGTCGGCGCCGGCGATCTGCACGAACCACTTCGGGGCCCGGCCGTCGCCGTCGAACCCCTCCGGACCGGACGTGCCGTCGAGCGCCCCGTACGCGGCCAGGTGCAGGTCCTGCGCGCCCTTCGCGGCCGCCTCGCCGAGCGCCCCCCGCCACGCGGTGGGGCCGCCGCTGCCGTTGTCGGAGCTCGCCCGGAGCGCCGCGCCCTCCACGCTCTTCGGCAGTCGCGGCGGGTGCTGCCCGGCGGGGTCCTTCCCGTCGTCGGCACCGCCGGGCAGGCAGCCGCCCAGCAGCAGGGCCAGTCCGCCCGCCACCACGACGGCGCCGACGGCTCGCCCGCGCCGATGCCCGCGCCCGTCCCCGGGCGGCGGTTCCGACGGTTCCGGCGGGGCCGTCGGCGCCGTCGTGGGTGCCAGGGGCTGTTCCCCGTCGTGTGCTGTCATCGCCGATCCCTCGCCGTGGTCCGCCAGCCGGGTGTCCCCGGCCGACGGGGTCAGTGCTCGCTGTTGCCGTGGACGCGCTCCAGGACCCGGGGCACCAGGTTCTCGTCCACGCCGGTGCCCGCGACGACGATCATGTAATCGTCGTCCGCCCAGACGCAGGTGATGGTCTCCCTGGCGCGCTCCGTCGGGCTGTCGTCCGGGTCGTAGGAGTCGCAGTACAGCGTGCCGTCCAGCGAGGACTTGACCACGTGCGGGGCGCTGCCGGAGTCCGAACGCGCGGCCAACTGCGCCAGTTTGCGCCGGAAGTCCGGGCTGGACGTGCCGATGACCACGTTCCAGCGCGGATCCCGCTTGCTGGACGAAGAACTGCTCGACGTCTTCGGGACCACGCCGTACGTGGCGCCCTGGAGGTTCCGCGCGCCGACCTCGGTCATGCTGCTGTTCATGTCCTCCCAGTCAGGGAAGTCGCCCTTCGCGGAGCTGTTCCGCAACGCGTCGCCCTCCACCGACTTCGGCAGGCTCGGCGCGCTCCCCCCGCCGAACAGGTAACTGCCCAGCGCGACCAGGCCCCCCGCCACCACGGCCGCCCCCACGCCCAGGACGATCCGCTTCCGCTTGGCCGCCAGCGCCACCGCCGGTTCGACCGGCCCGGCCGGCGGGAGCGGGGGAGCGAACGCGGGAGCGGGCGGAGCCGACGGCGGCGCGGGCGGTGCGGACGGGACGGGCGGCGGGCCCGGTACGGCGTCCTGCGGGGCGGTCGGCGGGGCCGGGGGAGCGGCGGGCGCCTTCTCGAAAGCCGTTGCCGTTGCCGGGGTGGTGGCCTGGGCCGTCTCCAGGTCGAGCCCGAGCGACTGCGCCAGCGCCGAGTTGAAGGTGAGCACCTCGTCGACGGCCTCGACCAGCGCCGCCCGGACCGCCGCGTCCTGCGGCGCCGCCTCGGCGTCCGCCAGCGCCTGCCGCCAGCGCGGCAGGCGCTGCAGCTCGTGCCGGACGCGTGCCAGTGCCTCCGCATCCGGCACGGGAGCGGGAGCGGCCGGACCTGCGGTCCCGTCCTCCCGCTGCTGCACCAGTGCGTCGGCCACGACCGCCGCCGCCGAAGCGGTTCCGTCCCCCGAGACCATCGTCAATCTCCCGTTCGAGCTGCTGAGTTCGACCACCAATGTGGCAGCGTCGCGGTGTTCGGCGCGACGGCGCACGGGAATGGAGACGGAACCGCAACCAGGACGGTTGCGGTTCCGTTCCGGCAGTCCGGTCAGGTCAAGCCAGGTCGGGTGCGGGCTTCAGGCGCCCGGCGCGGGCTCCGCGGCGAGCCGGCCGGTGCGGACCGCGGTGACCAGTGCCGCGTGGTCGGCCTCCGACTGGTCGGCGTACGCGACCGCGAACCGGGCGATCGCGTCGTCCAGCCGCTCGTCCTTGCCGCAGTAGCCGGCGATCAGCGCCGCGTCCGCGGTGTGGGCGTGCGCGCGGGCGAGCAGCGCGCCGGTCAGCCGCCCGTAGTCGTCGAGCTGCGCGGGGGTCAGCGCGGCCGGGTCGACGCTGCCCTTGCGGTTGCGGAACTGCCGTACCTGGTAAGGGAGTCCGGCGACGCTCGTCCAGCCCATCAGCGGATCGGAGACCACCTGCATGCGCTTCTGCCCGAGCACCACCCGGCGCCCCTCGTGCTCGCCCTCGGCCGGCACCGGGAACCCGGCCCGCACCAGGTGCGGCAGCAGCACCGAGGGCCGGGCCTCCTTCACCTGCAGCACCAGCGGCCCGCCCTTGCGGTCGGTCAGCAGCACCACGTACGAGCGGGTGCCGACGCTGCCGGTGCCGACCACCCGGAACGCCACGTCCTGCACCCGGAAGCGGGCCAGCAGCGGGTGCAGCTCCGTCGGGACGGTGTGCCGGTAGGACGACAACGAGCCAGCCACCAGCTCGGCCTGACGGTCCGTCATCTCACTGAGGATCGGCGGAGCGGCGACGAAGCGCCAACCCTCGTCCTCGGTGCGGACGGTGGAGCGCGCCGCGAACTTCGCCCCGGTGTTGCGCAGTGCCTTCGCCGAGACCGCCGCCAGCAGCCCGCTCAGCTCGTGCGCGCCCGCGAACTCCACCAACTGGTGGTCCGCGATGGCGTCCCAGGCGTTCCAGGCGTCCAGCGCCGGGAGCTTCGCCAACTGCCGGACCGTCCGCCGGTACGTCGCCACCGCGTCGAACGCCGCCTGGCGGCAGGCCGTTTCGTCCGCGCCGGCCTGCCGGCCCGCCAGTACCAGGCTGGCCGCCAGCCGCTTCAGGTCCCACTCCCACGGGCCCGAGACGGTCTCGTCGAAGTCGTTCAGGTCCAGCGCCAGCCGGCCCCTCGCGTCGCCGTACAGGCCGAAGTTGGCGGCGTGCGCGTCCCCGCACAGCTGCGCCGCGACACCGCTGACCGGGGTGGTCGCCAGGTCGTGCGCCATCAGGCCGGCCGAGCCGCGCAGGAACGCGAACGGCGAGGCCGCCATCCGGCCGACCCGCAGCGGCACCAGGTGCGGCAGTCGGCCCGCGTTCGCCGCCTCCACCGCCGCGACCACCTCCGGGCGGGACGCCGAGAGCACCAGCCGCTCGTGCGACTCGAGCGGCACCCGCTCGCGCAGCAGCTTGCCGCGCCGCTTCGGGCTGTCCGCGAGTGCGAGCCCCTCCAGCTCCAGCAGCGCCACCGACGGGCGGGCCGGGGCCGCGGCCGCGTCCCCGGCGAACCCGTCGACCGCGAACTCCCTTGACAGTGGCAGAAGTTCAGCCGCCCCCGCCGTCTCCGGACCATCCGCCCAGACCTCGACCGCCGACACCCGCTGCTCCCTCCGACCACGGCGGGGGCCACCCCCACCAGCGGTGACGCTACCGGGCCCGGCTTTCGCGGAGGCGCCCGGGGCGGATCCGACCGGTGTCCGCGCGGCGTCCGGGCAGTGGCCGGGCAGCGCCCGGGTGGTGGCCGAGCGGTGGCCGGGCACCCGGCGGATGTCCGGGGAGAGAGGAGAAGGGAGAAGCGGCGGACCGGCGCCGGTCGGCGACCGGTAGCCGGAGAAAACACGCTGTTCACAGCCCTGTCGCAATGTTTCGGCCTGGCCGAAAATCCGTTCGGGACGGCCCATCCGGACTAGGGTTTCCCAGGTCGCCGGCAGCAGGCCGGCGGTGGTCCGCGCCCGTCCCTGCCCGCTTCCGGGCGCCGCCCGCGCGCGACCGGCCACGCGTCCCCGGAGGTCCCCGCAGTGAGCAACGCCGCCCCCACCGTCCTGATCACCGGCACCTCGTCCGGCATCGGCCTGGCCGCCGCGGTCGCCGCCGCCTCGGCGGGCCTGCGGGTGGTCGCCACCCTGCGCGACACCGCGAAGGCGGGCCCGCTGCTCGCGGCCGCCGAGGCGGCCGGCGTCGCCGAACTCGTCAAGGTGAAGCAGCTCGACGTCACCGACCCGGCCTCGATCGCCGTCGCCGTCGACGAAGTGCTCGCCGAGTACGGCCGGTTGGACGCGGTGGTGCACAACGCCGGTGCGGGCGCGGTCGGCACGGTCGAGCAGGCCGGCACCGAGCTGTTCCGCCAGGCGCTGGAGGTGAACTTCCTCGGCGTGGTCGAGCTCACCCGGGTGGCCCTGCCGCACCTGCGGGCGTCCGGTGGCCGGCTGATCGCGGTCAGCAGCGTCGGCGGCGTGATCGGCCAGCCGTTCAACGAGGCGTACTGCGCCTCGAAGTTCGCCCTGGAGGGCTTCCTGGAGTCGCTCGCGCCGGTCGCGGCCGCCACCGGCGTCACCGTCGCGGTCGTCGAACCCGGCGCGGTGGCCAGCGAGTTCGTCGCCAACCTGCAGCTCGACGTGCCCGCCCTGCTGGCCGCCGCCGGACCGTACGAGCCCGCCCTGAAGGGCTACCTCGCCACCACCTTCGCCGCCTTCGAGGACGCGCAGAGCTCCGCCGGAGCCGCCGAGACGATCGTGCACGCGCTGACCGCCGAGCAGGTCCCGTTCCGCCTGCAGACCTCCGAGGCCGCCACCGCCTTCGTCGCCGCCAAGCTCGCCGACGCCGACGGCGCCGTCGTCCAGGGCCTCACCTCGTCCTGGCTCGCCGCGTCCTGACCCTCCGGGACCGGACCACCACCGGACCACCACCGAGCGGCCTTCGCCCGGTGCGGCGCCGCGTCGGGCGAAGGCCGCCCGACGCGGCGTTAGCATGCGGCCATGGCACACGACATCCACCACCTCGACCCGGCCTACCTCGCGTTCTGGCGCGAGTACCAGCTGTGCACCCTCACCACGCTGCGCCCCGACGGCACTCCGCACGTCGTCCCGGTCGGGGCGACCTTCGACCCGGAGACCGGCATCGCCCGGGTGATCAGCAGCCGGGAGAGCCGCAAGGTCCGCAACGTGCTCGCCGCCGGCGAGGCGGGGCAGCGGGTCGCGCTCTGCCAGGTCGACCGGGCCCGGTGGGCCACCCTGGAGGGGCGGGCGGTGATCCGGCAGGACGCCGCCTCGGTCGCGGACGCCGAGCGGCGCTACGCCGAGCGCTACCGGCAGCCCCGGGAGAACCCCGAGCGGGTGGTGATCGAGATCACCGTGCTCCGCGCCCTCGGCCGGGCCTGACGGCTCGCCGGGTAGAGCGGAAGGAACAGCAGGTCAGGGGCGGGTGCCCGGGGCACCCGCCCCTTTCGCATGCCCTTGCTCCGACAACTCTCTTGTGGCAACTGGTCTGTGATGCAAAGCTGACTGCATGACAGACGCCTCGGTGCCGCTGCCCGGCACCCCTCGTGAAGTCCTTTCCGGCCTCGGCGAGTTGACCAGGCGGGTGCGGGCCGCCCAGCGCGACGCGTGGATCCCGCTGCTGCTGTTCGGCCTGCTCACCCTGGGCGCGGTCGTCGTCGGCCGGCTGACCTTCCGGCAGCAGGACGTGCCCTGCCCCGGCGCCCCGGCCGCCCCCGGCGAGACCTGCACCGCGATGCACCAGGGCTCGCCCGCGTACTGGACGGTCGGCCTGCTCGCCGCGTACGCCGCCACCGCCTGGTGGTACCTGCGCCGCTCCCGGCAGCGCGGGGTCGGCAGCCCCGTCCGCCCGTACGCGCTGGCCGGGGTCGCGGCCGTCGCCGCGCTCGCCGCCACCGCCTGGTGGGGGGCCGGCCAGCCCGCCCCCGGCGCCGACCTGCGGCTCTGGGGCCTGCAGTTCACCGCGAACGCGACCGGCACCCTGCTGCTCCAGCACTTCCTCGGCGGCGCCGCCGCGATCGGCGTGCCGCTGCTGGTGCTGGCCCGGATCGAACGGAACGGGCCGCTGGCCCTGTTCGCCCTCGGCTACCTGCTGCTCGAACTGCTGCCCGTCACCTTCGGCTGGTGGGGCGCGGCCGCCGGGCCCTGGTCCGGCCTGGCCCGGTACGGCGTCTCCGGGCTCTACCTGCTGGCCGGCGCGCTGCTGTTCGCCCGCGCCGCCCACCGCACCCGCCCGCAGGCGGACGCGTGACCCCGGCCGAGGCCGCAGCCGAGGCCGCGGCCGAAGCGACCGCACCGGACGAGCACCCCGCCAAGGCCCTCGACGACACCGTCCACCAGCGCGTCCGGCTCGGCATCCTCACCGTCGCCCACCAGGCCCGCCGGGCCGAGTTCGGCTTCCTGCGCACCACCCTCGACCTGACCGCCGGCAACCTCGGCCAGCACCTCACCGTCCTGGAGAAGGCCGGCCTGGTCGCCATCGAGAAGGGCTACGAGGGCCGCCGCCCCCGCACCTGGGTCACCCTCACCCCGGCCGGCGAACAGGCCCTGCGCGACGAGGTCGCCCAGCTCAAACGCCTGATCCGGCAGATCGAGGACGCGGTCGGCAGCCCCTGACCCCCGCCGGCACCCCCTGGCCCCCGCCGGACCGCCCGCCCCCGCCCGTCCCGCCGTTCGCTGTCCCGGGCCCGCCGCCAGGCGAACGTGCCCGGCGCCCCGGGCGGGCGGTGCGCCCGGGGAGGCAACGGGGGTTGACCAGCCGCCGATAGTCAACCTAAGTTGCTCACATGCCGCCCGCCGACACCCCGCTCCCACCGGACCCGGCCGACAGCCTGGCCGCCGTCGCCGCCCTGCGCCGACTCGCCGACCGGCTGGAGGACGCCGCCGTCGAACAGGCGATGCGGGCCGGCTGGAGCTGGCCGCAGGTCTCCGAGGCGCTCGGCGTCACCCGGCAGGCCGTCCACAAGAAGCACGCCAAGCGGCTGATCGCGGGCGGCGTCACGCTGAGGAGGCGCGGCGAATGAGCGCGTTCGACCGGTACCTGCAAGCGCTCCTGGACCGGGCCGCGGACGAGGCGCGGTCGGACGGGTCGGCCACCGTCGACGCCCACCACCTGCTGCTCGCCCTCGCCGCCGCGCCCACCACCGCGTTCGACGGCGCGCCCGCCACCGCGTTCGACGACCTGTCCGATGACGACGACGCCGCCCGCCGGGTGCTGGCCGCCGCCGGACTCGACCGCGACGCCGTGCGGGCCGCGCTGGACCGGGAGTTCGCGCACAGCCTGCGCGCCGTCGGCGTCTCCCCGGACACCGACCGGCTGCCCCCGCCCAGCCCCGGCACCGAGCGGCCCCGGCTGGGCGCCTCCACCCGGCTCGCGCTCGAACGGAGCTTCGGCGCGGCCCGCAAGAAGGACCAGACCTCCGCCCACCTGCTGTCCGGCATCCTGGCCGCCGAGGTCGGCACCGTGCCGCGCGCCCTCGCGCTGTCCGGCGTCGACCGCGAACGCCTGGCCGGGCGGGCCCGGGCGGCCGCCGACCGCCGGCACGCCTGACCGCATCCGAACAGGGGGACGACACCGTGCAGCACGCCGACAGCGCCGACAGCGCCGACAACGCCGACCGCGCCGACAGCACCGACAGCGCCGACAGCGCCGACAGCGCCGGCCGGCCGGAACTCCGGCGGCTCCTCGACCGGGCCGTCACCCGGGGCGGCGTCCCCGGCGTGGTGGTCGAGGTCCGGGAGTGCGGACAGGTCTGGCGGGCCGCCGCCGGAGTCGCCGACACCGCCACCGGCCGGGAGCGCACGATCGCGGACCGGTTCCGGATCGGCAGCATCACCAAGCCCTTCGTCGCCACCGTCGTCCTGCAACTCGCCGCCGAGGGCCGGATCGGCCTGGACGATCCGCTGGCCGCCCAACTCCCTTGCCCCGGAGTCGAGTCGGCGGCCGGGGCGACCGTCCGGGAGCTGCTGAACCACACCAGCGGCGTCCCCAGCCACACCGACGACCCGGCCGCGCTGAACGCCCACGCCACCCACCCGCCCGCGACGCTGCTGCGGGTCGCCGCCGCCCGGCCGCGCGCCTTCGCCCCGGGCGCAGGCTGGGCGTACTCGAACACCAACTACGTCCTGGCCGGCCTGCTGGTCGAGCACGTCACCGGCCGCACCCTGGCCGCCGAGGTCGACCGGCGGATCAGCCGCCCGCTCGGCCTCACCGGCACCCGCCTGCCGTCCGCCGCCGACCACGGCCTGCCCGCACCGCACGCCCGCCACTACACCAAGCTGTTCCGCACCGACCCGGACGCGCCCGTCCTGGACGCCACCACGCTCGACCCCGCCCCGTTCTGGGCCTCCGGCGACATGGTCTCCACCGTCGGCGACCTGAACCGCTTCCTCGCCGCGCTGCTCGCCGGCCGCCTCCTGCCGCCCGACCGGCAGCGCGACCTGCTGCTCACCGTCCCCACCCGGGACTGGCTCCCGGGCGCCGCCTACGGCCTCGGCGTCTGCGCGCTCCCGCTGCCCGGCGGCACCGGGACCCGCTGGGGCATGGGCGGCGCCACCATCGGCTCCTGGACGTACGCCTTCGCCACCCCCGACGGCAGCCGCCTGCTCGCCGTCAACACCAACGCCGACTGGACCGACCCGGCGAGCGGCTGGGCCGATCCGATCGGCCTGTTCACCGAGCTGCTCGAAACGGCGCTCGCCGACTGACGGCCCTCGCGGACAGGGCCGCCACCCGCCGACCGGCCGACCGCCCGCCGACCGGCCCGCCGCCCGCCTCAGGCCCGGGCCGTCACCACGTGGAAGGTCACGGCCGCCAGGAAGGGGCCGGTGGCCAGGTGGGTCAGCCAGCGGTCGGCGTCGGCGGGGGAGAAGTAGCCGGCCGCCACCGCGCGGTGGGTGACCCGTTGCAGGCCCAGCACCCGGTCCGCGCCGGCGACCTCGCGGAAGACCGGGGTGAGCGGGTGCACGTCCAGCACCTCCAGGCCCGCCTCGGCGGCCAGCCGCGGGAGTTGGCTGCCGATCCGGGCGTTGCGCACCGCCTGGTCGGTGACGTACCGGGTGTACGCGGCGGTCAGCGCGCCGTCCGGGTGGTCGACGGTCAGCGTGCCCCAGTCCGGCTCGCCCAGCACCAGCAGGCCGCCCGGCCGCAGCACCCGGCGCGCCTCGCGCAGCGCCAGCGCCGGGTCGGCGACGTGCTGCAGCACCCGGTCGGTCCTGGCCCGGTCGCAACCGCCGTCCGCCAGCGGCAGTTCGTGCAGGTCGCCCAGCCGGACGTCCACCCCCGGCAGGTGCGCGGTCCGCTCGGCGGCCGCGTCCACCGCCTCCCGGTCGTGGTCCACGCCCAGCACGCTGCCCGCCGGGCCGGTCGCGGCGGCCAGCGCCGGCAGGTCGGTGCCCGGCCCGCAGCCCAGGTCGACCACCGTCTGCCCGGGCTCGACCGCCAGCGCCGCCAGCATCACCGACTTGTACTCCCGGCCGAGTTCGGAGACGGCCAGCCGGTCCAGGTAGGCGATCGGATCGGGCGGCACGGACTCGAACACACGGGAGGTCATGACCGGCAGTCAACCAAACCGGCACCCCGGCAGGGAAGATCCCGGCATATCCCGGGGGCACGACAAGGGGCGTACGCCGGGCCCGGCGGCGCACTCCCGCTCGCCGCCCGGCCGACCCGCCCGCCCGGCGCGGAAACCCCGGCGCGACGGCGCACCCCGTCCGGCAGGACGCGCTCCGCCGACGAACCAACAGGAACCACCGACGTCCTCGCCGTCCTGCCCCCACTGCCGGAGCCGGCGTCGGCGTCGCCCGCAGCGTACCCCGAGGCCGGCGCGGACCGGGCCGCCGCCACCGCCTCAGGACACCAGCGGCCCGTCCGCCGACTCGGTGAGCGTCACCGTGCACAGCCCGCCGCGCTCGGCGACCACGTCCGTCACGGTCAGCCGGGTGCCCGGCAGCAGGATGTACTCCTCCTCGCCGGTGAACGCGGAGAACTCCTGGATGCCCACCGCCCGGGCCGGTCGCACCTCGAACAGCGTCCGCCGGCCCCGGCCACCCAGGAACGAGCGGGCCACCGCCGGGCGCGAGGTGCACGAGGAGACGCCCCACCAGGTCACCGTCCGACCCAGCGGGTACTGCGCCCGCAGGTCCAGCGCCACGCCCCGCCAGAGCGGCTCCGGGCGCACCGGCAGCCGGCCCACCGCGTCGAACAGCAGCCGCAGGTACGGCAGGTAGGGGGTCAGCCGGGCCCGGTCCGGGTGGCGCAGCGCCGCGTTCAGCTCCCGGTAGAACGCCGACTCGCAGGTGTACAGGTGCAGCGCCGCCACCGCCTCGGCGTCCAGCACGCCGCCCGCCGGGGCGTCCGCGTGCCGCTTGCCGAACTCGTGCGCCGAGCCGACGTGCCGCTCCAGGCCGCGCAGCAGTGCGGCGACCGGCTCCACCGCCTCCCGGAAGCCGACCCGCTCCAGGTCGAACACGCCGGTGACCGGCGGGAGTTCGAGGCCCTCGTCCTTCACCGAGGCGAGCCGCTCCAGGTACAGCTGGTGCAGCTCCATGGTGGAGGCGATGAACGCGCCCATCCGGGAGGCGGTGCCCGCGTCGGTGCGGCCCTCGGCCGCCGCCGCGGCCTGCCAGCCCGCGCTGGGCAGCCAGTCCACCGGGTCGGCGCCCAGGCCCTCCAGGGCCGCGTTCACGGTCGCGAAGTGCTCGCCGTCGCAGAAGACGTCGCCCTGCGCCGCCGGGTTGGCGTGGTCGAGGTGCCGCACCCGCACGTCCGGGTACTTCTTCTCCAACCGCTGGACCAGCGACTTCAGCGACCGCGCGTGCGCCCCCCACCAGGCGAACACCACGCCGCGGTCCTCCTCCGGCCCGTCCTGCTTGGCCCGCAGCACCTCCTCGACGATCCGCTCCGCCACCGGCTTCCAGAACGCGGTGTGCGCGGCCGGGGACGTCGAACCGTCGCCGCTCGCCGTCAGCGCCGCGTTCAGCAGCAGCACGCCCTGGGTCAGCATCGCCTGGAACCACTCCGGCGGCTGCACCGTGCCGTGCTGCGCCAGCAGCGCCCGCAGGTCGGCGATCGGGGTCTTCTTCGGGATCCCGTACTTCCACATCGCCGCCGCCTTGATGAGGCAGCGGATGCTCACCACCCGGCCGAACTGGCTGTCCTTCCAGTCGTGGAAGGTGTTGTCGAACATCGCGATGCCGGTCGCGCTCTCCGGCCGCGGGTACGGGTTCTGCCCGAACACCACCACCTTCCACTTGCCCGGCGGGTTCGGCTTCAGCGCCTGGAACGTCAACTCCCGCACCGGCACGACGTCCTGCGGCCGGCCCGGACCGATGAACGCCGCCGCGTCCGGCCGGGCCGCGATCACCGGGCCCAGCACCGGCAGCCACGACTCGCCACCGCCGCCGAACAGTTCGGCGAGCGCCAGCGGGTCGGCCGCGGCGACGGCGGACGAGGGGGCATCGGTCATGGCGGACTCCAAGCGGTCGGGGGCGAACTGGTGATCCACGGTAGGCACCGCCACCGACAGACCGTCAGACCGGCACTGTCGGTGCCCGCCGCTAGCGTCGGGACCGACCAGCCAGCCCCGGCCGAACGGAGCCCCCACCCATGACCGCCAAGCACGCCCCGAAGCCGCTGCGCGTGGTGCTCACCGACCTCAACGCCGAGGTGGTGGCCGCCTGGCGCACCGCGTTCGCCGGCACCCCGGGCGTCGAGATCCGCACCGGCTCGATCCTCGACGTCGACGCCGACGCCTGGGTCAGCCCCACCAACTCCCGCGGCCGGATGGACGGCGGCCTCGACGCGGTGGTCAGGCGCCACCTCGGCGCCGGCATCCAACTGCGCGTCCAGCGCGCCATCCGGGACGGCCACGGCGGCGAACTGGAGGTCGGCAGCGCCGTCTGCGTGCCCTCCGGCGCCGCCGTCCCGCGCTTCCTGATCTCCACCCCCACCATGCGCGCCTCCGCCCAGGACGTCAGCCAGACCCTCAACGTCGCCCTCGCCTGCGCCGCCGCCTTCCAGGCCGTCCACCGGCAGAACGCCGCCACCCCCGGCAGCATCGCCTCGGTCGCCCTGGTCGGCCTCGGCGCGCAGACCGGCCAGGTCCCCGCCCAGGTCTGCGCCAACCTGATGTGGACCGGCCACTCGCTCTTCCAGGACCACGAGTTCACCGACGACGACGAACTCCGCCGCACCGTCACCGACCAGCTGACCGACCTGCTCGCCGCCCCCGCCGACCGCCCCGTCCGCCTCGCCGTCCCCGCCCGCACCGGCCGCACCGCCCGCCGCTGATCACCGAACCCGCCTGCCCCGCAAGGGGGTTGGGCCGCCTCCGGAACGGACATCCTCACCCGGGGGAGTCCCCCCGGAAGCCAGGGGGCCGACATGGGCGTGTGGCAGACCGTCAGTCTGGTGTTCATGCCGGTGCTCGCCGGGTGGTCCGCGCTGCGGATCCTCGCCCGGCAGGGGCAGCGCCTCCTCGACTACTTCTCCGCGCTGCTCTGGTCGGGCGCCGCGATCGGCCTCGGCCTCGGCGACGGACCAGGCTGGCTGCTGGCCGCCGGCTGCGTCACCCTGGCCGCGACCCTGCTCGCCCACCTGCTGGTGGTCGCCGCCCGCCGGATGAACCAGCCGCTCCGCGAGGTCGACCCCGCCGCGTTCCGCGCCCGCCTGCTGGAGGTCTGCACCACCGACCCCTCCCCGCCGGCCTTCCTGGCCGGCGTCGGCCCCGACGGCACCATCACCGTCTGGGGCCTGGAAGAAGCCGGCATCCCCCGCGACCGCCACCGCCCCGGCGCCACCTGCGGCAGCTGCCTGCTGGAGGACGTCGTCACCGAACTCGCCGTCAACGGCGAGGACGTCGTCGCCTCCTACCGCACGATGCTGAGCCGCCGCGCCAACCAGCTCTTCGTCCTGCGCCGCGGCGTCATCTCCGGCGACTGGGAGGCCGAACTCCGCCCCGTCCAGGGCCTCAAGGCCCCGTACGCGCACGCCCCCTGCCAGGTCCACCGGTACGGTCGGCCGTAGGGACGGGCCACCCGGCGGGCCGGCTGGGCGCCGCTCACGGCTCCCAGGCGCGCGGCCGCTCCAGGGCCTCCCACTCCGGGCGGAGCAGGGAGAGGACCGCGAGGTCGTAGTGGCGGCCCCGGTGCCGACAGGCGGCGCGCTCGACGCCCTCGCGGGTGAAGCCGGCCCGCTCCAGCAGGGCGAGGGCCGGGGCGTTGCCGGTGTGCGGGCGGGCGGCGAGCCGGTGGAACGGGAGTTCGCCGAAGGCGAGGTCGGTGAGCGCGTCGAGCGCGGCGCGCCCGTGGCCGCGGCCACGGTGCTCCGGGGCGGTCAGGATCCGGACGCCGGCGGTGCCGTCCGCCAGGCTCTGCCCGGTCAGCTCGGCCAGGCCGACCGGTTCGCCGTCCGGGCGCAGCACCAGGAAGGCGTCGTCGTCGCCGTCCGCGATGTCCCGCTCGATCCGCTCGCGCAGCGCCGAGAGCGGGCGCGGCCACCAGCCCAGCTCGTGCGCGGCCACCGGGTCGGCCAGCCAGCCGTGCAGCAGTTCGGCGTCGTCGGTGTCGAGCGGGGTGAGCGTGACGGCAGGGGTGGTGCGCGCGGGGGTCATGGGCCGGGATGCTAGGCCGCCGATCCGCCTCCCGGCCAGGGGTTTTCCGGCCGGTGCCCGTCGTGCGCGGGCCGGTGGCGGGCGGTCAGCAGGCCGAGCAGCCGGGTGAGTTCGGCCCGCTCGGCGGGGGCGAGCGGGGCGAGCAGGTCCTGCTGGGCGGCGGTGACCAGGGCGTCCAGCCGGTGCAGGTGGGCGCGGCCGGCGGGGGTGAGGGTGATGACGTTGCGGCGGCGGTCGACCGGGTCGGGGTCGCGGACGAGGTGTCCGGCGTCGGCGAGCTCGTTGAGGACGGCGACCATGTCGCTGCGGTAGACGCCGGTGCGGCGGCTGAGCTCGGCCTGGCTGGCGGGGCCGGTCTCGGCGAGGGCGACCAGCACCGCGAAGTGCCACTTGCGGGCGCCCGCGGTGGCCAGCCGCTCGTTCACCAGCCGGTCGGCGGCCGCGGCGGCGCCCGCGAGCAGGCGGCTGGGGATGGCGCGCAGCCGCTCGGGGGTGGCGTCCGCGGGGGTGGCGTCCGCGGGGGTGGGGCTCATCGGCGGGGTCTCCAGGGGTCGGGTCCGGGCATTGCGTTAGTCGCACTAACAGTCTACCTTCGTTAGTGCGACGAACGTTTGTCGCACTAACGACTGAGGCACGCCACGCCCAGGGGGAACCCGATGATCCAGCCCTTCCACGTCCACGTTCCGCAGGCCGACCTCGACGACCTCGCCGACCGCCTCGCCCGCACCCGCTGGCCCAACGAGATCGACGGCGCCGGCTGGGACTACGGCTTCCCGCTGGCCCGCCTGCGCGAGCTCGCCGAGCACTGGCGCACCCGCTACGACTGGCGCGCCCACGAGGCCGGGATCAACGCGATCCCGCAGTACACCACCGAGATCGACGGCCAGCGGATCCACTTCCTGCACCTGCGCGCCGACGACCCCGACGCCCTCCCGCTGATCCTCACCCACGGCTGGCCCGGCTCGTTCCTGGAGTTCCTGGACGTCCTCGAACCGCTGCGCCGCGACTTCCACCTGGTGGTCCCGTCCATCCCCGGCTTCGGCTTCTCCGGCCCCACCCGCGAGCGCGGCTGGGACGTCCCCCGGGTCGCCCGGGCCTGGGCCGAGCTGATGCGCCGCCTCGGGTACGAGCGCTACGGCGCGCAGGGCGGCGACTTCGGCGCGGGCATCTCCACCGCCCTCGGCGCGCACGCCCCCGACCGGGTGGTCGGCGTCCACGTCAACTACCTGCCGCTGCCGCCCGATCCGGCGGCCGGCCCGCTCTCCGCCGAGGACGAGGCCCGGCTCGACGGGGTCCGCGCGCTGCAGGCCGCCCGCCCCCCGTACCAGATGCTGCAGGCCACCACCCCGCAGACCCTCGGCTACGCGCTCACCGACTCCCCGGTCGGCCAACTCGCCTGGATCGCCGAACGGTTCGCGCACTGGACCGACCCGGCCACCCCCGTCGACGACGAACGCCTGCTGACCGACGTCACGCTGTACTGGCTGACCGCCACCGCCGCCTCCTCCGCCCGGCTCTCCCGGGAGACCCCGCGCGGCGCCATCCCCTGCCCGGTGCCGCTGGGCGTCGCGGTCTTCGCCCGCGACATCACCCGCGCGGTGCGTCCGCTCGCCGAGCGGCGCTTCGACGTCCGGCACTGGTCGGAGTTCGACCGGGGCGGGCACTTCGCCGGGATGGAGGTGCCCGACCTGTTCGCCCGCGACGTCCGGGAGTTCTTCACCGCGCTCCCCGGCCCCGCCGCCACCGCCACCGCCGCCGCTACCGGCGCAGCGGCCTGAGCCTGCCGCGCAGCTGCTCGTAGTGCGGCGCGTCGTCCGCGAAGTGCGGCAGGGCCCGCGCCGCGACCGCGTCCACCGCCGCGAGCAGGGCGTCCAGCTCGGCCGCCGTGCCGGCCAGCTTCCCGGCGGCGACGGTCGCCGCGCCGACGTCCTTGAGCAGTTCGAGGTCCAGCCGCCGCAGCGGCTGCCGCTGCGGCTCGGGCAGCTGGGCGACGTCGGCGGCGTGGGTCGCGACCAGCCGCCAGCGGACGGCGATGTCGGCCAGCACGGCGCGCGGGAGGCCCTGCGCCAGGGCGTCCCACTGCCCGGGGGCGGTGGCCACGGCGGGCAGCCGGCCGAGGGCGTCCAGCAGCGGCGTCAGGGCCGCCTTCTCCTGCGGGCGGTCGTTGTACCGCAGCCAGTCGACGATGTCGCGCAGCCGGGTGGCGTACTTCGGCACGACGAGGCCGCTCGGGGCGACGACCGCCAGCAGCGCCTCCAGGATCCGTTCGCCGAGCTGCACCGGGGTGTCCGCGGCGACGCCGCGCGACACCAGCAGCGTCCCGGAGGAGGCGTCCAGGGAGACGTGCCGGCCGTCGGTGGTCAACGGCACCACCACCAGCCGGGAGAGCAGCTGCTTCGCCTCGGTCAGGCGCTCCGCGATCTCCCCGACCACCCACCGGTCGGTGAGGCCGAGCCGGTTGGTCCCGAACCGCGAGAACCTGGCATCGACGATCTGCGCGCTGACCAGCCGCTCCTCGAAGGCCACCAGGGCCCTGAACTCGGCGTCCGCCTTCCAGTCGGCCTTCCGCCGCTCCAGCTCGGTGTCCTCGACCTCGACGAGCGCGTGCGCGTACGCGCCGAAGGCGCGGATCCAGGCCCGGTTCAGCACCAGGTCGACCCAGGCCAGCGCCGCCCCCAGGACGCTCCGCCCGGCCTCGCCCCGCAGGTACTCGCGCTGGGCGGGCAGCGGGCCGTACTTGCCGTAGCGGCCCGGCCGCTGCGCCTCGTCCTCGGCGATCCGGGCCGCCAGTTCGGCGTAGCTGTCCGCGTTGACGGCGCTCAGCGCGGGCGTCAGGTAGCCCCAGGCCCACTCCGTCCGGTAGGCGTAGTCCTTGACCGGGAAGACCGCGCCCTCCTGGAGGCTGTGGGTGAGCTCGTGCAGCACCTTCAGGGTGTTCGCGTAGCCGGACGAGACGGACTCCACCAGCCTCGGCTGCAGCTCCATCCCGAGCAGCCGCGGATTCTCCCCCTGGGTGGTGGACACCTTGGCCCCCACCGCCGTCGACAGCCCGGCGTCCGTCCGCACCTGGTCGCCCAGGCCGGTCAGCCGCCCGGCCAGGGCCCGGAACCGGCGCGTCATGTCGACCTCCGCCTCCCCGCCGGGGGGCGCGCCGGGGAGCACCGACCGCACCACGGCCGGGGTCAGCCGGCCGACCAGATTGGTGATCTTGGCGTCGATGTCCTGGACGACCAGGCTCTGCTCGGGGGACAGCTTCTCGGGCACGGGGGAGTCCTTCGCTGCTCGGCGTGGCGCGGCCTGGTGCGGTACGGCATGGCGTGGTGCGCGGTGGCGGCACAGTCTCGCGCGCGGCGATGGATGTTCGATGAACGCGGTCCGCGCGGTGCGCGGTGCGCGGGCCGGCGACCGGCGCACCGCGCGGACCGGCGGCCGGTTCAGTGGCGCATCGGGTTGAGCTCGCGGCGGATGTCCTCGTAGCGGGCGGCGGCGTCGGGGAAGAGCGGGGTCACCCGGGCGGCGATCGCGTTCACCTGGGCGAGCAGGGCGTTCACGTCGGCGGTGGAGGCGGTCAGCTTGCGGGCGGCGTTGCCGATCCGGCCGAGGTCCTCGGTCAGGGCGGCGTCCAGGTGGCGCAGCCGGGCCTGGGCGGCCGCGCCCAGCGGGACGATCGCGGCGACGTGGCCGTCCAGCATCTGCCAGCGGGCGGTGGTGTCGGTGAGCACGGCGCGCGGGAGGCTCTGGATCAGCGCGTCCCACTGCGCGGGGGTGGTGGCCACGGCGGGCAGTTGGCCGAGCGAGGTCAGCAGCGGGGCCAGGGCCGCGTGCTCCTGCGGGCGGTCGTGCAGCACCAGCCAGTCGACGACGTCGCGCAGCCGGGGCGCCCAGGCCGGGGCGGTGAAGCCGCTCGGGGCGACGGCCGCCAGCACCGCGTTCAGGATCCGCCCGCCGAGCTGCACCGGGCTGTCCCCGAACACGCCGCGCGAGACCAGCAGGGTCCTGCGGTCCTTGCTGCAGGAGACGAAGCCGCCGTTGTCGGCGACCGGTACCACCTCCAGCCCGGAGAGCAGGTTCTTCGCCTCCTCGACGGCCGAGGCGATCCACTCCACCGTCCACTTCCCGTACGTGGTCAGCCCGGTGGAGCCGAGGAGCGAGTAGCGGGCGCTGAGCAGGTTCGCGCCCACCAGCCGCCCCTCGAAGGCCACCCGCTGGGCGGCGTCCGGATCCGCGGCCCAGGTCTGCTGCTGCGTCGCCCAGTTGGCGTCCGGGACGTCGACCTTGGCGTGCGCGGTCGCGTCGAGGGAGCGCAGCCAGGCGCGGTTCAGCACCAGGTCCGCCCAGGCCAGCGCGGCCCCCAGGACGGTCTGCCCGGCCGCGCCCCGCAGGTGCTCGCGCTGGGCCGGGACGAGGCCGAACAGGCTGTAGCGCCCCGGCCCGTTGTCCGCGCGCTCGGCCAGCCGGACCGCCAACTGGGCGTAGGTGTCCGCGTTGACGACGCTCAGCGCGGGCGTCAGGTACCCCCAGGCCCAGCCGCTGCGGTAGGCGTAGTCCTTGACCGGGAAGGCGTGGTTCTCGGTGATGGTGTGGGACAGCTCGTGGATCACCGTCAGGGTGTTCTGGTACGAGGCGGAGACTGCCTGGACCAGGTCCGGCCGCAGGTCCAGTCGGAACACCTGCGGGTTCGCCCCCGAGGTGATCAGGGTGTTGGCGCCCATCGACGCGTTCAGCGAGGTGTTCACCTTGACCAGGTTGCCCAGCCCCGGCAGTCGGCCGACGAGGGCGCCGAACCGGCCGGAGAGGTCCTGCTGCACCTGCCCGCCGGCGGGCGTCCCGGGCAGGAGCGCCTGGAGGTCCGGCTGGCCGAGGTGGCCGAGGAGGGCGGCGATCTTCTGGTCCATGTCGATGACGACCAGCTGTTGTGCGGGAGTGAGATCGTCAGGCAAGGGAGTCCTTACGGCTCGGTGCGGTCGCTGCTTCCCGCAGTCTGGATTGCCGCGATAAGCATGCGATAAACGGAAGTTGACATCTCATCAGATGAAAAAATCCCTGGTCGACTGGGTGTTCGAGTCGAAGCTCCGGGCCCCGTCGAAGACGCCCGTCAGGTCCGGGTGGCGGCCCAGCAGCCGGTGCGCCAGGGTCAGCCCGTCCGGCTCCACCCGGCGGGTCAGGCCCAGGTGCGGCATCCAACGGCCCGGCAGGTAGAGCGGATTGGGGTCCGGCTCGGCCGCCAGTAGCCGCCACAGCTCGCGGTGCAGGTCGATCAGGGCCGGGCCCGGCACCACGCCCCAGGCCAGCACCCGGCGGCGGCTGCGCGCCGAGAACGACAGCAGGCCCGACAGCCGCACCTCCAACGGCAGCGCCCCCGCCAGCAGTTCCTCGGCCTCCGCCAGCCGCTCCGGCCCGAGGTCGCCGCACACCGCCAGGGTCAGGTGCGGGCGGTGCGCCGGGTGCGGGTTGTCCGCGAGCGAGTCCACCCCGCCGTCGGCCAGCGTCCGCCACACCGTTCGCACCGCCCGGTCGAACGCCGGATCGCAGGTCAACTCGATGGTCCGCATCCCCCCACCGTAGGACCGGGCCCGGTGGCCCCCGCCTCCGCCCCGTGTGATGGGCTGTGCGGATGCGCACCACCGACCCCCGGCCGCCGCACCCCCGCCCGGAGGGCCACCCGCCGCGCCCGGCCGCCGGGGTGACGGAGCGTCGGGAGGGCGCCCGCCCGCCGGGCGAACGGCAGGCCGAGGGCGGGGCAGGGGCCAGGGTCGGGGCCGGGGGCAGGGCCAGGGCCAGGGTCGGCTGGCTGGCGGCCGCGGCCGCGGTGCTGCTGCTTGGCCTGGCCGCGCCCGCCCGGGTGCCGGCTGCCGCGGCCGCCCCGCTCGGCGGCGCGCTGTACACCGCGCTGCTGTACACCCTGCTGATGGCCGCCGCCCCCCGGCTCGGGCCGCGGACCGCCGCCGGCACCGCGCTCGCCGCCAGTTGGGCCGTCGAACTGTTCCAGGCCGGCGGCCTGCCCGCCGACCTCGGCGCGCACAGCCGGCTCAGCCGGCTCGTCCTGGGCACTACCTTCGACCCGTCCGACCTGCTCGGCTACGCCCTCGGCGCGCTCGCCGCGCTCACCGCCCGCCAGGCGGCCCGCCGGACGGCCCGCCGCCTGCGGGAACGGGCGGCGGGTACGGGGAAGCGGCGGGAGCGGGAAGGGGAGTGGCGGCAGCGGCGGGGGGAGCGGCGGGCAGGGGGCTGAACGGGGGCCGGACCGGGGCGGCGGGCGGGACGGCGGTTCGACGCCCCCATGGGCAAATATGTACATTTAGGACATTCGGGAGCAGAACCAGGCTTCGCGTCCCCGCACCGCAGCCCACGCACAGAAGGCCGAACCGCCTTCGGAAAGGGTCTCCATGCACCCCGTCCTCAGCCCCGCCGTCCTCGCCGAGCTGCGCCGGCCCCGCCCCTACCCGGCGGTGTCCATCCTGATGCCCACGCACCGCCGCGAGCCGGACAACGCGCAGGACCCGGTCCGCCTGCGCAACCTGCTGGCGGAGGCGAAGGAGAAGGTCCAGGCCGACCCCGAGGTCTCCCGCGCCGACCGGATCGACGTCCTGGAACAGCTCGACAAGGCGGCCGCCGAGGTCGACCTGGTGCACGCCGAGGACGGCCTGGCGATCTTCGCCGCGCCCGGCGAGCACCAGGTCTGGTCACTCGGTCGCACCGCCCCCGCCCGGGTGGTCCTGTCCGACACCTACCTCACCCGCAACCTGGTCTCCTCGCAGATCGCCGAACGCCCCTACTGGGTGCTCGCGGTCGCCGCCGACCGGGTCGCCCTGTGGGGCGGCAACCAGGAGAAGGTCATCCCCGAGACCGGCCACGGCTTCCCGCTGGAGCGCGTCCACGACAACCCCGACCCCGAGCGCCAGGAGCGGATCGGCGACACCCCCAGCACCTTCCGCGACGAGGAGACCAAGACCTTCCTGCGCCAGGCCGACACCGCGATCGGCAAGGTCCTCGCCGCCGACCCCCGCCCGCTCTACGTCTTCGGCGACGCCCCCGCGCTCGCCCTGCTGGACGCCGTCGGCCCGATCGCCAAGTCCACCACCGCGCAGATCCCGCACGGCGGCCTGGCCCAGGCCGGCGCCGAGGCCGTCCGCCAGGCCGTCGAGCCCGCCGTCCGCGCGCACGCCGACCAGGAGATCACCGACGCGCTCGCCCGCCTCGACAAGGCCCGCGGCCGCCAGGCCTTCGCCGCCGGACTCGACGAGGTCTGGCAGACCGCCGCCGAGGGCCGGATCGCCCTGCTGGTGGTCGAGGAGAACTTCCGCACCACCGCCCGCGACGACGGCGACCACCTCGTCCCCGCCGAGGAGGGCCAGCCCGGCGCCCGCGAGGACGTCGTCGACGAGGTCATCGAACGCGCCCTCGACACCGGGGCCACCGTCAGCTTCGTCCCCGACGGCACCCTCTCCGACGCCGGCCGGATCGCCGCCGACCTGCGCTACTGACCCGCGCGCTACCGACCTACCCGCGCCCGTACCAGCAGGGGCCCGCGCCGGAACACTCCCGGCCGCGGGCCCCCGCGCGTTCGCCGTGCGCTCCCCGCGCGTTCTCCCCGCGCGCTCAGCCGGTGGAGGCGCCCAGCAGCACGCCGACCGCGTACGTCACCGCCATCGCCAGGCCGCCGCCCACCACGTTGCGCAGCACCGCCCGGCGCGGGGCCGCGCCGCCCAGCCGGGCACTCGCCCAGCCCGTCACCACCAGGGCCGCCAGCACCGCCACCACCGTGATCCACACCCGGTGGGTGGGCGGCGGCAGCACGATCGCCAGCAGCGGCAGCAGCGCACCCACCGTGAACGCCGCGAAGGACGCCCACGCCGCGTGCCACGGATTGGTCAACGCGTCCGGATCGATGCCCAGTTCGGTCTCCGCGTGAGCCGCCAGCGCGTCGTGCGCGGTCAACTGCACCGCCACCTGCCGGGCCAGCTCCGGATCCAGCCCCTTCGCCTGGTACAGGCCGGTCAGCTCGGCCAGCTCCGCCTCCGGCGTCAGCCGCAGCTCCCGCCGCTCCTGGGCCAGCGCCGCCTGCTCCGCGTCCCGCTGGGTGCTCACCGACACGTACTCGCCCGCCGCCATCGACAGCGACCCCGCCAGCAGGCCCGCCAGACCCGCCGTCAACAGCTCGCCGGACGAGGCGTTCGCCCCCGCGACGCCCACCACCAGGCCCGCCGTCGACACCACGCCGTCGTTCGCGCCGAGCACGGCGGCCCGCAGCCAGTTCAACCGCCCGCCCAGCGCACCGCCGTGCGCCTCGTCGTGGTCCGGCGGGGGGACGGGCTCCATGCCCTGGGCGCGGGAATCGGTCATGCCGCCAGTCTGCCCGCCCCGCGCCGCCCTACCCCGCAGCCCCGGCGGGGCGTCGGAAAACGCGTTGCCGCGGGTGGTGACGCCGGATCAGGAGGGATGCCATGTGCTTCCGGGGCGGAACGGGCGGCCGCCACCACGTCTGCCCGCGCTGCCGGGCCCGCTGATCGACGCCGGCCGGGACCTGCCGCACGTCCCCCACCGCCGCGACACCGCCGCCTGGCGCGCCCTCACCGCGCTGCCGCGGGCCGGTGTCACCCTCCACTCCGGCTGCCGCGACGGCCCCGGCCGGCGCCCCCGCACCCCGCGCGAGGTCCGCGAGCGGCGCGCCGCCCGGCCGGTGCCCGGACACGCACCGGAACCGCAGGAACGACCAGGGCGGCGCTGACGTCGGAAAACGCGTTGCCGCAGCTCACGGCGGTGCAGCAGAATGCCGGGCATGCGCTTCGCTCCGACGGCCCCCGCCCGGCACCACGTCTGCCCGCCCTGCCGCGCGTCCTACAAGCGGCCCGCCGGCGGCGGGGCGCTCTGCCCGCGCTGCCGGGGCCCGCTGATCGACGCCGGGCGGCACCTGCGGGTCCCGCGCCGCCGGGACGAGGCCGCCTGGCGGGCGCTCACCGCGCTGCTGCGGGCCGGCGTCCGGTTCCCGTCCTACTGCCAGGGCGCCGGCTGGCGCCCCCGCACCCCGCGCGAGGTCCGCGAGCGGCTCGCCGCCTCGGCCGGCACCGGGCTGCCCGTCGCGGAGGCGCTGGTCACGCCGGAGCTGGACGCACTCGCCGAACTGCGCCGCGCCGCCCGGCGGGTGCCCGAGCGGGTCCCCGGGCCTGGGGCCGCTGGTGGTGCCGGGCGGGGCTGAGGCCGGGTCAGAGGGTGGTCGGGTCCGGGTCGCCCTGCGGGCTGCCGGTCCACCAGTTGCCGGGGGCCTCCGGGTCGCGGCTGGTCCAGTACTCGATCATGGCGCTCACGAACTCGTCGGGATCCAGCGTGCCGTCGTCGTCGCGGTCCAGGTGGGCGAAGGCGGTGTCGGCGTCGCTGCGGCGCAGTTGGGGGAAGTGGCCGCGCTGGAAGAGGAAGAACTCGTCCGCGTGGACCCGGCCGTCGCCGTCCGGGTCCACGACCGCGAGGAAGGCCCGGGCGAGGGCGCCGAGGGTGGCCTCCGCGGCCTTCGGGTCGTCGGCGAGCGAGGCGGTGGACGCCAGGAAGTCGGCCCGGCGCATCGAGACCGACCCGGTGGGCAGGTGCGGCAGGTGCAGCTCCCGCCAGATCGCCACGTACGCGTCGACGATCCGCGCCTCCTCCGCCGACCCGGACGGGTGCCCGAGCGAGCGCGCCACCGACTGCCCCATCAGGACGTGGTCGCGCTCGGTGAGCTGCCCGTCCCCGTCGGCGTCGAGGTGGTCGAAGCCGTGGCTTATCTTGGCGATGAGCAGGTCGTCGGACACAGTGACCCTCCGGTGGCCGGGATGTGACGGAGCGTCATAGTAGCGGCCCCGGGCGAGCGGCCCGCGGCGGGGGTCGGGGACCTGCTCCGGTCCGGTCCGGTCCGGGTCGGGGAGAGGGTCAGGGGGTGGCGGCCAGCGTGTCCGCGGACTTGGACCAGTTGTCGTGCAGCCGGTCCAGGTAGGAGCGGGCCTCGGTGCCGGGCTTGGTGCCGCGGGCGAAGAGCAGCATGTTGCCCGCGCCGGTGTTGTAGCCGAGGGCCGTCAGCTCGTCGCGGTCCAGCGAGCCGGAGAGCTTCGCCGGGAGCTGGGCGCCCAGGTCGTGCAGGTGCCAGGCGGCGGCGCGGACGGCGAGCGCCGGGTCGTCCGGCAGGTCCTCCCAGGGGCGGTCGGCGAACGGGCGGCCCTGGCGGGTCTCGTCGTAGGCGGCGCGGTGCATGTTGGCGATGCCGAACGAGGCGTCCGGCTTCATCTTCTGCCAGGAGCGCTCGACGTCCGGCCCGTGCGGCTTGTACGCCTCGTTGTACAGGATGGCCATCACCAGCTGCGGGTTCACCCCGGCCTCGGCCGCGTACCGCTTCACCTCGGCGGCGAAGCGCGGCGGCGAGTAGTCGGTGCGGGGCCGCGACGGCGACGGGGACGGGGAGGGCGAGGGGGAGGCGCTCGCGCCGGCGGCCGGGGTGGCGGCCGGGGCGGCGGACGGGGGCGGGTCGCCGACCCGCTCGTACGCCCAGATGCCGAGGACGGCCAGGGCCAGCACCGCCCACGGCCACTTCGCGCGGCGTTCCGCCACCGATGACTCCTTCCGTCCGTCACGCCCGTCCGCCGACCGCCCGGGCCGGAGGCTTCCGGGCCCCGGGGTGCCGGGTGGCCGTGTCCTGCCGCCGGGCTGTCGCGTTCTGCCAGGTGTCGCCCGACGCCGGGTGACGACCTGGGGCGAGCTTACGTACCCGGAGCGGATTCGTGTGCTTGGCTCGAACCTCTACAGCTGTGTAGAGGAACCGGGTGGTGCCGGCCACGCGTCTGTCCACCGGAACGGTCGGACGCCGCGGGCGCGGCACGGGCAGTGGACGAGAGGTGTCGATGACGGGTCGAAGGTCGACGGGCACGCGCGGCGACGCGCCGCTGTGGCGCGACGAACCGGCGGAGGCGCAGGAGCAGGCGCAGGCGGGCGCGCGGGCCGAGGCGGAGGCGGCCGCGGAGGCGGCCGCCCACCCGGTGCCCGCCCAGCGCGGACCGCACCGGGACGAGCGCCGCGCCGCCCCGGCGGACGACGGGGGAGCGCGACCGGGGCGGGCCGCCCGGCGGGAAGCCGGACGGGAAGCCGGGCGGGAGGTCACGGCGCCGAACCGGATGCCCGCCGTGCTGCCCGCGCTCGGCCTGCCGGTGCTCGGCGCGCTCGGCGACGAACTGCTCGCCCCCGGCCTCGGCGCCGTCTACGCGGCCGCCGCCCTGCTCGGCGCCGCGCTGGCCGCGCTGGTCGCCACCCGGGCCGGCTGGTGGTGGGTGGTCAGCGGCGCGCCGGTGGTCACGCTGGCCGTCGCCGGCGGCGTCGACTACCTGGCCCGGGGCGACAAGTACCACGGCGCCGGGATCGGTACCGAGGGCCTGAAACTCGTCAGCGCCCAGTTCCCGTGGATGCTCGCCGCCCTCGCCGCCGCCCTGCTGGCCGTCGGCGTCCGGCTGCTCCGCGTCCGGCTGCTCCGCGCCCGCCGCGCGGGGCGGGCGGGCCGCACCGGGAGGTCCCGCCGTGACTGAACGACGCGGCCCCCGCCGCCCGGCCGCCGGGGTGCTCGCCGGCCGCACCCTGGCCTGCGGCCTCTCGCTGGCCGTCCTGGGCATCAGCGGCTTCGCCTGGTACACCACGAAGGAACTCGACGGCGTCAACCGCTCGCACGCCCTCGACCAGGCCCGGAAGAACGCGCCCCAGCACCTCGACTCCTCCGTCAACATCCTGCTGATCGGCCTCGACAGCCGGAAGAACATGGACGGCACCGACCTGCCCAAGCAGTTCGTCGAGGACGAACTGCACGCCGGCTCCAGCGAGATCGGCGGCTACAACACCAACTCGCTGATCGTGCTGCACATCCCGCCCAGCGGGAAGGCACAGGCGGTGTCCGTCCCCCGCGACGACTGGGTGCAGACGTACAACGCGGACGGCACCGAGGGCCGGATGCACAAGGTCAAGGAGGCGTACGGCTACGCCAAGGAGGCCGCCGAGCAGAAGCTGCGCGCCAAGGGCCTCGGCGGCGCCGAACTGGAGCAGCAGAGCCGGGAGGCCGGGCGCTCCGCCACCATCCAGACCGTGCAGAAGCTGCTCGACATCCCGATCGACCACTTCGCCGAGGTCAACCTGATCGGCTTCTACGACATCGCCAAGGCCCTCGAACCCATCCCGGTCTGCCTGAACAAGGCCGTCGACGACCCGATCGTCTCCCGGATCACCGACAGCAAGGGCAACGTGATCCGCCCCGGCGGCGGCACCGGACTCCAACTGCCGGCCGGTGTCAGCCAGTTGAACGCCGCCGACGCGCTGTCCTTCGTCCGCCAGCGGCACAACCTCACCAACGGCGACCTCGACCGCACCCACCGGCAGCAGGCGTTCATCGCCTCCGTCGAGTACAAGCTCAAGCAGCAGGGCGTCTTCGGCGACCTCGGCAGGATGCAGGCGCTGCTGGACGTGGTCAAGAAGGACGTGGTCATCGACGACCGCTGGCGCCTGCTCGACTTCGTCCAGCAGGCGCCCAACCTGACCGGCGGCAACGTCGAGTTCAACACCCTGCCGATCGACAAGTTCGCCACCATCGGCGGCCAGGAGGTCAACCAGGTCGACCCGGTCAAACTGCGGCGGATCGTCAAGCAGCTGTTCGGCCAGCCGGTCGACGCGGACCCGGCGGTGCCCGTCGCGAGCCCCAGCTCCAGCTCCAGCCCCAGCCCCGGTTCGAGTTCGAGTGCGAGCCCGAGCTCCGGCCCCGGGGCGGGGACGGGCGAGGCACCGGTCGCGGAGGCGACGGTCGACGTGCTCAACGGGTCGCCGGTCTCCGGCGCGGCCGCCGAGGAGTCCAAGGCCCTGGTCGCGCTCGGCCACCGCGCCGGGAGGATCGGCACCGCCGACACCCGCCCCCGGACCACCACCGTCAAGTACGGCGCGGGCGCGCAGGACGCCGGCCGGCAGATCGCCGACCACTACGGCGTCACCGCCACCGCCTCCAGCGCGCTCGCCCCCGGCCACGTCCAGGTCGTCCTCGGCGCCGACCGCGCCACCCCCGACGCCGGCACTGGCACCGGCACCACCGGCGAGCCGAGCCCCGGCCCCAGCGCCACCCCGCAGATGCAGGGCCCGCCGGTCAGGGCGGGCGGCGTGCCCTGCGTCGACTGACCGGCCCGGCGGCTGCCGAGCGCGCCGGGGCCGGGAGTCACCCGGGGGTCACCAGGGGGTGGCGGCCTTGACCAGGAGGAGCAGGGCGACGGCCGCGTTCAGGGCGGAGACCGCGGAGACCGCGGTGCCCGCCGCCGCGACCATCGCGGCCAGACCGGCGGGCGAGGCGGCCGGCGGCCAGGCCTCGCCGAGGGCGGGGCTGAGCAGGGCGGTGACCCGGCGCGGGACCGGGCCGGGGGCGGCGAAGGCCGCGAACGCCGGGGCCGGCCCACCGCCCCGGGTGACCAGGGCGGCCCGGGCCACCGCGCGGGCGGTCAGCCGGCGGTCGCCCACCGACCCGGCGGCCTCCTCGTCCGCCCAGCGCTCGGTCGCGTACCCGACGGCCTTCTGCAGCGGGCGCAGGAACGGGTTGACGCAGCTGGCGAGTTGGGCCGCCAGCAGGTAGCGGTGGTGCCGGTTGGCCAGGTGCGAGCGCTCGTGCGCGAGCAGCGCGCGCTGCTCGTCCTCGTCCAGGCTGTCCATCATCGCCGTCGACACCACCACCCGGCCCGGCTCGCCCGGCACCGCGTACGCGTACGGCTCCGGGTCGGGCAGCACCACCAGGTCGGAGTCGAACGGCAGCGGGGCCAGCGCCCGCTGGGCCCGGGCCCGGATCCGCAGGTGCCGGCGGAGCGAGCGCGAACAGGCCGTCAGCACCGTCACCAGGCCCACCACCGCCGCCGTGCCGACCTCCTCGTGGAACGGCACCGCCGTCCGGATCTCCGGGTCCGACCAGCTGTCCGGCAGCGGGTTGCCCGGGATCTGCGCGGTGCCCACCACGAACAGCAGGCCCAGCGCCAGCGTGCTGCACACCGCCATCGTCACGCCGATCCAGGACAGCAGCCGCACCGCGTTGCGCGGGTGCAGGTGGTGCTCGGCCAGCCGGGCGATCGGCAGCGAGGTCAGCGGCAGCACCAGCGGGAGGAAGACGAAGAAGCCCATTCGCTCAGCGCCCGTCGTCCCGGCCCCCGGCCCCCGGCGAGGGCTCCGCCGCGTTCAGCAGCGAACGCAGCAACTGCTCGTCCTCCGGCGTCAGCGCCGTCACGAACGAGGCCAGCACCGCGTCCCGGTCGGGCTCGGTGTCCAGCATCCGGCGCATCCGCCGGGCCGTCAGCCCCGCCGCGTCCGCCGCCGCCGCCCACACGTACGCCCGGCCCGCCCGGCTGCGCACCACCGCCTGCTTGGCCAGCAGCCGCGACAGGATGGTCATCACCGTGGTGTACGCCAGCTCGCCGCCCAGCTGCTCCTGCACCCAGGACGCCGTCACCGGCCCCGGCGCCCGGTGCAGCACCGACAGCACCTCGGTCGCCAGCTCGCCCTGCCCGCGGCGGCGCGGCCGCCCCGACTCGTCGCCCTCACCCTCGCCGTGCTCGGGGTCGACGCCCGCCAACTCCATGGGAGACTCCCTCCGGCACGGCCGCCCCGCGCCCGACTCGGACAGTTCGCCTCCCATCCTAGGGGCCCCGCCCGGCGGCCGGACAACAGGGTAAAGACTTCCTCAAGTACCCGTTATGGTGTGCGGAAACACCGCAAGATCATCCCTCTCGGCCCGGCCCCGGCCGGCCCCAGCCCGTGGAGAAGCACGTGTCGCACCGCCGCGCCCGCGAGTCGTCCGGACGCCGTCCCCAGGGCCGCCGGGCCGTGCTGCTCACCGCGGCCGCCGTCCTGGTGATCGGCTCCGGCGCCGCCGCCCTCGCCGCCGCCGGCAGCGGCGGGGACGGGCACCCCGCCGCCGCGCCCACCGCCCCCGACACCGCCGCCGCTACCGACGGCACCGCGTCCGAGCCCGCGGCCGCCGAGAGCGGCTCCGCCTCGCCCAGCGCGAGCGCGTCCGGGTCGGCCTCCGCGTCGGCGTCCGCGAGCGCCTCCGGGTCCGCCTCGGCGAAGCCCTCCGCGTCGGCCTCCGCGTCCGCGTCCGGGTCGAAGCAGGCCGGGCAGGGCGACGGCCAGGGCGGCGCCGCGACCGCGCCGCCCGCCGCGCCCGTCGCCAAGCCCGGCACCGCGCCCGCGACCTTCACCGGACTCGCCTTCGACACCTGCACCGCGCCCAGCCTCGCCACCATGAACGCCTGGTACGGCAACAGCCCCTACGGCGCCGCCGCCGTCTACATCGGCGGCAAGAACCGCGGCTGCGCCCAGCCCCAGCTCACCGCCAACTGGGTCAAGTCCGTGACCAGCGGCGGCTGGAAGCTCGTCCCGCTGTACGTCGGCGCCCAGCCGCCGTGCCAGACCGGCAGCAGCCCCGAGAAGCTGACCGCCGACACCGCCGTCCCGCTCGGCACCGCCGACGGCAACGACGCCGTCGCCAAGGCCGCCGCCCTCGGCATGCGGGCCGGCAGCACCCTCTACCTCGACGTCGAGGCGTACAACACCGCCGACACCTCGTGCGCCGACGCCGTCCTCGCCTACGTCCAGTCCTGGAACCGCGCCGTGCACGGCGCCGGCTACTGGGCCGGGTTCTACGGCTTCGCCTCCTCCAGCGCCGCCGGCATCGCCAAGGCCGCCGGGGAGAACGCCCCCGACCTGCCGGACGCCCTGTGGTACGCCAAGTACGACGGCGCCGCCGACACCACCGGCAGCTTCCCGTTCGGCGGCCTGTGGGGCGGCCACCGCCGCGCCCACCAGTACCAGATCAACCAGAAGGAGACCTACAACGGCGCCACCGTCACCGTCGACCGCAACGCGTGGGACGCCCCGGTCGCGATCGTCGGCTGAGCGGCCCCGGGCGGCGGGGAGTTCGACCCGGGCGGGAAGCGCGAGGGGAGAGTGCGGGGGAGAGCGGGGCGACGCGGCGGCGCCCGCGGGCGGACGTAGGGTGGAGCCGGCTGGTGCCCGCCGGAGAACCGGCAGGTGACGCGGCGTCGGCACCGCCGTACGGTCGAGCACTGACGGAAGGACGAACCGCGCCATGGCAGTTGACATCCGGGTGGAACCGCTGGGCGACCGCGAGTACCTGGTCGAGGTCGAGGACGGGTCGGTCGGGGCCGCCACCCGGATCCGGGTCACCGACGGAGTCCTGGAGCACCCCGGCCTGGCCGGCGGCGACGAGGGCCGGATCGTCCGCGAGACGGTGGCCTTCCTGGCCGAGCGCCAGCCGGTCATCGACATCCCGCCGATGATCGACCTGGACGACCTGGCCGACGCGTACGGGGACGCCTACCTGGACGAACTGGTCCGCCGCCTCGGACAGGTCTGACCTCCGGGGCGGAGGGCGGACGGCGGTGGGCGGAGCGGGCTCCGCCCACCGCCTCCGTTCGGGGGCGGAACGAATGAGGTGTCACCGATCGGGCCCGGCGTCGTTGTCCTGACGTGCACGTGCGAGAGGTGCTGCGGCGCGCAGCGAATGAAGAATCGTTTCTCCCCGAGGCGGACGGGGGCGCGACCCGGTGACCCACGACCCGTACCACGACCCGTACCGGGACCCCGCCCCGCGCCGGGTCCCGCCGCAGCGCGGCAGCACCACCCGGATCGCCGTCCACCTGGTCGTCGAGGTGGTCGTCGCCCCCGCCCTGCACGTCCCCGTCGCCGCCCGCCTCCGCTACGGCGCCGACGAGCCCTATACCGTCCACCTCGACAACCACGTCGACCTGCCCGAACCGGTCACCTGGTCGCTCTCCCGCGAAGTCCTGCTCACCGGACTCACCCACCCCGCCGGACTCGGCGACATGACCGTCACCCCCGGCCACGGCCCCGACCACGGCCACCTCCTGCTCACCCTCCACGGCGAGGAGAGCAGCGCCCTGCTCCGCCTGCCCGCCCCCGCCCTGCGCGACTTCCTGCGCCGCACCGAGTGCGTCGTCCCGGTCGGCTGCGAACAGGAGCACGTCGACCTCGACGGACTGGTCGAACGACTCCTCGGCGAGGACGGCGAGGAGGACGGGCACAGGGACGAGGAGTGACCCGCCGTCGGCCCCTCGCCACCACCGGCAGCGAGGCGTTCGAGGTCTTCGCCGCCCCGGTCGCCGCACTGCACCGCCTGACCGACCCGGTCCTCGGCACCGCCGAGGACCGGGAGCACTGACCGTCGAACGAGGAACGTCGAACGAGGAAGGAACCCCCGCCGTGGGCATCGGGATCGAACTGCACTCCGCCCGGCCGCGCCGCCTGGACCCGGCGCACACCCGGGCGACCCTGCTGCGCGCCTCGCACGAGCACGGCGAGGGGCTGGCCCGGGTCCTGCACGAACTGCCGCTCGACCGCGGCTGGAGGCTCTGGCGGATCGACCCGTACGACCACACGTTCTTCGACCAGCGGGAGGCGGCCGCCGCGCTCGGCGAGATCGACCGGCTGCTGGCGCTGTGCGTCGACGAGGAGCAGCGCGCGGCCGCGGTCGACCTGGAACGGATGCTGGGCGCCTGCGCGGCCACGTCCGGCGGCTGGCTGTGGTTCGTGGGTGACTGAGCCGGTCGGCCCGCGCTCAGCGGCTCCCGCCGAGCAGGTCGCCGAGCAGGTCACCGGGCAAGTCACCGAGCAGGGCGGCGAGCAGGGCGCGGGTCGGGGCGTCGAAGGCGACCAGGCGGATCAGGGTGACGGCGGTCGGGGTGCCGGTCAGGGTCTCGACGGCGATCCGGGCGGCGAGTTCGGCGGGGAAGCCGTAGGCGCCGGTGGCGATCGCCGGGAAGGCCAGGCTCTCGGCGCCGAGCCGGTCGGCCTCGGCCAGGCAGCGGCGGTAGCAGGAGGCCAGCACCTCCGTCTCCCCGTACCCACCGCCCTCCCAGAGCGGCCCGACGGTGTGGATCACGTGCCGGACGGGCGGGCACAGGTCGAACGCCGGTGTCGCCACGGCGTCGCCCGGCTCGCAGGGCGCGAGCGCTCCGCCCGCCTGGGCGAGGCGCGGTCCGGCCGCCCGGTGGACGGCCCCGTCGACGCCGCCACCGCCCAGCAGTGACTCGTTCGCGGCGGTGACGATCGCGGCGGTGTCCTGTTCGGTGAGGTCGCCGAGGACGACCTCGACGCGCGGGTGCGAGGTGGTGGGCATGCCGTCAGCATCGCGGGCGCGGGCCCGGAGCGGGGTGCCGATCGCTCTGGGCGGACGCGGGGCCGGCCCGCCTCCGGGGAGGGGCGGGCCGGCCTGCGGTGTCAGCAGGGGATGACAGTGTTGATCGTCACCGGGTGGGGGCCCAGGTCGAAGGAGGACACCGAGTAGGTGCCCTGGATCGCGGCGTCGCAGGGGACGCTGCCGATGATGTTCCCGACCTGCTGGTTGGAGCCCGTGAACGTGATGTACTGGTTGACCGAACCGGAGGGGGTGGTCCCGGTCAGGGTGATGATCACGTCCTTGCGGTACGGCAGCGGGGTGCCGGGGGAGGGCGGGCCGGCCAGGCCGAGGGTGCCGTACAGCCGGACCTGGTCGCCAGTTCGCTCCGCGCAGATCTGCGTGGCCAAGCCGCCCTGCAGGGCCCAGCCACCGCACGCGGTGGTGGTCTGCGGAGTGTCGGTGGTGGTCGCCACGGCCGGGACGGTGAGGGTCGCCGACAGGGCTGCCGCACCGGCCAGGACGGCCAGGGGCTTGATCATGAGAGTTCTCCCGTTCAGTGCTGTCAGCCGGGGCCTTCCCGGCTGTGCAATGTCATATTGCACGATCCGAGGTTGCGTAAGGTGGCTATTCGGCTACGGAATGGAATACTCCACCCAACGAAACGGTCTCGGCCCGTCCGCTTGCCACGTGTATGTGTGATTTGCGTGGATAGGGTGATCTCCCGCACCCTCGATGCATGACCTCACCCGTGTACCGGGGCCCCGCCCTGCTGCTGGCCGACGGACTGGAGATCCCGGTCCAGGCCGAACTCACCGGCAACGTCCCGGAGGTGGGCCTGCCCGGCTGGACCGGCATGCTGGAGAGCGGCGACACCCGCTTCAGCGCCGGCGCCGTCAGGTTCGGCCGGCTGCGGCTGCCCGACGGCTGGGAGGGCGGCTTCGCGGTGATGCGCCGACTGCTCGGGGTCTCCACCGTCTGGGTGCGCGGCAACGACGTCGAGGCGTCCCCGGCGGACTGGCCGGACGCGACACGGCAGCAGCAGGCGGAGACGGGAGACGCGGGGAGGTAGGGGAGACGCGGGAACGGGTGGCGGGGGAGTGGGTGGCGCGGGAGCGGGAGCGGCCCGCGGCCGGGTGGGTCCGGCGGCGGGCCGTGCGGGTCCGTACCGCGCCTGGCGGGTCAGTGGCAGGTCAGGAGCGTGCCGGGCGGTCCGCCAGGTGCGCGCCGAACTCCGCCGAGCGGACCTCGGCGATCCGCTCGTGGCGGGCGATCCGGTCCGTCCAGGACGCGTCGACGCCGAAGGCCGTGCCCGCGAAGCCCAGCCGCCCGATCGCCTGCGGCACCTCCGGGTCGCCCGGGGCCAGCAGGCGCACCGGCTCGCCGAGGGCCGTCAGGTACGGCGGCACGAAGAAGTCGGCCGGGAGCACCGTACGGGTGTGCACCAGGGCCGCCACCGCGACCACCGAACCGGTGCCCACCACGGCCTCCTGCAGGACGCTGACCGAGGTCGCCAGGTAGCAGGCGCGCTCCACCGTGCAGCCCAGCAGCGTCGCGTGCGGGCCGACGAAGACGTGGTCGCCGACGAGCACCGGCTGGTCGGCGGCGACGGCGGAGGCGCGCAGCACCGCGTTCTCGCACACCACCGAGCTCTCGCCGACCTCGATCCGGGAGCCCTCCGCGTCCAGCACCGCGCCGTACATCACCCGGGCGTTCGGGCCGATCCGCACGTCGCCGACCAGCGTGGCGGTCGGCGCGACGTACGCCGTGGGGTGGACCTGCGGGGCGGCGCCGCGGTGTTCGATCAGGACGCCCTGGGGGAGGCTGCCCGGGCCGGCGCTCTGGTCGGTGCTGGTGCGGGGGTTCGTGTGCGGGATCATGCGCGGGATCATCGCGCATCGCCGGGCGGTCGGCTGGCGGAAAACAGACGTGTTGGGCGGGGCGCGCGACCCGCGCGCGCGAGGCGGTGCGCGCCCCGCACGGGTGTGCGGAAGGCATCGGGGGGTGGTCCGGTGGCGAACCGCTGTCGCGGACGGGGGTCGGCACGCTACGGTCTGTGGTCTGGAGGTGGCCGATGACGGACCAGCAGACCTGCCCCGGCTGCGGCGGCGCGCGCGGGACGGAGAAGACGGAGCACTCGGTGGAGACCGACGCGGAGGGGAGGCAGCAGCCGGTGCGGCGCAGTTACTGGTCGCCGTGCTCGGTCTGCGGAGGCTCGGGGGTGGTGCAGCGATGAGGCTGCTCTTCGTCTGCCAGGACTGCGGCTGCCACTACCTGGTGCCGACCTCCCTGGACTACCCCGACGGCGGCCGGGCCAGCGCGGTCTGGTGCTCCTCCTGCCAGCGCGCCGCCGCCGAACGCGGTGCCGCCGAACCCGCCGAACTCGCCGCCGTCGCCGTCCTGTTGGCCCTCCGCGCGCTCAAGGCCGCGGTCGCCGTCCGCCCCGCCCCGTCCGACACCCCGCCCGCCCGCCCCGACCGCCGACCCACCCGCCCCGCGATCAGCTCCCGCGGCCGCACCCACCCGACCGCCGCCCGGACCAGGCTGGCCTGAGCGGCGGGCGCGGGGCGGGTCAGCCGAGGGGCGGGCGGATCCGGTCCGTCTCGACGAGCAGTTCGAGGTGCACCACGACCGTCGCCGACTCGCGGTAGGTCCAGAACTCGTCGTCCGACAGCACCGCGTCGACGTCCTCGATGCTCACCCGGTGCCCGCCCTCGAAGGCGGGCCACTCGGGCCCCCGCCAGAGGGCGATTCGGCCGGCCCGGACCCAGGCGGCGATCAGTGGCTTCAACCGCTCGACGTACGGGGGCCAGTCGGCCTCGTCGTCGCTCCGCGAACAGTCCGGGGCCAGCGCCCACAGCGGTGAGAGCTCGACGGCGTTGACCAGGAGGCACTCCTCCAGATCGCTCCAATCGCACACGGGTGTTCTCCGATCAGGGGACAAGACGGGGGCGCGGCCATCGGCCGCGCCCCCGCCGAGGCTACTGCTTGAGGGCGGGATTTCCCTGGAGGGGAATGCGGACGGCCTTCGAGCCGAACTGGTACTTGATGTAGGGACCCTGGTGGTCGAGGCTGCGGGCGCCCTTGTCGCCCTTCTCGATCAGGATGAAGGGGTTCCCCTTCCGGAGGATGAAACCGCCTCCGGTCGCCCGCGGGGCGTCCTCCAGGATCCAGCCGTCGCCCTTGGCGAGTTCCAGCGCCTCGTCCCAGGTCGCGCCGCGCATCGATTCGGGATCCAGCATGTCGCGGGCGACGTTCTCCGCACCCTTGACGACCTCCTTGCCCTTCTTCGGGACGACGTGGTTGGCGTCCTCCGCCGCGTGGGCGGCACGGGCGGCTTCCGCGCCCTCCTCCGCGATCTTGACCGCCTTGCCGACCTTGCCGAACGGGACGATGGACATGGCGGCCCAGCCGCAACTGCTGACGCTTCCCTTGGAGCAGTCGCGCAGGTCGTTCACGCCACTGAGCTCCGCCCCGACGTGCAGGACGCTCGACCACGTGGCGTTGGGCCGGAACTTCTGGTTCACGAAGGTCGTGCGGTCCGCGGAGGGCTTCTTGTTGTTGAAGTTGACGGTCTGGGTGACCCACTGCGTCACGCCCTTGCCGGGGGCACCGAGAGCGTACTTGCGGCTCCAGTTCCAGCCGCCGTTGTTGTCGGGCGCCCAGGTCTCGGTGAGGCCGTCGGGCATGAGGCTGCTGAAACCGCCGTATTGGCCGTCGGGCCGCAGACCGGTGGGGTCACTGAGGTTGACGGGGTTGTTGTCGCCGTACGCGTAGCCGTTCCACTGCTGGGGGTCGTCCGGGTCCAGGACCGGGTCGGTGCTGACGAAGCGTCCGGTGGCCGGTTGGTACTCGCGGGCGCCGAGCGTGGTGAGGCCGGTGGCCGCGTCGGCGGTGCCGCCGACGAAGCCCCGGGTGCCGGTCCAGCCGGTGGGCTGGGTCCCGCGCGGGTTGCCGAACGGGTCGGTGGCCCGGCGGGTCTCGGCGAGGGTGGTGGCGTCGATGGCCAGCCCGTTGGTGCCGTGCCGGTCGGCGACCTGGAAGACCATGGCGGTGCCGGAGCGCACGGCGGTCAGCCCGTTGGGCAGCGGGTAGCTGCGGACGTCGGAGAGCGTCTTGCCCGCCGTGTCGTAGCCGAGTTCGTCACTGCCCAGGAAGAGGGTGGTCCTCCCGGGGCTGTGCCGGACCAGCAGGTTGCCGTTGGCGTCGTAGACGTAGCCGGTGCTGCCGGCCGCGCCGGTGAGCGTGCTCAGCTTGCCCTCGGCGTTCCACGCGAGATCGCTGGTGCCGGCGGCGGTGGTGATCGAGGTGGTGTTGCCGGCGGCGTCGTAGCGGTAGCTGGTCGGGCCCGGGTTGCCGGCACCGGTCGCGGTGCTTCCGAGCAGGGCGTGCGGGCCTCCGCTGCCGCTGCCGGGCACCGGGGTGCCGGTGGGGGTGTTGGTGCTGCCGGCGGCGGGGAAGCTCTGGGTGACGGTGACGTCGGCCGCGCCGTTGCCGCCGGTGTCGTGCTTGACCAGTGCCGTGCGGTTGCCGGTGGTGTCGTAGGTGTAACTCTGCCAGTAGGCGGCGGGGCCGCCGACCGTGGTTCCGGCCGGGGCGACCGCGCCCGAGGTGGGCGAGGCGTTCGTGCACGCGCCCTGGCCGGGGACGGCGGGCTGCGGCTTGGTGGTGGTGGTGCCGGTGTCGCTCCAGGCGGTGGTCAGGCGTCCCAGGTAGTCGTACCCGAAGCACTGCAGGTCGGTGCCCGCGGGAGCGTTGTCCGCGACGTCCTTGACGGACGTGACCTTCCCGGAGGCGTCGTAGGTCAGCGTGCTCTGCTGCACGGCGCCGGTGGCCGAGGTCTGCTTGTCGACGAAGTGGGAGACGACTCGCCCGGTTGCCTCGTCGTAGTTGACGGTGGAGACGATCTGGGTGCCCCACGGGTTCACCGTGGTGCGGACCGGCCGACCGTAGGCGTCGTAGTTGGTGCCCATGTCGTAGACCGTCGACGAGGTGCCGAACTTCAGCATCGCGCCGTTGACGTCGTACGTGTAGCTGATGGTCTCGGCGGCCCGGTCGGCGACCGCGGGGGTCAGGGTGCTCTTGAGGGAGCCCGTGACCGTGTTGTAGGCGGACCGGCTGGTGTAGGTGAACGGGGCGGTCTGGCCGACCTCCCTGCCCGGCACCGACCACGTCGTGCCGGTGGGCCGGTAGGCGTTGTCGTAGCCGTAGACCTGGGTGCTGTAGGCGTCGCCCGCGGCCCCGCCCACGTAACGGGTGGCGGAGGAGGGCCTGCCCTTGCCGCCGGCGACGGTGTCGAAGGTCCAGGCGGCGAGCTGCTTCGACGGATCGGTGGTGTCGGCGCCTTCGTACAGGCCGGTCTGGCGGCCGATCAGGTCGTAGTCGCGACTCGTCGTGATGCCGCGGGCGTCGGTGACGGTTCTGACCTGGTTGCCGGCGGTGTAGGTGTAGGTGCTCTTTCCGGCGTCCGGGTCGTTCACCGAGGTCTGGCGGCCGCGCAGGTCGTAGCCGTAGGACCAGGTGTTCTTCCCGCCGGCGTCGGTGTGCGAGACGGTGTTGCCGGCGTCGTCGTAGCCGACGGTGGTGACGTCGGCGTCGGATTCCCTGCCGGTGGCGGTGGGCGTGCGGTACTGCCAGGTCTGGACGGTCCGGCCCTTGGCGTCGGTGACGGTGGAGGTCGGGGTCCCGCCCTGGGGCGGGGTGACGTCGGTGCGGTCGGCACCGGGGTAGGAGGTGGTGGTCCGCCACTGCTCCTGGTTCAGGGAGTAGAAGGCCGAGGCGGTGGGCCGGCCCTGGCCGTCGAAGACGGTGCGGGTCTGCGCGGGGATCACCGCGTCCGCGGCGGTGTAGAGCGCGGTGCCGGGGGCGGCCGCGTCGTTGTACCAGGCGGCGTTGGTCTTCGCCGCCCAGCCGTGAGAGTCGAAGTAGGTGTCGGTGATCAGCCGTCCCTGGTAGGCCGAGACGGTCGGTGTGCTCTGGACCTGCCGGACCCGGCCGAGGCCGTCATAGATCTCGACCTGGACCCGGGTGTACTGGCTGTTGTCGTTGAGGGTCGAGGTGGTGACGCTGCTCGGGGCACCGGTGCCGTTGACCGCGTAGGCGAAGGTCTGGTTCGCCGGGGAGGTGGTGGGCTGGCCGGGCAGCCAGACGGCGGTGATCCGGCCGAGTGCGTCGTAGGCGCTGGTGGTGGTCCTCCCGTTCTGGTCGGTCGTGGCGAGCGGCAGGCCGCGCGCGGGCGAGAGCGTGGTGGTGGAGGTCCAGCCGGTGGCGGAGGCCGGAGCCGGCGAGGTGACCGCCACGGAGTCGGGCAGCTCGCCGGCGTTGGCGGCGCTGTAGGCGGTGGTGGTCGTCGCGCCGGCCGGGTGCTGGGCGTCGGTGGAGTTCGGGTCGGTGGTGGACGTCACCCGGCCGTAGCCGTCGTACCCGGTCACGGACATGGTGACGTACTGGGCGGTGCCCGCGGCGTCGAAGCGGTCGAGGACCTGCTCGCCGGTGGCGTCGCCGGCGCCGCCGGCCTGGCCGTACGGCTTGCCGTCGTAGAGGGTGCGTGATCCGGCGAGCGTGTTGCCGCTGGAGGGGGCCGTGGAGCAGTCCCCCCTGACGGTCAGCTTCTCGCTGACCAGGTTGCGGACCATCGGGTCGGAGCCGGTCGCGTAACTGGTGCGGACGCACAGTTCCGCCTGTCCGTCGGCGGTCTTGTCCTGCCGGACCGGACGGTTGCCGTTCGCCGGATCGGTCGTCGCCACCTCGGCGGTGGTCCGCCAGGTGCCGTCGGCCTTCAGGGACTTGGTGGTGATGGCGCTCCTGGTGGCGCCGTAGCGGGCGACCAGGGCGGGCAGGCCCGAGCCGCGGGCGCGGGTCGCGGTGATCACCGGGTCGGTCAGCCGGGTGACGGTGTAGGCGGTGACGCTGCCGCCGGCCTGGGTGTGGACGGCGCTCTCCAGGACCCTGCCCTGCAGCCAGTCGTCGTCGGTGACGCTCTCGCCGAGCGAGTCGGTGACGGTCACGCCGCGGGTGCTGCCGTCGGCGCGCAGGTCGCCGTTCATGCCCTGGAGGTAGGTGGTGCGGGTCTGGGTCTTCGGGCCGTCGTTGCCGTCACCGGTGGTGGTGGTGACGGAGGCGAAGCCGCGGAAGGAGTCCCAGGTACGGGTCTTGGAGTCGGTCAGCGCCGAGTCGTCGCGGTGCCAGGCGGCGGGGCCGTAGGCGTAGGCGGCGACCTTCTGCGGGGCGCCCGTGACGGGGTCGTTCTCGGTGATCGACCTGACGGTGTACCGGTTGAACCAGTCGTCCACCGGCTGGCTGTCGGCCGACGAGCCGCGGGGGTACCACTTGACGTTGTAGCAGCTGGTGGTGTTGTTGTCGGCGGCGGACGGCATCACGCCCTGGAGGCGGGAGCAGCTCGGCAGGTTGTAGTCGATGTTGGTCTGGCCGCCGGTCTCGGTGGTGACCATCTGGACGCGCGGCCGGTTGAACGGCGCGGGCGCGGGGACGAGGCTGGTGCCGTCGACCCGGTTGGGCAGCATCACCGGAGTGAAGGTGGTGGCCGGCAGGGTGATGGCGGTGCCGTCCTTGCCGGTGCGCTGGATGCCGGAGAGCCACATGGCCGGCTTGGTGCCGTCGCCCGGGTCGGGGAAGGAGTGGCTCAGCGCGTAGGTGTCGACGTTCCGGTAGGAGCCGCCGGACAGCACCCGGGTGGTGATCGACGCCAGCCGGGCGTTGCTCCAGAAGGTCGGGCTGTAGGTGGTGCAGGTTCCGGTGGCGGCGCAGTTCTGGTCGTACGGGACGTCCGGCCAGTGCGCGGCACCGGCGGTGGAGATCGAGGCCCCGGAGCAGGTGAAGCCGCCCGCGGTGGAGCAGCGCCCCTCGGGGGCGGTGTCGAACCGCACGGTGGCGGCGGCCTTGGCGGTGCCCTTCGCGGCGACCTGGTCGGCCAGGCGCTGGCCGTAGGCGATCGAGGTCAGGGTGCCGCCGCGGGTGTACCCGGTGAGTGTGCCGGTGCCGCCGTTCTGGGCGCCGCCGCGGTTGTAGTAGTTGGTCTCGGCGGCGTAGTTGTACGTCGTCAGATTTCCGTGGGTGTCGACGGTGTAGTCGAGGTTCCAGCGCCAGGCCTGGTTGCACCAGGAACCGGCGCCCTTGGCGGAGTCGTAGCAGGGGTTCCCGGCGGCGGGGGCGTAGACCGGGACGGTCCAGGCCGAGTTGGTGGCCGGGTCGGTCCGGTCGCCGCCGGGCAGGTGGTTGAGGCCGAAGTAGTAGGCGGTGCCGTCGTTGTCGGTGACCTTGACGTACTCGCCGTTGTCGTCGCCGTTGGCGGCGCCGGTGAGGAACTCGACCCGGGTGCCGTCGTCGTCCTTCAGGTGCCAGCTGCCGTTGGCGTCGTCCCGGACCAACTCGCCGGAGTGTCCGCCGAGTTGCAGGGTGGCGTTGTCGCCGGCCCAGCAGCGGTCGAAGGAGTTGTCGATGCCGTGCTTGTCGCAGACCTGGTAGGAGCGCTCGATGAAGCCGGGGCTGTAGTCCCAGCCGTCGCCGATCCAGGACGCCTGGGCGTTGGTCGACGAGGTCCGGCCGTCGACGGAGGCGGAGTCGTAGCCGAGGACGACCTGCGGAGCGGCGCCCGCGAGGGGAGCCGGGACCTCCACCGGGTAGTTGTAGGTGAAGGAGCCGCTGGCGTTGCCCGCCGCCCAGGCCGAGCTGGGGGCGAGGCTGGTGGCGGTGTACGTGCCGTCACCGCCCGGGCTGCCCGCCGGGGCGGCCGCCGGCTGGGCCATGGGGGCCGCGAGGCCGCGGGCCGCGGCCGACGGGCTCGCCGAGGCGCCGGAGTCCGCCGGGGTGCCGTCCGCCGGAGCCCAGTCCGACGGGACCTGGTACTTGGGGGTGACCTGGGTCGGCTTGCCCGCGGCCTTGCCCCCGACCGCCTTGGTCTTGGGCAGCGCGGTGCCGGGCGGCGACCAGATCCGGTCGCTGCTCCCCGCCGCGGTAGCGGCCGTCGGCGCCAGGACCGACGCCGCGATCGCGAGCGCGCTCAGGACCGCGATTCTCGTTCTGAACGGGGACCACGGGCGTGCGCGCCCGGCCCCCCCTGGTGACAACGCCACAGCGAACTCCCATGAATGCTCATCGTCAATAAATTGATTCGCAGTCGAATCAGGCGATGTCTATGCGTGACCCACGCGAGCAGTCAATGTGATCATGATTTCTTCACGAGTGACGTATGTCACCGTCGCACAATAGGGGGCCCATTGCCATCAAATCGGACATTCTGACGGTCGATCACCTTGACATCCATTCACGAAATCTTCATCCTCACCTTTGATTTCCGTGCGAACTACTTGCCGTTCGCCTTCCTCAGGAACCGCGATGAAATATCTGATTCCGGCCCAGCCCGCGCCCCGGCCACCACGGACCCGGCTGCGCGCCGGGGCGTTGGCCGCGGCCCTCGCGGTGACCTCGGGCCTGGTGGCTGCCGCACCCTTCACCGCCGGGGCGACGACCGTCGACCCGAACGCGGCCGTCCGCGCCGCCGACGCCCAGCGCGACCAGGACGCGCCGCCGTCCACCGCCGGCCTCAAGCAGGACACCGAGGTCGGCCGGGCGCTCGCCGAGGCCGCCCGGACCGGGGCCGACGTCCCGGTGCCCGGGCTGACCACCGAGTTCAGCGAGTCGGTGGCGACGCCGGCCGGACACCTCCGGGAGACCCAGCACCCCAAGCAGCAGCGGGTGAAGAAGGCCGGAACCTGGACCCCGCTGGACGCCACCCTTGTCGCGGCCGCCGACGGCTCCATCCACCCGAAGACCGCCGCGTCGGACGTCGTGCTCTCCGGCGGCGGCGCCGGGGACCTCGCCACCATGACCGCCGCGGGCGGCCGGAAGCTGGCTGTCGGCGCCCCGTTCGCGCTGCCCGTGCCGGAACTGTCCGGCTCCACCGCGCTCTACCGGAACGTCGCCCCCGACGTCGACCTGCGGGTCTCGGTCACCGACCTCGGCGGCTTCTCGACCGTGCTGGTCGTCAAGACCCCGCAGGCCGCCGCCAACCCGCTGGTGAACGACCTGAAGTTCACCACCAAGGCGGACGGAGTGACCGTCAGCGCGGACAAGGGCGGCAACCTCACCGCCGCCGACGATGCGGGCAAGCCCGTCTTCCGCGCCCCCACCCCGCTGATGTGGGACTCGGCCGCGACGACCGCCGCCCCCGCCGCCCGCACCCCGCGCCAGGCGCCCGCCGCCCAGGGAGCCGCTGCGGACAGCGCCGCACCGACCGGCCCCGCCGACGGAGCCAAGGTCGCCGCGCTCTCCGTCGCCGCCACCCCCGGGCAGGTCAGCCTCGGCGCCGACCGGTCCCTGCTCACCGACGCGGCCACCGTCTACCCGGTCTACATCGATCCGGCGTGGGTGCCCGTCACGATCGGCCAGCCCTCCTGGACCTGGACCCAGCAGGGCTTCCCGAACACCAGCAACTACAACAAGTCCAGCTCCGACGTCGCCGACCACCCCGGCGTCGGCTACCAGGGCTTCAGTGCGCCGACGGGCATCCAGCGCGCCTACTACCAGTTCAACGTGTCCGGTTACAAGGGCGTGGTGGTCAACCGGGCCACCCTGAACGTCGAGGAGTACTACTCCTCCGACTTCTCCTGTAGCAACACCTACGGCGTCTCCGCCTACCTGTCGGCCCAGTTCAACTCCGGCACCACCTGGAACAACGCCCCGGCCCGCTACGACAGCCTCGGTACCGCCCAGGTCGGCGGCGCCCGGCAGAACGGGTGCAACGGCAACGTCCCGGTCCAGTACGACGCCACCGCCGTGATCAGGAACGGCACCGGCTCCGGCTGGGACGTCGCCGCCTTCACCCTCCAGGGCGACGAGGCCAACCGCAACGGCTTCAAGCGGTTCGACTACAACGCCTCGCTCTCCATCGAGTACGACCGGGCCCCGAACGCCCCGACCGACCCCAAGGTCGGTCCCGCCGAGCCGCGCACCGTCAGCCCGGCGACCACCACCGAGACCTGCAACAACAACGGCATCGGCGACTGGGGCTGGGTCAACGGCGACACCGCGACGCTGAGCGCCGTCGTCTCCAGCCCCTCGCAGAGCCAGCTCGCCGCCTGGTTCCACATCTGGGACTACGCCCAGTCCGGCGCCCCCCAGGTCGCCGAGGGCACCACCGGCATGGTCAACAGCGGCGGCCGGGCCACCCTGCAACTGCCCGCCGGCCTGCTCCAGGACGGTCACCACTACGGCTGGGGCGGCTTCGCCACCGACACCCTGCCCGGCGTCGGCTGGACCCAGTTCAGCCCCGACTGCCACTTCCGGGTCGACCGCACCGCGCCCACCGTCTCCTTCCCCGACAAGGTCGCCGACCCGACCACCCAGTTCCCCCCGTCGGGCAACGGCCAGACCACCGGCCTGTACGCCGGCCAGACCGGCTCGGTGCCGTTCACCGCGACCGACCCCAACCCGTCCGGCCTGCAGACCTCCGGCCTGGCCTGCCTGCGCTGGAGCTGGGACCCGCAGCTGAACGGCGCCGCCTGGCAGTGCGGCTCCGCCATGCCCACCGGCTCGATCCAGGTCACCCCCGGCCACTGGGGCACCAACATCCTGTACGTCCAGGCCCAGGACAACGCCGGCAACGTCTCCGTCTCCGGCGCCTACACCTTCTACGTGCCCTGGAGCGCCAAGGGGCCCGCCCCGGTCTTCGGCGACGTCACCGGTGACGGCACCCCCGACATCCTGGCCCCCGACAGCGCGGGCAACCTGCGCGCGCACAGCGTGCCCGGCAACGACCAGGCCACCAAGGCCGCCGTCTACCTCGCCTCGCCCGCCAACCAGTCCCCGGGCAAGGACGGCTGGGCCGGCTACGACCTCACCCACCGCGGCACCTTCGCCGGGGGCGGCAACGTCGACGACCTGCTCGTCCACAAGCCCGGCTCCCCCGACCTGTACCTCTACAACAACCCCGGCAACACCGCGATGGCGGGCCGCTTCGACACCAAGACCCCGCTCGTCAAGCCCGAGTGCCAGAGCGGCACCGACTGCGCCGGCTACAACGGCACCTGGAACGGCACGCTGTCGATCGCCGCGGTCGGCGACCCCTCCACCACCGGCCTCGACACCGCCAAGCAGTTCCTGAACAAGTCCGGCCTGCTCACCGTCGAGACCGGAACCGACGGCCGCGACTCGCTCTGGTTCTACCCCGGAGTCAACTCCAGCCAGCTCGGCGCGCCGATCCGGCTCGCCGCCACCGGCTGGAAGGACCTCCAACTGCTCCCCGCCGGCGACTGGGCCGGCCAGGGTCACCCCGGTGTCTGGACCCGCCACAAGACCACCGGCGAACTGCGCGGTTACACCTTCAAGGTCGACAAGGCCACCATCGACGGTGACTTCGACCCGATCGAGTACCCCGTCCTCACCTCGGTCGCCACCGACACCCACCTCAGCGGCGTCGACCCCAAGGGCTGGCCGCTGATCGGTTCCGACGGCGACCTCACCGGCAGCGGCCAGGCCGCCCTGTGGGGCGTCGACACCGCCGGGACGATCCAGATCTGGACCGGTCGCAGCACCGGCACCCAGACCGCCCCCGCGTACACCTTCACCAACGGACCGGACACCGTCGGCAGCACCGGCACCGGCCCCGACCAGTGGCAGCTGGGCAGCTCCAGCACCAACAACGGCAACGCCGTCGACACCCTTGGCGGCAATCCGCTGACCGCGCCCGCCGGCGCCACCTGGACCGCCGACCACAAGGGCACCGCGAACAACGCCGCCGCCTTCACCGGCAACGGCGCCACCTACGCCACCAAGACCAACGGGATCTGGGGCACGGCCGACCTCACCGCCGTCAACTCGCTGCTCCCGGGCCAGAGGCTCACCGCGGTCAACACCAAGCTGACCATGCAGAACGACGGCAACCTCGTGCTGTCCCCGCTCAACGCGCCCACCGTGCTGTGGGAGTCCCGCACCGGCGGGCACCCCGGGGCGAAGGCGGTCATGCAGGCCGACGGCAACTTCGTCGTCTACGACACCAGCGGCGCGGCGCTCTGGGCCACCGGCACCAACGGCCGCAACGGCAGCTACCTGAGGCTCCAGAGCGACCACAACCTGGTCGTCTACACCTCCGGCAACCAGGCCGTCTGGGCGAGCAACACCTTCGACGGCACCTACAACACGGCGATCGCCGTCGCTGCCAACGGCACCGGCGTCGACACCGGCAAGAGCTACACGCTCAGCGCCTGGGTCAAGGTCGACCGCGACACCGGCGGCGACCAGAGCTTCGTCTGCCAGAACGGCGACACCCTGCCGCCGGTCAACCTCCAGTACATCAACGGCTCCAAGGCATGGGGCGCCTACACCCCCACCCAGGACGACTGGAACGCCGGCTGGCCGGTCGCCAAGTCCGCCGACAACAGCGCGGCCTACGGACAGTGGACCCACCTCGCCGTCACGTACGACACCGCCACCCACGCGGTCTCGCTCTACGTCAACGGCGTCCACAGCGGATCCACCACCCAGGAGACGCCCTGGGGCTCCGGGAACGCGGCCAGCGCGGCCCGCGCCCTGACCGTCGGCTCCTGCTACATGAACAACAACAAGGACGTCATCAACAAGCTGGACGGAGCCGTCAGCGACGTCCGCACCTACCCCTACGCGCTGACACCCGCCCAGGTCGCGGCCCTCGCGGCCACCTGACCGAACCGGTTACCGGCCCGGGGACGGCCCGGGGGCGGTCCGGGAGCCCGCGGTCACCCGCGGGCTCCCGGACCGTTTCGGCATTCCCCGAGTGAGGGGCGGTCAATGTGCCTGTGAGGCAATTCGGCTGACGCGGTGTCGGTTTCCGGCGGGCCGTCAGGTGCGGTGACGCACGGTGCGCGGGCCGAGGGGCTCGGCGCCCAGGGCGGTGATCCGGCCGCGCAGTTCGCGGTCGGCCGTGACCACCAGCAGGCGGCGGCCCGAGGCGGCCGCGGCCTCGGCGGCGACCAGGTCGACGATCCGGTCGTCGCCGCTGCCCGGGGCGGAGACCACCCGCACGCCCGGCACCGGCTCGACGCCGCGGGCGGCGCCCTCCACCACCAGGACCACGGCCAACGGGCCCGGCAGGCCGGGGAGTCCGGCCGTCGCCACCGGCACCAGCGCGTCGCGCAGCCGCTCGGCGGCGCCCCGGCGGTCGCGCCACCAGCCGTCGGGGACGGAGCCGACGACGTTCGCGCCGTCCACGACCAGCAGCGGGGCGGGCGGTTCGGGGAGGTGTTCCACGGGGTCAGCCTGCCACGGACGGCACGGCGGCGGGCGCCGGTGCGCCGGCGGGGAGGTCGGCGAAGGTCGCGGGGAGGCGGTCGGTGGGTGACGGAGAGTGGGATCGTGGAGGGGATGAAAAGGGGAGGTAAAGGAGGAAGCGGACCTTGGTGCGGACCAATGCTCACGGGACGGTATTGTCTCTGCGGCAATCTCGCACGGCATTCGTTTCCGATCGGACCCTCATGAACCACGGCACCATGGCCCACCTCGACGGTTTCCAGTACGGGTGGGTGAATCCGGTCGTTGCCTACCTGATCGCCTGCGTGGGGGCCGCGATCGGACTCCGCTGCACCGCGCGGGCCATGACCCTCCAGCCGAAGAAACGTTTCGGCTGGCTGGCGCTGGCCGCCGGGGCGTTCGGCTGCGGCATCTGGTCCATGCACTTCATCGCGATGCTCGGCTTCATGGTCGACTCCTCCAGCCTGGTCTACGACATCCCGCTGACCCTGGTCAGTCTGCTGGTGGCCATCGCGGTGGTCGGCCTCGGCATCGGCTACGTCGGCTACCGCGGCAAGAGCACCGGCGCCCTGCTGGTCAGCGGTGTGGTCACCGGCTGCGGCGTCGCCGTCATGCACTACGTCGGCATGGCCGCGATGCAGGTCGAGGGCAAGGTCTCGTACGACACCCTGCTGGTCGTCGCCTCGGTGGCGATCGCCATCGCCGCCGCCACCGCCGCGCTCTGGATGACCCTGCACGTCAAGGGCCTGCCCGCCGCGCTCGGCGCCGCGCTGATCGCCGGCGTCGCGGTGGTCGCCATGCACTACACCGCGATGGCCGCCGTCAGCGTCAGCCTCGACGGCCGCCCGCTCGGCGGCGGCACGCCCGCCTCGCAGTTCATCCTGCCGCTCGCCGTCGGCATCATGGTCGTCCTCGCGGTCGCCGGCATCGCGATCGCGCTCTCCCCGCAGGACCCCGAGGACGGCGAGGGCGGCGGCGGTCCGGCCGTCGAGCCGATCCGGGTCGACCTGTTCGGGCAGGAGCGCTACTGAGCGGCCGAGCCGCTGACGGCGGAAGCCCCGCGCCCCGGGGCGCGGGCCCCGTGCCCCGGGCGCGGGGCTTCCGTGTGGCCGGGCGTTTCCGCAGGTGGTGAGCGGCCGGCATGGCAGGATCCGCCGCAACCGCGTCATTGCGGACGGCGGAGCGGACGGCCCAGGATGGGGGCATGTCCACGAACCGCCGCGTAGTGATCGCGGTCTTCCCGGACGTCGACCTGCTCGACGTCACCGGCCCGGCCGAGGTCTTCGCCCTCGCCAACCGGGAGAGCGGCGGGCGGGCCGGCTACCGAGTGGAGCTGGCCGGCCCGGCCGAGGGCCTGGTCCGGACGTCGGCCGGGGTCCGGCTGGCGGTCGACCTGACCTTCGACCAGGTCGCCGGCCCGCTGGACACCCTGCTGGTCCCCGGCGCGGTCGACCCCGGAGCGGACGGCCCCCGGGCCCGGATCGACCCGGACGTGGTCGCCTGGGTGCGCCGGCACGCCCCCACCGCCCGGCGGACCGCCTCGGTCTGCGTCGGTGCGCACCTGCTCGCCGCCGCCGGACTGCTGGACGGCCGCCGCGCCACCACCCACTGGTCGACGGCCGCGCAGCTCGCCGCCGACCACCCCGAGGTGACGGTCGACCCCGACCCGATCTTCGTCCGCTCCGGCCCGATCTGGACCGGCGCCGGGATCAGCGCCTGCATGGACCTCGCGCTGGCCCTGGTCGCCGAGGACCACGGCGAGGAACTGGCGATGTCCGTCGCCCGGCAGTTGGTGATGTACCTCAAGCGGCAGGGCGGGCAGAGCCAGTTCTCCGTCCCGCTCAGCAGCCCGCCCGCCTCCCGCCGGGACATCGACGAACTGCGCCTGCACATCGCCGAGCACCCGGACGGCGACCTCTCCGCGAGCGCGCTGGCCGCGCGGATGTGCCTGAGCGAACGCCACTTCGCCCGGGTCTTCCGGCAGGAGACGGGCAGCACGCCCGGCGCGTACGTCGAGGCCGCCCGGGTCGAGGCCGCGCGCCGCCTGCTGGAGGGCACCGACCAGCCGCTCGAACAGATCGCCGCCGCGAGCGGCCTCGGCTCGGTCGACACCCTCCACCGCGCGATGCGCCGGCGGCTGGGCACGACCCCGGCGGCGTACCGCAAGCGGTTCCGGCTGTAACGGGCCGGTCGGCGCCCCGGGCCCGCCGGGCCGCCTTCCGGAACAACCACGACTCACACCCCCGAGGAGATTACTGTCATGAGCATGATGGAAGCGTCCGCCACGCTGCGCGAGGTGATCGGGCTGGACGGCACCCCGCCGGAGCTCGGCGAGGCCACGCTGGTGCTGATCGACTACCAGAACACCTACCGGGAGGGCGTGATGCGGCTGGAGGGCGCGGAGGAGGCGCTCGCGGCGGGCGCGCGGCTGCTGGCGGCCGCGCGGGCGGCCGGGGCGCCGGTCGTGCACGTGGTGAACGACGGCGGGCCGGGGACGCCGTACGACATCCGGGCGGAGATCGGGGCGATCAGCGGCCCGGTCGCGCCGGCGGCGGGGGAGCGGGTGGTGGTGAAGGCCTTCCCGGACGCCTTCCACGAGACCGAACTGGCCGAGGTGCTGGACGCGTTGGACGGCGACGGGCCGCGCCGCGACCTGGTGCTGGCCGGGTTCATGACCCACATGTGCGTCGCGTTCACCGCGCAGGGCGCGTTCCGCGGCGGCCGGCGGCCGACCGTGGTCGCCGAAGCGTGCGCGACCCGGGCGCTGCCCGGCCCGGACGGCACGGTCGTCCCGGCCGCGCAGCTGCACGCCGCCGCGCTGGCGACCGTCGGGGACCTGTACGGGACGGTGGTCGCGGAGGTCGCCGCGCTGACCGGTTGACCGGTTGACCGGCTGGCCGGCCGGTCGGTTCACCACCTGACCGGTCGGTCGGTCGGCCAGTCGGCCGGTCGGTTGCCGGACGGGCTGACCACCTGATCGGTCGGTGGGTCGACCGAATGACCACCTGATCGGTCGGTCGGCTGACCACCTGCCCGGTCGGCCGCCCCGGTCGGCCGGCGCGGCGCGGCGGTCAGCGGGTGAGCGCGGCCAGCCGCAGGGCGCCGTAGCGGCGCTGGGCGTAGGCCGCCGCGGTGGTGGCCGCGCCCAGGGTGAGCCAGCCGAGCGGGCCGGTGGCCAGGACCGCGCCGGTCAGCAGCAGCGGGCCCGCCGCCTTCTCGGTGGAGTGGGCCATGCCCGCCACGCCGAGGTACTCGGGGCGGGCCCGCTCGGGGGCGAGGGCCACCGAAAGCTCCCAGGAGACCACCGAGCGGACCAGCTCGGCCAGCGTCACCAGCACCGCCGCGGCCAGCAGCAGCGCGGAGGCGGCCGGGGCCCCCGTCCGGTGGGCCAGGGCCGCCGCCGCGCAGCAGCCGAGGATCGCGAACCCGTACACCGGGACGACCCGGACCGCCTGGCGGGCGGAGTGCACCAGGGCGGAGACCCGCAGCTGGGCCAGCACCACCACCACGGTGTTGACCACCAGGAAGGCCGGGACGAGGGCGTGCGGGGCGCGGGTGGAGTGGATCAGCCAGAGCGGCAGGCCGACGTTGAGGATCGCGTCGTCGATGGTGAGCACCGCGTCCAGCGCGACGAAGCGCAGGTAGCCGGCGTCCCGCCAGGGGCTGGGCCGGGGTGCCGGGTCCGCGGCGGCGCCGTCGGCGGCCCGGGTCGGGAACGGCTCGCGCAGCGAGGCGACCAGGGCCGCCGCGACCAGGAAGGAGGCCACGTCGGCGACCACCAGCGCCCGGTAGGCGGCCGGGGTGCCCACCGCCAGGCCCAGCGCGGCCAGGCCGGCGCCCGCCGCGTACCCCGCGTTCATCGCGGTGCGCGACAGCGCCCGGTAGGCCGAGCGGCGCTCGCCCGCGACCTCGGTGGCGTACAGCATCTCCATCGCGCGGGCCGCCCGGTCGCCCAGCGTGGCCAGCGCCACCAGGGCCAGCAGCGGCCAGAACGCCGAGCAGCACAGCACCGCGCCCAGCGCCGCCACCCGCAGCAGGTGGCAGCCGATCAGCACCGGCCGCACCCCGTACGAGGCGGCCAGCCGCCCGGCGAGCGGGGTGCCGGCGATGCCCGCCACCGAGGAGAGGCCCAGCAGCAGGCCGATCTGGGTGGCCGTCAGCCGGCTCAGCTCGGTGAAGTACAGCACGCAGGCCGCCGCCCAGACGCCGGTGCCGGTGCGGTCGACGAACAGGGTGAGCAGCATGGTCCGCCCGTCCCGGCCGCCCGGCGGGTGCCGGAGCTGGGCGGCCAGGCCCTCGGTCTTCGCGCGCTCGCGCATGGTGCTCCCCGTTCGGTGAAGGTCGTTCGTCCGTGCGGGAAGCAACTCTGCCCGAGAAGTGTCTTGATATCAAGATGCTTGATGTCGAGAGAGTGGGCGTGATGGTGTTCCCGCAGGTCAGGACGGGGTGCGCGGCACCCGGCCGACCAGCCGCAGCACCGGCAGCACCGCCACCGCGCACACCGCCGCCGCCACCAGCAACGCCCCCGCCGACCCCGCCCGGCCCGGCGCCGCACCACCCGCCGCACCGCCCACCAGCGCGCCCGCCACCGCCACCCCCAGCGAGGCGCCCACCTGCCGCGCCGCGTTCAGCAACCCGCTCGCCGACCCCGCCGTCCCGGCCGGAGCCGCACCCACCACCCCCGCCACCAGCGCCGGCAGCGACAGCGCCACCCCGAGGCCGACCGCCCCCAACGCCACCGCCAGCACCCCGTACGGCGCACCCCGGCCCAGCGCGGCCCCCGCCCCCGCGCACCCCGCCGCCAGCAGGACCAGGCCCGCCGCGACCGGACGCCACGGCCCGACCCGGGCCACCAGCCGACCCGTCAGCAGCAGCGGTACGCAGGCCGGCGACACCGTCATCGGCAGGAACGCCGCCCCCGCCAGCGCCGCCGACCACCCCCACGACCGGCCGAACACCAGCGGCAGCACGAACAGCACCCCCAGCACCGCGAAGTTCACCGCCGCACCCGCCACCAGCGCCGCCCGCACCCCCGCCGCCGCCAGCAGCCCGCGCCGCAGCTCGCCCGCCCGCTCCCGCCGGGCGAACCAGCCGCCCGCCAGCACCGCCCCCGCCCCCGACACCCCCACGTGCCACCCGCCGTCCGACCCCGCCGCGATCAGCGCGTCGGTCAGCAGTGCCAGCGCCACCACCAGCCCCGCCTGCGACCACCAGTCCACCCGGCCCGGCCGCCCCGGCGCCCGCACCGCCGACGACGCCGTCAACACCAGCACCAGCACCGTCAACGGCACGTTCAGCCAGAACACCGACCGCCAGCCGAACCACCCCACCAGCGCCCCGCCCAGCACCGGCCCGCACACCATCGCCGCCCCGCTCACCGCCGCCCACACCGACACCGCCCGGGCCCGCTCGGCCGGCACCGGGTACAGCACCCCCAGCAGTGCCATCCCGGCCGGTACCGACACCGCCGCCGCCACCCCCAGCAGCGCCCGCGCCGCCACCAGCACCCACACTCCCGGCGCCAACGCGCACAGCAGCGACGCCGCACCGAACGCCGCCGCCCCGACCCGGAACAGCCGGTGCGCGCCGAACCGGTCCGCCACCGTCCCCGCCGACAGCAGCACCGCGCCGAACGCCACGCTGTACGCCGACACCACCCACTGCAGCCCCGCCGTCGAACTCCCCAGCGACGCCGCCAGATCAGGCTCCGCCACCGCCAGCACCGTGGTGTCCAGCAGCACCGCGAAGTACGACAGCGACAACCCCAGCAACGCGCGCGAACGCCCCGGCGGCGAACCGGACGGCACGGCGGTGGTGGTGGGGAGGGAAGTGGTCGACACGCCTGAACTCCAGGAAAGGAAAAGTGGATTGGGTAGGCGTCAACTGTCGTACGGGAGGCGGGGGATGATCGACCGGCCGAGCCGGACGGTGCGTTCGGCCCAGCCGAACGCGTACCCTGGCCGCAGAGGGTGGGATGGCGGGACGGCGGGACGACGGGCCCGCAAGGCGGCGCGGAAGGCGGAACGCCCGGTGGAACTCAGACAGTTGCGGACCTTCGAGGCCGTCGTCGAGCACCGCACCGTCACCGAGGCCGCCGGCGCGCTCGGACTCGCCCCCTCCTCCGTCTCCGAACAGATCCGCGCCCTGGAAACCTCGCTCGGCACCGCCCTGTTCGACCGCCGCCCGCGCGGCATGGCCCTCACCCCTGCCGGACAGCGCCTGCTGCCCTGGGCCGCCCGACTGCGCGAACAGGCCGAACAGGCCCGGCACGAGACCGCCACCGAGCACCCCACCGTCCGACTCGGCGCGCTGGAGAGCCTGGCCGCCACCCACCTGCCCCCGCTGCTCGCACAACTCGCCGACCGTCGACCCGAGTTGCGCGTCACCCTGCAGATCGGCTCCGACCGCGGCGCCCTGCTCGCCGACCTGGCCGGCGGCACCCTGGACGCCACCCTGCTGCTCGACACCGCCGGAGCGCTCGGCGGACTCGGCTTCCCCCTCCCGCCCGCCGACCTCGAGCACCTCGACCTGCGCGACGTCCCGCTCGTCCTGGTCGCCGCCCCCGACCACCCCCGGCGCCACCACACCGGCCTGCGCCCCGCCGACCTGCTCGGCACCCGGCTGCTGGTCGGCAGCCCGCAGTGCTCCTTCGCCCTCGCCGGACACCGGCACTTCGGCGACCGCCTCGAACGGCTGCACACCGGCGGCGTCACCGTCACCCGCGCCTGCGCCGAACGCGGCCTCGGCATGGCCCTGCTGCCCGAGTTCACCGTCCGCGAGCAACTCGCCGCCGGCACCCTCGCCCCGCTCCACCTCGCCGACCCGCCGCCCCCGCTGCGCCTGCGCCTGGTCTGGCGCCGCGACGAGGAACGCGCCCGCCCCGGCCTGCGCGACGTGCTCTACGGCATCAGCGGCACGGCGGGAGCGGCGGGCTGAGCGGACGCGCGGGGGCGCTCCGGGCGGGGATACCCTCGGCGGATGGTTGATCACGAGCAGACGCAACAGCCCGCCGCCGTCGGACCGGTGACCGCGGACGACCTCACCGAGGGCCTCCGGCTGGTCGTCGAACTGCTGAAGGGACCGGAAGCCGCGGCCGCCGACTGGGACCGCCCCGCCGGGACACTGGAGTGGAGCTGCTGGGAGACCGCCGAACACCTGGCGGACGACCTGTTCTCCTACGCGGCCCAGCTCGGACCGCAGTCGCCGCCCGCCGAGGGCTTCGTGCCGCTGGTCTGGCGGCGGGAGGCGCCCGGCAAGCCCGCCAACGTGGTCTTCGCCCAGCGGGAGACCGGGGCGCCGGGCATGGCGCAGGTACTGGAAGCCTGCGGGGCACTGCTGGTGGCGATGGTCGGGGCGGCGCGGCCGGAGCACCGGGCCTTCCACGGCTTCGGGACGGCCGACGCCGAGGGCAGCGCCGCCATGGGCCTGGTCGAACTCTTCGCCCACGCCCAGGACCTGGCCCTCGGCCTCGGCCTGGCCTGGACCGCCCCCGCCGGGATCAGCGCCCGGGTACTGCACCGGCTCTTCCCCGACGCGCCGACCGGCACCGACCCCTGGCCCACCCTGCTCTGGGCCACCGGCCGGGGCGACCTGCCGGGCCGCGAACGGCTCACCGAGTGGCGGTGGTACAGCGCCCCGCGCGGCTGAGCGGCTGACGTGGTGTCCCGGGCCCGCCAGGAGGGCGGCCCTTGTCGCTTCTATCGAAAATCGATAGATTTCCATCGTAGATCGATGGAGAGGCGGATCGGGAACATGGGGAAGCCGGCGGTGCGCGTGCTGCGCGTCGTGCTCGCGGTGCTGCTCGTCGGCACGGTGCTCGTCCAGGCGCTGATGCTGTGGATGCTGATCGGCGGGGGAGACCCGGAGGACGGGAGGCTCCCGCTGACCGCGTTCCGGATCGCCACCGTGCTGGGCATCGGGGCGGTGCAGACCGTCCTGGTCTGCGTCTGGCGGCTGCTCGCCATGGTGCGGCGCGGAACCGTCTTCTCACCCGCCGCCTTCCGCTACGTGGACGGCATCATCGGCGCGATCACCGCGGCCGCCCTGGTGTGGTTCGCGGTCACGGCCCTGAACGCGCCCGGCCAGCGCGAGGACCCCGGGGTCACCCTCATCATGGCCGGCATCGGCCTGGCCGTCCTCGGGGTCGCGCTCGTCGTGTACGTGCTGCGCACGCTGCTCGCCCAGGCCGTCGCCCGCGACACCGAAGCGACCCTGCTGCGGGCCGAGTTGGACGAGGTCATCTGATGCCGATCGCGGTCGACATCGACGTGATGCTGGCCAGGCGGAAGATGTCGGTGGGCGAACTCGCCGACCGGGTCGGGATCACGCCCGCCAACCTGGCGGTGCTCAAGAACGGCCGTGCCAAGGCGGTGCGCTTCTCGACCCTCGCCGCGCTCTGCGAGGTGCTGGACTGCCAGCCGGGCGACCTGCTCCGCTGGGAGCTGGGGGAGCCGGGGGAGGGGCACGGTCAGGCGCGGGGGCAGGGGGAGGACGACGGGGCCGTCGGCGGGTGACCTCCCGCCCGCGGCCCCGTCCGCCGTCCGGCCCGGTGCGGTGTTCCGGGTCAGAGCAGCGGCTGGATGTCCCCGGTGGTGACGGTGGGGCCGGTGCCGAGCGTGGTCAGGTCGCCCGGGGGGATGCCGGGGTGGTGGCGGGAGTCGCCGGGGGCGGTGGGGGACGGGTCGGCGAGGGAGATCCGGGAGACGATCCGGTAGCGGTCGCCCCGGTAGAGCGAGTGGACGTACTCGACCGGGCGCCCGGTCTCGTCAGTGGTCAACCGGTCGAAGCGCAGCGCGGGGGAGAGCGGCGGGACGGCCAGCACCCGGGCCTCGCGCTCGCTGACCACGGTGGGCTCGATCGCCTGCACCGCCTGGTGGACGTGCACCCCGCGGCCGGCCATCAGCTGGTAGAGGTCGCCGTGCTCCAGGTCGTCGGGCGTCAGGCCGGGCAGCAGGTCGGCCGGGACGTGCAGGTGCTCGATCGCCATCGGCTCGCCGTCGACCAGCCGCAGCAGCACGATGTGCAGGATCGGCGCCGCGGGGGACAGCCGCAGCCGCCGCCCGATCGCCGCCCCGGCCGGCAGCGGGGTGAACTCCAGCACCTGGCTGGTCCAACTCCCGGACGCCCGGGGCACGCTGAACGACGGATCGCCGCCGCCGGACGGGGTCAGCTCCTGGACGATCTTGGCGGGGGCGACGAACGTGCCGCGCCCGTGCTCGCGCACCAGCAGCCCGGCGGCCACCAGCTCGTCCACCCCGGCGCGCAGCGTCGGGCGCGAGACGCCGAGCTGGACGCAGAGCGTCCGCTCGGACGGGACCGGGTCGCCCGGGGTCAGTGACTCGACCAGTTCGCGCAGGTACTCCCTGACCTGATCGCGCTTCAATCCCGCTCCGCCGGACGAATCCGTCGTCATCGTTGCATCCCTTCGCTCCGAACTGGTCAGACCATACCAGACCAGTTCGCGGACCTTACCAGTGGCCGTTCGACCCCGAGGGGACCCGAATCGGAAGGTTTCCTCCCAGGTCGGAGCCGTGTCGAGGCGCTGTGCGGGGCCTTGACGGGGTCTGGCGGCTGTGCCACCTTCTCTTACCACCGACCGGACCAGTCAAGTCAACTGGTAAACATCTGGTCTGCTCAGCACACCCATCCGCGGACGCCCGTCCGCGTCGCAGTACCCCCCCAGGCACCCCCAGGTATCCCCAGGCATTCCTTCCGGCACCCCGAGGCGGCACCCACCGTGAGATCCCCCGCACTTCCGACCACCCTCCGCTCCGCGATCGCCCTGCTGCTCGGCGCGGCCACGCTGACCGCCTGCTCCTCCGGCCCGGCCGCCCAGGACGCGGCCGGACCCGCCGAACTGACCGTCTGGATCATGAAGGACACCGTCACCGACGGCTTCCTCAAGGACTTCGAGGCCGACTTCGAGGCCACCCACCCCGGCACCACCCTGCACGTGCAGGTCCAGGAGTGGGAGGGCATCGGACAGAAGGTCACCAGCGCGCTGGCCAGCAAGGACGCCCCCGACGTGATCGAGGTCGGCAACACCCAGGTCGCCCAGTACGCGGCCAGCGGCGGCGTGCACGACCTCGGCGACAAGGCCGCCGAACTCGGCGGCAAGGACTGGATCCCCGGCCTCGCCGACCCCGGGAAGATCGACGGCAAGCAGTACGGCATTCCCTGGTACGCCGCCAACCGAGTGGTCATCTACCGCAAGGACCTGTTCCAGCAGGCCGGCATCACCACCCCGCCCAAGACCCGGGACGAGTGGATCGCCGACACCCAGAAGCTCAACACCGGCGGCAACGAGGGCATCTACCTCACCGGCCAGACCTGGTACGTGTTCGCCGGCTTCCTCTGGGACGAGGGCGGCGACCTCGCCGCCAAGGGCGCCGACGGCAAGTGGGCCGGCACCCTGGACACCCCGCAGGCCAAGGCCGCGATCGGCTTCTACCAGCAGCTCCAGGCCCTCGGCCGCGGCCCCAAGGACGCGGACGAGGCCAAGCCCCCGCAGGCCGAGGTGTTCGCCCAGGGCCGCACCGCCCAGCTGATCTCCACCCCCGGCGGCGCCGCCGCGATCCTCAAGGCCGACCCCGGGCTCAAGGACAAGCTCGGCTTCTTCCCGATCCCCGGCAAGAGCGCCGGCAAGCCCGGCGCGGTCTTCACCGGCGGCTCCGACCTGATCGTCCCCGAGTCCTCCCGCCACCAGCAGGCCGCCTACGAAGTGGTCAAGGCACTGGCCGGGGACAAGTGGCAGACCGCGATCGCCAAGGAGATGAGCTACGTCCCCAACCGGACCACGCTCGCCTCCGCGCTCAGCGGCAACGAGGGCGCCGCCGCGATGGCCGTCGGCGCCGCCAACGGCCACGCCACCCCCAACTCGCCCGACTGGGCCGCCGTCGAGGCCGACAACCCGATCAAGCAGTACATGACCCAGGTCCTCACCGGCACCGACCCCGGCGCCGCCGGCAAGACCGCCGGCGCCGCCATCACCAAGGCGCTCAGCGGCAACTGACCCCGGGCCCGGCCCCCTCCGCACCGCACGACCCCGACAGGAGAACACCCCGCCGTGCCCACCGACGCGCCACCGCCGCTCCGCACCCGGATCCGGCCCTACCTGCTCATCGCCCCGACCCTGGTGGGCGCGGCGTACCTGCTGCTCTACCCCGTCGCCCGCAACCTGGTGATCTCCTTCCAGCACTTCCGGATGGCCGAACTCATCCGCGGCGGCGCCACCTTCACCGGCTTCGACAACTACACCGAACTGCTCACCGACCCGAAGTTCTGGACCGTCACCGCCCGCACCCTCGGCTGGACCGCGCTCAACACCCTGCTGATCACCGGCCTCGGCACACTGGTCGCGCTGATGCTGGTCCGACTCGGCAGGCGGATGCGGCTGGCCGTGATGAGCGCCCTGGTCCTGGTCTGGGCGACCCCCGTGATCGCCGCCACCACCGTGTTCCAGTGGCTGTTCCAGTCCCGCTTCGGAGTGGTCAACTGGGCACTTGACCAGTTGGGGCTGCACGGCTACCACGACTACGCCTGGTTCGCCCACTCCGGCGCCACCTTCACCGTCCTGGTCCTGCTGGTGGTCTGGCAGTCCGTCCCGTTCGCCGCGCTCACCCTGTACGGCGGACTGACCACCATCCCCACCGAGCTCTACGAATCCGCCCGGATCGACGGCGCCGGCGCCTGGCAGACCTTCCGACTGGTCACCGTCCCCGTGCTGCGCCCGCTGTTCGCCCTGGTCACCTCGCTCGAAGTGATCTGGACCTTCAAGTGCTTCGCCCAGATCTGGGTGGTCAGCCAGGGCGGCCCCGACGGCGCCACCACCACCCTGCCCGTCTACGCCTTCCAGATCGCCCAGAACCTGCACAAGTACGACCTCGGCTCCGCCGCCTCCACGCTCACCGTGCTGATCCTGCTCGCCGCGCTCGTCACCACCCTGCGGCGGATGCACCGCCAGGAAGGAGCCGAGGCGTGAACCCCCTCGCCCCCCGCCCCCGACAAGCCCGCCGACCCCCACAAGCCCCCCGCCCCCGGCAAGCACGCCGACCGAGCCGAGCACGCCGGCTGCGCCGGCTGCCGCTCAACCTCGCCGCGCTCGCCGTCCTGGCCACCGCCGCCTTCCCGGTCTACTGGATGGTCGCCACCGCCTTCAAACCCACCGCCGAGATCCAGTCCGCCACCCCCACCTTCCTGCCCCTGCACCCCACCCTCGACCACTTCGCGACCGCGGTCCGCGCCCCCGGCTTCGGCGGCTACTGGCGCAACAGCCTGCTGGTCACCCTCGGCGCCGTCCTGCTCTCGCTGGTCGTCGCCCTGCTCGCCGCGTACGCCGTCGGCCGACTGCGCTGGCGCGGCCGCCGGGCCTTCCTGCTGCTGGTCTTCACCGCGCAGATGGCGCCCTGGGAGGCGCTGCTGATCCCGATGTACGTGATCGCCCGCGACACCGACATGCTCGACAGCCTCAGCATGCTCACGCTGGTCTACTTCATGACCACCCTCCCCTTCACCATCGTCACCCTGCGCGGCTTCCTCGCCGCCGTCCCGGCCGAACTGGAGGAAGCCGCCCAGGTCGACGGCTGCACCCGGGCCGCCGCCTTCCGCCGCGTCACCCTGCCGCTGCTCGCCCCCGGCCTGCTCGCCACCTCGCTGTTCGGCTTCATCACCGCGTGGAACGAGTTCGCCTTCGCCAACACCCTGATCATCAAGAACCAGGACGCCCGCACCCTCCCGGTCTGGCTCTCCTCCTTCGCCAACGTCTTCGGCACCGACTGGGGCGCCACCATGGCCGCCGCGACCCTCTTCATGCTCCCCGTCCTGCTGGTCTTCCTGTTCCTGCAGAACAAGGTCACCACCGGCATGACCGCCGGCGCGGTCAAGGGCTGACCGACCGCCGGAGGCCGGGAACCGCCACCCGCCGAGGCGGTCAGCCGGCGCGGAGCCGTCCGTCCGATCGTTCCATCCGAACTCCCTACCCCTGGAAGAAGACCACCGCCGTGATCCTGCCGACCCCGGTCGACCTCGTTCCCGCCGCCGGACGGTTCACCCTGACCGAGCGGACCACCGTGCGCGCCGACGGCGGAGCCGCCGCCGTCGCCGAGCTGCTGCGCACGCTGCTGCGCCCCGCGACCGGGCTGCCGCTGGCGCCCGGTGCGGAGGGCACCGTGGTGCTGACCCTCGATCCCGGGGACCGCGAGCTGGGGGAGGAGGGCTACCGGCTGACGGTGGACCCGTTCCAGGTGGTGCTGCACGCGGCCCGGCCCGCCGGCCTGCGGCACGCGGTGCAGACGCTGCGCCAACTGCTGCCGCCCGAGGCACTCGCGGCGGGCCCGGTGTCCGGCGTCGAGTGGAGCCTGCCCGCCGTCCGGATCACCGACCACCCCCGGCACGCCTGGCGCGGCTTCATGATCGACACCGCCCGGCACTTCCAGCCCGTCGAGCGGCTGCTCGCCGCCGTCGACCGGATCGCCCTGCACAAACTGAACGTGCTGCACCTGCACCTGACCGACGACCAGGGCTGGCGGCTGCCGGTCGACGCCTACCCCCGGCTCACCGAGGTCGGCGCCCGCCGGGCCCGCAGCATGGCCGGCCACGCCGGCTCCGCCGCGTACGACGCGCTGCCGCACCAGGGCGCGTACACCAAGGCCGAGCTGCGCCGCCTGGTCGGGTACGCGGCGGAGCGGGGCGTCACCGTCGTCCCCGAGATCGACATGCCGGGCCACACCCGGGCCGCGCTGGCCGCCTACCCGCGGCTGGGCAACCAGCCCGGGCGGCAGCTCGACGTGTGGACCGAGTGGGGCGTGTGCGAGACCGTGCTCGGCGTGCACGAGGAGGCGCTGGAGTTCTGCCGCGCGGTGCTGGACGAGACGCTGGAGCTGTTCCCGTCCCGGTACGTCCACCTGGGCGGGGACGAGTGCCCCACCGTCGAGTGGGAGCGCAGCCCCGCCGCCCGCCGCCGGGCCGCCGAACTCGGCCTGGCCGCCCCCGCCCAGCTGCGCGGCTGGTTCCTCGGCGAGGTCGGCCGGCACCTGCTGGCCGCCGGACGCGTCCCGGTCTGCTGGGCCGAGACCGACGGCGCCACGCTGCCCGTCGAGTTCACCGTGATGCCCTGGCGGGACGCCGAGCACGGCCGGGAGGCCGCCCGGCGCGGCCACGACGTGGTGATGGCCCCGCACCGCGCCACCTACCTCGACTACCCGCAGAGCGCCCGCCCCGACGAACCGCTCGGCCAGGCCGGGTACGTCGTCGACCTCGCCGCCACGCACGCCCACCAGGCCGCCCCCGCGCACTGGGACGAGGCCGAGCGGGCCCGGGTGCTCGGCACCCAGGCCCAGCTGTGGAGCGAGTTCGTCACCACCGCCGAGCACTTCGACTACCTCGCCTACCCCCGGCTGTGCGCCATCGCCGACCGGGCCTGGAACCCCGCCAGCGACTACGTCCGGGACTTCCTGCCCGCCCTCGCCGCGCACCGCCCCCGCCTCGCCGCGCTCGGCGTGCACCACGCCGAACGCGCCCTCAGCCTCACCTGAGGCCCACCGACCCGGCCGCCGGCCCACCGCCGGCGGCCGCCCGCAGCACGCGGACCACCAGCTCCACCGCCGCACCCCGCACGTGCACCGCCGGAACGCCCCACCGCTCCACCGCCCCACCCTCCTGCCGCCCCGCCGCACCGCGGGGCACCTCCCCCACGGAAGGAACCACCGTGTCCGCACGCCCCCGCACGACCAGCCGACGCGCCCGGCTCGCCGCGGCCGCCGCGATCGCCGCGGCCGGCCTGGCCGCCACCGCGCTGACCGTCGTCCCGGCGTCCGCCGCCGACGCGTTCAGCGTCCAGTACCGCACCAGCGCCTCCGGTGCGACCGCCGACCAGTCGGAGCCCTGGCTGCAGGTCACCAACACCGGCAGCGGCACCGTCGCGCTCAACCGGATCACCCTGCGCTACTACTTCAAGTCCGACGGCCCGAGCACCACCTACCGCTTCGCCTGCTCCTGGGCGGTCAAGGGCTGCGCCAACATCACCGGCACCTTCGGCACGCTGGCCAACCCCACCGCCACCGCCGACCGCTACCTGGAGATCGGCTTCACCGCCGGCGCCGGCTCGCTCGCCCCCGGGCAGTCCACCGGCGACATGCAGCTGCGCTTCTACCGCTCGGACTGGCAGACCCTCACCCAGTCCGACGACTACTCCTTCGGCGGCGCCCAGACCGGCTACGCCGACTGGCAGAAGGTCACCCTGCAGGAGGACGGCGCGCTGGTCTGGGGCACCGCCCCGGCCGGCAACAACCCGTCCCCGTCGCCGAGTTCGTCCCCCAGCCCGTCCCCGTCCGGCTCCACCTCCACCCCGCCGGTCGACCCGAACGCGCCGGTCCTGTTCGACGACTTCTCCTACGGCACCAGCGCGGACGCCGCCGTCCAGCAGCACGGCTGGACCGTCAAGTCCGGCCAGGGCGGCCCCGGCGTCTCCGGCGCCACCTGGTCCCCGGCCGACGTCACCTTCCCCACCGTCGGCGGCAGCAAGGTGCTCAACCTGCGGCTGACCACCGACGGCACGGCCGCCGGCACCAGGGAGACCGAGATCCAGACCACCGCGCGGAAGTTCAAGAACGGCACCTACGCGGCCCGGGTCAAGTTCGCCGACGCCCCGAACAGCGGCCCCGACGGCGACCACGTCAACCAGACCTTCTTCGCCTTCACCCCGCTCAACGCCCCGATGGACCCGAACTACAGCGAGCAGGACTTCGAGTACCTGCCCAACGGCGGCTGGGGCGAGCCGGGCGACATCATGTACGAGACCAGCTGGGAGACCTACAACCCGGACCCGTGGAACGCCGTCAACACCCACGGCGAGCAGCGCCAGTCCTACGACGGCTGGCACCTGCTGCAGTTCACCATCGACAACAGCGCCATCACCTACTGGATCGACGGCCAGGTCGTCGCCACCCACGGCGAGCCCTACCTGCCCGAGACCCCGCAGTTCATCGACTTCAACCACTGGCTGATCGACCTGGCCGGGCAGTACTCCACGACGCCGCGCTCGTACGACCAGCAGGTCGACTACGTGTACTTCGTCAAGGACCAGGTGCTCAGCCCCGCCCAGGTCGCCTCGAACGTCGCCGCGCTGCGCTCGGCCGGCACCGCGTTCAAGGACACCGTCCCCGGCAGCTGACCCCGCCCCCGCCCCCACCGGGCCGTTCGGTGGGGGCGGGGCACCGCCGTCCTGACGGACGCTCAGATTCCTTGAAAAACAAACTCACTTGATAATCTCCGGGCGGTATGATCGAACAAATTTTCGATCACGGGGATGCCATGTCCGAATACCGCGAACCACCGCGCTGGCCGCTGACCGTCCTCCGGGCGGGCGCCGCACTCACCGCCCTGCTGGCCCTGCTGATGCCGTTCCTGGCCGGCGGCTTCCTCCAGGGCTACTATCCGCTGCTGGACGCCCACAAGCAGACCGCGATGGCGCTCTCCACCGTCTCCCTGCTGACCGCCGCCGCCGGCCTGCTGCTCTGGCGCCTCTCCCGGGGCCCCAGCGGCCCGGCCGTCCAGTACGGGGTGCTCACGCTGCTCTGCGTCGTCCAGTACGCGTTCGGCGACGAGCGGATCCTGCTGCTGCACGTCCCGCTCGGGGTCGGCGTGTTCGTGATGGCGGAGAAGTCCGTCGTCGAGGCGTTCAAGGTCAAGCTCGGGGCCGGGGCCGGGGCCGGGGCCGGGGCCGGGGACAAGGCCGGGGCCAAGCCCGCCGACGCGCCGGACGACGAGCCGGCCGCCGCCGCGGCGGGTGCCGAGTGAGCGGGCGGCTGACCAGGCGCGGACTGCTCGGCGCCGGCGGCGCCGCCGCGCTCGGGCTGGGCGCCGCGATCGGGATCCCGCCGCTGATGAACCGGCTGCTGCCCGGCGGCGAACCCGGCCGGCTGCTGCGCAGCGCCCTGCCGCTGCCCGCCCGCTACACGGCCGAACTGCCCGTCCCCGCCGTGCTGCGCCCCGTCCGCAGCGACGCCGACGCCGACTACTACGAGATCACCGCGCGCCGCGCCACCGTCCGGCTGCTGCCCGGCCACGACACCGAGGTGTGGGGCTACCAGGGCACCTTCCCCGGCCCGACCGTCGAGTCCCGCAGCGGCCGCCGCACCGTCGTCACCCACCGCAGCGAACTGCCCCGCCCCACCGCCGTCCACCTGCACGGCGGCCACACCCCGCAGGACAGCGACGGCCACCCGCTCGACCTGGTCGGCGGCAGCGCCGCCCACCACGACATGCCGGGCATGGCGGGCACGGACGGCATGGCGGGCGCCGAGGGCGCGACCGTGCTGGCGCAGCGCGCGTACACCTACCCGATGGCGCAGCGCGCCGCCACGCTCTGGTACCACGACCACACCATGGGCTTCACCGGCCCGCAGGTCTACCGCGGCCTGGCCGGGTTCCACCTGGTCCGGGACGAGGAGGAGGCCGCGCTCGGACTGCCGCACGGCCCGCGCGAACTGCCGCTGATGATCGCCGACCGCTCGTTCGCCGCCGACGGCTCCCTCGCCTACCCGGAACTCCCCGGCGGCGCCCCCGGCGTGCGGGACGCCTACATGAACGGCGTGCTGGGCGACGTGATGCTGGTCAACGGCGCGCCCTGGCCGCTCGCCCGGGTCGACCGGGCCTGGTACCGGCTGCGGCTGCTGAACGCCGCCAACGCCCGCCGGCTGCGCCTCGCCCTGGACCCGCAGCCGGCCGGCGGCGGGGCGCTGGTGCAGATCGGCTCCGACGGCGGACTGCTGGAACGCCCGCTGCGGCACGACGGCGTCGACCTCGCGCCCGCCGAACGCTGCGACGTGCTGGTCGACTTCTCCCGCTACCCCGCCGGGACGCGGGTGCGCCTGCTCAACCGGCTCGGCGACGGCCCGGCCGGCGAGGTGATGGCCTTCGAGGTCGGCTCCGCCGCCGCCGACGACGGCTTCCGGCTCCCCGACCGGCTCGCCACCGTCGAACGGCTCGACCCCGCCAAGGCCGTCGCCACCCGCACCTTCGTCTTCCGCAAGGGCGAGCAGCACTGGACCGTCAACGGCGAGGAGTACCGGCCCGGCCGCTCGATCGCCGCGCCCCGGCTCGGCCAGGTCGAGGTCTGGCGGTTCGTCACCGACTTCCACCACCCCGTCCACCTGCACCTCGACCCGTTCCAGGTGCTCGGCCGGACCAGTGGCCGGCCCGGCCGCAACGACACCGGCTGGAAGGACACCGTCGACGTGCTGCCCGCCCAGGGCGTCGAGGTCGCCGTCCGGTTCACCGACTACGCCGGGCGGTTCCTGCTGCACTGCCACAACCTGGAGCACGAGGACATGGCGATGATGGCCGAGTTCACCACCACCGAGTAGCGCCCGCCGCCGGGTGGTGCCCGCGCGGCGGCGGGCGCCACCCGGCGGACCTCACTCCGGCAGCAGGTTGTACTCCTTCAGCAGCTCGCCGATCTCCGAGGTCCCCAGCCGCGCGTCCAGCCGCTTGCGCAGCACGTGCGGCCCCGGCAGGCCCACCGGCGCCCCGTCGCACAGCCGGCTCGCCGCGTTCAGCAGCGCCCGCACGTCGTACGTCGACCCGAACACCTCCGGCACGCCGCGCTCCACCCCCAGCAGCCGGTACGCCGCCTCCATGCCGGTGCGCACCGAGTACTCGGTGGTGAAGATGCAGTCCCGGTCGCCCGCCTCCGCGAACTGCCCGATGAACGCGAAGTTCACCGCCCCCGGCGGCACCACGTCCGGCCGGTCGCCGGCCCGGCGCGGCATGAAGAACGAGGTCACGTACGGCATCATCACCGGCACGCACCTCGCCGCCTCCGCCGCCAGCGGATCGATCAGCTCCACCGGCACGCCCAAGTGGTAGAGCCACTCGCGGGTGATCTCCTCACCGGTGCACTCCTGCATCGGCTTCTTCACGTAGTCGCCCGGCCGGTCCACGAACAGCGAGTACAGCCAGACCACGACCTGGTCGGCCGGCTGCTGCTTGAAGTGCGGCTGCCGGTTCACCGTCCAGCTCAGCAGCCAGGACGAGTCGCGGACGGTGACGATCCCGCCGGTCACCACCCGGCCCGAGAACGGGTCGCGCTTGCACACCTTCTGGATGTACGCCGGGATCCGCCGGTCCAGCGTGGTCACCGTCGCCGACTCCCACTTGGTCTGCGCGATGTGCGCGCCGAACACGTCCGGGCGGCCGAAGTCCGGGTGCTTGGCCGCGATCCGCCGCCACAGGTCCCAGGCCGGGGCCGGGCCCTCGTCCAGCTTCGCCGGGGTGTGCTGGTCGCCGTTGTCGGAGTTCTCGGTCAGCGAGCCGATCGTCGCGAACAGCAGGTCGTCCGCCGTCAGGTCCACCCCGCCCGGCTCGCCCGCCGCCAGCCAGTGCAGCCGGGTCGCCCGCTTGCGGCCGTCCGCGAAGGAGAAGTCGACGTCCGTCACCTCGGTGTCGAAGCGGAACACCACGCCCTGCTCCAGCAGCCAGCGGTACAGCGGCAGCACCAGCGACTCGTACTGGTTGTACTTGGTGAACTTCAGCGCCGAGAAGTCCGGCAGGCCGCCGATGTGGTGGACGAAGCGGTGCAGGTACAGCTTCATCTCCAGCGCCGAGTGCCACTGCTCGAAGGCGAACATGGTCCGCCAGTACAGCCAGAAGTTCGACGCCAGGAACTCCTCGCCGAACACCTCGTCGATCCGCTTGCCCTCCATCTCGGCGCGCGTCGCCAGGAACACCTTCAGCAGGTCCCGCTGCGCCCGGTTCCCCAGCGCGAACAGGCCGTCGGTGCCCGCGTCCCGGCCCTGCTGGTGGGTGACGCGCTGGAGCGAGAAGTTCGGGTCGTCCTTGTTCAGCCAGTAGAACTCGTCGAGCACCGACGCCCCCTCGACCTCGATCGACGGGATCGAGCGGAACAGGTCCCACAGGCACTCGAAGTGGTTCTCCATCTCGCGGCCGCCGCGCACCACGAAGCCGCGCTTCGGCTCCTTGATGCCGTCCAGCGCCCCGCCCGGCAGCTTCAGCCGCTCCAGCACGGTGATCCGCTCGCCCGGCAGCTGCCCGTCCCGGACCAGGAACGCCGCCCCCGCCATCGACGCCAGGCCCGCGCCCACGAACCAGGCGCTCTTCCCGTCCACCCCGGCCGGCTTGCGGGGCCGCGCGAACGCCTCGTAGTTGCCGCTGCTGTAGTACACCGCACGCACTCCCTCGCCCGTCACCGCCACCGACGGGCGGACGCCCGTCCCACGCGCCACCCAACCCGGGTCCGCTGCTCGGCGCGCCCGGCGCTGCGCCGTTCGGGTGGGCGCGGAGGTGAGCGCGGGCGGGATGGGGAGGTTCAGGGCTGCGGGTGGGCGGCCAGCCAGGGCGGCAGCAGGGCGGTCGCGGCGGACGCGAACAGCCGCCGGTCGCGGGGGGCCGGGAGGGAGAGCCACGCCTCGACGATGCCGACCTCGCCGTGCGCCAGGAAGCGGCTGCTGGCCTCGACCCGCCAGGCGAGCGGGCCGTCCCGGCCGGGGACGGCCTCCGGGTCGCGCGCCAGCAGGGTGGCGACCGACGCCGCGAAGTGGTCGACGAGCAGCCGGTGGAGGGCCGCGCTACGGTGCTCGGCGAGCCCGATGGTGTACAGCGCGTCGTGGCGTTCCAGGTGGTCGAGCAGGGCGTGCGAGGCCCGCTCCCAGATCACCGGCACCGGCAGGCCGCCTGCCAGGACGTCGGCGATCCAGGCGGCGCGGAGCCGGTCCAGCTCCTCGTACAGCACCTGCTCCAGGACCGCCGCCGGGCTGGCGGCGTGCTTGTAGAAGGTGGTGCGGTTGACGCGCGCCTCGCGCACCAGGTCCGCGACCGCGATCTCCTCGACCGGCCGTTCGGAGGCCAGCCGCAGCACGGCCTCCCGCAGCCGGTCCCGGGTGCGCCGGACCCGGACGTCGAGGGCGTCGGGGGTGTCGTCGGCGGGGGCGTCGGGGGTGGCGCCGGCGGGGGCGCCGACGGGGGCGGGGTCCGGTGGTGTTGCTGACACGGGAGGAGTTTATCCCACCCGTCATGACGTGCACTGATCGACAGGTGTCTCTTTTCTTTCGGGTGATCCGGTGGCATGCTCGAAGGAGCGGCGAAGCGGACCGGAATCCTCCGGTACGGGCTCGCCGCGACCGCGCCCGGCGACGTCGGCGGGGCGGAGGAACGGACGAGAGGGCAGCACCGTGAAGGCATCCGTCACCGAGGGCCTGGGGCAGGGTTTCGTCGTCGAGGAGGTCGACCTGGCCGATCCGGTCGGGCACGAGGTCCGCGTCCGGGTCCGGGCGTCCGGCCTGTGCCACTCGGACCTGAGCGTCGCCACCTTCATCGGCGGCGAGTTCCCGGTGGTGCTCGGCCACGAGGTGGCCGGCGTGGTCACCGAGACCGGGCCGCAGGTCACCCAGGTCAAGGTCGGCGACCACGTGGTCGGCAGCCTGATCCAGTACTGCGGCTCCTGCGTGAACTGCCTGAGCGGCCGCACCCACATCTGCCTGCGCCCCGAGGCCACCCTGCGCACCCCGGACCAGGCGCCCCGGCTGAGCTGGAACGGCGCGCCGGTCGCCCAGGGCATGGGCCTGGGCGGCTTCGCCCAGGAGGCGCTCATCCACGAGAACCAGCTCGCCGTCGTACCGGAGGGGATGCCGTGGGCCCCCGCCGCGCTGATCGGCTGCGGCGTGCTCACCGGAGCCGGAGCGGTCCTCAACAGCGCGGACGTCCGCCAGGGCGACACGGTCGTGGTGATCGGCGCCGGCGGTGTCGGCATGAACGCGGTCAGCGGCGCCCGGATCGCCGGGGCCGGCACGATCATCGTGGCCGACATCGAGGACGCGAAGCTGGAGCGGGCCAAGGCGTTCGGCGCCACCCACGTGGTCAACTCCCGCTCCACCGACCCGGTCGACGCCGTCCGCGACATCACCGGGCACGGCGCGGACCACGTCTTCGACTTCGTCGGCGCCCGCCCCGTCACCGCCCAGGGCCTGCGGATGCTCGGCAAGGGCGGCGGCCTCTACCTGATCGGCGTCGGCGGCACCGACGCGGGCGTCGAGGTGTCCGCGCTGGCCGTGCTCTCCGGCTCGCAGAAGGTGCAGGGCGTCTACATGGGCTCCTCCAACCTCAAGCGGGACATCCCCTTCTACGCCTCGATGTACCTCCAGGGCCGGATGAACCTCGACGACCTGGTCTCCAGGGAGATCGGCCTCGCCGACATCGAGGCCGGGTACGAGGCGCTGAAGGACGGCAGCACCGCGCGCGTGGTGATCACCGACTTCTCCTGACCGCGGCCGCTTCGCCCCCGCCCCGTGCCCCTGCCCCCGTGCCCCTGCCCGCCCCGCCCCCGCCGGCGCCCCCCGGCGGACGGAGGGGGCGCGGGGAGCGGGGGAGGGGCACGGGGTCCGGTCCGCGACCCCGATTCGTCCGGACGCGTGCTGTTCGCCAAATCCCTTGTCCCCCTACCATGTTGGGCGGCGAAGGGGGCGCGCGTGGCACACGCGGGTACGGGCGGCGGGGGACGGCTGGAGAGCGCGATCGCCTGGGTGCTCAGGAACTCGGACGGGGTGGTGGCCCTCGCGGGCGCGCTCGCCGTCGGACTGCTCGACCTGTTCGGCGGGGGCCTGGGCGACAACGTCGTCTCCGGCGCCACGCTGCTGGTGCTGGCGGCCGTGGTGTACGGCTCGCTGGCCGAGCGCCGACGCCGGGTGGTGGACATCCGGGAGGCCACCGAGGGCGCCCGGCAGGCGCTGGAGAACCTGGCGTCGGTGCGCGAACTGGCCGGCGTCGACCTGGAACGGGCCCTGGAGCGGGCCCGGCAGGACACCGACCGCTGGGTGTTCAAGGGCGGCACCGGCACCTACCTGCGGGCGGTCACCCTGCCCGAGTGCGTCCAGGAGGCCCGCCGGCGCCGCCGCGCGCTCACCGTCAAGATCGACATCGTGCACCCGGGCAACGAGGCGGTCTGCGCCGCGTACGCCCGCTTCCGCGGCACCTTCGGCACCGCGGACCGCCGGACCGGCGGCGGGTCCGGCAGCGGGCTCGGCGGCGGAGGCGGCGGCCACGACGCGGGCTGGAGCGTCGAACGCACCCGGAAGGAGTCGTACGCGACGGTGCTCGCCGCCGCCTGGTACCGCCAGCGGCTCGACACCCTGGAGATCGACGTCCACCTCTCCGAGGTGGCCCCCTCGCTGCGCTTCGACGTCTCCGCGTCCTGCCTGATCATCACCCAGGACGACCCGCGGCGGGTCAGCATCTACGTCGAACGCGGCCGCCCGCTCTACGACTACTACGTCACCGAACTGCACCACTACCGGGAGCAGGCGGTGAAGCTCGACCTCCGGGACACCGAACCACTGGGCGACGACCCCACCGTGGACGAGGCCCGCCGGCTGTTCGAGCACCTGCGCCTCCCGCTGCCGACCGCCTTCTCGGACCGGGACGTCAACGACATCATCGACCGGGCGCTGCACGCGGAGAACCCGTACCGACGGTAGCCGCGCACGCCGCGCCCGCAGGGGGAGGGCAGAGGGATGAGGAACCTCTACACCGCACTCGAACGGGCCACCGGGCACACCGCCGCCACCCCGGGCCTGGCCGGCCTGGTCGGCGGCCTGCTCACCGAAGTCGCCACCGGCGCGCGGCCGTTGCGCGCGGTCGCGCACCCGCTGGGCTTCTACTGCCTGCCGGTGCTGCGCGACGGCGCGCACGGCGTCTGCGTCCACGTCTTCGACCCGGGACCGGCCCGGGCCGACCGCGAGATCCACTGCCACAGCTGGGAGCTGAAGAGCAGCGTGCTCTACGGCCGGATCGGCAACCTCCGGGTCCGGGTCCACGACGAACCCGCCCGCCCGACCCACCGGGCCTACGAGGTGCACAGCGCCGACGGGATCGACGAGATCCGGCCCGGCCCGCGACTGGTCAGGTGGGAGCCGCTGGCCGAGCAGACCAGTTCGCGCGGCGAGACGTACACCCTGGGCGCCGGCGAGTTCCACGCCACGCTCCTGCCGGACGCCGCGCCCGCCGCCACCGTCGTCCTCGGCCGGACCGTCCCCGGCCCGCTCGACGTGGTGCTCGGCCCGGTCGACGGCACCGCCCGCCGCGTCGTGCGGCGGCTCTGCGACGCGGCCCGGACCGCCCGGATCGCCGACGAGGCAGCCAGGAGGATCAGTGGACGACACGGCACCCGGTGAACGGGGCGAAGGGACGGGAGGAGCGGGAGGGGCGGAGGCGGCGGGCCTCGGGGGTTCCGCCGGTCTCGGGGGTTCCGCGGGCCTCGGGGGTTTCGCGGACGAGTGCCGCACCGCGGTACGGGCCGCCGAGGAGGCCGGCGCCCTGCTGCGGGCCCGCTTCCTGGACGCCTTCCGGGTCGACAGCAAGGGCGAGGACGGCGACGTCGTCACCGAGCTCGACCTGCTCGCCGAGGAACTGGTCACCCGCCGGATCGCCGAACGGTACCCCGCCGACCGGATCCTGGCCGAGGAGGGCGGCACCACCGCCGACCGGCCCGGCTCCCGCCGCACCTGGCTGGTCGACCCGCTCGACGGCAGCAACAACGTCGTCATCGGCCTGCCCGCCTACGTCGTCGGCATCGCGCTCTGCCAGGACGGCGCACCGGTCGTCGGCGTGGTCCACGACCCGGTCGCCGGCCGCACCTGGCGGGCCGTGCACGGCTGCGGCGCCTACGGCCCGTCCGGACGGCTGCGCGCCCCCGCCCGCCCGGCCGGCCCGGGACGGCCCGTCCTCGGCTGGACCCAGGGGCACGGCGTGGCCCGCGACGACCCGGTCGCCCGCGCGCTCAAGGACGGCCTGGAGGACGGCGCCCGCCGGGTGCTCCAACTCTGGGCCCCGCTGCTCACCTGGTCCCTGCTCGCCTGCGGCCTGATCGACGGCTTCGTCGGCTACCGCGCCGAGGAGATCGACCTGCACGCCGGCAGCCTGCTCGCCACCGAGGCCGGACTGGTCGTCCGCGCCTTCGACGGCAGCCGCTTCGACCCCCGGATCGGCCGGCCCGACACCGCCCGCAGCTACGTCGCGGGCCGGGCCGAGATCGTCCCGCACCTGCTCGACCTGGTCGCCCGCGCGGCAGCCCCGGGCAGGGCCTGACCCGCGACGTAGCCGCGGGTCAGGTCAGGCGGTGCCGGTCAGGGCGAGCGCCGCCGTGGCCAGGGTGACGCCGGTGACGGCGAGGACGGCGCTGGTGCCGGCCACCTGGCGCAGCGGGATCCGCAGGCCGGCGGAGCGGCAGCGTTCGTACCAGAGCAGGGTGGCCAGCGAGGCCCAGGGGGCGATCAGCGGGCCGATGTTGGTGCCGATCAGCAGGGCGAGCAACTGCTGGTGGTTGTCGGGCGGGACGGCGCCCTCCCCGGCGAGGTAGACCGGCAGGTTGTTGAGCAGGTTGGACAGGCCCGCGCCGACCCCCGAGGCGCGGAACAGGCCGAGCGGGCCGGAGTCGGTGCCGATCGCGGCGGCGAGCAGCCGGTGCAGGCCGTGCGCGTCGACCGTCTGGACGACCAGGAACATCCCGGGCACCATGACCAGCAGCCGCCAGGGCACCAGCGCGACGCGCAGCGACTCCGGGCGGCGGACGGCGTAGGCCGCGACGGCCACCGCCGCGGCCGCGCCCGAGGCGACCCAGAGCGGGATGGCGGCGACCAGGGTGCAGGCCAGGAACCCGGCGCAGGCCAGCGCGCAGACCCGGAACAGCACCCGGTCCTTCGGGCGCTGCACGGCCGGCGGCAGGTACCCGTCCGCGCCGCGCCGCCCGCGCCGCCAGTAGAACCCCCACAGGCACGCCATGGTGGCGAGCAGCGCGGCCAGCTGCGGCGCCCACATCGCCCAGGCCAGCCCGGCGCTGGAGAGCGCCACCCGGTCGGCGGCCAGCAGGTTGGTCAGGTTGGAGACCGGCAGCAGCAGGCTCGCGGTGTTGGCCAGCCAGACCGTGGTCATCGCCAGCGGCAGCGGCGCGATGCCGACCCGCGAGGCGAGCGCCAGCATCACGGGGGTGAGCAGCACCGCCGTGGTGTCCAGGTTGAGGACGGCCGTGGTCAGCGCGGCGAACCCCACGCACAGCAGGAACAGCACCGGGTAACTGCCCCGCCCGGCCCGCGCCACCCGCGCCGCGAGCACGTCGAACACCTCCGCGGCGCCGGTCAGCTCGGCCAGTACCACCACCGAGCCGAGGAAGGCGAGCAGCGGAGCGATCCGCCGCCCCGCCGCCCCGGCGGACTCCGCCGGGAGCAGCCCGGTGGCGAGGAAGACCAGGCCGAGGGCGAGCAGACCGCCCGCCAGCAGGTCGAGCGGGTGGAGTCGTCGGACGGCGGGCCAGTAAGCAAGCACGGACACCAAGGCTGCCACAAGCCCCCGAAAGGGGTCGAGACGCCCCCCGGTGCGGTGCGGCGATTCCAGCCGCCGCCGCACCGCCGGGCTGCCGCCCGGCCCCGCCCGCCCGGGCCCGCCCGGGCCCGCCCGGGCCCGCCCGGGCCCGCCCGGGCCCGCCCGGGCCCGCCCGCCGCGTCCGCCCGCCGCGTCCGCCCGCCGCGTCCGCCCGCCGCGTCCGCCCGCCGCGTCCGCCCGCCGCGTCCGCCCGCGGCGTCCGTGCGCCGGTCGGCTCCCCGGCCCGTCCGTCGGCTTCGCCCCGCGCCGCCGGCCGGACGTCAACCACGGGTGCGGTCGAATCACCCAAAAGCGTTGCGGGGAAAGGGGGTTACCCGCCTGCGATACGGTCATATGCTCTCCGTATGGGGGCTCTTGACGCGACCCCGGGTGGCCCCGGGCCGATCGACTTCTTCATCAGCTACTCGCCCGCCGACGAACGCTGGGCGGCCTGGATCGCGTGGACGCTGGAGGAGGCCGGGTACCGGGCGTTCCTCCAGGCGTGGGACTTCGTGCCGGGGACGAACTTCGTCGACTTCATGGACCGGGGGATCACCGAGTCCGCGGCGGTGATCGCGCTGCTCTCGCGCAACTACGAGCGCTCGCGCTACGGGCGGATGGAGTGGCAGGCCGCGCTGCGGGCCGACCCGGACGCGCCGGAGCGGCGGCTGGTCACCGTCCGGATCGAGGACATCCCGGTGGACGGGCTGCTCGCCACCCTCACCTACATCGACCTGGTGGGCGTCGCCCGGCCGGCCGAGGCCCGGCAGCTGCTGCTCACCCGGGTCGCGGCCGCGATGGACGGCCGCTCCCGGCCCGAGCTGCGCCCGGGCTACCCGGGCGGGGTGCCCGGGCCCGCGGACGTGCCCGGCGCGCCGGGCACCCTCTCGCCGGCCGGCCGGACGCCCGCCGGCGCCCCCACCGCGACGACGGCCGCCACCGCCGCCGCGCGCGGCGGCCGGCGGCGGCGGCCGAGCACGCAGCCCGCCTACCCGCTGGCGGCCGGCCGGGCCGGCGGGCGCGAGGCGGTGACGGTGCTGCACCTGGCGGGGCCCGGATTCGGCCGCGGGGCCGATCCGGCCGAACTGCAGGCCGCCGTCTGGGGCGACCTGGTGGAGCTGGCCGACTCCGGCGCCCCCGCCCCCGAACTGGTCGTCGTCACCGGCGACCTGACCGCCTCCGGCAGCCCGCGCGAGTGCGAGCAGGCGCTGTCCTTCCTCACCGGCATGCGCACCCTGCTCGGCCTGGAACCGCACCGGGTGGCGATCGTCCCCGGCGGGCAGGACGTCAGCCAGGCCGCCTCGCGCGCCTACTTCGCCACCTGCGAGGCCGACGAGGTGCGCCCCGCCCCGCCCTACTGGCCCAAGTGGCGGCACTACTCCCGGCTGTTCCAGGAGTTCTACCAGGGCCTCGACCTGGTCTTCGACAGCGCCCAGCCGTGGACCCTCTTCCCCGTCCCCGAGCTCGGCACCGTCGTCGCCGGACTGAACTCCACGATGGCCTGGTCGCACCGCCCCGACGACCGGCACGGCTGGCTCGGCCCCGAGCAGACCGCCTGGTTCGCCCAGGCGCTGCGCCCGTACGAGAACGACGGCTGGCTGCGGATCGGCGCGCTGCGCCACCCGGCCGCCGCCGCCCGCCCGGCGCGCGGCGGACCGGCCGACGAACCGCTGCGCGACGCCGACCGGTTCACCCGGCTGACCGCGCCCCGGCTGCACCTGCTGCTGCACGGCCCGACCGCCGCCCGCACCGCCCTCGGGGCGCTGACCACCTCGGCCGGCGAGCTGACCACCCTCGCCGCCCCGGCCGCCGGCGGCCACCAACTGCTCCAGCTCACCCGCGAGGGCCTGACCCGCTGGTCCGCCCCCGGCGCCGAGCCGCTGCGGACGGCCGCCCCCTGGCCCCGGGCCGGACGGGTCTTCCCGGCCCCCGAGCCGGCCGCCCAGCCGCCCACCGCCGAGCCCCCGGAGCTGGACGGGGCCCGCCCCGCCACCGCCCCGGAGCGCGAGGTCCGCCGGCCGGCCTCGCCGCTGGAGACCCTGCTCGCCCGGGTCGCCGAGGTCTGCCGCACCCGCCACCAGGGCGCCCAGATCCGCGAGGTGGCCGGCCCGCCGCCGCAGCTCTTCGTGACCTGGGCCGAGTCCGGCCTGATCCGCCAGCAGCGGGTCGCCGTCAGCGTCCGCACCCCCACCGAGGAGGACGTCGACCGCTTCGTCGACGAGGTGCACGCCGACGGCGCCGCCCCCGACGCCGAACTCGTCCACGACGGCCCGCCGCCCTCCCTCGCGCTGCGCGAACGGGCCCGCCGCCGCGGCGTGCGGCTGCGCAGCTTCCCGGAGTTCCAGGGCCTGCTCGACCTGCGCGACTACGTCTCCGCGCAGAGCGAGCGGCTCGCCGCCGACAGCCAGTACCAGCCCGGCCTCTACCTGCCGCAGCGCTACCGCGACGCCGAACGGCCCGGCGCCGAGGAGCGCGACGGCCTGGTCGACGAACTGCTCCGGCTGCTCGACTCCGACCACGGCCGGTTCGTCCTGCTGCTCGGCGACTTCGGCCGCGGCAAGACCTTCGCGCTGCGCGAGACCGCCCGCCGGATCCCCGCCGAACTCCCGTACCTCACCCCGCTGTTCATCGACCTCAGCGCGCTCGACAAGGCCCACTCGCTGGACGGCCTGGTCGCCGCCCACCTCACCGGACACGGCATCGACAGCCTCGACCTGCGGACCTTCCGCTACATGCTCCGGCAGGGCCGGATCGTGCTGCTCTTCGACGGCTTCGACGAACTGGTCAACCGGGTCAGCTACGAACGCGCCGCCGACCACCTCCAGGTCCTGCTGGACGCCGCCGTCGACAACGCCAAGATCGTCGTCACCAGCCGCACCCAGCACTTCCGCTCGCACGAACAGGTGCTCACCGCGCTCGGCGAACGCGTCGGCCTGCTGCCGCGCCGCCGCCTCGTCGCCGTCCAGGACTTCACCCCGCACCAGATCCGCAGCTACCTCGCCAACCGCTACGGCGACCCGGACGCCGCCGCCCGCCGGATGCGCCTGCTGGAGGCCGTCCCCGACCTGCTCGCGCTCTGCCGCAACCCCCGGCTGCTCAGCTTCGTCGCCGACCTCGACCACGACCGGCTGCGCGCCGTCGCCGGGGCCGGCCGGGCGCTCAGCGCCGCCGGCCTCTACCAGGAGCTCTTCACCTCCTGGCTGCGGTTCGAGGAGCGCCGCGGCGACGGCGGCCCCGGCGCCGCCCCCGGACTGCGGCTGGAACAGCTCTGGCAGGCCGTCACGCTGCTCGCCGTGCGGCTGTGGGAGAGCGGCCGCAGCTCCATCGCGCTGGACGAGATCGTCGACATCGCCGGCGTGCTCACCGGCCTGGCCGACAGCCCGATGCCCACCCCGCAGGTCGCGCACGCCGTCGGCTCCGGCAGCCTGCTGGTCCGCTCCGACGAGGGCGTCTTCCACTTCATCCACGGCTCGGTGGTCGAATGGCTGGTCGCCCGGGCCGCCGCGGCCGCCCTGGAGCGCGGCGAGACCGACCTGCTCGCCCGCGCCCCGCTCAGCCGGCTCGCCGTCGAGTTCCTCTGCGACCTCGCCGACCGCCAGGCCGTCCAGAACTGGGCCCACTCCGTCCTGGACGGCCCCCGGGACGGCGGCCCGGACGGAACCCGCGACGGTGCCAGGGACGGCGGCGAGGCCGCCCGGCTCAACGCCGTCAAGGTGCTCGACCGGCTGCGCGTCCCCGCGCACACCGTCCTGCGCGGCGCCCCGCTGGCCGGCGAGGACCTCTCGCACCGGGACCTCTCGGGCGTCGACCTGTCCGGCGCCGACCTCACCGACGCCCGGCTGCTCGGCACCGACCTCTCCGGCGCCGACCTGCGCGGCGCCACCCTGGCCGGCGCCCGGCTCGACGGCGCCGACCTCTCCGGCGCCGACCTGCGCTCCGCCGACCTGCGCGGCGCCCGGCTGCTCGGCACCGACCTGCGCGGCGCCCGGCTCCAGGGCAGCCGCTGGCAGCGGGCCGCCCTGATCTCCGCCACCGCCGACCCGGACGCCCTCGCCGCCCCCGAACTGCGGGCCGCCGCGATCGCCCCCGGCCTGCCCGTCGAAGCCGGATTCAGCCCCTCCGAGGTCGGCGTCCCGTACGGCTTCGACGTGCGCTCCACCCGGCTGCCCGAACCCGTCGCCTTCAGCCCCGACGGCCGGCTGCTCGCGGTCGGCAGCGAGGACGGCAGCGTGCTGGTCTGCGACGCCCTCACCGGCACCGCGCTGCGCACCCTCAAGGACCACATCGGCCGGGTCTACGCCGTCAAGTTCGCCGGCGAGGTGCTCGCCACCGGCAGCGCCGACGGCACCGTCCGGCTCTGGGACCAGGTCTCCGGCGAGTGCCGGCACCGCCTCGACGTCCACCCCGGCGGCGTCTGGCCGGTCTCGCTCGGCCCCGGCGGCCGACTGGTCGCCACCGGCGACCCGAACGGCACCGTCACCCTCTGGGACACCGCCACCGGCCGCCCGCTGCACCGCCTGCGCGGCCACGACGCGCCCGTCTACACCGCCGTGTTCAGCCCCGACGGCACCCTGATCGTCACCGGCGACTCCGGCGGCGGCGCCCGGCTCTGGTCCACCGCCACCGGCCGCCGCCGCGCCGTCCTGCCCGGCCACCTCGGCACCGTCTACCGCACCGCGTTCAGCCCCGACGGCACCCTGGTCGCCACCGCCGACGGCGGCGACGACCACGGCACCGGCGGCACCGTCCGGATCTGGGACACCACCGGCCGCCGCCCGCTGCACACCCTGACCGGCCACGCCGGGCGGATCTACACCCTCGCCTTCCACCCCGACGGCGACCTGCTCGCCAGCGGCGACACCGAAGGCCAGGTCCGGCTCTGGAACCCGCTCGACGGCACCGCCCTCGAACGGCCGGACGACTCCACCGGCAAGATCTACCAGGTCGCCTTCGACGAGGCCGGCACCCGGCTGGCCGCCAGCGACAGCGACGGCGGGGTCCGGATCTGGCGGGTCACCCGGCACTCCCCGGACCAGCGTGGCGGCCGCCACCGGGTGGTGCCGCTGCGCCGGCAGCCCCCCGAGCACCGCGGCTCGGTCTGGGCCTGCCGGTTCCGCCCCGGCGCCGGCCGCGGCGGCGCCGAGACCGACGCCCTGCTGGTCACCGGCGGCAACGACGGACTCGTCCGGCTCTGGGACCCGGCCTCCGGCCGCAGCCGCCAACTGCTGCGCGGCCACGGCCGCCGGATCGGCTCGCTCAGCTTCAGCGGCGACGGCACCCTGCTCGCGGCCGGCGGCAACGACGGCGTGGTCCGGCTCTGGGAGCCCGCCACCGGCCGCCGGGTCCGCGAACTCACCGGCCGCAGCAGCCGGCTGGTCTCCGCCGAGTTCAGCCCCGAGGACGCCGTCCTCGCCACCGCCACCAACGACGGCGACCTCTGCCTGTGGAACGCCCGCACCGGCGAGTACCTGCGCGAGATGGACGTCGAGACCGAACACGTCTGGGCCGAGGGCTTCAGCGCCGACGGCGCCCTGGTCGCCACCGCCAACGACGACGACACCGTCCGGATCTGGTACCGCCGCACCGGCGCCCACCTCACCACCCTGCGCGAACACCGCGGCCGGGTCCGCTCCATCGCCTTCACCCCGGACGGCCGCCGCCTGCTCACCGGCTGCGACGACCACAAGGTCCGGATCTCCGACCTCGACACCGGCCGGGTCGAAGCCGAACTCGTCGGCCACACCGACCGGGTCTACGCCGTCACCGCCGTCACCGGCACCCCCGACGGCGACTGGCTGGCCAGCGCCTCCTGGGACGGCACCGCCCTGGTCTGGCGCGACGGCGCCGTCCGGCACCGGCTCACCGGCCACGTCGGACGGCTCTGGACCGCCGCCGCCCACCCCGCCCGCCCGCTGCTCGCCACCGCCGGCGACGACCGGGTGGTCCGGCTCTGGGACACCCGCACCGGCGCCCCGCTGGCCGGCCTGCGCGGCCACACCGGCCGGATCCTCGCCGTCACCTTCAACCCCGACGGCACCCTGCTGGCCAGCGGCGGTGAGGACGGCACCGTCCGGCTCTGGCGGATCGGCCCCGAAGGCCGCCCCGCCCCGCTCGCCACCCTGCTCGGCGCCCCCGCCGGCTGGGCGGCCCTGCTGCCCTCCGGCGCCTACAAGTACGAGGGCGACGTGGCCGGCGAGTTCTGGCACGCCGTCGGCATGTGCCGCTTCGAGCCCGGCGAACTGGACGCCCACCTCCCCGGCGTCCACCGGCTCCCCCCGGAGGCGGAACTCTGAGCCCGGGGCGGGCGCTCAGCGGGCGGCGCCGTCCACCCGCTCCGCCGGGGCCGGCCGGGGCGGGGGACCGGCCGGGACCGCGCAGCGGGCGAGGTCGAGGAGCGGGACGCCGGCGACCGTCGCGCCGACGGCGATGACGGCCGGGCGGTCCAGCACGGCCAGCGGGCGCAGCGAGGCCGCGTCCAGGACCTCGACGTAGTCGGGGGCGACCAGCGGGCCGGACAGCTCGGCGGCGGCCCGGGCCCTGATCGCGGCGGTGTCGCGCAGGCCGGCGGCGACCGCGCCGAGCGCGGCGTCCAGCGCCCGGGGCAGGCAGGCGGCCAGCGGCCGGTGCGCGCCGAGGTGCACGTTCCGGCTGGACATCGCGACCCCGTCCGCCTCCCGCACGGTGGGCAGCACCCGGATCCGGGCCGGCAGGTTCAGGTCGGCGGCCATCCGCCGGACGGCGATCCAGTGCGGCAGGTCCTTCTCGCCGAAGTAGACGGTGTCCGGCCCGACGATGTTGAGCAGCTTGACGATGACGGTGCACATGCCGGTCAGCTGGCCGTCGGTGCCGAGGCCCGCCCCGCACAGCCCCGCGGCCGGCCCGCCCGTGACCGAGACGGCGGTGGCGAACCCCGGCGGGTAGACCTCCGCGGGCTCCGGCAGGAAGAGCAGGTCCGCGCCCTCCCGCTCGGCGAGGGCCGCGTCCCCCTCCGGGTCCCGGGGGTAGCGCAGGTAGACCTCCCGGTCCGGGAACTGCGCCGGGTTGACGAACACCGAGACCACCAGGGTGTCGCACTCCGCGCGGGCCGCCCGCATCAGCGACGCGTGCCCCTCGTGGAAGGCCCCCATGGTGGGCACGAAACCGACGGTCCCCGCGCCCCGCCCCAGGGTGGAACGGACGTCCTCGATGGTGCGCAGGATCCTCAACGCTCGCCTCTCCGTTCGCTGTTCTCCGCTGCCGGTGACATCGGCCGGGCGGACCGGCCGCTTGACGGGCCTTCAACCGCCTGCCGCGTTTTCAACGCGCTCGACGCGCCGGGGGCCGGAAGCCGGGCCCGGCGGCGGAAAAACCGGAGACCCGCGGGGCGGGCCCGGCTAGGGTCGGCGGATGCGGAGCGACGAGGGGGAGACGGTGACCGAGCGGCGGCAGCTGATCCGGCGGGCCCGGGCCGAGGGCGTGGGGGAGTTCATGGGCGGCGTGGCCGTGCTGGACGGCAGCGGGCGGGTGCTGACCGTCCGGCGCAGGCCGGAGGACACCTACGGCGGCCAGTGGGAGCTCCCCGGCGGCTCGCTCGACCCCGGCGAGGACCCGGAGCGGGGCGCCGCCCGCGAACTCGCCGAGGAGACCGGCCTCACCGGCCTGGCCCTGGCCTACCTGCACGCCGTCGACTTCACCGGCCTCGGCGGCGTCCGGGCCCGGCAGTTCGTCTTCACCGCCGCCGTCCCCGACGGCACCCCCGTCACGCTCAGCGAGCACGACGCCCACCGCTGGTCCCCGCTCGACGACCTGCCCGCGGTCAGCGCCCACCACCTGGTGGCCCTCGCCCTGCTGCGCGACCGGTGACCTCCTGACCTGCCGTCACCGGCGGGGGATCGTCCGGGCGGAGGCCGCGGCGCTCACCGATCGGGTGACAGACCGTCAGCGGGACGGTTAGCCGGTGACCCGTCCTGGTGATGACTGGGCGTGACCGCCGATCGGTTCGGCGGCCGCCCCGTCCCACGGGCGCCCCACCCGCGCAGGAGAGACATGCCCCGCACCCCCTGGCGACACCGCCTCCCGGCGGCCCTCGCCGTCCCCGCGAGCGTCCTCGCACTCACCGCCGCCGTCCCCGCGCCCGGCCCCGCCGCCGCGATGCCGCCCGCCGCCCGCGACCTCGACCCCGGCTGCACCGGCCCCACCGGCCCCGCCGTCCCCGTCGCCGGCGGCACCGTCAGCTGGTGCCCCACCCAGCAGGGCGGCCGGCTGGTCTTCACCAACACCGGGCGCGCCTACGCCGACCTCTCGCTCGTCGTCTACGACTGCGACGGCGGCAAGGCCCCCAACGTGGACGCCGCGAAGTGCGCCGGAAGCCTGAAGGGCACCAGCGACATCATCTGGCGGCAGATCAAGTCCAAGCAGTCGGTGCACGCCGACTTCGCCATCCCCCGGGGCGCCAACGCCCAGGTCTGGTGGACCGCCGACGGTACCGACCAGGCCACCGACCTCAAGCTGCTGGGGACGCCGTGGAACTCCTGAGGACCGCCCTGCGCAAGGGCGCGGCCCCCGCCGCCGCGCTGCTGCTCGCCGCCACCCCGCTGGCCGCCGCCCCCGTCGCCACCGCTCAGGAGCCCACCGTCGAGTGCGACGGCAAGTGGCACTTCGAGTCCGAGGGCGACCCGGTGCTCAAGCGCGAGATCGCCGACAAGTTCACCCTGGACAACCGCAACGGGCCCGAACCGCTCGACCAGACCGTCCGCACCAAGGAGAGCCTGACCAAGACCTTCTCGAACCAGGTCGACCTCGGCTTCGAGGTCGGCGCCGAGGCCAGCGCGGGCTTCGGCGCCTTCTCCGCCAGCGTGCAGACCAAGTTCAGCGCCAGCTACGGCTTCAGCCTCACCGACACCAACACGGTCGAGAAGGAGACCGAGGTCCGGCTGGTCGCCGGACCCGGCGTCGGCTACACCCGCTACGTCGGCATCGAGTCCGTCCAGGTCACCGGCTACTACGAGCGGATCCTCGACTGCGACAAGAAGACCCAGCGCTACCAGCGGATCGGCCCGGTCACCGAGGAGGCCCCCACCAGGGGCAAGGCCGTGTGGACCGAAGCACTGCCCAACTCCAAGTGAGGAGCCAGCCGATGCCCATCCCCGTCCGCCCGGGCTTCCTGCGCCCGCTCACCCTGGCCGCCGCCGCCCTCGCACTCGGCGCCGCCCCCGCCCTCGCGGCTCCGGTCAGCAACCCGCCCGGCGTGCACGTCCTCAACGGCGACAGCCGGGTCGCCCGGCACGTCGACTGCCCGGCCGGCTGGGTCTGCCTCTACGACGGCGCCCACTTCGACTACGCCGCCGTCGCCCTGCTGCCCGGCACCGAACTGACCGACACCGAACGGCTCCAACTGCCGGACGGCTCCCGGTTCGTGAATGAGGAGGGCATCTCCGCCTGGGTCAACAACTCGCCCGTGCCCTACTGCTCGTACCCCACCAAGGACTACCAGGGCACCGCCAGCGCGATGGCCCCCGCCACTCAGGGCGCCGCCCACAACAACCTGCTCAAGTCGCTCCGCCCGTGCTGACCACGCCCTCCCCCAGGAGCCGCATGAACCCCCTCCACCGGCGCGCCGCCGCAGCCGCCGCCCCCGCGCAGGAGCCCACCATCGAATGGGAAGGCCAGTGGCGCTTCGAACCCGAGGGCGACCCGGTGTTCAATCACGGCATCGCTGACCAGCGGATCGGCCCGGTCACCGAGGAGGCCCCCACCAGGGGCAAGGCCGTGTGGACCGAAGCACTGCCCAACTCCAAGTGAGGAGCCAGCCGATGCCCATCCCCGTCCGCCCGGGCTTCCTGCGCCCGCTCACCCTGGCCGCCGCCGCCCTCGCGCTCGGCGCCGCCCCGGCCGTGGCCGTCCCCGTCAGCAACCCGCCCGGCGTGCACGTCCTCAACGGCGACAGCCGGGTCGCCCGGCACGTCGACTGCCCGGCCGGCTGGGTCTGCCTCTACGACGGCTTCACCTTCGACTACGCCGCCGTCGCCCTGCTCCCCGGCACCGAACTCACCGACACCGAACGGCTCCAACTGCCCGACGGGTCGCGGTTCACCGGCAAGGAGGGCATCTCCGCCTGGGTCAACAACTCGCCCGTCCCCTACTGCTGGTACCCCGGCAAGGACTACCAGGGCACCGCCATGGCGATGGCCCCCGCCACCCAGGGCAACGCCCACAACGACGCCCTCAAGTCGCTCCGCCCGTGCTGACCACGCCCTCCCCCAGGAGTCGCATGAACCCCCTCCACCGGCGCGCCGCCGCCGCGGCCGCCGCGCTCGCCGTCGGCGTCGTCCTCACCGCCACCGGCACCCAGGCGCACTCCACGCCCGCCGAGCGCACCGCCGTCACCGCCCCCGCCGACTACGGCGCGGTCACCGCGCTGGCCGCCGCGACCGTCACCGACCCCGGCGCGCGGGTCGAACGGCTGTGGGTCGTCGACGGCGACGAGCAGCTGGTACCCGCCGGACAGCAGGTGCCCGTCCGGCTCAAGCTGCGCGCCCTCGACCACGACCACCACCCGGTGGCCGGCGCCACCGTCCTGTTCTCCACCCCCGGGCCCGGCCTGAAGTTCCCCGACGGCGACGACGACGCCACCGCCGTCACCGACGCCGACGGCTACGCCCTCGCCCCCGCGCTGACCGCCCTCGGCACGCCCGGACCGGACCTGGTCATCGCCTCGGTCAGCGACCGGGCCCAGGTCGCCTTCGAGATCACCGTCGTCTGACCACCCGCGGGACCCCAGGGAACCGACCAGGAACGGAGCACCGTGAACCGAACCATGCCGCGGCCCGCCCGCCGCCACCTGCGGCTGGCCGCCACCGCCGCCGCGACCGCCGTGGTCGCCGTCGGCACCACCGCCGCCGCGCTCGCCGACCCCACTCCGCCGGCCCGCGCCGGCGCCGTCGCCCCGCGCTGGGAGTACCGCTGGGCCGTCGCCCAGCCCGGCGGACGCACCGTCGGGGACCTCGAACAGCTCGGGAAGGACGGCTGGGAGGTGGTCGGCCCGGTCAACGAGTACACCGCCGACCGCTGGAACTTCCTGCTGAAGCGCGAGCTCCCCGACGGCTGAGCACCCCCCGAATCGCCCGCCCGCCCGCCCGTCCGCCACCCGTGCGGGCGGGCGGGTGGCATGATCCGTCCAGCCCGCGAAGTGTCATGATCCGTCCAGCCGGAGGACGGTGTGGACGGCGCCGGCAGTGGATACCGTGGTGGGGAAGGACGGCCGGAGGGAGCATCGGCCGGTCACCGAGGGGGAAACCCGACCCATGTCATACCTGCGTACATTCCTGCCCTGGATCGTCTTCGCGGTCATCCCCTCCACCCAGTGGCAGTGGGCGGCGCTGGCCGGCCTGGTGATCGCCGCGGCCGTCATCGCCCAGCAGCGCGCGGCCGGCACCGGCTGGGACGCGCTGATCATCGAGACCGGCTCCGGACTGTACTTCGCCGTCCTCGCCGTGATCGCCTTCACCGACCCGCACTCCGGCGTCCGCGACTACTCGGCCGCGCTGTCCTCCGCCGTCCTCGCGCTGATCGCCGGCGTCTCGCTGCTGATCGGCAAGCCGTTCACGCTCGGCATCGCCAAGCGCACCACCCCGCGCGAGTACTGGAACCTCAAGCCGTTCATCCGGGTCAACGCGGTCATCACCTCGGTGTGGACCGCAGCCTTCGCGATCACCGCCGCCGTCCTCGGCGTCCTCGCGCACGGCGGCCACGGGCACTCCGCCACCGCGCTGGTCGTCCAGATCGCGGGCTTCGTCGTCCCGATGGTCTTCACCATCCGCTACGTCGCCATCGTCCAGGCCCGCGCCCCGCGCGCGCCGCAGACCTGAGCAGACCTGAACGGAGAAGGAACCCCGTCGATGGCCCGCCGCCCTCCGAAACAGCCCGGCCTCGCCGCCTTCGTCGCCGCCCTGCCGGCGGCGGAACGGACCGGGGCCGACAGCGCGGGGTGGCCCTGGCCCGGCGGCACCCGCGAGTTCACCGACGACCACGGCTACCGCTGGCACCGCCGGGCCAAGGCCGCGCTCGACCCCCGGCGGGCCGCCCGGCTGGTCCGCGACGCCGACGTGATGATCACCGGCCCCTGGGAACTGCGCCACCTCGCCCCCGGGGAACGCGCCGCCGCCTGGGCCGAGGCCACCGCGCGGACCGAGCCCGGCGACCTGACGGAGTACGTCGCGCACGAGTTCACCTCCGAGGGCGGCCTCACCCTGCTCTACCTCGAACGGCACTGCTGACCGGACCGTACGGATGGCGATCGCGACACGCTGCCGCCGGACAGCCCGGCCGACGGGCGCCGCGTCCCTCAGCGGGCGTCCCCCGCGCGGAGCTCGGTGCCGATCTGGCGGCGGCCCGCGACCAGGGCCTCCGCCGCGACCGTGGCGGCGAACAGCGCGGCGAGGGCGAGGGACCAGGTCAGGACGGCGGCGGCGGACGGGCTGACGCCCCCGGTGGCGGGGGCGCCGACCAGGGCGGAGAGGTCGAGGGCGGGGCCCAGCAGGACGGTGGTGCCGACGGCGAGCAGCGCGCCGGCCACGGCCGCCGCCAGGGCGGTGGGCAGGGACTCCAGCAGCACCACGGCCAGGCCCTGCCGGGGCCGCAGGCCCATCGTGCGCAGCCGGGCCAGCAGCGCCGCCCGCTCCGGGCCCGAACGGGCCAGCGTCAGCAGCACGGCGAGGGCCGCGAACGCGCCCGCCGCCAGGACCGACCAGCCGAACACCCGGGCGGCCGAGCGCTGCAGCGGGTCCGCGGCCAGGCGCTCCGACTCCTCCGCGCCGGTCCGCACCGCGTACGCCCCGCTCTCCGGCGCGGACGCCGGGTCCAGCCGCCGGAGCAGCTCGCGCAGCCGATCGGCGCGCGGAGTGCCGGTGCCCAGCCAGAGGTTGCTCCGGCCCAGCGCGGCGACCCGCTCGGACGCCTGCCCGACCGGCAGCACCACCGCCTCGCCGGCGCCCAGCGCCGGGCCGCCGCCGGCCGGCAGCACGCCCGCCAGGCGGAACGGCAGCACCGACTGGCCGGTGTGCAGCGGGTGCGGACCGGCACCGAGCCGGCCGGCCAGGCCCGGGGTGACCAGCGCGGGCACCCCGTCGGGGCCGCCGCCCGCGAGCGGACGGGGGTCGATGGCCGGCTGCCCGTTGCGCCGGGCCAGCGCCGCGTACTGCTGCGGATCGACCACCAGCAGCGTCACCTCGGCCAGCACCGTCCCGTCCGGCTTCGCCACCGACGCCGCTCGGTCCGTCCACGCCGACACGCCCGCCCGGACGTCCGGCAGCTCGCCCGCCGCCCGCCCGAAACCGTCCGGCAGCACCGTACGGGCCGTCACCCGGGCGTCCGCGCCGGTCTCCGCCCGCACCGCGCGCAGCCGGCCCGCGTCGACGGACTCCAGCACCGTCGCGCCGAAACCCGCCGTGCTGACTGCCAGCAGCAGCGCCAACAGGGGCAGCACCGCCGGACGCGACGCCCGGGCCAGGGCCAGGAAACCCACCGCGCCCCGGCGGCGGGCCGCCCGGCGCGAAGCCGCCCCCACCAGCGGCGGCAGCAGCCGGGCCAGCAGCAGCGCGCCCACCAGTGCGATCAGCAGCGGCGCGCCCACCAGCAGCGGATCCACGCCCGCGCCCGCCGGCGCCACCCCGCGCCGCCGCACCGCGACCACCGCGCCCGCCGCCAGCGCCAGCGCCGACAGCTCCGCCACCACCCGGCGCCGGCCCGCCGCCGCGCCGGGCTCCGTGCCCGGCTCCGTGCCACGCTCCGGGAACAGCGCCGCCCGCAGCGGGAACACCAGCAGCGCCACCGCCGCCGTCACCCCCGCCGCCAGCACCGCCGCACCCCAGCGCGGCGAGGGCAGCACCAGCAGGGCCAGCGCCGTGCCCAGCACGGCCGCCGGCAGCGCCGTCGCCGCGCTCTCGCCCAGCAGCCGCCGCAGCACCCCGCCGCGCGAGGCCCCGCGCGCCCGCAGCAGCCGCAACTCGCCCGCCCGCCGCTCGGCGGCCAGCGCCGCCGCCAGCAGCAGCACCGTCAACCCCACCCCCGCCGCGCCCGCCGGGCCCAGCACCGTCAGCGGCGCCACCGCCGACTGCCGCTCGGCCGCCGTCTCCAGCAGCTCCGACAGCCGAGAGCGCACCTGCACGTCCGGCCGCCCGGCCGCGACCTGCAGCGCCGTCCGCTCCGGACCGCCGGTCAGCGAACCGACCGCCGCCCGCCAGCGCGGCAGCCGGTCGGCCCGCGCCGCCGAGACGTCCACCGGCACCCGGACGAAGTCCTGCGGCGACTTGCCCGACCAGAACCCCAGGTCGGCCAGCTCACCCGGCCCGACCAGGGCCGCCGCCCGCCAGTACCTGATCCGCTCGCCCAGCGCCACCGTCGAACTCAGGCACGCCTCGACCAGGCAGTCCGTGCCCGCCCAGAACGGCGAGGCCGGATCGGCCGCCGCGAACACGCCCACCACCGTCGCCCGGAAGTGCCGGGGCGGCGACATCGACGCGTCGGTGCCCGCGTCCAGCACCGCGCCCACCGACACCCCGAAGGTCCGCGCCACCGGCTCCGACAGCGCCACCTCGAAGTCCGCGCCGTCCGCCACCGCCGCCGGCCAGCGCCCCGCCGCCAACGCAGCCCGGCCGCCCACCCCGTGCAGGTACGCCAGCCCCAGCACCGGCGCCATCCCGTTCGGACGCGGCAGCCCGGGGCCCGGCAGCGAACGGTCGGCCCGCGTCGTCGAGCCGTACACCGCGCCCAGCCCGGTCGGCCGCAGCGGATCGGTCACCCGGCGCTCCAACTCCTGCGCCAGCACGTCCAGTTGCAGCGCCGGGGAGCCGCCGCCCTGCGCGCCCAGCCGCAGCGACGTCGCCGTCACCACCGCGCCGTCCCGCCCGCCCGAGGCCAACCGCTCGCGCAACGCGCCGTCCGCCGCGCGGTCCAGCGCCCGGGGCAGACCCGCCGCCAGGAACACCGCGACCAGCACCAGCGCGGCCGTCAACCACGTCGAGACCCGCACCGCGCGCAGCCTGGTGCGCACCCACGGCGCCACCGGGGGAGGGGTGCTCACATCTCTTCCAACTGCTGTCGCGAGCGGCACATCGGGGGGAACTCCGAGTGGAACTTCGGCCGGAACCCGGGAGGGCGGACGGCGGGCGGCACGGCGCCCCGCGGCGTGCTCACGGCTCCTCCGAACCGCGCAGGCGGGTGCCCAGGTCGCGGCCGCGCCGACCCGCCAGCAGGGCGGGCAGCAGCAGGGCCGCCCCGGCCACCGCCGCCAAGGCGGCGACCTGGCCGAGCGGAAGGCGGACCAGGACCTCCGGCAGCGGGCGGGCCGCCGCCGGGGTCAGCACCACCAACGGCACCACCAGGCGCACCAGCAGGGCGCCCAGCAGCAGACCGGTGCCCACGCCCAGCAGGGCCAGCACACCCTGCTCCGCCGCCACCGTCCGCAGCAGGCGGCGGCGCGGCGCGCCCAGCGCGGCCAGCACCGCGAACTCGCGGGAACGCTCCGCGGCCGCGCCCGCCGCCGAGGCGGCGCAGCCGATCGCGGCCAGCGCCACCGCCGCCACCGCGAGCGCCGCCAACGCCGACTGCGGAGCCGCGCCCAGCGGATCGCCGCGCAACCGCCCCGCCAGCGCGCCCTGCTCCAGGGTGCGCTGCGCGAACGGCGCGGCCCGCAACTCGGCGGCCGCCCGGCGCGGGGCGTCGTCGCCGGGCCCGGCGGCCGGGAGCCACCACTCGGACGCGGCGACCGCGACCTCGCCGCGGGCGTCCAGGTGCCGGTCGACGGCGGCCAGGTCCAGCGCGACCGCCGGGCCCTCGGTCGCCGGCAGCGCCGTCACCGCCGCCGTCACCCGCGCCCGCAGGGTCGCCGTACCGAACGGCACCGGGACGGACTCGCCCACCTTCGCCCCGACCGCCGCCAGGTACGACGCGGTCGCGACCGCGGACAGCTCCGGGGCCGCCGGCCGCCCGGCCGGGGCCAGCACCAGGCGCCGGACCGGACCGGGGGCGGCCGGCCAGGACACGACGGGCAGCCGCCCGGCACCCGGCACGACCGTCGCGCCCGGACCGGTCACCGACCAGTCGGCGGAAGCCGCGGCGGAGAGGCCGTCGACCCGCAGGCTCCCGGCCGTACCGGGCACCTCCAGCGCCAGCCCGACCAGGGCGAACGGCCCCGCGAGCCGCCCGCCCGGACCGCCCGCACCGCCCGGACCGCCCGGACCACCCGCACCGCCCGCACCGCCCGCCGCCAGATCGACCGCCAGGTGCTGCGCCCCACCCGCCAGGACCGGCGCCGGAACGGACTGGACCAGCCCGAAGCGGTCACGCACCAGCAGCGACAGCGCGGGCACGCTCGGGCTCAGGCTCGCGTCCGTCGCCCGGCCGGGGCCCGCGCCGGGGCTCGCGCCTCCGTCCGTCGTCACGTCCAGTTCGATCCGGGGCGAGGGCAGCGGCAGGCCGCCCTCCGGCTGGGAGGCCAGCGGGGTGAAGACCGTGCGGGCGTCGTGGCCGTCGAGCAGGTCGGCGCGGATCCGGAGGTGTTCGGCGGCGCGGCCCGCGTCGAGGAGCAGGACGGTCGCCGTCGCGCCCCGGGGCAGCGGGACGTCGCGGCGGGCCACCGGCACGATCCGCTCGCCGCCGGGCAGGGCCGCGTACACGCCGCCCTGGCCGGCGGCCGGCAGGGCGGAGGCGGTGATGCGCAGGCCGCCGGCGGTGGCGAACGCGGCCTGATCGCGTTGCGAGTCCGCCCAGGAGGCGCGCTGGCCGATCGCCAGCATGCCCACCGACACGGCCAGCACCAGCAGCAGGACCGGCCCGGCGGCCCGGCCGGGGCGGCGGGCCAGCTGCCAGCCGGCCAGGGCCGGGCCGAGCCCCGCCGACCGGGCCGCCCACCGTTCGCCGAGCCGGGAGACCGGCGGCAGCAGCCGCAGCACCAGCACCGTGCCCGCGCACAGCGCCAGCGTCGGCGCCACCACCAGCAGCGGGTCCACCCCGTGCGAGACGCCCGAGTAGCGGGCCAGCTGCCGGTAGGCGACCGCGGCCAGCGCGAGCAGCGCCACGTCCGCGCCCGAGCGCAGCACCGCCGACGCGCGGGCCCGCTGCCGTCCGACCCGGCGCAGCACCGCGGCGCCCGCCGACCGGGCGGCCGTGGCCAGCGCCGTGAGCAGCACGCAGCCCAGCGCGCAGGCCGCCGCGACCGGCCACACCGTCCACGGCACCGCCGCGTCCAGCCCGGCGCCCGCCAGCGGGCCGGTCTCCGCCAGCAGCCGCACCAGCCAGGGCGTCAGCAGCGGGGCGAGCAGCGCCGCCGGCGCCGCCAGCAGCACCGCCTCGCCCGCCGCGAACGCGCCGACCCGCCCGCGGGCGGCGCCGCGCGCCACCAGCAGCCGGTTCTCCGCCGCCTGCCGGTCCGCCAGCAGGTGCACCACCAGCAGCAGCGCCGCGCCCGCCAGCACCACCAGTTGCAGCGCGCCGACCAGCAGCGTCGCGCGGGCGACCTGCGCGTCCGAGGCGAGTTCGCCGAGCTGCCCGTCCAGTTCGGTGCTCGCGGTCAGCCCCGCGTCCCGCTGCAGCCCGGCCCCGGCCGCCGCGACCCGGCCGCGCAGCGCCGCCGCGTCCTCGGGGGCGAGGCCCGCGAAGTCGGCCCGCAGCAGCCAGCTCCGGCTCGCCTGGGCGACCGCGCCGGAGGTGAACACCGCGTCGTCCACCAGCAGCGGCCCGTACGTGGTGTACGCCAGCACCTGCACGCCGCGCCCGGCCGCCGGGTCGGTGCGCCAGTACGGGTCGGACGGGTCGGCGGCCCGGTACACACCCGTCACCTCGACGGTCAGCGGCCGGCCGGTGAAGCGGTCCGTCAGCTCCAGGCGGGCCGGCAGCGCCGCCGCGTCCACCCCCAGCCCGGCCAGCGCGTTCTGCGGGACGGCGGCCTGGACGGCACCGGCGCCGGCGGGCGGCCCGGCGGTGGGCCAGGCGCCGGCGAGCAGCGCGGTGCGGCCCCGGTCGAGGGCGGCCAGCACCGTCAGGTCGGGCCGGTCGGCGGCCCCCGGCAGACCGTACGAGCGGCTGCGGGCCACGCTCTCGGCGCTGACCGGCAGCGCACCGAACAGCTCGCGGCCGTACGCCGCCACCGCCGCGTCGTCCCGGGCCCGGTCGCCCACCGCCCGGTCGCCGCCGACCAGTACGGTGGCCCGCGCCGCGCCCGCGCCCTGGAGGGCCCGCCGCAGCCCGGCCTCCGCCGCGCCCCGGTCGAACGCCACCAGCGCGGTCAGCACCGAGGTGGTGATCAGCACGGTCAGCAGCGCGGCCGCCGCCAGCGGCAGCCGCCCGTGCAGCCGGCGCACGACGAAGCCGACCATGGCCGTCCCCCTCCCGTCCCCGCCACCCAATGCACCGGATAGCGGACGATGCTGTCACATCGAACGGACACTCGAAAAGGATCCTGGACGAACCGTTGTCAAGGGGAGACCCGGACGGGAGGGGTGTGACGTGCGGGAACGGGGGAGCGGCGAGGGGCGCGCGGGCCCGGCGGGTCGGCGGGTCGGGGTGGGGGAAGGGTGCGGCGAGGGTGCCGGGAGGTTCGGGGAGCGGACCGGGCGGGCAGGTCCCTGCCAATCCTGTCCGTAGCTTGATCCTCTCCACCCGCGGAGGCTGTCGAATGAAGCGCACGTCCTGGGGTGCCGGACTGACCGTCCTGGCCATGGTGTCGCTCGCCCTGTCCACCACCGGGGGCACCGCCTCCGCCGCCACCCCCGCCGCCGGTGCCGCCAGCGCCGCCACGTGCACGTACACCCCGGCCGTGCCCGCCGACAACTTCAAGGGCATCCCGGTCTTCGACGCCCAGAAGGCCGCCAAGCCCTACAGCGCCACCCTCCGCACCAGCCAGGGCCAGATCACCTTCCAGGCGCTCACCGACAAGGCGCCCTGCACCACCTTCTCGTTCCGCTTCCTCGCCGAGAAGGACTACTACGACCGCACCCACTGCCACCGCCTCACCACCCAGCGGCTCTACGTCCTGCAGTGCGGCGACCCCACCGGCACCGGCAGCGGCGGCCCCGGCTACTCCTTCCCCGACGAGAACCTGAACGGCGCCACCTACCCCGCCGGCACCGTCGCGATGGCCAACGCCGGGCCGAACACCAACGGCAGCCAGTTCTTCATCGTCTGGAAGGACACCAAGCTCTCCCCGGCCTACACCCCCTTCGGCCGGGTCACCGCCGGCCTCGACGTGCTGCAGAAGATCGCCGCCGGCGGCGAGGACGACCAGAACGGCCCCGGCGACGGCTTCCCGACGCTGCCCGTCAACATCCGCAACGTCGGGATCTCCAAGCGCTGACCCGGCCCCGGGGTCGTCACGCCCCGGCGGCGGGCGCCGTCACGCCCCGGCGGCCGGGTCCGCCGCCGGGGACAGCACGCCGCAGAGGTGGTTGCCCGGGTCCGCCGGGTCCGCGCTGATCCAGAACTGCGCCCACAGCTCGGTGAACTCCGCCTGGGAGAGGAAGCCGTCGCCGTCCAGGTCGACCAGCTCGAACACGCCCGCGGTGTCGGTCGCCCGGCCGTTCCACACGTCCACCAGGCGGCGGTGCTCCTCCCGCGAGATCCGGCCGTCGCCGTTCTCGTCGACCGCGTCGAAGACGGTGTCCGCCGTCGCCGTCACGGCCTCCCGCATCTCCGGCAGCCGGTCCACCATGGCCAGGATCTCGTCCAGGTCGACCAGCCCGTCGCCGTTGGTGTCCGCCGCCTCGTACAGCGCGTCCCACCAGCCGAGCATCACCCGCTCCACCCGGGCCGCCAGCTCCGGGTCCGCCGCCACCCGGGGCAGCCGGCCCCAGCGGTCGGCCAGTGCCCGGAAGTCCTCCTCGTCGAGGTAGCCGTTCCCGTCCGCGTCGAACGCGTGGAACATGCTCGTCAGCTTGTAGCGCTGGAACCCGCTCGCCATGACCGTGCCTCTCCCCGGAACCCTGGAACCTGGACCCGCGACCGGACCTGCCCCCGTGCCGTCGTACTCCCCGTGCCTTCGTGCCGCCGTGCCTTCGTGTCTTCGTGACCGGTGCGCGAGGCAGATCCTTTCCGCTCCGCCCCGTTCTACGGCGGCGTGCGGGCGCACACCCCGGGCCGCCCCGCGCGCCGGGGGAGCGCGGCTACCCGCACGCGCCGGCATGACGTCCGTCATGGCGGGAACCGTGCAACCGGCCACTTACCAGGGCCTCCTGACGGACCCTAGGGTGACGGCCATGACGAACACGGGGAACTCCAAGGACGACGACCGCACCGACATCCGGATCAGCCTCATCGGCGGCACCCGCCTGGAGGGCGAGGAGATCCACACCCGCACTCTCACCGCCTCCCTGGTCGGCGGCGCCGACATCGACCTCACCGACGTCGACATCCCGGACGGCGCCGAACTGCGGATCACCAAGCTCAGCCTGATCGGCGGCGTCTCGCTGCGGGTCCGCCCCGACGTCAAGGTGGTCGTCACCGGCGTCCGGCTCGGCGGCGTCAGCGACGACGGCCCCACCCGCGAGGGCGGCCCCACCGTCCACGTCGCCGCCTGGGGCCTGATCGGCGGCGTCAGCGTCCGCCGCGACTGAGCGGTCGGCGGGCAGCGCGCGGCAGGAGCCGACCACCCTGCCGGGAGCCCGCGGGCGGCGGCTATTGTGGCCCGCGCGCCGGAACACGGCGTCAAGCACCGCTGGAACAGCAAGAAGAGGGGTGGGTCCGATGGCGGACATCGAAGCGGCACGGACGGCATTCGCGCGCCTGGACGTCGACGGCGACGGGCGGGTCACCGCGCACGAGTACAAGACGGTCATGGCGCAGCTCGGCGACTACCACGTCACCGAGACCGTCGCCCAGGCGATCATCAACGCCAAGGACGCCAACGGCGACGGCAAGCTCTCCTTCGAGGAGTTCTGGGCCTCCGTCCAGAGCTGACCTCGACCGCCCGGCCGGGGGCGTCGCCGTACGGGTGAGGTGTGCCACAGCCACCTCGTCCGACCAGGCAGAACGTCCCTCGGCCCGGGCCGGGGGCTTGGCCGCGCGGCCCCGTCCGGCGTACAACGGGCGGATGCCGCCGAAGGACCTCCCGAGCCGCCACCGCGCCGCCCGCGCCACCGCCCCCAGCTACCCAGAGGTCGGCGCCACCCGCGACGCCGCCCTACCGGCCGGCTACTCCTGGCTGCGCCGCCGGATCCACCTCGGCAGCGGACCCGCCGTCCTGGAGCGCGCGGGCGCGTATGTCCTGCACTGGGGAGCCCAGTTGGGCTCCGGCTTCGCGCTCTACCCGCCGCCGGAGAAGGCCGCCCCCGGCGCCACCGTGCTACTCCGGATCGCCCTGCCCGGCCTGCGGCTGCCCCGGCTGGCCATCCCCTGCCGGGTGGTCTGGACGGTCGAGGAGCCCGACCGGATCGGCTTCGCCTACGGCACCCTCCCCGGCCACCCCGAGCGCGGCGAGGAGTCGTTCGTGGTGAGCGCGGACGCCGACGGCGAGGTGTGGTTCGAGGTCGCCGCCTTCTCCCGCCTGGACAGCTGGTACGCCCGGCTCGGCCGCCCCGTCGCGCTCACCCTCCAGCACCTGGCGATCGAACGCTACCTGAGGGTGGTCGCCCGCGCGGCGCGCTGACGACGACCCGGCCCGGGCGCGTCCGCTCTGGCCTGGCGCGGTGGGCGGTGGGCGGCGGGCGGCGGTTCAGCGGGCGGCGGCGTGCAGGTGCGGGGCGCTGTCCGGGGGCCGGTGCCAGGTGGTGCGCAGCCCGCAGCCGGCCAGGACGGAGCCCACCGCGTGGTGCATCGACTCCCGGACGGCGGTCGACACCGGCGGGCCGTCCGGCAGCCGGGGGGACGGGCGCCAGGCGACGTCGGCGACGGGCGCGGTGTCCGGCGCGGGCAGGCAGGCGGTGAGCGCGACGCCGACCGCGCGCGGGTGCGCGGCGAGCGGCAGGCCGGCCAGCGCGGCGGCGCGGCGCACGGCGGCGACGGCGGCGGCCGGGAGTTCCACGGCCGGGAGTTCCACGGCCGGTTCCACGGCCAGTTCCGGGGCGGCCGGGGCAGCCGGCGTGGTGGGGGAGTCGGCGGGGCCGATCCGGGTCGGGCCGTCCGGGGCGTCGCGGGTGGCGGAGAGGCCGAGCGCGGGCAGGAGTTCGGCGAGCGCGGTCTCGATGCTGTCCGCGACCAGCCGCCTGGTCCGGGGCCACGGGCTGTCGGTGCCGCCGGCCGCCGCCGCGTCCTCCAGGCGGGGCGAGCAGAGCCAGCGCAGGGTCAGCGGCCAGCGCTCCGGGTCGAGGCCGTACGTGCTGCCGGTGTCCTCGGCCGAGCCGCTGGCGAACAGGTGGACGCCGGGCCCGTGGCCGCCGTGCGCGACGGGCAGTCCGACCAGCAGCAGCGCGTCGACCACCCGATCGGCCAGCAGCGGATCGAACCGCGCCTCCCGCGCACCGGCCGCCGCCACCCCGTGGACTCCCATTCCGCCACCCCTTCCGCCTGCGGGGCGCTCCCGCGCGTGTGACTATCCATGAACACGTAAAGTCCGTCAACTGGTCTGGACCGCAACGGAGTCGGCCCGCCCCCGCCCGCCGGGCCGGAAGGCGAGAGCGCCGCCCCCCGTGACGGGGGACGGCGCTCCGGTGAACAGCCTCGCGCGCTGGCGGCCGGGCGGTCAGGCGGTCGGACCGCCGACCGGCGGCTGCTGGACCGGGGCCTGGCCCGGAGCCTGGAACGGCGCCTGGGGCGGGACCTGGCCCGGCTGCTGCTGCGGCGCCTCGCCCTGGAACGGCGCCTGGCCGGGGTACTGGCCCTGGGCCGGCGGGTAGGCGGCCGGGTACTGCGGCGGCGCCGGGGTGCCCTTGGCGCGGTTCACCAGCGACCGGACGAGGTAGAAGATCATCGCGACCGGGATGAACAGCACCTTGAAGTAGATGACATAACGGCCACCCTCGAAGAAGAAGCCGAGGTACAGGCCGTAGCCGAAGAACGCGGCGCCGATGAGCCCGGAGATGACGCGCATGCCGATGCCCAGGCCGGAGGCCGGAACGAGGGCGAGGCAGATCGTGATCAGGCCGCTGACCATCAGCAGGACGACGTACCAGGAGAAGAGCGGTTCGAGGCTGAAGTCGATGTTCACAGAGATCCCATAACTGGACATAAGGTATGCATAAAGAGCCGTTCGGCTGACGTACCGTACCGGAGTTCGACCCCCGGAGTCTTCCCGATTGCGGCACCAATTCGTGGACCGGCGAACCCGCCCCGGAACGCCGGGAGGGAAATGGGTTCCGGGCCCAAAAGTCGATCTTGGAAAAGCCGAAAGCGGTCCGCCGCCGCGACCCTCCCGAGCCGCCGTCACCCGCCCCTGAGGCGCCCCCGCGACCCCCTGAAGTGCCGTCACCCACCCCCGTACCGGCCTGCCCGCCCCCGCCGTCCTGATAGCGTCCCGCCGTGTCCCCACACCGCACCCCGCTCTACGTCGCCGCCGACATCCACGGCCACCGCACCGAATTCCGCGCCGTCCTGCGCGCGGCGGGCCTCGCCGACGAAAACGGCCACTGGAGCGGCGGCCGGGCCCGGCTCTGGCTGCTCGGTGACCACGTCGACCGCGGCCCGGACGGCATCGGCGTCATCGAGGACGTCCGCCGCCTCGCCGCCCAGGCCCGGGACGAGGGCGGACAGGTCGGCGCGCTGCTCGGCAACCACGAGGTGCAGCTGCTCGCCGCCCACCGCTTCGGCACCGCCCCCGTCCCCGGCTGGGACCAGCCCGGCGGGTTCCACGGCGGCTGGGCCCGGTTCGGCGGCCAGGAGGCCGACCTGCGCGGACTGACCCCCTCCCACCTGGAGTGGCTCGCCGCCCTCCCCGCCGCCGCCCTGGTCGACGGCCACCTGCTGGTCCACTCCGACACCACCCGGTACCTCGAACTCGGCACCAGCGTCGCCGCCGTCAACGCCGCCGCCACCGCCGTCCTGGCCGACGAACACCCGGAAGCCTGGCTGGAGTTCAGCCGCCTGATGAGCTCCCGGGGCTCCTTCCGGGGCGCCCGGGCCGGCCGCCCGGACGAACCGGTCGCCCGGATCCTGGACGCCCTCGGCGGCAGCGTCCTGGTGCACGGCCACAGCACGCTCACCGAGTACTTCGGCATCCCCCCGGAACGCGTCCGGGCGGCGCTGCGCTACGCCGGCGGCCGGGTCCTCGCCATCGACGGCGGCGCCTACCTGGGCGGCCGGATCCTGCTCACCCGCCTCCGCTGAATCCGCCTCCGCTGAATCCGCCTCCGCTGAACCCGGCGCGCGGCCGCCCGATCCGACGCCGACGTTGACGCAGGCGTTGACGTTGGCGCTGCGGCACCGCTCACGGCACGGTCAGCTCCACCAGGTCGGCCAGCAACTCCGAGGCCAGCAGCGGATCCAGCGCCGCCAGCACCGGCCCCGGCTCCCCGTCCCGCCGGTGGTCGCCCGGCCGGGCGACCAGCCGCACCTCCCGCACCGACTGCTCCGGGTAGGCGTCGGACCCCGCGACCGGGATCCCGTGCTCCGGGACGACCACCAGGTGGCCCGCGTCGCCGACCGGCCGGGAGACCCAGCGCGAGACGCCGTTGTCGCCCGGGTCGCCGATCTCCCAGCCGCGCCGCGCCAGCGCCCGGAAGCGCCCGGTCGGCACCGCCGGACCGCCCTCGAACCGGGCCAGCCGGTGCCCCGCCCGCTCCTGGTCCGTCAACGCGTGCACCGGCCGCCCGAGTTGGCGGAACGGCTGCAGCACCTCGTAGTCCGCGAACAGCTCCGCCCACGCCGCCAGCTCCGCCGCCCCCAGCAGCACCGGGTGCGCGACCCGGACCACCGCGTCCGCCGGCAGCGCGTACGCCCGGTCCGCGACGTCCGCGAAGGTCGCGTCCTCGGCGACCCGGAACGCCGTCACCGCGCCCCCGCCCCCCGCGCTCCCCCCGCCCCCGGCCGCTGCCGTCTCGGCCAGCCAGACCAGCCGCCGCACCAGGTGCCGCAGCAGCGGATGCGCGACCAGCAGCCCGGTGAACTCCGCCGCCGGCCACGACCGCCGCGCCACCATCGCCGCCTCCAGCCGCCGGACCTGGTCCGCCGCCGTCGCCCGCACCTCCTTGCGCAGCTCCGCGTACCGGGCCCGCCCGGCCGCCGCCAGCCCGGCGTCGTCCGCCGCCCCCGGCGCCGGCAGCTCCGCGCGCCGCCGCCCCGAGCCGTCCCGCACGAACGGCCGCAACTGCTCGTCGAACCCGACCGTGAACGCCCGCGGCCCGTAGTCGACGACCGCCGTGCCCGCCGCGTCCAGCCCGAAGTCCGGCACCAGCCGGTCGGCCAACTGCTCGCCCGTCAGGCCGAGACCCGCCGCCACCTCGGCGATCCTCTCCCCGGCCCGCGCCTTCAACGCCTTGAACGGGACGCGCTGCGCGATCAGGTGCAGGTGCCGCAGCGCCGTCTCGGTGCCGATCGCCGCCAGCACCTCCAGCCCGTCCACCGCCCGGTGGTGCGCCCCCTCGCCGGGCCAGGCCCGCAGTACCGGCGACAGCCGGCGCACCGTCCCGTCGTCGCCGAGCGGGCCCAGCGCGTGCAGCGCCCACGCCCCCGACGCCGGCAGGCCCGCCAGCCGCCACCGCTCGAACAGCGCCCAGGCGAACTCCGCCAGCCCCGCCGGATCGCAGCGCGGCACCACCCCGGCCAGCCCCGGGTACGGCTCACCCGGACGCGACAGCGCCAGCATCATCACCAGGTGCCCCGCCGCCGCAACGGGCAGCGCCGCCCCGCCGCCCGCCAGCGGCAGCTGCGGCAGCCCCGCCGGATCCGCCCAGCCCTCCAGCACCGGCAGCCGCGCCGGCAGCGCGTTGACCAGCGGATCCGCCGACAGCAGCGCGTCGACCGCCTCCGCCGCCCCGGCCCCGTACCCGGACGCCGCCGCCCGCACCGCCGCCGCCCCGTGCGCCGCCGCGACCAGCCGCAGCGCCTGCTCCGCGCCCCGCCGGGCCGCGCCCGCCCGGCCCACCGCGTCCGGCACCAGCAGCCGCGCCGCCGCCACCCCGTGCCGGGCGAACCACGAACGGGCCGTCGCCCCCGCCGACTTCAGCCGCACCAGCCAGTCCGCCGCGCACCGCGCCACCTCGACGCCCAGCAGCGGCAGCAGCACCCCGCCCAGCCCCGCCGGATCCTCCCGCACCGCCCGCAGCACCGGCGCCAGCGCGTCCGCCCCGTGCCGGACCACCAGCAGCCGCAGCGCCGCCGCGCCGTCCCCCAGGTACTCCGCCCCCGACCAGTCCGCCAGCAGCGGCCGCGCCACCTCGTGCGGCGCCCGCAGCAGCAGCGTGAACTCCTGGTACGCGTGCAGCCTGCCCTGCCGGAACCAGTCCGCCGCCACCGCCCAGTCGTCCCGGTACTCCCACACCCGGTACGCGTCCGCCGGGGCCGCCGCCCACGCGCGCTCCTCGCCCGGCAGCCAGCGCACCTCGCACCCGGCCGGCGCCGCCACCCCCGGCACCACCCGCGCCCCCGCCGCGACCCGCTCCCGGGCCCACGGCGGGTCGGCCAGCACCGCCGGCAGCTCCGCCGCCGACGCGTCCGGCAGCCGGTCGCCCGGCTCCGTCAGCGGCGCCAGCACCGCCGCCGGGGCGGGCGGCAGGCTCGGCAGTAGCTCCAGCGCCGCCGCCCGGTGCGCCGCCGCGTGGGCGGCCAGCAGTGCGAGCAGGGCCGGCACCGGGTCGTCCGGCCTCGTCCGCCCCGTCCGCGCCGGGGCTTGGGACGCCCGGGCCTCGGCCACCGCCTCCGCGAGCAGCCGCAGCGCCCGCCGGGGCCGGTTCGCCATCGCGGCCGGCAGCGCCTGCCGGGCCGCCGGGTCCGCCCGGTGGGCGAGCAGGCCGCGGAAGCCCTCGTCCGAGGGCAGCAGCGCCAGCGCGTCGAACAGCCGCCGCCGCTCGACGCCGTCGTACGCCCCCTCGACGCCCTGCAGCAGCAGCGGCGCGGCCGCCGCGCCCAGACCGTCGGCGACCGTGGCCACCAGCGCGGCCGACCACTCCACCCGGGCCGGCTCCGCCAGCGCCGCCACCTGCTCCGGCGCGGACAGCGCGCACAGCAGCATCGCCTGCCGCGTCCCGCCCCGCCGCCCCGCCCCCGGCCGGCGGCAGCAGGCGTCCACCCACTCCCGCTCGGTCGGCACCAGGTAGGCCGCGACCACCTCGCGCGACGGCGCGGTCCGGACCGCGCCGAGCGCGCCGACCGCCTCCCGGTACAGCGGCTCCGGACAGGCCGCCAGCAGCGCCCGGACCCGCCCGGCGACGGCCAGCCGGTCCGACCGGTACGACGACTGACCGGCCGACAGCACCGGCCCCTGGCGGCGCGTCGACCCCGACGACCGCCAGGACACCTCCACCTCCATCAGCTCCACGGCCGCGACGGCGGCGAACACCAGCCCGTGCCCGGCCACCCAGGCGTCCGCCGTCGCTCGCTCACCGCCCAGCCCCGCCAGCGCCGCGACGGCGGCCGCGCCCAGCGGATCCGCCGCACCCGCCAGGTACGCCCGGGCCGCGGCGACCGACGGCCCGTCACTGCGCGGATCCGCCAGCGCCTCGTCGATCCACGCCCGCCGCTCCCCGACCCCCGCCCGCAGCCGCTCCACCGCGCCCTTCACCGGAGCCGCCGGCGGCCGGGACGCCCCGCCCCGGCGCGGGACCAGCAGCCGCCGCCAGCCGTCGGGCAGCACGAACACGTCCTCGTCCACGGCGTCCGAAGCGTTCGAGGCGTCCACGGTGTCCGTACCGCCCGAGGGGGTCTCCGCCGGCGCCTGGCCGCCGACCTCGCGGTAGCCCTTGCGCTCCTTCTCCGCCGCCGCCTTCGCCAGGTGCGCCGCCGCGTCCGCCGCCGAGGCGAACTCCCGCACCCGCGCGCGCCCGGCCGTCCCGCGGCGCCCGTAGCGCACGGTCAGCGCGGTGCCCTCGGTGCCGGCCTCCCAGAACTTGTCCGAGCCGTCCTCGGTGAACTCCCAGCGACGCACCGCCGCGCCCCTCTCCTCGCCTGACCACCCGCAGGCACCCGGTGACCTGCGGGGAACAGTAACCGCCGGTCCCGACAGAACGGGACGGGCCCCCGGAAGCGGTTCCGGGGGCCCGTCCCGTTCAGCGGGTGCGGTCAGCGCGGGTCACGGGGTGGGGCAGCGCGTCCCGGCGGCCGGCATGGTGCCGTCGAGCAGGAAGCCGTTCACCGCGGTGCGGATGCAGGTGCTCTTGCCGTAGCCGGTGTGCCCGTCGCCCTCGCGGGTCAGCAGGGTGGCGTTGGCGAAGCCGGAGGCCAGCTTCTCCGCCCAGGCGTACGGGGTCGCCGGGTCGCCGGTCGAGCCGACCACCAGGATCGGGGCGCTGCCGGCGGCCTTGACCACGTGCGGCTTCTCGGCCGAGTGGTAGGGCCAGGAGCGGCAGTCCGGGTCGAACAGGTCCCGGTCGGTGAAGTGCGCGGTGACCAGCGGCGCCTGCTGGTGGGCCGCGGCGAGCGCGGCCTGCAGGCGGTCGGCGGTCGGGGTGTCCGCGCCCGGGTCGGCGCAGTGGATCGCGGTGTAGGCGTCGAACATGTTGGTGTAGTGGCCGTCCTCGTCGCGCCCGTTGTAGTCGTCCGCCATCGCGAGCAGGTAGTCGCCCTTGTCGCGGAGCATCGCCCAGCTGAGCGCGTTGCGCAGGTACTCCCAGGACTTCTCGCTGCCGTAGAGCATGTTCAGCGTGCCGGTCCAGCCCGCCGCCGAGGTCAGCTCGCGGCCCTTGCCGGCCGCGAGCGGGTGCGCGCGCAGGCCGTCGAGGAAGGTCGCGAGCTTCTGCGGGGCCTTGCCGGCGTCCTTGCCGAGCGGGCACTGCTCCTGCTTGACGCAGTCGGCGGCGAAGGCGGTCAGCGACTTCTCGAAGCCGGCGAACTGCTGCACCAGCTGGTCGAGCTGGTCGGCGGTCGGGTCGACGGCGCCGTCCAGCACCAGCCGGCCGGTGCGGTCGGGGAACTGCTCGGCGTAGCTGGAACCCAGGTAGGTGCCGTAGGAGAAGCCGAAGTAGTTCAGCTTCGGGTCGCCCAGCGCCCCGCGCAGCACGTCGAGGTCGCGGGCGGCGTCCCGGGTGCCGAGGTGGGGGAGCAGCTTGCCGGAGTTGGCCGCGCAGGCGTCCGCGTACGCCTTGCCCTGGTCGTCGGCCCGGCCGTCGGAGAGTGCCCAGGTGTCGTGGGTGGCGTCGTCGAGGCAGTGCACGGCGGTGCTGGCGCCGACGCCGCGCGGGTCGAAGCCGACCAGGTCGTAGCGGGCGTTCAGGTCCTTGAACGAGTCGCCGCTGTACTGCACCTGCTGGACGCCGGAGCCGCCCGGGCCGCCGGGGTTGAGCACCAGCGAGCCGAGCCGCTGGTCGGCGGCGGCCGCGGGCTTGCGGGCCAGCGCGACCTCGATGCCCTCCCCGGCCGGGTTCGCGTAGTCCAGCGGCACCCGCAGGCGGCCGCACTGCAGCGCGGACTCGTCGATCTTCTCGGTCTTCGGGTCGTCCGGGCAGGGCGCCCAGGCGATCTGCTGGGTGTAGAACGCCCGCAGCGCGGGGTCGTCCGCACCGGTGGGCTTCGCGGTCGGGCTGGGCGAGGCGGAGGCCGACGGGCTGCCCGGGGCGGACGGCGGGGCGGGCGAGGGTCCGGGGGTGCTGCTGCAGGAGGCGAGCAGGACGGCCAGGACGGCGGCGGGAAGCGCCCGGCGGAACGGCCGGGTGGTACGCATGATCACCGCGTATGCATACCATCTGATGATTCTTCGGGTGATCGAATTATCAAGTCGTCACCGAAGCGCCACCGCCCCGCCGGCCCCGAACCGCCACCGCTGCCGCCCGGCGGGCGCCTCAGCGCAGCCGGCCGACCCGCCGGAACACCACCACCAGCACCACGGCGGTCAGCGCCACCAGCACACCCGCCTCGACCAGTTGGATCGGCACCAGGTGCCGGGCCGGGTGGTAGCGCAGCCACGTCTCGGGCGCCTGCGCGCACTCCGGCGAGCCCAGGCAGTACTCGGCCCGCACCCGGGTGCCGTCCGGCAGCACCGTCGTCCGCCCGAGCAGCCAGGCGTTCGGCGGCTGCGCGGTGCCGGCCGACACCAGCACCTCCACCGCCGAGTGGAAGTACGGGCGGACCCAGCGCACCAGCCCGTGCGCCACCACCACCGCGCCGGCCGTCAGCGCCATCGCGGGCAGCACCCGCCGGGTCGCCTGCCCCGCCAGCACGCCCGCCGTGAAGGCGAACAGCGTCCAGGCCACCGGAGCCACCCCCAGCGCCGGATAGGTGAACGCCTGGAACGGCGGGTCGAAGGCGCCCGGCCCGTGCACGAGGTCCGTCCACCACACCCAGCTCATCAGGGCGGCCAGCACCCCGCTCACCAGCAGCACCGCGGCGGCCGGAACCAGCAGCCGGGCCGTCAGCCAGCGCGCCGGTCCCACCGACTGGGCGCGGACCAGCCGGATCGTGCCCCGCTCGTACTCCTGCGCCAGCAGCGGCGCGCCCACGAACACGCCCACCAGCAGCGGGAAGGCGGTGACCAGCGGCTGGAGCACGGAGACGAACCAGAAGTGCGGACGGCTGATCGGCGAGAACAGCACCCAGCAGGTGTCCGAGCCCCAGCTCTCCGGTTCGTAGCAGCCGGTCCGCCGCAGCACGCCCACGACGTGCTGCACGGCGACGTGCACCCACACCAGGTCGGCCACGGCCAGCACCAGGAACACGGCCAGCACCCGCAGCAGCAACCGGTTCTGCCGCAGCGACAGCCACAGCAGCCCGCGCAGGCGGGGCTTCGCGGGGCGCTCCCGCCGGTCGGCGGGGGACGCCGCCCGCTCGGTCAGGACGTCGGTGCTCATGCCGCCTTCTCGTCGTTCGTCGCAGTGCGGCCGGCCTCAGTGCTGCCGGCCGCCGCCGTACCGGTCGCCGCCGTGCCGGCCGTGGCCGCCGGTGTGACCGGCCCCCGCAGGTAGCCCAGCAGCAGCTCCTCCAGGCCGGGCCGCTCGCTCTCCCAGCCCTCGGCCCGCCAGCCCGCGCCCTCTCCGCCCGGCTGCGCACCGCCCGGCTGCGCCCCGGCTCGGCCGGTGCGGACCAGCGCGGTGGCCAGCCGCCCGGTGACCCGCCGCTCGACCACCAGCTCGGCCGGCGGCCCGTCCGCCCCGGCCGGGCCGGTGAGCAGCCGGTGGCCGTCCAGGACGTCCTCCAGGTCGCCGGCCAGCCGGATCCCCCCGCGCTGCACCAGCAGCAGGTGGTCGATGACGCCGTCCAGCTCGGCCAGCACGTGCGAGGAGACCACGACGGTGGTGCCGTGCTCGGCGACCGCCGACATCAGGGTGCCCATCAGCTGGTGGCGGGCGAGCGGGTCGAGGTCGGCCATCGGCTCGTCCAGCAGCAGCAGGTCGGCCCGCTTGCCCAGGGCGAGCGCCAGCGACACCCGGGTGCGCTGGCCGCCGGAGAGCGAGCCGATCCGCGCCCGGGGGCGCAACTCGCCCTGCTCGACGACCCGTTGGGCGGCCTCCTGATCCCAGACCGGGTTGAGCTCGCGGCCCATCCGCAGCGTCTCGGCGACGGTCAGACCGGCGTACAGCGGCTTGTCCTGCGCCACGTAGGCGACCCGGGCCCGCGGCCCCGGCGCGTCGGCCGGCTCGCCGAAGACCAGCAACCCGCCCTCGGAGGGCGCCAGTTGACCGGCCGCCAGGGCCAGCAGGGTGCTCTTGCCGGCGCCGTTCGGGCCGACCACGCCGCTGATCCGCCCGGCCGGGACGGTGAAGTCGCAGCCGCGCAGCGCCCAGCCGTCCCGGAACCGCATGCCGAGCCCGACGGCCGCCAGGGCCGCACTCGTGGGTGTCGGGTCGTCGTCCACCCGGTACTCCCTCCCTGTGTTGCCCGCTCTGGTGCCGCCGGGCGGACACCTTCTCTCTCTCCGGCTCGGCGCGCTCATCCGGTGCGCTGCTCCAGGACGGACGCCATCAGGGCGGCGATGTCCTCGCGCTCCAACCCGGCCGCGCGGGCCCGGTCCACCCAGCCGACCAGCTCCCCGCGCAGCGGACCGTCGGCCGCCGCCTCCGGCCGCGCCAGCGACCGCCGGACGAACGTGCCCAGCCCCGGCCGGGGCTCGACCAGCCCCTCGCGCTCCAGCTCGCGGTACGCCTTGAGCACGGTGTTGGGGTTGATCGCGGTCAGCTCGACCACCTCGCGGGCGGTCGGCAGCTTGTCCCCGGGCTCCAGCAGGCCGAGCCGCAGCGCCTGCTTGGTCTGCTGCACGATCTGCTGGTACGTGGAGACACCGCTGCGCCGATCGATGCGGTACTCGATCACACCCGTTGCGGCCTTTCACTAGTTCAATGGTGGAATGGTGGCCCACGGCGGCCCACCGGTCAAGCCGCACCCCCCGGGTGCCGGGGCCTCGGGGGCGTCAGGGGCCTCAGGGGCCTCAGGGGCCTCAGGGGTGTCAGGGGCGTTCGAGCAGCAGCAGGCCGTCCCGGTCGAACCGGGTCAGGTAGCCCGCGTCCCGGTAGCGCGCCAGCATCCGGGCGGTGTCGGCGGTGGCGCACGGCGCCTTCACGCTCGGATCGCGCAGGTCCACCGCCACCCAGCGCGGACCCGCGCCCACCGGCTCCCGGCACACCAGCGTGACGTCCGCCCGCGCGGTGAGCTGGGCGGCCAGCCGGTTGGACGCGGCCACCGCGGCGCCGTCCGGCACCCGCGCCAGCATCGCCCGGGTCTCCACCACCCGCGCCGAGGTCCCCCACGCCTCCGGCATCACCACCTCGTGCAGCGGGTACAGCGGCAGCGTCACCACCGCCACCAGCACCGTCGCCGCCAGCCCGCGCCGCACCGCGCGCGACCCCGTCCCGGACCGCCGCACCGCGTCCACCAGGGCGGCGAACAGCAGCGGCATCAGCACCGCGCTGTAGTGGTAGCTCACGCCCCAGTAGTGCGGGTTGTCCGCCAGCAGCCGCCAGCCCAGGGTCGGCACGCAGAGCAGCGCCAGCGGCGAGCGCAGCGCCAGGAACCCGGTCGTCGCGGCCAGCAGGAACAGCAGCAGCCACTTCACCGGCGGCCACCCCAGCCGCAGCGGCAGCGCCCAGAGCGGGCCCGAGCCGCTCCCGTCCAACTGCTGCCAGTAGTCGAAACCGCCGTGCGGGTTGAAGGACGGCAGCACCACCAGCACGATCAGCGCGGCCGCGGCCACCCCGACCCCGGCCAGCACCAGACCGGGCACCGGCGTGCGCCGCTCCCGCCGGGCCCGCCAGGCGATCAGCAGGCCGAAGGCGGCCACCGTCAGCCCCAGGTCCTCCTTGACCAGCAGCAGCGGCAGCGCCCACAGCGCGGCGGCCAGCGGCCGGCGGCGGCCCAGCGCGGTCGCTGCGAAGGCCAGCAGCGGAACGGCGAACGCGATCTCGTGGAAGTCGTCCGCCACTGCCCGGACGATCCCCCAGGACGCCCCCGTCGCACCCCCCACCAACACCGCCAGCCGCGCCCCGCCCACCTCGTGCGCCCAGCGCGCCAGCGGCACCACCGCCAGCGCCATCAGCAGCGCCTGCGCCGTGACCAGCGTCAGCGGCCCAGGGAAGACCCGGTAGAACGGCGCCAACACGGCCAGCAGCGGGTGGAAGTGATCCCCCAGCAGGTGGTAGCCGGGCCCCTTCAACGGCACGATCGGCGCCCGCCCGTGCGCGTACGCCCGGACCGCCTGCTCGAAGATCCCCAGGTCGTACGCCTTGCCGAGGCCGCGCCGGTTCCGGTTGACCGCCACGCACAGGTAGAGCGCGGCGAACCCGGCCGCCAGCCCCCACGCGATCACGCCCGGCCCGCGCAGCAACGCGGCGACCCGGGCCCGGGTCGTGGCCGGGGTCGGGCCGTGCGGTCGGTCGGCGGGCGGGGGCGCGGGGGCAGGCGTCGGTCGCTGGACGGTCACAGACATCGGCAAAGTACCCTTTCACTATTCGAGTAGTGAAAGGGTGGTGGAAGGCCGCACGGCCGTCAACCCCGGTCCGGCACCGCCGACCGGGCCTCTGACCTGCCCTTTTCTCCCCGCCGCACCCGGGTTCCCGCCGACCGTCCTACGCCGGGGCGGAAACCCGGCGGGCCAGGTGCCCGATCAGCCCGGCGTCGATCCCGACCCGGGCCGGCAGCACCCGCAGGACCGCCCCGAGCGCGGCCCGCCGCCGCTCCGGCGCCAGCTCCAGGTACGCCGAGACGGTGGACAGGTAGCCCACGTAGTCCGCCGCGTCCAGCGTCAGCCGCCGCCCGAGCACCACCTGCCGAACGTCCTCGAACAGCGGGGAGCGCAGCAGTTCCGTCCCCGGCCACTGCATCTCCGCCGCCGGCGCGGTCCCGTCGGGGGAGGGCACCTCGTCGCTCGCCAGGAACGCCGCCCGCGCCACCCGCACCCGCTCCTCCAGCCCCGGATCGGCCAACCGCACCGGCCCGCCGAACGAGGCGAACACCCCGCCCGGCTCCAGCAGCGCCGCCACCCGCGCCCACCGCCCCTCCGGGCGCGTCCAGTGCAGTGCCGCCGCCGCGTAGCACAGCCCGTACGTCGGGCCGGGCCGCAGCTCCTCGAACGCCGCCCGGACCGTCCGCACGCTCCCCGGTGCGGTCACCGCCCCCGGCACGTTCCGCGCCAGCTCGGCCAGCATCGCCGGGTCGGGATCCGTCGCCGTCACCGCCACCCCGCGACCGGCGAACAGCCTGGTCGCCTTGCCCGTCCCCGCCCCGATCTCCAGCGCCGTCCGCAGCGGCCGGCCCGCGTACGCCGCCACCAGCTCGAACAACTCGTCCGGATACCCCGGCCGGAACCGCTCGTAGGCCGCCGCCACCGCACCGAAACCCAACGCGCGCTCCGACAACCCCGCCACCCCGTCCGCACCGCCCGGCGGCGCACGCCGCGCCGCCCCACCCTAGCGGCCCCGGCCCTCTCCCGACCGGAGCCGCCGGGGTGGCGGCGCGTGCTCAGTGGCCCAGTACGCCGCGCACCCAGCCGTCCACCGTCCCGGACAGGTCGTGCTGCCCGGCGCCGTGGTCGAGCACGAAGGTGCGCACCGAGTCGCCGCTGTGGAACATGCCGCGCTTGTCGAACTCCAGCACCACCTCGACCCGGTACGGGTCGGTGACGAAGGACAGTTCGACCTCGTTGCAGCGGTGCGCGAACTGCGGCGCCGCCTTGTACTCGATCTCCTGGTAGAACGGCAGCGTCTGGCCGGTGCCCCGGATGTGACCCGCCTCCAGGTCGGCCCGGTGGAAGTGGAACCCGAGCGCCGACAGCGCCTCCAGCACCCGCTGCTGCACCGGCAGCGGCTGCACCGCCAGCGGATCGGTGTCCCCGCGGTCCAGCTGCCCCGCGATGTCCACGTCCGTCCGGACCCCGAGCGCCATGCCCGACAGGTGGTGGCCGTCGACCACGGTCAGCGGCGCCTCCCACGGCACCGGCAGCGCGAACGGCACGGCCCGCCGCTCCCCGGCCGCCAGCCGCAGCGGGCCGCTGACCCGCAGCGGCGCGAACTCCTGGGTGCGGTGCGCCTCGCCGTCCTCGTACTCGACCTCGACCCGGGCGACCAGGCAGAGGGTGATGCCGTTGATCTCGGCGTCACGGTCGCCGCCGACCAGGTTCACCTGGCCGTGCACGGTACCGCCGGGGTAGACGGTCGGCGTGGACAGCACCGTGTCGACGGTCGGTCCGCCGACGCCCAGCGCGCCGAGAAGCCGCTTGAACACCATCCGGGAAACTCCTCACAGGGTCGGGTAGCACGAGCCCGACGATCGTACTTTGCCAGTGCTTTGCCCTCCTCCGGCAGGCCCCTCCGGCAGGCCCTGGGCCACCGCCCCGCCCGGCATCCGCCCGGCCCGGTCCCGACGCCCCGTCAGAACTGCAGCGCCCAGCGGTCCAGGTACCCGTCGAAGTACTCCGACCCGCCGGTCACCCGCAACTGCCAGACCCCGTTCGCGGCCCCGGTCGAGGCGTCCACGCCGTAGAGCTTGTGCACGTCGTTGAACGGCCCGCTGAAGTTCTCCTCCTTCAGCCGGAAGACCTTCCCGGCGGGCGAGACCAGGTCGATGACCAGGTCGTACGGCCAGTCGTGGACGATGTCGACGGCGACGTCCAGATTGGCCGGCCCGGAGCCGGGCACCCCGGTGACGGTGATGCTCGACACCAGCGGCGCCACCCCGATCGGGGTGTCCGCGTCGTTGGTGAACCGGCGGCCCGGCGCCCGGTTCGGGATGCTCCCGGTGTACAGCAGCCGGTCCGCGGTGCCGGGCTCCAGCGCGCCGATCGAGCCGGTGGTGGACGCCGAGGTCAGCGCGGTCGACACCTGGGCGGGTGTCGCGGTGCGGTGGTCCGCCAGGTAGAGCGCGGCCGCGCCCGCGACGTGCGGCGAGGCCATCGAGGTCCCCGACATGACGTCGTAGTCGTCGTCGTAGGCGATCCCCGCCGAGGTGATCTCCTCGCCCGGCGCGTGCAGGTCCACCAGCGGACCGTAGTTGGAGTACCAGGTCACGTCGTCCTCGACGTCGGTGGCCCCCACCGTGATGGCGGTCGGCACCCGGGCGGGCGAGTGCTGCGAGGCGTCGACGCCCTGGTTGCCCGCCGCGACCGTGTACGTCAGACCGGAGGCGATCGAGTTGCGCACGGCGGCGTCCAGCACCTCGTCCGGATCCCCGCCCAGGCTCATGTTGACCACCGCCGGCTTCACCGCGTGCGCGGTCACCCAGTCGACGCCCGCGACGACCTGCTCGATCGTGCCGCTCCCGTCGTCGTCCAGCACCCGGACCGCCACCAGCGAAGCCCGTTTGGCCACCCCGTACGTCGCGCCCACCGCCGTGGCCGCCACGTGCGTGCCGTGCCCGTTGCCGTCGTCGGCCACCGCGTCCCCGTCGACGGCGTCGAAACCGTAGGACGCCCGGCCGCCGAAGTCCTCGTGGCTGATCCGGACCCCGGTGTCGACCACGTACACCGTCACCCCCTGCCCGCCGCCCGCCGGATAGTCGAAGCGGTCGGTCAACGGCGGACGCCGCTGGTCGACCCGGTCCAACCCCCAGGAGGGCGGCCCCGCCTGACTCCCGTCGACCGACACCCGCCGGTTCTGCGCCACCAGCGCGACCGCCGGATCGGCCGCCAGCCGCCGCGCCTGACGCTCCGGCAGCCGCACCGAGAACCCGCGCAGCGCCGACTCGAAACTCCGCCCCAGCACACCCCCGTAACGGGCTGCCAGTGAAGCGCCCACCGCCGCCACCGCCGCCCCCTGCTGCGGGGCCAGCACCACCAGGTAGCTCCCCGCCACCGCCCCCGGCGCCCCGGCGCCCCGCACCACCCCCTCCGGCACCGCCGCCACCGCCGGCACCGCACCCCCCGCCCCGACCAGCAGGGCGAGCGCCCCCGCCGCCACCCCCCGGAAAACCTGCCGCCGCCGTACTCCCATGGCCATTCCCTTCCCCCCGGGGAGCGCGCTGCGCCGCGCTGCCCTGTTCCTTCAACTCCCCTTTTCCATAAGAAGGTTGACGCTAAATCAAGGAACCGGCAAGAGTCGGGAACGCGCCACCCCGGGCTCCTGCCCGGGGTGGTTTCAGCCCTCTTCCGGCCGGTCTTCCGGTCTGTGCTCCGGCCCGTTCTGCGGCCCGTCCCCCGGCCCGTCCTCCGGTTCGTCCTCCGGTTCGTCCCCGGTCGTCTCCGGCAGGAGCAGCGTCGCCACCGCCCCGCCCTCCGCCGCGTTCGCCAGCACCAGCCGCGCGCCGATCACCCGGGCCTGGCCGATGGCGATGGTCAGGCCCAGGCCGTGTCCGTGGCCGCGTTCGGCCGTGCCGGTGCGGAAGCGCTGCGGGCCGTGCGCCAGCAGGAGCGTGGGGTAGCCGGGCCCGTCGTCGCGCACCACCACCCGCGTGCCCTCGACGTCCACCCGTACCGGCGCGGTGCCGTGGCGGTGCGCGTTGGCGACCAGGTTGGCCACGATGCGGTCCAGCCGCCGCGGATCGGTGCGCACGACCGGCTCGCCGAGTACCTCCACCCGGGCCCGCAGGCCCGTCCGCCGCACCGAGTCCGCCACCACCTCGCCGAGCGGCACCGGGTACGCCTCGGCCTCCTCCACGCCCGCGTCCAGCCGGGAGATCTCCAGCAGGTCCTCGACCAGCCGGTGCAGCACCCGCACCCTGCCGCGGACCAGTTCGGTCGCCTCGCCCTCGGGCAGCAGCGACGCCGCGGTGACCAGGCCGGCCAGCGGGGTGCGCAACTCGTGGGCGACGTCCGCGGTGAAGCGCTGTTCGGCGCGCAGCCGCTCCGCCAGGGCGTCCGCCATGTGGTCGACGGCCGCGGACAGCTCCCCGATCTCGTCGCGTCCCGGGCGTCCGCCGCTGCGCGCGCCCAGGTCGCCGCGCCGCACCCGCCCCGCGGTGCCCGCCGCGCGGCGCAGCCGGCGCAGGGCCGGCTCGGCGGCCAGCAGGGTCGCGGGGACGACCACGGCGAGGGTGGCCAGCGCGGCGTAGCGCATGTGGCGGTCCAGGGCCTTGCGGCTGAGGTCGTCCAGGGTGAGCTCGGTGGACACCGCGACGGGCTGCCCGTCGACCACGCTCGCCGCCCACATCCGCGGGCGCACCGGTGTCCGTTCGTCGTACCAGGTCACCGGATCCGGGCCGGCGCCCAGCCGGGCGGTCAGGGCGTCGGGCACCTCCCCGCCGACGTAGTACCCCCTGTCCCCGGGGCCGCTGCCGTCCCCCCTACTGCCCTCCGCGCCGTTCCCCGTGCCGTTCCCGGCGGCCCGTTGGAAGCGTTCCACCGCCGTCTGGAGCTCGCGCACCGCGCCGCTCCGGGCCAGCGCCATCGACCGCTCCTCGGTCGTCCGGTGCACCAGCACGCCCATGCCCAGCGCCATCGCCACCGTGGCCAGCGTGACCAGGGCCGCGACCCGCCAGCGCAGCGAACGCGGATCCACCAGCCGGGCCGCCGCCCGCGCCGCGCGCCGCCACCCGTCCGTCCCGCCGCCCGTCCCGCCGCCCGTTCCGCCGGGTGTTCCGCCGGGCGCCTCAGCGCCGGAAGCGGTAGCCGTGTCCGCGCACGGTCTCGACATGGTCCGCTCCGATCTTCTTCCGCAGTCGCTGCACGGTCAGGTCCACCACCCGCGAGTCGCCTTCCCAGCCGTAGTCCCACACCTCCCGCAGCAGGCGCTGCCGCGACAGCGCCACCCCCGGCTGCGCCGTGAACTCCAGCAGCAGCCGCAGTTCGGTGGGGGTCAGCGCGACCGGCTCGCCCTGCCGCCGCACCTGTAGGGCCAGGGTGTCCACCTCCAGGTCGCGGAACACCCACACCGCCTCCCGCGCCGGGCCCTCCTCGCGGTCGCGGTCGCGGTCCGCGGCGGGTGCCGCGCGGCGCAGCAGCGAGCGGATCCGGGCCACCAGCACGGTGGTGTCCACCGGTTTGACCACGTAGTCGTCCGCGCCGGCCTCCAGGCCCGACACCACGTCCAGGGAGTGCCCGCGCGCGGACATCATCAGGATCGGGGCCTGGCTGCTCTCCCGGATCCGCCGGCACAGCCCGATGCCGTCCAGGTGGGGCAGCATCACGTCCAGGATCAGCAGGTCGTGGCCGCCCTCGCGGAAGGCTTCCAGGCCCGACAGCCCGTCGGGCGCGGTGGCCACCCGGTAGCCGTAGCGCTCCAGCGCCAGGGCGATGGAGCGGCGGATCGTCTCGTCGTCCTCCACCAGCAGGACGCGCACCGCGTCTCCGCCGGCCGGCCGGCCCGCGCGCGGGGTGGGGACGGGTTCGTACTGGGGCATGCCGCCAACCGGAAGTCGTCGTGGACAAGGTGCAGGTGTGCAGGTGTGCAGGTGGACGGGGAGGATCCGCGCCACGGGCGGGCACCGGAACCGCAAGCGGGGCCAACGGTAGTGCCACGGCCGCGCCGGCCCCGGAGGCACCCGCCCGGCCGGCCCGCGCCGCTCACCAGCGTACCGACGCCTCCACCGGCAGGTGGTCGCTGCCGGTGCGCGGCAGCGTGCGCGCCCACACCGGGGTCACGCCCCGCACCAGGATCTGGTCGATCCGCACCAGCGGGAACGCGGCCGGCCAGCTCAGGCCGAAGCCGTCACCCGCCGCGTCCTGGGCGGAACGCAGCCCCTCCAGGGCTCCGGCCAGCGTCCGGTCCCGCGTGCTGCCGTTGAAGTCGCCGACGACCACGACCCGCTCCGACGGCTCGGCCCGGACCGCCGCCGCCAGCCGCCGCGCCGCCTCGTCGCGCTGCCCGGTGCCGAACCCCGAGAGGGCGCTCACCCGGACCGAGGCGAGGTGCGCGGCGTAGAGGGCCAGCGGTCCCCGGGGGGTGTCGACCGTGGCCCGCATCGCCCGCACCCACGGCATGATCTCCACCGGCAGCACGTCGCGCAGCGGGTAGCGGCTCCACATCCCGACCCCGCCCAGCACCCGGTGGTACGGGAACACGCCGTCCAGCACCTCCCCGTACGACTGCGCGCCCCGGGCCGGGAGCTCCTGCAGGGCGACCACGTCCGCGCCCGAGGCCGCCAGCGCCCGGGCGGTGCCCCGCGGGTCCCGGTTGGCCTCGTCCACGTTGTGGCTGACCACCCGCAGGTCCCCGCCCGAGCCGGACCGGTCCGGCAGCGTCCCGCCGAACACCGCCGCCCACACCGCGGCCGGCAGCAGCACCGCCACCGCCGCCGCCCGGGAGCGGCGCACCGCGGCGAGCACCAGCCCGACCGGCACCGCCAGCCCCAGCCAGGGCAGGAACGTCTCCAGCAGACTGCCCAGCCGGCCCGGCGTGTTGGGCACCAGCGCGTGCCCCGCCATCAGCAGCGCACTGCCCACGGCCCCCGCCGCCACCACCCGCCCCCGCCGCCCCCCGGCCCGCCACATCCGCGCCCACATCCGCGCCCGTGCCCACGCCCATGCCCACGCCCGTGCCCACACCCCGGCACCCCGCCCGCTCACGGCCGGCCACCCCGCCCGCCGGCCGCGGCGGCACCCTCGCCGTTGCCGTCCCCGGCGGCGAGCACACCGGGCAGTTGCTCGCGCACCGCCTCGATCAGCCGGCCGCTGCGCTCCAGCGCCGCCGCCAGGCCCTGCTGCGGCGTGGTGTTCGCCCGCTGGGCCAGCACCACCCCCAGCACCAGCCGCACCCCGCCGCCGGCCCGCACCTCGGCGGCCCACATCAGGTTGCCGCCCGCGGCGGTCGTCGAACCGGTCTTCAAGCCGATGACCCCGTCCCGTCCCAGCAGCGTGTTGGTGTTGACCACCGTCCCCGGCACGCCCGCCACCGTCGTCTCGCGCATCCCCACCACCTCCCGCAGCACCGGCAGCCCCATCGCCGCCCGGGCCAGCCGGATCTGGTCCTCCGCCGTGCTGCGGGTGCTCTCCTCCAGGCCGCTGGCGCCCGTGTACGTGGTGCGCGTCATCCCCAGCTCCAGCGCGGCGCGGTTCATCTTCACCACGAACGCCTCCTGCGAGCCGCTGTCCCACCGCGCCAGCAGCCGGGCCACGTTGTTGCCCGACGGCAGCAGCATCAGCTCCAGCAGCTGCCGTTCGGTGAGGTCCTGCCCCTCGCGCAGCTGCGCGGTCGACTCGCCCGGGGCGAACGACTCCCGGGCCGCCGCCGCGTCCACCCCGATCCGCGGCCCCTGCCCGCCGTCCTCCAGCGGATGCCCCCGCAGGATCACGTACGCCGTCATCACCTTCGTGACACTGGCGATCGGCACCGGCGTGCTCCCGCCCCGGCCGCCCAGCGACCCGAACCCCTCCACCACGACGCTCGACTGCCCCTCGCCCGGCCACGGCAGGTCGATCCCGCCCACCCCCGCCCCCGCCCCCGCGTCCGCGCCCGGGGCGGCGCACCCGCCACCCCCGACCAGCACCGCCACCACCCCCACCGCGGCGGCCACCCGTCCCCGTCCCCGCCGCCGTACCACCCTGTCGAGAACCCTCACCGCTCCACCCCTCCACACCGATCGGCCGCGCGGAGACCCGCGCACAGCCCACAGCCTGGAAGAGCCCCGCATCACCCCCGTGGGAGTCGCGCATCCGCGGCCGCTCAGGTTCGTATCGATCCCGTATCCGCCCCGGTCGTCGCGCCGGACGATCCGGGCCGCCGCCTTCCCCCTGCCCCCGCTCCCGCCCCCGCCCCGTCCCCGCTCCCTGCGCCTCCCCGTCCCCCCGACCGGGCCGGAGGGCGTCGTTCTCGGCGTCCTCGCCGTTCGCGTTCGAGGGTCCGACCCTCCGGGCGGTTTCGGCGTCCCGTGGGTGTCGGAGCCGGCTGGGAGGCTGCGGCCGTGATCGACAGAACAGCCGTCAGTCCTTCGGGCGCTCTCGCAGCGCCCGTGCCGCCTCCCGCCTCGGCCGAGCTCACCGGCACCGCGTGGGGCGAGTTGCCGCACTCGTGTACCGGCCTGCACAACGTGCCCGACACGCCGGACATCCTCATGGGACTGCTCGACGGCGACCACACCCGGCGGGCGCGGGCGGTCTGGGACTTGTACCGGCTGCTCCTCAGCCAGGAGCGGGTGTTCCCGGCGACGGCCCCGGCGGCGCTGGTCGTCTCGGCTCTCCTCGACGATCCGCGCACGCTGGCCGGCGGGCAGTGGGAGCGCAGGGCCGGTACGCGACCGCTGCGCGCGGAGTTGCTGAACTGGTTGGCCTCGTTCGCCGATGTCGCTCGTCTGGACCCGCAGGACGGTGCCGGCGCACCGCGGGATCTCGCCGCCGCTCGCGCTGCGCGGCCGACGCTCCACGCCCGCGTCGCGGTCTTCTGCGGGGACGACGACCCGCAGGTGAGGGAGGCCGCCGTCGCGGCCACCGCCCTTCTGCTGGCGGATCCCGCCCTCGCCGCGTCGATCCCCCGCCACGCGCCCGTCGTCCGCGACGTGCTGGCCCGGAGCGCGGACTCGTACTACCGGTGGATCGCGCGGGAGCGGTTGGCGACCTGGGGCGAGGACATCGCGGACCTCATCACCGCGGAGGAGGAACACCGCACGGCTGCGGACCGGGCGCACAAGCTGGCGAACAACCCGTTCGACGAGGGCCAGGGGCAGGCGGTCCGATGGCTGGCCGAGCAGCCGGAGGACACCGCCGCCCTGGAACCCCCGGGCCGATGGCACCCGGACCGGGCCGCACCGGAGCAAACGGTCCCGCACGAGCCGGCACCCGAGGCGCCAACAGCCGTCCGGGGGAGCACGCCGGAGCATCGGGGGCCGTGGCGGATCGCCCGAAGCGAGGAGCGCGACGAGTGGACGTTCACACCGCACATCGGGGTGGGGCCGCTGCACTTCGGAATGCCCCTGGAGGAGATCACCGCCGCCCTCGGCGAAGAGGGGACCGTCTCGGGCTACTACGCTCCCGGCACCTGCGAGCGCAGGCTCAGCCACGTCGATTTCCGCACCGCTGGAGTCAGGGCGCTCTTCCGGGTGAACCGCCTGGAGTGCGTGGCCGTGGACGCCCTCACCGGTCCCCAGGTACGGCTCGACGGTGTTCCGCTGACCGGCTGCGTACCGTCCCGGTTGGAGGACTGGCTCGTTCACCGGCCGCTGCGCGGCCCTCTGATGTACAGCGTCGCCGCCGAACCGGTCTTCCCCGACCTCGGCCTCGCGATCCGCTCCCAAAGCGCGGGCGACATCAACCTGACCCGACCGCTCTTCCTGCTGCACAACTGGCTCGACCTCTGGCACTCACTGCCGAGCGAGGAGCGGAACCACCGGTAGGGGGTGTCCGGGCGGGTTCTCGCGCTACGGGGGGACGCCCCGGTGGGGGAGCGGCGTTCCCGGCGCTCTTCGGAGGGCGTCATGGCTGGCGAACGCTCCGAAGACCTGCCCGGCCCGAGTCGGCCGGTCGGCCGGGCGGCGGCGGAGCGGATCGAGTCGGCCCTGTTGAGCGCGCTGCGGCACTCGCCGTTCCTGGAGCCGGGCACCGGCCTGCCCGCGCCCGTCCCGGCTGCCGCGGGCAGCTGACACGCCTGCGGCCCGCGGCAGCCGGCGGGCACGCCGCAGACCCGTTCGCTGCGGTTGCGCCGGAGCCCGCCGGGCGCGGGCCGGGAGCGGCGGCGGTGATGGAACTCGACCGCCGCGGCGCCGAGTTGCCGTTCCGCGTTTCGACCGAGGGATCGAGACCGGCACCGACTCCTGCCGCCCGGCCGGCACCCGGGCCCGCGCCGGTCAGCAGTAGGTGGTCCTCTGAGGTGCGGAGGTTCAGATGTGGGCTCGGATCTGCCTCACCGGATGGCCCAGTCGATCCGCCAGGGCCGTCAGTTCGTCCTCGCGGAACCAGGAGCGCTCGGGGTTCCAGATCGCGATCTCGAAACGGGCGAAACCGCAGGGCCAGTCGTAATCCAGCACGTCCAGAGTGGTGGATCCTCCGCAGCACGGGACCTCGACCGCGAGCGTGGTGAACCCGTCGTCGCAGTGAGCCTCCAGGAGATCGCTCCACCACTCTGTGTCGATGGCCGCCTGGCACAAGGGGCAGCCGATTCTCTCCAGGTTCTCCCCGCAGTCGACGACGGTCACCGTGTCGTGCCACCTCACGTCGACCTCCATGTCGTCGGCACGACCGGGAACCAGGTCCTCGACGAGCGCGACGACGCGATCGACCGCCTCGCGATTCGGTTGCCACCGCGGATCGCTCGGAATGATCGACAGGACGTCATCGCTCATGGCTTCCCCATCTCATCAGGCCACCGACCACGGCAAGGCGCGACGCGATGTTACCGATCGGACGTTCTCGCGCCACACCGTCCCGGACCTGAAGCGCCCGGCACGGGCCGGTGCGTGTCTCCAGACCTCGGCAACACCCCGGAGCCGGCCCGGTACCAGGCGATGCCGAAACCCACCGGCATCCGTTCTCGGTTCACGCCCACGCGGCCGCCTGAGGGGTGGTTGTCGTGGTCGGGGGTGTCGGGCGGTAGGGTTCGGCAGGGGGAGGTCGGTCGATGACGCAGTGGCAGGTGCCGGTGGACCGGGACCGTGGGTGGTGGGTGGTGGGTGCCGGGGCTGGTGGGTACGGTCCTGTTGCCGGTGTGGTTTCTCGGGTTTCTGGTCTTGAACGCGCTCGCGACGTTCGTGAAATTCGGTGACGCCGGTTGCGATGACGGATCGAGTGGGTGCATGGGCGCGGGTCCCGGGGCCAGGGCCGCGGTGGTCGTCTTGTTGGGTGTGGTGGTGTTGGCGGTCGTCGTCACTTGGTTGCTGCCGTGCGTGCGGCGTCTGCGTGTGGCCCGCTGGGTCCTGGTGGCCGTGAGTGTGCTGCTCGGTGTGGTGGTGCTGGCCGTCGGTGTGAGTAGGCCCTCGCACTGAGCGGCGACCGGTACCGGTGTGGGCGGTGCCGGGAAGAGCGCTCCGGCGCGGGGGCGTGTGTGGCGGGGCGGCTGGTGATCGCGCTCATGCCGGTGCGGTGGGATATCGGGTGGTGGCTTCCATGCTCCGTACGCCCGGCGGCGGGTGGAGTGCCGGGTGCCGACAGCGCGGTGGGCCTCCTCCTGGCGGCCTGCCCGTGGTGCCGGTGCCTTCCGATACGTGTTGCGTCGCGACCGCCACCGCTGCCACCGCTGGTTGTTGCTGCTCGCGGGTGTTGTCGTCCGGCCCTCCCCGGGGTCTTGGGCCTGGCCGGTCTTCGCTGTCTGGGTGGTGTCGGGCGTCGGGACGCGGTCGCGTCCCGACGCCCGTCGGTCGGCCGGGGTGTGAGCGGCGGGTCAGAGGATCTGGATGGACTTCACCCGTGGGGGGTGGTTGGGGAAGGTGATGTCGTGCCAGCGCTCGATCTTCACCGAGTCGCCGTTGACGTCGTAGTAGATGAGGTCGTTGTTGCCGGTGGAGATCCGGTCGATCCACCAGCCGCCGAAGTCGGTGCGGCCGGCGTTGGCGTAGCAGTCGACGCTCTGCCGGCCGTCGAGGTGGGACCAGATCTTGAGGTAGTCCTCGCCGCCCTTGCACTCGATGTGGTCGATGGCGTAGGCGTTGCCGCTGGGTACGGCGACGGTGAGGGCGGTGGCCGCGGCGAACGCCAGGGCTGCCGAGAACGTGGTCCGCTTGGTCCTTGGGAACACGGGGATCTCCTTCGGTGCGAAGCCCGCTGACATGCCGTCAGCGGGCGGGGGAGCCCCCAACGTAGCGAGGTGCCACGCGGTGTCGGACGCACCGCTCCGGATACGGACCGGTGTTGTGAAACTTCACTCGTTCGTGCTCGTATGAAAAATGGGATGGGCTTCCAGGGCTGCCGGGAGCGGCCGTGCTCCGCCCGTTCTCGGCTCCCGTACGGGTGGAGTCGTGCGGCACGGCCTCGCCGCTGCCGCGCGGACGCTGCGTGACCCCCGGCGGGTGTGGGTGGGGGTGGGTTTGTTCGGTTCGGCTGGGTTCTCCTGGGGGTGGTGGAGGTCGGTGATGAGTGGGTGGGCGGGGCGGGGCGGGGCTGGGTGTGGGTGGCGGTCATGATCCGGGTCCGGTGGTCGGTTGCCGCGGAGTCGTGCGGGCGGGGTCGGGTTCGGTCCGGTGTCTGTTCGAGCGGGCGGAAGGTGTGTTCCGGGTCGAACCTGCGCAGGAACGACTGTCGGTGGCGGTGGATGTCGGCAGTGGTCGATGTCGGCTGGGTCGGTGTCGGTGGGCGACCGGTAGGGCCGGGTCGGCCGGTTCACCTCGCCGCTGGGTAGCTTCTCGATGGCGGGCTGGATCACCGTGCTTTGGAGGAGCGGGAGTTCGCTGTCGTGGTCCGGTCGGGCCGCGCGGCGGGTCGGGCGGGGGTGGTGCCGGTCTCGGGTTCGTACGGTGGTGGTGGCGTGGTGGCGGGTCTCGGTGGTGGTGGCCTCCTGCTTGTCGCCCCGGGTGGCGGGGTCGCCGAAGGCGGACTCGCCGCCGTGTTTGGGTGGTCGGCCGCCGGCCGGGTGAGCGGCGTGCCACTTGGCCCGGGTCGGTGCCGGGCGGTGCGTCACCCGGTTCGGGCGGAGTCGGCCGGGGGCCTGGGTTGGCTGGTCGCCGGGCGGGTGGTTGCCGGGCGGGTGGGCGATGCGCGGGGTGTCGTAGTCGGTGTCCATTACCGCCGGGGCCTCCGGATCGCCCGTTGTCCGCTGCCCGGCTGTGATCGACGGGGCTGCCATGTCGCGGAGTGGGGCGGCGGTGGTGGCCGCGGCGTCGGGGTCGGGGTTCGGTCGTACCGTGTCCGGGGCCGTCGTCCACGATGTCCGCCCGGTCTCCAGTGCGACGACGAACGGGTACGGCCGGTCGGGGATCGCTTGGTGCTTGGCGTCGCCGTGGCGGTAGGTGTGGCGGGAGGAGTGGTCCGGGCAGGTCCCGGCGTCCGGGCGCGGCCATGGCGAGACGTCCACCGCGAGCACCGGGCGGCCGTCGGCGGCGCGGGGCAGTGGCAGGCCGGCCGGCTCGGTCCGTGGCGGGTCGGTGTTGGGGCGGCCGCGGTTCGGCGTGCCGTGCGGGGCGTGGTGCCCGCGCTGGTGCTGGGGCGCCAGCGCGAGGCCCGCCGGGGTCTTCATCGGCCCGTCGGTGCACGGCGCCGCGTCCGTCGGCTCGAGCAGCGCGTCGCGCCGCCCGGTCGGGCAGTCGTGGAAGACTCCCGGAAGCGTGGCAGTTCCGCGGACGGCTCGCCCCGCACATCCTGCTGCACTGCGCTCATCGCTGCGGCCTTCGCGTCAAGTCCTTTATCTCTTGGTCGAGTTCAGGATCATGCGAAGGCCGCACCGCCGTTTCGGGAACGCTTGAGCGACCTCTGCCTGGGGCTGAAGGACGGCAGCGGCGCCGCCGTCTGCCCCACCGACCACGCCGTCGCCTGGAGCGAGGTCACCGCGACGGTGCCCCAGGCCCGCGGTGGAGCGGAGATCGCGGTGAAGCTGATCCCCGGTGCGACGTACTCCGTCTGCTTCCCGGACTTCCCCACCGGGAGTCCGACCCCGAAGTTCAACGCCCCGGGCACCGGCCGGCAGGTCACCTTCGTCCATTGACCGGCGCCCACCCCCGCACGTGCCCGCCGGTGTCCGGCGCGCGGTGGTCCTGCCGGTGTTCGGTCGCCGGTGGTGGTGGTGGTGGTGGTGGTGGCGGCGGTAGCGGTGGTGGGGTGGGGTGGGGGTTTTGCTGGTCTGTTTGTGTGTGGTGGTTTTTTGGTGGGTTCGGTGGGTGTGGGGGTGTTCGTGGGGTTTGGTTCGGGGGTGGGGTGGGGTGTTGGGTTGTTTGGTGGTGGGTTGGGGGGGTGTGTGTGGCGGCCGTTCTTTTGTGTTTTGTTGCTGGGTGTTTGGGGGTGTGGGGAACGGCCGCCTTGGTTGTTTGGGGGTGGTTTTCGGGGGTGGGTGGGTGGGGTGGTTTTCGGGGGTTGGTTGTCAGGTGGGGAGGGGGGTGGTGTGGGTGTGGGCGGTGAAGGCGGTGGTGTCGGCCTGGGTGGCGGTGATGTGGTGGGTGGGGTTGTGGTGGTTGGTGGGGTTGTGGTGGGTGGTGTGGGCGTGGATGTAGCAGGGGGTGTCGAGTTCGACGTAGCGGTTGAAGGTGATGTCGAGGTGGGTGATGATGTGGGGTTTTCGGGGGGTGGTGAGGGTGTTGGTGGCTTGGCGGGTGGCTTCGAGGAGGAGCATGCCGGGGACGTGGTCGACGGGGTGGTCGAAGAGGACGGGGTGGTGGGTGTCGACGCGTAGTTGCCAGTGGTGGGGGTGGGGGGTGGGGGAGAGGACGATGTCGTGGTGGTGGGTGCGTCCGGCGGTGGTGGGGGTGAGGGGGTGGGGGGGTGGGGGGGCGGTGTGGAACGGGTGGGCGGTGGTGGCGCGGCCGGCGCGTAGGCGTTGGTAGACGGTGGGGGTGTGGCAGTGGAAGTGGGTGGTGGCGGTGGCGAGGGGTTGGCCGTCGCGTCGGGCGGTGTAGTGCATGGTCATGGAGGCGGGCAGGCCGCGGTGGTACCTGATGTTGGTGGCGGTGACGTGGAGTTCGATCTCGGCGGGTGTGGGTTCGATCCTCATGGCGCGGGGGTCGAGCCGTATCTGGAAGTGCGACCAGCTGAGTTGGTGGCCGAAGGGGAGGTGGTAGGCGGCGTGGGTGAGGAGGGGGAAGGTCTGGCGGATGGTTTCGGACAGCAGGAGGGGGTCGTGGGTGTGGTGGTCGGTGGTGTAGAAGCTGTGGCTGCGGGGCCATTGGGCGGTGACGGTGAAGGTGTCGGGAGCGGTTTGGTGCCAGCCGGTGAGGAAGACTTCGGACAGTGACGCGCGGTGGACGTACTCTTTGGCCACTGTGGTGGTGAGTGCGGGCCGTGGGCCGGTGTGAGGTTGCGTGGTGACGAGCATGCCGTTCCCCTTTTTTGGCGTGCGAGGTGGGGCCGGTGGCCTGTGGGCCGCCCGGTCGGACGTGCTGTGCTCGGGGTGTGTCACTCCCGTGGCGTACATGGTGCAACACCCTGACCCTAGACCGAGGTTCGTCTGTAAAATAGAGGGCGTTCGTTTTGTTTGCCGAGTGGAAGCGGGGCCTGGCTGTGGCTGAACCGAAGCAGGAGCGTGCCGTGCGGACGCGTGAGGTGATCCTTTACGCGGCGGCCGAGGTCTTCGACGAGTGCGGTTACAGCGGTGCCAGCATCAGTAAGATCATGCAGCGGTCGGGGGCGACGCAGGGCGGGATGTACTTTCATTTCAAGTCGAAGGAGGGGTTGGCGCACGCGGTCATGGCGAGTCAGCAGGAGTTCATCCGGCTGCCGCCGGGGCGGGACGGTCTGCAGCGGCTGATCGACATCACGTTCCATATCGCGGGGGAGCTGCAGCGCAATGTGCTGTTCCGCGCGAGTGTGCGTCTGGCGGTGGAGCAGGGGGAGCTGGGGCTCGAGGACGACACGGCGTACCAGGAGTGGGTCCAGCGGTTCCACGCGCAGCTTGTCGCGGCGCGGGAGTGCGGTGAGCTGCTGGAGGGCGTCGACGAGTGGGAGTTCGCGACGGTGCTGGTGGGGGCTTACACGGGGACGCAGATCTTCTCCAACGTGGCGACCGGGCGGGCGGACCTGCCCGAGCGGATCGCTTCGCTGTGGCGGTATCTGCTTCCGGCGGTCGCCACCCCCCAGGCGGCGGTGCTGTTGCGGGTGGAGCCGTCGGTCGGGCCGCCGTCTGGTCGGGTCTCGGCGGGGTGAGCGGGGGCCGGGTGGAGCCGTCGGTCGGGCCGCCGTCTGGTCGGGTCTCGGCGGGGTGAGCGGGGTGAGCGGGGTCGGGTGGCCGGTGGTCGGGGGCGCTGTCCGTTTCGGCTCGGGGTGGTGCGCCGTCTGGTCGGGTCTCGGCGGGGTGAGCGGGGTCGGGTGGCCGGTGGCCGGGGGCGCTGTCCGTTTCGGTTCGGGGTGGTGCGCCGGCGGGGCCGGCCGGCGGGGTCGCCGTTGGTCCCGTCTCCGTCTCCGTCTGCGGGGGGTGCTGTCCGGTTCTCGCGGCTCTGGTCGTCGGGGCCGGGTCCTGGCTGCGGGGGGTGGTGCGCTGTTGGTCCGGGGCCGGCGCTGTTCGGTCCGGGTGCTGTCCGCTGTCCGCTGTGCGGGTCGTGGCTGGTCCCGGGGTGCTGTCGGCCGGTGGGGTCGGTGTTCGGGCGTTGCCTGGTTCCGTGGTCGGGGGTGGCGGGGGCCGTCGTCCGGTGTCCGGTGTCGGGTGGCGGCGGTGTTGCGGGTGGTGCCCGCCGGCCGGGCTCGGCGGGTGGTTGCGGGGTGTCTGTCCGGTGGTGGCGGGTGGGCCGGGCGGGTCCGCGGGGTGCCTTTGTGTCCTTGCGCCGTGCGTCCGTCGCGGCTTCCCGCGGCGGGGGTGGCGGGGTGGTTCGGTGGCCGGCCCCGGCCCCGGCCCCGGCCCCGGGCTCGGCCCCGCACCCGCACCCGGCCCCGGGTGCGGCCCCGCACCCGCACCCGGCCCCGGGTGCGGCCCCGCACCCGCACCCGGCCCCGGGTGCGGCCCCGGGTGTGGGTTCGGGTGGTGGGGTGGTGCGGATTGCCGGGTGGGCTCTGGTGGTGGGTGGTCGCGGCCGGTTGAATGGAGGGTGTTCGTTTTGTTCGGGGGGAGGTCGGCGCGAGTGTGGTGGGGGAGCGCGGGTGGGGGTGGTGTGGCGTGGTCTGCCGGGGGTGCCGTGTCGCCGGGGCCGGGGCCGGGGCCGGGGCCGGGGCCGGGGCCGGGGCCGGGGCCGGGGTTGGGGCCGGGTGGGTGGCGTTCGTTGCGTGGTCGGCGGGTGGGGGGTCGCAGGATCGTGCTGAGCGGGGCGACGGGGTTCGTCGGTTCGGTGGTCCTGGAGGGGTTGGTGCGCGGGTGGGCGGGTGCCGCGGGTGGTGGGGGGGTGGAGTTGCGGGTGGTGTCGCGTCGGCCTCCGGTGGGGGGTGGCGGGGTGGTGGAGTGGGTGTGGGGGGATCTGGCGGAGCCGGCGTCGTTGCGCGGGGTGTGTGAGGGGGCGGATGTGCTGGTGCATCTCGCCAGTTACATCGGTGCGGACGAGGGGATGTGCGAGGCGGTCAATGTCGCGGGGAGCGCGGCGTTGGTGGGGGAGGCCGTTCGGGCGGGGGTGGGGCGGATCGTGGGTCTCTCGACGGCGGCGGTGTACGGGGTGGGGCCGCACAGCGGGATCGGTGTGGACGAGGTCGAGCCGGTGCCCGTTTCGGTGGTGAGCCGTACGCGGTTGGCGGGGGAGGGGCCGGTCCTGGCGGCGGGAGGGATCGTGTTGCGGCCGGGCCTGGTGCTGGGGGAGGGGGACCGGTGGGTCGTTCCCGCGCTGGCGGAGCTGGTCGAGCGGGTGCCGGCCCGGTGGGAGGGCGGCCGCGGGTTGTTGTCGGCGGTGGCGGTCGGTGATCTGGGCCGGCTGATCGTCCGTCTGGCGTGCGCGTCCCGGGCGGTGGGCGGTGGTCTGTACCACGCGAGCCATCCCGTGCCGGTCAGGGTGGGGGACCTGCTGGCGGTGCTCGCCGCCCACGGGGTGCTGCCGTCGGTCGCGCAGCGGGAGGAGCTGTCCTGGGAGGCCTGCCTGGAGCGGCTGCGGGCGCGGCCGGGACGGGTGAGCGCCCGGCAGCTGGAGCTGCTCACCCGCGACCACTGGTACCGCAGCGAGCGGGTGTGGCGGGCGGCGGGCTGCCCGGCCGGCCCCGGTGTGCTGGCCCGGACGGCACAGGCGGCACGCTGGTACCGCTCGCACCTCGACCCGCGCCCGACCGCCTGACCGCCTGACCGCCTGACCGCCCCCGCCCCCGCCCCCGCGGCCCCGGCCTCGCACCGTCCTGCCGTGGCCGTGGCCGTGGCCGTGCCCGTGCGGGCCGGACGCCGCCCCGGCGGCCGCCACCGCCGCCCCGCCGTCAAGGTGTCTCGACGGGGGCGGTGCGGATGTCCGCCGTCCCCGGTGCGGTGGGCCCGGTGGGTGCGGTGGGTGCGGGTGTTTTCGGTGCGGTGGGTGCGGGATGCCGGGGTCCGTGCGGGGGTGGGGGGTTGGTTCGCGGGGGGTGTGCGGGGCCCGCTGTTTCGGTGCGGGACGCCCGGACGCCCGCCGCCCGGACGCCCGGACGCCCGGGCACCCGCCGTCCGGACGCGGCGGCTCGGGGGAAGGGGTGGCGGGGCGGAGGGTGTCGGCCGTCCCCGGTGCGGTGGGTGCGGGTGTTTTCGGTGCGGTGGGTGCGGGATGCCGGGGTCCGTGCGGGGGTGGGGGGTTGGTTCGCGGGGGGTGTGCGGGGCCCGCTGTTTCGGTGCGGGACGCCCGGACGCCCGCCGCCCGCCGCCCGGACGCCCGGGCACCCGCCGTCCGGACGCGGCGGCTCGGGGGGAGGGGTGGCGGGTGTGGGGTGTTCCGGGGTTCGCGCGGGGTGGCGGGCTGGTGCGTGCCGGCGGTGCGGGCGTCTTTGGGTGTGGCGGGGCGCGCGGTGTCCGGCTCCCGTGCGGGGGGCTGTCGGGGGAGCCCCCGCGCGGGCGGGGGGCCGCTTTCGGGGTGTCCCCGGGGGCGGGGCGCTCTGATGTCCGGGCGTCCGGGCGTCCGGGCGTTCAGGCGTTCTGGTGTTCAGGCGCTCTGGTGTACCGGCTCGCCCGGTTGCTGGGCCGGGTGGACGAGGCGGTTGTAGGTGTAGGCGGCGGAGACCAGTGTCATGTGGTGGTGCCAGCCGGGGTAGGAGCGGCCCTCGAAGTCGAGCATTCCGTACTCCTGCTCCAGGGAGCGCATCGCCGTCGTCGTGCCGCGGTGCAGCTGGGAGAGGGCGATCAGCCGGTCGATGCGCCGGTCCACGAGGTTGGTGATCCACATCCGGGCGGGCTGCTGCCCGCCGCCGGGGCGCCACTGGGTGAACAGCCGGTAGGTGTGCCGCGCGGCGGGGGCGTCCTGGCGCGGGAGGTGCAGGCGGGCCAGCCCCGACAGGATGCGGACACTGCGCAGCCGCCGGTCGGGGGCGGGGAGCGTCGCGGTGTGCGGGTGGCGGGTGCCGGAGGGGTACAGCAGCTGGCGGGCGCTGAGGGGGGCGTGGAGGTCGGGGGCGGCGGCGCGCAGTCCGCCGGGCACCACCCGCAGGGTGCCCGGCACGGCGATGACGAAGTCGCGTCCGCGCCGGCTGAGGCCCTCGACCAGCCGGCCGGCGTCCGGGTACTCGCTCATGTCCGCCACGACCGGCGCGGGCGCCTGCGAGGTGCGGGAGGCGAGGGTGTCCACCAGGTCGAGGGTGTGGGCCCACAGGGGGCGGTGGCGGACGGCGGGCGGGATGCGTGTGCGCTCGCGCAGCACCGCGTCGTCGTCCCACTGGTCGGGCAGCAGCAGCCGCCAGTCCACGGGCACGTCCTGCCCGCCCGAGGACAGGAACACCCCCACCCCCACCTGGCAGTTGACGGTACGCCCGGCCGACGGCACGAAACGGCGGTGGACGCCGCACGAGTGGTCCCCGCGCTTGGGCAGCACGGCCGCGGCGACGGACCAGGCCTCGGTCGGGGCGTGCTGCTCGACCACCCGCGTCAGCTCCCGGCGCGCGGGGCGCCAGTCCCACGGGCTCGCGTTGATGAACTGCTGCAGCGACTGGGAGGCCGTCGGGGAGTCGGAGACCGCCGACGCCAGCCGGCGCACCGACTTCTTGCCCGGCGTGACCAGCAGCCCCCGCAGGTACGCCTGGGCCCAGCGGCGCTGGTCGGCGCGCGGCAGATGGCCGAACAGCTCCTCGGTGAAGGCGCTGAGGCGCGACTGGGCGAGCGCGGCCGCCGCGCGGGACATGTCTTCGGCCATCCTCTGTTTCCTCCCCGGCTGGGCTCCTCCCAAGATAATAGAGAACGTTCGCTTTGTTTTTGAATCGGGTGGAGCCGCCTGCTACAACTTCGCCAAGTCGCCCCACGACCGGACCCGCAGGAGAAGTCCGGACGTCTTTCGCACGTCGGCGTTGCGCCGCAGCCGCCCGCCGTCGAAAGCTGGGCGGCAGACCGAACGCGCGGGCCAGTGGGGAGATCTGTGGTGGGACGAGCACATCTGAGGGCCGCACACGCACCACCGGCCGGATGTGCACCCCGCACCCCGCACCCGGAACACCCGGCGCACCCGGAACACCCGGCGCACCCGGAACACCCGGAACACCCGGCGCGCCCGGTGTGCGGCGCTCCGCCGCCCTCCCGCCGCCGGTCCTCGCCCCGCCGTCCGCCGTCCCCGCCACCGCGCCCCGCCCCGGCCGCCTGGGCCCTCCTCCCGTACGCGCCCGCCCCGGGCCGCCCCCGCCGGCGCGCGCAGACGGGAGCCACACCGTGGTGAAGCAGGAACGGGCGGCACGCACCCGGCACGCCCTGGTGAAGGCCGCCGCCGTGGAATTCGACCGCGCCGGCTACGAAGGCACCAGCCTCGCCCGCATCAGCGAGACGGCCGGCATCTCCATGGGCGCCCTGACCTTCCACTTCCGCACCAAGGGCGAACTCGCCGTCGCCGTCCAGCGCCTGGGCCGCTCGGCCACCCAGGACGTCGTCACACGCGTGGCCGCCCACCCCGCGCCCGCCCTGCAGAGCGTCATAGCGCTGACCCTCGAACTCGCCCGCCTCCTGGAGAAGGAGGCAAGCGTACGGGCCGCCGCCCGCCTCACCCGGGAAATGCCCGCCACCACCGCCGCCACCGCCTGGTACCCGGCCTGGACACACACCGTCGACGAACTCCTCGAACAGGCCCGGGACGGCGAACTGCGCCCCGGCACCGACCTGCGCACCGTCGCCGCCCTCGTCGCCCACCTCGTCGCCGGCGCCGAGACGCACATCCGCTGCCGCGTCCCCCACACCGAACACCAGAGCGCCGACGCCCAACTCGCCCAGCTCTGGCGCCTGGTCCTGCGCGGCGTGTCCGCCAACCCCACCTGAGCACGCGCACCCCCGCCCGGACACACCCCACGCCCGGGGGCGCGCCCCACCCGGGCACACCTTGCGCAAGTCCCCGTTGTGCCCGCGCCCCCCGGGCCCGAGGGTGAGGGCTCACCCTTCCGGCGGACCTGCGAGGAGCTGAGAATCCCGTGGCGGACACACCCGCGGCCACCAGGGCGGTCAAGGAACCGCCCCCGGCCCGCCCCCCGGCCCGGACCCCCACCACCGGCCCCCACCCCGCCCCGGCCCCCGCCGCCCCCGGCGCCCCCGGCGCCCCCGCCGTCCGGCACCCCGCCGAGGGCGGCGCCCCGGCGGTCCCCGCCGAGGACGGCGCGGGGGCCGCCCGCGGCCGCGTGCTGCTGCCCGTGCTCCTGGGCGGCGCGTTCATGACCGTCATGGACTCCTTCATCCTCAACGTCGCCGCCCCCACCATCCGCACCTCCCTGCACACCGGCCTCACCCAGAGCGAACTCGTCATCTCCGGATACGTCCTGGCCTACGGCCTGCTCCTCATCACCACCGGACGCCTCGGCGACCTCCACGGCCACCGCGGGGCCTTCCTCGCGGGCCTGGCCCTGTTCACCACCGCGTCACTGGCCTGCGGCCTCGCCACCTCCGCCACCGCCCTCATCGGCCTGCGCCTCCTGCAGGCCCTGGGCGCGGCCGTCCTCTACCCCCAGGTCCTCGCCCTCCTCCAGACCTCCTACACCGGCCGCCGCCGCGACCGCGCCTTCGCCGCCTTCGGCGCCACCATCGGCGCGGCCTCCGTCACCGGCCAGCTCCTCGGCGGCGTCCTGCTCGCCGCCGACCCCTTCGGCCTCTCCTGGCGGACGGCCTTCCTCGTCAACGTCCCCGCCGGCGCCCTGCTTTTCACCGCCGCCGCGTTCACCCTGCCCCGCACCCCGCGACGGCGCCCCGCCAGGCTCGACCTCACCGGCGTCCTCCTGCTCACCTGCGCCCTCCTGCTCCTCACCCTCCCCCTCCTCCACGCCACCGGCCCCGCCCGGCCCGCCTGGACCTGGACCCTGCCCCTCCTGTCGCTGCCCGCCCTCGCCGCCTTCCACCGCCACGAACGCGCCCTGCACGCCCGCGGCGGCACCCCCCTCCTGCCCCCCGCCCTCCTGCGCGACCCCGCCGTGCGCCGCGGCGGCGCCACCGCGCTGGCGTTCTTCGCCGGCAACGCCGGCCTCTTCTTCACCCTCACCCTGCTCCTGCAGGACGGCCTGCGATACCCACCCCTCCAAGCCGCCCTCACCTTCACCCCCCTGGCCTGCGCCTTCGTCGCCGCGTCCCTGCTCGCGCCCCGCCTGAAACCCCCCTACCAGGCCCACGTCCTCGCCATCGGATACACCGTCAACGCCGCCGGGACCCTCCTGCTGCTCGCCGCCACCCTCCTGCCCGCCACCGCCGGCGACCGCTGGACGCTGATGACGGCCCTGACCGTCATCGGATTCGGCGAGGGCCTCGGCGTCAGCCCCCTGTTCGCCGCGGTCCTGCGCGACACCCCCGCCCGCGACAGCGCGGCCGTCTCCGGCGCGATGGAGACCGCCGCCCAGATCGGCATGTCCCTGGGCATCACCGTCACCGCGCTCGTGTTCTCCCGCGCGCTCGGCGGCCGCACCGGCGCCGGCGCCCACCAGGACGCCTTCGCCGCCGCCCTGGCCGCCGTCACCCTCCTCGCCCTCCTCGCCCTGGCCCTCGCCCCCCGCCCCACCCCCACCCCCACCCGCACCGGCACCGGCCCCGGCACCGGCCCCGGCCCCGGCACCGGCCCCGGCCCGGGCACCGGCAGTGGTACGGCCCCGCGCACCGGGCGGCCCCGGTGACGCCCGCCCGCGCCGACCTCGCCGGCCCGGGCGCGCCCGGGCGGCTGCCGTCCCTGACCGCCCTGCGCTTCGTCGCCGCCCTGCTCGTGTTCTGCTTCCACGCCACCTACGAGAACGCCTTCCGCGACCCCGACGCCGGCGCCCGCTTCTCCCAGCTGTTCAGCAAGGCCGGCTGGGTCGGCGTCTCCTTCTTCTTCGTCCTCAGCGGCTTCCTGCTCACCTGGTCCGCCCGCCCCCACGACAGCGCCCGCCGCTTCTGGCGCCGGCGCTTCTTCAAGATCTACCCCAGCCACCTGCTGACCGCCCTCGCCGCCCTCGCCCTGATGGCCCGCGCCGGCCAGCCCCGCCCCGGCGTCCTGCGCAACCTCCTCCTCGTCCAGACCTGGACCCCGGACGTCGACGTCATCCTCGGCGTCAACCCCGTCAGCTGGTCCCTCGCCTGCGAGGCGCTGTTCTACCTCGCCTTCCCCGCCCTGCTGCCCGCCGTGCGCCGGATCCGCCCCGCGCGCCTGTGGCCCTGCGCGGGCGCCCTCACCGCGGCCGTCCTGTGCGTCCCGCCGCTGGCCGGCGCCCTCCTGCCCGCCACACCCCACATGACCTGGCTGCCGGTCTCCGAACAGCACTACTGGTTCGTCTTCGCCTTCCCGCCGGTACGCGCCCTGGAATTCGTCCTCGGCATGGTGATGGCACGCATCGTCGCCACCGGCCGCTGGAAGGGCCCCGGCACCCCCACCGCCACCCTCGCCCTGGCCGGCGCCTACGCCCTCGCCCTGCGGGCCCCCTTCGACTACGGCCTGGCCGCCGTCACCCTCGTCCCCGTCACCTGGCTGATCACCGCCGCCGCCGCGGCCGACACCCGCACCCCCGCCACCCCCGCCACCCCCACCACCCCCACCACCCCCCTCGCGGGGAGGCGCAGGGCCGGCCCCCGCGCCCGCCCGCTGCGCGCGCCGCTGATGCTGCGCCTGGGCGAACTCTCCTTCGCCTTCTACCTCACCCACCGCCTCGTCCAGGTCTACGGCCACCGCGCCCTCGGTGAGGGCCGCGCCTGGAGCACCCCCGCCGCGGCCGCGCTGCTGGCGGCGAGCGCGGCCCTCACCCTGCTGCTGGCCTGGATCCTGCACACGGCCTTCGAACGCCCCCTCATGCGGCGCTTCGCCACCCCCCGCCACACCCCGCCCGACACCCCCGTACCGCCGCCCGCCCCCGCCGTACCCGTACCGCCGCCGCCCGTGGCGGCGCCGCCGGTGGCGGCGCGGGCACCGGTGCCCGCGAGCGGGGACCCGACCCACGGAGACACCCGGTGACCGTCGACATCGACGTCTGGTTCGACTACATCTGCCCCTACAGCCTGATCACCCGCCAGCTCCTCGCCCGCGCCGTCACCGGCGCGGGCACCGACACCAGGACCACCCTGCACCCCTTCGAGGTCAACCCGCACTGCGTCGAGGAAGCGGGGGAGTACCCCCGGGGAGTGTGGGAGAACTCGGTGCGCCCGCTCGCCCGCCGGCACGGCGTACCCCTGCCCGGACCGCCCGGCACCCCGCTGCGCCGCGCGCGGATGGCGTTCACGGGCTACCAGTACGCCCTCGAACAGGGCGCCGAACCCGCCTACAGCGACCTCGTCTTCCACGCCTACTTCCACGACTGGCAGGACATCTCCGACCCCGTCGTCCTCACCGCCCTGGCCCGCCGGGCGGGCCTGGACCCCCTGGCCTACCGCTCGGCGATCCTGTCCGCGCGCTACGCGCGCCTGCACCGCCAGGCGGAGGCCGCCGCCCGCGCGAGCGCGGGCGTCACGATGGTGCCCGTCGTGGTCATCGGGTCCTGGCGGATCGACGGCGTGCCCTCCCGCGCGCAGCTCGACGACGCGATCGGCCGCGCCGCCGAGGCCGGCACCGGCTGACCCCCGCCCACCCCGCCGCCACGACCGGGCCCCGCCACGACCGGGCCCCGCCACGACCGGGCCCCGCCGCGACCGCGCCGCGACCGCGCCGCGGCGGGGCCGCGGCCTGCGGCGGCCCGGCACCCGGCGGCGCGGCGGTCCGTGGGGATCCGCGGCGGTCCGGGGCGGTCCGGTCCGGGGCGGGGCGCGGCGACGCGCGGGTGCCCCTTCCGTGGCCGGCCGGGCCGGGGGAGGGGCACCCGCGCGTCGGCGGCCGTGACCGGCGGGCAGCCCGGTCGGGGCGCGGGGTGCGGGGGTGCGGGGATGCGGGGGTGGTCAGGCGATGGGCTGGCCCACGGCTTCGCACCATTCGTCCAGGAGCGCGTCCGCGGACGCGGGGTCGGGGCCTTCGGCCCACAGGCGGGTGACGGCGGAGACGGAGTCGGGCAGGACCAGTGCCCACCGTCCGTCGTCCTCCAGGACCCGTACTCCGTCGGTGGTGTCGATGGCGCGTCCGCTGGCCGCCTCCACCACCGTCCGCATGACCTGGCCCTTGTCCTGCCAGGCCGTGGGCAGGTCCCGGCTGCGGACGTGGGCCCGCGGCAGTGACGAGAGGAGTTCGCTCAGCGGCGCGCCGTCGCGGGCGAGCAGTCCGGCCAGGCGTACGAACGCGGCGATGCCGTCGGCGTGCGGGGAGAACTCCGGCAGGATGAACGCGCCCTCGCCGTCGGCGGCCAGCACGGCCGCGTCCTGGGCGGCGCGGCGGGCGAGCTCCCCGGGGGCGGTGGCGGTCCACCGGATCCGTCCCCCGTGCGCGGCGGCCGCGGACTCCGCGACCCGGCTGGCGGTGACCGGCAGCGCGACGGTGCCGCCGCCGAGTTCGGCCGTGACCAGTCGCACCATCAGCAGCAGCGCGGCGTCGTCGCCGACCTCCCGGCCGAGTTCGTCGACGATCCACAGGCGTTCGCCCGCGGAGTCGAAGCGCACGCCGAACGCCGCGCGGGAGGCGGCGACCAGATGGCCCAGGGTGCGCATGGCGGCGGCGCGCTCCGAGGCCGTCTGCGTGCACGCCGACGGCATCAGGCCGCTGTTGACGGTGAGCGCCTCGACGCCGATGCGTCCCAGGACCGAGGGCAGGACGAGCGCGGCGCTCCCGCACGCGGCGTCGACGACCACTTTCAGCCGCCGTTCGGCGATCGCGGACACGTCGACGCGCTCGGCGAGTTCGCGCGCGTAGTCCTCCACCGACGCGGGCGAGGTGTTCAGGCAGCCCAGCTCCCCGGCCAGCACCCGCCGGTACTCCCGGCGCCCGAAGACGCGGTCCAGGGCGCGCTGCGCGCCCTGCGGCAGGTCGGTGCCGTCCGCGCCGAGGAACACGATGTCGACGCTCTCGGGCGTGCCCGGCGTGGTGGTCACCACGATCGCGCCGTCGCAGCCGGCGGCGCTCTCGCGGCGGGCGACGGGCAGCGGCACGTGCCCCAGGTCCCGCACCCCGACGCCGGCGGCGCGCAGCGCGCAGATCATCGCGGGTGCCAGGACCTGCGCGGGTGTGCCGTGGTCGCGGGCGATGGCCACGTGGGCGCCCAGGGACAGGGTCGTGGCGTACGCGCCGGCCAGGCGGACCGCGAGTTCGGTGGTGATCTCGGTGTTCAGCGTGCCGCGCACGCCGCGGGAGCCGAACACGGACTTCGCGCGGCGGGAGTCCCAGATCAGGCAGTCGCTGACGACGGTGCCCGCCTCGACGCTCTTGCCCGGGTAGACGAGGACGCCCCCCGTGACGCAGGAGTCCTCCTCCAGCACGCAGCCGGACCCCAGGACGGCGCCCTCCTCGACGCGGGTGCCGCTGTGCAGGACGGCGCCGCGCCCCACGACCGCGCCGCGCAGGGCGGCGCGCGGGCCGACGTAGGCGTGCGGGTGCACCACGGCGCGCTGCAGGACGGCGCCCTGCTCGATGACGGCGTGGCTGCCGACCACCGTGTGCTGGCCCAGCCGGGCCCCGGCGCCGACCTGGGCGTGGGCGCCGATGTAGAGCGGCCCCTCCAGGACGGCCGCCGGGTCGACCTGGGCGGTGGCGGCCACCCGCACGCCGGGGGCGACCTCGAAGCCGGGCAGGTCCACCCGCACGCGTCCCTCCAGGACGTCGGCCTGGGCCTTCAGGTAGCTGCCGTGGGTGCCGACGTCCTCCCAGTAGCCCTCGGCCACGTACCCGTACACCGGGTGGCCCTGCGCCAGCAGCCGGGGGAACACGTCGCCGGCCCAGTCGACGCTCTCCCCGGCGGCCACGTGGTCCAGGACCTGCGGCTCCATCACGTAGATGCCCGTGTTGACGGTGTCCGAGAACACCTGCCCCCAGGTGGGCTTCTCCAGGAAGCGCTCCACCCGGCCCTGGTCGTCGGTGATGGTGATGCCGAACTCCAGCGGGTCGGGGACCCGGGTGAGGCACACGGTGACCAGGGCGCCCTTCTCCCGGTGGAACCGGATCAGGTCGCCGAGGTCGATGTCGGTCAGCGCGTCGCCCGATATGACGACGAACGGGGCGCCGCCCAGCTGCTCCTGGGCGTTCTTCACGCTGCCGGCGGTGCCCAGCGGGCTGTCCTCCCGCGCGTAGGTCAGTGACATCCCGAGCGCGGAGCCGTCCCCGAACTGCTCCTGGACGAGCGGGGCCAGGAACTGGACGGTCACCACCGTCTCGCGCAGGCCGTGCCTGCGCAGCAGCCGCAGCACGTGCTCCATGATGGGACGGTCGGCGACGGGAAGCAGCGGCTTGGGCAGGTCGGAGGTCATCGGCCGCAGCCGTGTCCCCTCACCGCCCGCCATCACAACAGCCTTCATTACCGGAGTTCTCCCTCGGTCGTTCGGTCAGGACGATCAGGACGGTCACGGTCACGGTCGGGACGGGCGTCGCGGCGGGGTGGGCCGGGCGCCCGCCGCCGCCGGGCGGGCCGGGCGGGCCGCTGCGGCGGGGCGGCGTGGGCGGGGGGTCAGGCGCCGGCGGGGCCGGTGGTGTGGGTGGGGTCGTCGGTGAGGGTCATGGCGGTGTCGAGGCCGGCGGCGGTCAGGGCGCGCCGTACGGCCGTTCCCGCGCCGTCGACGGTGATCTGCGCGCCCCGGGGGAGGAGTTGCTGGGTGTGGGCGAGGCAGCGCACGCCGCCGGCGCAGATGGAGCGCAGGCCGTGTACGCGCAGGACGAGGCGGTTCAGCGGGCGTTGCAGGGCTTGTTCGACGAGGCCGCGCAGGGCGGGTACCCGTCGTTCGGGCAGTTCGCCGGTGAGGTGGATCGTCGCGGTGGAGCCGGTGATGCCGTAGTAGGCCTCAAAGGTCACGTTCGTCACCTGTCTCTGCGGGGTGCGCCACGAGGACCGTGACGCTGTGGCCGGCCAGTGTCAGGGGGCCGGCGAGGGCGGGGCCGGGGGGCGCGCCGGGTGGGTTGATGTCCTGGCCGGGGGGTGCGGAGGTGTCGGCGAACAGGTGCCAGCGGGTGCCGGCGGGGGGCGGGGGCGGGTGGACGGCGCGGGTGTGGCCGCGGGTGTTGGCGGCGAGGAACACGGTGTCCGCGGTGGTCGTCGCGTCGTCGTCCTGGTGGTGTGCCAGCAGGGCGAGCAGGCCCTCGGCGGCGGGGTCCTCGCCGCGCCAGGGCAGTTCGCCGTGCCGGCTCAGCGCGGGGTAGGGCCAGCCGGGGGGTGTGTCGCCGGGCGCGCGGGCGGGGCGGCGCAGGACGGGGTGGGCGGCGCGCAGGGCGAGGCAGGCGCGGACGAAGGCGAGTTGGTGGGCGTTGGTGTCGGCCAGTGTCCAGTCGAGCCAGCCGGTGGCGTTGTCCTGGCTGTAGGCGTTGTTGTTGCCGTGCTGGGTGCGGCCGAACTCGTCGCCGGCGGTGAGCATCGGCACGCCGGGCGCGGTGAGCAGGAGCAGCAGGGCGTTGCGGATCTGCTGGGAGCGCAGCCGCAGGACGGCGGGGTCCTCGCTGGGGCCTTCGCAGCCGGCGTTCCAGCTGGCGTTGTCGCGGGGGCCGTCCTCGCCCCGTTCGCCGTTCGCCTCGTTGTGGGGGTGGTCGTAGGAGGTCCAGTCGGCGAGGGTGAATCCGTCGTGGCTGGTGAGGAGGTTGACGGAGGCGCGGTGGCCGCGTCGGCCGTAGAGGTCGGGGGAGCCGGCCATCCGGTGGGCGAGTTCCTCGCCCCCGTCGCCGGTGCCGGTGAGGAAGCGCCGTACCGCGTACTGGAAGCGGCTGTTCCACTCCATCCACCGTCCGTGGGAGGGGAAGCGGCCGACCAGGTCGAGTCCGCTGGCGTCGAAGGGTTCGGCGATGAGTTTGCAGTGCGCGAGGACGGGGTCGTGGGAGATGGCTTCCAGCAGGGGCGGGTTGTCCAGTGGCCGGCCGTCCTGGCCGCGGGTGAGGATGGGGGCCATGTCGAAGCGGAAGCCGTCGACGCGGAACTCGCTCGCCCAGTGGCGCAGGCAGTCCAGGAGCAGGGCGCGGGTGACGGGGTGGTTGGCGTTGACGGTGTTGCCGGTGCGGGTGAGGTTCAGGTAGGAGCCGTCGTGGTCGTGGAGGTAGTACGCCGTGTCGTGGAGCGCGCGCAGGGACAGGGTGGGGCCGCGGTGGTCGCCCTCGGCGGTGTGGTTGAGGACGACGTCGAGGATCACCTCGATGCCGGCGCGGTGCAGTTCCCGGACGAGTTCCTTCAGTTCGCGCACGGGGCCCGGTCCCCAGGGGTCGGCGGCGTAGGCGGCCTTGGGGGCGAAGAACGCGACCGGGTTGTAGCCCCAGTAGTCGGGCAGCGGCGCTCCGGTGGCGGGGTCGGTGAAGGGGTTGTCGGTCTCGTCGAATTCGAGGACGGGCATGAGTTCGACGCAGTTGACGCCCAGGGCGCGCAGGTAGGGGATCTTCTCGCGCAGGCCGGCGAAGGTGCCGGGGTGTCGCACGGCGGCGGAGGGGTGGCGGGTGAAGCCGCGCACGTGCAGCTCGTAGACGACCAGGTCCTGCGGGGCGATGCGGGGGTGCGGCACGTCCTGCCAGTCGAAGTCGTCGTGGACGATCTTCGAGCGGTAGGCGGGCCGCTGTCCCCAGTGCTCGCCTCCGGCGAGGGCTTTGGCGTAGGGGTCGAGCAGGAGCGGTCCGGGCGGGGTGCCGGGGGAGTGCTGGGCGCGGAAGGCGTAGTGGACGGCGCGCGGGTCCAGGCCGGGGACGGTCATGGTGAAGACGTCGCCGGTGCGGTACTCCTCGGGGAAGCGGATCTCGCGCAGGATCCCGCCGTGCGCGGCGTCCAGCAGGACCAGCCACATGGCGTGCGCGGTCGGCGAGTTGACCGTGAACGTGACGCCGGCGGCGGTGGGGGACGCTCCCGGGCGCAGCGGGTCGCCGGGCAGGACCGCCGGCGCGGGCGGCGCGGGCGGTGCGGGGCGCGGTGGCGGCGTGGTGCGGGTCGGGGGGGCGTTCACGGGCGTTCCGTCGGGCGCAGGCGTACCCGTACCGTCATCGCCCTGTCGTGCGCGGGCAGGCGGACGGTCATGGCCTCGGCGTCGAAGTCGCTCCAGGGGGCTCCGTCGATGAGGACGTGCTGCAGTTCGACGCGGCCGGGCGGCAGCAGGTCGGGGGCCACCCGCAGCAGGGCGCCGGGGTAGTCGGCGTCGCCGCGGGGCCTGAACCAGAGGTCCAGGCTCTCGCCGCGGACCAGCAGCCGGGTGTAGACCTCGGCGAGGTAGCAGAGTTCGGCTTTGTGGTACATCGCCATCGCGTGGTTGCCCTTGAGGCGTTCGTCGCCCATGAGGAAGGGCATGCCGTCGGCGAGGACGGTGAAGTGCACGCCGCCCTCGTCGTGGTCGAGGAAGAAGGCGTTGTAGAACGCGGCGGCCTCGTGGGCGTGGTGCAGGTAGTGGTCCTCGCGGGTGTGTCCGGCGAGGACCAGGTAGGCGAGGATGGCCTGTTCCTGCTGCCACCAGGTTTTGCGGTTGTGCCAGACGAAGGCGTGCCGGCCGTTGTCGGCCTCGCGTTGCAGGAGGTCGTACCAGCCGCCGCGCTGGCCGTCGCGGCCGACGGCGGGCATGGTGTGGGCGAGTTGTTCGGCGAGGCGGCGGTATTCGCGTTTGGGCAGGGCGGCGCCGGTCCGCGTCAGGTTCCAGGCGATCTTCAGGTTGTGGCCGACCACCGCGCGGTTCTGCTGCCAGCCCCAGGTGTGGTCGGGGGTCCAGTCGCCGTGGAAGCGCTCGTTGACGAACGGGCTGGGGTCGGGGCCGCGGTCGGGGAGGTGGACGGCGATCATGTCGCAGGTGTGTTCCAGCATCCGCCGGTAGCGGTCCTCGCCGGTGGCGAGGTACAGGTTGATGAGGTAGGCGGGGGCGTGGTCGCCGACGGAGTTCCAGTTCTTGCGGGAGCGGTTGGGGCCGAGTCCGTCGTGGTGCGGGCTGAGGGTGACCGGGTCGATGTGGGAGTAGTAGCCGCCCAGGCGGGGGTCGTGGAAGTACTTGTCGAAGAGTCTGACCGTTCCTTCGATGTCCGCCTTGATGACGGGGCTGCCGGTGACGCGGTAGGTCTGGGCGAGGCCGACGAGGGCGTAGATCTGTTCGTAGGCGGGGATCGCGCGGTAGTCGTCGCCGAACTCGGAGGCGAACAGCTTGCGCTCCCCGCCGCCCTCGACGTCGACGCCGTGGTACCAGTAGACGGTGTCTTCTGCCTCGTCGTGGAAGCGCAGGTGGTCGTGGAGGTACTGGGAGCCGCGCTCGGCGACCTCCAGGTACTCCTCGTTGCCGGTGAGCATGTAGGCGGTGGCCATCCCGTAGACGAGGCGGGAGATGGTGTCGCTCTCCTGGACGTGGTGCGCGGTGCGGTGCCCGCAGCCGCGGACCTGGGTGCGGTAGTGGGCGAAGTCGGCGGGGCCGTCGCCGAACTGGGAGCGGCGGTAGAACTTCGCCAGCTGGTCCAGCTGGCGTGTCCACCAGCCGGGTTCCTGGTAGGGGTGCGCGGTGGCGGCGTCCCCGGCGAACACCAGCCGGTCGGCCTGGAAGTACAGGTCCGCCCCGTCCGGGTAGACGGGGCCGTGGGCGAAGACCAGGGCTCCGGGGGACAGGTGTTCCCCGATCCGCGCGCTCACGTCGTGGTAGGGCTCGCCGAGGTTGCGCAGCCGCTGGGCGGTGGTGGTCTCGGTGAGGTGGAGGGTGACGTCGCGTCCGTCCAGGGTGCGCAGGGTGAAGCGGGAGCCCTGGTGGCCGGTGACGTAGCCGGCGGTGAGGTCGGAGAAGGAGAAGGGCAGGGCGGTGTTCACTCGGTGCTCCGCGCCGGGACGGAGAGCCGTTCGATGACGGTGCGGGCCAGCAGGTGGCAGTGGTCGGCGGTGCGGGAGGTCACCAGGTCGCGGTCCACCACGAGGTCCTGGTTGAGGTAGACGCCGCCCATGTTGCGTACGTCGGCGGCCAGGTTGTTGTGGCAGGTGACGGGCCTGTCCCGGATCAGTTCGGGTGCGGCGGCGAGCAGTTGCAGCCCGTGGCAGGAGAACGCCTTGACCAGGCTGGGGATGCGGAAGGCGCGGCGCAGGAGTTCCAGCGCGGGGGGTGTCTGCTCGACGTCCTCGCTGAAGCGCAGCCGGTCCGCGACGCTGCCCGCGGGGACGATCAGCGCGGAGTACTGGAGCAGTTCGTGGTAGTCCGCGCCTTCCAGGTCCCCGTCGACGTCGAGCGGGGCGTGGTGCTCGTGGCCGGTGAAGGTGAGGGAGGGCTGCCCCCACAGCCGGGTGAGCAGGCGGACCTCGGCGCCCTCCTCGGCGAAGCGCCGCCGGTAGTAGGCGATCTCGTCCTCGACGAAGTCGCTCTCCATCAGGACGCCTATGCGTTTTCCGGCCAGCCGGCCGGTCGGCAGGGGTTTCACGGTTCTCACGGGGGACTCTCCCGGAAATTGCGTCGTTGCCGGACAGGGGGAGGGCGGGGGACGGGGGCGCGGACGCGGCGCGGGCGGGCGCCGCGGCCGCGGCCCCGTTCCCGGTGGGGGACGGCGACGGCGGCTCTCAGAGCCCGGCGGAGCCGGGCATCGGAGTCAGGGAGTCGACGGTGTAGGCGCGGATGCGGGGGGTGCCGTCCTCCAGGACGACGCTCCAGCTCTGGTGGGCGTCGAAGCCCAGCCAGGTGCTGGTGGCGTCCGGCGCCTTCCACGTCCTGGTCTGCCAGTTGACGAGGACCCGCACCTCGGCGGAGGCGGCGCGGATCTCCTCGACGTCCACGGTGAGCACGGTGTGCGCCTCGTCGAAGAACCGGTGCGTCACCGCGTCGTACCAGGAGCGGAAGCCCTCGTGCCCGTGCGCGGTGCCCTCGGGAAAGCGCATGACCAGGCCGTCGGCGGCCAGGTGGGGCAGGACGTCCTCGACGGGGTCGTGCCGGTCCAGCGCGCGGTACCAGTCCTCCACGAGCCGGCGTACGGCGGCCTCGCTGAGCTGCTGCTGAATCTGGGGCGTGGGCATGGCGCGGTGCTCCTTCGGCTGGTCGGGCGGTCGGTCGCGGGGTCGGGCGGGCGGTTGGTCGGGGGAGTCGGGCGGGCGGCCGGTCGGGCGGGCGGGGCGGTCTCTCATCCGGTCACGAGGTCCACCAGGTACGGCCCGTCGTGGGTGAGCATCGCGTGGACGGCCGGCCCGACCTGTTCCGGCGCGTCGACCCGCTGCCCGGCGACGCCGAGCGAGCGGGCCAGGTCCGCGAAGCGGATCTCGGGGCGCGACAGGTCGAAGGCGTCCGGGTAGGCGTGCGGGGCGATGCCCTGCTCCTGCCAGTACCGTTCGATGTTCAGGTCCAGCAGCCGGTAGCGGCGGTTGTTGCAGACGACGAATCCGGCGCTGACGCCGTAGCGGGCCGCGGTCCACAGGGCCTGGACGGTGTACATGCTGGCGCCGTCCCCGGTGAACCCGACCACCTGGAGGTCCGGGCGGGCCAGTTTGACGCCGATCGCTCCGGGGATGCCGACGCCCAGTGATCCGCCGCGGGTCTGGAAGTAGGTGCCGGGCACCCGCGGCGGCAGGTGGCGGGTCAGCGCGGGGGAGGCGGTGAGCGCCTCGTCGAAGACGGCGAGGTTCGCCGGGGCCCGCGCCGCCAGCTCCCGGGCGAACGCCTCCATCAGCCCCTCCCGGCCCTGCCGGCCGTCCCGGCCGTGCTGGCCGTGCTGGCCGTCCCGGCCGTCCCGCCCCTGCTGGCCGTCCCGGCCGTGCGGGCCGTGCGGGCCGTGCGGGCCGTGCGGTCGCCGCGGGGCGGCGGGCCGGGCCGGGGCGGCGCCGCCGCGGGACGCCAGTTCGGCGCCCAGCGCGCCGAGGGCGAGCGCGGGGTCGCCGGCCAGGCCGAGGTCGACGGGGAAGTTCTTCGCGATCTCGTACGCGTCGGCGTCGATGTGCACGATGCGGGCGCCCGGCGCGAAGGGGTTCGCGAGGCTGGGGAAGACCTCGGGGAACACGTAGGTGCCCGCGATCAGGACGGTGTCGGCGCCGCCCACCACCCGGGCGCTGTCGGCGCCGGACATGTGGCCGAGGTTGCCGGCGAACAGCGGGTGCGTGGTGTCGAAGTTGACCTCGGAGGAGTTCACGCCCCACACCGGCGCGCCCAGCCGCTCGGCGACGGCGGTCAGCTGGCGCTGGGCGCCGCTCGCGGCGATCCCGTCGCCCATCAGGACCAGCGGGGCGGTGCCCGAGGTCAGCAGGCGGGCGGCCTCGGCCACGGCGGCGGGCTCCGGGACGGCGCGCAGGGACGGCACGAGGGTGGCGACGGCGCTCTCGGCGGTGTCCTGGTCGAGGACGTCGGCGGGCAGGACCACCAGGACCGGTCCGCGCGGCGGCGTCATCGCGATCTTCACCGCGCGGCGCAGCACCCGCAGGACGGAGGAGGGGTCGAGTACGCGGGTGGCGTACTTGGTGACCGGGGCGGCCATCGCCACCAGGTCCGCCGCCATCTGGGCGTCCATCGCGTCGTAGCGCACGCCGGCCTCCCCGACCAGGGCGACCAGCGGCGAGCCGCCGCGCTTGGCCTGGTAGAGCATGCCGGCCGCGTTGCCGAGCCCGACGCCGCTGTGCAGCTGGACCACCGAGGGGCGCTGCGCGGCCCGGGCGTAGCCGTCGGCCATGGCCACCGCGACGCTCTCGTGCAGGGCCAGGACGTAGCGGGTGGCGCCGGCGCCGGCGAGGTCGAGGAAGCCCTGCTCGACGGTCCCGGGGTTGCCGAACATGTGGGTGATGCCGTCGGCGGCGAACTGCTCGAACAGGGCGGCCTTGCCGGGCCTTGCGGGCATGGTGGCTCCTCGGGGTCGCGGACCGGGGACTGTGCCGGCCGCTTCGGCTACCAGCCGAAGCGGCGCAGGCCGTTCTCCAGCACCTCGGCGAGGAGTTCGCCGGCGAGGACGGAGTCCGGGGTGGAGCGGGCGGTCACGAAGGGGAAGTCGACGACGACGGAGGTCTCCTTGCCGACGTTGCCGTGGAAGGCGCCGTCGGGGCCGGTGGCGTCGCGCAGGATGTACTCCAGCGGGTACGGCGGGGGGCCCATGTTGAACTCGACGCCGACGAAGCCGGTGCCGTCCTTGTAGTCGTACTCCTTGGGGTGGCCGGTGACGTGCTTGCCCCGCAGCAGGCTGGCGCGGGACTCCGCGTCGCGGGCGAAGGCGAGCGCGGCGACGCCGTAGCACTCGGCGAGGATGGGCTTGCCGGCCGCGACGAACGCCAGGATCAGCTCGTGCAGGCGCTCGTTGTTGGCCAGGTCGACGATCGGACCGCTGCCGCCCACCACGACCATCGCGTCGAAGCTGGCGAGCAGCTCGCCGGTCGCCGCGCCGAGCCGGCGGTTGTACTCCTCCAGGTCGCGCAGGTGGTTGAGCGCGCTGTAGTAGGGGCGCTCCGGGAGCATCTCGGCGAGGCTGAGCGGGTTGTCGAGCCGGCTGGAGTCGTCCATGGCGCGGGCCCGGCGGGCCATGTCGCGGGTGGTGACCGCCCGGCCCAGCGGCGGGTCGATGTACTCGGAGTCGAGGCTGGGGGGCAGCGCCTGGGGGCGCTTGCCGGTCGGGGTGATGAACGCCGTCCGGTAGCCGCGCGCGTCGAACACGTCGAGCGGCCCGACGAGTTCCTCCCCCCAGTACCCGAATTCGGACAGCACCACCAGGACGCGTTTGGACACGGATGTCTCCCCTGTGACGTAAGGACGAGGGCTGTCCCGTCGGCGCGGCCGCCGGCGGCGGGCCGCGGGCCGGGGGCTGGGGACGCCACCGAGTCAAACCCCTGCCCCGGGAGCGGGCAATGACCGCGGGCACGATCGCGGCGACTCTCCCAAGTTGCCCCAGTCGCCGCGAAAGCCCCGCCCCGCGGCCGCCCCCGGCGTTCGTTCTGGTGTTCTGGGACGCCCGCAGTGCGCAGCGCTGCCAACCGCCGCCCGCAGCCGAGGAGCGCCCCTTCATGGCACCCGCAGCCGCCCCACCGGAGCGATTGCCGTCACTGACCGGAACGCGGTTTCTCGCCGCCCTCCTCGTGCTCGCCTTCCACGCCTCCTCCGAGGGGCTGTTCGCCGACCGGGGCACCGCCGGGGTCCTGGCCGCCCTCCTCGGGAAGGCCGGCTGGGCGGGCGTCTCGTTCTTCTTCGTGCTGAGCGGCTTCGTGCTGGCCTGGTCCGCGGGCCCGCACGGGGCGCGGCCCGGTTTCCGCCGGCGCAGGATCGCCAGGATCCACCCGGCCCATCTCGTCACCACCCTGACGGCGATGGCCCTGCTCGTGGCGGGCGGCACCGGCCTCACCTGGGCCGAGGTGGTGCCCAACCTGCTGCTCGCGCAGGCCTGGTTCCCGCAGCCGGAGATCTTCGTCAGCGGGAACCCGGTGAGCTGGTCGCTCTCCTGCGAGCTGCTGTTCTACCTGTCCTTCCCGCCGATGTGGCGCGCGCTGTGCCGCATCAGGGCCGGCCGGCTGTGGTGGTGGGCGGGGGCGCTGGCCGCGGCCGTCGTGTGCGTGCCGCCGCTGGCCGGGCACCTGCTGCCCGGCGGCCCGGTGCTGACGATGCCGGACGGCACCGTCACCCTCCACCAGTACTGGTTCGTCTACGTGCTGCCGCCGGTGCGCGCCCTGGAGTTCGTCCTGGGAGCGGTGATGGCCAGGGTCGTGCGCGAGGGGAAGTGGATCGGCCTGCGGCCGCTGCCCGCCACCGCCCTCGCCGCCGCCGGGTACGCGGCGGCGACCCGGGTGCCCTACCTCTACGGCCTGGCGGCCGCCACCGTCGTGCCGATCGCCCTGCTGGTCGCGGCACTCGCCCACGCCGACCGTACCGGGCGCCGCGGCTGGCTCGCCGCCCGCCCGGTGGTGCGGCTCGGCGAACTGTCCTTCGCCCTGTACCTGGTGCACCGGCTGGTGCTCGGCTACGGCCACCGGGCGCTGGGCGCCGACCGCGGCTGGTCCACCCCGGTGGCCGCCCTCCTCGTACTCGCGGCACTCGCCGTCAGCCTCGCCCTGGCCTGGCTGCTGCACACCCTGGTGGAGATCCCCGCCCTGCGCCGCTGGGCCCGCCCCCGCCCCCGCCCCGCGCCGCCGCGCCCGCATCCCGCCGCGCCCCCCGGCCCCGCCGGCCACGCCTCGCCGAACTGAACCCCGCCCCGCGCCACCCCCGCCCCGCGCCACCCCGGCCGGCCGGCGCCGGCGACCGACCCGGCCGCCGGCCGCGCCGCGGCGCGTCTTCACCTGGAGGAACACGTGAGCACGGACCGCACCCCGTCCGCCGCCCCCGTCCGCCGCCCCGCCCCCGTCCGCCGCCCCGCCCCCGTCCGCCGCCCCGCCGACGCCCGGCGGGCGGCCCCGCCCGGCGGCCTCGGCGCGGCACCCGACTGGTTCAAGACAGCGGTCTTCTACGAGGTACTGGTCCGCTCCTTCCAGGACAGCGACGGCGACGGCGTCGGCGACCTGCGCGGCCTGACCGCCCGGCTGGACTACCTGCAGTGGCTCGGCGTCGACTGCCTCTGGCTGCCGCCCTTCTTCGCCTCCCCGCTGCGCGACGGCGGCTACGACGTCTCCGACTACAAGTCCGTCCTGCCGGAGTCCGGCACGCTCGAGGACTTCACCGCCCTGGTCACCGCCGCCCACCAGCGCGGCATGCGCGTCATCACCGACATGGTCATGAACCACACCAGCGACCAGCACCCCTGGTTCCAGGCCTCCCGGCAGGACCCCGACGGCCCCTACGGCGACTTCTACACCTGGGCCGACGACGACAGCCGCTACCCCGACGCCCGGATCATCTTCGTCGACACCGAGACCTCCAACTGGACGTACGACCCCGTCCGCAAGCAGTACTTCTGGCACCGCTTCTTCTCCCACCAGCCGGACCTCAACTACGACAACCCGGCCGTCCGCGAAGCCATGCTGGACGTCCTGCGGTTCTGGCTCGACCTCGGGATCGACGGCTTCCGCCTCGACGCCGTCCCCTACCTCTACACCCGCGAGGGCACCAACTGCGAGAACCTCCCCGAGACCCACGACCTCCTCAAGGAGGTCCGCGCGCTCGTCGACCGGGAGTACCCCGGACGCGTCCTGCTCGCCGAGGCCAACCAGTGGCCCGAGGACGTCGCCGACTACTTCGGCGACCACGAGCGCGGCGGCGACGAGTGCCACATGGCGTTCCACTTCCCGCTGATGCCGCGCATCTTCATGGCCGTGCGCAAGGAGTCCAGGTACCCCGTCTCCGAGATCCTCGCCGCCACCCCCAAGATCCCGGCCGGCTGCCAGTGGGCGATCTTCCTGCGCAACCACGACGAACTGACCCTGGAGATGGTCACCGACGAGGAACGCGACTACATGTACGCCCAGTACGCCCAGGAACCGCGGATGCGCGCCAACGTCGGCATCCGCCGGCGCCTCGCCCCGCTGCTGGGCAACGACCACCGCCAGATCGAACTGCTCACCGCCCTGCTGCTCTCCCTGCCCGGCTCCCCGGTCCTCTACTACGGCGACGAGATCGGCATGGGCGACAACATCTGGCTCGGCGACCGCGACGCCGTGCGCACCCCCATGCAGTGGACCCCCGACCGCAACGCCGGCTTCTCCCGCGCCGACCCCGGCCGGCTCGGCCTGCCCCCCGTCATGGACCCCGTCTACGGCTACCAGGCGATCAACGTCGAGAGCCAGCGGGACAACAACGCCTCCCTGCTGCACCGCACCCGCCGCCTGCTGGCCGCCCGCCGCCGCCACCCCGCCTTCGGCCTCGGCGAGTTCGAGGAGATCCCCTCCTCCAACCCCGCCGTCCTCGCCTACCTGCGCCGCCACACCCGCGACGACGCCACCACCTCCACCGTGCTGTGCGTCAACAACCTCTCCTCCCGCCCCCAGCCCGTCGAACTGGAACTGCGCGCCCACCGCGGCATCGTCCCCGTCGAGGTCACCGGAGGCGCCGCCTTCCCCGCCATCGGCGGCCGCCCCTACCAGCTCAGCCTGCCCGGCCACGGCTTCTACTGGTTCTGCGTCTGCCCCCAGGAGGAGCCCCGGTGAGCGGCCAGCCCCTGCCCTTCGAGCGCGCCGCCACGGAACGGGCCCTCACCGCCTGGCTGCCCTCACAACGCTGGTACGCGGGAAGGACCCGCCCCCTCGACCACGTGTCCGTCATCGCCGCGCACCCCTTCGGCGGCCCGCCCGGCCCCCGCCGCGGCCCGGCCCGCGGACTCCTCCTGGTGGCCCGCGCCCACTTCGCCGACGCGGGCGCCCCCGAGCACTACCAGGTGCCCATCGGCATCCGCCCCGCCCTGCCCGGCCCCCGCCCCCAGGACCCGCCCCCCATCGCCGTCATCGGCGACACCGTCGTCCACGACGCCCTCGCCGACCACGCGCTCGTCCGCGACCTCCTCGCGCCGCCGGCCCCAGACGGCGCCCCCACCCCCCTCGCCCTGCGCGCCGAGAACACCACCCCCGGCCACCGGCCCCCCGCCGGCCCGCCCGCCACCAGCAGACTCCTCACCGCCGAACAGAGCAACACCTCCGTCGTCATCGACGACCGCTACCTCCTCAAGTGCTTCCGCCGCCTGCACACCGGCCCCAACCCCGAGGTCGAACTGCGCCGCGCCCTGGCCGGCCACCCCGGCCCGCCCCTCACCCCGCCCCTGCACGCCGTCCTCCACGGCCACCTCGGCGAAGCCCCCGTCACCTACGCCGTCCTGCAGAGCTACCTGCCCGACGCCGTCGACGGATGGACCGCCGCCCTGCACCACCTCCGAACCCGACCCGGACAGTCCTTCGCCCGCGACGCCCACGCCATGGGAACAGCCACCGGCGCCGTCCACACCCGCCTCGCCGCCGCCTTCGGCACCCGCCGCCCCACCCCCGGCGAAGCCGCCCGCCTCACCGCGCGCCTGCTCACCGCACTGGAGGACGCCCTGCGCGCCGTCCCCGAACTGGCCCGCCACGAAACCGCCCTGCGCCACGCCTACGCCCAGGCCGCCGACCCCACCCCCGCCACCACCCTCCAACGCGTCCACGGCGACCTCCACCTCGGCCAGCTCGTCCGCTGCGGCCGCACCTGGCAGCTCATCGACTTCGAAGGGGAACCCTCCGCCCCGATGGCCGAGCGCACCGCCCCCCGCCCCCCGCTCGCCGACATCGCCGGCATGCTCCGCTCCTTCGACTACGCCGCCCACCACGCCGCCTGGCAACCCGGCCCCGCCGACCCGCGGGACCTGCGCCGCTGGGCCCGGGACAGCCAGCACGCCTTCTGCGACGGCTACGCCCTGGCCACCGGCCACGACCCCCGCGACACCCCCGCACCGCTGCGCGCCCACATCCTCGCCAAAGCCGTCTACGAGAGCGCCTACGAAGCCCGCAACCGCCCGCACTGGCTGCACATACCGCTGGAAGACGTCGAACGGCTCCTCGACCCCGCGGCATGGCCGCCGCACCGGCCCCCCGGAGATGACACCCCATGGAACTGACCGCCACCAAACCCATCATCGACATCTGGTTCGACTACATCTGCCCCTTCTCCGTGATGACCCGCAAAGTCATCGACGACGTCACCGCCCGGACACCGGCCGACGTCCGCTGGCACCCCTACGAACTCCACGAGAACGGCGTACCGCCCACCGGCAAGACCGACTACCCCGAACACGTCTGGGAGAACTCCGTCCTGCCCATGGCCGAGCGGCTCGGCATCCGCTTCGGCCCCGTCCCCGCCATCGCCCTGCCCCGCACCGCCCTCGCCATGCACGGACACCGCTACGCCCGGGAACACGGCCTCCAAGAAGCCTGGGACACCCGCGTCTTCGACGCGCACTTCCACCACGGCCGCGACATCTCCGACCCCGCCGAACTCACCGCCACCGCCGCCGGCCTCGGCCTGGACCCCGAGGAGTTCCGCGCCCGCATCCTCTCCCCGCAGGCCGCCCTCGACCACCACGACTCCCAGCAGCACACCCGCCGCGCCCTGCGCGTCCACACCGTCCCCACCATCGCCATCGGACCATGGCGCACCGAGGGCGTCCCGCAGGCCGGGCGGCTGCTCGACGTCATCGCCGCGCTGAGCACCCGCCGCCCCACCCGCGCCTGACCCCGCCGCGCCCGCGCCCCCGCCGGCCCGGGCCGGCGGGGGCGCGGGCGCGGCGGCGCGCACCGCTCACCACTGCGGCGACTCCAGGGCGTCGACGGCCTGCGCGAGCAACGCCGACAACGCGTCCACCACCCCGGGCGGAAGCCGGCGCAGCACCCGCGCGTGCACCGCGTCCACCCCCTCCTGCACCGCCCCGACCACCCGCAGCCCCTCCACCGTCAACTGCGCCCACGAACTGCGCCCGTCGCGCAGGTCCGCCTCACGCACCACGTAGCCCGACTCCGTCATCCGCCGCAGGACGTTGCTCGTCCCCCCGGAGGACAGCCGGCACAGCGCCGACAGGTCCATCGGCCGCAGCCGGTGACCGGGCCCCGCCCCGCGCAGCGCCGCCAGCACGTCGAAGTCGGCACGGGTCAGCCCGTGCTCGGCGATCCGCTCGCTGGTGGTCGCGTCCATCACCGCGCACAGCCGCGCCGCCAGGGCGGCCAGCTCCGCCGCGGCCCCGGGCGCCACGGCGTACCCGCTCCTGTCGACCGCCCCTGACGCCACGTCCGCCCGCCCCCCGATCGCCGGCCCCCCGATCCGCGCACCGCAGGGGCCAGCAAAGTCTAGACGGGCCCGGGCGGCCCGTGCCAGATCAGCCGGAAAATGCCCAAGTCGCGTTGCCCCGACGGCATATTCTTCCCCGCGCAATACCGGTCGAATAGCTTTCTGGCCATGACCTCCACGTCTGCCCGCATAGTCAAGGCAGTGGTACCCGTCGCCGGTCTCGGAACACGGTTCCTGCCGGCCACCAAAGCCACCCCGAAAGAAATGCTCCCGGTGGTGGACAAACCCGCGATCCAGTACGTCGTCGAAGAGGCCGTCGCCTCGGGGATATCCGACGTCCTCATGGTCACCGGCCGCAACAAGCGCCCGCTGGAGGACCATTTCGACCGCAACTACGAACTCGAGGCCGAACTGCTCAGAAAGGGCGACACCGACCGCCTCGCCCGGGTCTGCGCCCCCACCGAACTCGCGGACATCCACTACGTGCGCCAGGGCGACCCCCGGGGCCTGGGACACGCCGTCCTGTGCGCGGCCCCCCACGTCGGCTCGGAACCCTTCGCCGTCCTGCTCGGCGACGACCTCATCGACCCCCGCGACCCCCTGCTGAGCCGGATGATCGAGGTCCGCGAGCAGCACGGCGGCAGCGTCGTCGCCCTGATGGAGGTCGACCCCTCCCAGATCCACCTCTACGGCTGCGCCGTCGTGCGCCACGACCGCGACGGCGACACCGTCCAGGTCACCGACCTGGTGGAGAAGCCCGCGCCCGGCACCGCCCCGAGCAACTACGCGGTGATCGGCCGCTACGTGCTGGACCCGGCGGTCTTCGAGGTCCTGCGCCGCACCGAGCCCGGCCGCGGCGGCGAGATCCAACTCACCGACGCCCTGCGCGAACTGGCCCACACCAACGAGGGCGGCCCGGTGCACGGCGTCGTCTTCTCCGGCCGGCGCTACGACACCGGCGACCGCTCCGACTACCTCAAGGCCACCGTCCGCATCGCCTGGGAGCGGGAGGACCTGGGCCCGGAGTTCCGCACCTGGCTGCGGGAGTTCATGGCCGCCGACGTCCTCGCACCCGCCCACTGACCCCGGTTGCGCAACCGGGGAACTCCCCGGTTGCGCAACCGGGCCCCGCCCGGGGCGACTTGCCCAGATCGCCGCGGGAGTCCCGCGCGACCAAGAAAACCGAACGATCGTTACGTAATCTCGGTGGCGACCCGGCCGATCCACCCACACCGCCGGCTTCCGCGACGACCGGTACCCCAGGAGGTGCGCCCGACCATGGACACCGTCCAAGCCGACACCCTGCCCGCCTCCGGCGGCGACGCGGGCCGGCCGCCCGAAGCGGAGGACCAGGGCGTGCAACGGGTGCCGATCGGCATGCTCCTGCCCGCCGACTCGCCGCGCATGTCGGGGGAGAACCTGGACCACGCCCGCGCCCTCGGCGCACTGGACGGGAACCTCCCCCCGATCCTGGTGCACCGCGCCACGATGCGCGTCATCGACGGGATGCACCGGCTGCGCGCCGCCATCCTCCAGGAGCGGGCGCTGGTGGAGGTGCTGTTCTTCGACGGGACGCCGGAGGACGCCTTCGTCGTCGCCGTCCGCTCCAACTGCCGCCACGGCCTGCCGCTGACCCTCGCCGAGCGGGCCGCGGCCGCGGCCCGCATCATGATCTCCCACCCCCAGTGGTCGGACCGCGCCATCGCCTCCGTCGCCGGGCTCTCCTCGAAGACCGTGGCCGCCCTGCGGCGCCGCGCCGGCGCCGGGAACCTCGCACCGCGGGCCCGGGTGGGCCAGGACGGCAGGGTCAGGCCGCTGGACAGCACCGCCGGGCGCCTGGCGGCCAGCCGGCTGATCGCGGCCACCCCGCAGGCGTCCCTGCGCGAGATCGCCCGCCAGGCCGGGATCTCGCCCGGCACCGTGCGCGACGTCCGGGCCCGCCTGGAGCGCGGCGAGGACCCGCTGCCGCGGGCCCGCGGGCGAAGAGGCGCCGGCGCCCGGGCGTCCAGGGCCCGCCCGCGCGAGGACGCCGGGAAGGCGCCCGGCCCCGCCGCCGGGCCCCCCGCCGACCTGGGCCGGGTCCTCACCAGCCTGCGCAACGACCCCTCCCTGCGCCAGACCGAGACCGGACGCCTGCTGCTGCGCATGCTCGAAACGCACCTGCCCCACCAGTGGGACCGCCTCGCGGAATCGGTTCCGGCCCACCGGACCGAAACGGTCGCCCTCGCGGCCCTCGAATGCGCGAAAGCCTGGCAGGAATTCGCGGCCAGAATGCGCCGCGCCCCGTCGCCGTAGCGGCCGGACGCGGCAGGGGCCTCCCCTCCCGGAACACGGGGGCGGGGAAGCCCGACAGATGAAGAGAAACGATGGATGAGGAGTGTGTGATGTCGGTAGTTGATGAGGCGTCGGTTTCGGGCGGGGTGCGGGGGGCGGGGTCGCCACCGGCACGGATGACGGGGCGCCTGCGGCTGCTGCTGGTGGTGCTGCTGGTCGCGCAGTTCATGCTCGCGGTGGACTTCTCGATCCTGAACGTGGCCCTGCCGGTGATCGGCAAGGGCCTCGGGTTCTCCCTGTCGAACCTGCAGTGGATCGCGACGTCGTTCGCGCTGTGCGCCGCCGGGTTCACCCTGTTCTTCGGCCGCGTCGCCGACCTCTTCGGACGCCGGCGCCTGTTCCTCGCGGGCCTGGCCCTGCTCGGCCTGTCCTCCCTGGTGGGCGGCCTGGCCACCTCCCCGGGCATCCTGATCGCCGCCCGCATCGCCCAGGGCCTGGCCACCGCCGCCGTCACCCCCGCCGGCCTGTCCCTGCTGACCACCTCCTTCCCCGAAGGCCCCCTGCGCGACAAGGCCCTCGGACTCAACGGCGCCCTCATGTCCGCCGGCTTCACCACCGGCGCCATCCTCGGCGGCGTCCTGACCGACCTCCTGTCCTGGCGCTGGTCGTTCTTCATCAACGTCCCCGTCGCCCTCGCCGTCCTGCTCATCGCCCCCGGCGTCATCAAGGAATCCCGCCCCGACCAGCGCCCCCGCCTCGACATCCCCGGCGCCCTCACCGTCACCCTCGGCCTGCTCGCCCTCGTCTTCGGCCTCACCCGCGCCGGCGAGAACGGCTGGAGCGACCCCACCGCCCTGATCTCCCTGGCCGCCGGCCTCCTGCTCCTCATCGCCTTCTACCTCGTCGAGAGCAAGGCCCCCGCACCCCTGGTCCCCGTCACCATCCTCAAGCGCCCCACCGTCATCTGGGGCAACATCGCCGGCCTCATCGCCTTCCTCACCGAGACCTCCCTCGTCTTCCTGATGACCCTCTACCTCCAGGAAGTCCTCGACTTCTCCCCCCTGGCCGCCGGCCTCTCCTTCGGCGTCCTGGGCATCGGCACCGTCATCGGCGGCTCCCTCGCCGCCAAGGTCATCGCCCGCATCGGCACCAAGGCCACCCTCATCACCGGCGGCCTCCTCCAAGCCGCCGCCACCGCCGCCCTGCTCACCCTCGGCGACACCCGCACCTCCATGGCCGTCCTGCTCACCGCCACCTTCCTCGGCGGCATCGGCAACATGCTCGTCATCGTCGGCTTCATGGTCACCGCCACCTCCGGCCTGCCCGACCACGAACAGGGCATGGCCACCGGACTGGCCACCATGACCCAGCAGATCGGCATCACCATGGGCACCCCCATCATGAGCGCCATCGCCACCACCCAGATCACCACCCACGCCACCCACACCACCGTCCTCGACGGCGTCACCCTCGCCGTCCTCGTCAACACCGCCCTCGTCCTCGCCGGCACCCTCACCACCGCCCTCTTCCTCCACACCCGCAAAACCCCCACCCCCTGACCCACCCGCGACGCGGCCCGGGCCGCCGGCCACCCCCGGCGGCCCGGGCCGGGCACCACCCACCCCTGCGACACGCAAAGGACGCCGAACCGATGGACCTGCAACTCGCGGACAAGGTCTTCCTCGTCACCGGGGCCTCGGCCGGAATCGGGCGGGCCACCGTGCGGGTGCTCGCCGCGGAAGGGGCGACCGTCGTCGGGGTGTCCCGCAAGCCCGCCGCCGGCCCCGCCGACCCCGCCGGCCCCGGCGCCCGGGTCAGCACGGTCGCCGCCGACGTGACCGCCCCAAACGCCGCCCGCCGCGTCGTCGACACCGTCCTGGAGCGCCACGGGCGCCTCGACGGACTGGTCAACAACGTCGGCGCCCTGCACTCCCGCACGGGCTTCCTGGACGTGAGCGACGAGCAGTGGCAGGCGACCTTCGACACCAACTTCCACTCCGCGGTGCGGATGACCCGCGCCGCGCTGCCCGCCCTCCTGGAGCGGGGCGCCGGCTCCCTGGTGCACCTGGCCAGCGAGGCCGCGCGCTTCCCCGACCACCCGCTGGTCGACTACGCGGCCTCCAAGACGGCCCTGCTCTCCCTCTCCAAGTCCCTCACCGCCGAGTTCGCCCGCCGGGGAGTCCGCTCCAACGTCGTCTCGCCCGGCCCGACCAGGACCGCCCTGTTCGACGCCCCCGGAGGCTTCGCCGACCAGCTCGCGGAGCGCTTCGCGCTGCCCGCCGACGAGGCCGTCGAGCACTTCGTCCGCGAGGTGCGCGCACTGCCCACCGGGCGTATCGGCACCCCCGACGACGTCGCCCGCGTCATCGCCTACCTCCTCTCCCCGCTCGCCGCCCAGGTCACGGGAGCCGAATGGGCCGTCGACGGCGGAGCACTGCGCCAGATCTGACCCGCGCCGCCCGCGCCGCGGCGCTCGCCGGCACCGTAGAAGGACGCCTGATGACGGACACGATCACCGCCGCGCCGCAGACCCGCGCCCAGCGCTCGGAGCGCTTCGAGCGCGACGCGCTCGGCCACCGGGACCGGCTCCACGCGCAGGCCCTGCGCCTGACCCGCAACCCCGCCGACGCGGAGGACCTGGTGCAGGAGACCTACACCCGCGCCTACCGCGGCTACCACGGCTTCCGCCCCGGCACCAACGCCGGCGCGTGGCTGTCCCGGATCCTGCTGAACACCTACCTCGACGCCTACCGCAAGAAGCAGGCCGCCCCCCAGCTCTCGGGCGCCCCCTACACCGAGGACCGCGGGCCCGCCCGGCCCGGCCCCGTGCCGTCCGCCGAGTCACAGGTCCTGGACCGGCTGCCCGGCCCGGCGGTCACCCGCGCGATGCTGGGGATACCCGGCATCTTCCGCACCGTGGTCTACCTCGCCGACATGGAAGGACTCTCCCACGAGGAGATCGCCGCACTGGTCGGCGTCCCCTACGCCACGGTCAACACCCGCCTGCACCGGGGCCGCAGGCGACTGCGGGCCCTCCTGGAGGACCACCGCGACGCGGGCGCCCGCGCGCACCGGGAAGAGGTGCGGTGATGCCGCTGGCCCTCATCGCCCTGGCCCTGGGCGCCTTCGGCATCGGGACGACGGAATTCGTCATCGTCGGCCTGCTCCCGCAGATCGCGGGGGACTTCTCGGTCTCCATCCCCTCCGCCGGGATGCTCGTCACCGGCTACGCCCTCGGCGTGGTCGTCGGCGCCCCGCTGATGACCGCCGCCGGATCCCGGCTGCCGCGCAAGACCATGCTCGCCGTCCTGATGGCCCTCTTCATCGCCGGCAACCTGCTCTGCGCCTTCGCGGGCAGCTACACCCAGCTGATGACCGGCCGGCTGGTCGCCGCGCTCACCCACGGAGCGTTCTTCGGCATCGGGTCCGTCGTCGCCGCGGGCCTGGTCGCCCCGGCCCGCCGGGCCAGCGCGATCGCCCTGATGTTCACCGGCCTCACCGTCGCCAACGTCCTCGGCGTGCCGCTGGGCACCTTCCTCGGACAGCACTTCGGCTGGCGCTCGACGTTCTGGGCGGTCACCGCCTTCGGCGTCGTCGGCCTCTGCGGCATCACCGCCCTCGTCCCGCGCCAGGAGCGCGAGCGCGGCGCCGGCCTGCGCGGCGAACTCGCGGTCTTCCGCCGCCCCCAGGTATGGCTGGCGCTGCTGACCACCACCCTCGGCTTCGCCGGGGTCTTCGCCTCCTTCACCTACGTCGCGCCGATGATGACCGAGGTCGCCGGATTCCCGCCCGGCGCCGTGACCTGGCTGCTGGTGCTCTTCGGAGCGGGCCTGTGCGTCGGCAACGTCCTGGGCGGGCGCGCGGCCGACCGCAGCCTGATGCCCAGCCTCTACGTCATCCTCGCCGCCCTCGCGGGCGTCCTGCTCCTGTTCGTCGCCACCGCCCGCACACCCGTGTCGGCGGCGATCACCCTCGCGGCACTGGGAGCCGTCGGCTTCGCCACCGTGCCGCCGCTGCAGATGCGGGTCATGCAGAAAGCCGAGGGGGCTCCGGCCCTCGCCTCGGCGGCCAACATCGCGGCGTTCAACCTGGGCAACGCCGTCGGGGCCTGGCTCGGCGGCCTCACCATCAGCCACGGGCTCGGCTACACCGCCCCCAACTGGGTCGGCGCCCTGCTGGCCGTCGCCGGCCTCGCCGTCGCCGCCCTCGCCGGACTGCTCGACCGCCGCACCGCCGCGGACGGCCCCCCGCCCCCGCACGACCCGCCCCCGCACGACCTGCCCGCGAGCGAGCAGACCTCGCCCGCGGCGGCCTGACCCACCGCCCCACCGCCCCACCGGGCGCGCGGCACGCCCGCCCGGACACGACAACCAAGGAACTCGAGGTAGCTGACGATGAGTGGTGTGGATCGCCGGACCGTACTGGGACGCGGCGCGGCCGTGGCCGGCGCAGCGGTGGCCGCCGCAGCCCTGGGCGGGAGCGCCGCGGCGGCTCCCGCCGGGGCGGCCCCGGGAGCCGCCACCGGCCCGACCATCCGCCCCGACGACCCGCGGTACCCGCTGCTGACCAGCGGCAACAACCAGCGGTTCGTCGCCCGGCCCGACTACGTCAAGATGATCCGGTCCTCCGCCGACGCCGAGCGGGCCCTGGAGAGCGCCTTCCGGGCCGGCAAGCGGGTCTCGGTCCGCAGCGGCGGCCACTGCTTCGCCGACTTCACGGCCAATCCCGGCGTCGAGGTCATCCTCGACTTCTCCGAGATGACCGAGGTCGGCTACGACCCCGGCCACCGCGCCTTCGTCGTCGAGCCCGGCGCCCGCCTGATCAACGTCTACGAGGCGCTGTACAAGGGCTGGGGCGTCACCATACCCGGCGGCATCTGCTACAGCGTCGGGGCCGGCGGCCACATCGCCGGCGGCGGGTACGGCCTGCTGTCCAGGGCCCACGGACTGGTCTCCGACCACCTCTACGGCGTCGAGGTCGTCGTGGTCGACGGGCGGGGCAAGGCCCGCACCGTACTGGCCACCCGGGAGGAGAACGACCCGAACCGCGAACTGTGGTGGGCCCACACCGGCGGCGGCGGCGGCAACTTCGGCCTCGTCACCCGCTACCTGTTCCGCTCCCCGGGCGCCACCGGCAGCAACCCCGCCGACCAGCTGGTCTCCCCGCCCTCGACGGTCCTGGTCAGCGCCATCGAACTGCCCTGGGACCAGCTGACCGAGGCGAAGTTCACCCGCCTGCTGAAGAACTTCGGCGCCTGGCACGAGGCGAACAGCGCCCCGGACTCCGAGTACCGCCACCTCAGCAGCCTCTTCAACGTCAGCTCCCGCGCGCACGGCAGCCTCGGCATGTTCACCCAGGTCGACGCGACCGTCCCCGGCGCCCGCCGGCTCCTGGACGACTACCTGACAGCGGTCCTCGCCGGCACCGGCGTCACCCCCAGGGCACTGGCCCGCGCCAACGGCGAACTGCCCGCGATGCCCGAACTGCTCGCCCCCCGCGAACTCCCGTGGCTGCAGGCCACCCGCCAGGTGGGCACCAACAACCCGACCATCACCAACCCCACCTCCCGCGGCGCCCACAAGTCCGGCTACATGCGCAGGAACTTCACCGACCACCAGGTCGCGGCCGTCTACCGGCACATGACCCGGCCGGACTTCAACAACCCGGACACCATGCTGGTGCTCTTCTCCTTCGGCGGACAGGTCAACGCGGTGGCCCCCGACGCCACCGCCAACGCCCAGCGCAGCTCGATCTTCAAGATGTGCTTCCAGACCTTCTGGGCCGACGCGAGCGAGGACGACTTCTACCTCGGCTGGGCCCGCGGCATCTACGAGGACTTCTTCGCCAAGACCGGCGGCGTGCCCCTGATCGACGACGCCACCGACGGGTGCTACATCAACTACCCCGACCGCGACGTCTCCGACCCCCGCCACAACACCTCCGGCGTGCCCTGGCAGACCCTCTACTACAAGGGCAACTACCCGCGCCTGCAGCAGGTCAAGAAGCGCTGGGACCCGACGAACTTCTTCCGCCACTCACTCTCCGTCGAACTGCCCCGCTAGGGCCCCGGCCCCGGGCGCGCCCCCGCGTTCCCCGCGGGGGCGCGCCCGCGCCCGTGCCGGGCCCGCCCCGTCCGGCCCCGCCCCGCCGAGAACCACCGGGCCCGACAGCGGCCCCCCGAGCACGCACCCGGAGGAACACCCATGCCGCTCAGCCGGCCGCACAGCCTCGACCTCTCCCCACTCGTCAACACCCACGACCTGCGCGGAACCGTCCCCGACCAGTGGGACGAACGGATCGCCGAACTGTTCGGCGCCGCCTTCGCCCGCGTCACGAAGGCCCAGGCCCTCGTCGTCGGCCACGACACGCGCTCCTGCGCCCCCGACCTGGCACTCGCCTTCGCCCAGGGCGCGGCCCTGTACGGCACGGCGGTCACCGACATCGGCCCCTGCACCAGCGACCAGCTGTACTTCGCCTCGGGAGAACTCGCCCTGCCCGGGGCGATGTTCACCGCCCCGCACGGCCCCGCGGGCTACCACGGCCTCACCCTGTGCCGGGCGGGCGCCGCGCCCCTGGGACAGGACGCCGCCCTCGCCGAGATCCGCGCCCTGGTCGAGCGGTGGGCCGTGCACGGGGCCCCGCCCTCCTTCGTCCCCGTCGGCACGATCAGGCGCCGCGACGTCCTCGGCGACTACGGGGCCCGCCTGCGCGCCCTGGCCGGCCTGCGGGGCATCCGCCCGCTGACGGTCGTCGTGGACGCCGGCGACGGCCCGGGCCGGCACAGCGCCCCCGCCGTCCTCGCGGCCCTGCCCCTGCGCGTGGTCCCGCTGCCCGCCGGCCCGGACACCGCCCCCGCCCACGCCCGGGCCGACCCGCTCGCCCCGGCCGCCACCGCCGCCCTGCGGGCCCGCGTGGTCGCCGAGGGCGCCGACCTCGGCCTGGCCCTGGACGGCGGACGCTGCGCCGTCGTCGACGAACGCGGCGAGAGCGTCCCCGCCCCGGCCCTCGCGGCCCTGCTCACCGCCCGCGAAATGGACAGGCACCCCGGCGCCACCGTGGTCCACGACCTGGCCACCTCCCGGTCGGTCCCCGAAGCGGCCGCCGAATACGGCGGCAAGGCGGTCCGCACCCGGGTGGGGCACACCTTCGTCCGGGAGGAGATGGCCGCCACGGGAGCGGTCCTGGGCACCGGACGCGCGGGGCACTACTACTTCCGCGACTTCTGGAACGCCGACAGCGGCCTGCTCGCCGCCCTCCACCTCCTGGCCGCCCTGGACGACCGCTCGGGCCCGCTCTCGGCCCTGGTCGCCCCCTGGGACCGCTACCGCTCCTGCGACGAGACCGACATCGCCACCGACGACCCGCAGGGCCGCACCGCGGCGCTGCGCGCCGCCTACGCCCGCCACGAGGACGTCATGCTCGACGACCTCGACGGCCTGACGGTGACGGCACACGACTGGTGGTTCAACCTGCGCCCCTCCACCACCCGGCCACTGCTGCGCCTCAACGTCGAGGCCCGGGACGCGGCGACGCTGGGCAGCGTCCGCGAGGAGGTCCTGCGCCGCCTGCGGGCGTGAGGGCCGGCGGGCCGCCCCGCGGGTCCTCCTGGCCGGGTTCTGGCCTGCCGGGGTGTCCCGTCGTCCGCCAACTGCCGCCTTGGGCCCCCGTGTTCGCCGTCCGCGAGCGCGGGGGCTTCGTCGTGCCCGCGCTGTTCGGGTGGGGGAGGTCCTGCGTGGCCTGCGGGCGTGAGGGCCGGCGGGCCGCCCCGCGGGTCCTCCTGGCCGGGTTCTGGCCTGCCGGGGTGTCCTGCCGTCCGCCAACTGCCGCCTTGGGCCCCCGTGTTCGCCGTCCGCGAGCGCGGGGGCTTCGCCGTGCCCGCGCTGTTCGGGTGGGGGAGGTCCTGCGCCGTCTGAGGGCGTGAGGGCCGGCGGGCCGCCCCGCGGGTCCTCCTGGCCGGGTTCTGGCCTGCCGGGGTGTCCTGCCGTCCGCCAACTGCCGCCTTGGGCCCCCGTGTTCGCCGTCCGCGAGCGCGGGGGCTTCGCCGTGCCCGCGCTGTTCGGGTGGGGGAGGTCCTGCGCCGTCTGAGGGCGTGAGGGCCGGCGGGCCGCCCCGCGGGTCCTCCTGGCCGGGTTCTGGCCTGCCGGGGTGTCCTGCCGTCCGCCAACTGCCGCCTTGGGCCCCCGTGTTCGCCGTCCGCGAGCGCGGGGGCTTCGCCGTGCCCGCGCTGTGCAAGTCCCGGGATGCCTTCGTTGACGGACAGATAGCTCACGGGAAAGATATCTATCAGCCGAAGGGAGCCCGCCAGGGCCCACCGGCGAAAGACCCCGGCTTCCACGAAGACGTGAGCCACCGAAGGCCCTCCTCTCGGGCCGCCCGGCACCGGGCCGGCCGAGGAGCCTCCGAAGAACATCGCGCCGACGCGGCAACCGCCCCTGGTTCCGCATGCCCTGACCAGACCACAGCAAAGGAAAAAGACATCATGCGGTCCGTAGCAGTAGTCCTCGGGACCCGGCCGGAGGCCATCAAGTTCGCGCCGGTCATCCGGGCACTCCAGGCCGACCCCCGCTTCGACCCCGTCGTCATCTCCACCGGCCAGCACCGGCAGATGCTCGACGACACCCTGGAGGCGTTCGGCCTCAAGCCGGACATCGACCTGGAGATCATGGCCCCCAAGCAGACCCTCTCCCAGGTCACCTACCGCTGCCTGCGCGGCCTGGGCGAGCAGTTCGGCAAGCTCTCCACCGAGGCGGTCCTGGTGCACGGCGACACCGCCACCACCCTCGCCGCCGCCCTCTCCGGCTTCCACCACCAGATACCCGTCATCCACGTCGAAGCCGGCCTGCGCAGCGGATTCCTGGGATCGCCCTTCCCCGAGGAGGGCAACCGCCGCCTCGTCGCCCAGATCGCGGCCCTCCACCTCGCGCCGACCCCCGGCAACCACGCCAACCTGCTGCGCGAGGGCATCGCCGAGGAGACCATCGTCGTCACCGGCAACACCGTCATCGACGCCCTCCAGTGGGCCAGCGGACGCTCCGACTCCTACGGGGACCCGGCCCTCGCCGACCTGGACACCGACCCGCGGCGGGTCATCCTCGCCTCCGCCCACCGCCGCGAGGCCTGGCCGCACCTGCCCCAGATCGCCCAGGCCCTGGTCGACATCGCCGACGAGCCCGACGTACGCGTCATCGTCCCGCTGCACCGCAACCCCGTCGTCCGCGAGGCGATGCTCCCCCGGATCGGCGGACACCCGAACATCACCGTCGTCGACCCGCTGCCCTACCTCAGCTTCAGCAAGCTCATGCGCCGCGCCGACATCATCGTCTCCGACAGCAGCGGCTCCCAGGAGGAAGGCCCCGCCCTGGGCAAGCCCACCCTGGTCCTGGGCAGCGTGACCGAACGCTCGGAGGCCGTCGTCGCCGGCACCGCCCGGCTGGTCGGCACCACCACCGAGGGCATCGTCGCCGCCACCACCGAACTGCTGCGCAACCCCGCCGAGTACCTGCGCATGGCCACCGCCGCCAACCCCTACGGCGACGGCTGCGCCACCGAGCGCACCGTCGGCGCCATCGCCCACTTCTTCGGCGACGGCCCCGCCGTGGACCCCTTCGTCCCCGGCGTCGAGGTCGACGAGTTCGCCGTGGAGCTCGCCCGCCGCGCACCGTTCGCGAGGGCCTGATGCCCCGTAACGCCGAGACCCCGCTCAACTTCAGCGGCCCGCGCGTCCAGGCCCTCCTCGTCCAGGACGTGAAGGACTACCACGTCAGCGGACCGGCCGTCGTCGTCAACACCGGCACCAGCGACGTCCACCTCGCCCGCACCCCGCGCAAGGCCATCCCCCCGCTCTCCTCCACCATCCTCACCGGCGTCCGGATCGAGGAGGCCGCCTCCCTCCTGATCCTGCGCGTCAAGGACGACACCGACATCGCCGGCATCGCCCGCGAACCCGGCTGGGACCTCCTGGGAGACCTCCTCGGCGACAGCACCACCCCCACCGAGGACGCCACCCTGCCCTTCCCGCGCGACACCCCGCTCTGGAAGAGCCCCCAGGACCACGCCGGCCTCATCGAACTGGACCCCGCCCACCTGCTCGCCGAGCGCGCCGAACCCCGCCGCCTCCAGCCCTTCGAGATCAGGGCCAACCTCTGGTTCGCCCCGGCCGGCACCGACTGCTTCATCCACAACCAGCACGACTTCATCGAGGTGCACACCCAGCTCCACGGCCTGGGCCGGATGCAGAAGTTCACCGAGCAGGACCACAGCACCCTCTACGAGGACCTGCCGATGAGCCCTGGCTACACCACTTCCCAGCCCTTCTGCTCCACCGGCCCCGACGGCACCTACCTCTACCCCTGGCACCAGTACCGCGCCGACACCGACTGCGTCTGGCTCGCCGTCGAGTACCACCCCATGCCCCACCGACACCCGTAGGAGAAGGACCATGACCGCCAACGACGCATCCCACCTGCGCGCCCCCCGCTTCGCCGCCGAGATCGTGGCCGACCAGCTGCGCGACGGCTACTGGCTGGAGGCCCCCGACATCGACAACGACAACAAGCCGGACCTGTTCGGCTACGGTCTGCGGCTCGGCGAGATCTACTGGTACCAGAACGGCGAGAAGTGGACCCGCCGCCTGGTCGCCGACAAGATCAAGATGCCGGTCGGCGCGGACTTCGCCGACATCAGCGGCAACGGCCACCCCGACATCATCGTCTGCTACGACCTCTACGGCCCGATCGGCACCATCCAGGACGCCAACACCGCCGGCGGGAAGATCGACTGGCTGGAGAACCCCGGCAGCCCGGACAAGGACGAGTCCCGCTGGAAGCGGCACTACGTCGGCCGCGCCACCGGCATGCACCGCCTGCGCGTCGGCCACTTCACCCAGACCGAGCGCCTGGAGATCATCGGCCTGCCGATCGTCGCCAAGGAGGACGTCCACGCGGTCCTGCCCGTCGTCCTGTTCACCCAGCCCGACGACGTCCAGAGCGCCGAGGAATGGCCGATGACGGTCATCGACGACAGCCACTTCCGCATGATCCACGGCGCCGAGAAGAAGCCGGGCCTCATCCCCGGCTCCGACCGCGACTCCCTGCTCCTGGCCTCCGACGAGGGCGTCACCTGGCTCTACTGGGACGACTCCGCCAAGGAATGGGTCCGCAAGCTCATCGGCACCGGCGAACTCACCCAGTTCGAGCAGACCGGCTTCCGCGGCAGCGGCGACCTCAACGCCGGCCGCATCGGCGACGACCCGATGGCCTACGTCGCCGCGATCGAGCCCTTCCACGGCAACACCGTCGCCGTCTACACCAAGACCACCGACGGCCCGGCCGGCGAGGCCGAGTGGAAGCGCACCCTGCTCGACGTCTACGGCGACCCCAACGAGAACGGCGAGGGCCCCGGACACCAGATCGTGTGCGCCGACTTCGACGGCGACGGCGAGGACGAGTTCCTGGTCGCGCTGCGCGGACCGTGGCCGTGGCAGGGCGTCATGTACTACAAGGCGATCGACCTGGAGAACGGCGTCTGGGCCAAGTGGCGCGTCTCCGACGAGTCCGTCGCACGCATCGCCACCGCCGACTTCAACGGCGACGGCCGCCTCGACTTCGCCACCATCGCCTACTCGGTCCAGCACTACTACGTGGCCAAGGACGCCAAGCTCATGCTCTACCGCAACGAGATCGAGCAGCAGTAGCCCGGCCCCCGGGGCGGCCGTCCAGGACGGCCGCCCCCACCCCCGCCCCCACCCCCGCCCCGCGCCCGCCCCGCGCCCGCGACGATCCCGGAAAGCAGCCCCGCCATGTCCTCGACGCCCCCTGCCACCCCCCGCGCCGCCGCCGGCGCCAAGCCCGCCGCCCTGGCCAAACTGCCCTCACTGACCGGACTGCGGTTCTTCGCGGCGCTGGCGGTCTTCTTCTTCCACTCCACCCTGAGCAACTCCCCGATCCCGCCCAACGCCCCCATCAACCCCTTCGCCGACAAGGGCCTGGCCGGCTTCCTGGAGACCGCCTTCAGCAAGTCCGGCTACCTCGGAGTGTCCTTCTTCTTCGTCCTCAGCGGATTCGTCCTCGCCTGGGCCTCACGCCCCGGCGAGCGCGTCACCGCCTTCTGGCGCCGCCGGATGCTCAAGATCTTCCCCAACCACCTGGTCGTCTTCGCCGCCTCGATCGTCCTGTTCGCCGGCGCCGCCGTCACCGGCACCGCCCAGTGGCTGCCGAACATGCTGCTCGTCCACACCTTCTTCCCGCAGCCGGACATCAACCTCAGCGTCAACCCCCCGAGCTGGTCCCTCGGCAGCGAACTCCTCTTCTACGTCCTCTTCCCGCTGCTCATCATCCCGATCCGCAAGATCGCCGGTAAGGCGCTGTGGGCCTGGTCCGCCGTCATGGTCGCCGGCACGGTCGCCGTCCAGCTCGTCTCCACCTACCTCGTCCCCGCCACCCCGAAGTCCGCCATCACCCCCGTCTCCGACCTGCAGTTCTGGTTCGGCTACCTCTTCCCGCCGGGCCGCGTCTTCGAGTTCGCCCTCGGCATCCTGCTCGCCCGCATCGTGATGAGCGGCAAGTGGCCGCGCCAGATAGGCATCGGCGTCTCCTTCGCGCTGACCGCCGTCGGCTACGGCGTCGCCCTCCTGGTCCCCTTCCAGTACAGCTTCGTCGTCGCCATGATCATCCCCGTCAGCGCCCTGATCTGCTCCGTCGCCGCGGCCGACGTCGACGGCCGCCGCACCCGGCTGCGCGGACCCGTCATGCAGCTGCTCGGCGAGATCTCCTTCGGCTTCTACCTCGTCCAGGGCGTCACGATCTTCTACCTGCGCTCCCTGCTCGGCGCCCACACCTACAGCGCCCCGGTGGCCCTCCTCGTCGTCATCGGCTTCCTCGCCGCGTCCCTGCTGGGCGGCTGGCTCCTGTTCCGCTTCGTCGAGATGCCGGCCATGCGCCGCTGGAGCCGCAGCCGCAGGCCCGCCACCGCCACGCTCCCCGCCGCGCTCCCCGCCCAGGACACCGACCAGGACACCGACCGCAGCGCCCGCCCCGTCACCGCCGCGAGCCGCACCTGACCGGCCGCCCCCGACCCGCACCAGCCCCCGACCCGCACCAGCCCCCGACCCGCACCAGCCCCCGACCGCCCCCGCCCAGGAAGACGCCGACCATGCCGACCGTCCACGCAGCAGGAACAGACGTCCACTACCGCACCGAAGGAACCGGCCCCGGCCTGCTCCTCGTCCACGGCTCCACCGCCGACTCCGAGACCAACTTCGCCGACCTGCGCCCCCGCTTCACCGCGCGGCACACCGTCATCACCCCCGACTACGCCGGCAGCGGCCTCACCGCACTGCCCGAGGGACCACTGACCCTCGACCACCTGGTCGCCCAGGTCACCGCCGCCGCCCGCGCCGCGGGAGCGGACCGCTCCGCCCCCGTCGACGTGGTCGGCCTCTCCCTCGGCGCCGTCGTCGCCGCGGCCCTGGCCGCCCGGCACCCGCACCTCGTGCGCCGCCTCGTCCTGGTCGGCGGCTGGGCCCGCAACGACGACCCCCGCCAGGAAGCGCTCCTGGGCCTCTGGCGCCGCCTCGCCGACCTCGACACCGAGGCCTACCAGCAGTTCATCACCCTGCTCGCCGTCTCCCCGGCCGGCCTCGCCGGACTGGACCGCGCCGCCCTCGCCAAGGCCGCCTCCACCGCCGTGCCCTCCGAGGGAGCCCGCCGCCAGATCGACCTCGACCTCACCGTCGACATCCGCGACCTCCTGCCCGCCATCCACACCCCGACCCTGGTCGTCGGCGCCACCCAGGACCAGGTCATCCCCGTCGGACACTCCCGCGAACTCCACCGCGCGATCCGCGGCAGCCGCTACGCGGAGATCGACAGCGGCCACAACATCCCCTACGAGCGACCCGCCGAACTCACCGCGCTCATCACCGACTTCCTGCGCTGACACCACCGCCCCGACCACGAAGTGGCCCCTCCCCGCGAGAACGGGGGAGGGGCCACACGTGGTCGGGGCGAGCGGGCGCGGCGGACCGGGAAGGTCACACCACCGCCGTCGCGAGAGCGCCACCGCGCTCCGTCAGCCCGAAGGCCTGCGCCAGCAACTGGAGGGACCGCAGCCGGTCCTCGGGATCGTGCGTCAGGGTGTTCACCACGATCTCCCCGACCCCGTGCTCCGCGGCCAGGCCGGTGAGCACCTCACGCACCCGCTCCGGCGTCCCCGCCACCAGGGCCCGGCGGTTGACCGCCGCCCGCTCCGCCTCCGCCCCCGTCCACCGGTGGCGACGCGCCGTCGCGGGCGAAGGCAACGGCAGATCCTGCCCCAGGTCCTTACGGCTGCGCCACAGCAGCAGCCCCTGCGCCAGCTCCTGCGCCTTCGCGTCGGTGTCCGCGGTCACCACCCGCACGGCGAGCACCCCCTCGGCCGGCGGCCGGGCCCCCGAGGCGGCGTACTCCCGCCGGTAGTCCTCCAGCGCCGCCCGCCCGGGAGCGGGAGCGAGGAAGTGCGCGAAGGCGAACGACGTCCCCAGGCGCCCGGCCAGCGCCGCCGAACTGCCCCCCGCCCCCAGCAGCCACATCTGCGGCCCGGCCCGCCGCGCGTCCTCGGCGCCCGAACCCGGCGCCGACATCCCCAGCAGCCGCCGCAGTTCGTCGAGCTGCTGGGGGAAGCGGTGCGCCGGACCACCCGCGCGCCCGATCCCGAGATCGACCCGGCCCGGATACACCGACGCCAGCACGGTGAACACCTCCGCCACCTTCAGCGGCTCGTAGCGGGGCAGCAGCACCCCGCCCGTCCCCACCCGCAGGTGGCGGGTGCGCGCGAGCAGGGCCCCCGCCAGGATCTCCGGCGCGGTGCCCGCGAAACCCGGCGAGTTGTGGTGCTCGGCCACCCAGTAGCGGGTGAAGCCCAGGCGGTCGGCGGCCTCGGCCAGGTCGACGGAGGCACGCAGCGCCTCCGCGGGGGAGAAGTCCTCGCCGACCGGGGTCTGGTCGAGGACGGACAGGCGAATCGACATGGCGGATACCTCAGTTCGTGTGGTCGGAGCCGACCGCGGCCATCGTGGCGGGCACGATCCGGAAATCCCGCTGGAAGACGAGATTGTGCAGGTCGGCGGTGATGATCGCGCGCAGGGTGGGAAGTTCGGCCTTCGCCTGCGCCGGAGTGAAGACGTTCAGCGGCCACTCGCCGACCGTGGCCCCCCGCAGGTGCGGGTGGTGGAAGTTGCGCCCGTAGTGCGCCGCCAGGGTGATCGGCTCGATGCCCTCCGAACGCTGCTCCGGCCAGGACAGCGTCCACAGCGCGGCCACCCCGCCGTCCGCCGTGCGCCGCACCCCCGTCCCCTCGACCTTCCCCGTCCCGTTCAGCAGGTGGGCGTTCACCTCCTCCAGCGCCTCCAGCGCGTAGGGGGCGAGCAGGGCCACCGCCGAGAGGAACAGGTCCTCCTTCCCCCGGCGGCTCGTCGCCTCACCGTGCGAACCGTCCCGCAGGTCACCGAAATGCCGCAGCAGCGCGGTGACATGGGGCAGGGCGGCGGTGCCGGCGCTCGCCGGGACGGTGCCGGTGGCGCTCTCGGGGACGCTGTTCACGGGCTTCTCCTTCTGGGACGGCCGCCGGTACGGCGGCACGGACAAGATCAACTGGCACTACTGCTACTGCTACTGCTACCGCTACCGCTGCGGCTCGGGCCCGACGCCAGCAGCCGCAGCCGCAGAGCCGCCCCCAGCCACTGCCGCAACTGCCCCTGGGGCAGCAGGAAAGCCGCGTGGAGCATCTGCGGGAACTCCTGGAACACCACCTCGTTGCCCGCCGCCCGCAGCCGCCGCGCGAAGTCACGGACGTCGTCCGCCACCGGATCCAGCGCCCCGACACTCAAGATCGCGGGCGCCAGCGCACCGAGGTCCTCGACCTCGAACGGCGTACTGGGGTAGCCGCGGCCGCCGTCGCTCCCGCGGAAGTCCTCCCACGCCGAGACCAGCGACTCCCGGGTCGGGAAGTTGTCCAGGTACCGCGTGTACGACGGGGCACGGCACTCGGGATCCAGCGGCGGATACGCCAGCACCTGGGCACTGAGCGGCTGCCCCCGGTCACGACGCACCAGGGCCGCCAGCGCCGCGAGCGTGCCCCCCGCGCTGTCACCCCCCACCGCCACCGGCGGCAGGCCCTCCTCCTCGGCCCGCTCCTGGGCCCAGTCCAGCACCGCCAGGACGTCCTGGAGCGCGGCGGGATGCCGGTGCTCCGGCGACAGCCGGTAGTCGACGCTGACCACGGTGCACGCCGCCTGCACGGCGAGGTCCGCGCACGCCCGGTGCCAGCCCTCCGCCGAACCGCTGCGCCAGCTCCCGCCGTGCGCCCAGACCAGCCAGCCGCGGTGCCCGGCGGCGGGGCGCAGGATCCGCACCGGCACCGGGTGCTCCCCGCCCGGCACGAGAGCCGATTTCCACACGATCTGTCCGGGGGTGCCGGTGGCCGAACCCGTCATGATCCTTCTCCGTTTCGCAGACCTGTCGGGAAGAGAGAGCCCGTGCTCGTACGACGGCGGCCGGCCCCGGGGCGCACTCCCGCGCCCGCGACCCCCGGCACCACCCGCCGCGCGGTACCCGCCACCCGGCGGGTACCGCGCTCGGGGCCCGGCCCGGGGGAAGCCGGGAGCCCCACCCTCCCGGCGGCCCCGCGGGGGCGGCAACACCGACCTGGCCAGATGGCGGCCGTCTGGTGCCGGGTGGGTCAGGGGGTGGGGGTTTTGCGGGTGTGGAGGAAGAGGGCGGTGGTGAGGGTGCCGGCGAGGACGAGGGCGGTGTTGACGAGGACGGCGAGGGTGACGCCGTCGAGGACGGTGGTGTGGGTGGCGTGGGTGGTGATCTGGGTGGTGGCGATGGCGCTCATGATGGGGGTGCCCATGGTGATGCCGATCTGCTGGGTCATGGTGGCCAGTCCGGTGGCCATGCCCTGTTCGTGGTCGGGCAGGCCGGAGGTGGCGGTGACCATGAAGCCGACGATGACGAGCATGTTGCCGATGCCGCCGAGGAAGGTGGCGGTGAGCAGGACGGCCATGGAGGTGCGGGTGTCGCCGAGGGTGAGCAGGGCGGCGGTGGCGGCGGCTTGGAGGAGGCCGCCGGTGATGAGGGTGGCCTTGGTGCCGATGCGGGCGATGACCTTGGCGGCGAGGGAGCCGCCGATGACGGTGCCGATGCCCAGGACGCCGAAGGAGAGGCCGGCGGCCAGGGGGGAGAAGTCGAGGACTTCCTGGAGGTAGAGGGTCATCAGGAAGACGAGGGAGGTCTCGGTGAGGAAGGCGATGAGGCCGGCGATGTTGCCCCAGATGACGGTGGGGCGCTTGAGGATGGTGACGGGGACCAGGGGTGCGGGGGCCTTGCTCTCGACGAGGTAGAAGGCGATGAGGAGCAGGAGGCCGGCGGCCAGGGAGATCAGGGCGGTGGGGTCGCTCCAGCCGTTCTCGCCGGCGCGGGTGAGGCCGAAGACGAGGGCGAGCAGGCCGAGGGTGACGGTGAGGGCGCCGGGGATGTCGAGGCGGGGGCGCTGGTCGGGGCGGGATTCCTTGATGACGCCGGGGGCGATGAGCAGGACGGCGAGGGCGACGGGGACGTTGATGAAGAACGACCAGCGCCAGGACAGGAGGTCGGTCAGGACGCCGCCGAGGATGGCGCCGGTGGTGAAGCCGGCGGACATGAGGGCGCCGTTGAGTCCGAGGGCCTTGTCGCGCAGGGGGCCTTCGGGGAAGGAGGTGGTCAGCAGGGACAGGCCGGCGGGGGTGACGGCGGCGGTGGCCAGGCCCTGGGCGATGCGGGCGGCGATCAGGATGCCCGGGGAGGTGGCCAGGCCGCCCACCAGGGAGGACAGGCCGAGCAGGGCCAGGCCCGCGAGGAACAGGCGCCGGCGTCCGAAGAGGTCGGCGACGCGGCCGAAGAACAGGGTGAACCCGGCGGCGCACAGCGCGAACGACGTCGCGATCCACTGCAGGTTCGACAGGGAGAACCCGAGGCCCTTGCCGATCACCGGCAGGGCCACGTTCAGGATCGAGAAGTCCACCGCGAGCATGAACTGCGCGACCAGCAGCACCACCAGCAGCAGCCGCAGGCGCCCCGTCATCCGTGCCGGTGGCGACCCCGCCCCCCGCACCCCGCCCGAAACCGACGCCTCATCAACGACCGACATCACACACTCCTCATCCATCGCGGTGCTTACGGAGAAGAGCCTGCCGCCGCCGGCGCGGCCTACCCAGACCTCTGAGGTGAGTACCCAGCCCACGACTGGTCGCCCGGAGACTACTCATCACAGGGATACCTTTGAACACCCCGCCCGCCCGCGGCGCGGGGCACACTGAGAGCCATGGACACACCATCCGTGCTGGGAGACTTCCTGCGCAGCCGACGAGCCCGGCTCCAACCGGAGGACGTGGGCCTGCGGGCCTACGGAGCCCGCCGACGCGTCCCGGGACTACGACGCGAGGAGCTCGCCCAACTGGCCGGCGTGAGCGTCACCCACTACACCCGCCTCGAACAGGGCCAGAGCACCAACGCCTCCGACGCCGTCCTCGACGCGATCGCCCGCGCGCTGCGCCTGAACACCGACGAGACCGCGCACCTGCGCGACCTGGCCCGCCCCGCCGCCCCCGCCCGCCCCGCCCCGCTGCGACCGGACTACGCCCGCCCCGCCGCCGCCCAGCTCATCGCCGCCATGACCGACGTGCCCGCCGTCATCCTCGACCGCCGCAACGACGTCCTGGCCTGGAACCCGCTGGGCCACGCACTCCTCGCCGGCCACATCGACTACACCGCCCCCCAGTCGCCCTCGGAACGCCCCAACCTCACCCGCATGCTCTTCCTCGACGAGCACACCCGCGAACTCCACACCGCCTGGGAGGACGAGGCCAAGACATCCGTCGCGGCACTGCGCCTCACCGCCGGCCGCCACCCCGACGACCGCCGCCTCGCCGAGCTGATCGGCCAGCTCGCGATGAAGAGCGACGAGTTCGCCGGGATGTGGTCACGCCACCCGGTCCGCAGCTGCACCTTCGGCACCAAGCTGCTGCACCACCCCTTCGTGGGGGCACTGGAGCTGTCCTTCGAGAGCATGCAGCTGGCGGACGACTCCGGGCAGCGGATGCTCGCCTACAGCGCGCCGGCCGGATCGCCCTCGCAGGCCGGACTCCAGCTCCTGGCCGGAACCCTGCTGAGCCACCCGCCGCACGGCGCCCGCCCCGCCGCCCGCGGACACCTCGCCGGCGAGAAGCCCCGCGACAGGTAGACCCGCACCACCGCGCCACCGCGCCACCCGGAACGGGACGGACGGCCTTCGCCGTCCGTCCCGTTCCCGTTCCCGCTGCCGTTCCCCTTCCCGCTGCCGTTCCCGCTGCCGTTCCCGTTCCCGCTGCCGCGCCGCAGCCCCCGCCGCCCCCGCCGCCCCGGCGCCGCGCCGGGTGCCCCCGCCGTGTCCGAGCCGGCGGCCGCCGCGAAAGCGCCCCCCTTTCCGGCAGACCGGATACACCTCTGCCAAGTTGCCACGATCGCAGCGGGTTACCGCCCCGCAGACGGAAAACCCCCGCCCGCTCCCCTAACGTCGGCGCAGGGCCGCAGCCGTGCCGGCCGCGACGCGCCACGGGGAACCGTCCCTCACAAGGAGCGATGATCCATGCCGGAACACCACCCTGCCTTCTGCGTCCTCCTCGGGCCCGACTACGCGGGCAAGTCCTCGGCACTCTCCCTGCTGCGCGACACCGTGCCGTGGCGGACCCTCTCCGTCGACGACACCCACCTCGCACCGGAGCACACCCTGCTCACCAGCCTGCGCCGGGACCTGGTCCGCGAGGTCGCCGGACGGCCCGGCGCGTGGTCACCCGACTTCCTCGCCACGATGCTGCAGACGGCCGCCGTACACCTGCGCGACCGGCTCTGCGCCGACCCGCACACCCCGGCCGTCGTCGACTCCTACTACTACAAGCTCCTCGCCAAGGGCCGGCTGGCCGGCGCCGACGACCACGCCGGCTTCGCCTGGTGGCGCACCTTCCCCCAGCCGCGCCGGGTCGTCTACCTCGACGTGCGCCCCGCCACCGCCTGGCGCCGCAGCCACGACGGCCGCGACCTCAACCGCCTGGAGTACTACGGCCCCCAGCCGACCGCGGACGGCTTCACCCGCTACCAGGGCGATCTCGCGAAGACGATGCACGACGAGATCGCCCACCTCCCGGTGACGGTGATCGACGGACACGGCGACCCCGCGCAGACCGCGCAGGCCATACGAAAGGTACTCGCGCATGAACTCGGCTGAAGCCTGGACCGACCCCGACCGCCTGCGCCGCTACCGCGAACGGGTCTTCCACGAACGCGCCCGCCTGCGCGCCGCCCTCGCCGACGCCCCCGGCCGGCGCCGACACGTCCTGGCGGACCTGCTGGAGTTCAACGCCGGCACCCACTACGGCCGCGAGCACGGCTTCGCCGCCATCCGCACCCTGGACGACTTCCGCAAGGCCGTACCCGTCCAGGACTACACCGCCCTCGGGCCGTGGATCGAACGGGCGGCCGCCGGCGAGCACAACGTCCTGACCGCCGACCAGCCCGCCGTGTACTTCACCAGCAGCGGCACCACCGGCGCCCACAAGAAGATCCCCGTCACCCCGCGCTTCATGCACACCACGTTCTTCCCCTTCTACTACGCGGCCTGGGCCCCCCTGATCGAGCACTTCCCGGACGTCCTCGACCGGCCGGACGCCGTGCTCAACCTCAAGCACGACCCCCTGACGGCCCCGCCCACCACCGCCTCCGGACGCCCCCACGTCGGCGCCAGCCAGGTCGACTTCGGGACGAGGTTCGGCGAACCGCTCTCCGCGGAACCCGGCACCGGCGCCCCCTGGGCCGTCCTGCCCGCCCACGTCGACGCCGGCGCGCACCTGGAGAAGATGTACCTGCGGCTGCGCCTGGCGGTGGAGAGCGACGTGCGCTGCGTGATCGGCATCAACCCCGCCATGATCGCCGCCCTGCCGCACCAGCTGAACCTGTGGTGGCCCAGGATCCTCAAGGACATCGCCGACGGCACCCTCGGCGGCCTGCCCCACGGCGCCCCCAACCCGCGGCGCGCCGCCGAACTGGAGCGGATCGCCGCCCGCCACCACACCGTGCGCCCCGCCCACATCTGGCCGCGCATGCGCGCCCTGTTCTGCTGGACCACCGGACTGGCCTCCCTCTACCTGCCCCGGCTGCGCGAGGAGTTCGGCCCGGACGTGGCCCTCCTGCCCGCACCGGTCGCCGCCTCCGAAGGGCCGGTCGGGGTCGCGCTCGACCGGCACCCCAGCGCCGGGAGCCTGGTCGTCACCGCCGCCGTCCACGAGTTCGCCGACGCCGAGGACGACCTCACCCCCGACACCGAGACCCTCCTGCCCGAGGAACTCGAGACCGGCCGCGACTACCACGTGGTCTTCAGCCACGTCGGCGGCCTCTACCGGTACGCCGTCGGCGACGTGGTCCGCGTCGTCGACCGCGCCGGGGGCGCGCCCCGCCTGGAGTACACCGGCCGCAGCACCCGGTCCGACGCGGCCGGCGAGCGGCTGCGCGACGCCCAGGTGACCCGCGCCCTGGCCGTCGCCCTGGGCCGTACCGGCCTCGAACTGCGCAACGTCGCCTGCCGGGTCCGGCCCTCCGCGCCCGGCGCCGCGCCCGGCTACGAGTTCGCGCTCTCCCCCCGCGCGCCCTGGAACGAGGACGGGAGCCGGCGCTTCCTCCACCTCCTCGACGCGCAGCTGGGCACCGAGTCCGCCGGCTACCGCACCGCCCGCGCCGGCGGCCGGCTCGCACCCCCCACCCTCCTGCGCCTGGCCCCCGAGGCCTTCGCCGAGGACTGGCAGGCGGCCGTCGCCTCCGGCATCCGGCCCACCCAGGTCAAGGACCGGCTGTTCCGCCAGGACGACGCCCAGTGGGCACGACTGACCGACGGCCACCACTGACCGACGGCCACCACCGGCCGCACGGCCACCACTCACCGACGGGCACCACTCACCGACGGCCACCACTCACCGACGGGCACCACTCACCGACGGGCACCACTCACCGACGGCCACCACTGACCGACGGGCACCACTCACCGGCCGCACGGCCCGGGAAGGACACCCCCATGACCGCCTCACTCGACGCCGTCGAACGCACCGCCCTGCTCACCGCGGCCCTGCGGGCCGCCGAGACCCGGCGCCCCGACCGGCTCTACGAGGACCCCTACGCCGACGCGCTGGCCGGCGACATCGGCCCCGAACTCCTGGCCCAGGTGCGGGCCGCCACCTTCCCCGCCGACGGCGAGCGCACCCTGCCCAGCACCCCCGACTACAACGCGATCCGCACCAGGTTCTTCGACGACTACCTGAAGGAGGCGGCCGCCGACCCCGCCACCACCCAGATCGTGCTCGCCCCCGCCGGCATGGACTCGCGCGCCTACCGCACCGACTGGCCCGCGCGCGTACGGTGGTTCGAGGTCGACCGCCCCGCCGTCCTCGCCTACAAGCAGCAACGCCTCGGCGCCGTCCAGGCCCGCACCGACCACCGCAAGGTCGCCGTCGACCTGACCTCACCCGACTGGGAACAGGACCTCCAGAACGCCGGCTACGACCCGTCGGCGCCCTCCACCTGGCTGCTCGAAGGGCTGCTCTACTACATCCCCGAGGCCGACACCCACCGCATCCTCCAGCGGGTCGCCGCGATCTCCGCCCCCGGCAGCCGGATAGCCGCCGACATCGTCAACGCCGACGCCCTGACGCTCGCGCACATGCGCGGACTGCTGGACGTGTTCGAGAGCTGGGGCTGCCCCTGGCTGTTCGGCACCAACGAACCGGAAGCCCTCTTCGACCAGTACGGCTACACCACCCGGGCCCTGCAGCCCGGCGAGGACGGAGCCGACTTCGGCCGCTGGCCCGACCCCGTGCCGCCGCGCTCCGTCCAGGGCGTGCGCCGGGTGTTCTTCGTCCACGGCAGGCGGCGCTGACATGCCCGTGGCCGTCATCGCGGGAGGCAGCATCGCCGGCCTGGCCGCCGCCCTGGCCCTGCACGGCATCGGCTACCGCGTCCACGTCCTCGAACGCGGGGACGAGCCGCCACCGCGCCGGGCCGGCGAAGCCGCCCCGGACCGCCCCCGCCCCACCGCGCCGCAGGCCCTGCACTCGCACACCCTCACCTCGCTGGGCCTGCGCGTCCTGCGCGAACGCGCCCCGCAGGTCCTGGCCGCGGCCCGGGACGCCGGCGCCCACCTGCTCGACCTCACCCTGGCCATGCCCGCCGGCGCCACCGACGCCGCCCGCGAACCCGGCGACGACGAACTGGCCGCCCTCGGCTGCCGCCGCCCCACCCTCGAACGCGCCCTCCACGACACGGTACGCACCCTGCCCGGCGTCACCCTCCACCACCGCGCGACCCTCGCCGCCCTGGAACTCGACCCGGCGCGACGGGCGGTGCGCGCGGTACGCACCACCGCCGGCGAACGGCTGCCGGCCGACATCGTCGTCGACGCCACCGGCCGCACGGCCGCACACCGGGCCTGGCTGCGCGACGCGGGCACGCCCCCGCCCGAGGACCGCGCCGAGCCCTCCGGCCTGCGCGGCCACACCCGCGTCTACCGGCTCCGCTCCGCCACCGCCCCCGGCCCCCTCAACCGCGGCAACGCCGCCGGCGACATCTGGGACCACTACGCGGGCGTCCTGCACCCGGGCGACGGCGACACCTTCTCCATCGCCCTGGCCACCCTGCCCGGCGACCGCGGCCTGAGCGCACTGCGCACCGCGGCCGGCTTCACCGCCGCGGCCCGCGCCACCCCCGGCCTGGGCCCCTGGCTGGCGGACGGCGTCAGCGAACCCCTCTCCCCGGTCCGCGCCATCACCGCGCCGCCCAACACCCTGCGCGGCGCCGCCCTGGCCCCCCGGCCCCCCGTCACCGGGCTCTACCCGCTGGGCGACGCCGCCTGCACCACCAACCCCCTCTTCGGACGCGGCATGTCCCTCGCCCTGGAACACGCCTTCCGCCTCGCCGACCTGCTCGCCGCCCACCCCCGGCCCGGCGAGGAAGCCGCCCACGACGCGGCCCGGCTCACCACGACCCTCCTCCTGCCCTGGTACGAACACTCCGCCGCCGCCGACCGGGCCCGCATCGCCCGCTGGCAGGCCGCCGTCGACGGCGCCGCGCCCCCGCCGCCACCCCCGGCGGACCCGGCGGACCCGCCCGGCCCCGCCGCCCTCGCCGCGGCCGCCGCCACCGACGCAGTCGTCTGGCGCGCCCTGACCCGCACGCTGATGACCCTGGCCACCCCCGCGCAGGCCCTGGGGGACGACAAGATCCTCGCCAGGATCCGCCAGGCACCCCCGCCCCCCGCCCGCCCGCAGGCCCCGCCGCACGCCGAACTCGTCCGCCTCGTCACCCAGGCGGCCGGAGCCCGCCCGTGAGCGCCCGCCCGTCCGTGAGCGCCCGCCCGCCCGCACCGGCCCACCAGGACGCCGCCGCCCCCCGCACCCGCCGCGTCCTGCTCGCCCCCATCACCGTCACCCCGTCCAAACCCCTGACACCCAGCCACCTCAAAGGGCTGCTGTGGACCGACGTCATGTACCGGGCCACCCAGCCACTGGCCCACGTCACCTACCGCTACAGCCACACCACCTACCACCCCACCGAACAGACCCTGGGATTCTGGGAGTACCTCGACCGCACCCAGGGCGACACCGACTACGCCGACCTCAGCGAGGAACAGATCGGCGCCCACTACGTCGCCTTCCGCGCCGAACCCGACCGCCCCCCGGCCCACCACCTGCAGCCCTACCAGGACGCCGTCGAGCAGGGCTGGGTCCACCCCGCCTCGGCACGGATCCTGAGCCTGTGGGCCGGGCACTACCGCGGCCTGGGCCTGCACGACCCCGGACTCCAGGCCCACCAGCCCCCCGGCCTCACCCTCGACGAGGCGTTCACCACCCTGCGCGCCCACGGCATGTGCCTGGACCAGCGCCCCTTCGGCGGCCCCGTCCACCTCGACCTCACCCGGCACGGCCTGCCCCTGCGCCAGATCGTCACCCGCGACGGACGACCCAACTACCTCGCCTGCGCACTGCGCGAACTCATCCCCCTCGCCGGCGACTTCGACGAGATCGTCCTGCTCTACGACCCCGAACTGGACCCCGACTACCAACTGCTGGAACGCGTCCTGACCGCCCTCGGCCCCACCGTCCGCCGGATCCCCGTCGGCCGCGTGCCCATCGACGGCCGCATCCGCTCCGCCCGCCACGGCGGCGACCCCGGGCACCACGCCGCCGCGCTGCTCACCGCCGCCCACGCCGACCACGACGCCGACGCCGTACGCCTGGGCATGCGCCTCTACTTCATCGCCGTCCTGGGCCCCGGACAGCAGCAGTCCTTCCGCCCCGACCTGCTGCGCCAGTGCCTGGGCCGCGCCCAGCGGCTGCTGGCCGCCGCCGCCCCCGCCGACCCCGCCCACCTGGCCGGCCTCCTCGGCGGGCACCGCCGCGACCACACCTACGTCGACCCGTACCGGCTCACCTCCGCCCTGCTCGGCAAGCGCCGCGCCGCACCCGCCCGCGACCTCCTCACGGAGGTGTTCGTATGAGCCCGAGCCCGAGCCCGGTCCTGGACCCCGCCCAGGACCGGCTGCGCCACGCCGCGGCGGGCCGGGTCCGCCGCGCCCGACCGGACCTCGCCGCCCGCTACGACCTGGACACCACCGAGGGCCTGCTCGAAGCCCAGCAGGCCGTCGCCACCAGGGCGGGGGACGGGGCGGGGGAGGAGGGCACCCTGGCCGCCGTCGTGGTGCGCCACGTCGACCTCGCCGCCTGGGTACGCTCCACCTGCGAGTTCGCCCTCGCCCTGGACCCGGCCCTGGCACGGCCCTGGCGCCGCTCCTTCACCCGCACGGTCTTCCTCGCGGGCAACCCGGACAACCTGCGCGAGCGCTTCCCGTTCGCCCACACCGGCGCCGGCGCCGCCTGGACACCGCCGGGACCGGACAAGGACACCGCCGCCCTGCGCAGGCTCCTGAAGACCTTCGACGGGCCGGCCGGGCCGCCCGCCCGGCCCGCCACCGACATCCTCATCCCCGCCGGCCCCGGCCCCCACGGCCCCGGCGGCCGGGCCGCCCGCCACCGCGACCTCTACCTCGCCACCGCGGGGTGCACCCTCTCCGAAGCCCTGGTGCACCTCAACCACATCCTGGTCGAGGCGGTCCTGGACGGGCTGATCGCCCCGGGGGAGCGGCTGACCCTGCGCCAGATCCCCCGGCTCACCGGCATCGAAGCGCCGTTCGCCGCCCTGCGCGTCGTCGCGGAACCCCACCGCCGCGGCCGGCTCAAGGCCGCCGCCGCCCTCACCGAGGAGATCCCCCCGTGCCCGCAATGAGCGCACCGGCCACCGCCGCGACCGCCGCCCTCCCGGAACCCGCCGCCGCGACCGCCGCCGAGCCCGCCGCCGGGACCATCCGGCTCGGCTACCACGGCTCACCCGAGGTCGCCCACCGCGTCACCGCCCTCGCCGGCCTCCCCGAGGCCACCGTCACGCTCCACCCGTACGACATCACCGACCCCTTCCGCGGCCTGCGCGAGGGCGACCTCGACCTCATCATCGTCAAGTTCTCCCTCCGCGAACCCGACCTCGCCGTCAGCCGGGTCCTCACCCACGACGCCCGCGCCGTCGTCGTCGGCGCCCGCCACCCACTGGCCGCCCGCACCTCCGTCTCCGTCGAGGAACTCGCCGACCACGACGCCTTCCACCGCCCCGGCGACCTCCCCGCCTACGTCTGGGACGAAGTCGTCCCGCCCCGCACCCCCGCCGGCCGCCCGATCCGGCGCCGCCACCGCGTCACCGACATCCCCCGCATGATGGCCCTGGTCGCCGAGGGCGCCGCCGTGCACCTCTCCCTGATCTCCCTCGCCGACGTCGCACCGCCCACCGTGCGGATCGTCCCCGTCCACGACCTGCCGCCCGCCCCCGTCGCCCTCGCCTGGCACCGCGCCACCGGACTCCCGCCCCACGCCGCCCGCTACGTCACCGCGGCCGAACAGGCGGCCTCCCGGTGACCGCACCCACCAGAACCCCCGTCGTCCTGCTGCACGCCCTCTCCCTGCACGCCTCGATGTGGGACCACCACACCCAGGCCCTACGCGCCCGCGGACACCAGGTCATCGCCTTCGACCAGCGCGGATTCGGCACCACGCCCCTCGGCACCGCGCAGCCCTCCCTCGACGTCGTCGCCGACGACCTCGCACGGCTCCTCGACGACCGCGGCATCGACCGCGCCGTCCTCGCGGGCTCCTCCATGGGCGGCTACGCCGCCATGGCCTTCCTCGCCCGCCACCCCGGCCGCACCGCCGCCCTCGCCCTGCTCTCCGCCCGGGCCACCGCGGACACCCCCGAAGCCCGCGCCCAGCGCCTGCGCTTCGCCGACCTCGTCGAGGACGCGCCCACCCGCGCGACGGTCATCGACCAAACCACCCCGCTCCTGGTCGGCGCGACCACCCGCGCCCGCCACCCCGAGATCCTCGCCCGGCTGCTCGCCGACGCCCGGGCCGCGGACCCGAAAGCGCTCGCCTGGGCCCAACGGGCCATCGCCGCCCGCCCCGACGCCACCGCCACACTGCGCGCCACCGACGTGCCCGCCGTGGTCATCGCCGGCGACCAGGACGCCCTGGTCGGCTACGAGGAGTCCCGGCAGACCGCCGAGGCACTTCCCCAAGGCCACCTGGTCAGCATCCCGGACGCCGGACACCTGCAACCACTGGAGGCCCCGGCCGCCGTGGCCGACGCGCTGCACGGCCTCCTCGACCGGATCGGAGACACACCGTGCTGACCGAGGACCACCGCGCCTGGGGCCACACCGCCTCCACCGGCCTGGGCTTCACCCACCACGCCATCGTCGACACCCACTTCCGCGCCTGCCGCGACCCCTACCTCGACCTGCTCCGCCAAGCCGGACTCCAACCCGGCTGGCACGTCCTGGACGCCGGCTGCGGCCCCGGCGACTTCCTCCCGGCCATCGCCGGCCACATCGGCCCCCGCGGCCGGATCACCGCACTCGACCTCGCCCCGGAGAACGCCGCCCTCGCCGCCGAACGCGTCAGCGCCGCACCGCCCGGCTGCCCCGTCGACGTCCGCCAGGGATCCGTGACGGACCTGCCCCACCCCGACGACACCTTCGACGCCGTCTGGTGCTCCAACACCGTCCAGTACCTCGACGACACCCAGCTCGACCGCTTCCTGGCGGAAGCGATCCGCGTCACCCGCCCCGGCGGCCTCCTCGCCATCAAGGACCTCGACGCCCACCTCATCACCCTCCGCCCCGGCGACCCCTACCTCTTCCAGGACTTCTTCCGGACGGCCGGCCGCACACCGGGCTACGCCCGCCAACTGCTCCGCTCACGCGAGCTGTACCGGCGGATGAGGCGCGCCGGCCTCACCGACGTCCGCCAGCGGACCGTCCTGATCGAACACCACGCCCCGCTGTCACCCGACGCGCTGGACTTCTACACCCAGGCCTGCGACCGGCTCGCCCGCCAGGCGGAGCAACTCGGCCTGAGCCAGGAGTGGCAGCGCCTGCGCCACGACAAGGACAGCCCCCAGCACCCGCTCAACCACCCCGACGGCTACATCAGCGAGGGCAACGTCCTGGCACTCGCCACCGTGCCACCCGCCCCCTGACCCACCCGCACCCGCACCCGCGGGCCCGCGCCGCCCGCCGGCCCGCGCACCCCCCGACCCAGCCCCCCGACCCGACGAGGAGAACCCAGCCGATGCCCGCCCCCGCCCCGTGCCCGCCCGCGCCCGGCCAGGTGCCCCTGCTCGGCCACGCCCCGGCCCTGCTGCGCCGCCCGCTGTCCTTCTTCGAGGCCACCCGGACCGCCGAACCGCTCGTCCGGGTGGGCTTCGGACCGATCCGCCTCTACCTGGCCAACGACCCCGCCCTGGTACACCGGATCCAGGTCGACACCGACTCCTTCGAACGCGGCCGCTTCTTCGAACGGCTCGCCAGCAACTTCGGCAACCCGCTCATCGCCTCCGACGGCGCCGAGCACCAGCACCAGCGACGCGCCCTCAAACCCGCGTTCAGCCGCCGAAGCGTCCGCGACCACACCTCCGCCATCACCGAGGAGACCGAACGGCGCATCGGCGCCTGGCGCCCGGGCACGGTCGTCGCCGCCGACGAGGAGATGTCGGACCTGGTCGCCGCCGTCGTCCTGCGCAGCCTCTTCAGCACGCGCCTGAGCCCCACCACCGTCCGCGACATCCGCGAGACGCTGTTCCTGATCGCCCGCCGACTCCTCGTACGCACCGTCTTCCCCGACATCGTCAGCTCCCTGCCCACCCCCGGCAACCGCCGCTTCGCCGCCTCCGTCGGCCGCTTCCACACCACCGTCGACGAACTGATCCGCGAGCGCCGCGCCAACCCCCGGCCGCACCACGACATCCTGCAGACCCTGCTCACCACCCGCCACCCCGCCACCGGCGCCCCGCTCAGCGACACCGAGATCCGCAGCGAGTTCCTGATGCTGCTGTTCGCCGCCCTCGAAACCACCAGCACCTCCCTCAGCTGGGCGGTGTTCGAGGTCGCCCGACGCCCCGACGTGCAGCACCGCCTGCAGAACGAAGCCGACACCGTGACGGCCGGCGGCCCCCTCGGCTACGACCGCCTCAAGAACCTCACCTACACCCGCCAGGTCATCGACGAGACCCTGCGCCTGCACGCCCCCATGCTCTTCACCCGCCGCGCCCGCCACGACGTCACCCTCGCCGGGATCACCGTCCCCGCCGGCTCCGAGGTCGGCTACAGCCCGCGAGCCGTGCACCGCGACCCCGGCCTCTACCCCCACCCAGCCGCCTTCGACCCCGACCGCACCGCCCCCGACAGCGCAACCGACCGCCCCCAGGGCGCCTACTTCCCCTTCGGCACCGGCCCGCACCGCTGCATCGGCGAACACCTCGCCCTCACCACCATGACCACGGCCCTGGCCACCCTCGCCACCAAGTGGAACCTGCGGATCGCCCCCGGCACCCGCATCCGCGAGACCAACAGCTCACTCCCGCACCTCAGCAGCCTCCCACTGCTCCCCACCCCCCGCGGATGACCGCCCCCGCCGGCCCCGGCAGGGCCGGGGCCCTCCGGTGCCGCGCCCACGCGGCACCCACCCGCGAGGAGACCGCCACGCCGTCCCGCCCCCCGCCGCGCACACCACCGCGGACAAGCCGGCCGAGGACCAGGCCGCCGAAGCCGCCGAGGGCGAGCAGCAGCCGGCCCCGCCCGAGTCGCCGATCGAGTCGCTGCGGATCAACGCCCGCCCCCGGCCCCGACCGCCGCGGGCCGAAGGGCGGGCGACCCCGTCGACACGGCGGAGTCCTCACCTTCGCCAGACCCGACACCTGGCACACCCCCGACACCGCCACGGCCACCGACACCGCCCGCTACGGCACCGCCCAGGCGACGGCCTGGGACCGGACGCACCCCCGGCTCACCCACCGCGGCCCCTGGCTGGACCACGCCGAGGAGGAACCACCCATCCCGCACGGCACGTTGATCCGGCTCGAGGTCGAGTGTCTGCCGGGCGACCGGGACTTGAAACCGGTCCGGCTGTGGTGCTCGGCCACCACGGCCACCGGCACGGACGTGGACCTGTGGTGGCAGTCCTTCCTCCGCCGTTTCGACCTGGAGCACACCTTCCGGCTGATGAAGCAGACCCTCGGCTGGACCGCCCCGAAGATCCGCCACGCCGACACCGCCGATCTGTGGACCTGGCTGATCATCGCCGCCCACACCCAGATCCGCCTCGCCCGGCCCCTGGCCGAAGACGTACGCCGGCCCTGGGAGCGACCGGCGACCGAACCCCGCCGTCTCACCCCCGCCCGCGTCCGCCGGGGGTTTCGCAACATCCGCGCGACAGCGGCCCGTCCGGCAGCCGCACCGAAACCGTCCCGGCCAGGCCCGGGACGGCCACCCGGCTCGAAGAACAAACAACGGGCCCCACGCCACAACGTCGGCAAGACGGCCAAACGAGCCGACTCGATCAAGGAACATCAAAGCCGACGAGGATAAACGCCGAGCTCAGGGACCGGAGGGCCAGCGCGGACGCGGTGGCGTCACCGGCCCCCCGGGCCAGCGAGAGGCTGATCAGCGAGAACCGCTGCGCGGCCCGGTGCTGGTCGTCGTCGAAGTTGATGAACGCGTACAGGTAGGTCAGCCGGGCGGCGACGGCCATCACCCGGGCCCGCGCGGCCGGTGGGCTCTGAGCCCTGAGCAGCGGGGCGACGGTCAGCGACAGGTACCCCCCCCGAGCGCGTGGCGGACCTGCCCGCCGCCGCTCGACAGGTCCAGGGCCGACAGCGCGGACAGCAGGGCCTCCGCGTGCTCGACCCGCCTCCTCACCTGGCCCACCGGGCGGCCCCCGTCCTCCCGGAACCCGAACCGGGGGACCGACAGCGGATCGGCCGACACGTCGAACCATGCCTGACCCGCGGAGGGGGAGCGCGCCGTCCGGAGCGGACCGGAGGTCAGCGCGGCCAGCTCCGCGACGGCCGCCCGGGCGTACTCCTCCCGCCCCCCCGGCGGCGCGGGGCCGTCCGGTGCGGCCAGGCCGGCCTGGGCGAGCGTGACGAGCCTCCCGAGCCGCAGCGACAGCACCGCGCAGACCAGGCCGGCCACCTGCGGCCGAGGCATCGTTCCCGCCAGCCACTGGGAGACCGAGCCCCGCTGGTAGTACAGGGCCAGGCCCGCTCGGGCCCCGGCCTCGTTGAGCGCGAGCGCGAACTCCGCCCCGCTCCAGGACGCCTCGCGCAGCAGGGCCCGCAACCGCTGGTTGGCCACTCGCCCGGCCGGCACGCCGCTCATGCCGGGATCGACCAGGGGCCCGGTACGTGCCACTGCCGTCGGCTTGCCCCGTACGTCACGCGCATGCGCGACTCCCGTCCTTCGAAAGGGAGTTCAGGACCACCGGTCTCCATTGGCGGCCCTCTCCGGGGGAAGCGCAAGGACGCCCGGCGGTCGGTCAGCCGATGTCCCGCAGTTCGGCGCCGGGGAGGTCGGGGACGAGGCCGTAGCCGAACGGGATCTTGGCGAGGTAGGTGCTCCTGGCCTTGCGGTCCTCCAGCTTGAGGACGCTGCGGTACTTGCCGGAGTCCTCCGGGACGCAGGGGCCGTCGGCAAGGTCGCAGAACCACTTGTCCTTGGGGTTCTCGCTGCCGGGGGCCGGGTCCTTGATGTTGCCGTTGAAGATGTTGTAGGGGATGTCCAGGGTGACGAGGGCGGGCTTGTCGGCGGAGATCGTGACCTGCTCGGAGGCGGCGAGGTCGCAGTGCAGGGTGTCGCCGGTGATGTTCGGGGTGGGTTCGACGTAGCAGCGCTTGTGGACGATCTTCCCGTCCTGCGCGATCCGCAGCGTGCCCTGGAGGTCCTCGCTGGTGCTGGTGTAGACCTGGGTCAGGCCGAGCAGGTCGATCCCGGTCAGCACGTAGGTGACCGGGTCGGTGTTGCGCTCGGCACCCTTCGTCCAGCGGGAGTTGAGCATCAGCTTCGGGTGCGCCCAGAAGTAGTCGGCGCCGGAGTCCTTGAAGTTGGTCATCTGCAGGGCGTACGCCACGTCCTTGCCCGCGTCCGGGCCGGTCCGGCGCCTGCCCAGGTGGGTCTCCCAGGTGAAGTCCGCGCCCTTCTCGACCAGGTCGCGCGGGTCGCCCGGCGGGTCCAGCCGCCAGTCGCGGTCCTTGGCGCAGAGCCAGCCCCACATCTTCTTGGCCACCGTGTACACCACCAGGCCCACGGCGATCACCACGCCGGCCGGGGCGCAGACGGTCGCGACCATGGCGCCGGCGACCGAGATCAGCGCGGTGACGCCCGACTCGACGTCGCGGTCGTTGACGGCGTTGGCGATCGACCAGGCGTCCCCGAGCACCGGCAGCGCGCCGGCCACCGCGGACATCACCGCGGCCGCGCCCTGCTGCGACAGCACGTCGTGACCGGTGTTCAGCTCGCCGACCTTCTCGGCGAAGTCGCCGATCGCGTCGATCACCTTCCGTCCGCCCGCCTTCGTGCCGGAGGGGGACGGCAGGGTCGTCTCCGCCAGTCGCCGGACGTTCGGGTCGCTGCTGCTGAGCGCGATGTCGGCGGCGATCCGCGACAGGTCCCGCGGGGTGTTCCGGATGCCGGAGCCGGCCCGGTGGACGCCCCGGACGAGGTCCGGCTTCGAGGTGACGTTGTCGCCCAGCTCCTTGGTCAGCCGTTCGATCCCGGGAAGCACGGAGTCGACGTCCTTCCCGCTCATCTCGCAGGACGGCCCGCCGGCGAGCATGCAGTGCTCCTCCAGCGCCTCCTGCCAGACGTCCTCGCCGAGGTTCTCCCAGAGGGCGAGCTGCTCCGCGCCGAGGTTGCCGGCGGCCGCGCGGGCGGGCGGGCGGTGGGCCGCGGCGCTGCTGGGGGCGGCCTGGGCGGTGACGGCGAGGGCGACCGCCGCGCAGGCGGCGGTGAGGAGTCGTTTGGTCACGGACGGCAACGTACCCGGAGGTGGCCGGTCATCCTTAGCGCGCCGCTGCGGACGCCGGTGCCGGGCGGTGGGCCGGGTCGGGCGCGGGCGGTGCCGTACCGGGCCGGGGCGTCCCCGGAGCGGACGGGGGCCGGGTGGAGGGGAGGTGTTCCGTCGGGTGGTTCCGGTGACGGAACCCGGGCGCGAGGCGGTTCGCGGACCAGCCGTCGGACGGGTCCGGCTCAGTCGTCGAAGGCGCGGGTCTGGCCGGGGTGCTTCAGGCGTCGGCGGATGAAGACCAGGGCGCTGTCCTTCGTCACGAAGAGGTCGACCTTCCGGTCGGTCGTCGACCACAGGCCGGTGCCGAGGTCCAGGACGGCCCAGGGGGCGCGGCCGTGGCGGTCCGGTGGCAGTTGTACCGGCTCGTGTCGCGCGGCCGGGCCGGGATGCGGGGTGAGCGTCAGGAGGTCGAGTACCGCGCGGACGTGGCGCACCAGGTGGGCGAGCTGTTCCCCGGTCAGGCCGTCGAGGTGGTGGACCGGTGCGCGCGGGGCGAGGAGGGCGAGGAGGGCGAGGAGGGCGGCCGCCTCCGCGCGGAGCGCGGGCGCCTGCTCGGTGCTCCTGCGCTCCCGCAGCGCGGCTTGGCGGCACGCCTGCGAGCAGTACAGGCTCGGCCGTCCGGTGGCGGCCCGGGACAGGGGGCGGGTGCACTTCACGGCGGCGCACTGGGGCGTGGCATTCGCGCTCTGTTTCGTCACATTCAAACTGTGACGCAACGTTCCAGGGTTGGCAACAGAGCGTGAGGCCGCCGGTGCGCCCGGCCGGTCGCCGGGCCCCAGGACGGTTCGGGTCGAGGAAGGCGCCGGATTGCCGGGTGGTCCGGTCGGCGGAGGCACGCGGCGCACGGTGCGCGCCGTTCCGCGTATCGCGCGCCGGTCCGTACGCCGTGCGCCGCGCTCGGGGGAGGCGGCGCCAGGTGGCTCGCGGTCGGCTGCGGTGCCGGCCGGAGGAGGCCGTCGCCCCATGGGGTCAATGGCCGTCCGTGTGCGTTCTTTCGGTGCTCCGGCGGTTCGGGGGATCGGTCCGGTCCGCCGGAGTACCCGCCCCCGGCGCTCGGCCGGTCCGACGTCGGAGGCCGGATTCTTGCATGCCGCCCCGGGTTGCATCACAGTGATGGCGTGACGAAAGGCGAGGAAGGCGCGGACGCGGGCGCGGTGTGCGCCGGTCCCGGTTGCCGGGAACCCCTGATCCGGGCCGCCACCGGCCGACCCGCCGTGTACTGCGGGCAGGCGTGCCGGCAGGCGGCGCTCCGCCGCCGGAGGCTGCGGGAGGCCGCGCCCGCGCTCCGCGCCGAAGCGCGTGACCTGCTGGGAGCGCTCGGCGCGGCCTCGGGGGTCCCGGAGAGCACCTACGAGGAGCACCTGGGGCGCCTCGGCGCCGAGGACCTCGACGACCTCATCCGCCACGCCCGCGCGGCCCGCGCGGGTCTGGACGGTGTGCGGGGCATCCTCGGCCGGGGCCGACCGCCGGCCCGGCCGGCTCCCGCCGCCTCCTGGTCCGGACTCTTCAAGGAACCCCCCGCCACCCGGAACGCCTGACCGGCCCGGGCCGGTCAGGCGTTCCGGGTGGCTCAGCGGTGCCGGGCGCCCCGGCGGCGGGACAGCCCGATGCCCGCGGCGCCTGCGGCCACCAGCACGAACGCGACGGCCGCCCGGGCCCGCAAGCCGTGGCCTCCCCCCGCCCCGGTCTCGGCGAGGCGGTCCCCACCGGGGGCACCCGACCGCCCCGGGACCGGGGTCGTGACCGGCGCGACGGTGACCGCCGGTGCCGTCGAGGACCCGCCGGTGGCGGACGGCGGTAGCGGATCGTCCGAAGCCGGCGGCGGGGAGGCCGCGCGGGACGGCCGTGCGCCACTCGGGCCGGGGGAAGCGGACGGTGGCGGAGGCGACAGGGCGACCGACGTCGGCGTGGGCGTCGGCGACGGGGCGGGGACGGTGGGCGGGGCCGAGGCGCCGGGGGAGGGTGACGGGGACGGGGCCGCCGACGCGCCGACGGTTGGGACGGCCGAGGCGCTGCCCGACGGCTCCGGGCCGGAGGTGGGCGTCGGGCTCGCGGACGGTGCGGCACTCGGCGTCGGGGTGGGAACCGTGGACGCCGCGGTGCTGGGCGACGGTGTCGACGACCGCTCGGGCATCGGGGTGGGCGTGGGGGACGGCGTGGGGGACGGAGACGGGGACGGGGACGCGGCCCGGCAGTCCACCTGCACCTCGCCCAGGCGGAGCGCGATGATCGGGCCCTGGTGCACCCGGTTCCCGTCGGTGTCGTCGAGCGTTCCGGAGACTTCGATGTCGAGCCAGGCGGAGGCCGTGTACTGCCGGGACTGCGTGGCCGGTTCCTGGTGCGGGGAGACGGTCACCGTCAGGGTGCCGGCGCCGATGCCGGGGACGCCGAGGTCCGCGCCGGTGACGGCGAGCCGGGTGGTCCCGGCGGAGAGCCGCCGGCCCAGGACGGTGATCCGCGCGGAGTCCGTGCGGTGGTAGGCGAGCGCCCACGGTCCGATCGGTGCGGGGACGCGCTCGACGCGTACGCGTCGAGCGAGCCGACCGCTCCGGCCTCCACCCGGACGAGCGAGCGGGAGTTGAACCGGACCTCCAGGCCGGTGAGCTGGGCCTGCGCGGAGTCCCGGCTCGCGGACACGGACGTGCGGGCCGTCCCCGAGCCGACCGCCACGTGTGCGAGCACGCCGTCCGGGTCGGAGAAGTCGCCCTGGTCGTCCGCGCCGTGACCGGGGCCGGACGCGGTCCCGTACGTGCCGCTGAACGCGGCCAGCCCGATCGCGGGAACGGCCGAGCTGTTCAGCCGGATCAGCCTGGCACTGGCCTGCGCCCCCGGGACGGCGGAGGTCGCCTTCGCCCGGGTCGGCAGCGGGACGAGCAGCGCGGCGGCCGCCGCCGCCAGCGCGGCAGCGCGCGCCACGGCGGACGGCGAAAAGCCGGGGGAGGTTTCGGTACGCACGGAGCGAGCCTTACCGGCCGCCCGGCGGAGTTCCGGGCGGCGCGCCACGCGCCCCGCCGAGCGGGGGCGGACCGCTCCGGCACCGTCCGTCCGCCCGCGCCCGGCGCCAGCGGTGGGCCGATCTTGCGTCGACGGCCGCGCGTGACGAAACGGGTCGGCTCCGCCGTGCCGTCGGGGCCCGCGTCGGGCCCGCATCACCCGTTCGCATGAGAGGCGCGACGCGCACGCGTCCGACCGCGCGGGGGACCCCGAAACTCGGGCACACACCCGGCCGCTACGCCTCCCAGGAGGACCACCGATGCACAGGACACGGCTGACGGAGTTCTTCCCGCTGCACCACCAGGTCGGCCCGGAGCCGACGGTGCCGCGCGGATTCGTCCACCCGGAGCGCGGCCGCGTCGCGTGTCCGGCCGCCCCGCTCGTCGAGGCGCACCTGCGCGCGGAGGGACTCCTGACCGGAGCGGGCGGCCCCGCGCCGGAGCTCCTGCCCGTTCCCGCCCAACGGGTCCGCGACGGCGGCGTCCTGGCGTGCACCACCTACATCGACCTCGACGGCTCGGTGACCGGGATCGCGGTCACCGCCCCGCGGGCGCTGGAGACCGCCGCCCGCGACGCCGTCCAGCGCTGGGCCGCCGTGCTGCGGACCCGGCGCATCGTCATCGCCCTCGGCGAGCCCTGCCGGCAGGCGGCGCGGTCCGCTCCCGGGCACGCCGGCTGCCCGAAGGCGGCCGCGACCCGGGAGCTGGTGCGGCAGTACCGGGAGCGGGGCGACACGGTCCTCGTGCTGGGAGCGGCGGGCGAGTGCGACAGCGCCTCCGCGCACGCGCTCCCCGACGTCGCGGCCGCCCTCCGCTTCGAGCCCGACGACGACACGAGGCTCTCCTTCGTCCTCGCCCCCTGCTCGCCGGTCGAGGCCGCGATGCCCGTGCTGCGGGTCCTGCGCGCCCGGTTCCCCGCGCTGCGCGGCCAGCACCCCGACCAGTGGTGCTACGCGGCCTCGGACGCCCGCCTCGGCGCCCGGATGGTGACGGAGACCAGCGACCTGGTGCTCGACCTCGGAGCCTCCGCCGCCCCGACCGACGGTGCGGACGCGCCCAGCCGCCGTACGGTCCGGCGCGTCCGCACCCTCGCCGACCTCCGCCCCGAGGAACTCGCCGCCGCCGCCACGGTCGGCGTCCTGCCGCAGCTGTCGGGACGGGAGCGGCCCGACGACTCGCCCACCGTCACCGACGTGATCGAGGTCCTGTCGGGCCTCGGCCCGCTCAGCGTCGTCCACCACCGCGCCAGCACCGACGTCAGCACCAACGTCTACGAACGCTCGGCACTCGCGCACTCGGCCCGGTAGCCGGCGCGGTGGGCCGCGGACCGTCAGCCCGTCGGCGTCGCCGCGCTCCGCAGGGTGATGCGGGCCGCCAGGGGGCCAGGCGGTTCCACCAGGACCTCTTCCACCGTGAGCGGGCGGGTTCCGACGTCCGCTCGGGCCAGGCGGCGGCACGCGCCTTCGAGGTCGTCGACCTCGAAGGCCACCGCGTACAGGCCCCGTCCGCGCCGCCGCAGGTGCCGCGCCACCGGCCCCTCGCCGCCGTCGGGGGCCAGCAGGCGCAGGTACCGTCCGTCCGGCAGGATCCAGCGGGCGGTGTCGGCGCCCGGCAGGGCGTCGTGGCCGGGCTCCGGTGGACCGCCGAGCAGGACGCCGTGAGCGGGAACCGCATCCGCCAGGCTCTCGGCGGCGACGTCCACCCCGGCCGCGCCCCGGACGGCGTCCGGGGAGCCCCCGTCGAGCGCCCACCGAAGAGCCGCCGCCGGATAGGCCGGCCGTATCCGGTCGTACACCTCGGCCACCGCGCCGAAGGAGAGGGCGAACCCGTCCGTTCCCGTTCCGCCCCGCACGACGCCCCCTCGGACACTCCCGATCCTCCGGACCGCCTTACCGCAACGCGGTCGAGGGAACGCGAGCGAAGCATGTGCAGGAATAAGGAATATGGGCCCAAAATCCACCGGAATCCATTCGTGTGCGCCACCCGCTGGTGACCGGGGTCCGACGGCGGGACACCGTTCCGGCGCCGGCACACGCCCACCGGCGGGCCAATGGCCGAGCGCGGTGGAACGCGCTGCGGATAGTGGGGCGGCCCGTTCCACCGAAACCGACCTCCGGGAGCCCCCCGTGTCCGTGAAGCGACAGCGAATCCTCCGTGCCGCCTGCGCCGCGGCCGTCCCCCTCGCCGTCCTGTGCTGCGCCGCCCCCGCCTTCTCCGCCGGGGCCGACCGCCCGGCCCGGGCCGTCGCCCTGCCCCGGGCACAGGGCGACGTGGTGCTCACCGGAGGGGACTTCGGGACGGTGACGGTGGGGAGCAGCGCGACGGTCACCCTCACGCTGACCAACGGCGGTACGACCTCGATCGGGTTCGACGGGGTCCCGCTCACGGTGCCCGCCGGGGTGACGCGGACCGGCGGCACCTGCGACCTGGACGTGGCGCTGCTGGCGGGCGAGTCGTGCACCGTCGTGCTGACCTGGACGCCGGGCGCCGAGGGGCCGTACGCGGGGACGGTGTCGCTGACCGCGGACGAGGACCCGCTGCCGCCCTACCAGGTGTCGGCCCAGGTCACCGGCAACGCGGTCGCGTCCAGCCCGAGCCCGAGCCCGAGCCCGAGCGTCAGCGCCAGCCCGAGCGCCAGCCCCAGCCCCAGCGCGAGCCCCACCGGGTCCCCGACTCCGTCCGCCTCCCCGGCGTCCCCGTCCTCCTCGTCCCCGGGCCGGCCGGAGCCGTCGGTCGGCACCGGCGGGTCCGGGCAGGGGCCGGAGCTGGCCGCGACGGGTTCCGCCGGCGGGCGGGAGGCGGGGCTCGGTGCGGCGGCCGCCGTGCTCGTCCTGTCGGGCGGGGCGTTGGTGCGGTGGCGTCGGCGGTCCGGCGCCCGGCGGTAGCGAACGGGCCGGGGCGGGCCGGACGACGGCCCGCCCCGGCCGTCGTCCCCGGCCGCGCTACGGGGCGAACAGCCGGTGGAACCCGTCGGTTTGGAGTCGGCCGGGCCCACCACGGTGTTGGCCATGGTGCCGTTCCCGCTGCCGTACGGCTTGACGGTGGTCGAGTAGGTCACGGTCACGGTCTGGCCGACCGCCACGTTCCCGGTCCAGGTCAGGGTGGTGCCGCTGACCGCGGCCACGCCGGAACTCGCCGCGGCGTCGTTGCCGTAGTCGGCGTTCCCGAGGACCCCGGACAGGTCGTCGGTGAACTTCGCGCCGGTGTAGGCGGAGGTCCCGGCCGGGTTCGCGGCGGTGACGGTCCAGGTGATCCGGTCGCCCGGCTTGACGGGCTCGCGGGCGTCCGAGGTCTTGGTGAGCCTCAGCTGCGCGACGCCCTCGACCTTGACGGTGACCGAGGACGGGTTGGAGGCCACCGGCTTCTCCGAGGCGTCCAGCGCGGTGGCCGTCGCGGTGTTGGTGAACGTCCCGCCCCCGCCGAGGTCGGCGGCGGTCACGGTGTGCGTCCCGGTGCAGGTCACGGTGGCCCCGGGGGACCCGGCCGCGGAGAGGTCCGTCTCCGGGCAGTCCACCGGACCGGCGCCCGGGTCGTCCACCCGCAGCCCGTGCACCGGTTCGGTGCCGCTGTTGGTCACCACGAACTGGTACGGGACGCTCTGCCCGGTCTTGTAGCTGTCCGGCTGGGCCGTGCCGCGGTCGATCTGCTTGACCAGGTTCAGCTGGGCCAGCGGCACGACCGTGCCCACCGTCATCGAGCGGATCAGGTGCACGTCCGACAGCAGCCCGGTGCTGCTGGCGAAGCCGAACTTGTAGGTGGCCGGCGCCGGGGTGGTCATCGTGTGGGACAGCACCTGCCGGTAGCCCTTGCCGTCGTTGAAGTCGATCTCGACGGTGATCGTCGGCAGGGCGCCGGGGCCGACGGTGATCCTGGTCTTGCGCGCCGCCGACGCCAGGCTGCCGGCGCGCAGCTGGCCGGGCAGCGCGCCGGCGCTGCCCGCCGCGTTCAGGCTGCCGGCCAGGTAGCAGTAGCCGGACGAGCCGTCGCCCGGCCCGCGCAGCCCGACCGCGTTGCCGACCCGCGAGGTGTCGGAGCGCGCGGGACAGCCGGAGCCGAGCCCGTCCCCCGCCGTGTGGAAGTTGCCGAAGGCGTCGAAGCCGATGCCGACGTACCCGCCGGGCACGCCGTCGACCCCCTTGAGCGCCGCGTAGCCCAGCGCCGCCCCCACCGCGCCGGTGCGGGTCAACTGCTGCGCGCCGTCGGTCAGGAAGAAGCTGATGCCGTCCGCGCCGCTGCCCCCGTACTGGTACGAGGTGAACTCGGCCACCACGCCGGACGCGGCCGGCAGCGGACGGTTGTAGACGATCCCGCCCGACCGGTACGTCCGGTTGTCGGTCAGCTGGAGGTACCCCGGGCTGCCGCCCCGGCCCGGGGCGCCGTTCGAGGAGGAGCAGGGGCCCAGCGCCGACGACCCGGCGGGCGGCGCGCCACGGGCACCGGTCAGACAGGCATCGCCGAGCGGCACCAGCTTCGGGTCCGGGACGGCGCCGTCCTGGAAGCTCTCGCTGAACAGCAGGGTGCCCGTCCCGGCCGTCCGGGCCTGCGCGGGGGCGGGGCCGCGCTGCTGCGCCCCGGCCGCGGCCGCCGCCGGGCCGGTGCCGGACAGCAGCGGGCAGAGCAGCACGCACAGCGGAACCAGGCAGGCCCGCAACCGGTCCCGTGGACGCCCGGGGAGTCTCTCCTCCTCCGGAGGCCGATCGCCGTGCCCACCTTTTCCTGACGATGTGACAAATCCTGAGCCGAACGGGCGGTTCATGGTGACGCCTGCCGATGCCGTTCGTAGCGAAATGTCCTCCACTACTAGCAACCGGTGATCGGCGCACCAGTGAGCCGTGGAAGGCCCGTTCGCGAACCATCCGTACGGTGGCGCCGCCGACCGGCGGGGCTCCGGCCCGGGACCCGCGCCCCCGGGTCGGAGCCGGAGGACGCCCGGAGCCGGGCCCGGCGGGCCGGACGGGCCCGACGGCCTCCTCGCGGGCGCTCCCGGCGAGGGCCCCGGCCCGTCCCGGCGGCCGAAGGGTTTCGGTACATCCCGTTCGGAACGGAACCGCGGCCCGGCCGCGAGCCGTCGAGGATCCGGGGCGTGGAACGCCCGCGCCCCGTGACCGCGACGAGGCCGCCCGAGCGCGTCCCGGCCGCTCACCGTGGTGGGGACGACTCGGGAACGGAGCGGCGGGCACCGGGGGAGGAGGGGGCCCCGCGGCCGTGACCTCATGGACCCGCACCCGCCGACGCCCCGCTCCACCGGAGGCGTCCGGGGCACCTCGCCGCACCTCCTTCGCCGGCCCGGCGCCGCGCCGCCGGGCCCGACCACCGGATCGAGGAACCGCCGTGAACCGCCCCTCCCGTCTCCCGCCTCCCGCGCCCGCTGCCGACCGTCGCGGTCGCGGGCTCAGCCGATGGTGAGGGTGGCGGTGCTGTCGATGCGGGAGACCGTGCCCAGGCCGAGGGTGCAGGCCAGGACGTCGGTCGAGGGGGCGACGAGCTGGTAGACGACGGTGTCGCCGGTGAACAGGCCGGAGGTGACGGTGCCGGTGACCGTGGTGGTGAGCGCGGCGGCGGCGAGGTTGACCGTCCTGGTCCCGGTGACGACCGTGGTCGCGCCGTTGTTCCAGGTGAAGTTGATGACGGTGGGGGCCGAACTCAGCAGGGTGAGGCAGGAGTAGGAGGGGAGGGTCACTTGGTGGACGGTGACGGGCGCCGAGTCGATGGCGGGCACGCTCAGCGAGGTGCAGGTGCTCAGGTCCCGGGTGATCGTCACGACGGTGGCGGCGGGCGTCAGGCTGAGGGCCGGCCAGTAGGCGGAGGAGTCGCTGCTGGGCGTCGTGCACAGCACGTCCCCCACCGCGGCCCGGGCCGGTGCGTTCGCCGTGACCGTGATCGTGGCCGCCGCCAGCGCCAGTGCGGCGAGCAGGCCGGGGACGGGGTTTCGCCTCATCGGAGGCTCCTTTCGGGGGAGTGGGTGCTGTTTCTGCCCGTGCGGGCGGTCCGGCGCCGGCGGGTGGTCATCGTCCCGGCCGTCGTGGCCCGGGGTCCGCCCGGTCCTCCGGCGGGGTGGGGTTCGGGGCGCCGGGCTGCCGGGGGAGCCAGCTGAAGCCCGCCCGGGCGGGGGAGTCCAGGCGGGTGAGGATCGAGCGGCGCAGCGCGTCGAAGTCCGTCTCGTGGTGGTAAGAGGGTTCGGAGGTGGTCATGCCGGGGTGCTTGCGGTAGATCCCGCCGGGCTGGGCGATCATGACGCCGGGTGCGAGCGCGGCGCAGAACAAGACCATCGCGAGGGCTTCCAGGGCGGGGTAGGCGGGCCAGCCGCCGAGCGCCCGGACCAGGTCGGTGCGGGCGGTGAGGTGGGTTCCCACGAGGGGGAAGGCGCCGGCCTCGAACCGCTGGCGCAGGGCGGCCAGTTCGAGGGGCCCGTCGGGCGGGTCCCAGGGGCCGGGGCGCAGGGTGCCGTCGGGCAGCAGGTCGAGGCAGGCCGAGACGCACCAGGCGGCCCCGGTGCGGTGGAGGGCCGTGACGTCGCGGTGCAGGGCACCTGGGAGCAGCAGGTCGTCGGCGTCCAGCGCCCTGACCAGGGTGCCGCGGGCCCTCGCCAGGGCCATGGTCCGGGCGACGCCCGCGCCGCCGGCCCGGGCGGAGCCGGTGCGGATGCGGGGGTCGCGGGGCAGGACGTCCCACACGGACCCGTCCGGCCGGTCCGGCCCGTCCTGCTGGACCAGCCACTCCCACTCCCAGCCGGGTGGCAGGGCCTGCCGGCGCACGGAGGCCCAGGTTTCGGACAGGAAGGCGTGCTTGTCGGGGTGGACCGGGGTGATCACGCTGATGAGGGGCAAGGGAGTCCCTCCCGTCACTGGTGCGCTCCGGCCGCCGGGAGCGCGGGGGCCGGTGTTCAGCCGACGACGGCGAGGATCTCGTTCCCGCTCAGCTGCAGGTAGTCCTCGCCGTCGAGCCGGATCTCGGTACCGCTGTACTTCGCGAAGATCACCGTTTCGCCCGGTGCGATGTCCAGGCCGATGCCGACCGCGGAGACGCGGCCCGCGAGGAGGTCCACCCCGAGGACCTCGGTGGCGGCGATCTCGTGGGTCGACACCATCACGTAGCCGGCGGGCGCCGCGACCGCCGCCGGGGCGACCGGGCGGAGGACGGCGGCCGGGGCGGCCGAGGCCGCCGGGCCGGCGGTCCAGGTGAGGCCGCCCACCAGGAGGGCGGTCAGGCAGAGGCGTGCGAGGGAACGCGGGGTCACGGGCTTCTCCTTGATGGTGGGCCGGTCCGGCGGTCCGCCGGTGAGGGGCTGTCGCCCCGACGGGAGTCCGCGGTGTGCTGCCGGGAACGGGGGAATACCTTCCCCGCGCGTCCTCCAAACCGGCCCGGCCGAGCACGGCAGCGCGGACCCGGCGCCTCCGGCCCTCCGGGCCTCCGACCAGCGGATCTCGGCGGGGCCCGGCCCGTCGGCCGGGATTTCGCCATCCGTGCGATGTCACGAAAGGCGGCGCGGCCGGGGCGGCGGCGGTCGGCGGGGCAGCGGCGGCCGGCGGGGCCGGTTCCGGTGCCCGTCACGGGGTGGTGGTGCCGACGGGCGGTTCGGGGCGGGCGGCGCGCGGGCGGGCCGCGGTGTCGAGGTGGTAGGGGACGGTGGAGACGACGGCGTCGGTGCGGCGGCGCAGGAGCGCGGCGAGGACGGCGGGACGCCCGCCCTGGAGGAGGCGCTCGCGGTGGCGGCGGGTGAGTTTCCGGGGCACCAGGACGGTGACGTCACGGCCCTCCGCGGTGGCCCGCTGGACGTACCGGACGATCGGTTCGAGCAGCGCGTGGTGGGTGCCGGGGAGGGTTTCGAGGGGGACGCCCGGGTCCCATTCCCGCCACTGGCGGGCCAGGGCCGGGGCGGCCGTTCCGGGAACGTCCACCGTCACGGCGACGACGTCGCCGCCCAGGGTGAGCGCGCGGGCCAGCACGTGGGCGGTGACCGCGCTCAGCTCGCCGACCGGCACGACGACCAGGCCGCGTCCGGGCACCGGCCGGGGCGGGACGCGGCCGGCGCCGACGGCCCCGGCCGCCGCGCCGTAGTACCGCTCGACCCGGGCGAACAGCAGCATCAGCAGCGGGACGACCAGGACGACCGCCCAGGCGCCCCGGGTGAACTTGAGGACCAGCAGGACTGCGGTGGCCACCAGGGTGAGCGCGGCCCCGGTGCCGTTGAGCACGGCCAGGCGGCGCCAGCGGGCCGGGCGCGCCAGGTACCAGTACCGGACCATGCCGAGCTGGCTGACGCTGAAACCGATGAAGATGCCGAGGGCGAAGAGCGGGATCAGCCGCTCGGTGACCGCGCCGGTCACCACGAGCAGGAGCGCGGTGAGGACGGCCAGGCCCAGCACGCCGGCGCGGTGGACCGGCCGGGCCGAGCGGAGCGCGAAGAGGTGGGGAGCCGGTCGTCCCTGGCGAGCAGGGCGAGCAGGATCGGCAGCGAGCCGAAGCTGGTGTTCGCGGCGGCGGCCAGCAGCAGGGCGACGGTCAGGTTGGTGGCGTAGTAGGGCCAGCCGGTGCCCAGGGAGTGGGCCGTGAGCTGGGCGAGGACGGTGACGTCGGCCCGCGGGACGACGTGGTCGCGGGCCATCAGGTGGCCCAGGCCGACCAGCATCACCGCCAGCAGGACGCCGAGCAGCACCTGCGTGCGCCGGGCGGTGCGCACCCGGGGCGGGCGGAAGGCGGGGACGCCGTTGGCTATCGCCTCGACCCCGCTGACCGCGGTGCAGCCGGCGGCGAAGGCTTTGAGCACGAGCAGCACGCCCAGGCCCTGCGTGACGGCGACGGTGGGCGGGCCGCCGACCGCGCCGACCGGGTGCGGGCGGGCGGCGCCCAGGACGACGACGGCCAGCACCGCGAGGACGAAGAGCAGCGTCAACGGCGCCAACAGGCGTGCGCTGTCGGCGAGTCCGCGCAGGTTGACGGCCGTGAGGACGGCCAGCCCGGTCAGCGCCACCAGGGGCAGGTGGTCGTTGAGGACGGGGAAGGCGGAGGCGAGGCTGGCGGCGCCGGTGGCCAGGCTGACGGCGGCGGTGAGGACGTAGTCGACCACCAGGCCGGCTGCCGCGAGCAGCGCGGTGGTGCGGCCGAACTCCTGTTTGGCCACCGCGTACGAGCCGCCCCCGCCGGGATGCACGGCGATCACCTGCCGGTAGGAGAGCACCAGGGTGCCCAGCAGCAGCGCGACGGCGAGGTTCGGCGGCAGCATCGCGCCCATCGCGCCCGCGCCGGCCGCCGCCAGGACCACCGCCGCCGCCTCGGGCCCGTAGGCCACCGAGGTCAGCGCGTCCAGGGACAGGGCCGGGATCCCGCCGAGGGCGGTGAGGTGGTCCCGGTCCCCCTGGCGGCGGGAGCGCGGCCCCGTCCCGTGGCTGCGCGGCTGCGCGGCTGCGCGGCTGCGCGGCTGCGCGGCTGCGCGGCTGCGTGGTTGCGTCGCGCGGGTGTGGTGACGGAACCCGTGCGCTCACTTCCAGAACTGGGTGAGCGCGCCTTCCTTGAAGGGGCCGGAGGAGGCGCTCAGGTCTCCGGAGAAGGGGCGGTCGAGGACGAGGGTGAGCAGCGGGCTGAAGCCGATCAGCATGGCGACCGTGCCGACGAACAGCACCTGCATCCGTCGGCTGCGGACGCCGCACAGGAAGGTGAGAGGGATGATCACGAGGGCCCCTCCGTACACCAGCACCTGGAGGAGGAGCGGGAGTTCCTTGGTGGCCATGGCGATCCGGGCTCGCCTCTGGAGGACCATCTCGTCCAGCTGGCCGGTCGCCTGGCCGTAGTACGCCTTCTCGGTCTCGGTGCCGGGCTCATACGACTGGAGGGCGTCGTACAGGGCCTGCAGGTTGGCGCCGGTGGCCTCTCGGATCCGGTCCCGCTCGGCGGGCGGGAAGGCCCCCGCGTCGCGGACCAGGGTGGCGGCCGCGGTGGACTCCGAGGCCACGATGGTGTTGGTGGTGTCGAGTTGGGTCCAGAGCGTCACGATCACGAAGGCCAGGATGATCCCGTAGATCGCGCCGAACATGCCCAGGACGGTGCCGATCATGTCGTTGTGCTCGCCCTCGGCCAGCCCCGGGTAGCGGCGTCGGACCAGCAGGACGGCGAGAACGGAGAGGGCCACGATGACCCCGACCACGAGGACGGCCAGCGTGGGGGTGTCGAAGGTGTTGAGCAGCCGGATGTCCATGGCACTCCAGGAGGAGGGGCGACGGACGGACGAGCGCATCCCTTCCCGCGCCCATGAGGGCTTTCACCCCCTTCCCCTGGACGGCCCAGCCCCCGGCCCCGCCGGGAACCGGCCCGGAGCCGTCCCACCCCGCCACCGGGGGGCCTCGCGCACCGGACGTTTCGTCAGCGAATGCGCGTCACGCAACGACCCGTGCGGCCGGCCGCGCCGGGTCAGAAGCGGTCCGGGTACTTGATGGACAGGATGAGGTAGACGACCAGCAGGACGGCCACGATCAGGCCGACGATTGTCCTGACGCCCATGGGAGCCTCGTGTTCCTCGGTGCGGACGGCGGGTCCGGGCACGGTTCCCGCCCCGGGGGTCTACCCGTTCGGGCCGACCGCCAAGACGGCCCGCGGCCGGGCCCGCGCGTCGCGGCTCCGACGGGACCCCGGTGGGCCGCCGACGGCGTGGCGCGCCTCACCGCCTCGTACGCGCGCCGGGACCCGGGCGGCCCGTCCGCTCCGCCCGCCGGCTGATCCGCCGGCTGATCCACCCCGCCCCGCCCCGGCGACGGGGAGGGCGCCGCCGCCGATCCACCCGCACTCCTTTCGTCACTTTCCGCGATCGATGAAACGCGGAAAGTGGTGACGCGGGGCGTGTCGAGCAGTACTTTCTCGCCACGCCCCCCCACGACGGTCGTCGCCAGGAGAGAAGGACACGTGGATCCCCGCTCGCCCGTACCGCCGAGGCTCCGGGGCCGACGGCCCCGCCGCCCGCCGAACGCGCTCCCGCTGCTGCTCGCCCTGCTGCTCGCGGCGGCGGCGCTGGTCCTGCCCGCCCCGCCGGCCCGCGCCGCCGGGTCCCTGCTCGACTGCCCGGGCACCGCGACGAGCACCTACGCCCCGCCGCTCACCGCGGCGGGCGCCCCGACCACGATCACGCTCTCCGAGGTGCTGACGCCCTGCGCGGCGCCCGGCACCGCCGTCACCTCCGGGACGGCGTCCCTCGTGGTGCCGGTGCCGACGCCCTACCCCTGCGGCCAGCTGGCGGGCAGCGGCACGCTCACCCGGACCATCACCTGGAACACCGGCCAGACCTCCACCCTGACCGGCACGTACACGGCCACCTTCGTCGGCGCCACCATCGTGGGCAACGGCAGCGGGACCGTCGTCTCGGGCCTGTTCGCCGGACAGCCCTTCACCGACGTACGCGTCACCCCGTCCGAACAGGTCCTGCGCTGCGAGGCCGCACTCGCCACGGTCTCCGGCACCGTCGCCGTGACCGACCTCCTGATCGGCTGAACCCGGCACCGACAGCACGCCGAGACGCGCCGCCGGAGTCGAGGACGACCCCCGGATCCGCCCGGGGAGGAAAGGACTTGCTGTGGGAAGTCGGGAACCGGACACGACGGAGACCCCCGGGGCGGGCGGCCGGGGCGGGCAGGCGTTCGACGTGGTGGTGGTCGGCAACGGGGTGCTGGGGATGTCCCTGGCGGTGGTGCTGCTGCGGCGGGGCGCGCGGGTGGCGGTGGTCGGCGACGGGAACCGGCCGCTGGCCGCGTCGACGGCGTCCGGGGCGATGAACGGGTGCTTCGGCGAGGTGACCGCGACCACGACGGCCACCGCGCACGGGCGGGCCCGGCTGGAGATGGACGTGCTCGCGGCCCGCCTGTGGGACGACTGGCTCGCCGGACTGGAGGAGGACGGCGGCGCAACGGTCCGGTGCGCGCGGGGAACGCTCGTCATCCACAACACGATCGGCATGGCGGAGATCGACGACACCGCGATGACGGCGATCCGCGCCGCGCTGGAGCTCCACGGGGAGCCCTTCGAGAGCGTCGATCCCACCGAGGCCGTCCCCTGGCTCGATCCGCAGCCGACCGCCCGGCCGCTGGCCGGCCTCTTCCTCCCCCGCGAGCACGGAGTCGACTCCGGCGCGCTGCTCAAGGTCCTGCACCGCGCCGTCGTCCGGCTGGGAGGCGTCCTGGTCCCCGAGCACGCCGTCCGCGTCGTCCACGGCGCGGGCCGGGCCGGCGGGATCGCCCTGGCCGACGGGACGGTGCTGGCCGGTGACCGGGTGGTGCTGGCCGCCGGCGTCGGCACCCAGGCGCTGATGGACTCGCTGCCCCCCGAGGTCAGCGCCCCCGTACCCCGGCTGATCAGCGGGTTCGGCGTGTCGGTGGTCCTGTCGAACGGCCCGGCCGCCGCCCCGCCGGACTGCGTCGTGCGCACCCCCAACCGCTCCTTCGGCTGCGGGCTGCACACCGTGCCGCGCGGTCCCGACCGGGTCTACGTGGGCGCCACCAACACCACCCGGCCCCGCCCGGGCAGCGACCCCAGCGTCCGCGACCTGGCGTTCCTGCTGGACTGCGCCGCCCGGCAACTGCGCAGGGACCTGTGGTTCAGCGACATCACCGCCACCAGGGTCGGGAACCGGCCGATGACCCTGGACGGCCACCCCCTCCTCGGAGAGACCCTCCTGCCGGGGCTGTGGCTGATGACCGGCACCTTTCGCGACGGCCTGCACACCTCCCCGCTCCTGGCCTCCCGGCTGGCCGACCGGATCCTCGACGGAACGCCGCCCACACCGGAGATGGACCTCTTCCGGCCGACCCGGCCACCGATCCAGACCATGGACCGCCGGGACACCGTCCGCCACGCCACCGTGCACCGCCTGGCCGTCGGCCACGAGTGGAACTGGTCGCTGCCCGTCGAATGGCCCGTCCACCTCGAAGAGATGTACGAGGCCAAGTACCGGGCCGTCGCCGAGCGGACCCACGACACCATCACCCCGCCGCCGGAAGTCCTCGCCTACATCCCCGCCTTCCCCGAGCTCGCCGACATGCTCGACGCCTACTACACCGCCAGCCGGCCCCGCCTGGGCGCCTCCGGCGATTGATCCGGCGGCGGGTCGCAGCGGGGTCCGCGGTGGGCTCAGCTCTGGCGGTCGGTCGTGCGGCGGTCGGGGAAGAGGCCGATGAACGCGTCGAGCCAGCCCAGTTCGGCGCGGGCGAGGGTGTCGCGTTCGCACTCCTCGGTCCTGATCCTGGGGAGGGTGAAGGTGTACTCGCCGCGCCAGCCCTGGTGTTCGCCGGCGGTCACGGTGCCCTTCAGGACGGCGGTGTCCTGGGAGCGGCGTTCGGGAGTGCCCTTCAGGGTGGTGGAGGTGGCGGGGGTGCTGTCGAAGACGACGGTGACCTCGGTGAGCGCGTCCAGGTCGTCGGGCTCTTCGCAACTGGCCCGCACGGTGCGGGTGGTGACGCTCTTCGCGGTCTCGGCGGGGAAGTGCTCGCACATCTCGTACAGGACGGTGGTGGTCACGGTCGTGGTCTTCGGCTCCGCGCTCAGCGGGGGGTCGTAGGTCTGGTGTCCGGAGGCGCCGTGGCAGCTCGCGCCGTCGTCGTCGCCGGCCGCGGCGGGAGACGCGGCCGGGAGGAGGAGCGAGGCGCCGAGCAGCAGGGGCAGGGCCAGCGAGAGGGGACGGGTACGCATCGGGACTCCATGGGTGTTCGGCGGCGCACGAGGGCCGGGGAGGGGGAAGGGCTCGCTCGCGGGAGCCGCCGCAGATGCCCTGCCGCCCCTTCGGGCGTCCGGAGCGTCGGGGCGCGCGAGCGCCTGGTGGATCCCCATGGCACCATCCGGCACCGGCGGCGGCCCGCATTCGCCGTTCGTGTCCCGGTCCGCGAAAGCCGTGAACGGGGTGCCGACCGCGACCACCTGTCCCGGGGGCGGAGCGCACGATACGGGATCGTCCCGGTTGCGTCACTCCGGACAGATGACGGAACGCGGGCGAGCGCGGCCGTCCGGGTGCAATCCGGCGCGAGGGACGGCCGTCGGGTGCGGTCGGGCCTTCCCGCCGGTGATGCTGTGCACCGTCCCCGCCGGTGAGGTCCTCCCGGCGGTCCCGGAATCCCCTGCCACCTCCTGGAGTCGAACGCATGTCCCTCCGAGTCGGCCGGCTGCGGTGCGCGGCGATCGCCGCGCACCGCAGCCTGCGTCGCCTGCCCCGCCTCCGCGAGCGGATCCCCCGCCGGAGCGCACGCGCCGCGCGCCACGAAGCCCTCGATCGCGGAGGTGGAGCCGGGCTTCCACGGGAACACCGGGAAGCCCGAAGGCGACCAGCGCTACATGTCCTCGGTCACGTACGCGCTCTACAACTCGGCCCGCAAGGAGATGATCCTCTTCGACCTGCTCCAGGGCGGACGGCTCCGGATCCCCGTGCAGAACGACTCCGCCGGCCTGTTCATCGCACCCGACCAGACCGACCGGGTCACCCGCGTCGCGATCGACAACACCACCGGCTACCTGTTCTCCTGGGACCTGATCGATGCCCGGCTCTCCCGCCAGTACGTCGGCAAGAGCCAGCGGCCCCACAGCGACTACCTCTTCGAGGCCGCCGAGCCCAACGGCCCCACCGGGCCGATGACCACCGACCTCGACCTGGACCGCACCCGCGGCCTGGTCGCCGCCTACTACGACGAGGACGGCGACGGCCGCGGCCACGACGCCGTCCTGATGGTCTACGGCACCACCGACGGCAAGCAGCGCGCCGTCGTGACGCTCCCCGCCGACAGCACCGGCGAGATCGCCGTCGTCCCCGGCACCGACCGGATCTACGTCACCGCCCCCGCCGGCCCCGACACCCTCCTGCACGCCTACGGCACCGACGGCACCCGGCACGAGGACCTCCGGCTGCCCGGCGTCACCGACGCCGGCTCCTTCGTGACCGACCCCGGCACCGGCGACCTGTACTTCTACGGCGCCAAGGACGGTACGGGCCGGCTCCTGACCCGCAGCGCCGCCGACGGCACCGTCCGCGCGGTCACCGGCCTGACCGGTCATCCCAACGACGTCGTCATCGACGACCAGGCCCGCCTCGCCTACGTCCTCACCACCGAGACCACCAGCCCGCCCGGCGACCCGTCACCGAGCCTGCGCAACCGGGTGGCCGTCGTCGACCTCGCCACCCGCGCGGTCCTCGCCGACACCCCGATCGAACAGCACGGCCTCGGACTGGACTTCGACCCCCAGACCCACCTCGTCTACGCGGGCGGCCGGCGCGGCGACCTCTACGGCATCACCACCCTCCAGTACACCCCCTGAAACCACCCGGACCCCGGCCCGGCCTGGGTCCGGTGCTTCGAGGCGCTGTCGGAAGAGGCGGTGGTGTCCGCGCCGCGGTGCGCACCGCTCCGATTCCCGATCCGCGTTCCAGCCGGCACGGCGAACGCTCCACCGCTGGCCGCTCGGGCCAGGGCGGGAACACCGACCTCGGCACGGGTCTTCACCGCGCGGCGCCCACAGGCCGCCCCAAGACGAGGTTGCGGCCCCGAGGCGCCGGTGAGACCTGCGGCAGGGTTCGCGGCCGTCCCCGCCATGCTGACAGATGCTCACTGGGCGTTTCATCCCTGCGTTCAGAGTTCATGTTCCGCGCCAGGTGGGGGTGGATTCGCCGGTGAGACGGCGGGTCATGAGGCTGATCATCGCGACGTGGACCATGGCTTCGGAACGGGCCGGGAGGGCTTCGTAGTCGCGGGCGAGACGGCGGTGGTTCATGAGCCAGCCGAAGGTCCGTTCGACGACCCAGCGGCGGGGCTGGACGACGAATCCTCTGGTCGCAGGGTCGCGGCGGACGATCTCGACGTCGATGCCCAAGGTGGCGCCGTGTTCGACGACGGCGTTCTTGTAGCCCATGTCGGTCCAGGCCTTGCGGATGGCGGGGTGCTCGGTGGCGACCGCGGTCAGCAACTGCTTGCCGGCGGCGCCGTCCTGCACACTCGCGGCGGTGACCAGGATCATCAGCAGCAGGCCGATCGTGTCGGTGACGATGCTGCGCTTCCTGCCCACGATCTTCTTGCCGACGTCGACGCCCTGCGAGGAGGTGGGGACGTTCGTGGAGGTCTTCACGCTCTGCGAGTCGACGATGCACGCCGTCGGCTCCGGACCGCGGCCCTCAGCCGTGCGGACCAGACGCCTCAGCAGTCCGTTGAGCTGCTCGAACACGCCTTCCTTCTGCCATCGGGCGAAGTAGGCGTAGACGGTCTCCCACGGCGGGTAGTCGTGCGGGAGGTAGCGCCAGGGGATGCCGGTGCGATCCACGTAGAGGATCGCGTCCAGGAGGTCGCGCAGTTCGTGTTCGGGAGGGCGGCCGAACGCGAGGGCCCGCTCGGTGCGGGCCCGACGCCAGGCGGTGAGGGTGGGTTCGACCAGGGCCCAGCGGGCGTCGGACAGGTCGCTCGGATACCGTCGACGATCCGTCATGACAACGGCATACTGCGGGATTGCCGCGTTGCCCAGGGCTCGCGGCACCCGAGAGACAAAAGCCGGTGGGCTCGACTTCTTGGGACGAGACAGGAGGAACCGCGCAGTTCCGGCGGACATAGGGGTAACAGTGGCACTCCTGCCACCAGGACCCCAAGCGTCACCGAACGCCGGCAGCCCGAGCTCCCCGGAAAACGAGACCAACCATCCCAACTACGGGTGAAACGCCCAGTCACTGGGCGTTTCATCCCTGCGTTCAGAGTTCATGTTCCGCGCCAGGTGGGGGTGGATTCGCCGGTGAGACGGCGGGTCATGAGGCTGATCATCGCGACGTGGACCATGGCTTCGGAACGGGCCGGGAGGGCTTCGTAGTCGCGGGCGAGACGGCGGTGGTTCATGAGCCAGCCGAAGGTCCGTTCGACGACCCAGCGGCGGGGCTGGACGACGAATCCTCTGGTCGCAGGGTCGCGGCGGACGATCTCGACGTCGATGCCCAAGGTGGCGCCGTGTTCGACGACGGCGTTCTTGTAGCCCATGTCGGTCCAGGCCTTGCGGATGGCGGGGTGCTCGGTGGCGACCGCGGTCAGCAACTGCTTGCCGGCGGCGCCGTCCTGCACACTCGCGGCGGTGACCAGGATCATCAGCAGCAGGCCGATCGTGTCGGTGACGATGCTGCGCTTCCTGCCCACGATCTTCTTGCCGACGTCGACGCCCTGCGAGGAGGTGGGGACGTTCGTGGAGGTCTTCACGCTCTGCGAGTCGACGATGCACGCCGTCGGCTCCGGACCGCGGCCCTCAGCCGTGCGGACCAGACGCCTCAGCAGTCCGTTGAGCTGCTCGAACACGCCTTCCTTCTGCCATCGGGCGAAGTAGGCGTAGACGGTCTCCCACGGCGGGTAGTCGTGCGGGAGGTAGCGCCAGGGGATGCCGGTGCGATCCACGTAGAGGATCGCGTCCAGGAGGTCGCGCAGTTCGTGTTCGGGAGGGCGGCCGAACGCGAGGGCCCGCTCGGTGCGGGCCCGACGCCAGGCGGTGAGGGTGGGTTCGACCAGGGCCCAGCGGGCGTCGGACAGGTCGCTCGGATACCGTCGACGATCCGTCATGACAACGGCATACTGCGGGATTGCCGCGTTGCCCAGGGCTCGCGGCACCCGAGAGACAAAAGCCGGTGGGCTCGACTTCTTGGGACGAGACAGGAGGAACCGCGCAGTTCCGGCGGACATAGGGGTAACAGTGGCACTCCTGCCACCAGGACCCCAAGCGTCACCGAACGCCGGCAGCCCGAGCTCCCCGGAAAACGAGACCAACCATCCCAACTACGGGTGAAACGCCCAGTCAGTACCTGTTTTCGAAGTTCCTGACAGGATCTGCCCTGGTCGGAAATCGAACAGGGTGGAACAGGGGCGTTCTGCATGACCTGCGGTTGGCTCTTCGACCAGGGCTCAGGGAGCGGTCGGCGGCACAGGTTGGATGGGCAAGCGGGGAGTGAAGAGCATCCCGTAGATGGCGATCAGCCACGGCGCCACTACCTGAATGATCAGCCAGGCGGTCAACAGAAACACGACTACGGTTGTAAAGGTCACCTTCGTCCTGATCTGGGGCTCCGGGGGCGCAAGGTCGGGCGCTGCACACCTGTGCACCGTGGCACTGTCCGGAACCGGGGCTTGGTCGCGCTCTTCCCTTCCCCGATGTATCCACACATGCACGGTTATCGGCCCCGATTCCAAGTGCTCGGCACGGGCGATATCTGCGACCTGGACAGCCAGCTCGGCTGCCGAGCCGTAGTAGCCGGGGCGCGTGCCGTATGTGCGCCAGCCTGAACCGCCAACAGGGGTAACCAGGTAGACGAGATGCATGATTTGCCGCTCTCCGTTTCATTTCATAGCAAAGTTCCTGGTACCTGTTCGGGAGGTTCCTGCCGGCATCTTCCCAGGCCCGGACCTCAGTTGGGGCCGTCGGCGGCCCCCTCGACGTGCTCGGTTCAGAGGTCGCTGGCGAGCCGGGCCGGGGTGGTGAGGAGGGACAGCCGTCCGGCCTCGGCCGCGGGCCGGAAGTCGAAGACGCCGGTGAACGGGCCGGTGATCAGCAGCAGGGTGCGGTGGTCACGCAGGCGGCGGCGCCAGTGCCGGTCCGCGCCGATCTCGCCGTCGAACCAGGCCGTCCCGCCGGGGCGGTGGAGGGTCAGCCGGTAGTCGTCCAGGACCGCTGACCAGCCCGGTTGTGGCCCGGCGGCCGGGTCGAAGGCGGTGGTGCGGTCGGCCCAGCCGTCCTGGGCGATCACCGGGCGGTCGGGGGCGGCGGGGAGGATCAGCGCCGGGCGCCCGTCGGGCATCAGCTCCGGCCAGGGCCTGGAGTGCAGGCCGGCGCCGCTGATCAGCTCCATGCTGGTGCACTTCTCCCGTCCGGATCGCTCACCTCGCTGCCTGGCGGTCAACATCATCGGGCAGGAAGCGACCCGGCGTCGGCGAACGGCCTGACGGGCGGTCAGCGGCCGTGGGAGAGTGGACTGCGGACGCGCTGCGGCCCGGTCCCGGACCGAGTGACGGCGGTGGTAGTGAGAACGATCAGTCCCGCTGGGTTTCGCGGGAGGCCGTCTGTCCGGTCCGGGTGGAGTTGCGCCGGGTGATTCTCCTGGTCATCACGGTGATCGTGGCCCAGGTGATCAGCGATTCGGAGTGCTGGACGAGCCGTTCGTAGTCGCGCGCGTGCCGGCGGGCGTGCATCACCCAGGCGTGGGTGCGCTCGACCACCCAGCGCCGGGGCAGGACCACGAACCCCTTGGCCTCCTTGGGCCGGTTGACGGTCTTGACCGTGAGGTTCAGGTACTTCTTCGCCCAGCTCACCAGCTGGCCCGCGTAGGCGGAGTCGGCCCAGACGATCGTGATCTCCGGGTGCATCAACCTGAGCCGGAACAGCACCTCCTTCGCCGCGTCGCGGTCGGTGACGTCGGCAGGGGTGACCATCACGAACAGCGGCAGGCCCTTGGTGTCCACGACCAGGTGCCTCTTCCTGCCGTTGATCTTCTTCGCGGCATCGTAGCCGCGCGAGTCCTTCCCGACGGTCTCGGCGGCCTTCACCGACTGCGAGTCGATGATCGTGGCGACCGCCTCCGGGCCGCGGCCCATGTCCCGGCGGATGCGTCGGCGGAGCTGGTCGCGGATGCGGCCGACCACCCCGGCCGCCGCCCAGCGGGCCATGAACCCGTAAGCCGTCCGCCAGGGCGGGAAGTCCTTCGGCAGGGCCCGCCACTTGCAGCCGGTGTCCACGACGTAGCGGATCGCGTCCACGATCTCGCGGCGCGGGTGCTTCTCCGGGCGCCCGCCGGCCTTCGTCTCACAGGCCGGGACGGGCAGCAGCGGCTCCAGCAGCTTCCACTCCTCGTCCCAGGTGTCCGAGGGGTAGCAGCGGCGGCGGGCCATCGACTCCTCCTCTCCGAGGGGCTGTTGGCGGGCCCGGCCGCCGAAGGCGGCCGGGCCCGGAAGGGGGGTGACGATCACGCGTCGATGTAGTCGGCGATCACGTCGAGGGTGGACTCCACCGAGCTGAGCTGGGTGTTCAGGTGCCTCACCCAGCGGCCCTTGGGCTGCAGGACAGCGTGCGGGGCGACGACGCCGGTGATGAACCGGCGGATCTCGGTGAGCTTCTCGCGGATCACCGCGACCTCGTATGCCTGGAGCTCGACGGGGTCCGAGCAGAACTTGTAGCCGTCGGTCCGGCTCCAGATCAGGGGCGGCCAGCCCCGCTCGGCGATGGTGTCGCGCAGGCAGGCCAGCCCCGAGCGGGTCTGACTCGTACTCAGCCCGGACGCCCGGCTGAGCTGGGCGAAGACCAGGCCCGCGGGCCTCGCCTCGAACAGCACGAAGCGGACGGTGTCGGCGTGCCGCTCGGCGGCCGCCGATCTGCGGCGGGCAGCACGGGGCATCGCCTACTCGCCCTGGAGCAGGCGGGCCAGCTCGCCGTCCATGTCCACCTTCCCGGTGTCCACCGCGGTCTCCACCCAGTCCAAGGTGGCGCGGACCCGCGCGCAGTTCTCCCGGATCACGGCCTGCTCGTCCTCGCTCAGCTGCCGGTCGCGAAGGCCCGGGACCACCCGGCCGGCAGCGGCGACGAACGCGTGGCAGGCGGTGACCAGGTCGAGGAACTCCACCGTCCGGTCGATGTTCTTCACCGCCGGCGCGACGGGGTTGGTCTGCTCGAAGTGCTCGCGGGCCTGGCGGCCCCGCTCGACCTGGGCGTGGTTGACCTGGTGGCGGGCGGTGTCGTCGGCCATCGCGCGGGCCGCGACGTCCGGGCGCCGCAGCAGGCCGGTGGTCACCTCCGCGGCGACCGTCTCGTCGCGGGTCAGCTCCTGGACGACCCGGACCTTCTCGGCCGGGGCGACCCGGGCCACCACCTCGGGCCGGCGCAGGAACGAGGGCGCGACCGCCGCGGCGACCTGGTCGTCGCGGGTCAGCTCCTCCACCACCCGGACGCGGTCCTGCGGCTGGACCTGCGCGACCACCTCGGGCCGGCGCAGGAAGTCGCCGGTCACCGTCGCGGCGACCTCCTCGTCCTTGGCCAGGGCGTGGATCGCGCTGACCTTCTCCTGCGGCGTCACCGGGATCTCGACCTGCCGCCCGACCCGCCGGTTCGCCTCGTCCGCCGTCCACCGGCCCTTCTTCCCCGGTGGGGTGAGGATCGCCGCGAACCGCTCGCCTTCGTCGGCTATGCCCGCCAGGGTCCGGTGGACGGTGTAGGACACCTTCGGCTGCCGACGCTCCTTCGGCCACCGCGACGCCACCCAGCGCGTGCCGCTGACCGACGAGAAGGTCAGGCCGATGTCCTCCGCCAGCCGGGCCAGCGACTGCTTGACGCTGAACATCTCGTCCGCCGGCGCCGAGCCTCCCGGCTCGCGCATCGGCTCGATCTCCAGCGCCGCGTCCCCGATCGTGAACTGGCCGCGGGTCTGGTTCTCCACCACCTCGCGCAGCAGGGCCACGATCTCCTCGTAGCGGCTGGCGCTGACGCTGCCGACCTTGTCGGCCGTCGTCTCGATCTCCTGAGCCATGTGGAATCTCACCACCAACTCGCAGGCCGGGCACGGCCGTTGGCCGTGACGGGACCGGCCCGCTTCCGGCAGCAGAGTCGGACCGCCGGTGAGCTGATCACAACAAAAGCCTTGCCGCTGACCGGAGTTGACCGTTTCTGGGCGCATCCGCCGTTCGCTCAACGGTCACTGTGACCGTTCGCCGAACGCTTCGTTCCGCCGCCGCCAGGCCCTCATCACGCACCGCCGCGAGCAGTAGACCGCGTTCGAACGCCGGTCCACCCCGGCCACCCACCGCTCGCCGCACTCCGGGCACTCGACCCGGCCGACGCCGCTGAGTTCGGCCGCCACCCGCTTCCGCAACCGGCAGTCCACCCGCCACTGCCTGGCACGACACGCCGCCGAGCAGTAGACGGCACCGGGCGGCGACTCCGGCCTCAGCCGTCCGCCGCAGCACCTGCACCACCGCCCGCCCACCGGGCCGCTGTCCTCGGACACCGGCCCAGGCTAGGGCTCCAGGCTATCCAAAACAGGGGTTCAGACACAGGCACTGACCCCTGCCGCGCTCCGTCCCGGCCCCGTACGGCCCGCTGACGGCCGCTCAGCACCCCGCCGGGCCAGGGCCCGCACAGCGAAGCGGCGAGGCCGCCACCGAGTCGGTGACGGCCCCGCCGCTTGCTACCCGCTCCTACCAGTCCAGCGCCGGGCCGCCGTAGCCCTCGCCGCCCTCGTCGCGCCCGAACCGCGGCCGCTCCCGGTAGAGCACCGGCGCCCGCTCCGGGTGCGGCTCCAGGCCGGGCGGCGCGGCCGTGACCGCGACCGCGGGGACGTGGACCAGGCCGTCGCCGTTGACCTGGACGTGCTTGGCCAGAACCTCCAGCACCCGCTCCGCGCTCCACCCCAGCCCCTGAGCCAGCGCCGACCCGGTCCCTTGGCGCGGCTGGCCTCCGTGCGGCGGAACGGTCTCCCGCTCAGCGCACAGGTACTGGGGAGACGCCGAGCTCCGCGTCGCTGTTCCCCGAGCCCAGTACCCGGTAGCGCCCGTCGCCGAGCGGTTCCGACCGTCGGCGCATATCCGATCCAACGTCGTCCGGCCACTGTGTCTCGTCCGACCAGGTGACATTGACAAGCAGTGTGGGACGACCAGGACCCATACCCCCTACCTGCCCGATTCGGCTCTCGCCGGTCAGGTTCGCGCCGCTCAGGTCCGTGCCGCTGAGGTCCGCGCGGGTCAGGTTCGCACCATTCAGGTACGCGGCGCGCAGGTTCGCGCGGGTCAGGTCCGCGGCGGTCAGGTCCGCGCCGCTCAGGTCCGCGGCGGTCAGGTCCGCGTCGCGCAGGTTCGCGCCGCTCAGGTCCGCGCGGGTCAGGTTCGCGTCGCGCAGGTCCGCGTCGCGCAGGTCCGCATTGCGCAGGTCCGCATCGCGCAGGTCCGCGCTGGCCAGGTAGGTGTCGCGCAGGTTCGTGCCGCGCAGGTTCGCGCCGGTCAGGTACGCGCCGCGCAGGTTCGCGCCGGTCAGGTACGCGCCGCGCAGGTTCGCGCCGCTCAGGTACACGCCGGTCAAGTCCGCGCCGGTCAGGTCCACGCCGGGGTGTACATGGAGGCCTTCCACGATTCGCGAGCTTGTGCGGGCCGCCTCAGCGCCGGGGGAGTCCGAGTCGAGAGGACGCGGATTCGCGGCCGGGGAGACCGCCGGCTGCGCCTGCGCGCCGGCCGCGATCAGAACGCGGGCCCACCAGGGAGAGACAGTGATACGCAGCCACGGACGGCGGGAGACCGACGCGGCGGCGGCACGGCCCAGGAAGCTGTCAACGTAGGCCCTCACGGCGATTCACCTTCCGTGTTCGGATCGTCAACGGGGGAGTCGAGGACCTCAAGGCGTCGGGCGGTCACCTGGACCCCCGACAGGAGACCGCGGATCGTGGCCGGTGCCCCTACACCGAAGATGAACGCCGGCCACGGGCCGCTGATCTGACTGCTGGCGGCGGCGGACACCAGTGCGCCCAGAACCAGGCCGCCGGCCATATGGGTCAGCTCGGGCCACATCTCCCCCTTGCGCCAAGGCCAGCGGGCACCGGCCTCCCTGATCGCCGTCATCAAGGACAGCACCCCGACCGCCCCACCACCAGCCAGGCCCCACAGGGCCGCGTCCCACCAAGACATGAGCGGACCGTACCCACCGACGACACACCCCCGCAGCCACTCCCCCCAACCGACCTGACACCGCAACGGCCCCGTTACCGCCCCAGATCACAGCACAACTGCGGGGCCGCCACCGACTCGGTGGCGGCCCCGCCGTTCGCTGTCCGGGCCCGGACAGCGAACGGTCACAGGGTGTACTTGATGTCCCAGTGCACGGCGCCCTTCTGCGGGTGCTCCAGGACGTACTCGGCGTCGTGGGTCAGCCAGCGCGGGTCGCTGCTGCGGTCCTCGCCGCGGAACAGGTTGTTGGTGATGAACTTGTCGAGGCACGGGTTGGGCCGCACGTCGATCTTGTAGCCGGTGCCGTGGATGCGGGCGCCCACGGTGCTGTGACCGACCTCGGTGCCGCCGGTGACCGTCACGTCGCAGCCGCTGCGCTTCTTCAGCTCGATGGCGAGGTCGAGCGTGGGGGCGAGCATCTTCGTGAAGCTCGTGCAGCCGTACTTGCCCTGGTCCGTGCAGTCCTTGCTGGAGTGCCAGTCGACGCCGGCGGCGCGCAGCCGGGAGATGGCCTGGCTGTTGGTGAGCTTCGCCGGCGCGCCGGAGGACTTCTTCGCGGGCGGGGCGAGCAGGGCGAAGAAGGTGGTGTTGGTGTCGAACCCGGTCGGGGCGAAGTCGTGGACGAGCCCGGTCGGGGCGAGGCCGTGGTCGCGCTGGAAGTCCTGGACGGCGTAGAGGGTGCGCGCGCCGTAGGAGCCGTCGACGGTGACCGGGTAGCCGTGGGCCACCAGGCGCCGCTGGATCTCCTTCACCTCCTCACGGTCCGCCCGCGCCTTCGAGGACGGCTTGGCCGCGGCGGTGGCGGTGGGCGCGGGGACGGCGGCGGCGAGGCCGGTGAGGACCAGCACCGCGGCGAGCAGTGCGAGGAGGATCCGGACGTAGCGGTTCCTGCCTGCTGCGGCCAGGGCCGAGGTCGCGTTCATGGTCATGGGTTCCTTGTCTCGGTATGGGAAAGGGCGTTCGGGGTCGGGGAGTAGGGAAGGTCCGGGGTTCAGGGGCGGGGGCGGCGGGCCCAGGCGGTGGTGTCGGGGCGGGTGGCGTACCAGGCGGTGAGGGCGCCGCCGGCGAGGGTGGCCAGCGCCTGGAGGACCGCGGCGGCGCCGGCCTCGGAGCCGACCGCGAGGGTCAGGGCGCCCATCAGGCACTGCCAGGCGCCGAAGACGACCACCGCGGCGGTGGTGTCGGGGCGGGTGGCGTACCAGGCGGTGAGGGCGCCGCCGGCGAGGGTGGCCAGCGCCTGGAGGACCGCGGCGGCGCCGGCCTCGGAGCCGACCGCGAGGGTCAGGGCGCCCATCAGGCACTGCCAGGCGCCGAAGACGACCACCGCGCGGTGCAGCCCGCCGCGGCCCCGGCCGAGCCGGACGGCCAGGGCGAGGGCGCCGGCCGCGTGCAGCGCGGTCCACACCAGGGCGAGCTGCGCGAAGCCGACGGCGGCCTGGGCGGCCTGCTCCTGGCCGGAGAGCGCGCCCGCGAACCACGCGCCGCGGTAGGCGGCGTAGGAGTCGAGCTCGGCCTGGGCCTGGAGGAGCACGGCCAGGGCCAGGACGAGGTTCGCGATCGCCGCCGCGATCAGTACGATCCGCGTACGCGCCACCGAGCGCGGCGGCGCACCGGCGCCCTGGCGCGGGGGCAGCGGCTGCGCTACGGCCGGCGGGACGGTCGGCGCGTACGCGGGCTGGGGCGGCACGGGCCAGCCGGCCGGCGCGGGCTGGACGGGCATCGCGGGGGCGGTGGTGTGCTGCTGGGACGAGGTGTTCATGGCTTCTCCTGACGGCATGCGGAAATGGGCGCGCGGGGGCGCGCACAGGGGATCGGGGTAGTTGGCGGTGCGTCCGGCGCACCGCTGCAACCGATCCTGGCCAGGAGTGGGGCGGCGGTGAAGTACCTGCGGGGGGCGTCGGGTTTCACTGAAACCCGCACCGCCGTGACCAGTGCTTTCACCGTTTCAGTGGAGATTTCAGGAGGGGTTGCGGACACCGTGGGAACCGACAAGGACCCGGACTACGAGGCGGAGGACCCGGCCTTCGTGGCGGCCGTACTCGCGCTCGCCGACGACATGGACCGCTGGGCGAGACAGGTGTGGGAGCGCATCGAGGCCAAGGGGTGGAATCAGGACCGGATCGCGGTACGGACGCCGGAGGTGAGCATCTCCCCGACGAAGGCGTCCCACTGGAAGCACGGGAGCGGGATCCTGCATACGGACCGGGCCCTGCCCACGGCGCTGGAGACCCGGGTGGTCGCGGCGCGCCTGGAGCTCACCGGCCGGGAAGCGGCGGACCTGATCGAGCTCGGCCGCGCGATCGACCGGGCCTGCACCGGACTGCGCAAGCAGTACCGCTGGAGGCAGCGGGCGAGGAAGGTCCTCGGCCGCAGAGCAGCCGCCACCGACCAGGCCGCAGCCGTGCCGGTGCCGGTGCCGGAGCTGCAGCCGGTGCTGGTGCCCGAACCCGTGCCGGTGCTGGGGCCGGTGGTCGAGCCCGAGCCGGTGTCCGAGCCGGTCGTCCTGCCGCGGGGGCTGCGGCGCCGGGGGCCCGTCAAGGGCCGGCGTTCCCGGGTGAGGATCGGAGCCGGTGCCGCCGCGGTGGCCGTGGTCGTGGGCCTCATCGGCTGGTACGGCAGGTCTCCGGACGTCGGGTCCGCCGAGGCCGCCGAGTCGGCCGGTGCCTCGGCGCCCGCCGCCTCCGGCCCGGCCGCGCCCCTCCCCTCCGGCCCCGTCGCGTCGAGTCCGGCGCCGTCCACCGCCCCGCCGTCGAGCCGCGCGCCGTCCGGCTCGGCCCCGGGGAGCCCACCGTCCTCGCCGTCGGCCTCCCCGACTCCGTCGCCGGTACCCAGCCCGCCGGCCTCCGCCCCCGCCTCCGCGGGCGTTGCGGCCGCGGTCCCCGCCGACACCGGCGAGCACTGCCGCGGCCCCGTGGAGGCCTACACCGACCACCAGGCATCGGTCGACGTCTGCTACCGCCGCTCGGGCGACGACCTCTACATGATCGGCTACATCCAGTCCGCCGCCCGGCCGCTGAGCGTCGACCTCTACCTGTGGCTGAAGGACGGCAGCGGCACCGCCGTCTACCCCACCGACCACGCCGTCGCCTGGACCAAGGTCACCGCGACGGTGCCCCAGGCCCGCAGGGAAGCGAAGATCGCGGTGAAGCTGAACCCCGGCACGACGTACTCCGTCTGCTTCCTGGACTTCCCCACCGGGAGCCCGACCCCGAAGTTCAACACCCCGGGCACCGGCCGGCAGGTCACCTTCGTCTACTGACCGGATCCCGCCCCCGCACCGGGCCGCCGGGGGCCGCTCACCGCCCCGCCGGGTCGGGCACCGGGGCCGTCTCGCCGCCCCGTCCCCGGTTGTTCCTGCCAGCCGGTGGCGGTGCCCGTCTGGCCCGCCGTCGCGCCTCCTGTCCTGAGGGGCGCGGCTGCCAATCCGGTTTCCGGAGCGCGGCTCCTCCGTCAAGGGGAACCACTTCTTGAACTTCCCGTTCGGTCGGGCCGGGCTGTTGCGGCCCCGGTCCGGTGCGGTGCGGCGGGGCCCGGCCCAGGGGGGAGCCGGCCGGGCCTGTCCGCCGCACCGCACGCCTGCCCCGGCAGCGCGGGTCCGTGCCTCCTGGGTGCGGCCGCTCTCGGACAGGAGCCGGTGCCGGGCGGTCGGGGGCGCCGCGGCAGCCGCCCGCCCGCTGCCCGCCCGCCGCCCGCCCGCCGCCCGCCTGGCGGCGGCCGGCCGGCTCGCCCTCCGTTCGAGTGCTCTTGGCGGCCCGTCAATCTTGACGCTATGGCCCTCGTCCGAGGCTGTCCGGTGGAGAGGCCGGCCACCGAGAATCGACGGGGCCGGGCGGTTGTGTACAGACCCGCTCCCACCGGGGTGACTCCTTCCAGGAGGCGCTCCTCATGCTGCCCGTCATCGCGTCGATCAACCAGCACAAGAAAATCCTTGCCCGCCACCCCTTCCTCTCCTCACTCACTGACACGGGCTCCGAGGGGCGAGTATCAGCGGTACAGCCACTAACGCTGAGATTGATCTTGAAAGGGCCGATCGGCCGATCGGCAGCGCAGGTAGCTGTCGGGCGTGGACGGCCGATCGCGCCTGGTGAAGCGGGGTGTTCAGCCTGGGTCTGGACAGCTTTCCTGATCTGTGCCGGACAAGCAGATGGAGTGCTCATGGCCGAGTTCGAGATACCGGACTTCTACGTCCCCTTCCCCCTGGAGTGCAATCCGCACCTGGAGGAGGCGTCCCGGGCGATGTGGGAGTGGATCGACGCAAACGGCCTCGCGCCCACAGAACGGGCACGCGACAGGATGCGGCGCACGGGAGCCGACCTCTCGGGGGCGTATGTGTGGCCCCGCGCCGACCTCGACACACTGACGATCGGTCTGAAATGGATCGCGCTGACCTTCCGGATCGACGACCAGATCGACGAGGACGACACCGCGGAGCGGCTGCCGGCCCGGATGACAGCCATCGACGAGCTGCGCGGCACCCTGCACGGACTCCCGGTCTCCGGGCGGTCACCGACCGCCCGGGCCCTGGGCGCCCTGTGGCAGGAGACCGCCCTCGGACGGCCCGCTACCTGGTGCGATGCCTTCATTGGGCACTTCGAGGCGTTCCTCCAGACCTACACAACCGAGGCCGGCCTCAACGCCCACGGCGCCGGACTCCGCCTCGACGACTACCTCGACCGCAGGATGTACTCGGTCGGCATGCCCTGGCTTTGGGACCTCGACGAACTGCGCCTTCCGATCTTCCTGCCCGGCTCCGTACGAACCTGCGGCCCGATGAACAAACTGCGCCGGGCCGGCGCGCTGCACATCGCGTTGGTGAACGACGTCTTCTCCGTCGAACGGGAGACCCTCGTCGGGTACCAGCACAACGCGGTCACCATCATCCGAGAAGCACAGGGCTGCTCGCTGCAGGAAGCGGTGGACCAAGTGGCGGTCCTCGTCGAAGCCCAGCTCCACACGGTGCTGCAAGCCCGGCAGGAACTCCTCGAAGAACTCGACAGGCAAGCCCTGCCGTCACGGGCTCGCGAGGCCGCAGTCGACTACGCGGCCAACGTCGCCGCCAACCTGAGCGGGCAGCTCGTTTGGCACTCCTCGGTCGAACGGTATGCCGTCGACGACCTCCAGTCCGCGGCCGATCCACGGGCTACCCCGACGACCTCCTCTCTGGGAATATAGATATGGCCGGGATGCTTACCGTGGTCCATTCGCGCAGGCGGATTCGATGATCGCTGTGCCTACCCGGGCGGCCGCTCGATCTACGAGCCCGACGCGGCGGGCCGCTGGATGTGGCAGGGCGACACCCCGTAGAGCGCCCCGACCCCGGTGGCGGCGGTGCCCGCGCCGGCGGAAGGCGTGCGGTGCTACAGCGCGGAGTCCTCGATCGCGCTCTGCAGGCGGGCGCGGACGTCGGCGCGGGCACCGCCGCCACCGGGGTCGGGTCGTCCTCGTCCAGCAGCAGGCCCAGCAACTCCAGGGCGGCCGCGAGGACCGGCACCGGCACCGTCGCGGTGCGCAGCATCTGCAGCTGCGCGGCGGCCCGCTCGGCGGGCGTGGTCGGGGCCCCGGTGATCGGGATGAGGGCGGTGAGCCCGCGGGGCAGGCGGGGAGCAGAGGTCATGGGCCTCATTCTCCCGGGCCGGCGGCGGCCCGGCCGTCCTCCGGCCGGCGTTCGGGCCCGGGTGCCCATCGCCGGGGGAGACTGGGTCCATGACCGACCGTCGACCACTCCACCTTCCCGGCACCGCGCCCGACGACGACGGCGGCCAGGCCGCCGCCGGCCGCCCCCGCCTCCTGCCGATCGAGCGCGCCCCGCACCCCGACCCGCAGCCGCATCCCGACCCGGAACCGGGGCCGGGGCCGGACGCCGGGCCGTCCGGGCCCGTCCCGCGCGCCCGCCGACCCCTCGGGCACGGGTTCCTCGCCGAGCCCGACGGTTATCTGGGGCTGGTTGGCGTTCCCGCAGATCAGCCCCAGTGATCGCCATGTAGGCACATGAGGCACTGCCTGGCCGGCGCAAACTGTTCGGCCGAATAGTTTGGGGGCGTACCGTGACGCGCAGGCGTCATACCGGTCAGTACGGGGTTGATTCGTGACGGCTCGACGTCACGCTGCCGACCGGGCTCGGCGGGAAGCCCGCTGACGCCAGGCGCGGGACCGGCACCGACCGGAGCAGTAGACGGCATCGCGCCGCCGGCTCGCCCTGGCCATGGTCGCGCGCCCACAGACCGGACAGGTCAGCGCCCGGATCAGCCGTCGGTGACTGGCGTAGTGGGCCTGCCCGAGCAGGGTCAGGAAGTCCAGGCGGCGCTGTTCCGCCTTGCGGTCCCGGTACGCCTGGGCCCGGCAGGCGTCGTCGCAGTACCGGCGCCGGGACGAGGCTCCCCGGGGGAGCCGGCCGCCGCAGCTCGCGCAGTACCGGACACGTGCCACAACTCCATGGTGGCGCGCCGTCCGGCCGATTGGTCAGCAGCAGCCCCAAGTCCGGGCGGAAGCATTTCGGTCGAAAATCTTCGCACTGACGTTCCAAACTTTTCGACCGAAACGTTCGGCCTCGACCCGTGCCGCGTGTGCCTCATGAGCCCCCAGATATCGGTTAGCCACAGGCGCCTACAGGCGCTGTTCCTCATGTGGCCAACGGCTCCGGGCCGCCCAAGATAACCACTGACCCCTGCCGCGCCCCGTCCCGGCCCCGTACGGCCCGCTGACGGCCGCTCAGCACCCCGCCGGGCCAGGGCCCGCACAGCGAAGCGGCGGGTGTCCAGGACGGTGTTTCTTGGCCCCGGGGTGACGGCTGCAAGTGGCCCCACCGAGGAACGGTTTAAGTTGGCCCCACCAGGCGGTCAACGGGGCAAGTACGCATGGACGACAGTCGTACCGGTTGCAGGATCAGTCGGACCTCTCGGCTACTGTCTGGGCGGTCGGCGGCAGTGAGCGGTGCCGACTTGAGGAGCGGGGCCGTCCCGCGGGCAGGGGACCAGATGAAGACCGTCAGCGATTTCTTGCCCTTGCTCGGGGCTCCTGTCCGGCAGGACGAAGGGCATCTGATCAAGGAGATCGCTGCCTCCTGGTCGATCACCTTGCCCGAGGACTTCATCGCGATCGCCGGCGCGTACGGCGACGCGCTGATCTCGGACTACCTCTACTTCTGCGGGGCCCGGAAGCTCCGCAGCTACGCCGACCGCATGGGCCGCATGCTGGAGGCGACCCGGACGGTTCCCCACGCGGTGCTGCCAACCCCGGGCGGTGCCCTGGTCTGGGGGAACACGGTCGAAGGCGACCAGCTGTTCCTCGTTCCCCGCGGGGACGGGTCCTGGACGGTCTCGGCGTTCCGACGTGGCTGGGCGGACTGGCACGACACTGACCTCGGCTTCAGCGACTGGTTCCACCTTGCGCTGACCGGCCAGACGGCCACCGACTGGCTGCCCGAGTGGGAGCCACTTCCCCACCCCCTTGAGCCCAGCGACGAGTGACACGGGTGGGGCCACTCCAACCCGTTCCTTCTCGACACTGCCCCGGGCCGCCACCCGGACGGCCTAAAAATGGGACCAGACGAACCCGTTCTGGTGGGGCCAAAACTCACCGGCGCAGACAGGCGGGGCTGCCACCAGCCGGTGACGGCCCCGCCGCCTGCTGCCCGCTCCTACCAGTCCAGCGCCGGGCCGCCGTAGCCCTCGCCGCCCTCGTCGCGCCCGAACCGCGGCCGCTCCCGGTAGACCACCGGCGCCCGCTCCGGGGGCGGCTCCAGGCCGGGCGGCGCCGCCGTGACCGCGACCGGGGGAACGTGGACCAGGCCGTCGTCGTCGACCTGGGCGTGCTCGGCGAGCACCGCCAGCACCCGCTCCGCGCTCCACCCCAACCCCGCGGCCAACGCCGCCAGGCGGCGCCCCGCCTCACCCGGCACCACCACGCGCACCTCCACCCGGTCCACCGGGTGTTCAGCGCCAGTAGTTTTGGAGTAGGTGGATTCAATGGCAGTGCTGTGAGCTGTGGTTCTGCAAAAACTGGGACTACAAGTACCAGGGCTCTGAGCTGCCAATTTCCCTGATCTGGTCGGGGTATGTGGTTTCTGACCTGCTGTTATGCAGCATCTGGGACAAGCCTGCAGAGTGCCTGGTGCGATCTATATACCAGCGTGGTGGTTTGACGGCTCACCGGATCGGCCTGGCGGCGGGATGCCTGTCGAACTGCGGTCCGGTGGCTCACCGGCAAGGGGGTCGGTCTGGGCTGTCCCCGTTTCATTGTCCGCGTCCTGAGGCAACGGCGCTGCCGCCGAGGGCCGCCCTGCGGCTCGGTGTGTCAACGGTGGCCTGCCGCTGCTGTCCGCTGACCGGCTGGGGTCGCCTGAGCCCCGTGCCGCGTGGGTGTCCGCCAGCCCTGACCACCTGGGACGGGAGCGTCCCGAATCGGCGGTCAGAGCTGGCGTTCTGCTCAGCGGTCAGGTGTCTTGAGTGTTGGTCACTTCTGCTGATCCGCTGTCAGGTTGTTGGGTGGCTTCGGCGCGGTCGCGGTCGCGGGCGTGACGGAGTCCTTCGAGGAGCCGGGACTGGTCAGGGTCGGGCGAGGTCTGGGCCTGGTCGAGGACGGTGTAGACCTCGGCACGGTCGATCAGTGCATCGAGGTTGGCCAGAGTGTCGGCGTCCACTGCGCCCCAGGGAGTGCGGGGCGGGCGGACGATCTTGGTGAGTAGGGGCAGGAGCTGCCAGGTGCCGTCGTCAAGGCGTTGGCGGATCCAGGCCCGGGCGGTTGCGTGGTCGATGTGGCGCCAGTTCCAGATGAGATCGACATCGGAGTCGCTGAGATGGGCAGCGGGGCGGGATCCGGGCGTCGCCAGATGCTGGCGCAGCCGCGCTACCAGGCCGGTGCGGGCTTCCTGGACCCAGGCGTCGTCTTCCTGGGCGAAGGCAGGCTTGCTGTTGCTGGGCTCCGTCGCGTCGTACAGGACCCGGCTGGCCAGCATGGCCCCCTGCGGGGTGGCTGCCATGCGCTGCAGGACCTCTGCCCGCCCGTCGGACGGGAGGCTACGGAAGAGGTCCTGGGCGAGGAAGCGCGCGCTCACGTCCGCTCCGAGCAGGCCTTCGGTTTGTGCGGTCAGTGAGCCGTAGCGGGCGGCCAGTTCGAGCAGCAGCGCGGTGGAGGGGACCGGGGTGCCGGCGTCCATGCGTTGCCTGATGCGCCGGCCGATGCGCTGGGTGTCGTTGTCCAGCCGCAGGAGGAGTTCGGCCGCCTCCGGACCGGGGGCTCCGGCCGTCAACTGATCGAGGCCCGTGGTGAGAGCGGCTTCGGAGAGGTCGTCGTCGGGGATACCGAAGGCGACGTAGCGGTCGAAGTAGTCGTTGCTGCCGATGCCGCGACGCCGCGCGGTGCCTGACGCGTCGCCACCGCCGCCGAGCGCCTGCCCGAGCGGAGGGAAGAGCATGGCCAACAGACCGAGCACTCCTTCCATGTGATCAGGGGCGACGCCGGCCTTCTCAAGCCGCTCGCGCCATCGCTGGGTGTGCTCCCCGGACTGGCGCTCACGCCTGGCGGCCGGATCGAAACTGGTGCCGGTGAGTTCGGCGCGGTGGCGGTTCAGCAGGCGGTAGACGCCGGGCTCGCTGGTGCGCAGGAAGGTGACGAGGAGGAAGTCGACGAGGTCGACATCGCCGGCGAGGGCGTGAAGGGATGCGGCGGCCTGGCCGAAGTAGCGCTTGATCGCCCGCGGTGTGCGCAGCCGGTCCTGCAGGTACTGGAAGTAGGCGGTTGCGAGTCGCCGTTCCTCGGGCTCGGTCAGTGCCAGTTGATGCGACTCGAGCAAGGTGCTCAAGGATTGGTCGACAAGTGCGGAGGCGTCGCGTTCGCGGAAGGCGGGCAGGTCCAGCCTGACCTGGATGATCTTTTCCAGGAACTCGCTGGCCCGGTGCTGGGAGTCGCCCACCAGGTCGCTGCGCCGAAGGACGTCGAGGAGGGTTTGCTCGTCGAAGCTGATGAGGTAGTAGACGTTCGGCAGGTTGCCGACCAGGCGCACCAGCTTGAAGACCAGGAGCAGCTCTTGGGGCGTCAGCCTGTCCAGGTCGTCCATGACCACGAGAACGGGGCGTCCCGCCTTGCGCAGTGCTTCGCTGGCGGTCGCCTTGGCGGCTGATGGACTGGTGTCTCCGCTGATCCGCTCGGAGAGGGCCTTGATGGCCTCGCTGGGGTCCAGGCCGAGGAGCCCGCCCACCTTGCCGAGGGGGCTGATGGCCTGGCCGAAGTTGCCGATCTTCTTCCGCGTCTCCGACCACTGGTCGTCTTTGGGCAGCGCGCCGCGGATCTCGCTGAACAGGGCCATGGTGAGGGTGTCCAGGTCCGGGTAGAGCCACGGGTTGAGCTCGGCCACCGACCATGACACACCGTCGGCCGGGCCTTGCCGGAGGTTGCGCAGCACCATTTGCAGGACCGAGGACTTCCCGGACCCCCAGGGCCCGATCAGCGCAAGAACGCCGGACTCGCTCTGACCGCGGACCTCCTGCAGAAGGCCCACGGCGTGGTGTGCGTATCTCTGGTGCCCCAGCAGGTCAGGGGCGTCCGGGCTGCCGTCGACCGGGTCGTCGTTGAAGAACGTGTTGGCCATGCGTGCATCCTGCTCCTGGAGAGGCCCGTCGAAGGGCTGAATGCCTTCAAAGACCTCGCAGCCACTGGCCCGGTGGGTGTGAGGCCGGTGACTGCGAGGTCTTGCTGGTCGGAACGGAAGGGGCGCTTCCACCGGTGTGGGGTGGTCAGCCAGCGGTGCTGTGAACGGGGTCAGGGACTGCAGTACACGGCGAAGTCGCCGGCAGTGGCGTGCCGGACGTACTGCTCTGCTCCGGCGAGCAGGAGCAGTTGGTCGTGGGTGGCGTGTTCGGCCTGGAGGCCGGGTTGGACGACGACGGTGTGGAAGCGGGGGATGAGGGTGCGTGCGATGTCGTGGATCGCGAGGAGTTCCCTGGGGCCGCCGATCTCGTACGGGGAGATGCCGGTGCGCGCGGTGTACTTCTGGGCGCGGTCGCGCAGGTGGTCCAGGAGGGAGAGCGTCCTGCCGCGCCGCCATTTGGCGCTGCGGACGGCCTGGCCGCACACCTCGTACAGGTCCTTGACGCGGCGGCCTGCGGCGGCCTTGGTGTACTTGCAGTGCACGAGTGTGATGTCGAGGTACTTGTTGTCGACGACGCGCAGGCCGACGAGGTCGGCAGCCTCGCCGGGGCCGTCGTCGTCGATGAGGACGTCGAAGGCGCTTGATGCACGCAGGTGCGCCGACATGTGGAACTGGATGGAGTCCGGGCGGCGTTCGGGCCCCTGGGACTCCTTGGTGAGGTCCACGCCCTGCCAGGCCAGCGGTACGAACCCGCTCGTGTCGAAGGGGAGCCGGGCGTAACGGGGGTTGAGCAGTCGGCCCTCGTCGTCGATGAGGCGGTCGCCCTCCAGGAACAGTTCGGGACGGTGGATGTTCAGCCATGCCTGCAGCGGCAGCGCCTGCGTGCCGCGGGTGCTGCTGCGCACTTTCGCATCCGAGCCCAGGGGGCGGTAGACGAGGCGCCTGTTCTCGTAGTCGGCCTGGTAGGGGATGCGCCAGGCCGTGCTGACGAGGGAGAAGCGGAACGGGCCGGTGGGGGAGTGGTCGTCGACCTCGAAGTCGATGTCGGTCATCGAGCAGGAGCGGCCGTCGTGGTGGACGGTGAGCCGTCTGCCGGCGTCGGTGTGGATCTGCCAGGGCCACTGCACTGCGAGTAGGACGTACTCGGGTCGTTCGTCGATGTCCTCGGGGATGATGAATCCGTCGAAGACCCGTTCGACGTTGATGCTGTCGTCCAGGAGCTTGCTGCCCTGGTGGTCGCACCAGTCGGTCCAGGCCTTGAGGTCGGGGGCGGTGGTCGGGGTCCAGAACCGCCCGGCGTAGGCGGCGCTGATGGAGACGCCCTCGCCGTTCTCGAACCCGGACGCGGCGATGTGGGTCTGGCTCTTGTGCTCCTGGGAGGTGTCGAAGCCCTGGGAGACGTCGCTGCCGACGTGCAGGGAGAACCTGGTGAAGTGGTTGCGGGCGTCCTTGAGCCCCACGTTGCTGGGGATGAGCCGGTCCACCCCGGCCAGCACCCGGTAGGTGCGCGCCCCGTTGATCAGTTCGCAGTCCGGCCCCAGCACTGCCTCGGCGAGTTCCTTGTAGGCCCCGGACTTCTCCGAGCCGTGAATGTACAGCAGCCGCCGGGCGACGTCGAAGTACAGGATGTAGAGCTCGTAGACGACTTGTTCAAGTGCCTGTGGCGCGCCCCAGCGGACGGCGGTGCGGTGCTCGACGACGAACCACGCGACCGGGTTGTCCTGGCCGCCGGTGGCGACGGTCTCGTCGAGGACCCGGGCGTTTTTGCGGAACAGGCCGAGCGCGGCCTCCGGATTCCACTGCCCGCTCGCCGCGCGATAGGCGACGGCGCTCATCTTCGGCTCCAGGACGCTGACCGCGACATCGTCCGGGGCATCGGCGAACGTGGCGTCGAAGGCGCTGGTCTCCTCGGCGCTCGACGCGGCGCCGTCGGTCAGACGGTCCAGCAGCAGGTTCCAGTCGGCGTCCTCCCGCAGCAGCTGGCGCAGCGGCGACACGCCGGCGCCGGGTTCCTGGGCGACGAAGACGGTTGCCTCGCCCAGGTCCTTGCGGGCCCGGGCGAAGCGGCCGATGAACTGCAGCATCGGACTCAGGCTCCTGCGCGCCGCGTGCATGGCGGCGATCTTCAGCGCCGGCTCGTCGAAGCCCTCCCCGAGCATGTCGACACAGACGATGATGCGGCAGCTGCGGTCCCGCAGCGCCCGCACGGCGGCGGTGCGGCGGCGGGCGCCCACGTTCTGATGGACCACCGTCGGCGCGAACCCGGGAGCCAGCTCCCGGTAGATCTCGACGATTTCCTCCGCCTTCGGGATGCTCTCCGCCCTCACCATCATCAGGTGGTCGAACCCGGCGTCCAGATCGCTGCGCAGCCGCTCCACCGCGGCCTCCGCGAGTTCCCGGTCGGTGTCCCGCAGCCCCAGGACGGCACGGTAGTTGATCCGCCCGAAGATCCCGTCGCGCTGCGCCTCCCGGAGCGGGAAGCGGAAGATGACGCGCCCCGGCAGGCGCCGGCCGTCTTCCCGGAACGGGGTCGCGGTGAACAGCAGGACAGGCCGGTCGGCGAACGTGTCGATCACGCGTGCCCAGGTGGCGGCGGGGGCGTGGTGGGCCTCGTCGACGATCAGGTGGGAGAAAGCGCCCAGCAGTTTCGCCCGGACGGCCGGCGAGCAGGCGTTGAGCACCTGAGGGGTGGCCACGACCACATTGCAGGCCTGCGCGAACCGGGCAGCCTCGTCCGGGTCCTTGAAGGAGTGCTCCAGCCGGCCCACACACGGGCGCAGCGCGCCGGCCGACACGATGCGCTCGCGCTGCAGGACGCCCAGCGTCTCGAACTTCCCGGCGAGCTGGTCGCGCAGCGCAGCACTGGGAACCAGGACCAGGAGCCGTTCCACCCGGCCGGCCACCAGCACGGCGAGCATGGTCTCCGTCTTGCCCGTGCCGGTCGGCATCACCACCACACCCGGATCGGGCAGTCCGGAGACCCAGTGAGCCATGACGGCGTGCAGCGCGCCGAGTTGGGGGCGGCGCAGGCTGCCCGGCTCGTCGTGGGGGCGGTAGCCGATGGAGCCGCGCAGCGACCGCCTGACGCTGTCGGGACCGGTGCGGGCCAGGCTGCCCCGCCAGCCCACCACGCCCGAGGACGCGCCGGCGGGGAGCACCGCCGTCAGCGCCTCGGCCTCCTGCGGTACGTCGTGCGCCGCGTCGACGGCCGGCCAGCTTCCGAAGACGCTGTGCACCCGTTTCGCCCCGCCGCTCTCAGTGACATCCAACTCGCTCGCAGGGACGAGGAGTTGGCGGACATGGTTCTTCTCGTACTTCGCGGGATCGGCCCACACCTCGGTGCTCGTGTACATGCGCCGCGCCTTCTTCGGAGAGGGAGGTCGAACGTGCGGTCGTGCGGACTGGTCTTTCTCCCGCACAGGGGGCGGCCGGGCTTCGAAGGCACGGCCAGAGCGGACGGGCCCGGATCCCGCGGGCCTGCCCCCGCACCGGCGATACGTGCCGACACGGAGACGGGGCCGGTCAGTGCGCGGGGTCGTCGTAGCCGGTCAGGACCGAGTCGAGCAGGTCCTTGTCGATCTCCTCGGTCCCCTCCAGGATGCTGGCTTGGGCAGCCTGGCAGATGAGCTGGTCCAGGACATGCATGGAGCCGTCGGTACGCCCGTGGAGGTAGGCGGCGAGGTCGCGCAGGGTTCCGGGCTTGTGCTTGTAGAGGCGGAGGTTCTCCTCGACCTTGCCCAGCACCCTGTGCCACTGCTCGGGCTCGGCGTCGGTGTAGGGGACGGGCCGCACCCACAGGGTCGGGAAGGCAATGTGGGGCCGCGGCGCGTGCGTGCCCGCGGCCGGTGCCTGGCTCCGGTGGTCGCCGTACCCCGCCCTGATGATCTCCCGCGCACCGATGCCGCAGAACAGGAACGTGACGCGGGGCAGCCTGTCCTGAAGACGCAGGAGGTAGTCGAACGCGGTCTGCCGCTCGCTGCTCCTGATGTACTCGACACCGTCGACCACGACCAGCCGGGTGCCGGCACGCTGCATGACCCGCACGATGGGCTCGGTCATGTCGACCGGCCGATGGTTCATCGTCTCGGGAGAGCGCGAGTGCTCGATCCCGAGGAAGTCCGCGAACGGCAGCGACCAGTGCAGATCGTCGCTGCGGTCGTGCGGCACGTTGATGTACACCACCGGATGCCGGTCCGGGTCGGGCCCGTACAACTCGTCGACCAAGGCATGGAATCCGAGGGCGATCAGCGCCGCCAGCAACGATTTCCCGCTCAGGCGCGGGCCGTCGACGACGAAGTTCGGCCCGCGCCCGTTACCGGTCGTCAGGTTCTTCACCAGCAACCTGCGGGCCTGCTTCAGGGCTGCGCCCACATCGTCGGTCACCACCGGCAGCAGCCGGCCGTGATAGACCAGCCGTGGGTCCGACAGCGTCACCTTCGTGCCGAGCGGAGCGCAGTCCTGCAGGTCGGGCGGGCCGTAGGTGCGCCGGGCCTGTGCCCGGAAGCCCTCTTTCGTCGTCAGCGGCCCCGGATCGAACGGCCCGCCCGGCAGCGGGGATGTCCCGGCCGGCGCGGGTGCGGTGCCTTGCCGTGTGGTGTCGTTCACGAATCCTCCTCGTCGGTGGAGCCGGCCGCTGCCCGGGGCGGGGGAGCAGGATCGGAGGCATCGGCCGGGGCTGGCAGGCCGCTGAGGAACAGATCGGCGATGCCACCCGTGGAACCGCGCCGCTGTGCCACCAGCCGCGGCTCCTTCCCAGTCCCAGTCGTCATGTCCACTCCGGGATCCGCCGGCGGTTCTGCGTTCTGCGGCGGACGCTCGTCCGTGTCGGGAACAGCGACCGGCTCGCCCGCAGTCACCAGCACGCCCGCGTCGCCGGACAGCCGCGGCCCGGCGTCCTGATCAGGGAAGAGGAACTGCGCGGGATTCTCCAACGAGCGGGCCGGCACGATCGTGGCCGGGTCGGGGACACTGATGCTGGCGTACCTGTCCGGATCCGGCGGGCGCACCGCCGGCTGAGGCCCGGTGAACGGCCGGCCCGGCCGGCGCCACAGCCGCCGAGCTGCGCCCGCCCGCCGCCAGGCCCGTGCGGCGGGTGCCTCGTCGAGCGGCCCGCGCCGCGCCCGCTCCCGCAACTCCGACACGGCCAAGGCGATGTCGCGCTCCCGCTGCTCGTGCTCCTCCGGGCCGCCCGCATTGAGGAAGGCCTGCTCCGCGGTCTGCCACAGGTACTGGGACCACTCGCCGTCGATCAGGTCCTGGTGGATGAACTCGGCCTCCACCCACGGGTCCTTGCCGAGCTGCTCCTGGCGCTGGTCGAACAGCCACACATAGTGCGGCGCGTACGGGTCGAAGCGGATCGGCCACCTCTTGCCCTGCCCCCGCACCCCGGAGGGCTGCTTGTTGTATGCCTGGAGCGCGGCGCTGTTGTACGTGCGGTTGCCGACCCGCACGCCCTTGTCGCCGACCTGCCGCCACTCGCAGAGCAGCAGCTTGCGCGACTGCGACGGCGACAAGGGCAGCGGCGCGTACCCCTCGCATGCCACGAGAGCCGCGTACATCTGGTTGGGGGTGAGTACCACACCGGGCAGGTTCGGGCTGCGCAACCCCTCGTGGCGGTGCTGCTGCCAGTGCAGCGCTATCCATTCGTTCAGCAGGTCCTGCAGCTCGTTGAGCCGCCACATCGGCCCCTCGGCCACGTACTTGCCGCGCCGGGCCAGGTCCCGTGCCGTGTAGGCGGCCACGTACTGGCTGAACAGCTTCTTCAAGGCGGAGAACGTCGCCTCCACGATCGCCTTGTCGGGGCCGGTGTTGTCCCGCGCCGACCTGATCGAGATCCCCAGCGAGGTGCACACGTCCTCGAAGTGCTCGCCCTGGTAGATCTTCCCCTGGTCGACGACGACCATCTTCGGGCGGATCACCGGCCGCGCCGCGGCACCGGCCATCCGCGGATCGCAGGCGACCTGATCCGCGTAGGGCAGATCCGACAGCTCAGCCCTGCTGAGCGGCGACCATCCGGGCCGGGCCGGCATGGGGGCGAGTGCCTGCGCGAGCATGAGGGTGGCGTCGAACGAGGTGGTCGCTCGTCCGCCCAGCCGCTTGCCCTTGTACCCACGGCCAGGAGCGCGGGGCACGATCAGTGCCCCGATGATGCTGCGGCTGGCCACGTCCACAGCCGCGGTCAGCTCGACTTGGACCGGGTAGCCGTCGTCGCCGATCGCAAGCACATCCAGGCCGGTCGAGTCGATCTGCACCATCTCGCCGAGCATCCGTGCCCGTGTGGGCGTCCACGGCGGCTCGGGGGAGCCCGCCGCCTCCCTGCGGCGGCGTACAGGCCCGCGCAGGGAGCCCGTGCGGGTGCCGAGGCTGTTCAGCAGCCGGTAGAACCCGGTGCGGGAGATCCTCAGGTTCTCCTCGGGGTAGGCCGCGCGCAGGCCGGCCTGCAGCCGCTCGTGCAGGCGGGTGCCCCAGCCGGAGGACTCCTCGACTCCGTCTTTGAGCTCCTGCAGCAGCAGGGCGACGATCCGCTCGTCGGTGTTCCCGTAGAGCTTTCCGGCGACGACCTTCACCAGGGCCGCCACGCCCTGGGCCGAGTACTCCTTCAAGCGCCGGTCCAAGGTCGCCACCGACACCTTGCGCCAGCCCAGCGCCTTGAGTTCGCGCTCCTTGCTGGCCAACCGCTGGCTGCGGGAGACGGTGGCCGGGTCGTACTCGGGCCGGGGCCGCGCGTCGGGTGCGCAACCCGGCGGCAGGCCTTCCTCTGCCTCGCGCAGGTGCCGCTCCCACGCGCGGACGTCAACCAGTTCAGCCGGGGTGAGCAGGGACAGGATGCTGACGTCGGGGATCCGGGCTCCGGGCCGCTCCGTGCCGGCGTCGTCCAGGACCGCGAAGTCCGGGGCACCTACGACGGCCGACAGCAGCGCGACCGCGTCCTCGCCGTCCTCGTCGGCGGCGCTCAGGTGGACCCGGCCGCCCTGCAGGGCGGCCACCAGGTACGAGGCGCCGTGCCAGCGGACCGTGTCGCCCGGCTCCAGGCCGGCGCACCGCCCGTCATCGTCGTCCGTGCCCGGCGCGCTGCCGGTACGGCAGGTGCAGCCGGACCTCTGGGCCCTCACACGACCACCCGATTCGCGGCGTTGCCTGCCCAGGCGAGGGAGACCGGGATGAGGGCCCGGTCCCGCTCGAAGGACAGGTCACCGGTCCACAGCAGGTGCCAGGCATGGGCGAGAGCCGTGCGCGGGAGGCCAGCGGCGGCGACTCCCGCCGTGATCGGGCGCGCCACCGAGAACGCGGGGAGCAGCACGTCGCGGATCTTCTCGTCGTACAGGTCGGGGAAGCGGTGCGCGGACACAACCCGCAGCCACTGCAGGCGGATTCCCGTCGGGACGTCCAGCGGGGCGACGGTCCATCCGGCGGCGTCCGCGACATGCGCGACCACTTCCGCCTCCCGGGATCGGGCCTGCTCGTCGCCGTCGCGGGCAGGGTGCACGATCACCAGCCGCTCCCCGCGTACGGTCCGAGCGAAGAACGCGGGCTCTACCGTCCCGTGCGCGGAGCCGTCCTGCCAGCAGATCTGCGTCGCGGTCGCGGAGAACCACTGCACCGAGGCGTCGAAGTCCAGCAGGGCCGCCGCGTACATCAGCCGCTCGCTGCCGCAGACCACCATGCCTTTGGTGGTGGCCGCCCAGTAACGGGTCAGGATCGACTGCCTCCCGTGGTAGGCATGGGGTTCACGCAGGGGCTCGCATCGCTCCAACGGCACTGCGCGCATTTCTCCGGGAGCGGCCTCGCGCTCCCGGCCGTCCGGATCCCGATAACGCACCTGTACCTGCACACGATGCCTTTCCGCCGCCGGGCCGAAGCCCCGGCCGAGCCTGCGCCACCACATCGAGCCGCCGTGATACGCCCCACAGCTATCACAACTCGCCACCCGGCGGAACAAAGACGTCCACTTCAGGTGTGAAAGCCCTCCGCCTCACGTCACAGGTAGGGCCGGTCGAAGGTTCCGGCGCCCAGCTCGCCCGGCAGACAGCTCAGTTGCGCCACCGACGCCAGCGCGCCGACCACCTTGTGCGGAGCGGCCAGCGGCGGCCGGACCCCTGCCTTGCGCGCCGCCACGGACGTCTGCGGCTGATGCCGGGCCATCCAGACGGTCAGGACCGGGCTGAACGCCGGGCCCAGTTCGGCCACCGCCTGCGCGTGCCAACGCCGGTACTCCTCCCACGTCAACGCCCCCGCCAGCCGGTGCCGCTCGCTGCGCGCCAGGACCCGCGCGACCCGGACCGCCTCCGGATACGCCAGGAACGGTGCCGCCCGCCGTTCCCCGAGCCGGTCCGCGGCTTCGGCGAACCAGCGCGGCGCCCGTCCGTACAAGGACCGCACCTGGCGGTCGGCCATCATGGAGAAGGCGTCCGCCATCAGCGCCCGCCCCACCTTTCCCATCCGCCGGCCCAGACACGCCAACCGGCGGTGGGCGTCAAGGACCTGCGGCCACGGCCGCAGATCGGTCCACGGCCACGCCGTGTCGCGCGAGTTGTCCGTCCACCGGGCATGCTCGCCGCACACGCTCCAGGTGTCGGGCACCATCAGCCACGCCGGCTCGGTGACCCCGCGCCGGGCCGCGCACAGCGCGCACGCCCGTACCAGGTAGCCGTCCGTCACGGCCCACGGCCACTTCCACACCGGGTGCTCCCCGGAGCCCGTCAGTAGGTACTCCTCGCCCAGACTCGCCAAGGCCCGTTGCAGCACGGGCAGGGGCCGGCCGGCGAGCCGGGCCAGACGCTCGGCCGCGGGCCGGTTGAGGTAGAGCTCGGTCAGGTGGGGCGCAACCACCCGGCTCTTGCCCTCACCCACGATCTCCAGCAGGTAGCCCACACTCAGCCCGTTGCGCTCGGCGAGCCGGGTCACGTACGAACCGGTCGACTCGTTCGGCAGGAAGCGCACATGCAGCGGCAGCTCCCGCAGGTCCGAACAGCGGCCATGCTCCTGCACGTTCACATCGCTCCCCGGGGCGGACAACCGGCCCACCACGGTAGCGCATGTCGGCCGTATCATCACGGGAACATCCGGGCACCTTCCAGGGCCGGTCCGACCGATCGGAGACCCCGGACAGGTGCCCGAGGCGGCAGGCGGCCTGCCCGCATTGCCGCCCCGCACGTCGCAACGGCCGTGAAGGAACCGCCTCCTCAGTGTCCAGGGAACCGCGCTCACTGCGTGAACACCAGCAGCAGGCGATCGAGGCCGCGACGGCGACGCTGGGACTCCTGCCGAGAGCGACGGTGATCGCAGCGTGCGGCACCGGCAAGACCCTGATTGCGATCCGGGTCGCCGAGCACTTCGCCGGGCAGGGCAACGTCCTGGTGCTCATGCCCACCCTGGACCTGGTCGCCCAGACCATCCGCCGATGGCGCGAGGACAGCAGCATTCACCGCATGACCGCTGTGTGCTCCAGCGGCCGCACCGACTATCCGGACATCACCCGGCATGTCGTCTTCACCACCGACCCCGAAGTCCTCGCCTCCCGGCTCTCCGAGCGCCCCGGGCCGGCCGTGGTCTTCGCCACCTACGCTTCCCTGGAAGTGCTCGAACTCGCCCACCGTCGGCACTTCCTGCCCGAATGGGCGATCGTCGTCGCCGACGAAGCGCACCACACCAGCGGCGACCGCGGCAAGGACTGGGGAGCGGTCCACGACGACGAGCGCCTGCCCGCTGCCCGGCGCCTCTACATGACCGCCACCCCGCGCCTGTGGACGGCGAACAGCGGCACACGCAGACGCAAGCGCAAGCCCGGGGCCCCGGTCGAACTCGCGTCCATGAACGACGCCACCATCTACGGGCCCGTGGTCTACCGCCTCACCCTGGCACAGGCCATCGACCGCAAACTGCTGGCCGACTACCGCATCGTCGTGCCCATCATCCGCGACGAAGACCTGCGCGAGGTCCTCCACACCGCCGAAGCAACCCCCGAGTACGACGGACTGCGGCTGGCCGCCCTGCAGGTGGGCCTCCTGCAAGCCGTCGCCGACTACGGACTGCGCCGCGTGGTCACCTTCCACAGCCGCATCGTTGCCTCCCAGAACTTCGCCGACAGCCTCCCCCTCACCGCCGCCGCCATCAGCGAACAGGACACCCCGCCGCGCATCTGGTCCAGGGCCGTCCACAGCAACCAGACCCCGCGACAACGCGCCCGGTGCCTACGTCAGTTCGACACCATGCCCCTGCTGGGCAGCACGACCCGAGGGCCGCTGGGCTACCAGTTCGCCATCCTGGCCAACGTCAAGACCCTCGGGGAGGGCGTCGACGTCCCCGACGCCGACGGCGTCCTGTTCGCCGACCCCAAACGCAGCGCCGTCGACATCGTCCAGTCCCTCGGGCGCGCCCTGCGCCAGCCCCCGGGCTCCGGCAAGATCGCCACGCTGGTCATCCCGGTCTACCTCGCCCCCGGCCAGTCCACCCGGGAGGCCATGTGGTCCTCCCACTTCTCCGTCCTGTGGGACGTCCTCACCGGACTTCGCGACCACGACGACCGCGTCTTCCACCGCCTCACGGGCATCCGCCGCCGCCGCCTCCAAGACCCTGTCCTCCCCGGTCCTGAACGCGCCGACGAGATCGCCCCCGTCCTCGACCTGCGCACCCACCAGATCGACAGCGGTGAATGGGCGGACGGCTGGAACGCGGCGGTGCGCTTCGTCGACCGGCACGACCACTTCGACGTGCCCAGCGACTACACCGACTCGTCAGGATTTCCCCTCGGCTGCTGGGTCGGCCGTCACCGCACCCACTACAAGGCCGGGACACTGCCCATCGAACGGGCGGTCGCGCTCAATGCCCTCGGCATCTCCTGGCCCCACCCACCGGACAGCTTCGAGCACCACCTGGAACGGGCCGCCGCGACCGCCTCCCGCACCGGAAGCCTCGCCTTCGACCCGACGATCCCCGGCAGCGACCCCACGCTCGGCGCCTGGCTCGCCCGCATGCGCCGACGAGCGAGCACCAGCAACCTGGAGTCCGAACGGGTCGACGCCCTCAACGCCGTCGACCCGTGGTGGAACCCCCCATGGAGCTTGCGCTGGCAGCACACCTACACCCACCTACGTCACCGACTCGCGACCACCACCTGGACGATCCCCTACCACCGGCAGGCCGACACCGACACCGGCTGGAACAGCTGGCTCGACCGCCAGATCAACCGCCGGGACGACCTCCACCCGGGGCAGCGGCATCTCCTGCACCACCTCGCCCGCACCCACCCCGACGCCCACCCCCACACGATCCTCCTGTCCCGCCCCGCCACCGCACTCGCCGCAGCCTTCACCCGCGGACTGCGTGCCGCCCGCCAGTACCACCAGCGCGAAGGCCACCTGGATGTGCCCGCCGGCCACTGCGAGACCGTCGACTCCGAGCAGGTCCACCTCGGACGATGGATCCGCCAGCGCCAACGCGACGCAGCCCAACTGACCAGCCGGCAGCTCACCGCCCTGCGGGCCCTCGGCATCGACCCGGCCCCGCACTTCCTCCAAGCCCCCGCCGACCCCGCCCTCACTCAACCGGCCGGCCCCATAGAACCGCCCGGCCCCCCGCTGGCCGCCCCCCGGATCCCGCAGCCGTTCCCGCACCGCGCCCGATCGGAGCCAGCCGACACCACGGCCGGAAGCAGCACGGCGCCGCCAGGCACAGACACAGCCCCCCACCACCAGGCCACAGCCCCACCAGCCGCTGCCGTCATCGCGCAGGCCGCGCCCAGGCCGACAGCATTCGAGGAGCCGTGGGCCAGCATGCTCACCAAGGCCGCGACCTTCGCCGCACAGCACGGCCACCTCAACCCTGCCGAAGGCGCCCTCGCGAGCTGGCTCTCCCGGCAGCGCCACCTGCACGCCACCGGCCGACTCGCCACCAGACGCCGAAACGACCTGGACGCCCTCGGGATGATCTGGAACAAGCACGAGGACGCCTGGGAGCGCGGCTACGCCCACGCGCGCGCGTTTGCCGTGCGCACTGGCCATCTGGCCGTTCCCGCCGACGAGCAGGTCGAGGACTACAACCTCGGCACGTGGGTGCGTCGCCAGCGAAAGGCCGACCTGACCGCGGATCAGGAAGCACGGCTCACCGCACTGGACCCGCTCTGGCGGATGGCGCCGGACTGGCAGCGCTCATACCGTCGCCTCGTCGCCTACCTGGCAGCCGGCGGCCGCCTCACCGGTCCCGTGAACCGCACCGGGACACCCGGCGACGAACGCTTCCGGCCGGGTGCGTGGCTGCGCATGCAGAACCGACACGCCGACACCGGCAACCTCGACGCGCACCAGACCGCGCTCCTGGACGCCCTCGGAGCCTGGCGAACCCACCCCGCACAGGGCGAGCCCGCGCCGTACCGCAGGGCGCAGGGCAGTGCCGGCTGCGGGCAGCCCCCATACGCCCGGTCGATGGCCGCACCACCATCAGTGCCGCCCCTACGGCCCGGACCCCGAACGGACCGGCCAGCCCATCGGCCGCCGCGGTCCGCCCTCACCCCGATCCACCAACTGCCAGCGGAATTCCGTCGCTACATCAAAGCTGCGCGAGCCTTCCGGGACCGGGAGGGCCACCTGGACGTCCCGCCCGGATTCGTCGAGCGCGTCGAGCACGCCAAGGTCCGCCTCGGCACCTGGATCGCCCGCCAACGCGACAAGGTCTTCCGAGGGCAACTCCCGCCGCTCCTGATCTCAGAACTGGAAGCCCTGGACATGGTGTGGGTGCGCAGATGACCACTGGGCGGTATGGCGGGCCGCCGGATGCCGGCCAGCGGCTCCGGTCCGCCACAGCGGTCACCAGGACCGCGAGGAGCGCGATCCCTGACCGGGAACCGCACCCAACGGCGCACGAAGACCAGTATCGGAAGCCCTCCCCAGAGACGTACGGATGCGGTCGGGTTCGAGGTATAGTCGCCGCACTGCGCACTTGTGGGTGCGTGCCGCCCTGTATGGCCACCGCCTCGGGTAAACCGGGCCGCCGCCCGGACCACAAGGGATGCACCCGGCACTGGTCCTGACCTTCCATCACATCCAGTGGTCTGCCGGAGACATCGCGCGGTGGGATGTGCTCCGCTCGTAGCAGGCCTGGATCGGAACGCGCATGACCGCCAAGACCCACCGCACCCGTCTGGCCAAGGCTCTCGCCAAGACCCGGCCCGTGTCCTACCAGAAGGCCCTGGCACACGTCGTCGCCTGTGGCGATGCGGGACTGTTGCCGGCCAGGCTCGACCAGGACGGCATGAGCCAGGCCCTGGCCGTCCTGGAACGTCACCTGGACACGCCCGCTGTCGTCGAGTCGGGGCCGGCAGCCCGGTCGGCCGTGGGACCGGCCGCCGTGCCCTCGGCCAGGAAGCCGCCGATGTCGAAGGACCCACGGTGCGTGGCGTTGTCGGACGCCCTGCTGCCCGTTCTGGAGTCCACCAGCCCTGAGGGGGCCGGCGGCTATGGCGGCTCCCTGCAGGCCAACCTGTCCCCGGCCGAGGCCGAGGCGTTGGGCGGCCTCCCCCTGATCCGGGCTGCCCTGCGGCGCGCGGCCCGCCGACTGGGATGGCGGGTACAGACCGTGGGCCACGAGAGCGAGCACGTGGTGGTCGTGTTCATCCACGACACCAGGGAAGCCCCGGCCGAGTTCGCCGAGGCATTGGAGCGCGACCGCCACCGGCAGGGCAGGGAGGCCGCGGAGAGGATGGACCGGTTCTACGATGGGCGGGACGTGCGCGAGCTCGGCCCAGGCCCGGTCGACCGCCAGAGCGCCCTGTTCCGGACAGCTGCCCGGGCAGTCCTTTCACGGCAAGCGTGAGCGAAACAGAGTCCACCAGCCCGCCCGGGCAGGAGCGCCGCAACTGCGGATGATCGCTGCGCAGCAAGGGCAGATGGTTCCCGCCCCACGCCGCAGCGATCACCGCAGACAGTGCCTGTTCGCCGGCCGGATTCCGACGGCCCGCATCGACCGGCGACCACCACCGGCATGCCCATTATCCCCGGGGCCATGAAGAGTTGAGGAGAAGCAGTACACATGAAGCGCGAGCGGGCGACCGCAGTGCTGGTCGAGATGCTCGACCGGCTGGAGCAGGGGGCTTGGCCGTTGAACCTGGTCGAGGAGATCCACCTGTTCGGATCCTACGCCCGGGGTGCTCTGGAAGTAGGGGACGTGGACGTGGTCGTCGAGCACGCCACCGACGCACGCTGGACGCGGGAGTCACTCGACGCCTTCTGCGACGGTCGCGACAGCTATGTGACGATGCGTCAGGCACTTCGGGGCCGTCGACGCGGTGTCAGTTTCCAGTTCCAGGAGCGCAAAGCCCTCGAGAGCGAGGGGATCGATCTCTCCCTGCTGTGGCGGCGCGGTGAGCCGGTCGTCACAGCCCGGCAGCGGCTTGCCGCGCTCACACCCGATCCGGCCGCCGGGCGCGCACCCCGCGACCACGTCCTGCCCTCGTACGAGGCCATCGCCGACCTGCTCCCACGACCGGTCCGCATCGACCTGCACCGCCTGTGCACTGAAGGTGCCGTGACCGTGGCCGCGTTCTCTCTCCCCGACGCCTGGCCGACCTCGGCCAGGGCAGCCGCGCACGTCCAGGGCCGTTGGGCCCTGAACAGCCCGCTTCGCCGCGCGGCGGCCGCCGCCCTTGCCCGCCTGGAGAGCACCGGCCAGGCACTCGAACGCGTCGAGGTCCACGGCCAGCACCTGGTGTACGGCACGGCGGACGAGGCCGTCGACTGCTTCGTCGACCTGGGCTGGCGCTACTGGCGGAGCGCGGAACGCTACCTGGACGACGGCCAGGCGTGGTTCGAGGTCCTGCCGGCCACGGCCCGCCAGCCCTTGCACGCCCTGCACGTGACCCCCGTCGCCCTGGCGTAGCGGGCCCGGGCCGGATCAGGGGCACTGCTGCGGGTTGTAGTGCGCGAAGAGGTCGCCGAAGAACGCGGACCGGCGTGAGCGCCGGGTCCGCCCGCGGCACCTGCCCTCTCCTCGGCTTCCTGGGCGAGGCCGGCGATGACCTTCTCCCAGCAGGCCGGGCAGCCGCACCTGTCGCCCTCGCGGTGCGCCATGCCGCTGCGACCCGCCGCTGTCCGCACGTGGCCGGACAGCGCCTCGAAGGCGGCCTTCCATCGCTCGGCCGACGCCCTGTTGGCCGAGATCTCGGACCGGGCCGAACTGGCTTCCTGCTCGGCCCGCCGCTTGGCTTGGATCATCGGCCAGTTGGGACCGCCGCTGTACCCGTACGACATCCGCTCTCCTCCCGTGCCATCTTCTGGTGGTCCAACACTGCGCAGGCTTCGGTGGACACGCCCGCGCCCCGCACGGAGCAGCTCGGACCTTGCCGGGCAGGAGTGTTCTTCCGCGGGTGCGCCCGCCCGGTGTGCCCGCTCTGGGCGGGCACACCGGGTCGGCCGTCTCAGCGCACGCGGTTGCCGATGGGGCTGGCCAGAGCGGCTGCTTCGGTGTGCAGGAAGTCGCGGAGCCTGTGCCGCAGGGTGGGCAGGGGTGTGGTGGTGCCGAGGCGGAGCAGGAAGTCGGGGACGGTCCAGGTGATGAGGTGGCCTTGGCGGGACAGGTACAGCCCGACGCGGTCGATGCCGAACTCGTCGTCGTAGTCCAGGAGCAGGTAGCCGGCGAGCTGGTAGATCTCCGCGACGCCGAGCTGGCGGGGCCGGGTGGTGGCCTTGCAGTCGATCAGCAGTCCGCCGAGGACGAAGTCGGCGTCCGCGCCGCCGATGTCGCCACTGCCGGCGAACACCGGCCCGCACACCCGCTGCGCCTCGGGCAGTGCCCGCAGCGCGGCGAACGGCTCCTGGGCGAGACGCATCTGTACGGCGAGGTCGTCGGGCACGTAGCTGTCGACCGCGTCGGTGAGGCGGCGCAGGGTGGTGTGTTCGTCGGCCCGGGTGAGGAAGCTGAAGCGATGCACCCGCCCGATGCGGTAGATGTCCTCATAAGAGGCGGCGACGAAGCACAGCCGTGAGAGCGTGTCCTCGTCCAGGTAGGTGCCTTCGCTGTCGAGGTGGCGCCGGGTGAGGTCGAGGAGTTCGACTCCGGCGGTGTGCAGGGCGCTGCGGACCTTCGGGGCAGGCGCTCCGGGCAGCTCCCAGCGCGGGTGCATGGCATCGACACCGGCCGCAACAGCGCCTCCCATGTCCCGGCCGAGGGACAGGCGCAGCCGGTAGTCGATGGCGTGGCCGAGGGCGTCGAACTTCGGGTGGGCGACATCCAGGGGCTGTACGGGACGGGGAAGCGGGGGCAGCCGCTTCAGGTAGTCGCCGGCGACGTGGCGGGCGTCGGGCAGGTGCTGCTCCATGAACCGGGACATGGGGGAGGCGAGGTGCTTGAGCTGCCCGGTGAGACTGAGGTCGAGCAGGGGCCGCCCGCCCGCGCCGGGCCCGGAGGCGAGGGTCTTCTCGTAGGCATCGAGCCAGGCCATGGATTCCATGTCCAGGTGACGGCAGGCGCGGGTGACGGCGACGTAGGCCAGCCGCGCCTCGGGCAGGGACAGCGGGGCCTGCAGTCCGTCCTCGTCGAGGGGCGGCGCCTCGAACCCGCCCGCGATCCGCACGGTGTCCCACTCACGGCCCTTGGCCTTGTGCGCGGTCGACACCGTCACCTTCGCCTGCTCCTCGGGGGTAAGACGCTGGGCAGCGGCGAGGATCGCCTCGGGGCCGTGCGTGTCGACGAGTTGCACGATCGCCTTGAGGTCGGAGCCGGCGCTGTCCTGCTCGACGTACTCCTGCACCTCGCCCCAGGAGGAGAACAGGAACAGCTCCGGATGGCTGGTGCGCTTGCCGGCCTTGAGCTCCAGCGCGGCCTGCGCGATCCGCTCCATTGCCGCACCGCCGCCGGCGAGCGCGACCGGCACGCCGTCGTCGAGGAAACCGATCACCTCCCGCAGAGCGTCGGCATTGGTGCGGCACAGCACCGCGTCGGCTCCCACCACCGGGCCGATCCTCGATTCGGGACCGCAACCGGCCAGGCGCATCGGGGACTCCGCATGGCAGAGCCACCGGTTGGCCACGGCCGCGATCCCCGGGCCGAAGCGGAACGACTGTGTGAGCTCCAGGTGTTCGGCGGGGAACGCGGTCATCACGTCCTTCGCCGCCCGCCAGGCGTAGATCTGCTGTGCGGGATCACCCACGCATACCCGCTGCGCCTTCTGGTTGAGGAAGACCTCCTCCAGCACGGGGTTGGTGTCCTGGGCCTCGTCCAGGAGCACGAAGTCCGCACCCAGCACAGGCGAGGTCAGAGCCCACATCTTCATGTAGTGGTCGTGCTCGAACCGCAGCTCCCCTCCCGGGTCCTGGAGGTCCTCCCACGCCCGCGCCGCGTACGGCAGGAGCTCGCGGGCGACGAAGTCCTGCCCGCCGGTGTCCAGGCCGTTGACCCATTCCAGGTGACGGGCCATCAGCTGACGGTCGGTGGTGTAGCAGAACCGGCGCACCATCCCCATCACCAGGCGGGCCTGGTGCTTGACGGTGATCCTGGTGGAGTTCACCGGCAGGTCCCGGTCGATCCCGAGCCGGCGCGCGGTCTGCCAGGCCGGCACGCGTGCCGAACGGCTGATCCGTTCACGGTAGTTGCGCCCCACGCTCTGGAACGCCAGCGAGTGCGCCGTGCGGCACTCGACGTTCGACCCGAACCGGCTCTTCGCGTCGTCGGCGATCGACTTGTTGAACGCCACGTACAGGCCCCGACGCGGCGTCGACTGTCCCATCAGGACCAGGGTGGACGTCTTTCCCGTCCCGGCACCGGCCACCAGGGCCAGATCGCCGCCGGCGGCGAACATCTCACGGGCCGCCTGCTGCTCGGCGGTGGGCATCAAAACCATGTGTCCTCATCATCGGAAGGCACGCCGCCTGCTGTGGAAGCCCAAGGGCGACGCAGGTCTCGTTGTGGAGCAGAACGGTGTCGGCTTCCGGGCGGGCAGTACCGGATGCTCCTGGTCTCGCCAGTGGTGTCAGCGCTGCCGCGGGATACCGGACACCGGGTGTATTCGCACAACCCGCAGCATCGGGCCGGGCAGGATCACGATGGCATCCTTCGTGTACGTGGGCACGGCGGCACGGTACGACACACCACTGACAACCGGCCCTGGAACTCGCGCGAGGCCGGTGCACACCGGGTGGATCCGCTCCAACAAGGGCACCGCCACCGGGCCGGCCGACCCCGACGACCGAAGATCCGGAGGCGGGGGCGACGCCTCCGCCTGTCGCCCCCGCCTGCCGCCCTGCTCCGACCCGCCAAGAGTGTTACGGCACGAGCGGGTTCTCACGGCTGAGCTCGATGACATGCAGCCGGTCCCGGAACCCGACGGGCAGGTCGTTGTCGACGATGATGACCTGGGAAGGCCGCACCACGGTTGTGCCCTCGCGCACAGCGGTGATGTGTTCGAGGAAGTGGGTGTACAAGCGGCTGATGAGCTGCTGGTCGTCGGTGCCGTAGCCGACGTTCTTGCGAGGGGAGTCGATGACGAGCAGGGTCGGCAGGTCGGTGGCTCCGGTGACAAGGGCGTGGCTGGTGAACGCCATCCGGTAGGCGACATTCAGCACGGTCCGCACCCCGTGCCCGACATTGCTCAGCGGCCCGCGCCGCACCCTCGGCAGGTAGCTGGAACGGTCGATCGCCGCTCCCGGGTCACCCGGCAGCTGGAGGGCGTCGATGATGTGCCGGAAGAAGTCCTCGATCTCCTGCACAGCCACCTGACGCCCCGACAGAGACGCACGATGGTCGGCGAGTTGCTGCTTGACCTCGTCGCGCTCACCGACCGCCCGCTCCAGCTCCTGCTGCAACTCCCGCAGCCGGGCATAGGGCTCCAGCTCCTGCTCGAGCGCGGCACTTTGGGCCTTCGCCGAGGCATGCGCCGCAGCGAGCTGCTCCAAGTGGCCCGCGGCCGGGCCGATCCGCGAAGCCAGATGGGCGTCCAGCTCGGCCTGGGCGGCCGCCAGGTCGGCCTCCTTCCGCCCCTGCTCCTTGGTCGCCGCGGTGGCGGCCTGCTCGGCAGCCAGAAGCTCGGTCTCGGCAAGGCGGAGCAGATCCTGCAACCGCGAGGCGTCCCACCGCTCGGTACACACCCCGCAGAACCCGTCCCCGACCGTACGCCCCGTCAAGTCCCGGGCACAGCCAGGGCACGGGCTGACCAGGCGCGGCCCCGCCTGAGCACGGTGCTGCAGACCCCGAACCCGTCCAACCATGCGCTCCACCTCCGCCCGGGCCTCCGCAGCCACCGACCGGCAGCGCGCCGCGGCCGCCTCCCGCTCGGCGACCTTGCACCGCAGCGGATCCTGCTCGGCGGTCATGGCCCGCTGACGCCCCTTGAACTCCTCCAACGCCACCAGCGTCTCCTGCACGCGTCGCCGGCTCTCCTCCAGATCCTGACGCAGGGCGTGCTCGTCGCGGGCCGCCGCCAGGAACTCCTTGACGTGCTCGACCCGGGCCTGCAGCGGCCGTACGGCATCGAGCAGGACTTTGAGCCGGGCGGTGAGAATCCGCGTGCGCGCATCCGTCAGGTGCAGCAGCAACTCCACCACCGCCTTGTACGACGACGCGCTGTTGGCCCCACCCCTCACCAGCTCACCGCCGTCGACCATGTCCTGGCTCAGGTAGCACAGCGGGTACAGGTGCTCGAACGACAACCGCCCCGCGCCCGCCGACGACACCGCCACCGCCTCCGGCGGGGCGAACAGCTCCGCCAACCCCAGCAGCTCCAACAGCACGTCCCCGACCCGGCGCTGCTTCCCGGAAGGGTCGTACTTCACCACGAGAGTCTCATCGACCTCGCCGCTACGCGGATCGATCAGCTCGACCAGATTCGCACGACTACCCAGACCCCGACGCAGCGCGATACGCATGCCCTCGACCCGCAGAACGACGGTGACGGAGATCAGCCGATCCTTGGGGACCTGGCGCCAATCGACGCTGTAACCGAGCGGATAGGCCAACGCATCCACCAACGTGGTCTTGCCGGTGTCGATCGGGCCGAACACCCCGATCACCGGGTGGTCGAGGTCCACCTCCCTGACCCCGTTGACCGAGGTGAGCACCAACTTCTCGTAGGAGAACTGCCGTGCCATGAAGGCTCCTTCGGCGAATCGCATGTACTTTCGTGCGGGACGCGAACGACCCCGCACGACTGCAACGACCCCACGCCGGAGCCTGTGACGAAGACCCGGGCGAATCCCGTGAACACCGAACAGAACAGTCCGGCGCTCCGCTCCGCACGCGGGCGCACACATGCAAAGGCACGCCGCGATACGCCCCGAAGCAAAACCGCGACCCGGTGATCCGGACCTGTGGCACCGGCGAGGCGGAAGCGGACAGCAGAAGCCCAGACCGTGATCGCGGCGTACCGGCCCACCGCTCGACCGATCAGCCCTGACCACCATCAGCCCGGCAACCGGCCAACACCGCCCGGCTACGCCCGGGAGTAGAGCCGGCCCGCCCCCGCAATGACTGCTGCGACTCGCCGCGCCCACTCCGGATCCCGCCCGGCCGCGCCATCACCTCACCGATGACCGACAAGAGTTGCCGCGAACACCGTGCACGCCCGACCACTGCGTCGGCATGCTGTTCCCACGGATCGAAGAACGGCAGGCAAGGGAGGACACAATGGGGGCCTGGGCCTGGACAGCCCTGTTCGCAGCGGCGGCGGTGTTGGCCGCGCTCGTGTGGTGGACGAACCGCTACCCCGGGGGATGGCGGTTCGCGTTCCACCGCCAGCACGCCGACGACCGAGCCCGCCTCCGTACCAAGCGGGGCAACCTGCGCCGGCTGGAACACGAGGCCGCAGACCGGCTCGCAGCCCTCCGAGCCGCCGTCGACACGGAACGCTCCGCCTACCGCAGCCGCATCGCCCGAGCCGAGCGCCGTCTCGCAATGCTCCGTGACCCCGGCCGCGGCACACTGCACAGCACGATGGGCCCCGTGCAGCTGTACGAGCACCGACTGGTTGTCTCTACCGGCGGGGCGACCCACGAGTACCCACTGGAGGAGATCGCGGTCCGCTGCGAGCGAGCCGACGACATCGGACACCTGCACCTGGTTCTTCCCGACGGCCGACAGCAGGCACTCGACTTCCCCGAGGAAGAGTACGACCCGACGGAACTCACGCAGTTCGCCGCCAGGACGCACGACGCCATAGCCGCTGCCAAACGGGCCACACCACTCCGCTTGGCCAACATCCCCCAAGCGGAAGCCGAACTCGCCGAAGCCGTCGCCGACACCACCCGCCACGAGCAGGCACTCGAACGGCTGGAACAGGGAAAGGCCGAACAAGCAGCCGACACGAAGATCCCCACCGCCCGCCGAGCCCTGGACGAAGAGCTGGACCGCTGGCACAAGATCACCGGAGCCCGTCCGCGCTGACGGAACCAACCGTCAGCGCGGACGGGCCAACTACAGCGGCGCGCCGAGCGGGTACGCCGAACCGGCCACTCACCACGAAGGAACACCGCCTTTAGTACCAGCCGATGACATCGAGATCACTTCGGCCGAGCACCACGACAGTGACGCCGTACACGCAGGCGAAGCCAGCATCCCGGTGGCAGGAGCTGACGGCGGCTCCGTCCACCGCACGCCCGCAGCAGCGAACCATGCAACGGAGCAAGCCAACAGCTGAACGTCCTGCCGTCGACAAAAACGCACTCCCTCGAAACCGGAACACACCCACCACAGAGTCCAGGACGTCCAACTCCAATCGGACCGGCAAGGCGGCCGATCCCGGTTCGAAGTCCTCGAAGGCTGCGTGCACGTCGCAGGCGACCCGCGCTCCGCCGGCCCCTACCGCCCGATCCCTGCTGTCAGCGTCTGGTGATAGACCATCACCACGGTGCGCGGGCAGGAGAGGGACAGGGGCCATGACATCAGGGACAGTGCTGCGCGGCCCGCTGGGCGACGTCGCGCAGCGGGCGGCACGACAGGAGGGCGTTCACGTCGAGGACGCCTACGCGGCAGCCCTGTGCTGGTGGGCAGCGGCCGTGGCCCCCTCTGCAACCCTGCCGACCCGCAGCAAGGACTGGCCCTGCCTGGTATGGGGGGCGTTCCTGACCGGTGACGCCCAGCCCTCCCTGACGACCACGCTGACCGAAGCCGGCCTGGACACCCACCGCTTCCGCCGCCTCACACGCCACCACGACATCACCACCCTCGACAAACTCCGGATCGCCTGGACCAAGGCCTCACGGACCATGGCACCCGGCACCGACTTCTCCATGCTGCTCACCGGTAGCCCCGTCGCCCGCCGCGGGTCGGGAACCTCCTGCGACGACTTCCTCACCTACAAACTGCGCACGGCCTGGGATGGTAGAGAATATCGAGACCCCGGGCACCGGCTCCGCTCCCGCAGGGGTGCACCGGCGCGGAAAGCCGCCAAGGTTGGGGTGCTGTGGGAGATGCCGGCCACCGACTGGCCCTACCGGGCACGCACGGACGAGGCATCCTCCACCCGGTTCCTGATCTTCCTTCGGAAGACGCCGGGGGAGCGCCGAAGCACTCCTGTTCCCGTCCCCCGGCCGTCGGCGGCCTGTAGGGCCGTCGAGGAACTCGTCCGTATCTACGAGGACCTGACGCGACGGCAGGTACCCATGGTGATCACGGACGAGGCCGCCGCGAAGTTCTGGCCGATCCAGCTCAGCGCGGATCAATTCGACGACCTGGGACCAGCAGCCAACCAGTTCGCCCGGCTGGACGCCCACACCCACCGGATCGCGGCGGCGCTCGCACTCGCGGAGGACACGGACGTGGTCACCGGCGGTCACATTGAGGCGGCATGGTCGGTGGTCGCCCGCTCCGCCCTGGACCGGTCCCGACTACTGTGCCCCGACGCCCTCGAACCGGTCAGTGTCGCCCTCGACAAGATCGGAGGTGAAGTCCGCGCCGCAGCAGGATCACCGCGAGTCCTGACCCTGGACGAACTGTCCTGGCGAGGCGGGCACCGCACAGTCCACACGCCCACGGCGGTGCCGGAGCACGCGGTCAGGGATCGCAAGGGCCGTATCACGCGGGACGGCGCCGTCGCCCAAGACGTCAAAGACTGGCATCGCAACCAGTGCCAGATGTGCGGAGACATCCTGCGGATCCCAGGACCGCAGGAAGCGATCAGCGAGGGCGCCCACATCCGCCCCCTGAGCCACGGCGGCCCCGACTACACCGGCAACGTCCTGTGCCTGTGTCCCAGCTGCCACACGCGGTTCGACCACGGAGCCCTCTACCTGACCGACGACCTGCACATCGTGGAGACACTGACCGGCACTGTACGCGGACTTCTGCGCACCGAACCCCGTCACCAGGTCGGCCTCGACTGCGTCCGCTGGCACCGGGCACGATGGGAACAGCACATCCCCCCAGGCAAACGCCCGGCGGTCCCTGACGGCCCGGCAGAGCCACCGGCCCTCCGTGCCGCCGAGCCACTCGCACACTCGGCCCGCCTGGAACACTGAAAATCGTGACCACCTCACCCCACGCCCACCCTCCCGCTCAGGACCCTGCTCCACAGGACGCACCACGCCGTCGGCCGCGTGCGGACCAGCAGGCGGGGATTGCGGCTGCGGCGCGGCAGTTGCGTCGTGCGGGGTCGCGGGCGACGGTGGTGTCCGCGTGCGGGACGGGCAAGACGCTGATCGGTATCCGGGTCGCCGAGGAGGTCGGTTCCCGCCGGGTCATGGTGGTCCTGCCGACGAAGGACCTCGCCGTGCAGACCGCCCTGGCCTGGCGCGCGGACCGGCGCCGCGAGCCGATGGTCCTCATCTCCTCGATGGATGCCACCGCGAGCGCCAGCCTGCAGGCGGCGAACGTCGGCAGTACTGGTGACTTCACCCGCCTCGCCTCCTTGATGAAGAGCGTCGAGCAGCTGACGGTGTTCGTCCTCTACGACAGCCTTCGCAAGATCACCGAAGCCCAACAGGCCCTGCACGCGCCCGCGTTCGATCTCGCGATCATGGACGAGGCCCACCGGATCTCGGGTCACCACGACAAACAGTGGGCAACGGTCCTCGACAACCAGCACATCAAGGCCGACCGCCGCCTGTTCCTCACCGCGACCCCCCGCATTTGGGACAGCCCCGATCTGGCCGAGGACCCCGACAACCCCCACCGCCCCCGCCCGCGGCGACGCCGCACCACCGTCCAACGGGCGCCGATCGACCCCAGGTTGATCAACTCACTAGACAACACCCACCTCTACGGCCCCACCGTCCACCACTACCCCCTCCACCAAGCAGTCGAAGACGGCGTCATCGCCGACTACCGCATCCTCGTCCCCACCATCACCGACACCCACCTCCACCAGCGCCTCCACACCGACACCACCACAGCCGCCAGCACCCGGGCCGGCAGTGCCCCGACCACCGGCACCAGGCCCGGCAACGCCCAGACCGACGACATGAGGACCGGCAACGCCAAGCCGGGCGGCTCCCCGGCCGGCAGTGCGCTGCGCACCACCGCCCTGCACCTCGCCGTCCACAAGGCCATGACCGAGCACCAACTCCACCACGTCCTCGTCTACTTCAACGAGGTCGCCACCGCCCGCGACTTCACCCGCGAATACCCTCACACCCTGCGCCGCCTCCCCCCAGAACTGCGCCCGGCCACCATGCCGAGCGTCCTGCACATCAACGGCGACGACCTGCCCGACGAACGCCAAGCCACCCTGAACGCTTTCACCGCAGCACCGGCCGCGATCCTCACCAACGCCAAGGTCCTCACCGAGGGCATCGACAGCGGAGCCATCGACGCCGTCGTCATCGCCGACACCACCCGCAGCGTCGTTCGCTGCGTCCAGGCCCTCGGCCGCGCCCTGCGCAAGCCCGCCGGCGCTGACAAACTCGCCCACCTGATCATCCCCGCCTACATCCCCGAAGGCGCCGACCCCACCGACATCCTCGGCACGCCCTACGAACCGGTCTGGGCGATCGCCACCGCGCTGCGCAGCCACGACCACCGGATCGCCGAGCGGCTGCCGAACCGGGCGAACCGGCTGCCGGGGGAGGTGCGTGAACTGGTCAGGCGCCGCTGGCGCTTCGACTACGACACCCACCCGGAGGTGATCGCTAGGGCGATGGACCTTGTCTCCTTCGACCCCGCCCGCATCAGCACCAGGCCCCGCCTCAAGGGCTTGGCCTCCGCCCAGGCGTACCGCGACGAGCACGGTCACCTCGCCGTCCCGCACGAGTACGTTGACCCCTACGGCTTCACGCTGGGCGAGTTCGTCTCCGGTCAGCGCAGCGCCCACCAGCGCGGCGAGCTCCCGCCCGAGTGGATCGCCGAACTCGACGCCCTCGGCATGATCTGGAGCGTCCCCGACGCCCAGTGGCAGGCCAACCTCACCACCGTCACCGCCTACCACCAGCAGACCGGCCACCTCGCCATCCCCACCACCGACCCCGGCGGCCGCTTTCTCGCCGAACAACGCGCCCAGGCCGCCCGCGGCCAACTCGCTCCCGAACGCACCGCCGACCTCGAGAACATCGACCCCCACTGGCGCCTGCTCCACGGCCCCGACTGGCACCGCAAATACGCAACCCTCCGCACCCACCTGCGCGCCGGCCACGACCCCGCCGAACTCCACCCCGACAGCGTCCTCGTGGGCATCAGGATCGGCCCCTGGCTGCAACGCCAGACCACAGGCTGGGCCAAACTCCACCCCGACCAGCAGCGCCTGCTCACCGAGATCGGCCTCACCCCGGCCAGCAGCCCCCTGCCGCGGCTGGCCCGCACCCGCCGGACCTTCCGTCAGAACACCGACCTCCTCGAAGCGTTCCTCGTCCGTGAGGAGGGTCGGCTCCCCGAAGCCCGCGAGAGCATTATCGTAGACGGCGAGAAGATCGCGATCGGTGCCTGGCTCGCCAAGGCCAGAAGCAGAGCGCGCAGCGGCGCCCTCCGAGCCGAAGACCGGGCCACGATCACCGGTCTCCTCGGTGAGGAATGGGCAGCCGCTCCGGACACCGCATGACCCCGGAGGGACGGGAGTAGAACTCCGAACTGCGGGAAAAAATCTGCTAAGGCAACAGACCTCGGAGAGCCACCGCTACCCCGCCGAGAAGCCCGCCACCGGAGTAGGGGAGCGGGCCGCCAAGAGGTGTAGACCAATTGGTTCAGACCAATCAGAGCCCAGCCACCCCCACCTCCAGCCAGCTCCGGCCGAAGGCCGGACAACCCCAACCACAATGCCACCATGCCCATCTCACGAAATCCCAGCCATCCAGGGGCCGTGGAGCGAAGCGGAACGGACCCAGGCCGAGCGCGAAGCGCCGGCCGCACCCCCGCGAAGCGGTGGTGCCGGACACGCGGAGCGGGTCCGCGCTCCGCGCGGAGCGCGGACCCGCTCCGCGGG